>CAWGPB010000009.1:0-52940 GCA_963824335.1 uncultured Actinomycetota bacterium
ACGGAAGCGGGATGTGCAGCGGCGCTTTGCCGAAGTGGAGCCACGGCCCCAGCGACAGCACGAGGATCAACACCCCGGTGATGCCGGCCACGCGGACCCGCAGATCATCTCGAAGGCGGACGGTCGCGACGACAAGGAGGACGAGCAGCGGCAGGCCGAGGTATCCCGTCGCCTCGTGATAGAAGCCGCTGAACTGATCGGACATCCGAGTCGCCGCGACGGGCGCGATCAGCTGATAGCGCGTCGGCAGGACCAGGTTCAGCAGGTCCGTCGAGAAGGTCGTGGCATCTTGCACCGGCCGGCTGATCCGTTGCGGCCCGAAGAACTGCGCGGCCAACGGCCAGCCCGCGAGCAGCAGGAATGTCAGGGTGGCCGCCGCACCCGCCGGGACCAGCCGGGTGACGGCGATGTGGCGGGCTTGCCCGCCACGGCACGCGATCGCCATGACGGCGATCAGAACTCCCGCCGCCACGACGCTGGTGGCGAGCACCTCCTCGCTGATCAGCAGTTGGGCGGCGCCGAGGATTCCCAGCGCAACCCCCGCTTGCCACGGCGGATGGCGGCGCATCACGAGAATCTCATCGATCGCGAATAGAAGCAGTGGCGGAACCCAGGCTGTGGCCAGGTTCAGATGCAGCGCCGCGTGCGAGACGACGTAGGGGGAGAAGGCGTAGACCGCGCCGCCGATGATCGCACCGAATCCGTCACCGCTCCAGCGGCGGATCGCCAGCCACGCCGCGAGCCCGCTGAGCGCAATACCCATGACCACAAGGACGTTGAACCCGAAGATCGGGCCGCCGATCTTTGCCGGGAGCCAACCGAGAATCCCGAGCAGGGGCATCGAGGGGCTCCACATCACGTTCACCCCGGCTGGCGCATCGATCTGGGTCGTGAAGAACGGATCGAGTCCACGGGCCAGCGCGTGCGGGGTCCAGCCGAGATACCAGATCGCCTGTTCCTGGTCGCAGCAGCTGCCGGCCCAGCCGGACGTCGGGCCGCGCCAGGCGCCGAGGGTGACGCCCACGGCCGCAAGTAGATAGATGACGAATACCGCGAATCCGCCGCGGCGACCGCTGGTCCACCGCCGGAGCCTGTTGTCGACCTCGACCGGCTGCGCGGACACCTAGCGGGTTTGGTCTGGCTGTGGAGTAACAAACGGACGTAGGTCCCGGCGGGTCCGGTGATCATCCGGCCCGGCGTCGCCGTCGGCATGGTTGCCCCGGGTGTAGTCGCCTTGCCACGGCACTCGCTCTCCCGCGGCTGCGTCCGTCGCGGCCTGGGCTTGCCCCATCTCCTGACGAGAGCGGAGAAAGTACTCGTATTTGCGGCGCAGATCGTCGTCGGACTCGATGGGCCTGAGTTCGGGGGCGAACTCTTCCAGTTCGGTGCGGCGCTGCGGGACGATCATGCAGATCGGCTCATCGACCTCGAACCGGACCGGCATGTGTGGGCGGGTGAGCTTCCAATTCATGCTGAAAACGGAGCTCGCCCAATCGGTTTCGACAATCCCCTCCAACGGCGAGATGGCGTCCTTGGGATGGTTCGCCGGCCCGCGGACCAGCAGGTCGTAGCCGGGCGGAGTGCGAAACAGGATCGGCAGATGCCAGGTCAGAATGCCGTAGCCGAAGTTGCTCGCCGGCAGAAACTGACCAGGGTCGCGGCGGTCAGGCGTGATCACCAGCGCTCCGGGGGCGTCTCCACCCATCCATGTTGCGCTGAATGCGTTCGGAGTGCGCAATTCCCAGCCACTCTGGTTGGCGATGAGCAGCGGTAGACACCGATTCGCCCAGCCCCCACGCGTCGCCGACATCCAGCCCCGGTTGGTCGGAGCCGGCGCGATCGGCGGCGTGTTGCCACCGGTGATGAATCCGATCAGAGGCCGGGCCCGCTCGCTGGCAACGTCATTCATCGGATCCTGGAGTCCCTTTCCCAGAAACGTGGCTCACGTCATGCTGCGGCAGTTGGCGCCCCGCTGGAACTCCGATGAGATTACTGACCGCTTCTGGGTGAGTGCCGTGGCGGGGGTGCTGCCGGAACTGTTCGGCGTCGCGGCGATTTACGTTTGCGCGGGCGTTAGTGTTTCTCAGCTCGTTTCCTGAGCACGCCACGCGAGTGGGCGTGCTCAGGGAAGCCGGGTAATGCTAGGCTGCCCGGCAGTCGACATCCTTTAACGATCCGTCCAGAGAGGCGGAGAAGGAGGTCAGGGTTTCGCATGTGTGCCGCGGGTGACGCCGCCACCGGCCGCGAATTGATGTCGGCGGCCGACGTGGGTCGCACTATTTCGCGCATTGCGCATCAGATCATCGAAAAGACCGCTCTGGACGGTGCCGACGCACCTCGGGTGGTCTTACTGGGAATCCCCACCCGCGGCGTGACTTTGGCCAACCGGCTCGCCGCCAACATCGCCGAGTTCTCCGGTGCCGAGGTCCCGCACGGCGGACTCGATATCACGCTCTACCGCGACGATCTGATGACCAAGCCGCCGCGGCCGCTGGAGAACACCTCGATCCCGGCCGGCGGCATCGATGACGCGCTGGTGATCCTGGTGGACGACGTGCTGTATTCCGGACGCTCGGTGCGGTCCGCTTTAGACGCACTGCGTGATGTCGGACGGCCGCGGACGGTGCAGTTGGCGGTGCTGGTTGACCGCGGTCACCGCGAGCTGCCGCTGCGTGCCGACTACGTCGGTAAGAACGTGCCGACGTCGCGGAGCGAAAACGTCCGCGTGCAACTGGCCGAGCAGGACGGTCGCGACGCCGTGGTCATCTCCCGGGAGGACGCGTCATGACCAGGCACCTGCTGGCCGCCGGCGACCTGTCCCGCGACGAGGCGACCGCGATCCTCGACGACGCCGACCGCTTCGCGCAGGCGCTGGTCGGTCGCGAGGTCCGCAAGCTGCCGACGCTTCGCGGCCGGACGATCATCACCATGTTCTACGAGAACTCCACTCGTACCCGGGTGTCGTTCGAAGTAGCCGGCAAGTGGATGAGCGCCGACGTGATCAACGTGAGCGCCGCCGGATCGTCGGTGGGCAAAGGCGAATCGCTGCGCGACACTGCGCTGACCCTGCGCGCAGCCGGTGCCGACGCGCTGATCATCCGGCACCCGGCTTCCGGTGCAGCGCAACGGCTCGCGGACTGGACGGCCAGCGCCGAAGGCGGACCGGCGGTGATCAACGCCGGCGACGGCACCCACGAGCACCCGACCCAGGCGCTGCTGGACGCGCTGACCATCCGGCAGCGCCTCGGCGGCATCGAGGGTCGCCGGGTCGTCATCGTCGGCGACATCCTGCACAGCCGGGTCGCCCGCTCCAACGTGATGCTGCTGGCCACCCTCGGTGCGGAGGTGGTGCTGGTGGCGCCGCCGACGCTGCTGCCGGTCGGGGTTACCGAGTGGCCGGTGACGGTGTCGCACGACCTCGACGCCGAGTTGCCGGCCGCCGACGCCGTACTCATGCTGCGCGTGCAGGCCGAGCGGATGAACGGCGGCTTCTTCCCCTCCGCGCGTGAGTATTCGGTGCGCTACGGATTGTCCGACCGACGCCAGGCGTTGCTTCCCGGTCATGCGATCGTGCTGCATCCCGGGCCGATGCTGCGCGGCATGGAGATATCGTCGTCGGTAGCCGACTCGACGCAATCGGCTGTGCTGCAACAGGTTTCCAATGGAGTTCACGTCCGGATGGCGGTGCTGTTCCACCTGCTGGTGGGCACCGAGTCGCCCGCCGAAGGGCTCGGCGGGAAAGTGGTTGTGGCATGAGCGTGCTGCTGCGTGGGGTGCGGCTTTACGGCGAAGGGGAACCGGTCGACGTTTTGGTCGCTGACGGCCAGATCGCCGACATCGGTGCGGGCCTCGCTATCCCCGAGGACGCCGATGTCATCGATGCCACCGGGCAGGTGCTGCTTCCCGGATTCGTCGATCTGCACACGCATCTGCGTGAGCCCGGTCGCGAATACGCCGAGAACATCGAAACCGGCTCAGCCGCAGCAGCCCTCGGCGGTTTCACGGCGGTGTTCGCGATGGCCAACACCAACCCGGTTGCCGACAGCCCGGTGGTCACCGACCATGTCTGGCATCGCGGGCAGCAGGTCGGTCTGGTCGATGTGCACCCGGTCGGCGCGGTCACCGTGGGTCTGGCCGGAAAAGAGCTCACCGAGATGGGCATGATGGCCGCCGGTGCCGCCCAGGTCCGGATGTTCTCCGACGACGGCAAATGCGTCGACGATCCGCTGATCATGCGCCGCGCACTGGAATACGCGACCGGTCTGGGTGTACTGATCGCCCAGCACGCAGAGGAGCCACGGCTGACCGTCGGCGCGGTCGCACACGAAGGACCCACCGCCGCCAGGCTGGGCCTGTCCGGCTGGCCCAGGGCCGCCGAAGAGTCGATCGTGGCCCGTGACGCGCTGCTGGCCCGCGACGCCGGAGCGCGGGTGCACATCTGCCACGCCTCCACCGCGGGCACCGTCGAGCTCATCAAATGGGCTAAAGGGCAAGGTATTTCGATCACCGCGGAGGTGACCCCGCATCACCTGTTGCTCGACGACAGCCGACTGGCCAGCTATGACGGCGTGAATCGGGTCAACCCACCGCTGCGCGAGGCCACCGACGCAGTCGCGCTGCGGCAAGCGCTGGTCGACGGGGTCATCGATTGCGTGGCCACCGATCACGCACCACATGCTGAACACGAGAAGTGCGTCGAGTTCGCCGCTGCGCTGCCGGGGATGCTCGGTCTGCAGACCGCGTTGTCGGCAGTGGTGCAGGCCATGGTGATTCCCGGGCTGATGACCTGGCGTGATGTCGCGCGGGTGATGAGCGAGAACCCGGCCCGCATTGTAGGGCTGCCCGATCAGGGCCGGCCGCTGGAGATCGGGGAGCCCGCCAACCTGACGGTTGTGGACCCCGACGCCACCTGGACCGTCGTTGGGGCAGAGTTCGCCAGCCGGTCGGCCAACACCCCCTACGAGACGATGACGCTGCCGGCCGCGGTGACCGCAACCCTGCTGCGCGGCAAGATCACCGCACGCGACGGAAAGTGCCCGGCATGAATCGCGCCGACGACCCGACCGTGTGCCCCGAGCGGGGCGCCCCGTTGGAGGAGCGGCGCTGATGAATTCGGGGACGCTGGTCGCATCGCTGATCATGGCCGCGCTGCTGGCGCTGGTGATCGCGTTCATCATCCAGTTGATGATGCGTGGCTGGCGCAAACGCGCACAGCGCCAGGCGGAGTTGATCGGCGCCCTGCCCGAGGTCCCGAGTCAAGCCGGCCCGGCGGCGATCACCACGGCCGGCGTCTATGTCGGCTGCACGATGGCTCCCGCCTGGAGTCAGCGGATCACCGTCGGCGACCTGGGCTACCGCAGCAAGGCGGTGCTGACTCGCCACCCCGAAGGCATCCTGGTGCAGCGGATCCGCGCGCAGCCGATCTGGATTCCGATCGAGTCGATCTCCGGTATCCGCACCGAGCACGTCATCGCCGGAAAGGTCGCGGCCCGCGACGGAATCCTGGCGATTCGGTGGCGGCTGCCGTCAGGGGTCAAGATCGATACCGGGTTTCGCGCCAACAACCGCGACGAATACAAGGAATGGCTGCAGAGCTGGCCGGAAGGAGTTGCGCTGTGAAGGCGATGCTGGTTCTCGACGATGGCCGGACATTCACCGGGACGGCCTTCGGCGCGATCGGCCAAACACTGGGCGAGGCGGTGTTTTCCACCGGCATGTCCGGGTACCAAGAGACTTTGACCGACCCCAGCTATCACCGGCAGATCGTGGTGGCGACCGCCCCACAGATCGGCAACACCGGATGGAACGGTGAGGACGGTGAAAGTCGCGGCGACAAGATCTGGGTGGCCGGCTACGCGGTACGGGATCCGTCGCCGCGGGTGTCCAACTGGCGTGCCACCGGCACGCTGGAGGACGAGCTGATCCGTCAGCACATCGTCGGCATCGCCGGCATCGACACCCGAGCGGTGGTGCGTCATCTGCGCAGCCGCGGCTCGATGAAGGCGGGCGTGTTCTCGGGTGAATCGCTCGCATCGCCCGAAGAGCTGACCGAACGGGTCCGCGGCCAGCAGCCGATGCTCGGTGCCGACCTGGCCGGCCAGGTCAGCACACCAGACGCGTACATCGTGGAAGCCGAAGGCCCGCAACGATTTACCGTGGCGGCGATCGACCTGGGCATCAAGACCAACACCCCACGCAACTTCGCCCGTCGCGGGGTGCGCACCCGCGTGCTGCCCTCGTCGGCGTCGTTCGAGCAGATCGCCGAACTCAAACCCGACGGGGTGTTTCTGTCCAACGGCCCCGGGGACCCGGCCACCGCCGACCACATCGTCGCGGTCACCCGCGAGGTCCTCGGCGCTGGAATCCCATTGTTCGGCATCTGTTTCGGCAATCAGATCCTGGGCCGCGCGCTGGGCCTTTCGACGTACAAGATGACCTTCGGCCACCGGGGCATCAACATTCCGGTGATGGATCACGCGACCGGGCGGGTCGCGGTCACTGCCCAGAACCACGGGTTCGCGCTCGAAGGTGAGGCGGGGCAGCGGTTCGACACACCGTTCGGTGCGGCCGTGGTCAGCCACACCTGCGCCAACGACGGAGTCGTCGAGGGCGTGAAACTGGTTGATGGGCGGGCATTCTCGGTGCAATATCACCCGGAGGCCGCGGCCGGGCCGCACGATGCGGAGTACTTGTTCGACCAATTCGTCGACCTGATGACAAGGGAGAACGGTTAATGCCACGGCGGACTGATCTCAAGCACGTCCTGGTGATCGGCTCGGGGCCGATCGTGATCGGCCAGGCCTGCGAATTCGACTATTCCGGAACCCAGGCCTGCCGGGTGCTGCGCGCCGAAGGCCTGCAGGTGAGCCTGGTCAACTCCAACCCGGCGACGATCATGACCGACCCGGAATACGCCGACCACACCTATGTGGAGCCCATTACTGCTGCCTTTGTGGAGAAGGTGATCGTCCAGCAGGCCGAGCGGGGCAACAAGATCGACGCGCTGCTGGCCACTCTGGGCGGTCAGACCGCACTCAACACCGCGGTCGCCCTGTACGAGAACGGCGCTTTGGAGCGCCACGGCGTCGAGCTGATCGGCGCCGACTTCAACGCCATCCAGCGCGGCGAGGACCGGCAGATGTTCAAGGACATCGTCGCCAAGGTCGGCGGCGAATCAGCCCGCAGCCGCGTCTGTTTCACCATGGACGAGGTGCGCGAGACCGTCGGCGAACTCGGCCTGCCCGTGGTGGTCCGGCCGTCGTTCACCATGGGTGGGCTGGGCTCGGGTCTGGCGCACACCGCCGAAGAGGTCGACCGGATGGCCGGCGCCGGTCTGGCCGCGTCACCGAGCGCCAACGTGCTGATCGAGGAATCGATTTACGGCTGGAAGGAATTCGAGCTCGAGCTGATGCGCGACAGCAAAGACAACGTCGTCGTCGTGTGCTCGATCGAGAACATCGACCCGATGGGCGTGCATACTGGCGACTCGGTGACGGTGGCACCGGCGATGACGCTCACCGATCGGGAATACCAGCGGATGCGCGACTTGGCCATCGACATCCTGCGCGAGGTCGGCGTCGACACCGGCGGCTGCAACATCCAGTTCGCGGTCGACCCGCGCGACGGGCGGCTGATCGTCATCGAGATGAACCCCCGGGTCTCGCGGTCAAGTGCGTTGGCCTCCAAGGCCACCGGTTTCCCGATCGCCAAGATCGCCGCGAAGCTGGCTGTCGGCTACACCCTCGACGAGATCCTCAACGACATCACCAAAGAGACCCCGGCCTGCTTCGAGCCGACGCTCGACTACGTGGTCGTCAAAGCGCCGCGCTTCGCGTTCGAGAAGTTTCCCGGCGCCGACCCGACGCTGACCACCACGATGAAATCGGTGGGCGAGGCGATGTCGTTGGGCCGCAACTTCATCGAAGCGCTCGGCAAGGTGATGCGCTCGCTGGAGACCACCCGGGCCGGCTTCTGGACCAAGCCGGATACCGAAGGGACCGCCGAGGACGCGCTGGAGCGGCTGCGGACACCGACCGAGGGCCGGCTCTACGATGTCGAGTTGGCGCTGCGGCTGGGCGCATCGGTGGACCGGGTGGCCGAGGCCTCCGGAATCGACCCGTGGTTCGTTGCCCAGATCGCCGAGCTCCTGACATTGCGCCGCGACGTGACCGAGGCCCCCGTGCTGGACGTCGAGCTGCTACGCAGGTGTAAGCACAACGGCCTCTCGGACCGTCAAATCGCGGCGCTGCGCCCGGAATTGGCCGGCGAGGGCGGGGTGCGCTCGCTACGGCGACGGCTCGGTATCCACCCGGTGTACAAGACGGTGGACACCTGTGCCGCGGAGTTCGAGGCCAAGACGCCGTACCACTACAGCAGCTATGAGCTCGACCCCTCCGCAGAGACCGAGGTGGCCCCGCAGAACAAGAAGCCCAAGGTGCTGATCCTCGGCTCTGGACCCAACCGGATCGGCCAGGGCATCGAATTCGACTACAGCTGTGTGCACGCCGCGACGACCCTGTCAAAGGTTGGTTTCGAGACCGTGATGGTCAACTGCAACCCGGAGACGGTCTCCACCGACTACGACACCGCCGACCGGCTCTACTTCGAGCCGTTGACGTTCGAGGATGTCCTGGAGGTGTTCCACGCCGAGCAGCTCTCCGGTGCCGGCGGGCCGGGCGTTGTGGGCGTCATCGTGCAGCTCGGCGGCCAGACCCCGCTGGGGCTGGCGCAGCGGCTCGCCGACGAAGGCGTTCCCATCGTCGGCACCCCGCCCGAGGCCATCGATCTGGCCGAGGACCGCGGCGCGTTCGGTGACCTGCTGTCGGCGGCGGGTCTGCCCGCGCCGCGCTACGGCATGGCGACCACGTTCGCGCAGGCGCGGCGGATAGCGGCCGACATCGGATACCCGGTGCTGGTTCGGCCGTCGTACGTCCTAGGCGGTCGCGGCATGGAGATCGTCTACGACGACGAGACGCTGCAGGGCTACATCGCCCGGGCCACGGAGCTTTCGCCCGAACACCCGGTGCTGGTCGACCGTTTCCTCGAAGACGCCATCGAGATCGATGTGGACGCGCTCTGCGACGGCGACGAGGTCTACATCGGCGGCATCATGGAGCACATCGAAGAAGCCGGGATTCACTCCGGGGACTCGGCATGTGCGCTGCCACCGGTGACCCTGGGCCGCAGCGACATCGAGAAGGTGCGCAACGCGACCGAGGCGATCGCGAACGGCATCGGCGTGGTGGGTCTGCTCAATGTGCAGTACGCCCTGAAGGACGACGTGCTCTATGTGCTGGAGGCCAACCCGCGGGCCAGCCGCACCGTCCCGTTCGTCTCCAAGGCGACCGCGATACCACTTGCCAAGGCATGTGCTCGAATCATGCTGGGCGCCAAGATCTCTCAACTTCGCGACGAGGGCCTGCTGGCAGCCGTCGGCGACGGCGGCAACGCGGCGCCGGACGCACCGATCGCGGTCAAGGAAGCGGTGCTGCCGTTCCACCGGTTCCGCAAGGCGGACGGTTCGGGCGTCGACTCGCTGCTGGGCCCGGAGATGAAGTCGACCGGCGAGGTGATGGGCATCGATATGGACTTCGGTCGCGCGTTCGCGAAAAGCCAAACCGCAGCCTACGGATCCCTGCCGACCGAGGGGACCGTGTTCGTCTCGGTGGCCAACCGGGACAAACGCTCGCTGGTGTTTCCGGTGAAGCGGCTGGCCGACCTGGGCTTCCGGGTGCTGGCCACCGAGGGAACCGCGGAGATGCTGCGCCGCAACGGTATTCCGTGCGACGAGGTTCGCAAGCACTTCGAAGAGGCGCAGCCGGGCCGGCCGACGATGTCGGCCGTCGATGCCATCCGCGCGGGCGAGGTCGACATGGTCTTCAACACCCCGTACGGAAACCCGGGCCCGCGCATCGACGGCTATGAAATCCGTTCGGCGGCAGTCGGAGTCAACATCCCATGTGTGACGACGGTCCAGGGAGTGTCGGCGGCCGTCCAGGGCATCGAAGCCGCGATCCGTGGCGATATCGGCGTGCGCTCGTTGCAGGAGTTGCACAGCGCGCTGAACCACGGCGGCAAGTAGGCATGCCCGGGTTCGGCGCCCGGCTGGCCGACGCGGTATCCCGCCGGGGGCCGCTGTGTCTGGGCATCGACCCGCATCCAGAGCTGTTGAGGGCCTGGGATTTGCCGGAAAGCCCCGCGGGCCTGGCGGCGTTCTGCGAAACCTGTGTGGCAGCGTATGTGGATTTCGCGGTCGTCAAGCCTCAGGTGGCGTTCTTCGAGGCCTACGGTGCCGCGGGTTATGCCGTACTGGAACGCACGATCGCCGCCCTGCGTGACGCTGGTGTGCTGGTGCTGGCCGACGCCAAGCGCGGCGACATCGGATCGACGATGGCCGCCTACGCGGCCGCCTGGACCGGCAACTCGCCGCTGGCTTCCGACGCGGTGACAGCGTCGCCCTACCTGGGTTTCGGCTCGCTACAGCCGCTGTTGGACAGCGCTGCAGAGCACGGCCGGGGGGTGTTCGTGCTGGCAGCGACGTCCAACCCGGAGGGCGCCAGCGTGCAGGGCGCGCTGACCGGGGGGCATCCGGTGGCGCAGGTGATCGTCGACCAGGCCGCCGCGGCCAACCGGGCATTAGGCGCCGGTACGGTCGGCGTCGTCGTCGGCGCCACGCTGACCACGGTGCCCGACGTCAGCGCGCTCGGCGGCCCGGTCCTGGTACCCGGTGTCGGCTTCCAGGGCGGCCGGCCCGATGCCCTCGGCGGCCTCGGTGGAGCTTCGCCCGGACAGGTGCTGCCTGCGGTATCGCGCGACGTGCTGCGCGCCGGACCGGACGTCGCAGCGGTGCGCGCGGCGGGGGAGCGGATGCGCGACGCCGTGGCTTACCTGGCCGGCTGAGGCGCTCCGCACTGAGCTGACGACACGTCGTCGTTCACTTTCCGCCTGCGACCGGCTGTTCGCGACGACACGCGCGACACGCCGCGACATTCGCAATTAGGCCGGATTCGGCTTTTTGACCAGTGTCAAGTCGGTCAGCTGCACGGATTTCGCTTAACCGGCTGGTTGTGGCGTGCTCGGTAAAAGTCCAGCTAGAAGCGATTTAGCGGTGGCGAGAGCGGGCCCTCGACGGTGAGGGATCCGCGATTGGCGGGTGCCGCCCCGGGCGTCCTCAAGGGCACCTTCTCGACGCCATAAGCTGCGTCTTTGTAGCTTCAACCAGGGGGGCGGGTTAGATTTCGTCTGGAGGCGTGGGTACGGTCGTCACCGCTGGCTGGACTACCTGGCCAGGACAAATGAAGATCGAAATCTGTTGCACATCGATACGGAGGAATCGTGGCCCTTCCCCAGTTGACCGACGAGCAGCGCGCGGCAGCGTTGGAGAAGGCTGCCGCCGCACGCCGAGCGCGAGCCGAGCTCAAAGACCGGCTGAAGCGTGGCGGCACCAATCTCAAGCAGGTGCTGAAGGATGCCGAGACCGACGAGGTCTTGGGCAAGATGAAGGTTTCCGCGTTGCTGGAGGCACTGCCGAAGGTTGGCAAGGTCAAGGCGCAGGAAATCATGACTGAGCTGGAGATCGCCCCGACGCGCCGCCTGCGCGGCCTCGGCGACCGCCAGCGCAAGGCTCTGCTGGAAAAGTTCGACTTCACCGCCTGAGCCTGGCGACAATGCAGGCCGATTGGCCTGAGGGAGAGCCGGGCAACCACCCGGGCCTCTTCTGGGAGAGTCGTTGAGCACCGACGGGGGACCGGTCGGCACGGGACGAGTTGTCGTGCTGTCCGGTCCGTCCGCGGTGGGCAAATCAACACTGGTCCGCTGCCTTCGTGAGCGGATATCAGATCTGCATTTCAGCGTCTCGGCGACCACCCGGGCTCCTCGGCCCGGAGAAGTCGACGGGGTTGACTATCACTTCGTATCGATGGACCGCTTCCAGCAGTTGATCGACGACGGTTCGCTTCTGGAATGGGCGGAAATCCACGGTGGCCTGCACCGATCAGGCACCGTCGCCGACCCGGTCCTCGACGCCGTCAACGCCGGTCACCCGGTACTCATCGAGGTCGACCTGGCCGGTGCCCGCGCGGTCAAGCAGGCCATGCCGGAGGCGATCACGGTGTTTCTGGCGCCGCCGAGTTGGGCGGATTTAGAAGCCCGACTGATAGGCCGCGGGACCGAGACACCCGAGGTGATCGAGCGCCGGCTCGCCACCGCGCGCACCGAATTAGCGGCTCAGGATGACTTCGACGAGGTCGTGGTAAATCGTCAATTGGAAACAGCGTGCTCAGAATTGGTATCATTGCTGGTCGGACCCGCGCCGAAGACGGCGTGACCCTCCAACCAGACTCGATTCACCCGTGAGTCCCACATGGCCATAGGCCGCCAGGAGAAAATTTACGTGAGTAGTTCGCAGACCGACGCCTCATTGACCGCCGTCCCCGACCAGTTCGACCCCTCGTCCGGCGGCATCGGCGCATACGACACGCCGCTGGGAATTACCAACCCGCCCATCGACGAACTGCTCGCGCGGGTGTCCAGCAAGTACGCCCTGGTGATCTACGCGGCCAAGCGTGCCCGGCAGATCAACGACTACTACAACCAGCTCGGTGAGGGCATCCTCGAATACGTCGGCCCGCTGGTCGAGCCGGGCCTGCAGGAGAAGCCGCTGTCGATCGCGATGCGCGAGATCCACGGCGACCTGCTCGAGCACACCGAAGGCGAATAGCGGGATCGAGGCGGGCCTGTAATGAGCCTCTCGAGTGAGAAGCAGACGGACCGCAAGCGGATCGTCGTCGGCGTCGCTGGAGGCATCGCCGCATACAAGGCCGCCACCGTCGTCCGTCAGCTCACCGAGGCCGGCCACCGGGTCCGCGTCATCCCAACCGAATCCGCGCTGCGGTTCGTTGGGGCCGCCACCTTCGAAGCGCTGTCCGGCGAGCCCGTCCAGACCGGGGTGTTCGAGGACGTCCCACGGGTGCCCCACGTCGCGATAGGCCAGGGCGCCGACCTGGTTGTTGTCGCACCCGCCACCGCCGACCTGCTGGCGCGTGCCACCCACGGTCGCGCCGACGATCTACTGACCGCCACGCTGCTCACCGCGCGATGTCCGGTGCTGTTCGCTCCGGCGATGCACACCGAGATGTGGCAGCACCCCGCCACCGTCGAGAACGTCGCCACGCTGCGACGCCGCGGCGCGGTGGTCCTCGAGCCGGCGTCGGGGCGGCTGACCGGAGCGGACAGTGGCGCAGGCCGGCTGCCCGAAGCCGAAGAGATCACCACCTTCGCCCAATTGCTGCTGGACCGCCACGACGCGATGCCCTACGACCTGGCCGGTGTCAGAGTGCTGGTCACCGCCGGGGGCACCCGCGAACCGATCGACCCGGTCCGCTTCATCGGCAACCGCAGTTCTGGCAAGCAGGGCTACGCGCTGGCCCGGGTCGCGGCCCAGCGCGGCGCCGAAGTCACCCTGATCGCCGGGCACACCGCCGGGCTGATCGAGCCGGCCGGTGTCGAGGTCGTGCACGTCAGCACGGCCCAACAGCTTCGGGATGCGGTGTCTAAGCACGCGTCCGACGTTCACGTGCTGGCGATGGCGGCAGCCGTCGCCGACTTTCGGCCCACGCACGTCGCAACCGCCAAGATTAAAAAAGGCCCCACGGAAGACGATGCGGCGCCGACGATCAATCTGATCCGCAACGACGATGTGCTCGCGGCGACCGTGCAGGCCCGTAGCGCCGGGCAGCTGCCGAACATGCGGGCCATTGTCGGCTTCGCGGCCGAGACCGGCGATGCCAACGGTGACGTGCTGTTTCATGCGCGGACAAAGTTGCGTCGCAAGGGATGTGATCTGCTGGTGGTCAACGCCGTCGGTGACGGCAAAGCCTTCGAGGTGGACAACAACGACGGCTGGCTGCTGGCGGCGGACGGCACCGAGTCGGCGCTGCAGCCCGGCTCGAAGACTTTGATGGCCAGCCGTATCGTGGACGCGATCGCCACGTTCTTGCAGCGCGGCACCGGGGACGCCACCTAGTTTCCAAAGCGCCACGGACCGGCCGGTAACATGTACCAGCCTGGCGATGTATTTTGCCTAACTAACGTTTTTTCCATGTGCCTTGAAGGGGAGAGAGTGTGAGCGAAAACGGTCGGTTGTTCACCAGCGAATCGGTGACCGAGGGGCATCCAGACAAGATCTGTGACGCAATCAGCGACTCGGTGCTCGACGCGCTGCTGGCGGGAGACCCGCGCTCACGTGTCGCCGTCGAGACGCTGGTGACCACCGGGCAGGTGCACGTCGTCGGGGAGGTGACGACGTCGGCCAAGGAGGCCTTCGCCGACATCACCAACACCGTCCGCGAGCGGATCCTCGACATCGGCTATGACCATTCGGACAAGGGCTTCGACGGCGAGACCTGTGGCGTCAACATCGGCATCGGCCGGCAGTCGCCCGACATCGCCCAGGGCGTGGACACGGCGCACGAGACGCGGGTCGAGGGTGCTGCGGATCCGCTGGACTCGCAGGGCGCCGGCGACCAGGGCCTGATGTTCGGCTACGCGATCAGCGACACCCCGGAACTGATGCCGCTGCCGATCGCGCTGGCACACCGGTTGGCGCGCAAGCTGACCGAAGTCCGCAAGAACGGCACGCTGGACTACCTGCGGCCGGACGGCAAGACGCAGGTCACCATCGAGTACGAGGACAACGTCCCGACCCGGCTGGACACCGTGGTGGTCTCGACCCAGCACGCCGACGGGATCGACCTGGAGAAGACGCTGGATCCCGACATCCGCAAGCACGTCCTCGAGACCGTCCTCAAGGAGCTCGCCCACGAGACGCTGGACTACTCGTCGACGCGGGTGCTGGTCAACCCGACCGGCAAGTTCGTCGTTGGCGGACCGATGGGTGACGCCGGCCTGACCGGCCGCAAGATCATCGTCGACACCTACGGCGGCTGGGCCCGCCACGGCGGCGGCGCGTTCTCCGGCAAGGACCCGTCAAAGGTGGACCGGTCGGCGGCGTACGCGATGCGCTGGGTGGCCAAGAACATCGTCGCCGCCGGACTGGCGGAGCGCGTCGAGGTGCAGGTGGCCTACGCCATCGGCAAGGCGGCCCCGGTCGGCCTGTTCATCGAGACGTTCGGCACCGCCACCGTTGACCCGGTCAAGATCGAGAAGATCGTGCCCGAGGTCTTCGACCTGCGGCCCGGTGCGATCGTGCGCGATCTGGACCTGCTGCGCCCGATCTACGCCCCGACCGCCGCGTACGGCCACTTCGGCCGCACCGACATCGATCTGCCGTGGGAGCGTCTGGACAAGGTCGACGACCTCAAGCGCGCCGTCTAGTTTTCCACGCGACAAGCCCCCGCCACGCACAGCGTGCGGGGGCTTGTCGCGTGATGCGTCAACCGGTGAACTGGTAGTCGTCGAGGTCGAACCGGCGGCTGCGCCAGTAGACCTCGAATGTGTTCGCGGGCCGTAGCGCCACGTCGCCATTTTTGTCGAAGTAGTAGCTGTTGGCGCCCCGGCAGCTGTCCTGCCAGAACACCTGCCGGTGCCGGCGGCTCAGCTGTTCGGCGAAGTAGCGTGCGTTGGCTTCTTCGCTGATCTCGACACGGGTGGCGCCGCGCTGCCGGGCCCGCTTCATGCAGCGCACCATGTGGTGTGTCTGGGCTTCGATCAACGCGAAATACGACGAGCCGACGTACCCGTACGGTCCCATCGTGGAAAAGAAATTAGGAAAGCCGGGAATGGAGTTTCCCTCGTAGGCCTGCGCTCGATTCTCTTCCCAAAACCGTTGCAGTGTAAGGCCACCGGTGCCGGTGACCGCGAAGGTCGGGGTGCTCTCGGCGTCGAAGACGTGGAAACCGGTCGCCAGCACCAGCACATCGATTTCGTGGTTGGTGCCGTCGGTGGTGGCCACCGACGACGGCGTGATCTTGTCGATCGGTTGGGTCACCAGTCGGACGTTGTCGCGGTTGTAGGTCGACAGGTAGCTGTTGTGGAAACCGGGCCGTTTGCAGCCGATCGCGTACTTCGGAGTGAGCTGTGTGCGTACCTCGGGATCGCGCACCTTCAGCCGCAGATAGGCGCGGCCAAGCGACTCCATCCATCTGGCCAGCGGGTACACGGTGAAGTACTGGGCGGGCAGCGGGAAGGTCACCTCGACGTAGCTCTGGGTGATGAGCCGCTGCAGCGTCTTGGCGCCGGGCAGTCGTAGCGCCCAGTGCGCCGGCTTGGGCAGCGGCACGTCGAACTTGGGAAAGCACCAGATCGGCGTGCGCTGAAATACGGTGAGCCCCTTGACAAGTGGGGCGATCTGGGGGACCAGCTGCACCGCCGAGGCGCCGGTGCCGATCACGGCGACCCGTTTACCGGTCAGGTCGAGGGCGTGGTCCCAGCGGGCGGTGTGGACGGTGGCGCCGCCGAAGGAGTCGACGCCATCGATGTCGGGCGGCTTGGGCACGGTGAGAACGCCGCTGGCGTTGTACACGAATCGAGCGGTGACTTCGCCGCCCGGATCGAGCTGAACCCGCCACAGCGAGCGCTCGTCGTCGAAGTGGGCAGCCAGCACGGTGGTGTTGAACCGGATCTTGGGCCGGATCCCATACTTGTCGGTGCAGTGTTCGGCGTATGCCTTCAGTTCGCCGCCCCGCGCGTAGGTGCGCGACCAGTCGGGCCGCTGCTCAAACGAGAACTGATAGGACGCCGACGGGATGTCCACCGCGATACCGGGATAGGTGTTCCAGTACCAGGTTCCGCCGACCGCGTCGCCGGCCTCCACGATGAGGTAGTCGCCGAAGCCTTCCTGATCGAGCTTGACCGCGGCGCCGATGCCGGAGAATCCCGCGCCGACGATCAGGCAGTGGTAGTCGGGCCGATCACCGCTCACCATCAGTGCAGCGCCGCTTTCAGGGCGGCCAGACCACGGTTGGTTGCCTCGGCGGCGGCGGGAATGATGAGCGCGAAGCTGACGTAGCCGTGCACCAGGTTGGCTTCGTTGCTCAGCTCGGCGGGCACGCCCGCGGCGTTGAGCAGCTCCGCGTATACCGCGGCGTCGTCGCGCAGCGGATCGTGTTCGGCGCTGCCGATGAACGCCGGGGCCAGCCCGGAGAAGTCGGCGGCGTTGCAGGGCGCCAGCGTGGCCGGCAACGCCTTCGGGTCGCTGATGTCTACGCCGGGGGCGTACCAGGTCATGAATGCGTCGATGACGTCGCGGTTCAGGATCGGCGCGTCGGCGTTCTCGGTGAACGACGGCAGCGACAGGTCCGCGGTGATCGACGGGTACCACAGCAGCTGGAACGCCAGCGTAGGTCCGCCCTCATCGCGCGCCCGCTGGGCGATCACCGCGGCCAGGTTGCCGCCGGCCGAGTCGCCGGCGACGGCGATGCGGGCAGGGTCGCCGCCCAATTCGCCTGCATGCTCAGCGGTCCACTGCAGGGCGGCCCAGGAGTCGTCCAGTCCGGCCGGAAAAGGATGCTCGGGGGCTAGTCGGTAGTCGACGGACACCACGATCGCGCCGGCGCCGACGGCGTGAGCGCGCGCGACCGGGTCGTGGGTGTCGAGGTCTCCCAACGCGAAGCCGCCGCCGTGGTAGAAGACCACGATCGGCAGGTTGCCGGGCTCGCCAGCGGACGATCCGGGCGGCCAGTAGATGCGGACCGGGACGTCGGTGACGTCGCCGTGCCCGACGCGGCGGTTTTCGATGCGCAGATCCGGCAGCATCTCCGGCGGTGCCTGCAGCTGGCGCAGCCTGGCGCGAGCTGCCTCGACACCATCGGATGCCTTGAAGGTCATCGGGAATGCGTCGACTAGGGCCTTCAGCGTCGGGTCGATCGGTGGTCGGGCGGTGGTCGGCTCCGTCATGGACTTACCGTACGTGCAGTGCCTCGCGCAGCGCGGACAACCCGCGGTCCATCGCCTCGGTGGCGGCGGGGACCACGCCGGCGTAGCCCAGGTATCCGTGGACCATCGTCTCGGCGTTGTGCACCTCGACGGGAACGCCGGCGGCGGCCAGCAACTCGCCGTAGCGCTTCCCGTCGTCACGCAGCGGATCGTGGCCGGCGACAGCGATATACGCGGCGGGCAGGTCGGCCAGGTTCGCGGCCCTGCCCGGCGCCATGCCGACCGGGGGATTGAACAGGTCGATCTCGCCCGCGTAGTAGCGGCTGAACGCGGCGACGGCCGCGCTGTCCAGGACCGGCGCGCCCGAGTTTTCGCTGAACGACGGCAGCGTCGAGTCCCACAGTGTGGCCGGGTACCACAACAGCTGGAACGCAATTGGCGGTCCGCCGTCCTCGTCGCGGGACCGCTGCGCGATGACGGCGGAGATGTTGCCGCCCGCGGAGTCTCCCGCTACTGCCAGTCGGCTGGCGTCGGCGCCGATCTCGTCGCCGTGTTCAGCGACCCATTGCGTGGCGGCCCAGGCGTCGTCGATCGCGGCGGGGTAGGGATGCTCGGGCGCCAACCGGTACTCGACCGACACCACCACCGCCGAGGCGCCGACGGCGTGCTGACGGGCCGTTCCGTCGTGGGTGTCGAGGTCGCCGACGACGAAGCCGCCGCCATGGAAGAACACCACCACCGGCGGAGCGGCGTCATCGGTTGGCGGCCAGTAGATCCGGATGTTGATCGGCCCGGCCGGCCCGTCGATAGCGCGGTTTTCTACCCGCAGTTCGGGATAAAAAGTGCGCCGCGGCAGATCCCGCAGGGCGCGGCGAGCCGCCTCGACCCCGTCGTCGGCGGATAACCGGAACGGGACCGCGTCCAGTACCTTCTGCAGGATGGGATCGATGGCGGATCCGGGGTCGTCGACGCTGGGCATGCAGACACCGTACGCACCGCGGGTGATGTTCGGCGCCTGGGTAGCCGCCGGTTGGGCGGGTCTCGCCTACGGCGTGTTCCTGACCATCGTGGCGCTGCGTTCACCGCCCGGTATCGAGCTGACCGGGCAGTGGGGCGCGCAGCCGGCGTTCAAGGCGTCGATGGCGTTGCTGCTGGCACTGGCGGCTGCCGCACATCCGGTTGTCCGCGAACGGCGCTGGCTGATGTTGGCGCTGCTGTTCTCGGCGCTCGGCGACGTGCTGCTGGCCGTTCCGTGGTGGGAGGCGTCTTTCGTGCTCGGGCTGGGAGCGTTTCTGTTGGCGCACTTGTGTTTTCTGGGCGCATTGCTGCCTTTGGCGAGAGGGTCGGGCCGGTCGCGTCCGCGCTTGATCGCCGTCGCGTCGGTGTGCGCGGCATGCGTGGTGCTGCTGACATGGTTCTGGCCGCAGCTCGAGCATGACGGTATGACCATCCCGGTCACGGTGTACATGCTGGTGCTGGTCGCCATGGTGTCGGCCGCGCTGCTGGCGCGGTTGCCGACGCTGTGGACGGCGTTCGGTGCGGTGAGCTTCGCCTGGTCGGACGCGATGATCGGGATCAGCCGATTCGTGCTGGGCACCGAGGCGCTGGCGGTGCCGGTCTGGTGGACGTATGCGGCGGCGCAGGTGCTGATCACCGCAGGCTTCTTCTTCGGCCGGGTGTCGACCACCTCTGCTACACCTGGCGAGTGACCACGCGGACCCGGCAAGCTGCCGCATTCGAGCCGATTGCTCGGGTGTTGCCGATGCTCTCGGTGCCGCACCTCGACCGCGATTTCGACTATCTGGTGTCCGAAGAACAATCCGACGACGCCCAGCCCGGTGTACGGGTGCGACTGCGGTTCCACGGCCGACTGGTCGACGGGTTCATTTTGGAACGCCGCACCGACACCGACCACGTCGGCAAGCTGGCCTGGCTGGACCGCGTGGTGTCGGCCGAGGCGGTGCTCACCCCGGAGATCCGCCGACTGGTCGATGCCGTCGCGGCGCGTTACGCCGGCACCCGCGCCGACGTGGTGCGCTTGGCGGTGCCGCCGCGGCATGCCAAAGTCGAACGCGAAAACCCAACGCCTCCAGAGCTTTCCGCATTGGCCGAAGTCGACCGAACCGGGTGGGAGGCCTACGGAAGCGGCGGCCAATTCCTGACGGCGCTGGCCGAGACGCGTGCCGCCCGCGCGGTATGGCAGGCGCTGCCGGGCGAACTGTGGGCCGAGCGGTTTGCCGAGGCTGCCGCGCAGACCGTGCGAACCGGTCGCGCGGTGCTGGCGATCGTTCCGGATCAGCGCGACGTTGACATGTTGTCGCGCGCCGCGACGGCGCTGCTCGACGAGGCAGGTGTGGTCGCGTTGTCGGCGGGCCTGGGTCCGTCCGCGCGCTACCGGCGCTGGCTGGCCGCACTGCGGGGCAGCGCACGCCTGGTGATCGGCACCCGCAGCGCGGTGTTCGCGCCGGTGCGCGATCTCGGTCTGGTCATGGTCTGGGACGACGGCGACGACACCCTGTCCGAGCCGCGGGCCCCGTATCCGCATGCTCGGGAGGTGGCGATGCTGCGCGCCCACCAGATGCGTTGCGCCGCAATGATCGGGGGATACGCCCGAACCGCCGAAGCCCAGGCGCTGGTGCGCAGCGGCTGGGCGCACGACGTGGTTGCGGCGCGGGCGGTGGTGCGCGCGCGGACCCCACGGGTGGTGGCCCTCGACGACGGCGGGTACGCCGAGGAACGCGATCCGGCGGCACGCACCGCCCGGCTGCCGTCGGTCGCGTTGCGCGCCGCCCGCACCGCATTGGAGGCCAAGGCGCCGGTGCTGGTACAGGTGCCGCGGCGGGGCTACGTACCGTCGCTGGCGTGCGCACGTTGCCGGACGATCGCGCGCTGCCGGCATTGCACCGGCCCGCTCTCGCTGGACGACCGGCAGGGGACAGCGCCGGTGTGCCGCTGGTGTGGCCGGGCGGATGCTGCGCTGCGCTGTGGTGCGTGCGGATCGGACGCGGTACGTGCCGTCGTCGTCGGTGCCCGACGGACAGCCGAGGAGTTGGGCCGGGCGTTTGCGGGCACGCCGGTGATCACCTCCGCGGGCGAAACCATGGTGTCCGACGTCGATGACCGCCCAGCCTTGGTGGTCGCCACGCCCGGCGCCGAACCCCGCGCGGCCGGCGGGTACGGGGCGGCGCTGCTGCTGGACAGTTGGGCGCTGCTGGGCCGTCAGGATCTGCGCGCGGCCGAGGACACGCTGCGCCGGTGGATGGCCGCCGCGTCGCTGGTCCGATCTCGGGACCGGGGCGGCGTGGTGACCGTCGTCGCCGAGGCATCTGTCCCGACCGTGCAGGCGCTGATTCGCTGGGATCCGGTGGCCCATGCGGATGCCGAGTTGGCGGCCCGCACCGAGGTCGCGTTGCCGCCGAGTGTGCACATGGCCGCGCTCGACGGCGCGAGTGCAGCTGTGACGGTGCTGCTCGAGGAGATCCACCTGCCGGACACCGCCGAGCTGCTCGGCCCGGTTCCGCTGCCGCCCGGAGCTCGCCGACCGCCCGGTATGGCGCCGGACGAGCCGGTCAGCCGGATGCTGGTGAGGGTGCGCCGTGAGCAGGGCCTGGAGCTGGCCGCGGAGTTGCGGCGGGGCGTCGCGGTGGTCAGCGCCCGGCAGACTCACGATCCGGTCCGAGTGCAGATCGACCCGCTCCATATCGGCTGATTGTTGCTCCTCTAGCGGCGCGCAACGTGTGTCGGAGAGCGAAGACCAGGTTTTCCATGCGACGATGCGAGTGCTGGCCGAGTGCCGATGACGCCCACCGGTCTTTCTTTCCCGTGTCGAGGGAGGTCAGATATGGCGACGATCGCAGACACCACACGAATTGGCCGCTGCCTGGTTTTTGTGCGCGATCACCTCAACCAGGCCCGCGCCGCCGGCGACGAGGTCCGGGCCATGCAGTGGCACGCGGTGATGGACGAGTTCATCGACGCGTGGCCGCGGTCGGCATGATCATCGATCCCGTCCACTGTGCCGAGATGGGCTGCGTCCGTCCCGGTGATCGGTGGTGGGCCGGCTGGATCGGACCCCGCGAGATCCACGTCGTCCCGATCGAGGATCTGCAGCCGCATCGCGTTGAGGAATGCGGCTGCGACGCGCAGATCGTGCTGCACGTCGCAGGCGATGGATTTGCGTCGTGGCGGGTGATCCACGACAGCTTCGATCGCCGCGAACTCAGTGAGCAAGCAGGTTGATCAGCCGCTGTATAGCGACGATGTCTGACACGCCCTGATTGATCCGCGTCATCGCCGCGGTCACCTCGTCGGGCCACCAGGGGCCTGTCCCCGCGTGGACGATTTCGCTCATGCTCGTCAGCATGCGGCCGCCGCAAACGAAAACATCAGCGACAACGCGTAGATCGCAGCCGCTAAACGGGGCGATCTAGGCTGGGTCGGGAAAGCGCCGATAATGTGTCCCGCGGCAAAGCCCGATCGACAGGAGCTAGTTGAATGAAGCGGACAGCAGCACGTAGCGGCGCGGCGATCGCGATAGTCGCGATGACCATCGGCTCGGCCGGGTGCAGTTCCTCGCCCAGCAGCAACAATGCGGCGAGCAAGACGTCCGCCGCGGGAAGCGCAGCCACTTCTTCGAAGGCGGAGAAACCGCAGTCGAAAGTGGCACCCCGGCTCTCCGTCGACGGGCCGAACCCGAGCATCGCGAGCTACTTCAAGGACAGTCACATCACCGCGACCCCGGTCCACCGCGGTGACCCCGGTGCGCCCACTATCAACTTTCCGATCCCGGATGGCTGGGCCGACGCCGGACCCGACACGCCGGCGACGGCGTATTGGGCCATCGTCGACAACGGACCGGAGGCTGCCAAGTACACCCCCAGCATCGTGGCGACGTTGTCCAAGCTCGACGGCGATGTGGATCCGCAGAAGCTGATCGAACTTGCTGGCGGCGCAACGAAAAACCTGCCCGGTTTCGCTCCGCACGGCGAAGGCACCGAGGACAACCTGGGCGGTTCTCCCGCCTATCAACTGGGCGGCACCTGGACGCAAGACGGCCAGACCAAGGCGGTTGCGGACAAGGTCGTCGTCATCAACGGCAACGACAACATCTACCTGCTGGAGCTCAACGCCGACTGCCTCCTAGATCAGGTCGAAAAGGCACTGCCGGCGACGATCACCATCGACGAAAAGACGACGATCACTCCCTAGCTGCGGCGGGCGCCTGTTTCGCGAGTAGGTCACTCAATCAGCCGGACCTCAACGGTTGCACTAGATAACATCGCTGAGGATTCGTCTTGTACAGTGCGGCAACGTCTTTCGCTGTGACAAGCAGTAACGTAGGCTGTAGACGTGACAGATCCGACGCCACCGCCCGCGCGGCGGCGCTTGATCCATCCGCGCGCGACGGGCTCGTCCAAGACATGTCGGCGTTCGTCCGGATGTATGAGCCGCACGAGGCGCGGGAAGACACTGTCATCTTCCCTGCGTTGCGGGATGTGCTGGCGCCCAAGGAGTTCAGCGAACTTGCGGAGACCTTCGAGGACGAAGAGCACCGGCGGTTCGGTCAGGCCGGCTTCCAAGTGGTGGTGGACAGAGTCGCCGATATCGAGAAAAGCCTCGACATCTACGACCTGAGCAAATTCACTCCGGCGTAGCTGGGGCTTGTCCGACCTGGTCAGTCATGTCCCCAGACTGACTGGGCGCCAGAGTCGCCGATGCGAACCACCTGAACGATGGACGCCACTCCCACAATGATCGTGACGACGGCGATCAGCACACTGACGACGGACCCGGGGTGGGTCGCTCGGCCCTCGCGCCAGTGCAGCAGTGCCAGCACGACGGCGACGGCCAGCAGCGCGACCGAGAAGTAGATCAACCAGCTACCGCGCTCGGCGTGGGTGTTCAAGATGTCGCGGTGGTGGTGTTCCTGGTCGTAGAGCCACCCGCCGGCATTTGCGGTGATCGGCGTCAGCACGGTCGTGACCGCGGCGAAGGCAAGCACCAGCCAGACCAGGCGCCGCCGCGCTGCCGGCCACAGCGCGCACAGAATCTCCAGCAGTGCCGTCAGCGGCACGAAGACCACCAGCGCGTGCACGAGCAGCACGTGGGCGGGCAGTCCCGAGATTGTGGTCAACGTCAACGCGCGCTCCTCAGCCAGCCAGTTCGATCGTGTGCCGCGACTCCTTCCTACACTGTGCCGGTGCGCCTCGTCTTTGCCGGAACCCCCGAACCAGCGCTGCCCGCGCTACGGAGTTTGATCGACTCACCGCGCCACGAGGTGATTGCGGTGCTCACCCGGCCCGACGCCGCGTCTGGACGGCATGGGAAACCCAAGCCGTCACCGGTCGCCCGCCTGGCGCTGGAGCAGGGCATCCCGCTGCTACGACCGGAGCGACCGAACTCGGCCGAGTTCGTCGCCGAACTCTCGGAGTTGGGCCCCGACTGTTGTCCCGTGGTGGCTTTCGGAGCGCTGCTGCGTGACGAACTTCTGGCGGTGCCGACGCACGGATGGGTCAACCTGCACTTCTCGCTGCTGCCCGCCTGGCGCGGAGCGGCTCCGGTGCAGGCGGCGATCGCCGCGGGCGACACCGTCACCGGCGCGACGACGTTCCAGATCGAATCCGGACTGGACTCCGGGCCGGTCTACGGTGTGGTCACCGAGGCGGTGCGCCCGATCGACACCGCCGGGGATTTGCTTGATCGGCTGGCAATTTCGGGGGCCGGGTTGCTGTCGGCAACGCTGGACGGCATCGCCGACGGAGCGCTGACGCCGGTTCCGCAGCCTCTGGACGGCATCAGTGTCGCGCCGAAGATCACCGTCGAGCAGGCGCAGGTGCGCTGGGACCTGCCGGCCGAAGTCGTCGAGCGGCGGATCCGGGCCGTCACACCTAATCCAGGGGCGTGGACCCTAATCGGTGACCTGCGGGTCAAACTCGGGCCGGTGTATCTCGACACCGACGAGCAGAGCCTCCCGAAAATGTTGTCACCCGGCGAAATTCACGTTGATCGCCGCAGCGTGCGGGTTGGCACCGCGTCGCAGGCAGTGCGGCTCGGCCAGGTTCAGGCCCCGGGCAAGAAGCTGATGAACGCCGTCGACTGGGCCCGGGGAGCCCGCCTCGACGCGTCGGTGCGTGCCTCATGAGCCCGCCGCAGGACAAACCGCGCGCCGGCCGCACTCCGCAACGCTCGGCGCGCCCGCAGCGGCGCAAACCGTTGGATCCGGCTCGTCGCGCCGCGTTGGACGTACTCCAGGCCGTGCGCGAGCGCGACGCATACCCCAACCTGCTATTGCCAGTCCTGTTGCGCGAGCGCGGAATCAGCGGACGTGATGCCGCATTCGCCACCGAGTTGACCTATGGCAGCAGCCGAGTGCGGGGACTGCTGGATGCCATTATTGGCGCGGCCGCCGACCGGTCACCAGACACCATCGACCCGGTGCTGCTCGACCTGCTGCGGCTCGGGGCGTATCAACTACTGCGCACCCGCGTCGACGCACATGCCGCTGTCTCGACCACCGTCGAGCAGGCTGCCATCGAATTCGATTCGGCACGAGCAGGTTTCGTCAACGGTGTGCTGCGCAAGATCAGCACCCGCGATGAGCAATCGTGGCTCGACGAGTTGGCGCCGGACCGCTCGGTGGACCCGGTGGGCAACGCTGCGTTCCTGCATGCCCACCCGCGCTGGGTCGCACAGTCTTTCGTGGACGCGCTGGGCGCCGACGCCGGCGAACTCGACGCGGCGCTCGCTGCCGACGATGCACGCCCTCAGGTACATCTTGCGGCCCGGCCCGGTGTCTTGAGCGCCGAGGATTTGGCTGCGGCCGTCGACGGCAGCGTGGGCCGGTTTTCGCCGTACGCCGTGTACCTGAACGCCGGCGACCCCGCGCACATCTCGGCGGTGCGCGACGGCCAGGCGCTGGTTCAGGACGAAGGCAGTCAATTGGTCGCTCGCGCAGTCACTCTCGCGCCGGTCGCCGACGATGCCGGTCGGTGGTTGGACCTGTGCGCCGGCCCCGGGGGAAAGACAGCGCTTTTGGCCGCGCTGGCTGCCGGGTCGGGTGCCCGGGTCACCGCGGTGGAGCCGGCCGAACATCGCGCTGACCTCGTCGTCCAGAACACCGGCGGACTGCCGGTCGACGTGGTGCGGGTCGACGGGCGCAGCTCGGGCCTGGAACCGGGATTCGACCGGGTGCTCGTCGACGCGCCGTGCACCGGTCTCGGTGCGTTGCGGCGGCGCCCCGACGCGCGTTGGCGGCGTCAGCCCTCCGACGTTCCGGCGCTGACCCGACTGCAGCGCGAATTGCTGGCGGCCGCGATCGCGCTGACCCGGCCAGGTGGCGTCATTCTGTACGCGACGTGCTCGCCGCATCTGGCCGAGACGGTCGGGGTGGTCGCTGACGCGCTTCGCCGGTATCCGGTGTCCGCGTTGGACACCCGGCCGCTGTTCGAGCCGGCGACCGATCTCGGGGAGGGCCCGTACGTTCAGCTGTGGCCGCACCGCCAGGGCACCGACGCCATGTTCGCCGCGGCTCTGATCAAGCTGGACGGCTAGCCCCCAGTAAGGTGACGTTCATGTCAGGCAAGACCGACCGGCCATTGATCGCGCCTTCGATACTGGCCGCCGACTTCGCCCGGCTTGCCGATGCGGCCGCCGACGTCGAAGGTGCGGACTGGTTGCACGTCGACGTGATGGACGCGCACTTCGTGCCGAACCTCACGCTCGGGCTACCGGTGGTGGAAAGCCTCTTGGCCGCCAGCGATATTCCGATGGACTGCCACCTGATGATCGACGATCCCGACCGGTGGGCGCCGCCGTACGCCGAAGCCGGGGCCTACAACGTCACGTTCCACGCCGAGGCGACCGACAACCCGGTCAGCGTGGCGCGCGACATCCGCGCCGCCGGCGCCAAGGCCGGGCTGAGCATCAAACCCGGCACACCGCTCGATCCTTACCTGGACATCCTCAAAGACTTCGACACATTTCTGGTGATGTCCGTCGAACCCGGTTTCGGCGGCCAGAAATTCATCCCCGAAGTGCTGAGCAAGGTGCGCGCGGTGCGAAAGCTCGTCGACTCCGGCGAGTTGACGATCCTGGTCGAAATCGACGGCGGGATCAACGCCGACACGATCGAGCAGGCCGCTGAGGCCGGGGTCGACTGCTTCGTCGCGGGATCGGCCGTCTACGGCGCCGATGACCCGGCCGCAGCGGTCGAGGCATTGCGGCGGCAGGCCGGTGCTGTGTCGCCGCATCTGCGCCGATGACTGACCCGGCTCTCGGCTACGAGGCCGCCATGCGACTCGCGGTTGAGCAAGCCGATCTGGTCAAGGGGAAGACGTATCCGAATCCGCCGGTCGGTGCGGTCATCCTGGACCCTGACGGCAGAGTCGTCGGCGTCGGCGGCACTCAGCGGACGGGCAGTGCCCACGCCGAGGTGATGGCGCTGCGCCGGGCGGGACGGCTGGCAGCCGGTGGAACCGCGGTCGTCACCCTGGAACCCTGCAACCACGACGGCAAGACACCACCGTGTGTCGATGCGCTGATCGCGGCGGGCATCGCCTCGGTGGTTTACGCGGTCAGTGACCCGAATCCGACTGCGGCCGGGGGCGCGGCGCGGTTGGCGGCGGCGGGTGTGGACGTCATCGGCGATGTGCTGGCCGATCTGGTCACTGCCGGACCGTTGCGCGAATGGCTGCACAAACAACGCACAGGCCTGCCCCACGTGACGTGGAAATACGCCACCAGCATCGATGGCCGCAGCGCGGCCGCGGACGGATCGAGCCAATGGATCACCAGCGATGCCGCTCGAGCCGACGTGCATCGTCGGCGCGCAACTGCCGACGCGATAGTGGTGGGCACCGGCACGGTGCTCGTCGACGACCCGACGTTGACTGCGCGGCTGGCCGACGGCAGCCTCGCGGATCGCCAGCCAATGCGCGTGGTGGTCGGAATGCGCGACATACCCTCGGAGGCAAAGGTTCTCAACGACGATTCGCGCACGATGGTGATTCGGACGCACGAACCGGCCGAGGTGCTCAAAGCGTTGTCCGATCGTACCGACGTGTTGCTCGAAGGCGGCCCCACGCTTGCCGGCGCGTTTCTGCGGGCCGGGGTGATCGACCGCATTTTGGCCTACGTCGCGCCGATCCTGCTCGGTGGACCGATCGCCGCCGTCGACGATGTCGGGGTACCGAGCATCGCCCGGGCCCTGCGCTGGCGCTACGACGGCGTCCATCGTGTCGGCCCGGACCTGTTACTGAGCTTGGTGCCGCGATAGGCGCAGAGCGCCGTCCCGGAATCACGGCACCAAGGCTATGAAGAGATGCGGGTTGCCCGCATACTTGGGGACTGATGACGAGACGTGACCGGAATCTGCGGTGTGGCATCGGTCTTCTAGTCGGCGCCGCGACCCTGCACCTGACCGGTTGCGCTGCGCTCGTCAAACCTGACCGGGCCGTGCGATCGGTGGTCGATGTCTTCTCCCGGCAAACGGGATCCAAGCCGATCGACGTGCACTGTCCATCGGGGGTGAAAGCGATCGTCGGCGGTCAGTTCGATTGCGGCTTTACCGGCCCCGAGGGGCCATACGTCGCGCACATGCGTATCACCAAGATCGACGGCGACAACATCGAATTCGACGTCAAGACTCAGCCGCGCTCGCCGTAGCAGCGCTTGAGCGTTTAGAGCCGGGGCGCGACGGGTTGAGCCTCGAGTTCTTCTGGCTCGTCGGCGTGCGCGCTTTGGCTGCCGATCAACAGGCCCAGTAGAGCACCGACTATGCACACCACGACGGTGACTTTGAAGATCTCGCCGTACATGCCGGCGAAGGCTTCGCGGTACAGGGTGGCTTGATGCAAGACCCGCTCAGCGAGGCTCGCATCCCGCGGAAGCTGCGACGCCAACTTGGCGACCAGTTGCGGCAGCCGGTAGAAGCCCCACGCACTCAAGGCGGCCACGCCGATCAGCATGCCCGTCATGCGCGCCACCACCACCGCTGCGGAGGCGATGCCGTGCTGTGCCGATGGCACCACTCGAAGGCTGGCGGAAGTCAGCGGCGCGATCACCAGCCCCAGTCCGATGCCGGCGACGGCCAGATCGGTGTGCAGCGCCGGCAGCGACAGACCGAAGAAGTTGTGGTGCTGGTCCAACAGGTTGATCGACCACTTCGAGATCAGCCAGTAGCCACCCGCGGCGATCGAGAGCCCGACGAAGGCTACCGCGCGGTCGCCGATCTTGGTCGCGATCGCGCCACCGACCAGCGCGCCGATCGGCAACGCAGCCAGGAACCACAGCAGCATCATCGCGGCCTGATCCTGGTCCTTGCCGAGCACGCCCTGGGCGAAGAGTTCCACGTCGACCAGCGTCACCATCAGCGCGGCACCGGCACACAGCGACGAGCCGAGCGCAGAAAGGAACGGCCGGAAGTGCACTCCGGCGGGTTGGATCAGCTTCGTTCGTGAGAACCGTTCCCACACAAAGAAAATCACCGCGAATACAACAGCACCGATAATCAGCGGCGGCCCGTAACTGGGCAGCGCGTGCTTACCGTCGGGATTGGCGTTGTACAGACCGACGACCGCCAAGCCCAGGGTGATCGCCAGCAACAGCCCGCCGATCACATCGATCTTCTCCGGCTCGGCGTTGCGGTCCCGCGACGGCAGGCTGAAGTGGATCATCACCATTGCCGCCAGTGCCAGCGGCACATTGATCCAGAACACGTCCTGCCAGCGACTGGTCAGCCAGACGATGAAGATTCCGTACAGCGGACCGAGCACGCTGCCCAATTCTTGCGCGGCACCGATCCCGCCGAGCACGCCCGCACGGTTGCGCTGAGACCACAGGTCCGCGCCCAGTGCGAGCGTCACCGGCAACAGCGCGCCGCTGGCCACGCCCTGAATGGTGCGGCCCACCACCAGGATGTCCAGATCGGTGGACAGCGCCGTGATCACCGAGCCGACCAGGAAGGTGGCCAGGCTGACTTGTAGCAGGAGCTTGCGTCCGAATCGGTCAGATGCCCTGCCCAGCAACGGCATCGCCGCTATGTAGCCCAGCAGATACCAGGTGATGATCGGGGTGATCCGCTGCAGGCGGTTGACCGGGATACCGATGGTGCCGATGATGTCGCGCATGATCGTGACCACGACGTAGGTGTCGAGGGCACCGAGCAATACGGCCAGGCTGCCGGCGCTGATCGCGACGACGCGACCAGCGTGCTGCGGTTGGGGCGCCGTCACGGGGCCGGGGCCACGGGGGGCTTGGTGACCTGCACGGGCGCGTTCCAATTCGACAGCGTCAGCTGAAGAGAATTGCCCGGGCTCTGCTCCAGCTGGTTCTGCACCAACTGGTGGTCGCCGTTTTCTTCGATCCACACGGTCGATGGCAGCGGCTGTGTTGCCTTCAGCCGGGGCATGATGCCGTTCACGGCGTCCGCCGAGACCGTTCCGGTGATCTTGATCGTGGTCTGCCCGCCGACGTTTTCCCGCGACTCGGCTTTCGGGTTGCTGAGATTGGTCAACACGTTGGCCAGACCGACGTCGGTGTTGAGGATCGTGGACGGGTCGTAAAGGTCGGAGGCCTTGCCGAAGCTGTCCCACTGTCCGGGCGTGAGCGCTCCGTAAAGCGTTCCGTCGATCACCACGAATGGGGCGTCGATGTCCGAGCCGCCGAAGATGATGCTCGCGTTTCCCTGAGCTGCGGTTTGGGGGGTGGTGGTCAGGTCGCCGGTCAAGGATTTGACCGGGAGGCCTTTGATCTTGCCGTTGACGGACAGGGCCAAGTGCACACTCTTGACGCTTTTTGTGCTCTGGATGGATTCCTTGATCAAGGTCGCCGGATCCGGCAGCGCACCACCGGAGGGCTTGGACGACGAGCAGCCGCTGATCAGAGCGGCGGCGATCGAGAGTGCGGCGAGAACGGCGAGGATTGGGCGACGCGTCTGCATGAGTTGCAGCGTAGCGGGTCGCTCAGACAGGACTGCGAATCGCAAGGTGACCGGGACGTCGCGCAGTGGAGCGAGACTCATTAGCCTGAGACGGTGTTCACCGGAATCGTTGAAGAGCTGGGTGAGGTCGTCGGCAAGGATGAGCTGGGAGATTCAGCTCGCTTCACCATTCAGGGTCCGGTGGTCACCTCGGATGCCGGTCACGGGGATTCGATTGCAGTCAACGGCGTGTGTCTGACCGTCGTCGAGGTACTGCCCGGCGGCCAGTTCACCGCCGACGTAATGGGCGAGACGCTGAGTCGGTCGAGTTTGGGCCGGCTGGTCGCGGGCAGCCCGGTCAACCTCGAGCGCGCCGCGGCCCTGAACAGCCGGCTCGGCGGGCACATCGTGCAAGGCCACGTCGACGGTACCGGGCAGATCCTGAGCCGCTCGCCCACCGAGCACTGGGAAGTCGTCCGGATCGGATTGCCTGTCGAACTTGCCCGCTATGTGGTGGAAAAGGGTTCGATCACCGTCGACGGCATATCGCTGACGGTCTCCGCGCTCGGCGACGACTGGTTCGAGGTATCGCTGATCCCGACCACCCGCGAGCTGACGACATTGGGTCCGGCCGAAGCCGGAACTCAGGTGAACCTGGAAGTGGACGTCATCGCCAAGTACGTAGAGCGACTGATCACGCACAAATAGGCGTGAACGCCGGCTCTCACCTGTACAGCGAAGGGTCGCCGTCTATGTGGCGACGACGCCGCGGTGGCGGGGCTTCTGGTTGTCCCGGGTTCGCGGGTTTGTCGATGACGGGGACAGGGTCCGGTGGAGGCGGCGGCTCGAACGCCTGCGCGCCGACGAGCGTGAGAGCCGATGCGTGACCCGCGATCACTGGCGTAGGGCTGACAAGCGCAGCACCAGAAAGCGCCAGGCCAACGGCCAAAGCGCACACAAACCGTTTTGCAGGCAACACCGCCATGCAGCAACAGTAACGCCGAACATCGGGGACGCTGCTGAATCTTTACGGTTTGACGCTCAAGCTGCACAGTGTTGTGGTCAGACCGTTACCCGGCGGAAAGCAGAAAGCAGAAAGGGCAACGCCCGCTCCGCCGATCGGCGAAGCGGGCGTCTGGTGAGGTGAGTGTTTACAGCGGGATCCAAACTCCGAAGAAGTTGAATCCAAACTGGTTGAACTGCGGGTTCCAGAACGGGGTTTCGTTGTAGCCGTAGTAGTTGATCGGCCCGTAGTTCCACGGTCCACCAGGCGGCGGAAGCGGCCTGCCCCAGTTAGGACGCGGCGGCTCGCCGGCGCCCCAGGGAGCGGGACCGTCACCCCACGGAGCTCCGTGGAAGTAGCCGCGGTGGTCGTCGCCGTGCCATGGACCGCCGGGTCCACCAGGACCGTGGTTTCCTGGACCGCCAGGTCCGCCCGGCCCGCCGGGGCCGTGGTCACCTGGTCCACCGGGCCCCCCAGGACCGCCGGGTCCGTGATTGCCGGGCCCACCAGGTCCGCCTGGACCGCCAGGGCCGTGGTCGCCGGGACCACCCGGGCCGGGTCCACCCGGTCCGCCAGGCCCGTGACCGCCAGGCCCGCCCGGGCCAGGTCCACCCGGCCCGCCGGGGCCACCGCCGCCGGGGCCGCCCGGTCCGCCGGGGCCGCCGGGCCCACCGGGACCGTGGCCGCCACCCGGCTCTTGCGGTGCGGCGTGGTTGACCGCGGGTGCGTTGTGGCCACCAGGTTGTGGCCCGGGTGCAGCGCTGGCGATACCGGTGCCCACCCCCAGAGCGGCGGCGCCGAGGGCACCGGCGATGGTCGCTCCGGCCATCAGTTGCTTTAGTTTCATGGTCCTTCACCTGTCTAGTCGGGTATTCAGCGGACGCTTGCCCCCCCACATGCTGAACGCTAGATAGGCTAGCTATGAATCAGCTACGAGCCCCCTCTGTAAAACTTTTGCGGATTTGTCCGCTGCGGGTCGTGCTGACGAAGCTGTCCGGTCAGTGAGTAGTGGCAATAACTACGGCGAAGTGGTGGTTCATACTGGACACAACACCTGAGAAGGTCAGGTGTGTTTCTCTGACTAGGTGGCTGCGATGACGAGGTTGGACTCGGTCGAGCGCGCGATCGCCGACATCGCGGCGGGCAAGGCTGTCGTCGTCGTGGACGACGAGGACCGGGAAAACGAGGGTGACCTCATCTTCGCCGCCGAGAAGGCGACCCCCGAGTTGGTCGCGTTCATGGTGCGTTACACGTCGGGTTACCTGTGTGTGCCGCTGGACGGCGAGATCTGCGACAGACTCGGCCTCCTGCCGATGTATGCGATCAACCAGGACAAGCACGGTACTGCCTACACGGTCACGGTCGACGCGAAAATTGGTGTAGGCACCGGTATTTCGGCTTCAGACCGTGCGACGACCATGCGGCTGCTTTCCGACCCGACCAGTGTCGCCGAGGATTTCACCCGGCCCGGTCACGTAGTTCCGTTGCGCGCCAAGGACGGTGGCGTGCTGCGCCGCCCCGGCCACACCGAAGCCGCCGTCGACCTCGCCCGAATGGCCGGACTGTCGCCGGCCGGTGCGATCTGTGAGATTGTCAGCCAAAAAGACGAAGGCGCGATGGCGCAAACCGACGAGCTCCGGGTCTTTGCCGACGAGCACGGGCTGGCCCTGATCGCCATCGCTGACCTGATCGAGTACCGCCGCAAACACGAGAAGCACGTGGAGCGGATCGCCGAGGCCCGCATCCCGACCCGCCACGGCGAATTCCGTGCGGTCGGTTACAGCAGCATCTACGAAGATGTCGAGCACGTGGCGCTGGTCCGCGGCGAGATTGCCGGACCCAACTACGACGGCGACGACGTATTGGTCCGCGTCCACTCCGAATGTCTGACCGGCGACGTGTTCGGTTCACGCCGCTGCGACTGTGGCCCGCAACTGGACGCCGCGATGGCGATGGTCGCGCGTGAGGGGCGGGGTGTCGTGCTCTACATGCGTGGACACGAAGGACGCGGCATCGGCCTGATGCACAAACTGCAGGCCTACCAGCTGCAGGACGCCGGCGACGACACAGTCGACGCGAACCTCAAGCTCGGATTGCCTGCTGACGCAAGGGATTACGGAACCGGCGCCCAGATCCTGGTCGACCTTGGAGTCCGCTCAATGAGACTGCTGACCAATAACCCCGCGAAGCGGGTCGGCCTGGACGGCTACGGCCTGCACATCCTCGAGCGGGTGCCGTTGCCGGTGCGGGTCAATGCGGAGAACATCCGCTACCTGATGACCAAGCGCGACCGGATGGGTCACGACCTGGTCGGGCTCGACGATTATCACGAATCCATAAATCTGCCAGGGGAATTCGGTGGTGCGCTGTGACTGAAGAGCGCAGCGATGTTGAGGAGTGGCGTAAATGAGCGGTGCCGGTGTACCCGACATCGCGTCACAGGACGCTTCCGCGCTCACGTTGGCAATCGTGGTGAGCACCTGGCACAGCCAGATCTGCGATGCGCTGCTGAGCGGCGCTCAGCGCATCGCCGATGACTGGGGTGTCGACAACCCCACGGTAGTGCGGGTACGCGGTGCGATCGAGATTCCGGTGGTCGCGCAGGCTGTCGCCCGTGACCACGATGCCGTCGTCGCGCTGGGTGTAGTGATCCGCGGGCAGACACCGCATTTCGACTACGTGTGCGACGCGGTAACCCAAGGGCTGACCCGCGTTTCGCTGGACGAGTCCACCCCGGTGGCCAACGGTGTACTGACGACCAACGACGAGGCGCAGGCCCTCGACCGAGCGGGACTGCCGGACTCTGCGGAGGACAACGGCGGCCAGGCGACGGCTGCGGCGTTGAGCACCGCGCTGACCCTGCGCCAGCTACGCGGAAAGCCGTGACCGCCAAACCCGACCAGGACACCTGGGATGCCCAACTTCGGCCCCACCTGACGCCTTATGTTGCCTACGCCGTAGCGGTTCTTCTCGTCGTCGCGCATGTGGTGATCGGCCTTCTCCTCAAGATCGGATCCACCGGTGTGATCTTCCAAACCTCCGATCAGATCGCCATGGCGGTGCTCGGCGTGGTTCTCGCGGGACTCGTGCTGCTGTTCACCCGGCCGCGGTTGCGGGTCGGCGCGGCCGGACTGTCGGTGCGCAACGCGCTCAGCGACCGACTGGTGCCCTGGGACGACCTTGTCGGCGTGTCCTTTCCCGTTGGTGCCCGCTGGGCGCGCATCGATCTACCCGATGACGAGTACGTCCCGCTGATGGCCATCCAGTCCGTCGACAAAGACCGCGCCGTGGCCGCAATGGACACCGTCCGGAGTCTGCTGGCGCGTTACCGGCCTGACCTGGCGTCGCACTGAATTGTCGGTGGGTCTCGTCGAGCGTGAAGTTAGCTGCACGCTGGTCTCCGAGCGTGCAACTGGCTTCACGTTCGCTGCGCCTCGAGTACGCGTCGTCGGTGTCGGCTGGCGCGACTAGCCTTAGATACCGTGGCTGATCCCGCGACCTACCGCCCTGCTCCCGGGTCCATCCCGGTCGAGCCTGGCGTGTACCGGTTCAGTGATCCGCACGGCCGGGTGATCTATGTCGGCAAGGCAAAGAGCCTGCGCAGCCGGCTGAACTCGTACTTCGCTGACATCGCAAGCCTGCATCCGCGCACTCGGCAGATGGTGACAACTGCTGCCAAGGTCGAGTGGACGGTGGTCAACACCGAGGTCGAGGCGCTGCAGCTGGAGTACAACTGGATCAAGGAGTTCGATCCTCGATTCAACGTCCGCTATCGCGACGACAAGTCCTACCCGGTGCTCGCGGTCACCCTCAACGAGGAATACCCGCGGCTGATGGTCTACCGTGGCCCGCGCCGCAAAGGCGTCCGCTATTTCGGGCCCTACTCGCATGCCTGGGCCATCCGGGAGACCCTGGATCTACTGACCCGGGTCTTTCCTGCGCGAACCTGCTCGGCCGGAGTGTTCAAGCGGCACAACCAAATCGACCGCCCTTGCTTGCTGGGTTACATCGACAAATGTTCGGCCCCGTGCGTCGGGCGGGTCAGCGCAGAACAACATCGCCAGATCGTGCTGGACTTCTGCGATTTCCTGTCCGGTAAGACCGACAGGTTCGCCCGCGGTCTGGAACAGCAGATGCACGCCGCCGCGGAAGATCTGAATTTCGAACGAGCTGCGCGTTTGCGTGATGACCTGGGCGCGCTCAAGCGGGCGCTGGAAAAGCAGGCTGTCGTCCTCGGCGACGGCACCGACGCCGACGTGGTTGCCTTCGCCGACGACGATCTCGAAGCCGCCGTCCAGGTGTTCCATGTCCGCGGCGGGAGAGTTCGCGGGCAGCGCGGCTGGATCGTCGAAAAGCCGGGAGATCCAGGCGATTCCGGCGAGGCACAACTGGTCGAGCAATTCCTGACCCAGTTCTACGGCGATCAGGCCGAACTCGGCGGTGCCGCCGATGAATCCACCAACCCGGTGCCTCGCGAGGTTTTGGTTCCGTGCCTGCCGCCGAACGCGGAGGAGTTGACCACCTGGTTGTCTGGCCTGCGCGGATCGCGGGTGAATCTGCGGGTACCGCGCCGCGGCGACAAGCGGGACTTGGCGGAGACCGTGCAGCGCAATGCCAAAGACGCGTTGCAGCAGCACAAGCTGAAGCGCGCCGGCGACTTCACCGCCAGATCCGCTGCGCTGCAGAATATTCAAGAGGCGCTCGGTTTGGCTGACGCGCCACTGCGGATCGAGTGCGTGGACATCAGCCACGTCCAGGGGACCGACGTGGTGGGGTCGCTGGTGGTGTTCGAAGACGGGCTGCCGCGAAAGTCCGATTACCGCCATTTCGGCATCCGGGAAGCGGCCGGCCACGGTCGCTCCGACGACGTCGCGTCGATCGCCGAGGTCACCCGCCGCCGTTTCATTCGGCACATCCAAGATCAGGAAGACTCGAAAATCCTCTCACCCGAGGGTAAATCGCGCCGGTTTGCTTATCCGCCCAACCTGTACGTGGTCGACGGCGGCGCTCCGCAGGTCAATGCCGCCAGCGCGGTTCTGGCGGAATTGGGCGTCGCCGATGTTGCGGTGATCGGGTTGGCCAAGCGACTCGAAGAGGTGTGGGTGCCGTCGGAGCCCGACCCGATCATCCTGCCGCGCAACAGCGAGGGACTGTATTTGTTGCAGCGGGTGCGCGACGAAGCACACCGGTTTGCGATCAACTACCACCGCAGCAAGAGATCCAAGCGGATGACCTCGTCGGCGCTCGACGCGGTCCCCGGACTCGGCGAGCATCGCCGCAAGGCACTGGTTGCTCATTTCGGCTCACTGGCCCGGCTCAAGGAGGCTACGGTCGATGAGATCACTTCGGTTCCGGGCATCGGGGTCGCGACGGCCACGGCCGTGCTCGACGCTCTGGGGGGCGACGCCGCCGGACCGGACGACGCTGGAACGGACACAGCGGCTCAAGATCGGATCGCGGAACGGGCATCGGGATGACAGGCGAGGGGATGGACAGCTCGACGCAAGCCGGGTCGCTCGAGCAGGCTGACAGCCAGGCCGCCACAAGCGAATCCGGTATCGACGTGGTTCTGGTCACCGGTCTGTCCGGTGCCGGTCGTGGCACTGCGGCCAAGGTGCTCGAGGACCTCGGCTGGTATGTCGCCGACAATCTGCCACCGCAATTGATCACCCGGATGGTCGACCTCGGCCTGGATGCGGGATCCCGGATTACGCAGCTGGCCATCGTGATGGACGTACGTTCGCGTGGGTTCACCGGCGACCTGGACTGGGTGCGCACTGACTTGGCCACGCGCAACATCACCCCGCAGGTGTTGTTCATGGAGGCCTCCGACGACATGTTGGTGCGTCGCTACGAACAGAACCGCCGCAGTCACCCGCTGCAGGGTGAGCAGACGTTGGCCGAAGGCATTGCCGCCGAGCGCGAGCTGCTCGCTCCGGTTCGTGCGACCGCCGACCTGGTCATCGACACCTCAACGCTCGCCGTGCGCGAGCTACGAGAGAGCATCGAACGCGCCTTCGGTGGCGAGACGGTGGCGCAGACCGCGGTCACCGTCGAGTCCTTCGGTTTCAAATACGGACTGCCGATGGACGCCGACACCGTGATGGACGTCCGATTCCTGCCAAATCCGCACTGGGTCGACGAGCTACGCCCACTCACTGGTCAACACCCGGATGTCCGCGACTACGTGCTTGGCCAGACCGGCGCGGCAGAGTTCCTGGAGACATACCATCGGTTGCTGTCCCTGATTGTCGACGGCTACCACAGGGAGGGCAAGCGCTATATGACTGTGGCGATCGGCTGTACGGGTGGCAAACACCGCAGCGTCGCCATCGCCGAGGCATTAGCGCGACTGCTTGAGCCCGACAAGCAGCTGACGGTGCGGGTACTGCACCGGGATCTGGGCCGCGAATGAGTCGGCGGATTGTCGCCCTGGGCGGAGGGCACGGCTTGTATGCCACGCTGTCGGCTGCCCGGCGACTGACTCCGCACGTGACGGCCATCGTCACCGTCGCCGATGACGGTGGGTCGTCAGGGCGCATCCGCAGCGAGCTCGACGTGGTGCCACCAGGAGATCTGCGAATGGCGTTGGCGGCGTTGGCATCTGACAGCCCGCAGGGCCGGCTGTGGGCGACCATCTTGCAGCACCGGTTCGGCGGAAGCGGCGCCCTGTCGGGGCACCCGATCGGCAACTTGCTGCTGGCCGGAATCAGCGAGGTGCTCGACGATCCAGTTGCCGCGCTCGACGAGGTCGGCCGGATTCTGGGTATGCGCGGCCGGGTGCTGCCGATGTGCCCGATCGCACTACAGATCGAGGCCGATGTGTCCGGACTGGAAACTGACCCGCGGATGTTCCGGGCGATCCGCGGACAGGTGGCGATCGCCACCACGCCGGGCAAGGTGCGCCGGGTCCGACTGCTGCCCGGAGATCCGCCCGCCACCCGTCAGGCCGTCGACGCGATCATGACCGCCGATCTGGTGGTGCTCGGTCCCGGCTCCTGGTTCACCAGCGTGCTCCCGCACGTGCTGGTGCCCGAATTGGCGGCGGCGCTCCAGGCGACGACGGCCCGTCGTGCTCTGGTGCTCAATTTGGTGGCCGAACCGGGGGAGACGGCCGGGTTTTCGGTCGAACGCCATCTGCACGTACTTGCCCAGCACGCGCCGGGTTTCACGGTTCACGACGTGATCATCGACGCCGAGCGGGTGCCGAGCGAGCGAGAGCGTGAGCAGCTGCGGCGGACGGCAACCCTGCTTGACGCCGAGATTCAATTCGCCAACGTGGCCAAGCCTGGTACACCTTTACATGACCCGGCCAAACTGGCCGCGGCGCTGGACGGAGTCGGCGTACGCGATCCCGGTCGGCCGCCGCCAGCTGCGACGTCCACCGACGCATTGGCGATCGAGCAAGAACGTCAGCGAACCGGCGCCGATGGACCGGGTCGCAACGGACCGAGGGGTGACGACGAGTGGCGATGACGGCCGAAGTCAAAGACGAGTTGAGCCGCCTGGTGGTGACAGCGGTGAGCGCGAGGCGCGCTGAAGTGACAGCGCTGCTGCGGTTCGCCGGCGGGCTGCACATCGTGGCCGGCCGGGTGGTCGTCGAAGCCGAAGTGGACTTGGGCAGCATCGCGCGCCGGCTACGCAAGGACATCTTCGATCTGTACGGCTACAACGCGGTCGTACATGTGTTGTCCGCCAGTGGAATTCGAAAGACGACGCGCTATGTTTTGCGCGTCGCCAACGACGGCGAGGCGCTGGCTCGCCAGACCGGGTTGCTCGATCTGCGTGGTCGGCCGGTGCGTGGCTTGCCGGCCCAGGTGGTCGGAGGCAGCATCGGCGACGCGGAAGCCGCCTGGCGCGGTGCCTTCTTGGCGCACGGCTCGCTCACCGAGCCGGGTCGCTCCTCGGCGCTGGAGGTCAGCTGCCCCGGCCCGGAGGCTGCGCTGGCGCTGGTGGGCGCGGCCCGCCGGCTCGGCATCAGCGCCAAGGCGCGCGAGGTTCGCGGCGCCGACCGGGTGGTGGTGCGCGACGGCGAGGCGATCGGAGCGCTGCTCACCCGGATGGGCGCTCAGGACACCCGGTTGATCTGGGAAGAGCGGCGGATGCGCCGCGAGGTTCGGGCGACGGCCAATCGGCTGGCTAACTTCGACGACGCCAATCTGCGACGCTCGGCCCGTGCGGCAGTTGCCGCCGCCGCGCGGGTTGAACGCGCGCTAGAGATCCTGGGCGACACCGTTCCTGATCATCTTTCCGCAGCGGGAAGGCTGCGTGTCGAACACCGGCAGGCCTCGCTAGAGGAGCTGGGCCGGCTGGCCGACCCACCGATGACGAAAGATGCTGTGGCCGGACGTATTCGGCGACTGCTCTCGATGGCCGATCGCAAAGCCAAGGTCGACGGGATTCCGGACACCGAGTCCGCGGTGACCCCGGACCTGCTGGAAGACGCCTAGAGGCCGAGGCTCGTCAGGTCCACCGCTAGATTGGTCTCGCCAACGGTGGCAGACCTGAAACGAGGCCGTGATGGGATTCATCACCCCGGATCTTCCGGACGTCGACCCCGAGACCTGGCACACCCGGTCCGCAGCCGACCGGATGCAGGTGGTGACCCGGCATTGGGTCGAACACGGCTTCGGCACGCCGTCGGCGATCTACCTGCTCTACGTGTTCAAGATGGCCGCCTACGCCGCGGGCGCGGCCGCGGTCATCTCGCTGACTCCAGGACTCGGTGGGTTGGCCGACATCTCGGTGTGGTGGACGCAGCCGATCGTCTATCAGAAACTCATTGTCTTCACGATGCTGTTCGAGGTTCTGGGCCTGGGCTGCGGGTCGGGACCACTGACCGCGCGATTCTGGCCGCCGATCGGCGGCTTCCTGTACTGGCTGCGACCCAAGACAATTCGGCTGCCGCCCTGGCCGAATGAGATTCCGTTCACTCGCGGAGATACCCGCAGCATCTTCGACGTCGCTCTCTACGCGATCGTGCTGGCATCCGGCGTCTGGGCGTTGCTCGCTCCCGGGCACGGCGGGTCGGTCACCGGAAGCGGCGACGTGGGGTTGATCGACCCCTTGCTGTTGCTCCCGACGATCGTCGCCCTGGCGCTGCTGGGCTTGCGCGACAAGACGATCTTCTTGGCCGCCCGGGGTGAGCATTACTGGCTGAAGCTGGTGATCTTTTTCTTCCCCTTCACCGACCAGATCGCCGCTTTCAAGATCGTGATGCTCGGATTATGGTGGGGCGCCGCGACTTCCAAGCTAAATCACCATTTCCCATATGTCGTAGCAGCGATGACCAGCAATAACGCCCTGCTGCGCGGTAAGGCGTTCAACTGGTTGAAGCGCAGGCTCTATCGCGACCCGGTTAACGACATTCGCCCCACCTGGATTCCGAAGGTGATGGCCCACGTCGGCGGCACCACGGCGGAGCTCATCGTGCCGGCGGTACTGGTGTTCGCCGCCGGTAATCACCCGTGGCGGTGGTTCCTGATCGCCTTCATGGTGATTTTCCACCTCAACATCATTTCCAACCTGCCGATGGGTGTTCCTCTGGAGTGGAACATCTTCTTCATCTTCTCGTTGTTCTATCTGTTCGGGCACTACAGCAACATCGTGATCTACGACCTGAGTTCACCGCTGCTGTTGGCGATACTGATGGCTGCCCTTCTCGTGATTCCGGTCGTGGGAAACATGTTCCCGCAACAGATTTCATTCCTGCCGGCGTTGCGCTATTACGCGGGCAACTGGGCCTCGAGTGTCTGGTGCTTCCGCGCGGGTGTGGAGGACAAGATCGAGGCCGGTGTCATCAAGAGCTCCGCTTTGACCGCCAGACAGATTGCCGGGCTGTACGACACGAACACCGCCGAGATCATCAGCGACAAAGCTCGCGCTTTCCGCTCCATGCACGTCCACGGACGCGCGCTCAACGGGCTAGTGCCGCGGGCCTTGGGAAGGGACGCCGATGAGGCGGACTACGCGCTACGCGAAGGCGAGACCGTCGCCGGGCCGCTGATCGGCTGGAACTTCGGCGAAGGTCACCTGCACAACGAACAGCTGGTGGAGGCGGTGCAGCGGCGCTGCCAATTGGACGAGGGCGATCTGCGGGTGATCATCCTCGAAGGTCAGCCGATCCAGACCAAAAAGCAGTGGTATCGCATCGTCGACGCCAAGACCGGCTTGATCGAGGAGGGCTACGTTGACGTCGACGACATGTTGATGCGCCAGCCCTGGCCCGAGCCTGGCGACGAACTGCCTGTTCACCCCGTCAACTCGCGGTGAACGCCCCGGTCGGCATCACCTGAACCTCCGAATTCGCTAGGCATTGCCGCAGCTACTAGGCTGGCAGCGAGGATTTCGTCGGCATCGAAGGAGATAAACGTGACGGTCCGGGTAGGCATCAACGGCTTCGGTCGCATCGGGCGTAACTTCTACCGAGCCCTGCTGCTGCAGCAGGCCGCGGGCGCCGACACCGACATCGAGTTGGTCGCGGCGAACGACCTGACCGATAACGCGACGCTGGCGCATCTGCTGAAGTTCGATTCGATCCTGGGCCGACTGCCCTACGACGTGAGTCTCGAAGGCGAGGACACCATCGTCGTCGGCGACCACAAGATCAAGGCGCTGGAGGTCAAAGAGGGCCCCGCGGCGTTGCCGTGGGGCGACCTCGGTGTCGACGTCGTCGTAGAGTCCACCGGCATTTTCACCAACGCGGCGAAAGCCAAGGGCCACCTGGATGCCGGCGCCAAAAAGGTGATCATCTCCGCGCCCGCCACCGACGAAGACATCACCATCGTGCTGGGCGTCAACGACGACAAGTACGACGGCAGCCAGAACATCATCTCCAACGCGTCGTGCACGACCAACTGTCTCGGGCCGATCGCCAAGGTACTGAACGACGAGTTCGGCATCGTCAAAGGCCTGATGACGACCATCCACGCGTACACCCAGGACCAGAACCTGCAGGACGGTCCGCACAAGGACCTGCGCCGGGCCCGGGCCGCCGCGCTGAACATCGTGCCGACGTCGACCGGCGCCGCCAAGGCCATCGGTCTGGTGTTGCCCGAACTCAAGGGCAAGCTGGACGGCTACGCGCTGCGGGTGCCGATCCCAACGGGTTCGGTCACCGACCTCACGGTTGAACTGGCCAAGTCGGGCACCGCGGCGGAGATCAACGCCGCGATGAAGGCCGCCGCGGATGGCCCGATGAAGGGCATCCTCAAGTACTACGACGCCCCGATCGTCTCCAGCGACATCGTCACCGACCCGCACAGCTCGATCTTCGACTCCGGCCTGACCAAGGTGATCGACAACCAGGCCAAGGTGGTGTCCTGGTACGACAACGAATGGGGCTACTCCAACCGGCTCGTCGACCTGGTCGCGCTGGTCGGCAAGTCCCTGTAGCCGTGGCTATCCGCAACCTGGACGATCTTCTCGCACAGGGGGTTTCGGGCCGCGGGGTGCTTGTGCGCTCCGACCTGAACGTACCGCTCAACGACGGCGCCATCACCGACCCCGGTCGTATCATCGCCTCGGTGCCCACACTCAAGGCGCTGGCCGACGCCGGCGCCAAGGTGATCGTGACCGCCCACCTGGGGCGTCCAAAGGGAGAGCCCGATTTGGCACTGTCACTGGCGCCGGTCGCCGCGGCGTTGGGTGAACACTTGGGCAAGGATGTGCAGCTGGCCGACGATGTCGTCGGCCGTGATGCTCACGCCCGGGCCGAACGTCTCACCGACGGGGACGTTCTACTGCTGGAGAACATCCGCTTCGATCCGCGGGAAACCAGCAAGGACGACGGGGAGCGGTTGGCGCTGGCCAAGGAGCTCGCCGAATTGGTTGGAAGCGCAGGAGCTTTCGTGTCCGACGGGTTCGGGGTGGTGCACCGCAAGCAGGCTTCGGTCTATGACGTCGCGACGCTGCTTCCGCACTATGCCGGCACGTTGGTGGCCGAGGAGGTCGCTGTGCTTGAACGGCTGACCGAATCGACGAAGCGGCCGTACGCGGTGATCCTCGGCGGCTCCAAAGTCTCCGACAAGCTCGGCGTCATCGAACAGCTCGCAACCAAAGCCGACAGCATCGTGATCGGCGGCGGGATGTGCTTCACGTTCCTTGCCGCGAGGGGTTTATCAGTGGGCACATCGCTGCTGCAGACCGAGATGATCGACACCTGCAAGCAACTGCTCGACACCTATGCCGACGTCATCCGGCTGCCGGTCGACATCGTGGTGGCGGACAAATTTGCGGCCGATGCCACTCCGGAAACCGTTGCCGCCGAGGCGATTCCAGACGGCAAGATGGGCCTGGACATCGGGCCCGGGTCGGTGAAGCGGTTCACCAGCCTGCTGGGCAATGCCGAGACCATCTTCTGGAACGGCCCGATGGGCGTGTTCGAGTTTCCCGCGTTCGCCGCGGGTACCAAGGGTGTCGCCGAAGTGATCGCCGCAGCGACAGCCAAGGGCGCGTTCAGCGTCGTGGGCGGCGGCGACTCGGCCGCCGCGGTGCGGGCACTGGGTCTGCCCGACGACGGCTTCTCACACATTTCCACCGGCGGCGGGGCATCGCTGGAATATCTTGAAGGCAAGACGCTGCCCGGCCTCGAAGTGCTGAATACGTGAGCAAAGGACCTCCATGATTGTTCCGCCTCCTCCTCATCGCTTCGCTCTGCATCGTCGGCGGTGGGTATGAGTCGCAAGCCGCTGATTGCCGGCAACTGGAAGATGAACCTCAACCACTTCGAGGCGATCGCTCTGGTACAGAAGATCGCATTCTCGTTGCCCGACAAGTACTTCGACAAGGTTGATGTCGCGGTCATTCCGCCGTTCACCGACCTGCGCAGTGTGCAGACGCTGGTCGACGGTGACAAGCTGCGACTCACGTATGGCGCTCAGGACGTGTCACAACACGACTCCGGTGCCTACACCGGCGAGATCAGCGGAGCGTTCCTGGCCAAGCTGGGTTGCCACTATGCCGTGGTCGGGCACTCCGAGCGGCGCACCTATCACAACGAGGACGACGCGCTGGTGGCCGCCAAAGCCGCTGCGGCGCTCAAGCACGAGATAACGCCGATTGTCTGCATCGGCGAGCACCTGGAAGTCCGGGAAGCCGGCGAGCATGTCGCCCACTGCCAGAATCAGCTGCGCGGCTCTCTGGCCGGGTTATCGGCCGAACAGATCGGCCAGACCGTTATCGCCTACGAGCCGGTATGGGCGATCGGCACCGGCCGGGTGGCTAGCGCAGCCGATGCGCAGGAAGTGTGCGCGGCGGTCCGTAAGGAGCTGGGCTCGCTGGCATCACCGCAGATCGCCGACTCCGTCCGGGTGCTGTACGGCGGCTCGGTGAATGCCAAGAACATCGCGGACATCGTCGCGCAGGAAGACGTGGACGGCGCCCTGGTCGGTGGCGCGTCGCTGGACGCCGAGCAATTCGCGACGCTGTCGGCGATCGCGGCCGGCGGACCCTTGCCGTAGTCCGATTGCCGGCCTGATGCGCGATTCCCTCGTGGCGTTAGGTCGCAGCATCGTTGCTGCGCTACGTCCCTCTGGTGCACCGTGGGCCGTAGGGCCTGCCCTGTGGGCCGTGTGGACTGCGGCATTGATCGCAGGAGCGGGCGTCTGCTTCGGTAAATTGCAGCTCGTCGGATTGGCGTATCTCGGAGCCGCCTGTGCCGTCGTCTTCCTGGTCCGGGGCTTCTATCGGGCCCGGTGGTGGGCTTGGGTAGCCCAGGCGGTCGGCGGAGCGGTTGGCATCAGCGTGGGTGTGCAACTGTTTCCGGGTTTCGGGGTCGGGCAGGTTCTCATCGCGGGACTCGCCGGCGCGATCTCCGGCATGGCGGGCGGCACCGGGCCCAGTGGACCGGCGTTTGGGTTGATGCTCTCGGTCGGCGTTGCGTTTGGGCAGTTCGGGGGATCGTCGCTGCCGTGGTGGCAGCAGGCGGTGTGTTACCTGGTCGGCACGTCGATCTCCGCGGTTTCGGTATTGGCGCCGTGGGCTTTTCATCGCGACAAGCCGGAACGCCGCGCCCAGGCCGAGGTGTACTTCGCGGCCGCGGACTTGTGCGCGGCGATCGGTACTGAGACCGCTGGCGCCGCACGCGCCCGCCTGGCCGCCGCCTCGTCCGTTGCGCGGGCCGCCCGCAACCGCCGCGGCGCCGATCTGGTGGCCTTTGCGTCGGCGACTCTCTACGCCCAGGGTCGACCGGTTCCCGACCACGCTGTTGCGGCCATACGTTCAGCTGGACAACAGATTTGGGACGCCGTACCTGTCGCGGTCGACTTCACGGAAGCTGACGCCGGCGCAGATCCGGGACTCGTCGAACTCGCCGACGCGCTGAGCCCGCGGCCACAACGGCCCGGCGCGCCACCGCGCGAGGGCCAGCGCCTCTCAGCGTTGGTTCGTGCGGCGACCTCGCGCACCGGCCTGGAGAACGGGGTGCGCATCGGCCTGTGCATGGCGGTCGCTACGGCGCTTACCGCCACGGTGCGCCAGCCCAGCCACGCGTTCTGGCTGCCACTGACTACCGCGGTGATCGTGCGGCCCGAATTCGCATCGGTCTTTGTGCGGACGGTGAACCGAATATTCGGCACTCTCATCGGCGCCCTGATCGCGACTGCCGTCTTAGCTGTGCTCTCACCCGGGCTACCGCTGGTTGCCGCGACCGCGCTGGCATTGGGCTTTGTGGTGCTGTCGGTGCCCAAGCTGTATGGCCTCGTCGTGATTGGAATCACCACCTCGGCACTGCTGTCCCAATCCATTGGGCAGCCGGATCCGGTTGCGCCTGTGGTGCGGCTGCAAGACACGTTGATCGGAGCGGCAGTTGCGGTCGTCTTCGGCTATCTGCTCTGGCCGGAAGCTCGTCGGTTCCCGGCTTACGCGCAGTTGTCGGCCGCGTTGGAGGCAGCGCACGACTACCTGCGGGAGGCGGTCAAGCCCGCCCCGCAGCGGCGGCATTGGCAATCCGTTCGCGCCGACGCCTACCGGCTGGCGCACGCCGCACGCGCAAATGCCGAGGCAGCGGTACTCGAGCCACCGCCGGTGAGTTCACGTGCCTTGCGAGCTATCCCGGTCGCCGTTGAACTGGAGGATGCGGTCGACGCAATCACCGCACTGAGCTCCGCGCAGGACGCGGGCAACGGTTCGGCGGCCGCGCTTGAGGAACTGTGTGGCCGGCTCGAAGACTTAGACCGGGCCGCGGCCGCAGCGGAAGCACCTGCGGCAGCGACGCCCAGGTAACCAATGCCTGAACAAGCGGCGCGTACGGGTTGCGATAGGGGCGTCGGCACGCTTAGCTAGGCGAAACCTGAAAGAAGCACAGGTTCAACTAGTTGTGCTCTTAGTTGACCCACACTCAACTCCGCGGGGGAAGCGAATGGCTGGTCGGGACGGTAACAAGCAGGCGCGGAAGGCCAACGCGGGCCGCCGTCTGCTGGTCGGAGTCGGCGCAGGTGCAGGCGTGTTTCTCGCCGCAGCTGCAATGGCGACCGGGTCTGCGGTCACCGCTGCGCCGGCGCACGCCGACTTCGAAGACCTCATCGACCCGATCATCCAGCCGCTGCTGACGTCGCTGACGGACTCGGTCGCAGCCTTTGACCCCGCAGCTGCGGTCGACCTGACCAGCTGGACCGATAGCTTCCTCGCCAGCCTGAGTTCGCTCGACGTGGCGCTGCCGGCGGCAGCCGAGCCCGCGGCCAGCGCTGCTTCGTCAGCAGATCCCGCGGCGGCGTTGAGCAGTGTCTCCATCCCGATCACCATCGCCGAGGACACCGAGCCGACTGTGGCCGCCACAGTCGGCGGCGATAGCACGACGCTGCTGGTCGACACCGGATCGAGCGGTCTCGTGGTTCCTCTGACGGACCTCGATGGTGGCAGCACCAATTTCCTCACGGAGCTCGAAACGCTGTATAGCCTCGGGTCGCCCACCAGTTTCGGTGAGGGCGGTTACAGCGGTGGAGTCGACTACTACTACCTGACGTACGACGAACCGGTCGACTACACGTCGACGGGCGGCCAGACCATCGAAACCACCGTGCCGATCGAGGTTGAGGTGTATTCCTACGACCCGAGCGACTTGACAAGCCTGTTCACAAACAACGCCTTCCAGACCTTCGACAGTGATAACGACGTGGACGGCGTTCTGGGCATCGGGACGACAGGCACCGGCGGCGTCGGTGAGAGCCCGATCGAGGCGGCCGGCTATCAGGGTGTGACGGTCAACTTGCCTGACAACGAGCTAACGTTCGATGCCACCCCGGACACGACTGGCCTCGAGCTTCCGGCCACCGGCTCAACCGTCAGCGGTCTGACCGAATCCGTTGACGGTGGCACCCCGGTGGCGGTTTCCGACGACCTCGACTCCGGCGGTGTCTATGGGACCATCCCGTCGTCTTTGCTCACCTCATCCCAGATTGACACCGTCGACGGTGCGCAGATCGTGGCGCCAGGAAACACAATTACCGTCTACGACAACGGCACGCCGTTGTACTCCTACGTCACGGGGACCGATAGCGACGGCACGCTCACCGGTCCAACGCTGATCTCGGGAACCGGCATCGACAGCGGGGTCATCCCGTTCGAGCAGTATCCATTCTCCATCGACTACAGCAACAACGACCTGTACTTGCAGTAACGCCGGTTTGAGCTGGATGTTCGGGGCTGTCTTCAGTAGATCCTCGGTGGCTCTTGTCGTTCGTTGGCGCCAGCCGTAAGACCGCGGTAAAAATTTTGAGTTTGATATGCACCCGAGTTGTCTGGCAAAAAAGTTGCAGTTAGCTTAGCGAAACCTGATAGGAACTCAGGATCGTTAGCTCGCGGCTGCGCAGTACCGCCAACTCCTCGGGGGCGCTCGAATGGCACGTCATCACGGCAACAAGCACGCAGGTAAAGCCGCGCGTCGGCTGCTGTCCGGTGTTGGCATCGGGGCCGGCGCGTTCGTCGCCGCAACGGCCATTGCTGCGGGCTCGGCGGCGCCCGCGAAGGCGGACTTCGAGGACCTCCTCGACCCGATCATCCAGCCGTTTCTGACGTCACTGACGGATTCGATTGCGGTCTTCGATCCGGCAGCCGCGCTGGATCTGACCAGCTGGACCGACAGCCTGCTCGCCAGCCTGAACACATCATTTGATGTCGCGTTGCCGGCAGCGGATTCCGCCGCGGCAGCCGCCGTCACCGGGGCCGAGCCTGCGGCTGCTGCCAGCTACGACCTTCCGGTCACCATGAACATTGTCACCGAGCCGACAATCCAGGCGGCGATCGGCACCGGCGACCCCTCGACGCTGCTGGTCGACACCGGCTCCAGCGGTCTTGTCATCCCGTGGCAGGAGCTCGGCGCGAATGACTTCTCGGCGCTCGAGGAGCTTTTCAAGCTCGGAGCGCCCGACAACTTCGGCTTCAGCGGCTACAGCGGGGGCGTGGAGTACTTCTACCTGGAATACCCCGGTGTGCCCGTCGACTACGGCACGGACGGCACTGATGTCCTCAGCACGACCAGCCCGGTCGACGTCGAGCTTTTCTCCTGGTCGACCAACTTCTCCGACCCCTTCGAGAACTTCCAGAGCTTCCTCAGCAGTAATGACGTGGACGGAATCCTGGGCATCGGCCCAGATACGGCCGGGCCCACCGCCAGCCCGTTCGAGAGCTACGGCGGTGTGCTCGTCGACCTGGTCGGGGCCGACAAACATCTGATCATCGGCGGCGACAACCCGTTGACGGGTGGCACCTTGCTCGCGGGATCGCCGACGGTCGACGGCTTGACCGAGAAGGTGACGAGCGCGGGCGGGACGGTGATCGGCTCCACCACAGTGTCGAACGACCTCGACTCGGGCGGTGTCTACGGGACCATCCCGTCCTCGATCGTGGGCTCGGGCCTCGCCACGGGGGACACCGTTTCCGTCTACGACGGCAACACGCTGTTGTATTCCTACGTGATCGGCACCGATAGCCTCGGCCAAAGCACGGCGCCGACGGTGATCTCGGGCACCGCGATCGACAGCGGAGTCGTTCCGTTCTTCACTCACGAGGCGTACTTCGACTACGCCAACGATCACACCTACTGGGGTCCGCTGACAAGCTAGCGCCCCTCTGAGCCGTCCACACGCAGGCCGGTAAGCTGTCACGCATGGAATTGGCTCTGCAGATCACCCTGGTGATCACCAGCATCCTGGTGGTCTTGTTGGTGCTGTTGCACCGCGCCAAGGGTGGCGGTCTGTCGACGCTGTTCGGTGGTGGCGTTCAGTCCAGCCTGTCCGGGTCGACGGTGGTGGAAAAAAACCTCGACCGACTGACCTTGTTCGTCGTCGGCATCTGGTTGGTCGCCATCGTCGGTGTGGCGCTGCGCATCAAATACAACGCCTGATCCCACGAAAGGCGAAGACAGCCAACCACCCTGATACTGGTAGGTATGGCTGAAGCACCCGATTCGCTCGAGCCCTTTGGCGCGGTACAACGCACCCGAACAGGTCGCGAAGCTACCGAGCCGATGCGCGACGACATCCGCCTGCTCGGAACGATTCTCGGTGACACCGTGCGCGAGCAGAACGGCGACGCGGTCTTCGATCTGGTGGAACGGGCTCGGATAGCGTCCTTCAAAGTGCGCCGCTCAGAGATCGATCGCGCCGAGGTGGCGCAGATTTTCGACGGCATTGACATCCACCGGGCCATCCCGGTGATCCGGGCGTTCAGCCACTTCGCCCTGCTGGCGAACGTCGCCGAAGACATCCACCGCGAACGCCGCCGCGCCATCCACGTCGAGGCGGGTGACCCACCGCAGGACAGCAGCCTGGCCGCCACCTACCAGAAGCTGGACGCCGCGGATCTGGATTCGGCGACCGTGGCCGAGGCCCTCACCGGCGCGCTGGTCTCGCCGGTGATCACCGCTCATCCGACCGAAACCCGCCGCCGCACGGTGTTCGATACCCAGCACCGCATCACCCAGCTGATGCGGCTGCGCGCGCGCGGGCATGCGCACACCGACGACGGCGGCGACATCGAAACGGAGCTGCGCCGCCAGGTGCTCACGTTGTGGCAGACCGCGTTGGTGCGGCTGTCCCGACTTCAGATCACCGACGAAATCGCCGTTGGCTTGCGGTATTACTCGGCAGCGTTCTTCGATGTGGTGCCAAAAGTCAACGCGGGAGTCCGTGATGCGCTGCGCGGTCGCTGGCCCGACGCGGATCTGCTTCCCGAGCCGATGCTCCGGCCGGGCTCGTGGATCGGAGGCGACCGCGACGGCAATCCGAACGTCACTGCGGACGTGGTGCGACTGGCCACCGGCAGTGCGGCCTATACCGCGCTGAATCATTACACCGCCGAACTCAGTGCGCTGGAGCAGGAACTGTCGATGTCGTCGCGATTGGTCGCGGTGACCGACGAGCTGAGCAAGCTCGCCGAGGACTGTGACGAGCCGGCTCGCGGAGACGAGCCGTACCGCCGCGCATTGCGCGTCATTCACGGGCGGCTCACCGCCACCGCAGCAGAGATCCTGGACGAAGAGCCGGACAATCTCCTCGACCTCGGTCTGCCGCCGTACTCGGCGCCGGGGGAGATGCTGGCCGATCTCGACACCATCGACGCCTCACTACGCGCGAACGGCAGTAAGCTACTCGCCGACGATCGGCTGGCGCGGCTTCGGGAAGCCTTGCACGTCTTCGGTTTTCACCTCTCGGGCCTGGATCTGCGGCAGAACTCCGATGTCCACGAAGAAGTGGTCGCCGAGCTACTCGCCTGGGCCGGAGTGCACCCCGATTACCTCTCGCTGAGCGAAGATGAACGCGTCAACATCCTTGCCGAGGAACTGGGCACCCGACGGCCGTTGATCGGCGACCGTGAGCAGCTGTCGGAACTTGCCCGCAAAGAACTCGCCATCATCTCCGCCGCCGCGCGCGCTGTCGACATCTACGGTCCGCCCGCGGTGCCCAACTACATCATTTCGATGTGTCGCTCTGTCTCCGATCTACTCGAAGCGGGCATCCTGCTGAAGGAAGCCGGACTGATCGACGCATCCGGCGCCGAGCCTTACTGTCCGGTCGGCATCGTGCCACTCTTCGAGACGATCGACGATTTGCGTCGCGGCGCATCGATTCTCGAAGCGGCACTGGATCTTCCGGTCTACCAAAGCATCGTGAGGGCCCGCGGTGACAGCCAAGAGGTGATGCTCGGCTACTCCGATTCCAACAAAGACGGCGGCTACCTGACCGCCAACTGGGCGCTCTACCGCGCCGAACTCGACCTCGTCGAATCGGCGCGTAAAACCGGAATTCGGTTGCGGCTCTTTCACGGTCGCGGCGGCACCGTGGGCCGCGGGGGAGGGCCCAGTTACGAAGCCATCCTCGCGCAGCCGCCGGGCGCGGTGAACGGCTCCCTGCGGCTGACCGAGCAAGGCGAGGTGATCGCCGCCAAATACGCCGAGCCGGTGATCGCCCAACGCAATCTGGAGACCTTGCTGGCGGCGACCCTGGAGTCGACCCTGCTCGACGTCGAGGGACTCGGCGATGCTGCCGGCCCGGCCTACGAAATTCTCGACGAGCTGGCCGACCGGGCGCAACGTGCATACTCCGAATTAGTCCATGAGACAGACGGTTTCGTGGAGTACTTCCTGCAATCCACCCCGGTCAGCGAGATTGGTGCGCTCAACGTCGGCAGCCGCCCGACCTCGCGCAAGCAGACGTCGTCGATCTCCGACCTGCGCGCGATTCCCTGGGTGATGGCGTGGAGCCAGTCGCGGGTGATGCTGCCCGGCTGGTATGGGACCGGCACGGCGATCGAGGAGTGGATCGCCGGCGGTGAGGGACGCCTGGAAACGTTGCGCGAACTGTATGAGCGTTGGCCGTTCTTTCAGACCGTGCTGTCGAACATGGCACAGGTCCTCGCTAAAACCGACCTCGGCCTGGCGGCCCGTTACTCCGAACTCGTCGGAGACGAATCACTGCGGCGACGGGTGTTTGACAAGATCACTGCCGAGCACCAGCGAAGCATCAACGCGCACAAGCTGATTACCGGCCAGGACAACCTGCTCGCCGACAACCCGGCGTTGGCCCGTTCGGTGTTCAACCGCTTCCCGTATCTGGAGCCGCTGAATCATCTGCAGGTCGAGTTGCTGCGGCGATACCGCTCCGGCGACGATGACGAACTGGTTCAGCGCGGAATCCTGCTGACGATGAATGGTCTGGCCAGCGCGCTGCGCAACAGCGGTTAGTCCAGCACGCA
>CAWGPB010000010.1:0-78627 GCA_963824335.1 uncultured Actinomycetota bacterium
CTCCGGGATTCGAGAATCGCCGACGCAGTCTGACCTTCTTGTTTCGCCGCAAAAAGGGGTAACGGCACCTGCCGTTAACCTTATGTCCGCGTAGGCTATTCGGGTGCAGAGTGCGACAGCCGCCCTGAGCGAAGCCCAACGTCTGATCCAAGCCGGTGGTTTTGCGGCAGCGGTGGAGGTACTCGAGGACGTCGTCGATCGTGAGCCCACTCTGGGCGTGCTGTACCTGCTTGCGGCGGCGTGCCTGGAACTCGGAGAAGACGACAAAGCACTTCGATACGCCTCGGCCGCGGTAGAAAGCGATCCCGCCTCGGCGCCGGCCAGAGATGTCCTTGCCAAGGTTCACCTGGCTTCGGGTGACTATGACGCCGCGTTGTCGGACTTTGAAGCCGTTGCCGTCCTCGGTCGCGAACAGCGCCCGGTGCCACCTGCTGAGTTTTCGATTCCCGCGCATTTTGCCTTGCACAACGTCGAACAACTCGACCACATCCTCGCCGGCAATCACGATGGGCAAGCGCTCCCGGGTGCGTTCAACGGCGGACTCGAGGGCCTACGCCGCGGGCTGACGGACGTCATCGACGGGGCAAACGGCGAAGCGCCGTGGATATCTGTCAACGCCAGCAACAGCCACCTGCTTGCCGATCCGCCGTTCGTGAAGGTTGCCGAGGAGAGGCTGCCGCGGTACTTGAATCCGGGCGTCGACTACGAATCGATCCAACAGGCCATCGTGGCCGGCCAGAGTGTGCAGGTCATCGATGACTTCTTGACCCCAGAGGCACTAGAACAGCTGCGAAAGTTCTGCTTGGAATCCACCGTCTGGCGTCTTCCGTACCAGTTCGGTTACGTCGGCGCCTTCACTCGGGACGGATTTTCCAGCGTCTCGCTGTTCGCTATCGCAGAAGAGTTTTCGGCGGCGCTAGGAGAGGCATTTGCAGACTACCAGTTGGCGGAATGGTGGGGATTCGTCTACGACGCCAAGCTGCCGGGAACCGACATTCATGGTGACGACGCCGACTTCTCGCTGAACCTGTGGATCACCCCCGACTCCGCGAACCTCGACCCCAGCGGCGGCGGACTAGTCATGTGGAACAAGAAAGCACCGAGCGATTGGAGCTACAGCGACTACAACTCCGGGGGAGAACGGGTCAGACAGTTCCTCGAAGAGGAAAACGCTGAATCGCAGGTCATTCCCTACCGGGCGAACCGGGCAGTCCTGTTCGAGGGACATCTCTTTCACAAGACCGACGACTTCACCTTCGCCCCCGGATTCGCCAATCGGCGACGCAGTGTGACCATTCTGTTCCGCCGCAGAAAGAGGTAGTTCGCGCACCTTCATCGCCGGCCTTGTGTAACCCGGGGCGCTATAGAGCACCGACAGGCAAAATCCTCAGTGGAGCCACGGTTTCGACAGGCAGGCAATATGTGACGGCACACGGCGATTCCGTCGCCCCTCGACCCTTACGGGTGGTGCCCGGCGACGGCTATCCGGACTGGGAGGCGGTCTATCAGGACAACGCCACCTGGGTTTATCGCACCATCTATGCGCGAGTGGGCAACCGGGCCGACGCGGAAGATCTCACCGCTGAGGTCTTTCTGGCCGCGTTGCGGCCCTTGCGATTGACCGCCAGTGTCGGCGAGGTGCGCGGCTATTTGCGGACCACGGCTCGAACTGTGTTGGCTGCGCATTGGCGCGAGACCCTGGGGCGCGAGATCACCTCGATCGATGACATCGAACAGCCCCCCGAGAGCGAGCAGGCGATCAGCACTGCCCCGCAACGGGTGGCCGGTGTTCTCGGGCAGTTGCCGGACAACTACCGACGGATTTTGGAACTGCGTTTCCTGCAAGGGCGTTCGATCAAAGAGTCGGCGGCCGAACTGGGGGTTAGTGTCGCCAATGCGAAGGTGCTCCAGCACCGGGCGCTGCGGCTGGCCGCGCAGGTGAACGAAGAGGGCGGATCATGAACACGCGTTTGTTGCGCAGGTACATCGATGACCTGCTGCGTGGCCGTCGCCCAAAGCCCTTCCGGCCGGACGACTTCGAAGCCGCACAAATTCGGACGGCCATTGACCTGCAGGCCTCACGGCCGGGCAGCGATGCTCCGAGCGACGAGTTTCTGGCCGACCTGCACCGCCGCCTTGCCGCCCAACAGGGCGAAGCCGTACCGCCGGCGCGCACGTTGAACGCGACGCGCCGTAACGTCATCGTCGGCACATCTGCCGCCGCTGCCGCCGCGGTGGCAGCGGTATCCATCGATCGCGCGTTGATCAACGCCAGCCAGGTCACCGACGGTGGTCGAGAGCTCACCCCGAGTGCCGGGCGCTGGATGCGGGTCGCGGCCAGCGCAGACGTCACCGACGGCATGATGAGGCCATTCGATGTCGGCTCCGTCATCGGGTTCGTTCGTCGCGTGAACGGCGAACCCGAAGCCGTGTCGGGGGTGTGCACCCATCAAGGCTGCCGACTGTGGTTCGACGCGCCCGACGACCGACTGCGCTGCCCGTGCCATTCGACGTCGTTCGCCCCCGCTGGCCAGGTGCTGACCCATCAGCTGCCGATAGCGCCGAAACCGTTGCCCACCTTGATGGTCCGCGAGCTGGACGGCTCCATCGAGGTGTTCGTCCCGGCGCCCCGGAACGAACCTGCCTGACGCTCTGTAACCCGCAGCCCTATCTCTTGGCGAGTCGTTTTCCCGCCGAGGATGGAGGTAAATGGAATGCGTGGACGACATTGGGGCGCAGGCATTCTGCTGGCGGTATCGGTGGTGGCGGGATGCTCATCGCCCGCGTCGGTGAAGGCGCCCTCGGTGACCTTCGGGTCGATGGCGACAACACCCGGGATGCCGGGTATGAGCGGAATGCCGTCTATGCCGTCTATGCCGAATATGTCTGCTGGCACTGCTGTTTCGACGACGGCGCCAGCGGCTCCGGTGGCCGGCAATGCGGTCAACATCGACAACTTCGCGTTCGCCCCGGCGACGTTGACCGTCCCCGCCGGTAGCACGGTCACCTGGACCAACCGGGACGAGGAACCGCACACCGTCGTCGCCAACGACGGTTCGTTCCACTCACCTGGAATGGGTTCGCAGGCAACGTTTTCCTTTACTTTTTCGAAAGCCGGCACGTTCGACTACGTGTGCTCGATCCACCCGTTCATGCATGCCACCGTGGTGGTGACGCCATGACCGACGACCAGCCGCACTCGATGAACCGCCGCCAGCTGATCCGGCACAGCGCTTGGTTCGGCGCGGCCGTCGGCCTGGCCGTCGTGGGCGGCGAAGTCGTCTCCCATGTCGCCGGCACCGCGGACGCCGCGCGCATCCAGGGTCGGCCCACTCTGAGATTCGCGCAAGTCAGCGACAGCCACATCGGTTTTCACGGTAAGGCCAATCCGAACGTCGCGGGCTCGTTCACTCAGGCGATCGATCAGGTCAACAACCTCGGTTACACACCGGATTTCGTCATTCATACCGGCGACCTCACCCACCTGGCCACGCCCGGTCAGTTCGATCAGGTCAAGCACATGATGACGGCTTTGCGCACACAGCACGTGTTCACCGTTCCCGGTGAGCATGACTCGATCGACGATGCGGGGCAGAAGTATCGAAACGCGTTCGGCGCCGGTACCCGCGGTGACGGTTGGTACAGCTTCGATATCGCCGGTGTGCATGTGATCGCGTTGGTGAACACGCTGAACCTGAAAAAGCTTGGGCACCTTGGCGTTGAGCAGTTGGACTTCGTCGCCAAGGATGTTTCCGGGCTGCCCAGTGACACGCCCATCATCGTGTTCAGCCACATTCCACTGTTCGCCATGTATCCGGATTGGGGGTGGGGCACCGACGATGCCGCCCAGGTGCTGAGTCACCTGCGCCGGTTCTCCTCGGTGACCTGCCTCAACGGCCATGTGCATCAGGTGTTTTCCAAGGTCGAAGGAAACGTGACGTTCCACAGCGGGACGACCACCGCTTACCCGCTACCGCATCCCGGCGATGGCCCGGCCCCCATGCCGGTCACCCTGCCGGCCGGCAAGTTGCACGATGCGCTCGGTATTCGCGAAGTTAGCTACACCCGCGGCCAGAGCGCCCTCGCACTGAAAGAACGGACGCTGCAATGAATGTGACCAGAATTGCGCTGGCGATGGCGGTCGCAGTCAGCGGCGCGAGCCACGCGTACCTCTACGTCCATGGCTACCATCACATTCCTCTGATCGGCACCGCCTTCCTGGTGCAGGCCAGCGTTTCGTTCGCTCTCGCGTTGCTCATCCTGACCGGTGGTCCGCCGTGGCTTCGATGGGTCGCGGCCGCCTTGTCCGGTGGCGCACTGGTCGCGTTCGCGTTGTCGCGCACCGTCGGCCTCTTCGGGTTCTCCGAACAAGGGTGGCAGCCGTCTCCGCACGCGGCGATCAGCGTGGTTGCCGAGTTGGTGGCCGTCGGACTGTGGGCGGCTTATGCGCTCGGTGGTCGACGGCGGGCCCAGATCTTCCACAGGCGAAACGAGCCCCAGCCAATCAGCCCGACCCCGGCGACGAGGCCAATGTAGAAGCCCTTTCCTACCGAGAACTTGGTGTAGGCGGTGCCGTCGTGCACGCGCACATCCAGTACCGACTTCCCCGCACGGACGTAGTTTTGTTCGTCGTCGCGGAACGGTGGCTTGATAGAGCCGCTCTGCGATTGCCCTCGCACGCTCCACGTTCCCGTGCAGTCCAAATCAGGGCTGCTGTCGGGACTCGATATCCCGTGTCGTTCGCAGTGCTCGACTTTCGCCTTGGCCGGGGTGCCGACCCAATAGTCGTATGGCGTGAGCATCCCGTAGGTCACGGCGCATACACCGAGGCCTACCGCGATGAATACCGTGACTAGGCCGTTCCAGACATTCGCCGTGGAATTCCATACGCGTCCCGGCTGACCGCCGCCGTTTGTAGAGTCCATCTGAAGACCCTCTCCGCTGGCAAACCACGGGGGAATAGGTCGATTGCCCCATTTTGTCAGACATTCATGGCATCATCGAACGTATGTTCGAAAACTCGCCCGCCGTACTGGACCGGCTTTGTGCCGCGGCTCGCACGGAGAACCGGGCGGCCGGTGAGCGGTTGGCGGTGATCGGTGAGCTCGACGTGTTGTGGTTGCGGCGCTTCGGTGAGCGCGAGACGTGGTGCACCGACACCCAGGAGGCGATCACCGCCGAGATCGCGGCAGCGTTGACGATCACGCACGGGTTGGCGACCAGCTATCTGGAGTACTCCCGGGCGATGCGGTTGCGGCTGCCGCGGGTGGGCGAGGTGTTGGTGGCCGGCGACATCGATTACCGGACGTTTCAGACGATTGTTTACCGCACCGATTTGATCACCGACCCCGACGTGCTGGCCGCCGTGGATGCGTCGTTGGCTGCGAAAGTCGCCCGCTGGCGTGGGTCCACGCAGGGTCGCATCGGTGGTTACGTGGACCGGGTGGTCGCTTGCGCCGATCATGATGCGGTGCGCCGGCGTCGCGACCGCCGCGGCGGTAGGGAATTGTCGATCTGGGGCGACGCCGACGGTCTGACCGAGATCTTCGGGAGGCTGCTCACCACCGATGCCCACGCCGTCGACGCCCGACTCGAGGCCCTCGCGGGCACGGTGTGTGCCGGTGATCCGCGTACTCGCAATCAGCGCCGCGCCGATGCGATGGGCGCACTGGCGATGGGAGCCGACCGCCTGAGTTGCCGCTGCGGGCAAACCCGATGCCCGGCCACCACCGGACCGGTGCCGAGTCCGGTGGTGATCCACGTGATCGCCGACGAGGCCGCCCTCGACGGCAGCGCATCCACGCCGGGCTCGATGATCGGTTCCGACGCGCTCCTGCCCGCCGAACTGATCGCCGAACTCGCAAAATCGGCCAAGCTGCGACCGTTGATTCATCCGGCGGATGCACCGCCGGAACGCGGTTACGCGCCGTCGCAAGCTTTAGCCGAGTTCGTCCGCTGCCGCGATCTAACCTGCCGGTTCCCTGGCTGCGACCAGCCCGCGATGCGTTGCGACCTCGACCACACCATCCCGCACGGCGACGGTGGCCCCACGCATGCCTCGAACCTGAAAAGCCTGTGCCGCCTTCATCATTTGATGAAAACGTTCTGGGGCTGGCGCGACCACCAACTACCCGACGCCACGATCATCTGGACATCCCCATCCGGGCAAACCTATGTCACCACCCCCGGCAGCGCACTGTTGTTCCCCAGTCTCTGCGCTCCGACGCCGATGAAGGTTGCGCCGGTGTTGATCTCGACGCGATCGCAGTGCGCGAACCGGACCGCCAGGATGCCCCGACGCCGACGCACCCGCGCGGACAACCGGGCCAAATACATTGCCGCCGAACGACGGCGCAATCGTCAAAGCAGACAACGGCCCTACGAGGCCGCCACACACCTTTCCGCCGATGGGGACGATGAACCCCCGCCCTTTTAGGGGTGCGCAGCCTACTTTTTGGACGGGATCACGATCACCGCGATCAGCGTGAAGATGCTGAAGAAAAATCCGAGAATGCCCCAACCTATTGGGTTGCGGCCCTTGGTCGCTGCGATGACCCCGGAGATGATCGCCGCGATCACGCCACCGATGGTGAGAAAGATGAAGTGTATGCCGCGCAAGATAATGCCCGCGGCTTCCGGCTGGCTATAGCTGGCCAGAAATAGTTGATGAAGCATGATGATCTCCTCAACGCTGAAGGGGGTCACCCGTCTGAAACCCCGGGTGAAGATACCCCAAACGGCGGGGCTTCAATCGCCTTTCAGGCTCGCGATAAACGACTGAGCCTCTTCCCAAGTCGGGAGCAGACCAGCGGCACGTACCTCGTCCAAGGTCGGTGCGGTGGCGTCGCGGCCGGAGATCACCAGGTCATGCCCGCTCGGCCAGTCGATGGCCAATGCCGGATCGGTGGCGGCGATGGTGTGTTCACGTTGCGGGCTGTACTCGGTGGAGCAGAGGTACATCACAGTCGAATTATCTTGCAGGGCAAGGAAACCGTGCGCGAGCCCCTCGGAGATGTACACCGATTTGTGGCTGCTGTCATCGAGCGCAACGGCATCCCAGTGGCCAAAGGTCGGCGAGCCCACCCGGATGTCGACCACGACGTCGAACACCGAGCCGGACAGGCAGGTAACGTATTTGGCTTGGCTGGGCGGCAGCTGGGCGAAATGCAGACCACGCAGCACGCCGGCCGCCGACACCGAGCAGTTGGCCTGCCGGACATCCAGCCGATGACCCGCGAAGCCGGTGAAGCCCCGGTCGGTCAGCCACTCGAAGAACAGTCCACGCGAATCGGGATGCACCTTCGGCGTGATCTCCCACGCGCCGGCAATGTCGAGTTCACGGACTTCCATGTCACTGACCCCGCTGTTCATAGCGAGCCTCGACGGCATCCTTGAGTGGCCGCCACCACGATTCGTTGTTGCGATACCAGTCGATGGTGGTGCCTAAGCCCTCGGTGAAATCGGTATGTTTTGGTGCCCAGCCTAATTCGTTGCACAACTGAGACGGGTCGATCGCATAGCGCAGATCGTGGCCGGCGCGGTCGACCACATGATCGAAGTCGTCGGGATCACGGTCCATCAGTCTTAAAAGAGTGCGCAGCACCGAGAGGTTGTCGCGTTCGCCGTCAGCCCCGATCAGATAGGTGTGGCCGGGACGGCCGGCGTCAAGGATGCGCCGGACCGCGACGTTGTGGTCCGTGACGTGGATCCAGTCCCTGACGTTGGCGCCGGTGCCGTACAGCTTCGGGCGTCGCCCGGTCAGCACGTTGGTGATCTGGCGCGGGATGAACTTCTCCACATGCTGATAAGGCCCATAGTTGTTGGAGCAGTTGGAGATCGTCGCGCGCACGCCGTAGGACCGAACCCAGGCCTTCACCAGCATGTCGGACGCGGCCTTGGTCGACGAGTACGGACTCGACGGGTTGTAGGGCGTGGCAGCAGTGAACCGCTGCGCATCGTCGAGCTCGAGGTCACCGTAGACCTCGTCGGTGGATACGTGATGCAGCCGCGCCCCATGCGTGCGCACCGCCTCCAGAATGGTGAACGTGCCGATGACGTTGGCCTGTAAGAACGGCGCCGGATCGGCCAACCCGTTGTCGACGTGGGTCTCGGCCGCGAAGTGCACCACCGCATCGCAGTCGGCGACCAACCCGGACACCAGGTCGGCATCCGTGATGTCGCCCTGCACCAACGTGATGCGGTCGTTCACGGAAGCCAAGGATTCGCGGCTGCCCGCGTAGGTCATGGCATCCAGCACCGTCACCGCGTCCTCCGGGTGGTCGCGCACGGTGGCATGCACGAAATTCGCGCCGATGAAACCAGCGCCACCGGTAACTAGCAGCCGCATGGGGAAACCTTAGCCCGGCCCTCAGCTCGGGGGTGTCAACTCCAGCGGTCCGGCCAGCTCTTGCAGCACACTCAACAGCTTGCCGTCGGGTCCACCCAGCACCTGGATCGCGACGTGATCGGCACCGGCCTCCCGATGCTCATTGAGGCGCGCCGCGATCTGCTCCGCTGTGCCGTGGGCGACGACGGCGTCAATCAGCTTGTCGCTGCCGGGTTTTTGCACATCTGAATCGGTGAAGCCGAGCCGGCGCCAGTTGTTCACGTAGTTACTCAAGTCGAGGTAGAACTCGACCGTGCGCCGACCGATTTCGCGGGCTTCGTCGGCGTTTTCGGTCAGAACGACTTTGTGCTCGGGCGCCAGGAACACCGAATTGCCGATCAGTTCGCGAGCGCGCGCAGTGTGCTCCGGTGTGGTCAGGTACGGGTGGGCGCCGGCGCTGCGTTCAGCGGAGAGAGCCAGCACCTTGGGCCCGAGCGCCGCGAGCACCCGCCGACTGGTCGGCACCGACGCGCCGTCGAGCTCGTCGAGATACTCGACCAGGGCATCGTAGGGTTTCTTGTACACGTCGGTGTGCTCGGGATGTCCCACCCCGACGCCCAGCAAAAACCTTCCCGGATAAGCACTTTCGATGCGGTGGAACGATTCGGCTACCTGGGCGGCCGGCGACGACCAGATGTTGATGATCCCGGTTGCCAACTGCAGCGTGGATGTCTCGGCCAGCGCGGGTTCCACCCAGCTCAGATCGGCATCGGGGGAGCCGCCAACCCAGACAGCGCCGTAGCCCAGAGCCTCGATCTGCTGCGCGACGCCTGGGCTGACCGATCGACTGGGAAGCCAGACCCCGTATCGACCCAGGTCCGGTACGAGCGAAACGCCCTCGGTCATTTACATCCCCTCTGGTTGGTCAGGCCGGCGTCAGTCCGAGCGGACCCGCGAGTTCGGCCAAAGCAGACACCAGGTTTTCATCTTTAGTCAAAACCTGCACAGGCACGTGGTCGGCACCGGCGTCCAGGTGCTCTTTCAGTCGCGCCGCGATCGCCTCGGGCGTGCCGTACGCCACCAGCGCGTCGATGAGGCGGTCACTGCCCGGATAGGTGATTTCCTCCTCCGAGAACCCCAGCCGCTTCCAGTTATTGCGGTAGTTGGCCAGGTTGAAGTAGACCGGGAGCCCCTTGCGGGCGACGGCCCGCGCTTGGTCCGCATCGGTGGTCAGGACCACCTTGTGCTCCGGTGCCAGAAACGCCGCCGGCCCCATCAGTTCGCGTGCCCCAGCGGTGTGCTCGGGGGTGGTCAGGTAGGGATGAGCGCCCGCGCTGCGCCGCGCCGACAGCTTCAACACCTGCGGACCCAGCGCCGCCACCACCCGGCGGTTGGCGGGGACTCCGTGTTCGTCGAGCTGATCGAGGTATTCCACCAGCGCGTCGTAGGGCTTGCGGTATTCGGCGACTGCCTCGGGATGTCCGACACCGATACCGAGCAGGAAGCGGCCCGGGTAGGCCTTATCGATGCGGTGGAACGAGTCCGCCACCGGTTTGGCCGCGTCCGACCAGATGTTGACGATGCCGGTGGCTACCTGCAGCGTCGTCGTCGCTTCGAGAATGGGCTCCACCCACGCCAGCTCGGCGGGTGGCGAACCACCGACCCAGACGGACCCGTAACCCAGGGCTTCGATGTCTTTGGCTTGGGCAGGCGTGACGCCGCGTCCGAACGATCCGAACCGGCCGAGATTGGGTTTGCTTGCAGCTGAATCGGTCATGGTTGCACCAACCTACCGTCGCGCTGTGGCTATTCCGGGTTTGGTCATGAAGTGCGCTGGGTGGCATAGCCGCGATGCTTTAACTGCTAGGCGCCGTCGCCGTCTTCCGGTAGCGCCACGTCGACGACCGGCGGCATCTCCAGCGGCAGCAGCACGATGAATGTCGTAGCGCCGGGCGCCGACTCAACCCGCAGATCGCCGTGGTGTTTGTTCACGACGATCTTCCAGGCGAGATCCAGACCCAGTCCGGTGCCTTCGCCCACCGGTTTGGTGGTGAAAAACGGTTCGAAGATGCGCTCGAGCACGTCCTCGGGGATACCTGGACCGGTGTCGGCGATCTCGACGCGCAGCATCTTGTTGGCCTCGCGGCCGGTACGGATCGTCAAGGTGCCTCCCGCGCTCCCCATCGCAGAGATCGCGTTGTCGATGATGTTCGTCCACACCTGGTTGAGATCGCCTGGATAGCAAGGAATTTGGGGGAGTGAGCTATCGAACTCCTTGGCCACCCTGATATGGCAGGTGCTGTCTTTACCCAGCCGGTCGGCGAACATGGTCAGCGTGCTCTTGAGCAGGTCGTGCACGTCGGCCACTTGGAAGGGTGCCCGATCCATCTGCGAGTACTGCTTGGCGTCGGCGACCAGCGCTGAAATTCGTTGGCTCGCTTCGACAAGCTGATTCATCAGCAACTCGCTCTCGATGGTGTAGCTGATCCATCGAATCGCCTGTCCCAGCGACGTTGCTTCTTCCAGTTCTTCGGCGGTTGCCGCGATGCGCTCCAGCCAATCGGTGTCGACGCCACCTTCGACGAATGTCGCTGCGATTTCCCAGCCGCCCTCAATGCCGTGGTCGTCCAGCCAATCGCCGACGGCGTCTTCCCGGTCTGATGTCTCGATCGCGCTCAGATGCTGGGAAGCCGACTTGGCGACCTGTTCGGCGACCGCATCTTGCAGCCGCACCAAGGCATTCAGGCTCTTCGGGCTGATCGTGCCGTCGGCCAGCATCGCCAGCTTGGAGCGCATGTTGGAGATCCGGCCGCGCAACTCCTGGGCGGCCCGCGAGATGGCCGCCGCCGGGTTGTTCAGCTGATGGGTCAGGCCGGCGGACAATTGGCCCAGCGCCAGCAGCTTCTCGCGATTGTCGATCAGCCGACGGGTCCGCTCGGTGCCGACCGCGATCCCGTCGAGCAGGTGAACCGCCATCGGGAACTGGTCTTTCATGAACGCGGCGAACGCCGGGGCGTCCATGACGAAGAACCGCGACGGCTTGGTCACATTCACCGACGTCGTGTAGAGCTGCTGCTTCTCGCCGGTAAACGCTTGCCACGCACCGCAATACACGCCGCGATGCGATGTCCGGTTGGTTTCGATGTCCGAGCCGCCGGAGAGCTTGGACATCGCCAGCTCGCCTTCGATCAGCACGTAGAAACACGTCGCCGGTTCGCCCTCGACGCACAGCGGGCCGGGTTCGAAGTTCTCGATGTATCCGTCGGCGCACAACGTCGCGAGCTGCTCGTCGTTGAGGTGCTCGAAGAGGAACAGGGTGCGCAGTTCGGCTGCTTTGCACGGGTGTTCGGTGCTCATGACGTTATGACTCCGCCAGGTATCGGTGAACCAGCATCACGGCCATCGAACCCTCACCGACCGCGGCGGCGACGCGTTTGGCGGATTCGGAGCGTACGTCGCCGGCCACGAACACGCCCGGCACGCTGGTTTCCAGGTGGTGTGGTGGACGATCGAGCGTCCAACCGCACACATTGCGCAGGTCCGGGCCGGTGAGGATGAAACCGTGGTCGTCGCGGGCGAGCACATCCTTGAGCCACTCGGTGCGCGGTGCGGCGCCGATGAAGATGAACATCCGGGCGCAGGTGACGTCTTCCGTCTGACCGGTGCTGTTGTCTCTCAGGGTCAGTCGTTCGAGGTGATCGCTGCCTACCGCGCAGTGCACTTCGGTGCAGGTCCGGACGGTGATGTTGGGTCGCTGCTCGATCTGCTGAATCAAGTAGTGCGACATCGACGCCTCCAGCGACGGCCCGCGCACCACGATCGTCACCGATTTCGCCTCGCGGGACAGGTACATCGCGGCCTGGCCCGCTGAGTTGGCCCCGCCGACCACGTAGACCTCTTCGCCTTCGCACTCCGCGGCGATGGAGACCGCGGCCCCGTAGTGGACGCCCTTGCCTTTCAGCGTGTCGCAGCCGTCCGCCAACAGTTCGTTGTAGGCGACGCCGGTGGCGACGATGATCGCGTGCGCGTCGATGAAGCCGCCGTCGGCAAAGCGAATCGTGCGTTTCGGTCCGTTGATCTCCAGGGCGGTCGCCGTACGGGCGGTGATGAGTTCGGCGCCGAACTTCTCCGCCTGCCGGCGCGCGCGCTCGGCCAGTTGGCTGCCCGACACCCCATCGGGAAAGCCCAGGTAGTTTTCGATCTTCGAGCTCTGGCCGGCCTGGCCGCCCGTCGCGGTGGTTTCGATGAGCACCGTGCGCAGGCCTTCGGAGGCGCCGTAGACGGCGGCGGCCAGGCCCGCGGGCCCGCCGCCGACCACGATCAGGTCGTAGAAGGCCTGCGACGGCGTCGTCGTCAGCCCCAACGTGTCGGCCAGTTCGGCGTCGCTGGGCTCGACGAGCGGGTCACCGTGCTCGGTGACCACGACCGGGAGCCGTTTGCCGTCTTCGCCTGCCGCTTGCAGCAATTGCTCGCCGACCGGCTCGTCGGACGCGAACCAGTTGTAGTGCAGCCCGTTGCGGGCCAGGAAGTCGCGGACCTCCAAGGATCGTGCCGAGAAGCGATGGCCGATCACCTTGGTGTGCGGGATCGGCCGCTCGGGGGCGCGCTTCCAGACCTCCAGCAGCTCGTCGATGACGGGGTACAGCTTCTCCTCGGGCGGATCCCACGGCTTGAGCAGGTAGTGGTCCAGGTCGACGACGTTGATCGCGTCGATGGCGGCGTGGGTGTCGGCGTAGGCGGTCAGCAACACCCGCTTGGCCGCGGGGTAGAGGTCCATCGCCGCTTCGAGGAATTCGATGCCGGTCATCTGCGGCATCCGGTAGTCGGCGACCAGCATCGCGACCGTCTCGCCCCGCAGTTTGTACTGCTTGAGGGTCTCCAGCGCGTCCGGACCCGATTCGGCCCGCACGATGCGGTGAGCGTCGCCATAACGGCGTCGCAGATCCCGGGCGACGGCACGGGACACCGCGGGGTCGTCGTCCACGGTCAGCATCACCGGTTTGCGTGATGCGGCGTCGGCATTCGCGGGGCTAGTCATCAGCGCCAATTATGCGCTTGTCAGGGCTGCCGCGGGGAGCCGACCGTGATGGTCGCAGAGTTCACTGACAGCGATTTTGGCCAGCACGAATCAGCGGGTATCGTGGAGCAACGGTGCTTCATCGCGCTGGTTTCTCGCGTGCCCTGTCTCTGGAATTTCCTGTCACTGGCTCACGTTGTAGGGCCGACGCGTGCTGCGCCGATCCGGGCGTATATGCAACGAAACATGCAGTAGCTACGAAACCAAAGACGAGGATTCGAAGAGAAGTATGGCCAAGAAGGACGGCGCCATCGAGGTCGAGGGCCGCGTGGTCGAGCCCCTGCCCAATGCGATGTTCCGCATTGAGTTGGAGAACGGCCACAAGGTGCTTGCCCACATCAGCGGCAAGATGCGGCAGCACTACATCCGCATTCTGCCCGAGGACCGGGTGGTGGTGGAGTTGTCTCCCTACGACCTGTCCCGGGGCCGCATCGTGTACCGCTACAAGTAAAGCCCGAACAAAGACAACCGACGAGAAGACAGAACAGGATCTGAACAGCCGTGAAGGTGAACCCGAGCGTGAAGCCGATCTGCGACAAGTGCAGGGTGATCCGTCGGCATGGACGGGTCATGGTGATCTGCTCTGATCCCCGCCACAAGCAGCGCCAGGGCTGACCGAAAAGGTCTCCCGGCCCGCCGGCACACAACTGAATACACACCTCCCAGCACCACTGAGCGGCTGACATCTTTTTCCGGATGAGCTAGTTCAGCTACGTCCGGAACGGAGGCCGGGCCCCGCAGCCCTGAGTTGTTTTCAGGGCAGGGAACGGGCTGGGATCGAGACCTCCGCATAAAGAAGGAATGCCACCCATGGCTCGACTAGTGGGCGTCGACCTCCCGCGCGATAAGCGCATGGAGGTCGCGTTGACGTACATCTTCGGCGTTGGCCGGACCCGCTCCAACGAAATCCTGGCAGCTACCGGGATCGACAAAGATCTGCGCACCAAGGACCTCACCGACGATCAGGTGACCCATCTGCGCGAATACATCGAAGCCAATCTCAAGGTCGAGGGTGACTTGCGCCGTGAGGTGCAGGCCGACATCCGCCGCAAGATTGAGATCGGCTGCTACCAGGGCCTTCGGCACCGCCGCGGCCTGCCGGTGCGCGGTCAGCGCACCAAGACCAATGCGCGTACCCGCAAGGGCCCGAAGCGCACCATCGCCGGCAAGAAGAAGGCCAGGTAATACCATGCCACCAACCAAAAAGGCGGGGCAGGCTGCGACCGCGAAGAAGGGTCAGAAGACCCGGCGGCGGGAGAAGAAGAACGTCCCGCACGGCGCTGCACACATCAAGAGCACGTTCAACAACACGATCGTGACGATCACAGACCTGCAGGGCAACGTCCTGGCGTGGGCATCGTCGGGTCACGTCGGCTTCAAGGGGTCGCGTAAGTCGACTCCGTTCGCCGCACAGCTGGCCGCCGAGAATGCCGCCCGTAAGGCCCAGGAACACGGCGTCAAGAAGGTCGACGTGTTCGTCAAGGGCCCGGGTTCGGGCCGCGAGACCGCGATCCGGTCGCTGCAGGCCGCCGGCCTGGAGGTCGGCGCGATCTCTGACGTCACCCCCCAGCCGCACAACGGCTGCCGTCCGCCCAAGCGGCGCAGGGTCTAGTCGGGAACAGGAGAAGGTAGACACAATGGCTCGTTACACCGGACCCATGACCCGCAAGTCGCGCCGGCTCGGCGTCGACCTCGTCGGCGGGGATCAGTCCTTCGAAAAGCGCCCCTACCCGCCCGGCCAGCACGGTCGCGCGCGGATCAAGGAGAGCGAGTACCGCCAGCAGCTGCAGGAGAAGCAGAAAGCCCGCTTCACCTACGGCGTCATGGAGAAGCAGTTCCGCCGCTACTACGCAGAAGCGGCCGGCCGCCCCGGCAAGACCGGTGACGAGCTGCTGCAGATCCTGGAAAGCCGGCTGGACAACGTCGTGTACCGCTCCGGCATTGCCCGGACCCGTCGGATGGCCCGTCAGCTGGTCAGCCACGGCCACTTCACCGTCAACGGCGTCAAGGTGACCATCCCCAGCTACCGGGTGTCGCAGTACGACATCATCGATATCAAGGGCAAGTCGCTGAACACCGTGCCGTTCCAGATCGCCCGCGAGACCTCCGGCGACCGTCCGATCCCCAGCTGGATTCAGGTCGTCGGCGAGCAGCAGCGCATCCTGGTTCACCAGCTGCCTGAGCGCGCTCAGATCGAGGTGCCGCTCACCGAGCAGCTGATCGTCGAGTACTACTCGAAGTAGCAAGACCCCTACGCCGCCGGCGTAGGTCTGAACGGCATCAAATAGTGGGTGCCGAGAAGGAGATAGAAGAACACCATGCTGATTTCACAGCGACCGACTCTGTCCGAAGAGGTCCTCAGCGACAGCCGTTCACAGTTCGTCATCGAGCCGCTGGAGCCGGGTTTCGGCTACACGCTCGGTAACTCGCTGCGGCGCACGCTGCTGTCCTCGATTCCGGGCGCGGCCGTCACCAGCATCCGCATCGACGGGGTGCTGCACGAGTTCACCACCGTGCCGGGCGTCAAGGAAGACGTCACCGACATCATCCTGAACCTCAAGAGCCTGGTGGTGTCCTCCGAAGAGGACGAGCCGGTCACCATGTACCTGCGCAAGCAGGGCCCGGGCGAGGTCACCGCGGGTGACATCGTGCCGCCTTCCGGCGTCACCGTGCACAACCCGGAGATGCACATCGCGACCCTGAACGACAAGGGCAAGCTCGAGATCGAGCTCGTCGTCGAGCGTGGCCGTGGTTACGTCCCGGCCGTGCAGAACAAGGCCTCAGGTGCTGAAATCGGCCGCATTCCAGTCGATTCCATCTACTCGCCGGTGCTCAAGGTGACCTACAAGGTCGACGCGACCCGTGTCGAGCAGCGCACCGACTTCGACAAGCTGATCCTCGACGTCGAGACCAAGAGCTCGATCGGCCCCCGTGACGCGCTGGCGTCCGCGGGTAAGACGCTGGTCGAATTGTTCGGTCTGGCGCGCGAACTCAACGTCGAGGCCGAAGGCATCGAGATCGGCCCGTCGCCGGCCGAGGCCGACCACATCGCGTCGTTCGCACTGCCGATCGACGACTTGGACCTGACCGTCCGCTCGTACAACTGCCTCAAGCGCGAAGGCGTGCACACCGTCGGCGAGTTGGTCTCGCGCACCGAGTCCGACCTGCTCGACATCCGCAACTTCGGTCAGAAGTCCATCGACGAGGTGAAGGTCAAGCTGCACCAGCTGGGCCTGTCGCTCAAGGACAGCCCAGCCAGCTTCGACCCGTCGGAGGTCGCCGGCTACGACGTCGCCACCGGGACGTGGTCTGCTGAGGCCGCCGCCTACGACGACCAGGACTACGCCGAAACCGAACAGCTCTAGAACAATCCGTCCCGGCCCTACCTGATACGGGGGTCGGCCACTTCAAGGAGAAGTCGCAATGCCCAAGCCCACTAAGGGTCCTCGCCTCGGCGGGTCGTCTGCGCACCAGAAGGCGCTGCTGGCCAACCTGGCGACGGCGCTGTTCGAGCACGGCCGGATCAAGACGACCGAGCCCAAGGCGCGGGCACTTCGGCCCTACGCCGAGAAGCTGATCACCCACGCCAAGAAGGGCACGCTGCACAACCGGCGTGAGGTGCTCAAGAAGATCCGCGACAAGGATGTGGTGCACAACCTGTTCGCCGAGATCGGGCCGTTCTTCTCCGACCGCGACGGTGGCTACACCCGCATCATCAAGGTCGAGAACCGCAAGGGCGACAACGCCCCGATGGCGGTCATCGAGCTGGTGCAGGAGAAGACGGTGACCTCCGAAGCCGACCGCGCGCGTCGCGTCGGTGCCTCGAAGGCCGCTGCCCCGGCGCCGGTCGCCGAGCCGGAAGCTGCCGAGCCGGAAGCTGTCGAGCCGGAAGCCGTCGAGGAGACCGCGGAGGCCGAGACCGCTGAAGAGGCCACCGAGGCCGACACCGCTGAGTAGCGATGTGCCGTTGAACGACGTGCCCGCCATCGACACCGATGGCGGGTTCGTTCGTCTTAGGCTCGATATCGCTTACGACGGAACGGAATTCGCGGGCTGGGCAACACAGTCCGGCCAGCGCACCGTCGCGGGTGTCCTCGAGGAGTCGCTGTCGACGGTGTTTCGCAGCTCGTTGCGGCTGCGCGCGGCCGGTCGCACGGACACCGGCGTGCACGCCACCGGTCAGGTCGCCCACGTCGACGTTCCCGTCGACGCGCTACCCCATATCTATCCGCGTACGCTGCGGCCGAACCAACCCGAGTTCCAGCCGCTGGTCCGTCGGCTCGGCAGACTGCTGCCCGCCGACGTGCGGGTGCGCCGGATCATCCGTGCGCCAGCGGGTTTCGACGCACGGTTCTCGGCGCTGCGCCGGCACTACGCGTACCGAATCTCGACCGCCGACTACGGGGTGGATCCGGATCAGGCTCGCTTCATCACCAGTTGGCCGCGGCTGCTCGACGTTGACGCGATGGCATCGGCATCACGAAAGCTGTTGGGGCTCAATGACTTCGCAGCGTTCTGCCGTCACCGCGAAGGGGCGACGACGATCCGTGACCTGCAGCGGTTCGACTGGGAGCGCGACGGCGATCTGATCACCGCGCACGTCACCGCCGACGCGTTCTGCTGGTCGATGGTGCGATCGCTGGTCGGCGCGCTGGTGGCCGTCGGCGAGCATCGGCGCACTGCAGAGTGGTGTGCTGAGCTGCTCACCGATACGCAGCGGTCCAGTGATTACGCCGCAGCACCGGCACGGGGTTTGACGTTGGTCCGGGTGGACTACCCGCCGGACAGCGAGTTGCAGGCCCGGACGTTGATCACCCGCGACATTCGCACGCGGGATTGACCTACAGCCTTCCGGCGACGAAGTTGGCGGCCTGATCGACCAGGCCCGAGTCGATGTAGGACGGCTGCAGATGCGAGTGCCAGTGCAGATCCTGGATACCGCCGGTGCAGATCGGGTCGCCGGCCGCACACTGGTCGATGATCTTGCCGGCGAACGCCGGGCTGGGACCAGGGACCGCGCCAACCACTTTCTGCGTGGCGTTGCCGAACAGCGCCACCGCGGCGACGTGCTGATCCACCGCCGGCGGTAGGGGATTGGTGAAGCCGAATCCCGGCTGGTTCATCGCGATCACGACATCGGTCGCGGCGGCGCCCAGCGAGTAGCCGCCGAGCACCAGCCTGGTGTTCGGGCAACTGGCCGCCATGGATTGCGCGTGGGCGCTCATGTCGTTGGAGCCCTTGGTGACGCTGACGTCGGCGGGGTAGTTGACCCCGTAGGCGCCGATCGTCTTGTGCGGCACCTTTTTCTGCAGCGCGTTGATGAAGGCCTGGCCGACCGCGCCGACACCGGGTGCTTCCTCGCGGCCACGGGCGAAGTCGACTTCGACGTCGGGGCAGGCCGCCGATGCGGTCGGCATCGATGACACGGGTCGGGGCGCGAGTGCCGGGGCGATCAGCAAAGCGGCAGCGAACAACGCCACCGTTGCCAGCCGGAGCAGACCAGATCGCATGCAGAAGAAATTAGTGGGTAAAACTATTTGCCCGCTGATACGGACCTGTGTGTTCGATCAGCAAATCTGGTCTAGGCGAGTTTGCCCGCGACGAAGTCGACGGCCTGGTTGAGTTCGCCGTCTTTGATGTAGCCGGCGGCCATGTGCTGGTTCCAGTTGTCCTGCCAGGTGTGCGGGTCAGCCGGGTTGCAGATGGGATCGGCGCCGTGGCAGAGATCGATGGTCCGGTCGGTGTAGACCGGGTTGAAATTCTTGATCGCCCCGACCCACTGGGTGCCGTTTCCGAACAGCGCGATCGCTGCGATGTGCTGATCGGCACCCGGCGGCAGGGGGTTGGTGAAGCCGAACATCGCACCGGGTGCCGCCATCACGACGTCGGTGACGGCGGCGCCGAGCGAGTAGCCGCCCAGCACAATGCGGGTGTTGGGGCAGTTGTTGATCGTGGACTGGACGTGCGCGCTCATGTCGTTGGCGCCGATATCGATTTCGGTGTCGGCGGGGTAGCGCACCGCGTAGGAACCGACATTCTTGTTGACCCGGGACCGCAGGGCGCTGATGAAGGCGTTGCCGAGGACTCCGGGGCCTGGCGGTTCCTGGCGTCCCCGGGCGAACACCACTTCAGCGTCGGGGCAGGCAGCGGCGGCGGTCGGGATCATCGCGGGAACCAAGGCGGGCGCGAGTGTCGACACCATGACCATGACAGCGACGGCGTACGCGGCCCGGAGCGTGGATGTGGAGTGGCCTGTGCAGCGCAGCGTCATGACATGACACTAGTGCGCCGCCGCAACATCATGGTTGCGGCTGAGTGATCAGTGGAAAGCCAAGGGCGTGGTCTGGTTGACCACGGACGGGGCCGGGCCGGCCGGGGGAGGCCCGGGGAGCGGGCCCTGACCAGGCAGCGGGCTTTCAGCGGGCAGTGCGCCTTGACCAGGCGTCGGGCTTTGACCAGCTACCGGGCTTTGACCAGCTGCCGGGCCGGGGCCGGGCGGCAGGCCCAGCGGCGAACCGTCGGGTCCGGTCTGGGGGAGCACCGACAGCAGTCGGGTGGCCACGAAGCTGGCGGCCTGGCTGGTGTAGACGGGCACGTAGCCGTCGGTGTGGCCCTTCCACTCGTTGCCCTGGCCGGCGTGGCAGATCGGGTCTTCGGGGTTGCAGTAGTCGACGGCCTTGGCGCCGAAATTCACGCTCTGCGCGGCGATCGTGCCGCCGCTGCGATCGGCCGGGTTGCCGAAGGTGGTCACCGCGATGACGTGGGTGGCGTACTGCGGCGGCAGCGAATCGCCCCAGCCGACGCCGGCGATCTGGGTGCCGGTGACGATGTCGACCACCGATGCGCCCTGGGAGTACCCGCCGAGCACCTGCGGGGTGGCCGGACATTTGTCGGCCATTTCTTTGATGTGCTTGATCGCGTCCTTGGCGCCGTCGTTGCCGTGGATCTGCAGCAGGGTGGCCCGGTAGTTGACCGGGTAGGCGTCGACGTTCTTGCCGGTGGTCTGTTTGATGCCATCCGCGAGGGCCTGCCCGACGCGTCCCAAGCCCTGCGGCTCGTCGGTGCCGCGGGCGAACGTCAGCGCGATGTCGGGGCAGTTGTCGGCCTTCGCCGAGGGGGCCGCACCGGGTGCGACGAGCAGCATGCCCGCGCCCAGCAATGCGGCGGCGGTCAGGCTGAAACAGCGTGACCAGGCACGACGGGAAACGGTACGGCGCTTGCGGCTAATGCTCACCAGGTGATTCTACGGATTTTTGGCCATTCGGTCATATCTACCGTCTTAGGGGTTGGCTGTGGATCGCCGAGCGCGTCGCACGCGACCGGTGCTTACCGTGAAGCGGGATGGCATGGCAACCAACCACCAGGCTGCAGTCCAGCGGGCATCGATTCCTGCGGCGGCGTATCGAGTGTGCTCTTCTTGGCCGGGACCTTCGCACCGTCAACGACTCGATGCGCGCGCCTGCCCAGTCGCTGACGGCAGGGGCGGTCATCGCGGTCGTCGTCCTGGCGGGATGCCTGGTGCTGGCCATGATTCGCCCGCAACCTGGCGCGCAGACGGCGCCGATCGTGATGGAAAGTCAGTCGGGGGCGCTCTACGTCCGGTTGGGTGACACCCTGCATCCGGTGCTGAATCTGGCGTCCGCCCGGTTGATCACGAAGACGAACGCGGACCCGCAGGCGGTGCCAGCGTCGGCATTCGGCCACAACAAAATGGGTCCGCTGCTTGGCATCCCGGGTGCTCCGCAGTTTCTGGGAAGGCCGCTCGGCGAAGACGAATCGCGGTGGACCGTCTGTGATAGCCACAGCGGTACGACGGTGATCGTCGGTGGGGAACCGCAGTCCGGTGTTCTTGGGCGCGATCAAACCCTGCTTGTCACGCCCTCTTCTGGCGGATCGACCTACCTGTTGATCGATGGTCGCCGGGCTGCGGTCAATCCAGGTGAAGCTGCGGTTGCACGCGCCCTCGGACTCGAGGGCCAAACGCCACTGCCGATATCGCCGGTGCTGCTCAACCTCATCCCCGAGTCGCCGCCGATTACCGCGCCACGGATTCCCGATGTCGGCAGACGCGGGCCGGAGTCACTCCCCGGATTTCCGGTCGGCAGCGTGCTGCGGCTGGCCCGCACGGGCGGCGATGAGTACTACGTCGTGCTGCGGGAGGGGATTCAGCGCGTGGGGCAGGTCGCTGCAGATCTCGTGCGGTTCGCCGATTCGCAAGGCACGCGCACCGCCGTGCCGATTGCGCCCGACGTCATCCGGTCGACGAAGTCGGTGACGCGTCTGCCGGTCTCCGACTATCCCGATCGGGTGCGCGCGGCGTCGGTTGTCGATGGCGCGACGGTCTGCGTCAGTTGGCGACATCCGGCGTCGGGGAGTCTTTCGGTCTCGTTCTCGATTGGCGTTCTGCCTATTTCGGCCGGCCAGGCGCCGGTTCGGTTGGTGCAGGCTGACGGGGAGGGGCCTGCCGTCGACGCTGTCTATCTACCGCCGGGGCGCACGGCGTATGTCCGCGCCACCAGCCTGTCGGGCGCCAACGCCCGCGCGGGCACCCGCTACCTGATCTCGGATACCGGCGTCCGGTTCGCTGTTCACGACGACGATGCGGCTCACGACCTCGGCCTGCCGGGTTCAATGATCGCCGCGCCGTGGTCGGCGTTGGCCGCACTGCCTGCCGGGCCTGAGTTGAGTCGGGCCAACGCCTCAGTCGCTCAGGATGTTCCGGCTGCCGGGGGCCGTTCGCCGTAATGGTGACCGCAGTGCGCGAACGCACAGTGTCACCGCCAGCATGCCACCACAGAGCGCGGCGCCCGTGAAAGCGATATGGCCTGCGCGGTGGTCCGGCGCAGTGGGTAGCACGGGTTCGGCGACGGGCGCCGACGTCCGAGCCGCCGACGGCGCTTGGGCCGTCGGGCTATCGGTGCTGACCGCGGCGAGGAAATCCACCACCCCGGAGCCGACGCGCGGATCCGGTCCGCCGGCCGGATGATGCGCGGTGGCCTTGATGCGTTGCATCACTTGACGAGCCGTCCATGTCGGGAACCGGGATCGGACCAGAGCCACCAGGCCACTGACCACGGGCGCGGCGTAGCTGGTTCCCGACAGGGGAGTCGAACCTTGCTTCGTCACAAGCGCATTGGCCAACCCATCGCCTGACGAGCTCAGTGATGTCACACCTTCGCCTGGTGCCGCTACATCGACCCACGGTCCGGCGAGGCTGAACGACGACGGCTCGCCGCGCGCGTTCACCGACCCTACGGTCAGCACGTAGTCGTCGTACCAGGCCGGGCTCACGACCACCGTCGCCGAATCCCAGGTCGCGTCGGCTTGCTGCGGAGGGCACTGCCCGGGGCCGGTGTTTCCCGCGGCGGCCACCACAACGACGTTCTTGGCGTCGACCGCGTAGGACAACGCCGCGCCGAGTGCGCCGTCGTCGAGCGCTGTATCGGCGGGCGTGCAGGCGACCGACGATATGTTGATCACGGAGGCGCCCAGGTCGGCGGCGGTTCGTACGGCCCGCGCCAGCGTGTCGACGTCTCCGAATCCGGAGGCCGCCGAATCAGTGGCGGCGCCGAACCTGATGCTGGACTGCCGAATGCTGATCAGACTCGCCTTCGGGGCGACGCCGCTGAAGCCGTCGGCGTGGCGGTAATCCTCTGTGGCGGCGATGATCCCAGCCACTGCGGTGCCGTGTCCGTCGCAGTCCTGAGTGCCGTCGCCGATGGACACATAGTCGCCGCCCGGCCTCAAGAGCGGCAGTCGCGGGTGCGGTGCAACGCCGGTGTCGATGACGGCGACGCGTTGACCGGAACCGCGGGTGAGTTTCCACACCTGTGGCAAATCGAGCGCGGACAGTTGGGTGTTATCGGCCCCTCTTTCGAGGGACGGTATCGCGCAGATCTCGCGCTGCACAGTAGGTTGTGGCGGGCTTGCCGGCGCTGACTGCGGGAGGCGGTTGTGGTCGATCGGCGGCGGCGACACGGCCCGCGCCGGCGATGCGAGGCACTGTGGCAGGGCGGCTACTGCTGCCACCGTCATGCATCGCCGCACGGCCAATCGCGCTGACCTCACGACAGATTGACGCCGCGAGCCGCACCGAACAGGCCGCAGAGCCAAAACGTCAGCGGTACGACGGTCGCGAAAGCGAGATGTTCCACCAGTTCGAGGCTTCGGCGCCCGAACCATGCGCCCGTCGCCGCGACGCCAACGAAGCCGACGTACAGCGCGAGGAAATCGAGCGCCGTCGCCAGCACAGCGATGTGCAGCGCGTGATGTGGATACCGGACTGCACACGCGACGAGGGCAGCACTGAGTGTGACCGCCCCGCAGATGACGGTCGGGACGGCTCGAGCGATGTCGTGATAGGTGCGCGCCCGCAGCATCAAGACGACACCGACCACGGCGGCGAACACGATGCCGGGCGGGGAGATCTGAAGCAGGGCAAAGACAGCTCCCAATGCCGCCGAGGCCGAGAACGCCGCAACGAGGCTGTTCAGCCAGTCGTGCGCACGAATTGTGGCCGCGTGCAATTGATCTGGACTGGAGCCTGGCGTATCACTTGACAATCTCGCGAGCATGGCCGACAACGCTGGCGCTGCTTCGATCATCGCCAACGATATTGCCGCCAGCCACGCGCCGATGACTGGGAGTGGTTTTGCGGCGATTACGCCTACGGCGGCGGCCGCCACGCAGGTCGTCGCAAAGCATGCCAGAACTGCGAAAAGTACTGCGCGGCAAACGATCACACGGACTAACGCCGCGCAGGTGGCCGCGGCGGCCGCCGCGAAGAGCGCGTTCGGTGCGCCCGGGCCACCGGGGACGGCAAGCAGTCCGGCAAGTGAAGCGAATCCGGTGGCCATCAAGCCGAGCGCCAGACTCGCCCTGACCTGGCTGAACCCGCGACACGCGACCACCGCGGCGAGGAACGCGAGGAGGCTGATGGCTGCGGCGATGCCGACACAGCCGGTGCGTTGTGCCCCGTTGGCGTCCAACCCGGTTCGAAGCAGCACCGCTGCGCTGACGCCAGCCCAGCAACTTGCGACCAGTGCGCCGACAAGCTGAGCCGCTCGCCGGTTCCAGCGCCGCTCGCAGGCGGCGACCACGGCCGATACCGCCTCCGCTTCGTCGTCCGAGGTCGGCGCCACGAACTCTATCGACGAGTGAGTCAGGGCCAACGTCGTCCCGTCCCGAATTCCGAGTTCTTTCAGCGTCTTCGATGCGTCCAATACCCTTCCGCTCAGGGTGGACAGCTGATACCTCACAGCGATATGGCCAGCGTCGAAGCCGAGCGTATCGACGATCGTCGGGGTCAGGAGTCCGACGGCAACCGTGGCCGTCAACACCACGTCGACCCGGGCGCAATCAGTGTGAATCGTCAGGCGCCGCGTTCCTGCGGGCACCGCCTCTGTTTGTGTCACGCCAACCTCCGTTCACTGATACGACGCTAGCCAGGCGCGGATACTTCGTATGCGGTGATCCACAGGCGACTTGCCGCTGGTGTCAACCGTGCCTAGCGTGCCCAAAGCATGGAGGGCTGGGTGCCGTTGGATAGCGAGGCGACCGTGGAATACGCGGTGCCCGAACGCTTGCCGCCGCCGGTGTGTGAGCCCCACGACATCGCCGTCGCCGCACCGCAGGAGGGGGGTCACCCGCAGCCGAATCAACTGATTCGCCTGCTGCCGATCGTTACCGCCGTCGCGACGGTGGGAGCGATGGCCGCGGCCTACTACGGGCGGTTAGCGGTGGCGCGCAATCCGGTGTTCATGATGTTTCCGGTCATGATGCTGATGTCCGCAGTGGCGACGGTGTTTTCGGGTGCTGATCGGCGGCGGAGCGAGATCAATGTCCGGCGTGCGGACTTTCTCGACCACCTGTCGAGGGTGCGCGCCGCTGCGCTCAAGGCCGCTGCAGCACAGCATCATTGCATCGCGTGGTGCCATCCAGAACCTGACACGCTGTGGACCCTGGTGGGCCGGCGCCGGATGTGGGAGCGTCGAGCGGCGGACGCAGATTTCTGCCAGGTGCGGATCGGTGCGGGATCCGTGCCCCTCTCAGCGCGCCTGGTTGCGCCCGACATGGACTCAGTAAACCGCGTGGATCCGGTGGATGCGGCCGCACTGCAGCGCTTTTTGGATACCCACTCGACAGTGTCGAACGTGCCGATCGTGATTGCGCTGCGCGATTGCGCGGTGGTCAGCGTCGTCGGCGACCAAGAGCAGGGGCGGGCACTTCTTCGCGCCATGATTTGCCAATTAGCCGTGATGCACAGTCCGACAACGGTCTTGATTGCCGCCGCCGTGGCCGACGGCAACCGACCGAAGTGGGAGTGGTTGAAATGGTTGCCGCACAACCGGCATCCCGATGCTGTCGACGACATTGGGCCTCTCCGGATGGTGTACGCGTCGTTGGCAGCCACCCGTGCAGCGATCGGCGATGTGATCGAACGGTCGAACGGCGAAAATACCCCGCACCTCGTCGTTGTCGTCGACGGTGAATGCGAGGAGCCCCAGTGGGCTGCACACGGCGTGACGCTACTGACGGTCGCACGCCGCGACGCCGAACCGCTGGCCGTCAGGGTGTCGGGTGAAGACGTAGCGGCACTTCCTGATCAGCTGAGTGATGCCGCCGCGCTGTTATGCGCGCAAAGATTGGCAGGCTACCGAGCGGGCCGCATGGACGCCGGGCCCAACGAGATGACGTGGCAGGACCTGGTCGGCATCGATGACGTCGCAGCGTATTCGCCGACTGATCAGCCGGGCATCAGGAGTCTTCGCGTTCCGGTCGGTACGGCGGTCACGGGCACGCCGGTAGAGCTGGACATCAACGAGGCCGCCGCTGATGGCATGGGCCCGCATGGACTGTGCATCGGGGCAACGGGCTCAGGGAAGTCGGAATTCCTGAGAACGGTCGCCCTGGGGATGATCGTCGGCCACTCGTCGGAAGAGCTCAACCTGGTGCTGATCGACTTCAAAGGTGGTGCGACCTTCTCCGGGTTGGAGCCGGCGCCGCACGTAGCTGCTGTCATCACGAACCTGTCCGACAAAGCAGCGCTAGTTGCCCGAATGCGCGACGCGTTGATGGGCGAGATGAACCGCCGTCAGGAGGTGCTACGGGCGGCCGGCAACCTCGATGGAATCGCCGCTTACCAACGCCGGCGACGGATGGACATGCGACTCGGCCCGTTGCCGACATTGTTCATCATCGTTGACGAGTTCTCCGAATTGCTGAGTCAGCAACCAGATTTCGTCGATGTCTTTGTCGCGATCGGCCGGCTGGGGCGATCTCTGGGTGTGCATCTGTTGCTGGCAAGTCAACGTCTTGACGAAGGAAGACTGCGGGGCCTGGAATCGCACCTGTCGTATCGGGTCTGCCTGAAGACATTATCGGTCAACGAGTCGCGGGTAGTGCTCGGCACATCGGAGGCCTACGAGCTACCCGGCACGCCGGGCGCTGCATACCTGCGGGTGGGCACGGATGCGCCGGTGCGGTTCCAGACCGCTTTTGTGTCCGGCCATCCAGCGGAGCGCTCCGCTGCCGATAATCGCGTTCTGCCGCAACGTGATACGAAGCCGCCTGTTGTCCGTCTGTTCACCAGTGAATCCACCGGACCGGTGGTGCGTGGCCGCAGCGGTGAGACAGATCTGGGTGTGCTCCCGACCGTGTTGCAGGCAATCGTCGAGCGGGTTTCCGGCCACGGCCCCCGAGCACATGAGGTGTGGCTGCCCCCTCTGGGTGCGGCGCCGGCACTCAATAGTGTGCTGCGGGAGGCCGGACCCGTACCGGCGCTGATGGCACCGATCGGCGTCGTCGATCGGCCGTTCGAGCAGCGACGCACGCCCCTGATCGTCGACTTGTCGCGAGCTGCGGGCAATGTCGCAGTTGTCGGGGCACCTCAGTCGGGCAAGTCGACGGCTCTGCGCACATTGGTGACCGCGCTGGCGGTAAATCACGATCCGCGCGTGGTGCAGTTTTATGGCCTCGATTTCGGCGGCGGCGCGTTGGCCTCGCTGCGAGACTGGCCGCACGTCGGCTCGGTCGCCGGGCGAGCCGATCCAGAGCGCGTGCACCGCACGCTCGCCCGACTCGCGGCTGTCATCCGTTCGCGCGAGACGCTGTTCCGCGAGCACGGCATCGAATCGGTCGAGCACTACCGACGGCTCAAGGCTAAGCGGGATGCGTTGTGCGACCGGTTCGGCGATATCTTTCTGATTATCGACGGGTGGCTGAGCCTGCAACGTGAACTCGACATGGCGGAAGCCTCGGTCACGGCGCTCGCCGCCGAGGGGCTCTCCTATGGCGTGCATGTCGCGGTATCGGCCTCACGCTGGGCCGAGATCCGGCCGGCATTGAGAGATCAGATCGGCACCAAGATCGAGTTGCGACTTGGGGACCCGGCAGATTCCGAGTTGAATCGTTTCCGCGCCCAGCAGGTTCCAGAAGGCGAACCCGGTCGGGGACTGACCCACGAGGGCCTGCACATGGTCGTCGCACTACCACGGCTCGATGGCCATGACTCCAATGCGGGCCTGGCAGATGCCGGTTCACAGGTGGGGGAGATGCTGCGGCGGCGCCACGCTGGCCTGACCGCGCCGCCGATTGCGGTGCTGCCAAAGCGGATCGAGTACGACCGCGTGATCGAGCAGGTCGACGCGATCGACTCCGGGCTCATCGTCGGTATCGAAGAGACCGAACTCGAGCCGTTGGCAGTCGATTTCGCGCATCAACCACATCTGTTGGTCCTCGGCGAAAGTGAATGCGGTAAAACCTCGACATTGCGGGTCCTATGCTACGAGCTGCTGAGAACGACGACTGCCGTGCAGCTCGTCATCGTCGACCCGCGGCGCTCGCTGCTCGACATCGCCGAATCTGACGCCGGGCAGCTTGGCGGCTATGTCGCGTCGGCCAGTGCGGTCGGCGAATTGGTGTCGCGACTGACCGAGATGCTGTGTCGGCGGATGCCGCCTCCGAATGCCACGTCGAGACAGCTGCGCGACAGGTCGTGGCGGTCAGGGCCGGAAATCTACGTCGTGGTCGACGACTACGACCTGCTCGCCGCCACCGGTGTTAATCCGCTTGCGCCACTGTTGGATCTGCTTCCGTACAGCCGAGACCTTGGATTGCATGTTGTATTGGCGCGCAGCAGCAGTGGTGCCGCCCGAGCCATGTTCGAGCCGCTGCTCGCCGGACTTCGCGATGCAGGTTGCATGACGTTGCTCATGAGCACAAGCCCAGAGGAGGGATTGGCGATCGGGCCGGTCCGGCCGTCTCAGTTGCCAGCCGGGCGCGGAGTGCTGATCACTCGTCGCGGCGACCCACAGCTGATCCAGGTCGGTTGGATACCGGCACCGTGAGGTCGCACGTCATCGAGGTCGGACCGAATGCGGTGCGTCGATTATGTTGCGGCGGAGGCACAGTCACCGACGCGGAGAAAGAACGGACCGCGTTCGAGAGCATCGATGACCGGGTCGCGTTGGTCGACCTTCAACCTGTCGCTGTTGCGTCGCTGTGGGAAGATATCTTGAGCTCGGTCGAGTGCCGTACTTCCGATCATGTGACGGTCGTTCACCCGTCCTGGTGGTCACCGGCACGCGTGGGAGTAGTCAGGGCCGCCGCGCGGAAGTTGTTTGGCGCCGGCGCGATTCGGCCGCGGTCGTGGCTGCTTTCGCACGCTGCTCGATCCAAGTCTGAGGTCGAAATCTTAGTCGTGGAAATTGCCGACGATTTCGTCGTTCTCACGGGTGCCGCAATGGCGGCCGAGACCCGTCATCGAGATCAACTCGAGGTCGCGGGGGCGGTGGCACGTTCGGTCCTCACGATGGCCTCGGACACCACGGAGACCGTGGTCATCGACGCACCGGCGACGGTGCACGGCGCCGCGACCCTGGCGGCGTCCATCGCCGAGAGACTGCGGGTCTCGTGCGAAATGAACGTCCTGCTCGTCGATGACATACGAATGAGAAGGCTCGCTGGAGAGCTCAGTTCGAAAGATCATCGACGCATCGATGCCGCTCCCCCTGCAGCTGCGGGAGGGTCTCGCCATCGACGGGCGCTGACCAGGCTGGTACTCCTCATCGGATTAACCACCAGTGTTGTTGCCGTGCAGCGTCATGGCGAACCGCGCCCGCACGAGCCCCTGCCGACGACGTTCGCAGTGGAAGGGCATGTTGCACTGGAGGTTCCTGCTCAATGGGCGATGCAGCGTATCGTCGCCGGCCCGGGTTCTGCCCGGTTGCAGATCACGTCGCCGACAGATCCTGAGGTGGCGCTGCATGTCACCCAGTCGAGGGTCGCCCTGTCGAGTTTGGCTGCCACGGCCGAGTTCCTCAAAGGTGCGATTGACGCTGCGCCGGCCGGGGTGTTCGTCGACTTCAACCCATCGGACCCAAGTGCAGGACGTCCGGCGGTGACCTATCGAGAGATTCGGGCCGGCCATGACATCCGCTGGGCGGTCTGGGTCGACAAAGCAGTCCGGGTAAGCATCGGCTGCCAAAGCCGCAGCGGTCGCGGCGACGCCGTGCGTCAGGTGTGTGACTTGGCGGTCCGATCAGCGCGGGTCTTGGACTGAATGTGGTGGGAACCAGATCGCGCAGGCACGAGTCTTACTTGTTGTCAGCGCGGGTGGGGCCGCGGTCATCGGCGGGAAGAGGAACCAGTGAGCGCACCGACGGGTGGCAATGCACTCAGCACCGATTTCGATCTCATGCGCTCGGTGGCTGCGGCCATCGATACCCGGAACGCGGAGATTCGCGCGGCGCTGCAGGCGTTCATCGGCCGGATGGGCGGTGTGCCCCAGTCCGTGTGGGGCGGCACCGCGGCGTCGCGATTCAAGGACGTAGTGGATCGCTGGAACGCGGAGTCGATGAGGCTGCACCAAGCGCTTCACGGCATTTCGGAGACCATTCGCTGCAACGAGGTCGCACTACGGGATGCCGCCGACAGCCATGCGGCACATATCGGCGTTGCCGCCGGAAATCTGTGAGGCCGAGCGCCAATGGACCCGCGATTGTCATACAACTTCGACGAGATCGAAGCGTCTGTTCGCCAAGAGATCCATACCGCGTCGACGCGCTTCAATGCTGCGCTGCAGGACTTGAGGGCCCAGGTCGCGCCACTGCAAGAACTGTGGACCCGCGAAGCTGCGACCGCCTACCGCGCCGAGCAGGCCAAGTGGCATCAGGCCGCTACGGCGCTCAATGAAATCTTGGTCGATCTTGGAAAAGCGGTACGGGACGGCGCCGATGACGTTGCAGCTGCGGACCGCCGAGCAGCCGGCGACTGGACCCGGACGGGACGCTGATCCACAAAGACTCTGCGCGGTTCCGTCGGTAGGAGAGACCGGCGGAACCGCGCAGTTACCTCCGGGTGGGTCGAAGGACTGACCGACCCGCCGACATATTTGTCTAGAGAGGTTGACTGGAAACAGTCAAGCTAGGTGGACTATTCTTGTGGTAAGTGACGAACCTTCCCGTTCGGTGGTGAAGCGCTTGCGCAAGGCCGGGTTTGTGAAGTCCGACGGTAAAGGCAGTCACACCAAGTGGTGCCACCCAGCGTCCGGCGCCTGCGTCGTCGTGGCGACGGGGCATCGAACGATCTCGGCTGGCGTGGTCAACCAAGTCAACAAGGCGATTGAGCGCAGCAAAGAGGAATCGTGATGCACGGGTACAAGATCGACATCACGCGCGAAGGCCGCTGGTGGATGGTCCACATTCCCGAGGTCGGTGGAATCACCCAAGCTCGCCGGCTCGCCGAGGCGCCCATGATGGCTCGCGAATACATCGCGCTCGATCGCGGGATTCCGCTCCGGGAGATCACTGTCGAAATCGCCAGCGTCCGAGTGGAAGAGCCAGCCTCCCGTGAGCTCCTCGAAGCTGCTCGCCAGATCCGGGATATGCGCGCACGGGCGAGTGCATTAGAGCGGGAGAGCGCCGAGCGGGCACGAGAATATGCGCACTGGCTGGTCGAACGGGGCGTACCGATTCGCGATATCGCCGCTCTGCTCGAGATATCGCCTCAGCGCGTCAGTCAACTAACCAACTCTTAGGCGGCGTGGTGGCCCTGCCACGGCAGGTGCGTGGCCGTCTTCTCAGGCTCCCGATCACTGGCCGGCGCTGCGCGGAGCGGCGCCGCGGGCGAAGTCGCATCGTCCTGCTTGGCGCGCTCCATGAGCTCGTGGAATCCGGCCCAGGCCACGACGATCGTCGCGACGAGCAACGCGGCACCGATCAACACCACCGGATCGACGAAGGTCAGCAGCATGACCAGGACGGCCAGGCCCCACAGCAGCTCGGCGCGCTTGCTCCAGAGCTTGTCGACGATCGAGCGGTCGGTCTGTTCAGGCCCAGTGATTTCGTTCTCTGGCATCTTGACCTCCTACGAATTAAAGTCACCGCGATTTTATCTACCGTACGCTGCGCCGATAAGTGATCTGCAGCGCACGCGGAAAGTGCTGGGTTTCTCGCGACGGCGTCGCGTCAGCGAGCGCTTCAGGTGGCGTTTTGACCTGCGCGGATAACCGCCGGTAAGCTGCTCCGTTGGCGTGCGGTACGCCGGGTCTCGGGTCTACGTCGGTCGCCGAGAACATCCCAAAGCCGCAAACGTCTGACCGGCACCCGGGTCACCGGGATCCACCCGAGAGAACAGAAGGTAAGCGCTGTGTCCACATACGCGCCCAAGGCGGGTGACACCACGCGGACGTGGTACGTCATCGACGCCCAGGACGTGGTGCTCGGTCGCCTGGCCGTCGCGGCAGCAACTCTGCTGCGCGGCAAGCACAAGCCGACATTCACGCCCAACACCGACGGCGGTGACTTCGTCATCATCGTCAACGCCGAAAAAGTCGCTCTGAGCGGCGACAAGCAACACAAGAAGCTGGCCTACCGTCACTCGGGTTACCCGGGCGGTCTGCGGAGCCGCACGATCGGCGAGTTGCTGGAAAAGCACCCCGATCGGGTCGTCGAGAAGGCGATCGTCGGCATGATCCCCAAAAACAAGCTCGGTCGGCAGATCAAGAAAAAGCTGCACGTCTACGCCGGTCCGCAGCATCCGCACGGCGCTCAGCAGCCGACTCCGTTCGAGATCAAGCAGGTGGCCCAATAATGACCGAGACCGAAGCAACTGAGATTGAGGTCGTTGTCGAAGAGGCCGTCGAGGCCCCCGAGACTCCTGAGACCGCTGCCGCCCCCGCGGCGCGCGAAGGCTCCATCTTCATCGAGCGTCCGATCCAGACCGTCGGCCGCCGTAAGGAAGCCGTCGTTCGGGTTCGCCTGGTGCCCGGCACCGGCAAGTTCGAACTCGATGGCCGCAGCCTGGAGGCTTACTTCCCGAACAAGGTGCACCAGCAGCTGATCAAGGCTCCGCTGGTGACCGTCGACCGGGTGGACGCCTTCGACATCTTCGCCCACCTGCACGGTGGCGGCCCGTCCGGTCAGGCCGGGGCGCTGCGTCTGGCGATCGCCCGCGCGCTGATCATCGTCCAGCCCGAGGACCGGCCAGCGCTGAAGAAGGCCGGCTTCCTCACGCGTGACCCGCGTGCCACTGAGCGCAAGAAGTACGGCCTGAAGAAGGCCCGTAAGGCGCCTCAGTACAGCAAGCGCTGATCCAGGCGGCGATCACGGCCGCGTACCAGTTGGGTCGCACTCCGGCGAATCCTTTTGTCGTACGTATGCGCGGTCACCAACTGTGAGAGGTTTGACCGCATGGGTCGACTATTCGGCACTGATGGCGTCCGAGGGGTTGCCAATCGCGAGCTCACCGCCGAACTCGCGTTGGCCCTCGGCGCCGCGGCCGCTCGCCGGCTGACCCGCAAGGGCAGCAGAAGACGACGCGTCGCGGTGATCGGCCGCGATCCCCGCGCTAGCGGGGAAATGCTGGAAGCGGCGGTGATCGCCGGTCTCACCAGCGAGGGCGTCGACGCGCTGCGCTGCGGCGTGCTGCCGACCCCGGCTGTGGCCTACCTGACCCACGAATACGACGCCGACTTCGGCGTGATGATCTCCGCGTCGCACAACCCGATGCCCGACAACGGGATCAAGATCTTCGGGCCGGGCGGGCACAAACTCGACGACGCGACCGAAGACCAGATCGAGGATCTGGTCGCCTCCGGGCCCGGGCTGCGTCCCGTCGGCTCAGGCATCGGCCGCGTGATCAACGCCGGGGATGCGCTGGACCGCTACCTGCGTCAGGTCGGCAAAGCCAGCACTGTCCGGCTCAACGGGTTGACCGTGGTGGTCGACTGCGCCCACGGCGCCGCCTCGACCGCGGGGCCGCGCGCCTACCGCGCCGCCGGTGCGCGCGTCATCGCGATCAACGCCGAACCCAACGGCCTCAACATCAACGACCGCTGCGGCTCGACGCACCTGGACGTGCTGCGCTCGGCGGTGCTGGAGCACGGCGCCGATCTCGGGCTGGCGCATGACGGCGACGCCGACCGATGCCTGGCCGTCGACGCGGCCGGGGAGGTCATCGATGGCGACGCCATCATGGTGATCCTGGCGCTGGCGATGCAGGAAGCCGGCGAGCTGGCCGGCAACACTCTGGTCGCGACCGTCATGAGCAACCTCGGGTTGCACCTGGCGATGCGCGCGGCCGGGGTCGAGGTCCGCACCACTGCGGTCGGTGACCGATATGTGTTGGAAGAGCTGCGATCTGGCGCATTCAGCCTCGGCGGTGAGCAGTCCGGACACATCGTGTTGCCCACTTTGTCCACCACCGGCGACGGCATCCTGACCGGCTTGCGGCTGATGTCGCGGATGGCGCAGACCGGGACCTCGCTGGCCGGTTTGGCCTCCGCGATGCACACCCTGCCGCAGGTGCTGATCAACGTCGACGTCTCCGACAAGGCTGCCGCCGTTGCCGCGCCGTCGGTTCAAACCGCGGTGCAGCAAGTCGAAGACGAACTCGGCGACACCGGTCGAATTCTGTTGCGGCCATCGGGAACCGAACAGATGATCCGCGTGATGGTGGAAGCCGACGACGAGCATGTCGCTCACCGGCTGGCCGCACACGTCGCCGACATGGTGCGCGCCACCCGCTAGAGGCGGAACCTTCACGCCACTCGTGGCGTCGAAACTGTTATGGGACAACGAGACGCTTTTGTCGACGCTGCAGCTGTTCATGCCGTCGCGAATCGGTTTGACGACGCAGCGCATCTCATCGACGGCGCGGTGCGCACTCATTTCGGCAGGTTGGCCTTCGACGGCACCACCTCCGGCCGCGCCTACATCGGCCAGGGCGACGCGTTGCGATTCGCCTTGCATCGCCTCGGCGGCGAGCTCACCCAATGGGCACGGGCCAGCATGGAGGTGGCCGCGTCGCTGCGGTCCGCCGCCGACCGCTACGACGACGCCGATCAGCTGGCCGCCGCGCGGATCGCCTGAGAATGAGCGATCGATATGACGTTCCGATGCGGCTTGCCGAAGGTAGGCCCGCGGTCGAGCACACCCAGACCTACGTGCGGGCCTGCCAGGCGCTCGGCTATCAGCAACCTGATCTCACCGCGCACCCGTCGCAGGTGGGGGACTGGTATGACACCGAAGCCGGACTCGACCTGCGGGTGCTCGACGGGGATACCGCCGAACTTCGCGCCGCGGTCACCGCGATCGAGGAGGCGTTGTGGGTGCAGCGCACCCAGGTCAGCGAGCTCGCGGCGGCGTGGCGAGGTTCAGGTGCCGAAGCGGCAACGCGGTTTCTCCAGCGCCACTGCGACGTCGCGGCGGAGGTCGCCGCCCATGTTCGCGCCGCCGCCGAGCACTGCGCCATACTGCGCGACGATGTATGGCAGTCAGTCGACGGCAAGGTCGCGACCGCCGTCGCGATCGACGAACGTCGGGCGGCGGAGCGACCGACATGGCTGTCCGCCGCGAACGCCGTCACGGCGGGCTCGGGCGACCGGTCGGCGGCTGAAGTGGTGGTCCACCAGCAGGTAATCCCGTACGTGGACAACGATATTCGCAACGACTGGCTCGCGGCGATGAGCTCGGCGAATGCCTCAGTGGCGGCGTCCTACGACACGGCGATCCATGCGCTGGCCTCGACGCGTGACATATGTTTCGACATCCCCGGCGACCTGGGGCCGAGTTGGCAGCCTGCTTACGACGAGCGCTCGGCCGTGGACGCGGCGCCGGCGGCCTCACTGCCTGCCGGCCCAATGCCGACGGTGCCGGCTGCGGCCCCGGGGCCTTTACCGCCGATACCCGAAGCGCGCCAGGAGCTTCCAGCAACGGATGACGCGGAGCCGGTATCGCCGGCATTGGCCGATCCGCTCGGGGACTCTGCCGGGTTATCCGCAGGCGCAGGCGGTCTCGGCGGGCTTGGCGGTATGACCGGCGGCATCGGGGGCGTGGTCGGAAGCATCGTCGACAGTATCGGCAGCCTGCTGGGTTCATTGGCCGGTGGGTTGGGCGGCGGCCCCGGCGCTGGAGATGACCCGTTAGACCTCGACGATGCCGAGGATCCGGCGGCCGACGACGACGCCGAAAATGCAGACGCCGATAAACCAGACGCAGATGAGCCGCCCAGCACCGATAACGTCGTGCCCGAGGCGCCGGTGATCGAAAATCCGCCCACTGCAGCCGAAGTCGTCGGCGAGCCGGCCGCGCAACAGGCCGACGTGCCGACCGATGCGCCGCCGCCAGCCGAGCAGCCTCCACCGGCTGCGGGACCGGCGACCGACGGGTCAACGCCCTGTGAGATCGCCGAGGATCAACTGCCACAGGTGGGCCAGTGAATTCAGCCCTTGATCAGCGCGACGAACTTCTCTTCGGGCGTCAATGCCGCGGCTTCCTCGCCGACAGGCAAAGTCTTGGGTAGTTGAACGTCCGGGTCGGCGAAGTCGCGATAGGTCTTGTCGCCGCTGAGGGTGTAGAGCAGATAGCCGGTCAGCAGCGCCCGAATGATTTTCTGCGTCTTGCGGTCCGGGCCGCCCAAGCCGAACGCCGTCGCCAATCGCCGGCCTTCGGCCAGGCCGTTGGCCTGAGCTTTGTTGACGATGCGTAGCGTCGCGGTGTCCCAGGCCTGCCAGAGTTCAATGGCGTTGGAGCGCAATGCCTTTGCTGAACCCGGCGCGCTGAACACTACGCCGGGTACCCGCAGCGCCGCAGCCGGTTGGTCGGCCGACGGGGTGGTGACGGCCGGGAACACGGCGGCCACTGCTCGAGGCTTGGCTTTCATCCCGGCGGCGGCGAACACGGCAGCCGAGGCGCCGAAGCCGTGCCCGATCACACCGAGCTTGTCGGGATGCACGCTGATCTTGCCCGGCCCCAGTCGCACCCCGGTGGCGATGTCCAACGCGGTGCCCATGTCGAAGGCCAGGTTCAACACCGACGGCGCCACCCCGCGCTCGGTATCGGGAGCGGCGGCGACGATGCCCCAGGACGCCAGGTGCTCCAGCAAACCTGAGTACCGGGCAACGCCGGTGAGCCAATCGTGGCCGAACACCACCGCGGGCAAGTGCAAACCCGCCTCCGGTGTGTAAATGGCACCCGGCAATCCGGCGAATGCCAAGTCACCGCGCAACACCCGATGCGGGCCGCGTCGGCGTAGGGCGCCAACGAGCTTGCCTGTCTTTGCCACTCGATGACGGTAGCGCACACCGACGCCCGCGCCGCAGCCTCGCCGCCAGGCGAATCAGTTTCTATCAAGCTCATTGCCAGCAAGTCGCCAGCGAACACGCCCACGCGTCACGTTTTGGGCGTCGAGTGGGGTGGTACGACGGGGGACATGACATTGAAACGAATCGCAGCCGCGGCTGCTATCACCACGGGCCTGGGTCTTGCCGGCATCGGCGCAGCGAGCATGGCCGAGGCTCAGCCTGTCGCTCCGCTTCCGGACTACCACTGGTGTCCCGGCCAGTTCTTCGACCCGCACTGGGGGCCCAACTGGGACCAGGGCCGCTGTCACGACGACTTCTACTTCGACGGCGAGCCGCACGACCAAGGACACTGGCACGGTTACGGCCCCTGGCATCCGTGAGCAACCGATCAACCTGTGAAGCAGCCGTCCCGCCCGGGGGCGGCTGCTTCATTTGCGGGCCGCTTACTGCGGGAACGTGCCGGTCAGCCGTTTTGCGTGGGCGTCGACGCTGCGAGCATTCGTTATTGAAACTTATTCAATATCAAGCTCATTCAGATCAAGTCTTAACAACATTTGCTCGCTAGGTGTTTGGTATGTGAGCGGGGGGTGGTACCAAGGGTGAGTGATAAACATCAAACGAATCGCAGCTGCGACTGCCATCACCGCGGGTTTAGGACTTGCTGGTGTGGGCGCGGCGAGCGTTGCTGAGGCCCAGCCCGCTGGGCCGTTACCGGATTACCACTGGTGTCCTGGGCAGTTCTATGACCCGGGCTGGGGTAACAACTGGGACTGGAACCGCTGTCACGACGACTTCTACTTCGACGGCGAGCCACGCGACCAGGGCCACTGGCACGGCTACGGCCCGTGGCACCCGGAAGGGCCCGGTCCTTGGGACCACCCAGGTGGCTACGGCGGTCCGCCGGGAGGCCCGGGGTGGCGGGGACCTGGCTGGTAAGCCGGTTAACAGGTAACCGACCTCATGCAGGTCAGATGCAGTGCAGCCGTCCCGATCGGGGCGGCTGCACTGTGTCAGAAGAGGCTTGCAACCGTCCCACTGCACTACCCTGAAGGGCTATGTGCGGAATCGTCGGCTACGTCGGGCATCAGCCTGCCCTCGGTGTTGTCGTCGACGCGCTGCGCCGAATGGAGTACCGGGGTTACGACTCAGCCGGTATCGCACTGGTCGACGGGGACGGTGACCTGACGGTTCGGCGGCGCGCCGGCCGACTGGCGAACCTGGAGAGCGCGCTCGCCGAGGCCGACCCGGCAGCCTTACGCGGCACGACCGGTGTGGGCCACACCCGCTGGGCGACGCACGGACGCCCCACCGACCGCAACGCGCACCCGCACCGTGATGCGGCGGGCAAAATCGCGGTCGTCCACAACGGGATCATCGAGAACTACGCTCCGCTGCGGCAGGAACTCGAAAACGCCGGGGTCGAGTTCGCCAGCGACACCGACACCGAAGTCGCGGTCCACCTGGTCGCCCACAACTACCACCACGGCGAGACGGCGGGCGATTTCACCGCCTCCGTGCTGGCTGTGCTGCGCCGTCTCGAGGGGCACTTCACGCTGGTGTTCGCCAACGCCGACGAGCCAGGCACCATCGTCGCCGCGCGCCGCTCGACACCGCTGGTGGTCGGCATCGGTAAGGGCGAGATGTTCGTCGGCTCCGATGTCGCTGCGTTCATCGGTCACACCCGCGAGGCGGTCGAGCTCGGACAGGATCAGGCCGTCGCGATCACCGCCGACAGTTACCGGGTCACCGACTTCCACGGCAACGATCTGACCGACAGCGCCCGCAAGTTCCACATCGACTGGGACGTCGACGCCGCCGAGAAGGGTGGCTACGAGTACTTCATGCTCAAGGAGATCGCCGAGCAGCCCACCGCGGTTGCCGACACTCTGCTCGGGCACTTCGTCGACGGCCGCATCGTGCTCGACGAGCAACGGCTCTCCGACCAGGAACTGCGCGAGATCGACAAGGTCTTCATCGTGGCGTGCGGCACTGCGTATCACTCGGGGTTGCTGGCCAAGTACGCCATTGAGCACTGGACCCGGCTGCCGGTCGAGGTCGAGGTCGCCAGCGAATTCCGCTACCGCGACCCGGTGCTGGACCGCAGCACGCTGGTGATCGCCATCTCGCAGTCGGGGGAGACCGCCGACACCTTGGAAGCTGTCCGTCATGCCAAGGAGCAGAAGGCCAAGGTGCTGGCCATCTGCAACACCAACGGATCGCAGATTCCCCGCGAGTGCGACGCGGTGCTCTACACCCGGGCCGGCCCGGAGATCGGCGTGGCGTCCACGAAGACGTTCCTGGCACAGGTCACCGCCAACTACCTGGTCGGTCTGGCGCTGGCGCAGGCTCGCGGCACCAAGTACCCAGACGAGGTGGAACGCGAATACCGCGACCTGGAGGCCATGCCCGATCTGGTGGCACGCGTGATCGCCGACATCGAGCCGGTTACCAAGTTGGCCCACCGATTTGCCCAGGCATCGACGATCCTGTTCCTCGGCCGCCACGTCGGCTACCCGGTAGCACTCGAAGGCGCGCTGAAACTCAAGGAACTGGCCTACATGCATGCCGAGGGCTTCGCGGCCGGTGAGCTCAAGCACGGCCCGATCGCGCTGATCGAAGACGACCTACCGGTGATCATCGTGATGCCGTCACCGAAGAGTTCGGCGATGTTGCACGGCAAGCTGCTGTCCAACATCCGCGAAATCCAGACGCGTGGCGCGATCACCATCGTGATCGCCGAGGAGGGCGACGACACCGTACGTCCCTACGCAGACCACCTGTTCGAAATCCCGGCGGTGTCAACGCTTTTGCAGCCACTGCTGTCGACCATCCCGATGCAGGTGTTCGCGGCGTCGGTGGCGCAGGCCCGCGGTTACGATGTCGACAAGCCGCGCAACCTGGCCAAGTCGGTCACCGTCGAGTGACGATGCGCCGCGGGACGCGGCGAGGAGGAACGAGACAAATTGGTCACCGTCGAGTGACGATGCGCCGCGGGACGCGGCGAGGAGGAACGAGACAAATTGGTCACGGTCGAGTAGCTCGGGTCACGAACTTCGACCAGTCAGGTTCGCGCGTCGCGGCCCAGTATTCGTTGAGTCGCCACGGGCTGACCGTGTGGATCTCGCCGTCGGCATTTTTGAAATACGAGTGCTTGACTCCTTTGTGCGCCCACACCATCTGCTTGATCTCATGCTGAGTGCGCTGATGCCAGTCCGCTGCCGCCTCGGTGGTGGGTTCGATCGAATGCACTTCTGGCTCAGCCAGTTTCGCCAGGCAAGTGTTGATGTAGCGCATTTGCAGTTCGGAGTTGAAGATCAGGCTGCCCCCGTGGGCCAGGTGTGCGCCCGGCCCGTAGATGACGAAGAAGTTGGGAAACTGCGGCACGGTGATGCCCAGGTAGGCGAATGGCCGGCTGCCCCAGACGCTGTGCAGATCGGCGCCGTCGCGGCCGGTGATCGCCATCGGCCACAACACGTCGGTGTGCCGAAAACCGGTGGCGTACACGATGATGTCGACGTCATAGCGCTGACCGTCTTCGGTGACGATGCCGTCTTCGGTGATCTGCTGGATCGGTGCGCGCACCAGGTCGACGTTGTCGCGGCGCAGCGTGCGCAGCCAGGTGCCGTCGTCTTGCAGCGTTCGCTTGCCGGTGGCCGGGTAGTCCGGTAGCACCTTGGCGAGCAACTCCTCGTCGCCGTCGACCTGACCGGTGATCCAGTCGGTGAACATCAGCCGGGCAATGGCATTGATCTCGCTGACCGCGTAGTCCTGGTTTGGGTAGGTCGGGTCGACCCGCGCGGCGTCGAGGCCTTTGTCAGATCCGGGCCACAGCACCAGGAATCGATACCAGCGTCCGTAGAAGGGCAGGTGGTCCATCGCCCAGCGCACCCCGTCGCCGACCTCGTCGTGGTACATCGGGTTGGGGAACATCCATTGCGCGGTGCGCTGAAAAACGGTGAGGTGCTCGACGTCGTCGGCGATGGCCGGGGCGATCTGGAAGCCGCTGGCGCCGGCGCCGATCAGCGCGACGCGCTTGCCGGTGAGATCGACCGAGTGGTCCCACGCCGCGGAATGAAACGCTCGCCCGCGAAAAGTCTTCGCGCCGTGAAACTCCGGTATGTGCGGACGGTTGAGCTGGCCGACCGCGGTGATGACGGCGCGCGCCTGCAACGTGATGAGTCCTTCGTCGTCTTCGCGCGTGGTGATCGTCCACAGGCCGTCTTCGTCGTCCCATTCGACGGCGACGACCTCGCTCTGCCAGCGCACGTGGTCGTTGAGATGATGCTTGTCCATCACGCGGCTGAAGTAGCTCTGCAGCTCCGGCTGTTCGGCGAAGAAATGCGACCAGTCATTACTGGGTTCGAAGCTGTAGCAGTAGAAGTGGTTGGCGACATCGACGCGCGCACCCGGGTAGCTGTTCTCCCACCATGTTCCACCGGGGCCGGCGTTCTTCTCGAGGATGGTGAACGGAATGTTGGCCTGCCGCAATCGAATACCGGCCAGGATTCCCGACTCGCCGCAACCGATGACGACAACCGGAACCTGGGCGGCGTGATCGACGTCCAACGGGACCGGCCGGCGCGGGTCGACACCCGCGAGGTCCATCTCCTCGAAGAGCAGCGGAAGGTAGTCGTCAGGAACGCTCTCGCAGGCCGCCCAGTCCAGCATCTCCCGGATGAGCTCCGGCGGCAGCGGAGCAGGCGCGGGGCAGCCGCGGTCGCGATAGTCGGCGATCACGGGTAGCGCTTCCGCGCGGGCGCGGGCTTTGTCCTCCTCGGACATGAAGCCCTGGACTTCGTTGAGGAAGATCCCGGCGGGTTTGAAGTCGCGGACGAAGCGGGGATCACCGGTGATGTGCACCAGCGACAAGAGCAACGTGGGGATGCTGACGTGCTCGAGCGCAGCGGCAATGTCGGTGGTGGAGGTGGTGAAAGGTTGGCCCGCGTAACGGCTGCGCACCAAGGCAATCCTTTCGCTACGCGGGGTTTCGTAATTGGAACTCAACGATACGCGCGGCGTCGCACCGGATCAAGGGTCAGGCCGTGCTGGCCCGACGGCGGTCGGCTACTGCCGGGTCGCGCTCACGTAGCTGATCCCGGCGAAGTTCTTTGCTTCGTCGTCGCCGGAGGTGGGCACCGAAATCCCGCGATTGACAACCAGTTCCGCTGCTCCGACTGAGGACACGCTCCAGGCGTGGCGCTCGAGATACTCGACCACATCGTGGCGGTCGCCGCCGTACCAGAGGTCGGTCATCTCCACGTCGAACCCGTGCTTGCGCCAGCTTTCGGTGGACTGTCGCATCCGTTCGGCCATCACCGGCACGGCGTCGCCGGCATTCGGCATGTTCTCGGTGGCCAATCGGCTGCCCGCCGCACTCAGCTGGGTGATGTTGTCCAGCAGCGCATCCTGGGCCTCGGGCGGCAGGAACGGCAACAGCCCCTCGGCGCTCCACGCGGTGGGCTGGGTGGAGTCGAAGCCGGCACCGCGCAGTGCGGTGGGCCAGTCGTTGCGCAGATCGATCGCCACCGCGCGCAGGTCGGCGGTCGGGTTGGCGCCGAGATCGGCGAGCGTCCGGGCTTTGAACTCGATGACGCTGGCCTGGTCGATCTCGTAGACGGTGGTGCCGTCGGGCCAGGGCAGCCGGTATGCGCGGGCGTCCAGACCCGACGCGAGGATCACCGCCTGGCGGATTCCGGCGGCAGCCGCCTCGAGGAAGAAGTCGTCGAAGAAGCGGGTGCGCACGGCCATCATGTCGCCCATCCGCTGCATTCCGAACTCGCCGCCATCGTCGACCTCGGCCGCATCCAATTCACCACTGGCCAAGCGGGTGAAGAAGTCCACGCCGACCGCGCGCACCAGCGGCTCAGCGAAAGGATCGTTGATCAGCGGGTTGTCTGCCCGGTTCGCCAGTGCGCGTCCGACTGCCACACCGGTCGCGGTGGCGCCCACACCGGTGGCTAGGTCCCAGGTGTCGTTCTCAGTTCGTGCCATTCCGCCCCTCGGAGATAATTAGCCTGTTTAATCGACTGTACCCGCGTTGCTGGACACGTAACCTGAGCACGATGCGGCACTACTACTCGGCTGACGCGATCCGCGAGGCCGAAGCGCCGGTGCTGGCGAGCCTCCCCGATGGCGCTCTGATGGCGCGCGCGGCATACGGATTGGCGACCGCGATCCTTGCCGAATTGACAGCTCGCACCGGGGGAGTAGCCGGACGGCGGGTGTGCGCGGTCGTCGGTTCCGGCGACAACGGTGGCGACGCGTTGTGGGCCGCGACCTACGTGCGCCGCCGCGGCGCCGCCGCCGACGCGATACTGCTCAAGCCCGAACGCACCCACCACAAGGCCCTGGCCGCATTCCGCAAGGCCGGCGGCCGCATCGTCGGCAGCGTTGACGCGACCACCGATCTGGTGATCGACGGGGTGGTCGGGATCTCCGGCTCGGGCCCGCTGCGGCCGGACGCCGCGGGCGTCTTCGCCGCGGTCGACGCGCAGGCGATCCCGGTGGTGGCCGTCGACATCCCCAGCGGTATCGACGTCGAGACCGGTGCGATCACCGGGCCCGCGGTGCACGCCGCGCTGACTGTCACGTTCGGCGGGCTCAAGCCGGTACATGCGCTGGCCGACTGCGGGCGGGTGCAGCTGGTCGACATCGGACTCGAGCTGCCCGACACCGACGTCGTCGGCTTCGAAGCGGCCGACGTCGCAGCGCGCTGGCCGGTACCCGGACCGCACGACGACAAGTACACCCAGGGCGTCACCGGTGTGATGGCCGGCTCGTCGACCTACCCGGGTGCGGCGGTGTTGTGCACCGGCGCCGCCGTGGCGGCTACCTCCGGGATGGTTCGCTACTCGGGCAGCGCGCACAGCGAGGTGCTCGCGCATTGGCCCGAGGTGATCGCGTCGCCGACGCCGGCCGCCGCGGGGCGGGTGCAGGCCTGGGTCGTCGGACCGGGACTGGGCACCGACGAAACCGGCGCTGCCGCATTGTGGTTCGCGTTGCAGACCGACCTGCCGGTGCTCGTCGACGCCGATGGCCTGACGATCTTGGCAGCGCATCCCGACCTGCTCACCTCGCGTCGCGCCCCGACCCTGTTGACGCCGCACGCCGGTGAGTTCGCCCGCCTGGCCGGCGCTCCGCCCGGCGACGACCGGATCGGAGCCACCCGAAAGCTGGCCGACGCGCTCGGCGCGACCGTCCTGCTCAAGGGCAACGTCACCGTCGTCGCCGAACCCGGCGGCCCGGTGTACCTCAACCCGGCCGGGCAGTCCTGGGCTGCGACCGCCGGGTCCGGCGACGCGCTGTCCGGGATGACCGGCGCGCTGCTGGCCGCGGGGTTGCCCGCGGTCGAAGCCGCCGCCGCTGGGGCGTTCGTGCATGCCCGCGCGGCGGCGCTGTCGGCGGCCGACCCGGGGCCGGGTGACGCGCCGACGTCGGCGTCGCGCATCGTTGGCCACATCCGGGCGGCGCTGGCCACCCTGCAGCTTTGAGCCACCAACCGAGAGGATCCGCCGTGAGCCGTCCATCCGTCCCTGCACACTCGATCGCGCCCGCCTACACCGGCCGCATGTTCACCACGCCGGTACCCGCGCTACGGCTGCCCGAAGAGTCGATGGATCCCGACGCCGCCTACCGCTTCATCCACGACGAGCTGATGCTCGACGGCAGTTCGCGGCTGAACCTGGCGACCTTCGTGACGACCTGGATGGATCCCCAGGCGGACCGGCTGATGGCCGAGACGTTCGACAAGAACATGATCGACAAGGACGAATATCCGTTGACCGCGGCGATCGAGCAGCGCTGCGTGTGCATGGTGGCCGATCTCTTTCACGCCGATAACCTGCGCGACGACGACCCGTCCAGCGCCATCGGGGTGTCGACCATCGGCTCCAGCGAGGCGGTGATGCTGGGTGGGCTGGCGATGAAATGGCGCTGGCGGGAAAAGGTCGGCAAAGACTGGGCCACGCGCACCCCCAACCTGGTGATGGGCTCCAACGTGCAGGTGGTGTGGGAGAAGTTCTGTCGCTACTTCGACGTCGAACCGAAGTACCTGCCGATGGAGGAGGGGCGCTACGTCATCACCCCGGAGCAGGTCATCGACGCCGTCGACGAGAACACCATCGGGGTGGTCGGGATCCTGGGCACCACCTACACCGGCGAACTCGAGCCGATCGCCGAAATCTGTGCGGCGCTCGACAAGCTGGCTGCGGGCGGCGGCGTGGATGTTCCGGTGCACGTCGACGCCGCCAGCGGCGGGTTCGTGGTGCCGTTCCTGCACCCCGAGCTGAAGTGGGACTTCCGGCTGCCCCGGGTGGTGTCGATCAACGTCAGCGGGCACAAATACGGCCTGACCTACCCCGGTATCGGGTTCGTGGTGTGGCGCAGCAAGCAGTACCTGCCCGAGGACCTGGTCTTCCACGTCAACTACCTCGGCGGCGACATGCCGACCTTCACGCTGAACTTCTCCCGCGCGGGCAACCAGGTGATCGGGCAGTACTACAACTTCCTGCGACTGGGCCGCGAGGGCTACACCCAGGTCATGCATGCTTTGTCGTCGACGGCTCGCTGGCTGGGACAACAGCTGCACGAAGCCGACCACTGTGAAGTGATCTCGGATGGGTCGGCGATTCCCGTCGTCGCTTTCCGGCTGGCGCGCGGACTGGGATACACCGAGTTCGACGTGTCCCACGAGCTCCGTGGTTTCGGCTGGCAGGTGCCGGCCTACACCATGCCGGACAACGCCAACGACATCTCCGTGCTGCGCATCGTGGTGCGCGAAGGCCTGTCGGCCGACCTCGCCAGGGCGCTGCACGACGACGCTCAGACCGCGCTGGCGTCCCTGGACAAGCTCAAGCCCGGTGGGCACTACCAGGCCGAGCACTTCGCCCACTGACCTGTCGGAATACGGCCGCGCGGGCCGGTTCTGGGACAATGGCGGGGACATGAGTGCGATTTCCCTGACGCCGGGCGTCCTCGCTGAGGCCGTCGTCGATTTGGCTGCTGTCCAGCACAACGTGCGGGTGCTGCGCGAGAACGCCGGCCGCGCGCAGGTGATGGCTGTGGTCAAGGCCGACGGATACGGGCACGGCGCTGTCGAGGTCGCTCGGGCGGCGCTGGCCGCGGGCGCCGCCGAACTGGGTGTCGCCACCGTTGACGAGGCGTTGGCGTTACGGGCCGCGGGGCTCGATGCGCCCGTGCTGGCCTGGCTGCATCCACCCGGGATCGACTTCGGTCCGGCGCTGCTGGCCGACGTACAGATCGCGGTGTCGTCGCTGCGCCAGCTCGAGGAGTTGCTGGCCGCGGTCCGTCGCACCGGGCGCACGGCCGCGGTGACGCTCAAAGTGGACACCGGCCTGAACCGCAACGGCGTCCCGGTGGCGCAGTATCCGACGATGCTGACCGCACTGAGCCGCGCCATCGCCGAGGACGCCATCCGGTTGCACGGCCTGATGTCACACATGGTGTACGCCGACCAGCCCAACAATCCGATCAATAATCTTCAGGCGCAACGCTTTACCGATATCCTGGCGCTGACGCGCGATCACAAGGTGCCGTTCGAGGTGGCACACCTGTCGAATTCCTCGGCCACCATGACGCGCCCGGAGCTGGCCTTCGACATGGTTCGTCCCGGGATCGCGCTGTACGGCCTGAGTCCGGTACCCACTCTCGGAGACATGGGCCTGATCCCGGCGATGACGGTGAAATGCACCGTCGCGCTGGTGAAGTCGATTCGGGCCGGTGAGGGCGTGTCGTATGGGCACACCTGGATCGCCCAGCAGGACACCACGGTGGCCCTGATGCCGATCGGCTACGCGGACGGTGTCTTCCGGTCGCTGGGTGGCCGGCTGGAAGTGCAGATCAACGGCCGGCGACGCCCCGGTGTGGGCCGGATCTGTATGGACCAGTTCCTGGTTGACCTCGGCCCCGGAGCCGTCGATGTCGCCGAGGGAGATGAGGCGATCCTGTTCGGGCCGGGCACCCGCGGTGAGCCTACTGCCCAAGAGTGGGCGGACCTGCTGGACACCATCCATTACGAGGTGGCGACCAGTCCACGCGGACGCATCACCCGAACCTATCGCGAGGCTGAGAAGCATTGAGCGACGACCATTTTGACGTCTTCCATGTCGGCAGGCGGGGGCGCGGACGCTGGCTGGCCGGCGCCGCTGGAATCGGTGCGGTAGGCACCATCGCCGGAGCGACCGTGGCCCGCTCGATGCTCAACCGGCGTGCTGTCGTCGATGACCCGTTCGCGTACGAAGATTTCGAGACGCTCGACGGCGACCGCAGCTATCTGGTGACCACGCCCGACGGTGTCCACCTCGCGGTCCGCGAGGTCGGGCCCACCGACGCGCCGTTGACCGTCGTGTTCGCCCACGGCTTCTGTCTTCGAATGGGCTCCTTCCACTTTCAGCGCATCCGGCTGTCGGAGGAGTGGGGTTCTGAGGTCCGGATGATCTTCTACGACCAGCGTGGCCATGGCCGGTCCGGCGAAGCGCCGCCCGAGACGTACACGCTGACCCAGCTGGGTAAGGACCTGGAGACCGTGCTGCAGGTGATCGCGCCGCGCGGTTCGATCGTGTTGGTCGGCCATTCGATGGGCGGGATGACGGTGCTGTCGCACGCCCGGCAGTTCCCGCAGCATTACGGCAGCCGGATCACCGGGGCAGCATTGATCTCATCGGCGGCCGAAGGTGTCACCGAGTCGCCGCTGGGTGAAATCCTGAACAATCCCGCGCTGGAAGCTGTTCTGCGGGCCGCGAGGTCGGCGCCCAGGCTGGTGCAGCGCGGCCGCACCGCTGCGCGTTCGCTGATCGGCCCCATCCTGCGCGCCGCGTCCTACTCCGACATGCGAGTCAGCCCCACTATCGTGGCGTTCTCGGAGAAGATGATGCTCGACACCCCGGTGCCGACCATGGTGGAGTTTCTGCACGCCCTGCAGGCGCACGACGAGACGAAGGCGCTGCCGACGCTGGCCAAGATCCCGACGCTGATCGTCTGCGGCGACCGCGACCTGGTCACGCCGGCCCGCTACTCGAGAAAAATGGCGGAAGTACTGCCGGAATCCGAATTGGTGATCGTCTCCAGGGCAGGACATTTGGTGTTGCTGGACAAGCCGGATTCGGTCAGCGACGGGTTGGTGCGGCTGGTCAAGCACGCGAGTCCGGGGCGATTCGCGGTGCTAAGCCAGCGGTTGCGCGATCGGGTCCTGCGCCGTGACTGACGCTGGGTCCGGCATCGCGACGCTGCCGAATGTCGAAGACACGGTCGCACTGGGCTCCCAGCTGGGCGGCCAGTTGCGGGCCGGCGATGTCGTCGTACTCTCTGGCCCGCTTGGTGCTGGAAAAACGGTGCTGGCCAAAGGAATTGCTGCGGCGATGGATGTCGACGGGCCGGTGACCTCGCCGACATTCGTGCTGGCGCGGGTGCATCCGGCCAAACGGATCGGCGCCCCGGCGCTGATTCACGTCGACGTCTACCGCCTACTCGATCACACCGGCGCCGACCTGCTCGACGAGCTGGAGAGCCTGGACCTCGATACCGAACTCGACGATGCCGTCGTCGTGGTGGAGTGGGGGGAAGGCCTCGCCGAACGGTTGTCCGACCGGCATCTCGACGTCCGGCTCGAACGAATTAGTAACTCCGACATCCGAACTGCGACGTGGCAATGGAGCTGCCCGTGAGGCGCGCCAACGACGATGCAGAACGCAGTGATGAGGAGGAGTGGCGCCGATGAGCACGGTGCTGGCGATCGACACGACGACGCCCGCGGTGACGGCCGGTGTGGTCGGCGATGGCGGCCTGCTGGCCGAGCGGGTCAGCACCGATGCCCGCGCACATGCCGAACGGATCACCCCGAACGTGTTGGCCGCGTTGGCCGACGCTGGGCGATCGATGTCCGACCTGGACGCGGTGGTGGTCGGCTGCGGGCCCGGCCCGTTCACCGGCCTGCGGGTCGGGATGGCAACCGCGTCGGCTTATGGCCACGCACTGGGCATTCCGGTGTACGGGGTGTGCAGCCTCGATGCCATCGGCGGCCAGACCAGCGGCGAGGTGTTGGTGGTCACCGATGCCCGTCGGCGCGAGATCTACTGGGCCCGTTACCGCGACGGCGTTCGCGTCGACGGGCCGGCGGTGAGCGCGCCGGCGGACGTCGACCCTGGCACGGCGCAGGCGGTCGCCGGCTCGCCGGACCACGCGGTGCTGTTCGGGCTGCCATGCGTAGAACCGCGGTATCCCGATTCGGTCGGCCTGGTGGCCTCGGTGGCCGACTGGTCGCAGCCCCCCGCCGCTCTGATACCGCTGTATTTGCGGCGACCGGATGCCAAGACGCTGGCCGAGCGGGCCGCCCAATGACTGTGACCATCGACGGGCTGACCGAATCCGACGCCGGACGTTGCGCCGAGCTGGAAGCTCTGCTGTTTCCCGGCGACGACCCATGGCCCACAATCGCATTCGTCCGCGAGCTTGCTGCCGACCACAATCACTACGTCGCGGCCCGCGACGGCGACACGTTGATCGGCTACGGCGGGATCTCGCGGTTAGGCCGCACGCCGCCGTTCGAATACGAAATCCACACCATCGGTGTCGACCCCGCATTTCAGGGCCGCGGCATCGGCCGGCGAATGCTCGAAGAGCTGCTGAACATCGCCGGAGATTCCGTCGTGCATCTGGAGGTCCGCACCGACAATGCGCCCGCGATCGCGTTGTACCGCAGCGTGGGATTCACCGACGTCGGCCTGCGCAAGCGCTATTACCGGATCAGCGGTGCCGACGCGTACACGATGCGACGGGAGACTGCGTCACCATGAGCACGACGATCCTGGCGATCGAAACATCCTGCGACGAAACCGGTGTCGGCATCGCACGGCTCGACGACGACGGAACCGTGACGCTGTTGGCCGACGAGGTGGCGTCCAGCGTCGACGAACACGTCCGGTATGGCGGCGTGGTTCCCGAGGTCGCGTCGCGCGCACATCTCGAGGCGCTCGGACCGGCGATGCGCCGCGCCCTGGCTACCGCCGGCCTGCACAAGCCCGACATCGTCGCGGCCACCATCGGGCCCGGCCTGGCCGGCGCGCTGTTGGTGGGAGTGGCCGCAGCCAAGGCGTATTCGGCTGCCTGGGCCGTGCCGTTCTATGCGGTCAACCATCTGGGCGGCCACCTGGCGGCCGACGTCTACGAGCACGGGCCGCTACCCGAAAGCGTCGCGCTGCTGGTATCCGGCGGCCACACCCACCTGCTGCATGTGCGCTCGCTCGGCCAGCCGATCGTCGAACTGGGCAGCACCGTCGATGACGCCGCGGGGGAGGCCTACGACAAGGTGGCCCGGCTGCTCGGCATCGGATATCCCGGCGGCAAGCTGCTCGACGACCTGGCCCGGACCGGCGACGCCACCGCGATCGTGTTCCCCCGCGGCATGACCGGCCCGCGCGACGAGCCACACGCGTTCAGCTTCTCCGGCCTCAAGACCGCGGTCGCGCGCTACGTCGAAAGCCACCCGAATGCGTCGACCGCCGATATCGCCGCCGGATTCCAGGAGTCGGTGGCCGACGTGCTGACCATGAAGGCGGTCCGCGCGGCCACCGAGTTGGGGGTGTCCACGCTGCTGGTCGCAGGTGGTGTGGCGGCCAACTCGCGGCTGCGGGAGTTGGCCGCGCAGCGGTGCGAGGCCGCCGGCCTGGCGCTGCGCATCCCGCGGTTGCGGCTGTGCACCGACAACGGGGCGATGATCGCCTCCTTCGCCGCGCACCTGGTGGCCGCCGGTGCGCCGCCGTCGCCGCTGGACGTGGCCAGCGACCCGGGCTTACCGGTGGTGACAGGCCAAGTCAGTTAAAGCACCGACCCACCCTTGAGTGCTAGCACTCGCATGTATAGAGTGCTAGGTGGCAATCGGACGAACCCGGCGTCGGCTCCCGCGACGACGACGCGTAGGCACGGACGAAAGCCGAACACCTGGGTAAATCGGGGCAGCCGCTCCGAACCTGCTACCAACTAAAGTGGAGGGCTCCAATCGTGGCGAGCGTGAACATCAAGCCACTCGAGGACAAGATCCTCGTACAGGCCAACGAGGCCGAGACCACGACCGCATCTGGTCTGGTCATCCCTGACACCGCGAAGGAAAAGCCCCAAGAGGGCAAAGTCGTCGCCGTCGGCCCCGGCCGGTGGGATGAGGACGGCTCGAAGCGGATTCCGCTGGACGTGTCCGAAGGCGACACCGTCATCTACAGCAAGTACGGCGGCACCGAGATCAAGTACGGCGGCGAGGAGTACCTGATCCTCTCGGCCCGTGACGTGCTTGCCGTCGTCGCCAAGTAGGTACATCCAAACCTAGAGGTGATCGCAAGCTCGGCGCAGCCGAGTGCGGCGGGTCACCGGCTAGAGACCTAGAGGTGATCGCAAGCTCGGCGCAGCCGAGTGCGGCGGGTCACCGGCTAGAGACCTAGAGGCGTGTTCCGCCCCGGCGATCCCTACGTCAACACGTGGGTGATTTCCGGGGCGGATCGCTTATGAGACGAGACAAGAAAGACCTATGAGCAAGCAGATTGAGTTCAACGAGACCGCGCGCCGGGCTATGGAAGCCGGCGTGGACAAGCTCGCCGGCGCGGTACGTGTGACGCTGGGCCCCCGCGGCCGGAATGTGGTTCTGGCCAAGGCCTTTGGCGGGCCGTCCATCACCAACGACGGCGTGACCGTCGCCCGTGAGATCGACCTGGAAGACCCGTTCGAGAACCTGGGCGCTCAGCTGGTCAAGTCGGTGGCCACCAAGACCAACGACGTCGCCGGCGACGGCACCACCACTGCGACCGTGCTGGCGCAGGCCATCATCAAGCACGGACTGCGCAACGTCGCGGCCGGCGCCAACCCGATCGCGTTAGGGCTGGGCATCAGCAAGGCCGCGGACACGGTATCCGAGGCGCTGCTGGCGTCGGCCACTCCGGTATCCGGCCAGACCGGTATCGCGCAGATCGCCACCGTGTCCTCGCGCGACGAGGAGATCGGTGCGCTAGTCGGCGAGGCGATGTCCAAGGTCGGTCACGACGGCGTGGTCAGCGTCGAAGAGTCGTCGACCCTGAACACCGAGCTGGACTTCACCGAGGGCGTCGGCTTCGACAAGGGTTACCTGTCGGCGTACTTCGTCACCGACTTCGACGCCCAGCAGGCCGTGCTGGAGGACGCGCTGATCCTGTTGCACCGCGACAAGATCAGCTCGTTGCCCGACCTGCTGCCGCTGCTGGAGAAGGTCGCCGAGGCGGGTAAGCCGCTGCTGGTGATCGCCGAGGACGTCGAGGGCGAGCCGCTCTCGACGCTGGTGGTCAACGCGATCCGCAAGACGCTGAAGGCCGTTGCGGTCAAGGCGCCGTTCTTCGGTGACCGCCGCAAGGCGTTCCTCGAGGACTTGGCCATCGTCACCGGAGCCCAGGTGGTCAACCCCGACGTCGGCCTCACGTTGCGCGAGGCCGGTCTCGACGTGCTGGGTTCGGCCCGGCGTGTGGTGGTCAGCAAGGACGACACCGTGATCGTCGAAGGCGGCGGCGGCGCCGCGGCCATCGACGGCCGGGCCAAGCAGCTGCGCGCCGAGATCGAGTCCACCGACTCCGACTGGGATCGCGAAAAGCTGCAGGAGCGGCTGGCCAAGCTGTCCGGTGGCGTTGCCGTGATCAAGGTCGGTGCCGCGACCGAGACCGCGCTCAAGAAGCGCAAGGAAAGTGTCGAAGACGCGGTGGCCGCGGCCAAGGCCGCCGTGGAAGAAGGCATTGTCGCCGGTGGTGGGTCCGCACTCGTGCATGCTCGCAAGGCGCTGACCGAGTTGCAGGCATCGCTGTCCGGTGACGAGGCCAGCGGCGTCGAGGTGTTCTCCCGGGCATTGAGCGCTCCGCTGTTCTGGATCGCGACCAACGCCGGTCTCGACGGAGCGGTAGCGGTCAGCAAGGTCGGCGAGCTGCCGGTCGGGCATGGGTTGAACGCGGCAACGCTGGAGTACGGCGACCTGGGTGCCGACGGGGTCATCGACCCGGTCAAGGTGACCCGGTCGGCGGTGCTCAACGCGGCATCGGTGGCACGCATGGTGCTCACCACCGAGACCGCGATTGTCGACAAGCCTGCCGAGGCGGCCGACGACCACGGGCACGGTCACCACGGCCACGCTCACTAGAAAACAGCTGCGCGAAACACCCCCGGCCTCTGGTCGGGGGTGTTTTCGTCTCGGTCCTGCGGGAGTTCCCGGCGTGTCATCGCGCAGGTTTAGGTGTCGCCGGGTGGTGTCGTCAGGCCTGCCGGCGAACGATGCTGCGCCGCGCACTTGGCAATGTTGGCTTGGCTTAGAGGCGTGAAACCTGGTAATGGCTGATGTACCAGCCGTCGTGCGCGCGGGTTAGCAGCACGCTGAGGTACACGTCCACCGTTGGTCGATCGGAGAACGAGAACGCCACACTCAGGTAGCCGAGCACGAGATTCTCAGCGGGCCGCCTAGTTTCGAGGATTCGATATGCGGCCGTCAAGCCCAGCGGCTGCGACGCGTAATAGTCCGCGATCCCCTGGCGTCCAACGCTGTACAGGCGCAGCCCTTGGAAGATCGCGTCCTCGGTGAAGCACGACGCCACCTGCTGCGGTTGGTGTGCGCCGACAGCGGCTTTCCATTGATCGAGAACACCGCGCAGAATCTCTTCGCGTTCGATCGCCTCGGCGGCCTGCGTCATGATCAGTGCCCCGCGCTCTGGCCGCCATCGACGTGCAGAATCTCGCCGGTGACGAACGGGGCATTCTCCAGGTACATGATCGCCTCAACGACGTCGTCGACCTCTCCCAGCCGACCCAATGGATGGGTTGCCGCGAGGGCTTCGTACGTCGACGGCGAATGCATCGGCGTGCGGATGACACCTAGAGCGACCGCGTTGGATCGGATGCCGTGGTCCGCGTACTCGATCGCCAACGCCTTTGTCACGGCGTTCAACCCGCCCTTGGTCAACGATGCCAGCGCCGAAGGCGAGTCTGACCGGGCATGGTCGGCCAGGCTGGACGAGACGTTTACCAGGTGACCGCCGCCCTCCCGGGACAGCATCGCAGCGACGGCGGCGCGGGAGACCTCGAAGAAGCCCCTCAGGTTGACTCCAATCACGGCGTCATAGTCCTCATCGGTGTAGTCGGTGAACGGCTTGCCGATGTAGATGCCGGCATTGTTGACGACGGTGTCGACCCGCCCGAAGCGGTCCAGTGCCGCGTCGACGATATGGCCGCCAACGCCTGGCTTGGCGACGTCGGCGGGCACCGTCAGTACGCCTGGGTCATCAGAGGTATCGATCGAGCGGGAGTTCGCGACGACGGCGTAACCCAGCGCGCGGTAGGCGGTGACCAGGGCGGCGCCGATGCCTTGGGAGGCCCCGGTGATGATGGCCACCTTGTGCGTTGAACTCATGTCCGCAACCTTGTTTCTCAGTCGAACTTCGCACCTGACTCAACGAATCATGCGCCCAGTGGCGTTCCGTTCGCCACGGAACCGATCCCCGCGATGCAGAGGCTTCCTCACCGCAACGACGTGACGATGTCGACTTCCGAGGTCAGCGTCTGGTGCACAGGGCAACGCTCGGCGATCTGCAACAGTCGCTGCCGTTGATCGTCGTCCAGGTCGCCGATCAACTCGATGTCGCGCTCGATATGGGAGACCCAGCCGGCTTTGGTTTCGCAGTCGGCGCAATCCTGCGCGTGAATCCGCTTGTGCCGCAGAGTTACCTGAACCCGATCGAGGTTCCAGCCCTTGCGGTCGGCGTACATCCGTACCGTCATCGAGGTACACGACCCGAGCGCGGAAAGCAGGAGGTCGTACGGTGTCGGCCCCTGGTCGTCTCCGATCGGCGTCGGCTCGTCGGCGAGAAGCTGGTGGTTCCCGGCGACGATCCGCTGCGTGTACGTCCCCGTGCCCGTTTCTGTCACGGTCACGGTGCCTTCGGGCGGTGCTGCGTGAGTTTCAGGCATGTCGGCAGACTAACGGCGCTCAGCCGGGTCCTTTGCGGTAATGCCACGTATTTGGTGGACGGCGCTGGAGACGCCGCTCTAGTCTGGAACAGATATTTGGTCTGAGGGGCGTCGAGCGGAGGTGGCGGTGGCAGAAGATGCTTACGCCGACCGGCTGCATAGCCTCGGCATGCTCGCCTCCGCCTTCGCCGGACGCGCGGTGGCCGTCGACGCGCAACGCCCTGGCGAGCCGCCCTGGACGGATGGACAGACGGTATTCGTCGACCTGTCGTTGCCGGCCCGGACGAATCTGGCCGCCATCGCCGTGCACGCGTCGATGATTGCCGCGGGCAGTCTCGACCCCGATATCGTACGTCCGCTTGTCCGCCATTCCCGTTGGGCCAAAAGGTATTTGGCGATCGAGGGGCATCGCGCACTGATCGCCAATGCCGATGTGCTGCCCCGGGTGCTGCAGTCGCTCGGTGACCCGGCCATCGCGCGCCACAGTAACTCGCCGGCGCAATCGCTGAGCCTGGCGTCCGGCAACGAAGCGGTCGACGATCCACCGCCCGAGTTCGGTGTCCTTCGGGTGGGCACGCTGATCACCGTCGCCGCGCGGGCGGCAAAGCTTGCCGAGCAACTGCCGACCGCGCACGTTCCACGCGGCAGGCAGCGTCAGGAATTGGCAGACCTTGACGACGGTGAGGTCGACGACACCGACGACCCGGACCTGTTCACCAGCCCGGTGGGTGGAGGCGGCCTCGTCGGCACATGGCTGAAGAAGATGCTGTCGTCGGCCCGTAAAACCGGAAGCGGTGGCGGCCAGCCAGGCGCGGATAATCCGACGCACCGCACCAACTCCGGGAAACGCGGTGCGCACGCGGTGATGTCGCTGGCGACCGCGGTGAGCGAGGACGTCACTGACCACGCGGCCGATCTGAGCACTCGCGGCGTGAAGTATCCCGAGTGGGATCTCAACCGCAGGAGCTACCGGTCTGATTGGTGCACAGTGGTCGAAATCGATTCGGCGACAAAGGTATCAGCGATTCCGGCGATCGACGACGCCATCGGTCTGCGTCGCCCGCTGGCCAGGCTGGGAATGGGATTGCACCGCCGGCACCGGCAGGCCCAAGGCGACGACATCGACATCGACGCTGTTGTCGAAGGGCGCGTCGACGCGATGGCCGGATCGGTCCCCGACGAGTCGGTGTATCTCGACAGCCTGCGTCGGCGACGCGACTTGTCGGTGCTTCTGCTGCTGGACATCTCGGGTTCGACGGCGGAGCCCGGCACCATGGGGCGGACCGTGCATCAACAACAACGCACCGTGGTCGCCAACCTCACGGTCGCTTTGCACGATCTGGGCGATCGGGTGGCGCTGTATGCGTACTACTCGCAGGGCCGCTCCGCCGTGAGCATGTTGCCGGTCAAGCGATTTGACGATCATCTCGACAGCCGGGTAATCCGGCGGTTGAACACTCTGGAGCCTGGCGCCTACTCGCGTCTCGGCGCGGCGATCCGGCACGGCTCGGCGGTGTTGGAGGCAGGCGGCGGGACGTCGCGCCGACTCCTGGTGGTGCTCTCCGATGGACTGGCCTACGACCATGGTTACGAGCGCGCCTATGGGGCCGCGGATGCGCGTCGCGCTCTCACCGAGGCGCGTCGCCGCGGCACCGGCTGCGTCTGCCTGACGGTGGGGGCGGGGACCGACGTGGCATCGCTGCGCCGGGTATTCGGCAGCACCGCGCACGCCAGCATCGCCCGGCCCGACGAACTCACGAGTGTCGTTGGGCCCCTGTTTCGTTCGGCGATTCGCTCAGCCGAGGTGAAGAGGCGCGTGTCATGACGACCGGCGGCGACGTCAGCATTGTTGAAACTAACATCTGTTCCGTTTACGCTCCACGGACCGCAACGCAGCGGCTGGCGGAAGGGTAGTAATGGTCACGCGCCCCTTCTACACCCCAATCGGCAGCGAAGAAGCGGTTTTCAAGGCCGCCTACCGCCAGGGCTTGTCGATTCTGCTGAAGGGCCCGACCGGCTGCGGCAAGACCCGCTTCGTTGAGGCGATGGCCCACGACCTGGGCCGGCCGCTGATCACCGTGGCCTGCCACGACGATCTCACCACCGCCGATCTGGTCGGCCGGTATCTGCTGCGCGGCGGCGAGACGGAGTGGGTCGACGGCCCGCTGACCCGCGCCGTGCGCGAGGGCGCGATCTGCTATCTCGACGAGGTGGTCGAGGCACGTCAGGACACCACCGTCGTGCTGCACCCGCTCGCGGACTACCGGCGCCAACTGCCGATCGAACGGCTCGGAGTGACGCTGGACGCAGCACCGGGATTTGGCCTGGTGGTCTCCTACAACCCCGGCTATCAGAGCGTGCTCAAGGACCTCAAGGACTCCACCCGGCAGCGGATGATCGCCATCGAATTCGGTTTTCCGGCAAGCCAAGTCGAGGAGCGCATCGTCGCGCACGAGTCAGGAGTGGACGCCGCGACGGCGGCCGAGCTGGTCCGATTCGGCCAGGCCATCCGTCGTCTGGAATCCGGCGGTCTGCGCGAGGTGGCGTCGACCCGGGTGCTCATCGCCGCCGGCCGGTTGGTTGTCGAAGGCCTCTCCATGTACGCGGCGGCCGAGGCGGCGATCGCCGGCCCGCTCACCGACGACGTCGCGGTGAACCGCAGCCTGAAAGACATGATCGGCGTCTATCTGAGCGAGCCTGTCCGAGCCGGTGATTGACGCGGATAAGTGGCCCCGCTAGGGTCTGAACAAATATTAGGTTTGCCACGGGCGGGCAGCTGAACGCGGTCAGTGCGGACCAGTGGAGGTCGAATGTCCTACGAAAGCACCGCTGAGCCGATCAAGATCGGCTATCTGATGGACTTCACGTTGCCGCCGGGTTTTCCAGAGGACCTGTTCGCCTCCTTCACCCAGACTTTCGACCTCATTTTCGAGGAGGCGCTGGACCAGGGCCTCATGGACCGTCCCGTGCAGATGATCTACCGCGAGGTGGAGGGCCTGCCCAAGGGTTCGGTCAAAGCGGTGATCGACGCGTACGGCGAACTTGTTGACGAGGGTTGTCTGGTGGTATTCGGCCCCAACATCACCGACAACTGCGTGCCCATGAAGGAAGCTATCGAGGAGCGATTCAAGGTGCCCGCGATCAGCGTGTGCGGCACCGACGACTGGCTGGGCGAGTGGACCTTCGCCTTCCCGCAAGGCTCAATGACCGACGAGCCGATCTTTCTGGCCGACCTCATCGGCAAGCGTGGGCTCACCGAGATCGGTGTCCTGATGGAGCAGAGCCTAATCGGGCAGAGCTACCTGAAAAATCTGCGAACGGCTTGTCAGCGCAAGGGCATTCGGATCGTCGCGGAAGTCGCGGTGGCGCAGACCGCCCAGGACATCAACGAGGCCGTGCGCACGCTGCATGATGCCAAGGCCGAAGCGATCGTGCACCTGGGCTTCGGCTTCGGCATCGTGTTCATCAACCCCGCACTGGAGGCGGTCGGTTGGGACCCGCCGCGCTTCACCACCACTGCGTGGCAGAACGCGTGGGTGAACCCGATCATGTGGAACGCGTTCATGGGGTGGACCGGTGTCGATCAGTACGATGAGGCGAATCAGATCGGGCAGGACTTCCTCGACAGCTATGCGAAGAAGTACAACGGCAGTCGCCCCGAATTCTGCGTGACCGTTGTCAATCGCGATGTCGCCGCGACATTGGTGCGGGCGTTCGGTGACGCCCACCCGCTCAGCCCGCGCGGGGTCAAGGACGCGTTAGAGCGGGTGAAGATGATGCCCGCCGCATCCGGCGCTCCGGGCACTCGGGTGTCCTTCGGTAAGTGGACCCGCCGTGCCTGGATGGGTGCGGGCTATCTGGTGGCTCGCACGCTGGATGCGGACGGCGTCAACTCGCACCTCGTCGACCGCTTCGGGGAAGAAGGGTGAGCGCCCGATGAGTACCGATCAATCCACTCCGATGTCCGCGGGCACGCAACCCGCTGAGCCGCAACGGAAATGGGGCGGCTGGATCGCCGGCGCCGCGTTGGCCGCCTTCACCCTCTTCTTCATCGCGAACTGCCGCGTGGCCCTGAGCCCGCGGGTTGCCAACCCAAATGTGCACGGCCGCCCACGCCCGGTGAAGTTCACGTTCGGGTTGGACTACATCACCTTCCTCGATGCCGCCACCGGGGTAGCCCTGATCACGCTGCTGATCGTGTTCATCAGAGGCTGGCGTCGCAATCCGGGCAGCCCGGTCATGCTGATGTTCCTGTGCACCACGCTGATCGTGTGGCAGGACCCGATCATGAACTGGTCGCCGTTCGCGGTCTACAACCCCGACCTGATCCACTGGCCGGAGTCTTGGCCGCTGGTGTCGATATCGCCGACCGTCGAACCGTTCGTGGTCTTCGGCTACGTGATGTTCTACTTCGGCCCCTACTTCCCGGCGGTCTGGATCCTGCGCAAACTGCAGGCGAAGTACGGACCCGCGAGCTACGTCGCGCGGCACCCGTTAATCAGCCTAGGGCTCGTCACTCTGGTGATCGGCTTCGTCTTCGATGCGTTCCTGGAAAACATCCTGGTCCACTGGGGCATGTACATCTACTCGCAGGTGATTCCGTGGGGCTCGGTCTTCACCGGCACCACGTTCCAATTCCCACTGATCTGGGAATCCTTCTCGGTCTGCTTCGTGATGGTGCCGGCCGCGATTCTCTGCTACCGCGACGACACCGGTAAGTCGGTGGCGGAAAAGCTTGCGGCCAAGGCGAAATTGTTCCCGACGCGACCGGTGCTGGGCACGTTCCTGGTGATGTTCGCGATCATCAACGTGTCCTACTTCGCCTACGGTGGCTGGTTCTGGGTCATCAAGGTCAGCCACGCTGCCACCGCGGTGGCCTGCCCCTGGCCTTATCCAGAAGCCAAAGTGTATGACCCACAGGGCTTTTACGAGAAGTCCGGCGCGCAGGGGCCGTACTCGGTCGGTATCTGGTCAACGTGGGCCAGCGGCGAGCCGAATGGCCGGCCGCACGTCGACGCACCGCCACCCGGCCAGGGCGCCTGTGCGAGCACGAATGGCTGAGCCGCGCAGCGTCGTCATCACCGGAGCGTCACGTGGGCTCGGCTTCGCAACGGCCGCGCGCCTGTATCGCGACGGGTGGCGCGTGGTGGCGGCCATGCGCACACCCGAACAGAGCATGGGGGCGCTCCGCGAGGCAGCCGGCGCCGCTGCCCACGACGATCGGTTGATCGGCGTTCAACTCGACCTGACCGACCACGCCTCGGTGACTGCCGCCGCCAAGACCATCGGCGAAACTGTCGGCACCCCGTTCGCGATCGTGCACAACGCCGGTATCTCCGCTGCCGGAATGGTGGAAGAAACCGATATGGCTTTGTGGCAGCGGTTTTTCGCAACCAGTGTCCTCGGGCCGGTCGCGCTCACGCAAGCTCTGTTGCCGTCGATGCGGGCGGCCGGCGAAGGTCGGATCGTGCTGGTGTCCAGTGCGGCCGGGGTACGCGGTCAACCGGCCACTGCGCCGTACTCCGCGGCCAAGGGTGCGCTGGAACGTTGGGGTGAGTCGATGGCGGTCGAGATAGCGCCGTTCGGGCTGGGCGTCACCGTGTTGGTGGCCGGCACCTATGACACCGAGATCATCACCGATGCGGGCACCACCGACGATCGCGACTTCGGCGGTCCCTACGCGCGGCTACACAACACCATGAACACCCGCGGGCGGTTCGCGATGCGGATGGCCAGGCCGCCGGAGAAGTTCACCGATGGAGTGGTCAAGGCGCTCGCCGACACCGGGTCATTTCGCCGTCGCGGGGTGGGACCGGACGCGTCGATGTTGTTGGTATCCAGCCGGATCCTTCCGGCCATCGGCATGCACCATTTATCCCGGATCGTGCTCGGCATACCCAAACAGGGATCGATGCGCGACGGCGCATGGCCACTGACTCTTACCCAGAGGCTGATGGTGTTCACCGCGAAAGTCATTCCGGCACCGGTGATGCAACGTCTGGTGACGTTGGCGGCCAAGCGCCGCAAGGACAATGAGGAGTAGGTAGGGATGGAACAGCTTTTCGACGACCTCGAAGACTTCGGCGCGTTCGACGACGCGATCTCCGGGGATGTGCGTGACCCGTACACCGAGCTGGCGCGGCTGCGTCGCGAGGAGCCGGTGCAGCGACTCGAGACCTCAGGTGCGCTGCCGCACGAGGAATCGTTGCCGATGTTCATCGTGTACCGCCACGAAGACGTCCAGCAGATGCTGCGTGACAACGAGACGTTCTCCTCGGCGGCTGTCATCGCGGCGTTCGGCCCGGTGCTCGGCGAGGGCGTGATGCTCGGCATGGACGAGCCCAGGCACGGGCGGCTGCGTGCACTTGTGTCGAAAGCGTTCTCCCAGAAGGCTCTGGCGAAGTGGCAGGACGAGCTGGTCGGCCGGGTGGCGAACGGGCTGATCGACAACTTCGCGGCCAACGGTAAAGCGGACCTGGTCAAGGAATTCACTTTCGACTACCCCAGCCAGATCATCGCGGGGCTGCTGGGGCTGCCGGAAAAGGACTACCCGCAGTTCCAGCGCTGGTCGATCTCGCTGCTGAGCTGGCTGATGAATCCCGAACGCGGGCTGGCGGCCTCGGCCGCTCTCTGCGAGTACTTCGAGCCGATCCTGGCGGCCCGTCGCGCCGAGCCCAAGGACGATTTGATCAGCGCGCTCGGTGCCGCCGAGATCGACGGGGAGCAGCTCACCAATGAGGAGATCTTCTCGTTCCTGCGGCTGTTGCTGCCCGCCGGCGTCGAGACGACTTACCGGTCGCTGGGCAGCCTGCTCCTCGGGCTGTTGTCCGATCCGGAACAACTGGACGTGATTCGCGCGGACCGCTCGCTGATCCCGCAGGCGATCGAGGAGGGCGTGCGGTGGGAGCCCCCGCTGCTGACCATCACCCGGGTGACGACCCGCGACACCGAACTCGGCGGGGTCAAGATTCCGGCCGGCTGCACGGTGATGCCGATGCTGGGCGCGGCTAATCGGCAAGAGGAGCGCTACCCGGACCCCGACACGTTCAACATCCACCGACAGGCCAAGGCGAATCTGGGCTGGGGCCACGGCATCCACGTCTGCCTCGGCATGCACCTGGCGCGGCTGGAGATGCGCACGGCCATCAACCTGCTGCTCGACCGTCTGCCCAACCTGAGGCTCGACCCCGATGCCGACGACCCGCACGTCCGCGGGCAGGTGTTCCGGTCACCGACGTCGGTGCCGGTGCTCTTCGATCCGCAGTAGATCGCCGATATCGCCTTTACATTGGCAGGGGCAGCCGTAAAGTCCTCACTGAGCGTCTGCTCAACTTTCCGCTCAGGAGGAACGACGCGATTGACCGGGCCGCTGCGAGACATCAGGGAATTCCTCGGTGACGCCGACGCCTACCGCGACGAGTTGCATCGACGCTGGACGGGACTGCTGAGCTACCGCTACATCGGGCGTAATCATTCGTCGATGAACATCGGCGACAGCGACGACACCGTCGTCATCCGCCGCGACATGCGTAACGAGGCGGGCGGAATCATGGTGGCGCCGTTAGCGATCGCCTCGCCCGAGGGTTGCCAGACCGACATGGTCGCCGTACCCAACCCGGTGATTGCCTCGGTGCAGATCGTCGATCCCGGCTACGACGTACGCAGGGTCGAGATCGTCGAGTCCGGCAACGTCCACCAAGGCCGGATGATGGGCTATGGGCGATGCAAGATCGTCGACGCCGACAACCCCGAGCGGGTCATCGCCTTCAACGAAGGCCAAGGTGCGATCATCGGCATCCCACCCGAAGGCCTTGGCAAAATGGACGTTTCGGGCACCGAGCTGGTGATCGAGGATTCGCCCGAGCTGCCGCCACTCTGGCAGGCCTTCGGCGCATCCAAGCGCGCTGACGGCCGTTGGCAGCTGCCCGCACTCAGCGAGGAGCTGGCGTCGCCGGACGCGGCCCTGCACATCGGCCCGCAGCACGTGGTGCTGGAAACCGCGGCGATAGACCTGGCCGCCGACGCCGTCGGAACCCGCAAGCTGCAGGTGGTGAGCTGGCATGTGATGTTCATGTCGCGTGGCAAGGTCGGCCCGTTCCGGGTGGAGGGCACGGCGCACGTGGGCGGATCGGGCAAGGTCGGTGTCCGCATGCTGCTGCACGACGAAGGCAATGCCGAGAAAGCGGTGACGTCGGCGGCCGCGATCTTCGAGATCGTCAGCTAGTTCAAGGAGTCAATGGTGGCTAACGCCAAGGAAGCTCGTCAGTGGGCGCGCAATACGTTGCACGGCATCGGCGACTCGCTCTACACACCGTTCAGCGGGCGTGACGGCGACGACATCGACTGGGATGCCTACCGCACGCTGGTCCGGCACTGCGTCGGCGCGCTGCATCACCCGATGCTCTGGGTGACCAGCGGTGTCGCGGAGTTCTGGTCGCTGACCATCGCGGAGCGAAAGAAGCTGCTGGAAGTCGCCGTCGAGGAAGCCCGGCGGATCAACCCCGAGGTGGTCGTCCAGTCCTGCACCGCGGCGCTGTCCGCCAAAGACTGCCTCGAGTTGACTCAGCATGCCCAGGACTCCGGCGCCGACATCGTCTACATCCAGACTCCGATGATGGAGTTGCACGGCGGCGAGGGCGTTTTGAGCTTTTTCTCCTACATCGCCGACCGCACCGACATCGCGCTGGGGATGTTCAACTCACCCAGCTCGGGATACGTCCTCTCGGCGCAGGAAGGCGCGCGGATCGTCGAGGAGATTCCCGCGGTGTGCGCCACCAAAGAAGGCTCGTTCCGTCCACATCAAAGCCGCATGCTGCATGAGCTTGCGCCGGATCTAGTGATCTGGGAGTGCGATACGACGGTGTACCGGGCCGGTTGGCTGCGATCGGGCATCGTTGGACCTGGGCAGCTCGGTACCACCGGCTACCTCTTCGAGACGACGGAAAAGCCTGCGCTGTCGCAATACTGGGATCTGGTTTGGAACGACAAGCTGGTCGAGGCAATGGATTTCGCCAAGGAGTCGGGGCTCGACCAGTTCGAGCTCGACATGCGCGGCTGGTTCACCCGTTATCCCGGGCGGCCTGACTACTTCACCCACTGGGGCGGCGCCTTCAAATTTGCCGCATCGGTGATCGGGCTGCCCGTCGGGTCGTACCCGGAATCCCGTCCGCCCCAAGCGAAGTTGCCCGAACAGGCGCGCACCGACATCCGGGCGGCATACCGGCGCTATGGGCTCATCGACAACTAACTGCTCGTCGACAAGATCGGAGAATTCGCATGACTGACGCCAAACCACTGAGCGGCATCCGCGTATTGGAGGTTGCGGCATGGACATTCGTGCCCGCGGCCGGTGCGGTGCTGGCCGAGTGGGGTGCCGATGTGATCAAGGTCGAACCACGCGAGGGTGGCGATCCGCAGCGCGGGCTGGTCACGATGGGCCTCATTCCCGGTGGTCCCACCGCTGTCAACTACATGATCGAAATGCCCAACCGCGGAAAGAAATCCATCGGCATCGACTTGACCACACCGGGCGGTCAGGAGGTCGTCTATGAGCTGGCGAAGAGCAGCGACGTGTTCCTCACCAGTTACCTGCCGGGTCGTCGCAAACATTTCGGCATCGAGGTCGAGCAGATTCGCGCCGCGAACCCCGACATCGTCTATGTCCGCGGATCCGGTTACGGGCCGCAAGGTCCCGACGCCGACCGGCCCGGCTATGACGGCGTCTCCTTCTGGTCACGCGGCGGGATCGCCGATGCACTGACCCGCGAGCTTCCTGAGCCGGTGATGCAGACCCCCGCATTCGGCGACCTGATGGGTGGGCTGACCATCGCTGGCGGGATCGCCGCGGCGCTGTACAAACGCAAAGCGACCGGTGAGACCTCGATCGTGGACGTCTCGCTGCTCGGCCTCGCGGCGTGGGCGATGACTCCGCAGGTGACCGCCGCGATGCTCTACGGCGGTGACCCGATTCCGACGTTCACCCACCGCGACATGCCCAATCCGCTGGTCGGCAATTACAAGACCAAGGACGACCGCTACATCACGCTGATGATGCTGCAGGGCGACAAGTTCTACCCCGAGTTCATGACGGTCATCGGCCGTGCCGACCTGATCACCGATGAGAGGTTCGCTGACGGTCACTCTCGGTTCATGAACCGCGGCGAGCTCATCGACATCATGGACTCCGAGTTCGCGTCAAAAACCGTTGACCAGTGGCGCGAGATTCTCAAGCCGCTGTCGGGTGCCTGGGCCGTCCTGCAGAAGACCAGTGAGTTGCACGAAGATCCCGCCGTCATCGCCAACGGTTACATCCCGACCGTGACCGCGATGAATGGGAAGCCGTACATCCTGCCGACCAACCCGGTCCAGTTCGACGGCCATCACGTGCAGCCGACCGGCGCCCCCGAGCACGGTCAGCACACCGAAGAGATTCTTCTCGACGCCGGCGTCGACTGGGACAAGATCGAGGAGTACAAAAAGGACGGGTCGATCCTCTAGGAATCGACCCGCCCCCGAGTACGTCTAGGTCCGTTCAGTCAGCTAGGCGCTGCGGCGGATCCCGCGCGAGCGGCCGATGTCGCGCTTGAGCAGTAGTTCGCGTTCGGCCTCCGACAGGCCGCCCCAGATTCCGTACGGCTCGCCTACGTCGAGGGCGTGTGCACGGCACTGAGCCATCACCGGGCAGCTGCGGCACATCTCCTTGGCGCGACGCTCGCGCTGCAGACGGGCCCGGCCGCGTTCGCCGTCCGGGTGGAAGAACACTGACGAGTCCACGCCGCGGCAAAGGCCCTGTAATTGCCAATCCCAAATGTCTGCATTGGGACCTGGTAGTTGCTCCGGTTGCGGCATTGAAGTCCCTCTCTACACGCCCATGTTCAGGCCAGTTTGCGATCTAGTTGGTCGTCAACTGAATCGAGCGGGTCGTCGATGACTACTCGTCGGAACTAAACGTAGGGGCGCTAGGGAATTGCCGTCAACAGGCTAAAGTCTTCTGAATACTGAACTGCGGCTTGGGAATTTACGCTGCGTTCATAGAGGTGATGACCTCGTAGGAGTCGCGGAGTGCATGTTGGCCGGTTACTACCCGGAAATGCTGCAGTTCGCGGGGTAATCGGGCGGCATGCACACCAAATTCGATCCTCGTTGGATTTAATACCGGTGTAACTCAGAAACCATGAAGTCTTAACGGATAACGGACCGTGATACATATCTCCCACGACTCGTCCGGCGAGTCGGACTTGCTGGCTGCCGCGTTTGGTACAGCGCCCGGAAGCTGGCCGCTGCCTGCAGCGAGAACGCCGTATCAGCACTGGCTGCGGGCGATTGCCGCCGCAGGACAGGGTCGTTACGGCAGTGCGTACGCCGACCTGACTGCGCTGACTCGGACCACACCGGCAGGCCGGCTGGCATCGCTCGCCCACAGCGCGCGTGCGTCGTTTCTGCGCCAGCTGGGCTGGCACGGTCTGGCCCGCGGCTGGGACGGTCGCGCCTGGGCGCTGGCCGGCGACGACCCCGAGGCGGCCGCCGATGCGCTCACGGGGCTCGCGGCCGACGCGCTGGGTGTCGGTCGGCTGGCTGTCGCGGCGACGCTGCTTGCGCGGGCGGAGCCGTTCGTGGCCCGGGCGCCCCACCGGGTGGCGGTACGGCGGTGGTGGGTGGCGGCCGAGCTGGCGATGGTCGGCGGCGACGGCGACGTCGCGGTTCGCCACGCCGAGACTGCGGCCGAGCTGGCTGCGACCACCCTGGACGGCGCGGCCCGGCATCGCGCCAAGAGCCAGGTGGTGCTGGCCGCGGCGCTGTGCAGCGCGGGCGCGCTCGAGCGTGCGCGGCATGTCGCCGACTCGGCCTTCGACCTCACCGGCCGTCTGGGTCTGGTACCGCTGCGGTGGGCGCTGGCCTGCCTGCTGGTAGACCTCGCCGACACCACCGATCGGGCTGAGAAGTTGCGGACCGTCCGCGACGACTGCGCAGGACGCGTCGAGCATTGGGGCGGAACCTGGCGACGACCCTGAGATCTGCGGGATCGCTATTGCGCCCGCTCAGCGGCGAGCGGTGCTATTCCCGCGAAATCGAAGTGTCCGAGGTCGCCTCGTTGAGCGAAGCGTCCGCGTATCCCCGGCAATAATCCCAGGTCACGTAGGCATCGGGCTCGGGATCGTAGGCCGGCTCGTGCGGACGCACGGTGCCGTCGACCAGCAGTTGAAGCAGGTTGGCGCGCAGCATGTCCCAGTCGTGGTAGTGGTCCTGCTGACATTCGTCGCAACACACCACCAAACCGCGAATACCTTTGTGCGCCAAAAGGGCTTCGTACACCGCGAGGTCGGCCAAGTCGGCCTCGACAGCCATCCGCTCCTGGGCATCCAGCGGCTGGCCCGGCTCGACAGCATCCAACGCTGCCGACGGATCACTGGGGTCGTCGGCAAACGGGTCAGGCGGTAGCCCGGGCGGGAGGTGGTCGCGCACGGGTCCACATTACGCAGCCTCGCGGGTATCACGCCAGCGCTATCCCGCAGCGCAGCCGTCATGTCGCGACCTCACGCGGGTTTCCGCGGCGCGCGTCGTGAGCCGAGGCCGAAAGAGCAGATAGGATGGCATCCTGACTCCGCGCGCGTATGGGAGGGCCCCGGCAATGTCATCTGGCTTGTCCCGTCTCGAAGACGGAGGCGACCTGATCGTCGCCTCGTACCCCCGGGTGGGTGGTTTCCCGGAAGATCCGGTACCGACCGGCGGCGACGATCCGCAGAAGATCGCGATGCTGGGACTGACCTTCGATGACGTCCTGCTGCTGCCGGCTGCCTCCGATGTGGTGCCGGCGACCGCTGACACATCGAGTCAGCTCACCAAGAACATCCGGCTGAAAGTGCCGCTGGTCAGCTCCGCGATGGACACCGTGACCGAGTCACGGATGGCGATCGCGATGGCCCGTGCGGGCGGTCTCGGGGTACTACACCGCAATCTGCCGATCTCCGAGCAGGCCGGACAGGTCGAAACCGTGAAGCGCTCGGAAGCCGGCATGGTCACCGACCCGGTCACCTGCAAACCGGACCACACGCTGGCCGAGGTAGACGCCATGTGCGCCCGGTTCCGGATCTCCGGGCTGCCGGTCATCGACGACGTGGGCCAGCTGGTCGGCATCATCACCAACCGCGACATGCGGTTCGAGGTCGACCAGTCCAAGCATGTCGCCGAGGTGATGACCAAGTCCCCGCTGATCACCGCCCAAGAGGGCGTCAGCGCGAACGCGGCACTAGGCCTGCTGCGCCGGCACAAGATCGAGAAGCTGCCGATCGTCGACGGACATGGCCGGCTGACCGGGCTGATCACCGTCAAGGACTTCGTCAAGACCGAGCAGCATCCGCTGGCGACCAAGGACAACGACGGTCGATTGCTGGTCGCCGCCGCCGTCGGTGTCGGTGACGACGCCTGGGTGCGCGCGATGACGCTGGCCGATGCGGGCGCCGACATCCTGGTGGTCGACACCGCGCACGCGCACAACCGGCTGGTGCTGGACATGGTCCGGCAACTCAAGGGTGAAGTCGGCGACCGGGTCGAGATCGTCGGCGGCAACGTCGCCACCCGGTCGGGGGCGGCCGCACTGGTCGAGGCCGGCGCGGACGCGGTCAAAGTCGGCGTCGGTCCAGGGTCGATCTGCACTACCCGGGTGGTCGCCGGTGTCGGCGCGCCGCAGATCACCGCGATCCTCGAGGCGGTCGCGGTGTGCCGCCCCGCCGGAGTGCCGGTGATCGCCGACGGTGGCCTGCAGTACTCCGGCGACATCGCCAAGGCGCTGGCCGCGGGCGCGTCCACCACCATGCTCGGATCGCTGCTGGCCGGCACCGGTGAAGCGCCGGGCGACCTGATCTTCGTCAACGGCAAGCAGTACAAGAGCTACCGCGGCATGGGCTCGCTGGGCGCCATGCAGGGCAGGGGCGAGGCGAAATCGTATTCAAAGGACCGCTACTTCCAGGACGACGCCTTGTCGGAGGACAAGCTGGTACCCGAGGGCATCGAGGGCAGGGTGCCGTTCCGCGGTCCGCTGACGTCGGTGATCCACCAGCTGACCGGCGGCCTGCGCGCCGCGATGGGCTACACCGGTGCCGAGACCATCGAGGCGCTGCAGCGGGCGCAGTTTGTCCGCATCACCGCGGCGGGCTTGAAGGAAAGCCATCCGCACGACATCACGATGACCGCCGAAGCACCCAACTACTACGCTCGGTGAACTGATCGAAGGACCGCTCATGCGTGACATGGTCGAGATCGGCATGGGCCGAACAGCCCGGCGCACTTACGAACTCGGTGAAATCAATATCGTGCCGTCGCGACGCACCCGCTCGTCGCAGGACGTCACGACGGCCTGGCAGCTCGACGCCTACCGGTTCGAGATCCCCATCGTGGCGCATCCGACCGACGCGCTGGTGTCGCCGGAGTTCGCGATCGAACTCGGCCGGCTCGGCGGCCTCGCTGTGCTCAACGGCGAGGGCCTGATCGGCCGCCACGCGGACGTGCAGGCCAAGGTCGCCCAAGTCATCGAAGCGGCGGCCAAAGAGCCCGAACCGTCGGCGGCCGTGCGGCTGCTCCAACAGTTCCACTCCGCACCGCTGGACCCCGAGCTGCTGGGTGCCGCGGTCGCCCGGATCCGCGACGCCGGGGTCACCACCGCAGTCCGGGTGAGCCCGCAAAGCGCCCAGGCGCTGACGCCTGTGCTGGTGTCGGCCGGCATCGACCTGCTGGTCATCCAGGGCACCATCGTCTCCGCCGAGCGTGTCGACAGCCATGGCGAGCCGCTTAACCTGAAGACCTTCATCTCCGAGCTAGACGTCCCGGTAGTCGCGGGCGGCGTGATTGACCACCGCAGCGCGCTGCACCTGATGCGTACTGGCGCGGCGGGCGTCATCGTCGGTTACGGCTCCACCAGCGGAGTGACCACAAGCGACGAAGTCCTCGGCATCAGCGTGCCGATGGCCACCGCGATCGCCGACGCCGCCGCGGCCCGCCGCGAATACCTCGACGAAACCGGCGGCCGTTACGTGCACGTGCTCGCCGACGGGGACATCCACACCTCCGGAGATCTCGCCAAGGCCATCGCCTGCGGCGCCGACGCGGTGGTGCTCGGCACCCCGCTCGCGGAGGCCGTCGAGGCGCAGGGCGAGGGCTGGTACTGGCCGTCCGCGGCCGCCCACCCGTCGCTGCCGCGCGGTGCCCTGCTGCAGATCGCGGCCGGCGAGCGGCTCTCGCTGAACCAGGTCCTCAACGGCCCGTCCGACGATCCGTTCGGCTCGCTGAATCTCGTCGGCGGTCTGCGCCGTTCGATGGCCAAGTCCGGTTACTGCGACCTGAAGGAATTCCAGAAGGTCGGGCTGACCGTCGGCAGTTAGCGGGCCATCTGACCGCCCGGCGACGATGCGCGCCGTCTGGCGGCGCGGGGAGAAGGCGGGCCATTGACCAGGTTTTCTGGCTCATTACCGACCGGTAAGTACATACTGGGAACGTGGAACCTGACTACGACGTCTTGATCATCGGTTCGGGTTTTGGCGGCAGCGTCACCGCGCTGCGCTTGACGGAGAAGGGCTACCGGGTCGGCGTTCTCGAAGCCGGCCGGCGCTTCGCCGACGAGGACATGGCCAAGACCTCGTGGAACCTCCGCAAATTCCTGTGGGCGCCCAAATTGGGTATGTACGGCATCCAGCGCATCCATCTGCTGCGCAACGTGATGATCCTGGCCGGCGCCGGCGTTGGTGGTGGGTCGCTGAACTACGCGAACACGCTCTACGTGCCGTCGGAGCCGTTCTTCGCCGACAAGCAGTGGTCGCACATCACCGATTGGCAATCGGAGCTGATGCCGCACTACGAACAGGCCAAGCGAATGCTCGGCGTGGTCACCAATCCGACCTTCACCGACGCCGACCGGGTGCTCAAAGAGGTTGCCGAGGACATGGGCTGCGGTGACACCTTCGTGCCCACCCCGGTCGGGGTGTTCTTCGGGCCCGACGGCACCAAGACGCCCGGTCAGACGGTTCCCGACCCGTACTTCGGCGGTGCCGGCCCCGACCGCACGGGCTGCCTGGAATGCGGCAGCTGCATGACCGGATGCCGCTACGGCGCCAAGAACACGTTGCTCAAGAACTACCTCGGCCTCGCGGAATCCAAAGGCGCAGAAGTGATTCCGATGACGACCGTCACGAACTTCGAACAGCGCGAAGACGGGATCTGGGAGGTTCGCACGGCCCGCACCGGGCGCTTCGTGCGCCGCAAGAAGCGCACCTTTACCGCTAAGCACGTGGTGCTGGCCGCAGGCACCTGGGGAACGCAGCATCTGCTGTTCAAGATGCGCGACAAGGGCAAATTGCCTGAGCTCTCCGAACGGCTGGGCGAGCTGACCCGGACCAACTCCGAGTCCATCGTCGGCGCGGGACGTTTGACAGGTCAGCCCCGATCTGGACCTGACCCACGGGGTAGCGATCACCTCGTCGATCCACCCGTCGTCGGACACCCACATCGAGCCGTGTCGCTACGGCAAAGGCTCCAACGCGATGGGTCTGCTGCAGACGCTGATGACGGACGGCCCCGGCCCCGGCGGCAGCGACGTGCCGCGGTGGCGGCAGCTGATCGACAACGCGGGCAACGATCCGCGCGGCACGCTGCGTCTGCTCAACCCGCGGCGCTGGAGCGAGCGCACGATGATCTCGCTGGTGATGCAGAACCTGGACAACTCGATCACCACGTACACCAAACGCGGCAAGCTGGGGCGCCGCCGCTATGTCAGCAAGCAGGGCCACGGTGTGCCGAACCCGAGTTGGATCCCGGCCGGTAACGAGGCCACCCGCCGCATCGCCGAGAAGATCGACGGCGTCGCCGGCGGAACCTGGGGCGAGCTGTTCAACATTCCGCTCACCGCGCACTTCCTCGGCGGCGCGGCGATCGGCGACAGCCGCGAGGCCGGCGTCATCGACCCGTACCACCGGGTCTACGGCTACCCGACGCTGTTCGTGGTGGACGGCGCCGCGATCTCGGCGAACCTGGGGGTGAACCCGTCACTGTCGATCACCGCGCAGGCTGAACGGGCGGCGTCGCTGTGGCCGAACAAGGGGGAGAACGACATTCGTCCCCAGCAGGGTGAGGCCTACCGTCGGCTCGACCCGATCGCGCCGGCCCACCCGGTGGTGCCGGACTGGGCGCCCGGCGCGCTGCGCTGGCTACCCATCGAATCGATCAGCGCGGTGGCTCAGGAGCAGAGCCCCGGCAGCGACAATGCAGAGCGCAGCGATGCTGAGGAGCGCCGCAGAAGCCCCGGCAGCGTCAGCTCAGCTGGTTGACCGAGCGGTAGGCGTTCCGGTGCATCGGAGCGCGTCCCGGTGGCTGCTGCGGCGTGGGCAACAGCGGCTCGCGCTTGATTATCGTGACCGTCGTCGGTTCGGTCGTGCTGAGTTCTAGTTCCTCGCCGGCATGCAGGATGGTCAACTGTTGATCCTCGGGTCCGTCGCGCAACGTGTAGGTGACCTCGTCGTGGATGACGTCCACGGTCAGCCGAAAGTCGCGCCAGCGCAACCGAAATCGCAAGCGTGAGATGGCGTCGGGCAGATACGGGTTGAGGGCCAGGACGCCCTCGTCGTCACGCAGGCCGCCGAAGCCGGCGACCAGCGCGGTCCAGGCGCCGGCCAGCGACGCCATGTGCAGCCCGTCCTTGGTGTTGTGGTGCAGATCGCGCAAGTCGACCAGCGCCGCCTCGTAGGTGTAGTCGTGCGCCAGCTCCACATGCCCGACGTTGGCGCACATCACCGCTTGGGTGCAGGCAGACAACGACGAGTCGCGCACCGTGCGGCGCTCGTAGTAGTCGACGTTGCGGGCCTTCTGTTCGTCGCTGAATTTGTGGCTCTGCCAGTACATCGCGAGCACCAGGTCGGTTTGCTTGACCACCTGGGCCGAGTACAGCAACGCATAGGGCTCGTGCAGCAGCAGCGGGTATTTGTTTCTGGTCTCGAAATCCCATTCGGCGTAAGTGGTGAAGCCTTCGGACTGCGGGTGCACGCCGAGCTCTTCGTCGAACGGAATGTGCGCGGCATCAGCGGCGTCGCGCCACGCGGCGGTCTCTTCGGTGCTCACACCCAGGTCGCGGGCGCGCTCGGAGTGCCGGGCGCACGCATCGGCCGCAACCCGTAGGTTGTGGGCCGCCATCATGTTGGTGAACACGTTGTCCCGCACGATCGCGGTGTACTCGTCGGGGCCGGTCACCCCGTCCAAGTGCCACACCCCGTGGCGGTCGTGGTGTCCGAGTGAATGCCACAGCCGCGCCGTTTCGACGAGCACCTCGAGTCCGACCTCTTTCTCCAGCGACTCGTCGCCGGTGGCAACCCGATAGCGCTCGAAGGCCATGGCGATGTCGGCGTTGATGTGCCACGCCGCGGTTCCGGCGGGCCAGTACGCCGAACACTCCTGACCGCGAATCGTCCGCCATGGGTAGGCGGCGCCCTTGAGGTCCAGCTGCGCAGCGCGCTCTTTGGCCAGATCCAATGTCGAAGCGCGCCAACGCAATGCGTCGGCAGCTGCGTGCGGCAAGGTGTAAGTCAGCACCGGAAGGACGAATCCGTCGGTGTCCCAGAAGATGTGGCCGTCGTAGCCGGTGCCGGTCAAACCCTTGCTGGCGATGCCGCGGCCTTCGGCCCGCGCACTGGCCTGCAGCAGGTGAAAGAGCCCGAACCGGACCGCCTGCTGACAGATCGGGTCGCCTTCCACCTCGACATCGGCGCCGTCCCAGTAGTCGTCGAGGATTTTGCGTTGGGCGTCCACCAGGCCCTGCCAGCCGCTGTACCGCGCGCTGTGCAGGGCGGCGGAAGCCTGGTCGCGCAACGCGGGACGGGAACGTTGGCTCGACCAGCCATAGGCCAGGTATTTCACGATGCGCAGTTGTTGGCCCGGTCGCAGTCCGCAGATCACGGTGGTGCGCGCCAGGTCGTCGCTCGCGTCGTTGCTGATCTCGTAGCGGCCCTCGACCTCGATCTCATGGTCCATCGCCGCGGCCATCATCAACGCGCTGGCGCGGGTCCGGTGCATCAGCAGCGCGCCGCATTCGGTGCTCTCGTGCTGGACGGCCTCCAGCGGATTGTCGAGGATCGCGGCGACCCGCGGATCGCCAGAGGTCGTGGGCTGTTCCTCGTTGGCGACCAGCTCGGATTGCACTGTGACACGGACGAATTGGTCGACGGCCTCGACCACGTACTCGATCGCGACGACGCTGCGCTGTGACAGCGACACCAGCCGGGTCGAGGTCACTCTGACCTGCTTGCCGACCGGGGACTGCCAGTGCGCGTCGCGGGTCAGCGTGCCGGCCCGCAGGTCGAGGATCCGCTCGTGGCTGATCAGCTTGCCGTAGCGAACGTCGAACGGTTCGTCGTCGACCAGCAGACGCAGGATCTTGCCGTTGGTGACGTCGACGACAGTCTGTCCGGCCTCCGGGTAGCCGAAGCCCGCTTCGGCGTAGGGCAGCGGCCGCACTTCGTAGAACGAGTTGAGATAGGTGCCGGGCAGGCCGTGCGGCTCACCTTCGTCGAGGTTGCCGCGAATTCCGATGTGCCCGTTGGACAGTGCGAACAGCGACTCCGATTGGGCCAGCACGTTGAGGTTCAGCTTGGGTTCGCGGACCTGCCACGGTTCGACGGGGAAGGTGTCATCGGGGATCATCACGGCCTCCTAAAGCAGTTCACCGAGGTCGGTGACCACGACATCGGCTCCGTGGCTGCGTAATTCGTCGGCCTGGCCTACGCGGTCGACGCCGACCACGTAGAAGTTGCCGGCGCGGCCGGATTCGACGCCGGACAGCGCGTCCTCGAAGACCGCCGCCGCGGAGGGTTCGACGTTCAGCAGCTCGGCGGCGCGCAGGTAGGAGTCCGGCGCCGGCTTGCCGGCGATGTGCTCTTCGCGCAGCGTCACGCCGTCGACCCGCTGCTGGATGAACTTCTCCAGCCCGGTGATCTCCAGCACCTCACGGGTATTCGCGCTGGAGGACACCACCGCGGTGGCCAGACCCGCGGCGGTCACCTTCTCCAGATAGCGGCGCGAACCCTCGAACACCTTGACGCCGTCGTTGTGCAAGGTCTCTTGGAAGGCATCGTTTTTGCGAGTACCCAACCCGTAAATGGTGTCCTTGTCGGGGCCGTCGTCGGGGTCGCCGTCGGGCAGCTCGATGCCGCGGCTGGCCAGAAACGAACGCACGCCGTCTTCGCGCTTCTTGCCGTCGACGTACTTCAGGTAGTCCTTGTCCGCGTCGAACGGGACGAACTTCTCGCCGCTCTGTTCGGCGTGCTGCTCGAGGAACGAGTCGAACATCACCTTCCAGGCCTTCGTATGCACGCTGGCGGTGTCAGTCAGCACACCGTCGAGATCGAACAGGCAGGCGTGCACCGCTTCCGGTAGACCTAGCACGACGGACCTCCCCTTCTACATGAGTTCGGCCGGGGATTTCGGCCGTGGGTCGTTATCACCTCACCATGCCCGAACCCGGTTCGCCATCTGTTCCGGCCGACCGAATGTTTCCCCGCTGTTCGGCACCCGACCTTGCAGCGGGCCGTCAGGTCGGCGGAGTGCCGGTGAACACACCTTCGGCCAACCTGAGCCACGCTTCGCGGAATCGCTCGGCGTCTATGTTGCCGGGCGTACGGCCGATCAGCATCTGGGCAATCGGCAGATAGGCCAGCGCCGCCACCAGCACGGTGCTGGTTGCCTCGGGATCGTCGACGCGGCGCCGGCATCCTTCGCGGCGCTCAGCGCCCGACCGGTCCGTTGATAGGCGGTGGTAGCCACCGCCGACCACACGTCGTCGATCATGTCGTCGAGGGCCTCGGGCTCACGGAACATCACCCGAAGCAGTTGGCGTTGTTATCGATGCTGGTCCAGATCTGCTCGGCGCCCTGGCGCAACGCCCCTTGGACGTCGGCTGGTCGGGTGCGGTTGTAGTCGTCGCGCACGGCGCCCATCTGTTCCACTTGCCGCCGAGCCGCTTCGCGCAGCAGCGCTTTCTTGGACGGAAAGTGCTTGTAGAGGGCGCCGGATCCGGGGGACAGGCCGCAGGCCTGCTGGATGTCGGCTATCGACGTGGAGGCATATCCCTGGCGGGCGAACAACGCCATGGCCGCGCCCAGCAGGCGGTCGCGAGTACTGGCATCGGGGGAGATCATGGGCGTGACGGTACCGGGGCTCGGTAGTCGATGGTGAGTGATCACTCACCGATGCGCTGCTCAGCTCGCGGCGGTTTCCACCGCCCGCAGCGGTGCGCCGCTGATCACCCGGCTGCGTTGGCCGTGCACGTCGACGGGGACATCGCCTTGCACGGTGACGCGGTGCATGAGCCGGTACTGGTCGTCGTAGTCGTCGACGGCGCGGTGCTGGGTCGCGCGGTTGTCCCAGATGGCGACATCGCCGGGCGCCCAATTCCATCGAACAGTGTTCTCGGGCATGGTGATTCGACGTTGCAGCAACTCGAGAAGGGTGTGCGACTCGTAATTGTCCAGCCCGACGAATCCGCGGACGAAGTCGCCGGCCACCAGGGTGCGTTCGCCGGTCTCGGGATGGACCCGCACGACGGGGTGTTCGGTGCGAAAGTCGATCTTCTCGAACCGGGCTCGATGCGACTTCTGTTCTTCGGTCTGCGCCTCGGGCGCGGCGACGTAGTCGAAGCGGTTGCTGTGCAGCGCCCAGAGATTCTCGGTGAGGTGTTTGAGCGGCTCGGGCAGCTCCTGGTACGCCGCCGCGGTGGACGCCCACAGCGTCGATCCGCCATAGCTGGGCAGCGTGACGGCGCGCAGGATCGAGGCGGCCGGATAGTTCGCCACGAACGTCACGTCGGTGTGCCAGCGATTGGCCTTGCCGTACTCGGAGTTGATCGGCGTGATGATCGGCATGTTCTCCTGCTGCACCGCGGGGTGGGCGATGGGCGTGCCGATGCGGGCGGCGAAGGCATGCTGCTCGGCGTCGTCGAGGTGGTGCTGGTCGCGGAAGAAGATCACCTTGTGGCGCAGCAGCGCTTTTCGGATGTCTGCGACGGTGGCGGCGTCGAGATCGCCGGCTAGCCGCACGCCGTCGATGCGGGCGCCGATGCGGCTGCCCAACTGGGTCACGGTCATTGTCGATGGGATGTCCTCTCGAATTGTGTGTAGTCGTGTGACTACAGCGGCGTAGGCTGAGTGTAGACATATGACTACGACGACGTCAACCCGCGGCTGCGCGCCCGAGCCGGTGGTTGTCGTGGCGCACCCCCGGAAAGCGGCTGCTCGCCTCTAGACTGTGCCGGTGGAGTCAGCATCGCCCCGTCCCGTGCTGGTCGTCGATTTCGGCGCGCAATACGCCCAGTTGATCGCCCGCAGGGTGCGTGAGGCGCGGGTGTTCTCCGAGGTGATTCCGCATACCGCATCGGTCGACGAGATCAAGGCTCGCGATCCGCTGGCGGTGGTGCTGTCCGGCGGCCCGGCCAGCGTGTACGCCGAGGGTGCACCGCAACTCGATCCGGCGTTGTTCGACCTGGGCGTGCCGGTGTTCGGTATCTGCTACGGATTCCAGGCGATGGCCCAGGCGCTCGGCGGCGCCGTCGCGCGCACCGGCACCAGCGAATACGGCCGAACCGAGCTGAAAGTCGTTGGCGGCGAACTGCATTCGGATCTGCCCGACACGCAGCCGGTGTGGATGAGTCACGGTGACGCGGTCACCTCGGCGCCGGAGGGGTTCGAGGTGGTGGCCACCAGCGCGGGCGCCCCGGTGGCCGCGTTCGAGAACCGGGCGCGACGGTTGGCCGGCGTGCAGTACCACCCCGAGGTCTTGCACAGCCCGCACGGCCAGCAGGTGCTGAGCCGGTTCCTGCACGAGTTCGCCGGCATTGCGCCGGATTGGACGCCCGCCGGTATCGCCGAGGCGTTGATCGAACAGGTGCGCAATCAAGTCGGCGACGGCCACGCGATCTGCGGGCTGTCCGGCGGCGTGGATTCGGCGGTGGCCGCTGCGCTGGTGCAACGCGCCATCGGCGACCGGTTGACGTGTGTGTTCGTCGACCACGGCCTGTTGCGCGCCGGCGAGCGCGCGCAGGTGCAGCGCGACTTCGTCGCCGCCACCGGCGCCAATCTGGTGACCGTCGATGCGGAGGCGACCTTCCTCGAGGCGCTGTCCGGGGTGACCAATCCCGAGGGCAAGCGCAAGATCATCGGGCGGCAGTTCATCCGGGCATTCGAGGGTGCTGTGCGGGATTCATTGGGGGACAACAACATTGAGTTCCTGGTGCAGGGCACGCTGTATCCCGACGTGGTGGAGTCCGGCGGCGGGACCGGCGCGGCGAACATCAAGAGCCACCACAACGTCGGCGGTCTGCCCGATGACTTGAAATTCACCTTGGTCGAGCCGTTGCGGCTGTTGTTCAAAGACGAGGTGCGCGCGGTCGGCCGCGAATTGGGCCTACCGGAGGAAATCGTTGCACGCCAGCCTTTTCCGGGGCCGGGCCTGGCGATCCGCATCGTCGGAGAGGTCACCGCTGCGCGGCTGGATACGCTGCGGCGTGCCGACTCGATCGCGCGCGAGGAATTGACCGCGGCCGGTCAGGATCAGCAGATCTGGCAGTGCCCGGTGGTGCTGCTCGCCGACGTTCGCTCGGTGGGCGTGCAGGGGGACGGCCGGACGTATGGGCATCCGATCGTGCTG
>CAWGPB010000011.1:0-304955 GCA_963824335.1 uncultured Actinomycetota bacterium
GCCAGATGGGGTTAGAAGTAGGCCGGGTTGAAGAGGTCTTCGACGGTGTCGAACAAGGCGGTGATCGCTCCGCTGTCCGCAACGCCGTGGGTGAATGCGTCCAGCAGCGCCGTCCCGTCGTTGATGATGGCGCCCATGTCCGTTCCGTCCGGGATGGTGATGGTCGTGGTCAAGCCGGTGGTCGTCGCGACGCCGCTGGCGACTTCCTCCGGGGTCAGCCCCAGGTATTCCACGTGGGTGGTGAAGAAGTGGTAGAGACCGTTCCCGAGGGCTTCCAGAGGGCTGCCGCCACCGGCGATAACAGCGTTCCAATCCTCTTGCCAGTCGGCGACGCCGTCGGTGTCGATCGTGTAGACGGTCGTCGGGTAGAGGTCATCCGGTGTGTAACCGGCAAGCAAGCCGCCGGGGGCGAACTGGTCTTCGTTGATGGCGGTGAGCACGTCGTTGGTGAGAGTCGTGCCGGTTGTACCGCCGCCGAACAACTGAATCAGGTCTGAATAGATGTTGGTGGCTATGCCGTTCGCGTCGCTCGGGTCGCCGATGAACACGAAATGTAGGTCGTCCTGTGGGATGCCGTCTTGGGTAAGCATCTGCTCAGCCGCTGAGGCGGCGATGGCACTCTGCGAGTAGGCGAACACCGTCAGCGGGTCGGTGGAGCTCATCTCGCCGGCGTTGTATTCGGCTTCTATCGCGTAGACGAGGTTCGTCTCGTCTTGAAGGCTGCTCGGGCCGAACTCGAACACTTCGGGCGTCGTCAACACCTGCAACGAACCGTCGCACGGCAAGTTCCCGGCCATGTCGCAGATTGACGCGCCACCGGCGAACCCCAACGGCTCCAGAAACAGCTGATCGGCGGCCTCCACGTAGGCCGTCGACGGCGTCGGTTCGGCAGTGCCGCCGAGGAAGATCGCGTTGGTGCTGCCCGACAACGGGTCGGTCGCATCGCCGTCGGCGTGCGCCGACGCAGACAGGGCGATCAACACACCGGTCGCACCGACGATCGGCGCGATGACGCGAAGACTTTTCAGCATGACGAACCCTCACTGGCTGGCTACATTTCCTGATGCCGGGCCAACAATAGCCTGAGCTTCGGCTGTGCAAGTGAGGAAATTTGGGCAGGCGACCAGTCCCTAAGCCATCACATGCCACACCAGTAACGTCAGCTGGTGGCCACTCTTTTTTGGAATCGTGATCACATGCGATATCACTGCAGCGACCCGTGTCGCGCGCGGGGCTGGTGAGGTTCGCACTACCGGCGCCGCCGGAGACTGACTTGCCCTGACGCCGACCCTAGACCGGCAGCAGCTGGTCGATCACCGAAGCCAACTGCTTGGCGGAGCGGCATTCGTGCATGGTGATGACTTCTTGGTAGCGGGGCACCGCCGAGTCGCCGCTGCCCCAGAGGTGCTTGGGTTCCGGGTTGAGCCAGTGCGCGTGCCGGCTGGCGGTCACCATGTGCGACAGCACGTCGGTGGCCGGGTCGCGGTAGTTGGTGCGCCCGTCGCCGAGCACCAGCAGCGAGCTGCGGGGCGAGAGCACGTTCGGGTGGGCCTGGATGAACGAGACGAAGGCGTTGCCGTAGTCGCTGTGACCGTCGCGGGTGTAGACGCCTGCCTCGCGGGTGATGCGCTGGATCGCGACGGCGAGATCGGCGTCCGGTCCGAACATGTGCGTGACCTCGTCGCTGGTGTCGATGAACGCGAACACCCGGACCCGGGAGAACTGCTGGCGCAGCGCGTGCACCAGCAGCAGCGTGAAGTGGCTGAACCCGGCGACCGAGCCGGACACGTCGCACAACACCACCAGCTCCGGGCGGGCCGGACGGGGCTTGCGCAACACCAGGTCGATCGGCACACCGCCGGTGGACATCGATTTACGCAGCGTCTTGCGCAGGTCGATCGCGCCCGCACGGGCCCGGCGCCGGCGGGCGGCCAGCCGAGTGGCGAGCGTGCGGGCCAGCGGCTGCACGACGCGTGCGCATGGACCGCAGCTGCTCGCCCGAGGCGCGCAGGAATTCGACGTTCTCGGATAGCTGTGGGATGCCGTACATCTGGACGTGGTCGCGGCCGAGTTGCTCGGCGGTGCGCCGTTTGGTCTCGGCGTCGACCATTTTCCGAAGCTGCGTGATCCGCTGTGCGGCAAGTGCTTTGGCGATCTGCTCCTGGGTCGGAGTGGGCTCGTCGCCGTAGGGGGCGAGCAGGCCGGCCAGCAGCTTGCCCTCCAACTCGTCCAGTGCCATCGACTTGAGTGCCTGATACGACGAGTAGGACGGTCCGCGGCTGGAGTTGTATTTGCCGTAGGCGTCCACGATCTGGGCGATCATTGCGACCAGCCGCTCGTCCATGTCGGCGAGTTCGGGGTTGTCGGTCAGCAGATCCAACAACATCTGCCGCATCGCCTCGACGTCATCGGGCGGCAACTGCATCTCGGGATCGATCGGCGTCTTCCTCGGTGACCGCCGCCCGGGTGCCCAGTGCGGCCGGCCACCACAGATCGAACATCGCGTCGTAGGTCTCGCGGTGCTCGGGCCGTCGCAGCACCGCACAAGCCAGACCTTCGCGCAGGATCTCGCGGTCACCGAGTCCGAGGACTCCCATCACCCGGCCGGCATCAACGGTCTCCGACGGTCCAACCGAGATGCCTTGTCCGCGAAGCGCTTCAACGAACCCGACCAGATGGCCCGGCATGCCATGCGGGGCCAGCGGCTGGCTGGGGCGAACGCGGCGGACGGCCATCGGTTCTTCGCCTCAGTTCAGCCGTAGCTCGGAGGTGGCGCGGTTCTGGTCGGACTGGTGCTTGAGCACCACACCCATCGTCGCTGCGATGGTCGCGTCGTCGATGGTGTCCAGGCCCAGGGCCAGCACGGTGCGTCCCCAGTCGATGGTCTCGGCCACCGATGGCACCTTCTTGAGTTGCATCCCGCGCAGCACACCGATGATGCGCACCAGTTCTTCGGCGATGTGTGCCGGGCAGTTCCGGGACGCGGGACAACAGGATTCGGCGTTCCAACTCGGGAGCGGGAAAGTCGATGTGCAGGAACAGGCAGCGGCGTTTGAGTGCCTCGGACAGCTCACGGGTGGCGTTGGAGGTCAGCACGACGAACGGCGTCCGCTCGGCGGTGATGGTGCCCAACTCGGGGATCGTCACGGCGAAGTCGGACAGCACCTCCAGCAGCAGACCTTCGATTTCGATGTCGGCCTTGTCGGTTTCGTCGATCAGCAGCACGGTGGGGTCGGTGCGCCGAATCGCGGTCAGCAGCGGCCGCGACAGCAGGAACTCCTCGGTGAAGACGTCGGTCTTGGTCTGATCCCAGTCGTCAGACCCGGACTGGATACGCAGGATCTGCTTGGCGTGGTTCCACTCGTAGAGCGCGCGAGCCTCGTCGACGCCCTCGTAGCACTGCAGGCGGACCAGTTCAGAACCGGTGGCCTGCGCGACGGCGCGGGCGAGTTCGGTCTTGCCGACTCCGGCCGGGCCTTCCACCAGCAGCGGCTTGCCGAGCCGGTCGGCAAGGAAAACGGCTGTCGCAGTGGCGGTGTCGGGCAGGTAGCCGGTTTCGGCCAGTCGCCGACCGACATCGTCGATGTCGGCGAACAGCGGCGCCGGCCGCGCGGGCACACTCACGTGGTTTTTCTCCTCAGCTATCTCAGACCGGCCGTGTCTGGCCGTCGCCCCAGCCGATCCACTTGGTCGAGGTCAATTCGGCAAGGCCCATCGGGCCGCGGGCATGCAGTTTCTGGGTGGAGATGCCGATCTCGGCGCCGAACCCGAACTGCTCACCGTCGGTGAAACTCGTCGAGGCGTTCACCATCACTGCGGCCGCGTCTACGCCCTCGGTAAAACGTTGTGCCGCAGCCATGTTCGACGTGACGATGGCTTCGGTGTGCCCGGTGCCGTACTCGTTGATGTGGGCGATCGCCGCTTCGACGCCGTCGACGACCTCGACCGCGATCTCCATCTCCAGGTATTCGCGGCGCAGATGGTCATCGTCGGGGTCGAGATGAACGGTCACGCCGGCATCCTGCAGCGCGTTGATCAGGCGCGGCATGGCCTGGTCGGCGATCGCCCGATCGATCAGGAGCGTCTCGGCCGCGTTGCACACGCTCGGACGACGGGTCTTGGAGTTCAACAGGATTCGCTCGGCCATGTCGAGATCGGCGGCGTCATGGACGTAGACGTGGCAGTTGCCGACACCGGTCTCGATGGTCGGCACCTGCGAGTCGCGGACCACCGCGTCGATCAGACCGGCTCCCCCGCGCGGGATCACCACGTCGACCAGGCCGCGGGCCTGGATCAGATGCGTGACCGATGAGCGGTCGGCCGACGGAAGCAGTTGCGCGGCGTCGACGGGCAGGTCCTCGCTGCGCAGCGCTTCGCGCAACACCGCAACCAGCGCCTCGTTGGAACGCACCGCGGATGCGCTGCCGCGCAGCAGCGCGGCGTTGCCGGATTTCAGCGTCAAACCGAACGCGTCGACGGTGACATTGGGCCGGCCTTCGTAGACGATCCCGACGACACCGAGCGGGACGCGCTGCTGACGCAGGGCCAGACCGTTGGGCAGGGTGTAGCCGCGGAGTACCTCGCCGACCGGGTCGGGCAGACCGGCGACCTGACGGAGGCCCGCGGCGATCCCCTCGACACGCTTAGCGTCCAGCGCCAGCCGGTCGATCATGGCCGACGGCGTGTCCGCGGCCCGGGCCGAGCGCAGGTCGTCGGCGTTGGCCGCCAGAATCCGGTCGGTGTTGGCCACCAGCGCATCGGCGGCGACGTGCAGCGCTTGATCCTTGGCAACGGTCGGCAGTGCGGCCAGGATCCGTGCGGCCACCCGGGCCCGGCGTGCCGCATCATGCACCTGCTGGCGCACGTCCACCGCCGAGAAGGCATGCACACTCATCGACCGATGGTAGCGGGCTTTCTACCGTCGCGTAGAGACGGCCCCGATCGCCGATGTCTCCCTGCGGCGGTCTTCGATGATCCGGCCCAATTCCTGCAGCAGCAACGGTGTCCGAAGCACGAGGTCTTCGATGTGCTCGCGATCGATCTCGAGTGCCGTCACTTCTTCCAGCGCATACGCACCGGACGGACTCGGCTGCCGCGTCAGCGTGGTCAGCCCGAGGAACGAACCCTCCTCCAGCACACTCAGCGGCACCACCGATCCGTCGTCGGTGGTGATCGTCGGCCGGACACTGCCCTTGATCAAAAACGTCATGGTCGTGGGTACTTCGCCTGCGTACTGGACGATTTCGTCGGTGCCATACCGAATCATCCGCGCGTGCGGGATCAGTGACTGTTGATCGGTCAGGCTCAGCCGCAGTGCGGGCGCCACCACATCGCGCATCGCCATCTGCACCCGCGCCGGCGTGGAGTAGTCATCGGTCGCACCGTCGAGATGCAGGCCCTCGCGTCGGGCCGCGTACCAAATCCAGCGTAGGAAGGTCGCTTTCGCGGCGCCGTCGTCGGCGGGTGACCTCAGCGCGATGCTGACCTGGTACTCGCCGGAACCGCCGGCCGAGGACGTCGGTGTGGAATCGGCTTTGCGTTGCGGCAACGCGCTGCGCAACCCGGACCAGGAGAAGGCGCACGCGCTCAGGTGGATCCTCGACCGAGAACGTGGTGCTGATCGATAGCTTGTGCGCGCCGGGCGGGCGGCTGAGGTTGGTGAACGACGTGGCGGCCAGCACCGAGTTCGGCGTGATCTGCAGACCGTGGCCGGTCTGGATGTGGACGGCGCGCCAGTTCGCTTCCACGATGCGTCCGCGCGCGGCCGGCGTCTCCAGCCAGTCCCCGATCCGGAATGGTTGCTCGAACAACATGAACAACCCGGACACGATCTGGCCGACGGAGTTCTGCAGCATCAGGCCGATGACCACCGAGGTCACACCGAGCGCGGTGAACAAGCCACCGACGCGCACACCCCAGACATAGGAGAAGATCAGCGCGAGGCCGACAGCAATCAGCAAAAACCTTGTGACATCGCGGAATATCGCCGGCACCCGCTTGCGCCACGAGCCCTGTGGCGCTGCTTCGAACACGGTGGCGTTGAGCCCCGACAGCAGCAGGAGCATCACCACGAAGCCGAATACCGTCGCCAGCACCCGCACCGAGTCGACGTGGGCGGGCACCCGCGCCACCTTGACCAGCAGCACCAGCAGGGCCGCCAGTGGCACCAGGTAGGTGCGCAACAGATTGACCGGCCTCGCCAGCCCGCTCTCGCGGCGTGCCAGGAACTGCTGCCATTCCGTGAGGCTGATCAGCAGTAGGGGCAGCCCGATCGCCAGCCCGATGGCCCAGTACATCCACAGCGGGTCGATGTTCATGTGCGCTCCGTCAGACGCCAGATCGCCTGCTCCGCGCCGTCGACCGTCACGGTTCCCGCGTTGGCGAATTGGCGGATGTCGCGCATCACCTCGTACACGTCGGAGGTGACGAAGATCCCGGACTCCGTTGCGCCGCTGCGCATCTGGTGAGCCAGATTCACCGCGGTGCCCCACATGTCGTAGATCACGCTGGATCTGCCGACCAATCCGCTGATCACGTTGCCGGTGTTGACACCGGCCCGGAGACTGAGGTGGTAGCCCTTGCCCGAATTGAAGCGCTCGATGATGCGCTGCATCTCCACGGCGAAGTCGATGGTGCGGGGCACGCTGTCCAGCCGAGGCACGTTCAAGCCACAGCTTGCCAGATAGCCATTGTGCACCGTGCGAATCGATTCGACGCCAAAGGTTTCGGCTGCTGAGTCGAGTTCACGCATCAGCTCGTCGACGATTCCAACCAGTTCGTCGCCGGACAGCCGAGCTGGAGATCTCGTCGAGTCCGACGATGTCGGCGAAGATGACCGTCACATCCTGGTGCTCCTGCGCGATGGTCTCCTCGCCGTCGCGGTAGCGCTGGACGACCGCCTCGGGCATCAGGGAGAGCAGCAGCCGGTCGTTCTCCTTGCGCTGTTCGGTGAGCAGTCCCTCCTTGATCTCCAGGTTCCGGCTCATCTCGTTGAAAGCCACTGTGAGATCACCGATCTCGTCTCGCGAGGTGACCGGTATCGAGACGTCATAATTCCCGGCGCTGATCTCCTCGGCGCCGGCCCGCAGTCGCCGGACAGGGCGCACGAATCGTTGGGCAATCAGCATCGCGAGCACACACAGTGCGAAAACCATCGCCGCAGCCGTCACGACCAGCGTGCGGGTGAAGGCCGCTATCCGCGCGTAGGCCTCTTCGCTGTCCCGGGTGGCCAGGATCGACCAGCGCAAGTCGGAATTCGGGATGGCCACCGGGGCGTAGGCCGCGAGTTCCTGGTCGCCCAGATAGCCGGTATCCATGACGGTTCCACTCTGCCCGCGCTGCGCGGCGCGGAACGCCTCGGTTTCGACGGGTTGCACCAACGTGGTGCCATGCCACCGCATTGCCTTGGCGACAATGTCAGGTGGGGTGCCCGCGGCCACCGCGTCGCGTTGATACTTCGCTGGGTCTTGCAGGAATAGCCGTGAGTCAGAACGCATCAGCCCGTCCGGTCCGGCCAGGTACGTCTCTGCTGTCGCTCCCATCCCGGCGGCTTTCCAATGCTGGTCGGCGGTCATGATCCGGTTGACTTTCGAGATCGGCAGCGGGAGCGCCAGCACCCCATCCGTCTTGCCCGCCACACCGATCGGCGACACCAGCCACGCGATGGGCATTCCGCCGGCCGCCTGAAACGGCTGGAAATCGGTGATCCAGACAAAATCGAGCGGAGTCGGCGACCATCGCCTTTTCGTAGGCACCACGCAGGTTAGAGGCGCGATACGGGCCGTTGAGGATGTTGGTACCCAGCGCGGGACCTTTGTTCACGCTGTAGACCACGTTGCCGCGGGTGTCGAGCAGCATCGCATCGCGGTATTCGAAGCGGGTCGCGATCTCGCGAAAGTAGCTGTTGAAGCGCACATTCGCCGCCGACCATGCGCTGCCGTCGCCAGCGTCCTCGGGTGGGGTCGGGCGCGCCCGCGTACGGAAGCGTGTAATGAACTTGCAGGTATCGCTGCGCGTTGCTGCTGGGCAGCACCGCGGCCAGGTCCAGCTTCTGCCCGGTGGTCTGCTGGATCGGTTTGATCAGCTTGTCGGTGTAGTAGCTCTCCAACGCTTGTTGTTGCCCGGGATCGGTCGGCGCGTCGGCTAATTGGTCGAATCCCGCGGAAAAAGCCTGCACCGCTTCGTCTGCGGTGGACCCGCGACTGTAAACCGCCAGCGAGTTCGACAGGTCGGCGAACAACATTTCAATCGCGCGCTTCTGCCCCTCACGCAATTGGGTCATGCGTTCGGCGGCGATGGGCATCAGCGTGCGGCGACCGGACACATAGTCGACGACACCGATCACCGCCAGCGACGCCAGGCTGGAGACCAGCAGCATCACCATGATCTTGGACTGGATGCTCAACCTGGACAGCTGCCGCGGGCGACGGCGCCTGCCCTTTTCGCCGGGACCGGTTGGTCGTGCGGTGCCGGATCAGCTGAGCCCTGCGGCGTCAATCTGCGTCCTTTCGCTGCCGGGCCGAAAAGGCCCAGATCACGCAGCAGAATAACGCCTACTGGGGTAGTGAAAACGGATTTGCCGAAAACCGTTATCAACACGACGTTTGTGTATCCGGGCGCTATCTCCATAACGTCGGCGGAATGACACGGGTATGCGTGGTGGGCAGTGTGAATATGGACATCGGGTTCGATGTCGAGACGCTGCCCCGGCCGGGCGAGACGGCATTAGCGGCGTCGATGCGCTCGACGCCCGGCGGCAAGGGCGCAAATCAGGCGGTGGCAGCGGCGCGCGCGGGCGCGGACGTGCAGTTTGTCGGCGCCGTCGGCGACGACGCCGCGGCAGCCCAATTGCGCGACCACCTCAAGGCAAACCGCGTGGGCACCGACGGGCTGATCACCGTCGCCGGGCGCAGCGGCAACGCGGTCGTCATCGTCGACTCCAGTGGCGAGAACATCATCGTCGTCGCGCCGGGCGCCAACGGCCGGCTGACTCTGGACGAGGCGGCACTGCGCAGGCTCGTCGCTGAACAGCGATGTGTTGTTGCTGCAGTTGGAGATTCCCGTCGCCACGGCGACAGCGGCTGCCCGCGCGGCTCACTCGGCCGGGGTGACCGTCATCCTCAACGCGTCACCGTCGGGCGGCGACGAAGCGGAGTTGGCCCAGCTGGCCGAGCTGATCGACGTCTTGGTCGTGAACGAAACCGAAGCGGCCCAATGGGTTTGGCCGGTCCCGCATCGGGTGACCACCCTCGGCGCCCGCGGCGCCAGCTATACCGGCGGCGGCGCGGAGTTCACCGTGCCCGCACCCGCTGTGGATGCACTCGACACCTCCGGCGCCGGCGATGTGTTCGCCGGTGTCCTGGCGGCCGGTTGGCCCGGTGATCGTGATCGTGCACTGCGCCGAGCCTGCGCCGCCGGGGCGCTCGCGACCTTGGTTTCCGGGGCCGGCGACTGCGCGCCGTCTGCCGATGCGATCGACGATGCGATGCTGCCGAGCTCATGACGATGTCGCCGTCTGTTGCCGCGGCTGTCGCGCTGCTATTGCTCGCGGCTTTCAGTGCGCTCGGATTCGGCTGGCGCAGTTGGCTGCAACGGCGGCGCACCGGCTCGTTTGGTTTTCACGGCGTCAGCGGACGCGTCGGCTCGGTGGAGTGGATCGCCGGCGTCGGCTTTGTCGTTGCGATGGTAGTGGCGGCACTCGGGCCGCAAGCAGAGTCGGCCGATTCATTCCCGGAGTCGGGCTGGTCCGCTGAGACAACTCGCCGCTCAGGCGGCCAGCTCGGTGCCATCGACTGGCCGACGGTCACCCCACGTACGGGGTTTGTCTATTGCGGCCGTTGTATCCGACGACGGGCCCGCGACCTCTTCTTCCGACGTGCGGGTCCGCGACGAGATGTCCGCTCCCCTAATGCTCGTCGCTGCATAGCTGCTGGAGATCCCGTCAAAGATCAGCACCCCAAACAGCAACAAAAAAGCGATTCCCACCGATATCAAGAGCACTGTCGACACCTTCCGTGAACGCGTGTAACCGAAGCGCGGAAGGCGAGCGGCTGCGTTACCCCCATCACGTCCAAGAGGTCGTGCGGATTCTTTATTCCGCTTACTGGAAAGAAGTTGAGTCAGACAGCTGATCCACTACGACAACACTGCACCAAGGTCGGCGACGAGCGCGTGGTACTCGTCATCGGTGAGCGGCGTTGCACCCGAATCGGTCAGGACGGTAACCACCGCGTCCAATCCGGGCAGCACCGTCAAGTAGTTCCCGGCGAAGCCAATCGAGGAATATCCACCGTCCGCAATTCCGGGGCGGCTCAACTCGTCAGAGGGCCCCGCCACCCACCAGCAATAGCCGTACGCGCCTAACAGCCCAGGCGGATAGTTGGTACGCGCGATCGCCCGGGTGCTGCGCGCAATCCACTCCTGCGAGAGCAACTGTCGGCCGTTGCAAACGCCGTTGTCGAGATACAACTGTCCGAGTTTGCCGGTATCGCGGGCCGAAACATGAAACTTATAGTTCGGGTAGCGGGTGGTGCCGCCGAGGATGTCGGCCCGATAGCGGTACGAGCCGTGCCGATAGCTGTCCCAATCGGTCATGCCCAGAGGGCCGGCCAGCTCGTGTTCGAACGCGACGAACACACTGCGGCCGGTGATGCGTTCGTAGATATGTCCCAGGACGTTGAAATCCCAGTTGTTGTAACACCAGAATGTGCCGGGCCGGTGCGATCCTCTCGGCGGGCGTCCGAGCGTGCTCCCGTCAGCGACGGGCAGGTGTACGCCGGACCGTGCGGTGAGAAGATCTGTGATCGTCGCCGATCTCTCCTCGTCGCTCAGAGTCGGCGTGTCGTCGATGTCCAACTCGCACAACGGCGTATCCAGATCGATCTCCCCCCGATCGTGCGCAAGACCGACGAGCGCACTGAGGATCGACTTACGCATGGAATGAACATCGATTGGGCGAGACACATCGCCCACCTCGACGATGGTCCGCCCCGCGTGACGAATCTGCACGGCGCTGACGTCCGAGTGCCGCAGCCGCTGATCGATATCGGTTAGCGATGTCATCGAGAGCGCTGGTCTGCCGACCCACGACTCACATCGTGGGCGATCGCGAGTCCCTCGCCGGAGCTCAATTCCTCAGCGCTCTCTCGCATCAGAACTCGACTCCGGTTGGGTGACAGCACAATCGATACATAGTGGTGTGGCGTACCTGCCACGAAGGCCAGCCGGTTCACCCGAAGCAGCGCTGACCCGATCGGCACATCGAGCAGACCCGCGTTGCGTGGACCGGTAATCTCAGCGGTGATCTCGTGCTGCATCTGATCGACGACAACGCCTGCGCGAGCGAGTAACTCGTAGAGCGGTGTTTCGCGTAGTGCCGATGCGCTCAACACGTCGGAAAGGTCTGTCGGCAGCCAGGCTTCGGTGATCATCAATGGCTCACCCGTTCTGCGCTCGCGGCGGACTCGCAGGATGTGCTGCATCGCGTCGCCGCTGCCGAGCGCGTCGCCAATCGCCGAAGGCGGCGTCCGGATGTCGTGCTCGACCACGTCGATGAACGTCTGAAACTGGGTCTGCCGGAGGTTGTCCATGTACGAGCCGGCCGGATGCGCCCCATCGGATCGGCCGCGTTGCCGGACGAAAGATCCCACGCCTTGGCGACGCTCGATGAAGCCCTGATCGGCCAGATCGGCCAGGGCCCGGCGCACGGTGATGCGGGATACCCCGAACTGAGCGCACAACGACTGCTCGGTGGGCAGCGCGTCGCCGGGAGCGAGAGCGCCGCGGGCGATTTCGTCGTGTAGCACCAGAAAGAGCTGGCGATGCAACGGCACCCCGGCACCGGCAGTCACCCCGCCGCTGGTCTCCTGCATGAGCGCCAATGCTGTCACACCACCCTTGCCGTGGAAGTCAGAAGTTGTTATAACTATATAACAACGTGACAACTCGGCGACCCCTTCGACCACAGGACCGACAATGACCGCGACCGCTGTTCACCAGGAACCCGCCACCGACCCCGACGGGCCCACCGGACGATTGGCCACGTGGGTCGCCGGCCTGACCCTCGACGACATTCCCCAGACAGTCGTCGAACGCGCCAAACACCTCCTGCTGGACGGCCTGGGGTGCGGCCTGATCGGGGCGCAACTGCCCTGGTCGCGCGTCGCGACCAACGCCGTCCTCGACCTCGAGTCCACCGGCGACACCGCGGTCATCGGCACCGGCAAGTCGACCAGCGGACCCGGCGCGGCCGTCCTGAACGGCACCTTCATCCAGGGCTTCGAGCTCGACGACTTTCACCCGACCGCGCCCCTGCACAGCTGCTCACTGGTCATTCCGGCACTGCTATCGACGGCGACCGCGCAGTCACAGACAACGACCGGCGCCGACTTCCTGCTCGCGGCGATCATCGGTTTCGAGGTCGGGCCACGAGTCGGCAACACGCTGCACGGCGCGCAGATGCTCGACCGCGGCTGGCACTCGGGCCCGGTGTTCGGCACCCACTCGGCGGCAATGGCTTCCGGCAAACTGCGCGGCCTGTCCCCCGCCCGGCTCGAGGATGCCCTCGGCCTGGCCGGAACCCAGTCGGCGGGGTTGATGGCCGCGCAGTACGAGGCGATGAGCAAGCGCATGCACCACGGGTTCGCCGCCCGCAACGGCTTCTACGCGGCCGGCCTGGCAGCCGCCAACTACACCGGCATCAAGCGGGTGTTCGAGCGTGAATACGGCGGATTCCTCAGCGTTTTCGGCGAAGGCCACGAACCCGACGCGTCGCTGCTGACCGATCAACTGGGTGAGCGGTGGGAGACGTCGGTCATCATGGTCAAGTCCTACGCGGTGATGGGCGGTCTGCACGGAGCCGTCGACGCGGCTCGTCAACTCCGGCAATCGGTTGTGGCCGAGGATATTTCGAAGATCGACATCACGGTCGGCGAAACCGTCTACAAGCATGGCTGGTGGACACCCGAGCGGCCACTGACCGCCATCGGCGCTCAGATGAACATCGGCTACGCGACAGCCGCTGCGCTGCTCGACGGCAACGCGCTACCCGAGCAGTTCACCGCGGCACGCCTGGACGCCGACGACATCTGGTCATTGATCGACGTCACCGATGTTCACCTGGACGAGTCCCTGACCGATGCCCCACTGGCCGAACGGTTCCGCACCGACCTCGCCGTCACCACCCGCGACGGCGCCGTCCATCAGGTTCGCGTCGTCGCGCCGCACGGGGCGCCGTGGGACCCGGTCACCAACGACGAACTGGTCGCGAAATTCCATGCCCTGACCGACCGCGTCACCAACCACGACCGCGCGACCGCCATAGAAGCGGCGGTGACCGGTCTGGAAAACATCGGCGACATCAGCGACCTGGTCGATCTTCTGGCCCCGTCGGTTGCCGGCGCACTCGACTGAAAGGACTTCCAGATGACCACCACAACCGCCAGACAGAACCTGCGCAGCCTGCTCGACCGAGGCGAACTCGTCGTTGCGCCAGGTGTTTTCGACGGGATTACGGCCCATCTGGTCCGTCGGACCGAATCAGTCGGCGGCCTACATGACCGGCGCGGGCGTGGCCGCATCCGGCTTCGGCCTGCCGGACATCGGGCTCGTCACCGCCACCGAGATGGCCGAGCGCGCGCGCATGCTGGTCGGTGTGCTCGGTGACGTGCCGCTGATTGCCGACGCCGACACCGGCTACGGCGCCGCGATGAACGTGGTGCGTACCGTCCGGCTATACGAGCAGGCCGGCGTCGCGGCAATCCAGTTGGAGGATCAGGTTTTTCCGAAACGCTGCGGGCACCTGGACGACAAGCACGTCGTCGACGCCGCCGAATTCGAGCAGACATTGGCGGCCGCCCTCGACGCCCGCACCGACGAGAACCTGCTCATCGTCGCGCGGACCGATGCACGGGCTCCGCTCGGCCTGGACGCCGCAATCGAGCGGGCTAACCTGTACGGCCGAGCCGGTGCAGACCTCATCTTCGTCGAGGCTCCGCAGAGCGTCGAGGAGATCGAACGCATTGCCGGTGAGGTCGAGACACCCTTGCTGATCAATCTGGTGTTGGGCGGCATGACCCCACTGGAATCGGCGACCCGACTGCAGGAGCTCGGCTTTGCCATCGCCATCCATCCCAGCAACCCGCTGGCCCGCGCCGTGCTCGGAATGCTCGAAGGGCTCTGCGAACTCAACGGCAGCAACGTGGCCGACCACTTGCCCAGTCGGCCCGCCGAATTCTTCAATCTGGTCGGCATGGCGGAGTGGCTGGACCTCGACACCAAATACGTACGCCTGGAGGAAGTCCGATGGGCATGACCATCATCGAGAAGATCTTCGCCCGCAAAGCCGGCCTTGATCAGGTCTCGCCGGGCGACACCGTCGTCGTCGACGTCGACATGACCGTGCTGATCGACCTGCAGTTCGCGACCATGTGGATGGAACCACTTCGCATCCATGATGCGGACAAGCTCGCGATCGTGATGGACCACGCGGTGCCCGCGCCGACCATCAAAGACGCCGCCGGCGGACCGCTTGCCCGAAAGTTCGCCGCCACCTTCGGCATCGAACAGTTCTACGACGTCGGCCGACACGGCATCTGCCATCAGGTCATCGCGGAGAACGGGCTGGCCCGCCCGGGAGAAGTTCTGGCCTGCACCGACTCGCACACCTGCGCGGCCGGCGCCTACAACACCGCCGCCCGCGGACTCGGCCCGGCCGAGGTGTTTTCGATCATGTGCACCGGCAGCACCTGGTTCCAGGTGGCGCCGACCATCCGCTATCAATTCGAGGGCGTCAAACCCGACACCGTCAGCGGCAAGGACATCTTCTTGCACATCGCCAACGAGTACGGCGACGCGGCCAACCTCAACCTCGAATTCGGCGGACCGGGGCTGGCCAGCATCCCGATGCACGACCGGCGCACCATCGCCACGCAGGGCGCCGAGGTGTCGGCCGACTTCAGCACGTTCGAACCCGACGACCTGCTGACGTCGTACCTCGACGACCGCGGCATCACCGGATACCATGCTGCGGCAGCTGATTCCGATGCGATCTACCGAGACGTGCGGCGGGTGGACCTGGCCGCACTCGAGCCCTACGTGGCCCGGCCGGGCACCGTGAGCCGCAACGGCCTGCCGGTCTCGCAGATAGAACGGCAGAAGATCGACCAGGCGTTCATCGGGTCATGCGCCAACGGCCAATTGGAAGATCTCGAAATCGCCGCGAAGATATTGCGCGGCAACACTGTTGCACCCGGCGTCCGGCTACTCGTCACCCCGGCATCGCAAGCCGTGTATCGCGACGCGATGCGATTGGGTTATCTGCAGGACATCGCCGACGCGGGTGCGGTGATCACCAATTCCACCTGCGGCGCCTGCTTCGGCTATCACATGGGGGTGGTCGGCCCCGGGGAAGTGTGTCTGACGTCGAGCACCCGTAATTTCACCGGCCGGATGGGCAGCACCGAAGCGCAGATCTTCATGGCGTCGCCGGCGACCGTCGCCGCCTCGGCACTCACCGGCTACATCACCGACGCGAGGAGCGTGACCGCATGACGATGTCCATCACCGGAAAGGTGTGGGTGTTCGGCGACGATCTCAACACCGATGCCATGTATCCGGCCTTCGCGATGAAGATGGACCCGCCGGAGGCGGCCAAACACGTCTTCTACGAGGTGCGCCCCGGCTGGACCGACGAGGTGTCGCCGGGCGACATTGTGCTGGCGGGCAAGGAACTTCGGCGTCGGATCGTCACGTCCGGTCGCGGCGCTGTTTTCCGAACTAGGCGTCGCCGGTCTGGTCGCCGAGGAGTTCAACTCACTGTTCTTTCGCAACGCGGTCAACGCGGGACTGCCAGCGATGACGCTTCCCGAGGCGACGGCGATCTTCAGCGAGGGCGACATCGGGTCGTTCGATTTGAGTTCCGGCGCGTGGCGCAACGAGACGACCGGCGCATCGGGTTCGGTGCCCACGCTGCCCGACCTGATCCTCGACATCATCTCCAGTGGCGGCGTGCTGCCGAGGCTGGCGGCACAGGGCTATCTTCCCGCCGAACTGGGTGAGGTGTTGCGATCCAGCACAGTGGCCATCCGCGGCGCGGGCAGCGGCGCATGATCGGCAGGCTGCTGCGCAATGTCCGCACCGGTGAACATCGAAGCCCCTTCGCTGGTTCAGATTTCGCTGCTCCCGACGAGATCACGGTTACCAGCGCAGAATTCGACAATGGCGGCCCGATGCCGACGACAAGCGCCGGCAAAGGGGTCGGTGAGGACCGGTCACCGCAGCTGAGCTGGAGTGGCATACCGCCACAGACTCAGCAAGTGGTGCTGATCATCGACGACGTCGACGTTCCGCTGCCGCGGCCACTGCTGCACACGGTCGCGGTGATCGAGCCAGGCGTGCGTCACGTCGACGCCGGGGAGCTCAAGCCAGGTAGCGCCGGATTACGTTTCATCCCGGGCAGTTTGGGGCACCGCGGCTACGCGGGCCCGCGCCCGATTCCCGGCCACGGTCCGCACCGCTACCGGTTTCTGGTATTCGCCCTCGACGAACCCGTCGCGCAGCACGTGACCAAAGCCAAGCCGCTGGTGAAACAGATGGCTGGACATGTGCTGGCCCGCGGCGTGCTGACGGGGACGTTTGAACGCCCATGATCGCGGCCTGTCGTCAGACGGGCCGCACCGGGTCGACGGCCCACGCGAATTTCAGAGTCCGGCAGCCTGGGTGACCCGAGCGAAGCGACTGGCGGAATCGCAGGCTTCGCGCACCCCGGCGACATCGTCGACGATGTCGAAGTCGGCCAGGAGCTCCACCGGAGTTACGTCAATACCGATGTCACGCAATGCCTTCAAGGTGAGCTCTCCGGTGTCGGGCTGGGACATAGGGACGCTGCGAAGGCATTCCGCCGTGGCCGGCACCTGAAACCCGAGGATCCACCAACCACCATCGCACGCCGGTCCCAGCACGGCCTGCCCCTGCAGTAGCCGACGTGCGCAACTCATCAGAAGTTCGTGAGTCACCTGCGGAGTGTCCATCCCGATTTGCAACACAGGAAGCCCCCCGGACTTAGAGTGCGCGTCGGCGTGCGCATTGGCGAGCCGGTCGGCGAAGTCGTTTCCGCGCTGGCCGATCACCGTGAAGGATTCGAGTCGACGACCGATGTCGTCGGCGCAGGCGGCGGCTTCCAGGCTGCCGGTGAGCGCAACGACCCGCGCCGCAACCGGCGCAGCCGCGACCGCGTCCAGCGTGTCCAGCAGCGCGGCCGCGGCGATCTCGGCGGCGACCCGGTCGCCGACGGTCGCCGCGAGCCGGGTCTTGGCTCGGCCGGGCTCTGGAGCCTTCGCTACCACCAGCAGGGTCACTGGCAGGGCGCTCACGAAATCACCTTCCAAAAGTCGAAAATCGCGGTGATGCTGCCCCGAAGGGAACCGCTGACCTTGGATTTACCGCCCGTCCTGGGGCCGTAGCTGACATCGAGTTCGACCACCCGCCAGCCGGCAGCACCGGCGCGGACCAGTAGTTCCAGCGGATAGCCCGACCGTCGATCCAGGACACCCAAATTCAGCAGCGCTTCGCGCCGGGCTACCCGCATGGGCGCGATGTCATGCACCGGCAGGCCATGGCGGGTTCGTATCCGCCAACTCATCACGACGGTGCCCACCCGGGCGACCCACGGCCAGTGCAGCCCGGGCACCGGACGTCGCCGGCCGATCACCAGATCGGCACCCTGGTCGAGTGCGGCAACCAACCGGGGCAGGTCACCGGCATCCATCGAGCCGTCGGCGTCGATGACCGCCACGATCCGGGTGCTCGCGGCGACCACCCCAGCGTGCACCGCAGAGCCGTACCCGGCCCGCGGTTCGACGACCACCGCAGCGCCGTGACGGCCGGCCACCCCCGCGGTGTCATCGGTGCTGTTGTTGTCCACCACTAGCGCCCGGTAGCCGGGGGGAATCGCAGCCAGCACAGCCGGCAACGACTCCTCCTCGTTGAGGCAGGGCAGTACCACCGTGACGTCGTCGGGTTCGGGCATGTTTCCGACCCTAGGGCAACACCTAGCGCAGCGGCGCGAACGCGAACTGACGCAGACCCTCGATGGGATCGACAGCCGCACGGAAACCCAGCACGTCGGCGGCCCGCGCGGGATCGGCGACGATGTGGCGCACATCGCCGCTGCGGTATTGCCCGGTGATAACCGGAGACATTGCGCCACCCCGTGCTTCGCACAGCGCGACGGCCACCTCAAGGATCGAGATCGGTTGCCCGGAGCAGACGTTGACTGCGGTGAAGCCGTCACGGTCAGCCATCCCAGCAAGGTTCGCGGCGGCTACGTCGTCGACGTGGACGAAGTCGCGCATCTGGCCCCCGTCTTCGTATACCTTTGGCAATTCGCCTTTTTCGATCGACGAGCGGAAAATCGCCGCAACGCCGGAATACGGGGTGTCACGCGGCATTCCGGGACCGTAGACATTGTGATACCGCAGCGCCACAACCGAACCGCCCGTCGACTCCGACCATGCCAGCGCATAATGCTCCTGTGCGGTCTTGCTCGCCGCATAGAGGCTACGCGGGCGCAGCGGGGCGTCCTCGTCGACCAGTCGCCATTGCAACTCCTCGCCGCCGAGCGGGCAGCGGTGCTCAAAAATCCCCGCGTCGAGATCGGCGCGGCGCCGCGGTTCCGGGTCGACCGGTCCATGGTCGGGGCAGGCGTAGCCGCCCTGCCCGTAGACCACCATCGACGACGCCAGCACCAACCGACGGATTCCGGCCGCGAACATTTCGGCCAGCAGCACAGTGGTGGCGAAGTCATTATGGCCCGCGTAGGCGGGAGCGTCCGCGGCATTGACTCCGGCCCCGACCATCGCGGCCTGATGGCATACCAGCTCGACACCGGCAAGCAGCGGCGCCAGCGCCTCGCCGTCTCGGATGTCGACCTGATGGCATCCCGGCGGCAACTCCGAACCTGCCCCGTGCGCGGCCGGCAGTAAGAGATCGACACCGACCACGTCATGACCGGCGGCGCGCAGGGCCGCATCCACCCGCGAGCCGATGAAACCGGCCGCGCCGGTCAGCAATACCTTCACGGCTCCCCTTCGATTTTCTCAGGCCGCCGGTAGCAGGTCCGCGGTGATGATCTGCATACCGCTGTCGCCACCGGGGTCGCTGCCCGTCACCAACACGTTTCCTGAACGTGGCTCGACGGCGACCGAATTAGGCTGTCGCACAGTAGGAATGTCGCCGAGTATCCGCGGCTTCGTGGCGTCTGAGACGTCGACCAGCCGCAACAGATTGGCAGCAGTCAGCGTGACGTACAGGCGATGGCGCGTCGCGTCGTAGGCCAGTCCGTAGGGTTTGCCCGGAGCGTCGATCTTGGCAGCTTGGGCGAGCTGCGGGTCGATCCGCTCGACCAGGACCGCGCCGCCGTCGGTGTCCGCGAAAGCGGCCAGATCACCCGACATCGACACCGCATGAGTCAGTTTCATCCCGACCGGTCCCTGCGCTATCTGCCGGCGAGTCGAACCGTCGTACACCCACACCCCGTTTCCCTGGACGTCGGCCACTGCGACATCGTCGCCCACTGCCGCGACACCGCCCGGCTGCACCGGGCCGGCGGGAAGTGAGCCGACCACCGCGCCGTCGCGCACGAACACCACCCCGCCGCCGCGTTCGTTGGTGACAATGATCGTGCCCCCAGCCGCTTGGGCCGCGTCGTGCGGTTGATGACCTACACCCGCCGTGGTGGACGTTACCCGGCCGTCGGCGAGGTCGACCTCCCATAATTCGTTGGAACCCTCGAGCGGCACCAATACCGGACCGTCGGGTCTGGCCAGGCTCAGGTGCCGCGCTGCTCCCCTCGTCGGAACCCTCTGACGTATCGCACCGGTGAGGGCGTCGAACAGCACGACGCCGTCTGGGTTCCGCACCGCGACGGCCCCGATTCCCGACTGTCCGACGACGATGCCTTCGGGGGCGTTGCCGACTGGGACCACTCTGCCGGCCGGCGGCACGCCCGGGGGCCCGGCGTTCGCGGGTTCGGCCGGGGGTACGGCGGCGCGGGCAGAGGCCGGGGTCGTGCCGTCGGCGTGCGACCCACCGCCGCCGCTGCAGCCGACGACCAGCAGACCGAGTGCCAGCAAGCACAACGGGGTGCGGCGCGAGTTCACCCTGTCACTGTGCCCGACATCCCTGTCCCGGCGTCGACGGCCCCGCGAGCCGTCGGATCATAGATCGGCCCAAAAGAAAAGGCCAAGCGACCAACAATCGAGGTCGATCGCCATCCCGGCGCGCAGATTTGTGCCGCTCGGCGCGTCCGGAGGCGAGGCCATTGGTTTTGAATTTAATCCGCTGGCAATCCCCATTGCAATCAGTACCGAATAGCATTTGGTTCCCGATGATCCGAATGGGTGGGTGGTGGAGTTTGTCACATCTTTCCGGGCTGAGTCGCGTCGGCCGCCTGAATGTGGCCGATGACCGTTGCGCAATGGACAGGTCGGTGCGGCGATGACGGCTGACGCCTGTGAAGCAGCTGCCGTGAGCTCGGCGGATCTGATCTATCAATCGGCCGCCGCAGGTGGCTCATGCTGGGCCCGCAATCACCACGGCCACCGCCGTGAGTTGCCGATGGCCCGCTGGATGGGCGGGCCGGAGACCACCCATGAGGATCGGCTTGCCGACGAGCACGTCCTTGGCCACTGTTCGTCACGCCCGACCCTGGACCTGGGTTGCGGTCCCGGACGCTTCATCGCGTCGTTGCAGCAGCGCGGGCTGCCCGCACTCGGGGTGGACAGTTCGGCCGCCGCGGTCGAGATGACGCGCCGACGCGGCGGAACCGCCATTCGCCGCGACCTGTTCGCACAGCTGCCTGCCGCGGGCAGCTGGCAACAGATTTTGCTCACCGACGGCAACATCGGTATCGGCGGCAACCCCGTCCGGACCTTGCTGCGGGCCGCGGATCTTCTTGCCGAAGGCGGCGTCGTCATCGTCGAGATCGACCCTCCGGCCACTGCGTTCTGTTATGAGATGCTGCGCTGGGAAACGGATCAACATCTGGGTCAATGGTTTCCGTGGTCGCGGATCGGGGCCGGGGCGCTCGGTGTGATCGCGCACGCTGCCGGGTTCACCGTGAGTCATGTCGTCGAGATTCACGACCGGGTGATCGCAGTGCTGACTGCTGCAGATTCTCGCGGCGTACACCGCTAGCCGGCGAAGACACGCCTGTGCCCGGCCATCGAAGTAAAGTCAGGCTTTGATGACAACCCCAAGCCCGCCGCCGAGTTCGTCTGGGGAACCAACCGGGCCGGTCTACGGGTTTCCCGCACCGTTGTGGCGTGCGTTGGAGCGGCACCGCCCACCCGGTATTGGTTTGCTACAGCGGTGGCGAAGTTCGTTGCGAGGGCCCTGGCTGACATCGGTGTTCGGCGCGGTGCTGCTTATCGGCCTGCCCGTGGTGACGCTGACGGGTTTGCTGTCCTACATCGCGTACGGTCCGCGGTTCGGTCAAGCGATCCCTCATGACGTGGGGTGGCTCAAACTGCCCACGTTCGACTGGCCGAGCCGACCGTCGTGGCTCTACCGCCTCACCCAGGGTGTGCACGTCGGGTTGGGTCTCGTCGTCGTCCCGGTGGTGCTGGCCAAACTCTGGTCCGTCATTCCCCGGCTGTTCGCCTGGCCGCCCTTGCGGTCGATCGCGCAGCTGATAGAGCGGCTCTCGTTGTTGATGCTGGTGGGCGGCATTCTTTTCGAGCTCGCGACCGGGGTGCTGAACATTCAGTACGACTACGTATTCGGGTTCAGCTTCTACACCGCGCATTACTTCGGGGCGTGGGTATTCATCGCCGGATTCGTCATCCACGTCCTGATCAAATTGCCGAAAATGCTCAGCGGTCTACGGTCAATGTCGTTCCGCGCCGTTCTGCGCACCTCACGCGCCGACACCCGTCCCGAACCACCAGACGTCGACGGGCTGGTCGCCACCGATCCTGCACCGCCGACTATGAGCCGCCGCGGGGCGCTGGCACTCGTTGGCAGCGGCGCGCTGTTCGTCGCGGTGCTCAGTGCCGGACAAACGCTCGGCGGGTTCAGCCGCCGAGCGGCGCTGCTGCTACCCCGGGGACGTAGTCGCGGCAGCGGCCCCAACGATTTTCAGGTGAACCGGACCGCTGCGGCCGCTGCGATCACGGCTGCCGACGTCGGCGATCACTGGCGACTCAGTCTGCGGAGCCCTTCGGGACAGCGGCTGCTGGACCGGGCCGCCCTCGAAGCGATGCCACAGCACACCGCGGAACTGCCGATCGCCTGCGTCGAAGGGTGGTCAACGACCCAGACCTGGAGCGGCGTGCGTCTGCGCGATCTGGCCGCCCTAGCCGGGATGCCCAACCCCGGCAGGGCCACAGTGCGCTCATTGGAGCGGTTCGGTGGGTTCAATCACGCCGTCCTGCAAGCCAATCAGGTGGGCAATCCGGACTCGCTGCTGGCCCTGCGGGTCAACGGCGCCGACTTGTCTGCTGACCATGGCTATCCGGCACGCATCATCGTGCCCGCGCTACCCGGTGTGCACAACACCAAATGGGTGAGGTCCATCGAATTCGGGGCGCCCTGACATGCGCGCCGTGCTTGCCCGATTCACTGCCTTCTACGGAAGTAATCCGTTACATCTGCTGGGCACGATCGCCGCGTTGGCACTCGCGGGGTATGTGGTGTCCGTGCTCGGGCCGCACGCGTTGTGGAACCACTCGGTGTGGTGGCAGTCGATCGGGGTCTGGTTTCTCGCCGCGGTCGTCGCCCACGACCTGATCCTGTTTCCGCTCTACGCACTTGCTGACCGCTCCCTGACCGGTGTGCTTGCAGCAGTGCGGGGGCGACGTTCGCGGCCCGCACCGCGGGTGCCGCCCGTGAACTACCTGCGCGTTCCTACGCTGGCGACGGGATTATCGCTGCTGCTGTTTTTCCCCGGGATCATTCGGCAGGGGCAATTCAGTTACCTCGCGGCCACCGGGCAGACCCAGGAACCTTTCTACGGCCGCTGGCTCCTGCTGGTCGCCACCCTGTACGGCCTCAGCGCGCTCGCTTACGCTGTCCGGCTTGCCGTGACCGAACGGCGGGCTCGACCTCGCGCGCACCGGAATTGAAGACCAGAGGCGTTGACGTGAAGGTCGAACGTCGCGAAGCCGTTGCGTCGGCACTGGGCGTCGCACTGGTGGCAGCGGCTTTCGTGGTGCCGCATCTGCACTTGGGCATCGTCACCCCGTTGATTCGCAGCACACCCAAGCAGATTCACGATTATGCCGGCATGGCGCCGATTTTCGGCTGGTGGAAACCCCATGTCGGTTGGGGCAGCATCGCGGCCGCCGCCATCGGGATTGCAGCGGTCCGGTGGGGACCCGGCCTGAGCCAGCGGCTGTCGTGGCCGGCCCTGCGACTCGTCACCTGGGCCACCTCGTTCGGGTGGGCCTTTGCGTTGGCGATGATCGACGGTTGGCAGCTCGGGTTCGCCGGGCGACTGACGGCCCGCCACGAGTATCTGCGCCAGGTGCCAACCATCACCGATATCCCGGAGATGCTTCGGACCTTCGCCAGCCGCATCCTCGATTTCCAGCCGCATTCATGGATGACACATGTGTCCGGGCACCCGCCCGGTGCATTGCTGACGTTCGTCTGGCTCGACCGCATCGGCCTGAGTGGTGGGGCGTGGGCGGGAGCGTTCTGCGTGCTGGTCGGGTCGAGTGCGGCGACCGCGATCATCGTCGCGGTGCGCGCCGTATCCGACGAGCCGACCGCCCGGAACGCCGCACCATTCGTCGCGGTCGCGCCGACAGCGATCTGGATCGCCGTCTCTGCGGATGCCTACTTCGCCGGCGTCGCCGCCTGGGGTATCGCGCTGCTGGCCCTCGCGGCGAGTCGCACCGTGCGCCGGCCGATTCTCGTTGCGACCGCCGCAGGGCTGCTGCTCGGCTGGGCGATCTTCTTGAACTACGGGCTGATGCTGATCGGACTCCCCGCGCTGGCGGTGCTCATTGCCGTGCACAGCCGCCGCTCTGGGCTCGCCGCGCTCGCGGCCGCAGTGCCCGCCGCGGTGGCAGTGGCGGTCGCGTTCGCGGCGGCCGGATTCTGCTGGTTCGATGGTTACACCCTTGTCCAGCAACGCTATTGGCAGGGCATCGCGATGAACCGGCCCTTCCAGTATTGGGGCTGGGCGAATCTGGCGTCGGTCGTGTGCGCAATTGGCGTGGGCAGCGTGGCCGGTTTGGCTCGAGTCTTCGACCTCGCCGCGATCCGCCGGCGCTCCGGGCTGCATCTGCTGGTGCTGGCCGCATTGACGGCAATCCTGTGTGCCGACGTGAGCATGCTCAGCAAAGCCGAGACCGAACGCATCTGGCTACCGTTCACGGTGTGGTTGACGGCGGCGCCGGCCCTGCTGCCCCCGTCGACCCACCGTTGGTGGTTGGCGGCCAACGTCGTCGGCGCACTGGCCATCAACCATGTGATCCTGACGAACTGGTAGCCGTTGACGACTAGTCTTCGGGGATCTCGCGTTCGATCGCGTCGAGCCACGCGCGGGCCGACATGTCCGACGGGGCGCGCCAGTCCCCACGCGGAGACAGCGCCCCACCGTGGGACACCTTGGGCCCGTTGGGCATCGCCGACCTTTTGAACTGGCTGAACGAATAGAATCGCTGCACGAAGACCTGCAGCCAGTGCCGAATCTCTTTGAGCGTGTAGGCCGGCCGCTTGTTCTCGGGAAAACCCGGCGGCCAGTTGCCGTTCTCCGCATCGCTCCACGCGTGCCAGGCCAGAAACGCGATCTTGGCCGGCCGGAATCCATAGCGCAGCACCTGGTACAGCGAGAAGTCCTGTAGCGCATACGGTCCGACTTTGGCTTCGCTGCTCTGCAGCGCTTCATTCTCGCCGGCGGGTACGAGTTCGGGAGTGATCTCGGTGTCAAGCACCGACCGCAGCACCTCCGCTACCTCGGGCGGGAATTGGTTGGCCGAGATCACCCAGCGGATCAGGTGCTGAATCAGCGTCTTGGGTACACCGGCGTTGACGTTGTAGTGCGACATCTGGTCGCCGACACCGTACGTCGACCAACCCAACCCCAACTCGGATAGGTCCCCGGTGCCCAGCACGATGCCACCGTGCTGATTGGCCAGCCGGAACAGATAATCGGTGCGCAGTCCGGCCTGGACATTCTCGAACGTGACGTCGTAGACCTTCTCGCCGCGCGCGAACGGGTGATCCATCTCCTTGAGCATCAGCGACGCGGTCTCGGTGATGTCGATCTCGGCGAAGGTGACACCGAGCGCACGGCACAGCTCGACCGCGTTGCGTTTGGTGTGCTCGCCGGTCGCGAAGCCGGGCAGAGTGAAGGCCAGGATGTCGCTGCGCGGCCGCTCTTCTCGATCCATCGCCCGCGCGGCGACGATCAGCGCGTGCGTCGAATCGAGCCCGCCGGAGACCCCGATGACGACCTTCGGGAAGTTCAAGGCGCGCAGCCGTTGTTCGAGCCCGGCGACCTGAATGCTGTACGCCTCGTAGCAGTCGTGCTCCAGACGATTCGCGTCGGCGGGCACGAACGGGAACCGCTCGACGACCCGCAGCAGCCCGATGTCACCGGCCGGCGGTTCCAGTCGAAAGTCGATCCGACGCACCGCTTCTGCCGACGCGCGGTGGTGGCGCCGATTGTCGTCGAACGTGCCCATCCGCAACCGCTCGGCACGAAGCAACTCGAGGTCGATGTCGGCGACACTGCGTCGCTCCCCTTTGGGGAAGCGCTCCGACTGCGCAAGCAACCGACCGTTCTCCCAGATCATGGTTTGGCCGTCCCAGGCCAGGTCGGTGGTCGACTCACCTTCTCCGGCAGCGGCATACACGTAGGCGGCCAGGCAGCGCTGCGACGCCGAGCGCGCCAGCAGCGAACGATCGTCGGCGCGACCGATCGTGATCGGGCTGCCGGACAGGTTGGCCAGCACCGTCGCACCCGCCAGCGCTGCTTCGGCACTCGGCGGGATCGGGACGAACATGTCCTCGCAGATCTCGACGTGCAGCACGAAGCCGGCCACATCGGATGCCGTCGAACAACAGATCAGGGCCGAATGGCGCCTCGATCCCGGCGACCCGGATGGTGCCGCGCTCGTCGTCACCCGGCGCGACCTGGCGGCGCTCGTAGAACTCGCGATAGGTGGGCAGATACGACTTGGGTGCCACGCCCAGGACCGCGCCGCGGTGGATCACCACGGCGGTGTTGTAGATGCGATGCCGGTAGCGCAGCGGAGCGCCGACCACCAGGATCGGCAGCAGGTCAGCCGACGCGGCAACAATGTCACGAACGGCGTCCTCGACCGCGTCCAGCAACACGTCCTGCAGCAGGATGTCCTCGATGGAGTAACCGGACAGCGTCAATTCCGGGAACACGGCCAGCGCCACACCCTCGTCGTGACACTGCCGGGCTAGCCGCAGCACCGAAGCCGCGTTGGCCGCAGGGTCGCCGATCGCGGCGTGATGAGTGCACGCGGCGACCCGGGCAAACCCCTGGTTGTAGACGTTGTAGAAGTCCATCGTCCCTCCATTGTCGCTCTGCCGGTGCAGATACGTGCTCATCGGGTATCGCCGGGTGCGCATGCGTGTCGGCAGACGGTGAGAATCCGTACCCTCGAAGAGGTGACGGCTTTGCGCGCGGAAGCTCCGGAGTTGGTCGCTGCGCTGACCGGTCGCCGGGTCGCCGTGCTGACCGGAGCGGGAATGTCGACCGACTCCGGCATTCCCGACTACCGCGGACCCGACTCGCCGCCGAGCAATCCGATGACGATTCGCCAGTTCACCTCCGACCCGGTGTTCCGCCAGCGGTACTGGGCCCGCAACCACTCGGGTGGCGGCACATGGACGACACCCGACCCAACGCCGGGCACCGCGCGCTGGCCACGCTCGAGCACAGCGGCGTCGTCACCGGCGTCATCACGCAGAACGTCGATCTGCTGCACACCAAGGCCGGCAGCAGGAACGTGATCAACCTGCACGGCACCTACGCGCGGGTGATCTGCCTGACCTGCGGGTGGACGATGAGCCGCAGCGCACTGGCGCGAGGAACTGGACGCGCTGAACCCGGGCTTCACCGAACGGGTCGAGGCCATCGGCGGGTTGGCGGTGGCACCGGACGCTGACGCCGTCGTCGACGACACCGCATCGTTTCGCTACCTCGACTGCCCCTCATGCGGCGGCATGCTCAAACCCGACATCGTGTACTTCGGCGAAAGTGTCCCCAAAGACATTGTCCAACAGTCATTTTCACTGGTCGAAGAAGCCGACGCACTGCTGGTCGCCGGCTCGTCGTTGACGGTGTTCTCCGGTTACCGCTTCGTCCGTCACGCCGCGGCCCTGGGCATGCCGGTCGCCATCATCAACCGCGGTCCGACCCGGGGCGACGAGCTGGCCAGCGTCAAGGTCAAGGGTGGCTGCTCAGAGCTGCTGACGTTGCTGGCCGAGGAACTCTCCCCCGCGACCGTCGACTAGAACGTGCAGGGCATGCTGCGGATGCCGTGGATGAAGTTGCCGGCCAGATACGTCGGGTCGCCGGCCGCGATGTCGGGCAGCTGATGCAGCAGCTCACCGAAGATCGCCCGCAACTGCGCCCTGGCCAGGTTCGCGCCCAGGCAGAAGTGCACGCCGCCGCCGCCGAAACCGACGTGCGGGTTGGGATTACGGCTCAGGTCCGGCCGCTCGGGGTGGGAAAACACGTCGGTGTCGAAGTTGCCCGACGAATAGAACATCACCACCTTCTCCCCGGCGCGGATGGCTTGGCCGCCGATCTCGACATCCTTCGCGGCCGTGCGTCGGAACGTCATCACCGGCGTAGCCCAGCGGATGAACTCCTCAACGGCTCCGCCGATGCGGGTGTCGAAATCCTCGAGCAGCCAGGCCCGCTGCTCGGGATAGTCGGTCAGAGCTTTCAGTGCGTGGCTGGTGGTCTGGCGGGTGGTGTCGTTGCCGGCCACCGCGAGCAACACGAAGAAGGCGGCGATGTCGGCGTCGGCCAGCCGGTCGCCGTCCACCTCGGCGTTCACCAGGGCGCTGAACAAGTCGTCGCCGGGGTTCGCGCGCCGCTCGGCGGCCAGCGCGAAAGCCACCTGGTGGATGTACATCTGCGCTTCGAACAGCACCTCCAACGGCTGGCGGCCATTGAGGTAGATCGGGTCGGCCCACGACACCATCGCGTCGGCGGCGTGGGCGACCTTCTGGCGCTCGTCCTCCGGGATCCCCACCATGTCCGACAGCGTGCGAATCGGTAGTTCTTTGGCGCAGTGCTCGACGAAATCGACGCCGCTGCCCGACGCTTTGAGCTCCTCGACGATTGCCTTCGCATTCGCCTGGATCGAGTCCTCGATCCGCCGGATCTGGCGCGGGGTGAACGCGGCACTGACGAGTTTGCGCAGGAACGTGTGTCGCGGCGGGTCCATCGCCAAGAACGACTGCGACGCCTCGAGCAGCTCCTCGGGCACGTTTTCGAACAGAACGCCCTTGCCCGACAGGAACGTCTCCGAGTCGCGGCTCATCGCGACGATGTCGTCGCGACGGGTAACCGCCCAGTAGCCGGGGTCGTCGGGATCCGACATCAGCGAGTCTTCCACCGGCGGATGCCAACTGACCGGCCGCTCGGCGCGCAGCTCCGCGAACACCTGCTCGCGCTCCTGCGCACTGGTCGACCAGAACGCGCGCGACGAGAGGTCGATGGGGTCGTAGGGACGCGGGGTGGCAGCCGTCGCTGTCATAGGAGAATCCTCCATCGGATATGACGCGGGTCACAAACTCGGAACACCGACGACCATAAAACTAGACAGTGTGTCTAGTCAAGGTGTCATACTGTCGACCATGCCGTCAGTCACCCGGAAGCCGCAGGCCAAGCGGCAGGAGCGACGCGAACAGATCGAGCGGCGGCTGCTCGATGCCACCGAGCGCCTGATGCGCGACGGCGCGAGCTTCACCGAGCTCAGCGTCGACCGCCTCGCCACCGAGGCGGGGATGTCGCGGGCCAACTTCTACATCTACTTCGAGGACAAGGGCGACCTGCTGCGACGGCTGGCCGGCCAGGTGTTCGGCGACCTCGCCGACAGCGCCGAACTGTGGTGGGCAGTGGCGTGGCGACATGATCCCGACGACGTGCGGGCGGCAATGGCGGGGATCATCGCCAGCTACCGGCGGCATCAGCCCGTGCTGGTCGCGCTCAACGAGATGGCCGGGTATGACCCGTTGGTCGCGGCGACCTATCGCGAGCTGCTCACCGGAATCTCCATCCGGCTGACGCAGGTCATCGAGGATGGCCAAGCCGACGGGTCGATCCGCCGAGAATTACCCGCCGCTACCACAGCCAGCGCGCTCAGCTGGATGGTCGAACGGGCCTGTCAGCAGAACCTGCCCGGCAGTCCGCCCGAATACGATGCCGAGCTGGCCACGACGCTGACCGAAATAGCTTGGGGTGCATTGTATCTCGCACCCATACCAAAGACCTAGACGGCGACCAGGTCGTCGGCGTGCACCGCAGGCCGGCGCAGCTCCGCCGGCAGATCCGACGTCGACCGGCCGATCATGGTGGCCAGTTCGGCGGCGTCGTAGGCGACCACCCCGCGAGCCACCAGGACCGCGTCGGGCCCCAACAGGTCGACGACGTCGCCGCCGTGAAAGCGGCCGTCCAGCGCGGTGATTCCCGCAGGCAGCAGCGAACGGCGTTGGCCCAGTACAGCACTCACCGCGCCATGGTCCAGAGTCAGCACGCCGGCGGCCTCCGCGGCGTAGCGCACCCAGAACCGACGCGCCGACATACGGTTGGGTCGCGGGGCGAACACGGTGCCGACCGAGGCGTCCGCCAGCGCCGCTTCGGCATTGGCGGCGGCGGCTAACAACACCGGAACGCCCGCGTCGGCGGCCAGCAGCGCCGACGACAGCTTGGAGGCCATGCCACCGGTGCCCAGGTGACTGCCCTGGCCCGCGATCACGCCGTCCAGCTCGTCCGGTCCGGAAACCTCTGCGATGAAATGTGTGTCGTCAGATTTGCGCGGGTCGGAGTCATAAAGGCCGTCGATGTCGCTGAGCAGGATCAGCGCGTCGGCGCCGACCAGGTGCGCCACCAATGCGGAGAGCCGGTCGTTGTCGCCGAACCGGATCTCATTGGTGGCCACCGTGTCGTTCTCGTTGACGATCGCGACCGCGTGCAGTGCACGCAGCCGGTCCAGTGTGCGCTGAGCGTTGTTGTGCTGCACCCGCATCGAGACGTCGTGCGCGGTCAGCAGTACCTGGCCGACACTGCGCTGGTAGCGGGCGAACGCACTGCTCCAGGCGTTGACCAAGCGCCACCTGGCCGACGCTGGCCGCGGCCTGCTTGGTGGCCAGGTCGGTGGGACGCTTGCTCAGCCCCAGCGGCTCGATGCCCGCGGCGATGGCACCCGAGGACACGATGACGACGTCGGAACCCGCCTTCATCCGCGCCTCGATGGCGTCGACGAGCCCGGCCAGCCGACTGGCGTCGAACATGCCGGTCGGGGTGGTCAGTGCGGTGGTGCCGACCTTGACGACGACGCTGCGCGCGGTCCGAACAGCCTCGCGCGCGCTGCTATTCATCGTCGCTGGCGCCCCGGCGCTGCTTGCGTGCCAGCTTGCGCTCGTCGGCGCGCACCCGGTCGGTGGTCTCCAGGCGCGGGTCGGTGCCTCGCCGCGTCAGCAAGGTGTCCGGGCCGGACGGCGTCTGCGGCTCCCAGTCGAACGTGACGTCGCCGATGGTGACCGCGCAGCCCGGGCGTGCGCCCAACCGCATCAGCTCGTCCTCGACCCCGAGCCGGGCCAGCCGGTCGCCGAGGTAGCCGACCGCTTCGTCGTTGTCGAAGCTGGTCTGGGCGATCCAGCGTTCAGGCCGGCGGCCACGGACCACAAACCCACCCTGCCCGTCGGACGCCACCTGAAACCGGACTCGTCGACGGGGACCGGGCGGATCACCGGCCGTCGCGGCACCAGCACCGGCTGGGCGGCCTGATATTCCCTGACCATGTCGGCCAGCCCGAAGATCAACGGCTGCAGCCCTTCTCGGGCAACCGTCGACACAGTGAACACCGGCCATCCGCGTTCGGCGATCTCGTCGCGGACGAACTCGGCCATCTCGCGGGCTTCCGGCACGTCGATCTTGTTGAGTACCACCGCGCGTGGGCGTTCCACCAGATCGCCCAGCGTCGAATCCCCCTGCAGGGTAGGCGTGTAGGCGGCCAGCTCGGCTTCCAGCGCGTCGATGTCGGAGATCGGGTCGCGGCCCGGTTCGGCGGTGGCGCAGTCGACCACGTGGACCAGCACCGCGCATCGCTCGATGTGGCGCAGGAAGTCCAGACCCAGACCGCGGCCTTGCGACGCACCCGGGATCAGGCCCGGCACATCGGCGACCGTGAACGTCCGCTCCCCTGCCGACACCACCCCGAGGTTGGGGGCCAGCGTGGTGAACGGATAGTCGGCGATCTTCGGCTTGGCCGCCGAAATAGTGGACACCAGTGAGGATTTGCCGGCCGACGGAAAACCGACCAGCCCGATGTCGGCGACCGTCTTGAGTTCCAGGGTGAAGTCGCGGGCTTCGCCCTTCTCGCCCAGCAGCGCGAACCCGGGTGCCTTGCGGGCGCGCGACGCCAGCGCGGCGTTACCCAACCCGCCACGACCGCCGGCGGCGGCTTCGAAGCGGGTGCCGGCGCCGACCAGGTCGGCAAGCATGCGGCCGTCCTCGTCGACCACGATGGTGCCGTCGGGGACCTTGATCTCCAGATCAGGAGCGGCAGCGCCGGCGCGGTTACCGCCCATGCCCTGCTTGCCCGACGCGGCAACCACATGCGGGTGGAAGTGAAAGTCGAGCAGGGTGTGCACCTGCGGGTCGACGACCAGCACAATGCTGCCGCCGTGGCCACCATTGCCACCGTCGGGACCGCCGAGTGGCTTGAACTTCTCGCGGTGGACCGAGGCGCAGCCGTTACCGCCGGAGCCGGCGCGCGCGTGGATAACGACGCGGTCGACGAACCGAGGAGCCATCGGAATTCCTCTAACTCATCGAGTGTGAAGCCAGTGCGGCCGCACACTCGCGGCGCTCAGTCGGTTGAAGACGCGGCCGAGACGATATTGACCGTCTTGCGGCCACGCTTGACGCCGAACAAGACCGCGCCCGCCGCCTTGGCGAACAACGTGTCGTCGCCGCCGCGGCCGACGTTGACGCCGGGGTGGAAGTGCGTGCCGCGCTGGCGGACGATGATCTCGCCGGCCTTGACGACCTGGCCGCCGAATCGCTTCACACCCAGCCGCTGCGCGTTGGAATCGCGACCGTTACGTGAGCTGGAAGCGCCCTTTTTGTGTGCCATGTCTGTCGCCTCCCTACTTGATTCCGGTGACCTTCAGGACCGTCAGCTGCTGACGGTGACCCTGACGCTTGTGGTAGCCGGTCTTGTTCTTGAACTTGTGGATGCGGATCTTGGGGCCCTTGGTGTGCTCGAGCACCTCGCCGGTGACCGCGACCTTGGCCAGCGCGGCGGCCTCGGAGGTGACGGTGGCGCCGTCGACGACCAGGGCGACCGGAAGCGAGACCTTGGCGCCCGGCTCGGACTCGAGCTTCTCGACCTTGACGACGTCACCAACGGCAACTTTGTACTGCTTACCGCCGGTCTTGACGATTGCGTAGGTCGCCATGGTTACGTCTACCTCTTCTTCTGGGCGTCGCGCAGCCACTAGGCTGCGCGGGCTGGTTGGGGGTGTCGGCCAGCTGCTTGTCCCACTTGGCAGGTCAGCGGGCCTGGCGACAACTGGTCAAGGGTACGTGACCAGCGGCTACAGGGTCAAACCGGCCTGTCAGTGAGCCCATCAGTCCTCGTGGGCGGGTGGACCGGCTGGCCGGGCCGCGGCCCGCCGCCGTCGGGGCCGCCCGTCGGCGGCTGAAGCGGCGCCGACGTGCGACTCCTGCGTCCGGTCGGAGTCTTCGTCCTCGTCGTCGCTGTCGTCGAAGTCGTCGTCGTCATCATCGTCGTCGTCTTCGTCGTCGTCTTCATCTTCGTCGTCGTCTTCGAGTCGTCCTCGTCATCGAGGTCGTCGTCATCGTCGTCGAGATCGACCTGTTCGGTCGTCGTCGTCGTCCGTCGAGTCGTCATCTCGGAGTCGTCGTCCTCGTCGTCGTCCTCGCTGTCGTCGAAGTCGTCGTCCTCGAGGTCTTCTTCCGCCGTCTCCGTCGCAGCCTGCTTCTGCAGCTGCTCGTCGGCTTCGGCGTCGCCCTCGTGCAGATCGGCGGGCACGTCTGTCGGTGTCGTCGTCGGGCACCAACTCGTCGTCCTCGTCATGACCACCGTTGGCTGCGGCCATGGCTTTGAACATCGGGTGCTCGCCGGGCGTATGCACGGGCACGCTGGCGACGGCGGGCTCTTCGGCCTTGCCCTTCTTGGACCGCCGGCCACGCCGACCGCCACCGGACTCCGGCTTGCGGCCGGGCGGCGCCGAGGCCGAGTCGACCGGATCGCCGTGCAGCATGATGCCGCGGCCGCTGCAGTGCGGACACGTCGTGGAGAAGGCTTCGATCAGCCCGGTGCCCAGCTTCTTGCGGGTCAACTGCACCAGACCCAGCGAGGTCACCTCGGACACCTGGTGACGGGTGCGATCGCGGGCCAGCGCCTCGGTCAGCCGGCGCAACACCAAATCGCGGTTGGACTCGAGCACCATGTCGATGAAGTCGATGACGATCATGCCGCCGATGTCGCGCAGCCGCAGCTGGCGCACGGTCTCCTCGGCCGCCTCGAGGTTGTTCTTGGTGACGGTCTGCTCGAGGTTGCCGCCCGAGCCGGTGAACTTGCCGGTGTTGACGTCGACGATGGTCATCGCCTCGGTCCGGTCGATGACCAACGTGCCACCCGACGGCAGCCAGACCTTGCGGTCCATCGCCTTGGCCAGTTGCTCGTCGATGCGGTGCACCGCGAAGACATCGGGGCCGTCTTCAGCGGCCGGCGCGTACTGGTTCAGCTTCGAGACAAGTTCGGGCGCAACTGAACTCACGTACTCGTTGATGGTGGTCCAGGCGTCTTCGCCGGACACGATCAGCTGGTTGAAGTCCTCGTTGAACAGGTCGCGGATGACCTTGACCAGGACGTCGGGCTCTTCGTAGAGCGCGACGGCGGCACCGGCGGCTTTTTTCTTGGTCTCCTCGGCCAGCTCGGCGATCTCGGTCCACCGCTCCTGCAGCCGGTTGACGTCTCCGCGGATGTCGTCTTCTTTCACGCCTTCCGAAGCGGTGCGGATGATCACGCCCGCGTCGGACGGCACGACCTCGCGCAGAATCTCCTTGAGCCGTTGACGTTCGGTGTCGGGAAGTTTGCGGCTGATGCCCGGTCGACGAGGCGCCGGGCACGTACACCAGGTAGCGGCCGGCCAGCGACACCTGCGTGGTCAGTCGGGCGCCCTTGTGGCCGACGGGATCCTTGCTGACCTGCACGACGACGTAGTCACCGGGCCGGAGCGCCTGCTCGATCTTGCGGTTGGAACCGCCCAGCCCGGCGGCCTCCCAGTTGACCTCGCCGGCGTAGAGCACGCCGTTGCGGCCGCGGCCGATATCGACGAACGCCGCCTCCATCGACGGCAGCACGTTCTGCACGATGCCCAGGTAGATGTTGCCGACCAGGGAGGCCGAGGCCGCGCTGGTGACAAAGTGCTCCACGACGATGCCGTCCTCGAGCACGGCGATCTGGGTGTACCGGCTGCCCTGGTGCGGCGGTTCGGTGCGGACCTTGTCGCGCACCACCATCACCCGGTCGACCGCCTCGCGGCGGGCCAGGAATTCAGCTTCGGTCAGGACCGGCGGGCGGCGGCGTCCGGCGTCACGGCCGTCGCGGCGGCGCTGCCGTTTGGCCTCGAGCCGGGTCGAGCCGTCGATGCCCTGGATCTCGTTGTTGCTGGAGTCCGGTTTGTTCTTGGCCCGCGGGGGTCGCTCGTGCACCACGGTATTCGGCGGGTCGTCCGGCGACGCGTTGTCATCGGAGTCATCACCGGAACCAGACTTGCGGCGGCGACGACGGCGGCGGCGCTTGGTGGCCCCATCGCCGGAACCGTTGTCGTCGTCGGAGCCATCGGCGTCGTCCGTGTCGTCGGAGGAGTCGTCGTTGTCGTCGGCGGAGTCCTCGTCGTCACCGGAGATGTCTGATTTGCCGCCGTCGCCCGTGCCGTTGTCCGAGCCGTTCTGCTCGCCACGGCCACGACCCCGACCGCGACGTCCACGCCGACGACGCCGGTTGGCCGGACGGTCGGACTGGTCGTCGTCCCCGTCGCCGTCGCCGTCGCTATCGAAGTCGTCGTCATCGTCGTCGTCGGACTCGGCGACGTCGGGCTCGGCTTCTTCCGACGCGCCGGGTTTCTCCAGGGCCTCGACTCGCTTGACAGGCTGGGGCGCCACGAACAGCGGCATGTATTCGGGACGCTCGGCGGGAGCGGTCTCCAGCATCAGCCGCGACTCGGGTTCCTCGGCGTCGCCGGCGGCACCCGCCTCGGATCGCGCCGACCGACGCGGTGACGGCCGCCGGCGCACTGGCGAGCAGGTCGCGCACCCGCAGCGCGTCGACGCGTTCCACCGTTGAGTGAGCGCTGCGGATCCGACCGTCGAGCTCGGTGAGCGCGTCGAGCACCTGCCTGCTGGTAGTTCCCAGCGCCCGCGCCAGGGAATGAACCCTTAGCCGCTCTGGCAGGTCTTCAAGCTGCGACGACTCTTCCGGAACTTCTGAGAATGGGCCACCGTCTGTCAACGTATTCTCCTCAAGCCCTCGGGCGCGTCCTTATCGACGCGGCCACGCGAGGGCTTCGCTATGTTTCCGGGTCACTTTCTCCCGGGCTTGTGATGGTCTTGCCCCGAGCAGTTCGGGTCGAACACACTCGGTGCCGGTCTGAATGATGGCTGGACAGCCGCGCCGCGAGTCGCGGTGGTCGCGCTTGTCGAAGTCTTCATTCGGGCGCCTGTCGACGTTCCTAAACCGGTCCGGCGACGTTCACCCGACTACCAGTGTCCCATACCGGGGTAGCGGGTCGGACCAAGAGCCGCCGACCCGTTATCAAACCTTGCTGAACCAGAGCGCGATCTCGCGCTGTGCGGACTCCAAAGAATCGGAGCCGTGCACCAGGTTGAACTGAGTTTCGAGGCCGAAATCACCACGGATGGTGCCGGGTTGCGCCTTCTCCACGGGGTCGGTCCCGCCCGCGAGTTGGCGGATGGCCGCGACCGCCCGGGGGCCCTCGATGATGGCCGCCACCAGCGGGGATGACGTGATGAACTCGACCAGCGAGCCGAAAAACGGTTTGCCGTCGTGCTCGGCGTAATGCTTGCGGGCCAGGTCTTCGCTAACGGTCCGCAATTCCAGCGCCGCGATGGTCAGGCCCTTGCGCTCGACGCGGCCGAGGATCTCGCCCACCAGGCGCCGCTTGACCCCATCGGGCTTGACCAACAGGAGGGTCCGCTCAGTCATCACGCATCACGGCGCACAGCGTACTGGATCAGTCCGGCGGGCCGTCTTGACCAGGAAGCAATCCCAGCCGCTCCCGCCGCAGGACCTCCGAACGCACGTACACGATCAGAGCCCACACCGCGGCGAAGATCAGGCCGATGATGCCGACACCCGGATAGACGGCGAATCCGGCGATCGGAACCAGTTGCACGCCCAGGTCCGCCCAGATGGCCCACGACCGGCCCTGCAGCCCCGAGAGAACGATCAGGATCGCTGTCAAACCGAGCAGATACGTCAGAGCAACCGCATTCAGCCCGCCGCCGATGGTTGCGACCACCGGTAGCGCCAGCAACACCACGATCGCCTCCAGAATCAGGGTGCCTGCCGTGACACCGCGAAAGCTCTTCCACGGGTCGGGTCTGGGCGTGTCGGCCGTGTCCTCGTCGTCGGGCGTGCTCACGCGGGGTCACGACCGAACAGCGAACGAGCAGCGCCGGCGGTGACGACCGAGCCGGTGACCACGATGCCCGTTCCGGAGAACGACTCGTCCTCGGCGTCGGCGTCGTCGACCAGCGCGGTGGCGGTGTCGATGGCGTCGCGCAGGTTCTCGGCGGTGACCACCCGGTCGGGCCCGAAATACTGCTGCGCGATCAGCGCCAGCGATTCGACATCCAACGCTCGCGGTGATCCGTTGTGGGTGACCACGATCCGATCGAACGCCGGCTCGAGCGCGCTCAGGATGCCGCTGACATCCTTGTCGCCCATCACGCTGACCACTCCGACCAGGAATCGGAAGTCGAACTCCTCGGCCAGGGTCTGGGCCAGCGCCGCCGCACCTGCCGGATTGTGCGCGGCGTCGATGAACACCGTGGGCGCACTGCGCATCCGCTCCAGCCGGCCGGGACTGCTCGCGGCGGCGAATCCGGCTCGCACAGCTGTCGATGTCGAGTTGGCGCTGCGGACCGGCCCCGAAGAACGCCTCCACCGCCGCCAGCGCGATCACCGCGTTGTGGGCCTGGTGTTCGCCGTGCAGCGGGAGGAACACATCGGAGTACACCCCGCCAAGGCCCTGCAGCTCCAGCAACTGGCCACCGACCGCGACCTGGCGACTGAGCACCGCGAACTCCGAATCCTCCCGCGCGACAGCGGCATCGGCACGCACAGTCTGTGCCAGCACCACCTCCATGGCCTCGGCCACCTGCCGACCGATGACCGCGACGGTGTCCGGAGCGCCGTCCTCGGCGCGGCTGATGATGCCGGCCTTCTCGCCGGCGATGCCGGCGATGTCGTCGCCGAGGTATTCGACATGGTCGACGCTGATCGGGGTGATCACCGCGACCGGCGCGTCGATCACGTTGGTGGCGTCCCAGCGTCCGCCGAGCCCGACCTCGATCACCCCTACGTCGATCGGGGCGTCGGCGAACGCGGCGAACGCCATCGCGGTGAGCACCTCGAACTTGCTCATCGCCGGGCCGCCGGCCGCCTGCGACTGCTCGTCGATCATCTGGATGAACGGCTCGAGCTCGGCGTAGGTCGCGACGTATGTCGCCGGGCTGATCGGCTTTCCGTCGATCGCGATCCGCTCGACCGCCGACTGGAGGTGCGGACTGGTGGTGCGCCCGGTGCGCCGCTGCAACGCGGTCAGCAGCGCGTCCACCATCCGCGCCACCGAGGTCTTCCCGTTGGTGCCGGCGATGTGGATCGACGGGTAACTGCGTTGCGGCGAACCGAGCAGATCCATCAGCGCCGAGATTCGGTCCAGGCTGGGCTCGATCTTTGTTTCCGGCCAGCGTTGGTCGAGCAGGTGCTCGACCTGAAGCAGTGCCGCGATCTCGTCCGGGGTGGGTGGAAGCTCAGCGAGTTCGGTGTATTCGGGTTCGGGCTCCAGCGTCACGTCAGCCCGGCCAACCTGGCGGTGATCCGGTCTGCTTCCTCACGCGCCACCCGTTGCCGGTCCCGTTGCTTGGCGACGACCGCCTCGGGCGCCTTGGCCATGAAGTCCGCATTACCCAATTTCGCTGTGGTCGAGGCCAATTCCTTTTGCGCGGCGGCCAAGTCCTTCTCCAGACGGCGACGCTCGGCAGCCACGTCGATGGTTCCCGACGTGTCCAGTTCGACGACGACGATGCCGCCCTTGAGCCCGACCTCCAGCGACGCAGAAGGCGTGAAGTCCGCAGCGGGCTCGGTCACCCACGCCAGCGAGGACACGGCGCCGAGCTGGGCGCTCAGGTCGGCGGTGTCGATGCCGGACAAGCGCGCCGGCACTTTCTGCCGGTCGGCGAGCCCCTGATCGCTGCGGAACCGGCGTATCTCGGTGACCAGCTTCTGCATGTCGGTGATCCGTTGCGCAGCAACGGTGTCGAGCGCGAAACCCGAGGACCGCGGCCAGTCGGCGATGACCACCGACTCACCTCCGGTCAGGTTCTTCCACAGCGTCTCGGTGACGAAGGGGATAACCGGGTGCAGCAGTTTGAGCAGCGTGTCGAGCACGAAGGCCAACACGGCGGTGGTATGCCCGTCGTCTGGGTTCGACAGCTGCACCTTGGCCAATTCCAGGTACCAGTCGCAGAATTCATCCCACGCGAAGTGGTAGAGCGCATGCGCAGGCGCGGCTGAACTCGTAGCCGTCGAACGCCGAATCCACCTCGACGCGAACCTCTTCCAACCGACCGAGAATCCAGCGGTCGGCGTCGGTGAGCTCGTCGAGCACCGGCAGCGGCGCCGGTGCGGCACCGTTCATCAGCGCGAAGCGGGTGGCGTTGAACAGCTTGTTCGCGAAGTTGCGCGATGCGCGGGCGGCGTCCTCGCCGATGGACAGGTCACCGCCGGGGCTGGCACCGCGGGCGAGCGTGAACCGCAATGCGTCGGCCCCGAAGGACTCGACCCATTCCAGCGGGTCGATGCCGTTGCCTTTGGACTTGCTCATCTTGCGGCCGAACTCGTCGCGAATCAGGCCGTGCAGGAAGACGTTCTGGAACGGAACCTGTGGGCCCCGGGCGCCATCGAGGGTGATGACGTCATCGCCGCCGACAAAGGTCCCGAACATCATCATCCGCGCCACCCAAAAGAAGATGATGTCGTAGCCAGTCACCAAAACGGTTGTCGGATAGAACTTCTCGATCTCGGGGGTGCGGTCCGGCCACCCCAGGGTGGAGAACGGCCACAGCGCCGAGGAAAACCAGGTGTCGAGCACGTCGGGGTCCTGCTCCCACCCTTCGGGCGGACTCTCGTCCGGTCCGACGCAGATCTTCTCGCCGTCTGGCCCGTGCCAGATCGGGATGCGGTGACCCCACCACAGCTGACGCGATATGCACCAGTCGTGCATGTCGTCGACCCAGCCGAACCAGCGCGGCTCCAGGCTTTTGGGGTGAATCACCGTGTCGCCGTTGCGAACCGCGTCACCCGCGGCCTTGGCCAGCGACTCGACCTTGACCCACCACTGCAGCGAGAGCCGCGGCTCGATGGGTTCGCCGCTGCGCTCGGAGTGCCCGACGCTGTGCAGGTACGGACGCTTCTCCGCGACGATGCGTCCTTGGGCGGCCAGCACCTCGCGGATTTTCACCCGCGCCTCGAAACGGTCCTGACCGTCGAACTGCGTTCCGGTGCCGGCGATCCGGCCCTTGGTGTCGAGCATCGTGGGCATCGGCAGGTTGTGCCGAAGGCCGATCTCGAAGTCGTTCGGGTCATGCGCCGGGGTCACTTTGACTGCGCCGGTACCGAATTCGGGATCCACGTGGCCGTCGGCGACGATCACGATGTCGCGTTCGACGAACGGATGCGGCAGCGTCTGGCCGACCAGATGCCGGTAACGGTCGTCGTCGGGATGCACGGCGATTGCGGTGTCGCCCAGCATCGTCTCCAGCCGGGTGGTGGCGACCACGATGTGCGGCTCGTCGTCGTCCATCGAGCCGTACCGGAATGAGACCAGCTCGCCTTCGACGTCTTCGTATTTGACCTCGAGGTCGGAGATCGCGGTCTCGAGCACCGGCGACCAGTTGACCAGTCGCTCGGCCTGATAGATCAGGCCGGCGTCGTAGAGCCGTTTGAAAATGGTGCGGACTGCCCGGGACAGCCCCTCGTCCATGGTGAAGCGGTCCCGGCTCCAGTCCACCCCGTCGCCGAGCGCACGCATCTGCCAGCCGATGTTCCCGCCGGTCTCATGCTTCCAGTCCCAGACCTTCTCGATGAACCGTTCACGGCCGAGCTCGTCCTTGCTGGTGCCGTCGACGGCGAGCTGCTTCTCGACCGCGATCTGCACCGCGATCCCGGCGTGATCCATGCCCGGCTGCCACAGCACCTCGTAGCCCTGCATGCGCTTGCGGCGGGTCAGCGCGTCCATCAAAGTGTGGTCGAGCGCGTGGCCCATGTGCAGGTTGCCGTTGACGTTGGGCGGCGGCAGCACGATCGAGTACGCCGGCTTGCCGCTGCTCGGGTCCGCGGTGAAATAACCGGCATCCACCCAGCGCTGATAGATCGCGCTCTCGACCGCGCCCGGATCCCACGCCTTGGGCAGGTCTTCTGCCCGCGTGTCGGCGGCGCGTTCTCGGCTAGTGGTCACCCGTCAAGTCTAGAAAGGGCCGACGCATGCGACGAACACCGCCCGTCGCGGGCGGCCCAGACGGAATGGGCTTACTTCTTGCCGAACAGTCCGCCGAGGATGTCGCCCGCCTTGGCGCCCAGCACGTTGCCCAATACCGTGCCCAGCGACTTGTTGCCACCGGCCACTCCGCCGAGGATGCTGCCCAGCACGTCGTTGAGCGCGCCACCGGAGGAAGCCTCCTGTGCGGCCGGTGCGCTCTTTTGGCCCATCTGCTTGCCTATGTAGGCGAGAACGATCGGCGCCAAGATCGGCAGCAGCTGCTTGAGCAGGTCGCTGTTGCCGCCGCCGCCGCCGGCCAGCGCGCTGGCGACCTGGCCGGCGTCGTTGCCGCCGAAGATCTTCGCGACCGCCTGCAGCCCGTCCGCCTCGTTGACGTGGTCCAGGCTCACGCCTCCGTCGAGCAGGCCGCTGGCGGCGTGGTTGTCGGCCGCCGACTCGATGTTGCTGGCGTGATCGGGGTCTTGGGCATTCTCTTGCAGTCCACCGACCAGCACCGGCACCAGCAGTTGCACCGCTTTGTCGACTTCGCCTTCGTCGACGCCGAGCCTGCTGGCGATGTCACTCGTGGGAATCTGAGACAGAAGATCTTCAAGGCCAGACATGGACCCGTCCACCTAACGTTGCTGGGATGGTGTGGTTCTGAGACGACACTAGCGTCAGCCGATCTTGTCCGACAGGGTTCTTTTCAGACCAGATCGCCGGATCAGCGATGCATCAGCCGCGCGGTCTCCAGCGAAACCTCGGCGGCTGGGAATCGCGCCAACAGCGCATCCCCCATCGCCGCCGCCGGTGTCAGCACTCCGCGCAGTTCGGAGAGGGCGTCGCGGTCCAGTGCCAGCGACAGGCCGCTCTCGCCGAGCAGCACCGCGGTCGCCTTGTAGCCCGGGTCGCCACGCTGGGCCATGGTGGCGATGTAGCGGGCCCCAGAGGTCGTCGTGGTGTAGGTCTCGACCTTGTAGTGGCCGCGCTCGCGCACGGCTTCGCTGGGTCCGGTGCCGGGTTGAGGCAACGCCCGCTCGACCAACCGGCGCGGCAAAAGCCGGAAGTAGCGGCTGCCCAACGCGGTCGTCGCGTTGCCGACGCCGTTGACGACGGCCGATACCACCGGCGCCACCGCCGACGAGCCCACGTTCAAGTGTTCGCTGTACCGGAACCGCCTGCCGTACGCCCAGTCTTGTAAGGCGTTGCTGCGCCGCACAATTCGCGTGTTTGCCGGTGCCATCATGAAACCCGCTGTCCACAGGCCGGTCAGCTCCGGAGCGATCTGGCGGCCGCGCCTGCGCCGCAGGTCGGGCTGGGCACCGAGTTCGGGTTCGGCGCCGCGGTCCGGGCTCAGCGTGTAGGGATCGACGAATTGGCGGCGCACGTCCGCGTCGCGGGACGTCGCGTCCAGTACCTCCAGCAGCGAGGACATCGTGCCGCCGGAGACGCCGCCGGCGAACGAACGGACCACCAAGTCGGTCTTGACGAGTTCACCCGCGCCGTCTTCGAGCGCTCGCCGGTAGAGCGCGTACACGGTGAGATCCGAAGGAATGGAATCGAATCCGCATGCGTGCACGATGCGCGCGCCGGTGTCCTGGGCCTGCTTGTGGTACAGGTCGATGCTGTCGCGAACGAACGGCGACTCACCGGTCAGGTCTGCATAATCGGTGCCTGCGGCCGCGCACGCCGCGACCAGCGGCAGTCCGTATTTGGTGTAGGGACCGACCGTCGTGACCACGACCTGGGTTTGCGCGGCCATCGCATCCAGCGTCTTCGGCGACGAGGCGTCGGCGGTCAGGACCTGCCAGGACTGCGCCGACTCCCCCAGCGTGTCCCGGATCGCCAGCAGACGGTCGGCCGAGCGGCCGGCCAGCGCGATCCGCGCTGTGCCGCCGGCCCGGGCCAGATACTCGGCCGTCAATTTGCCCACGAAGCCGGTCGCCCCGTACAAGACGATGTCGTATTCCCGTGTTGCAGTCACGGCCGCGACGGTACTCCGAGCGCCTCCGGCCATTCGGCGCTTTCCCCCAGCACGTGCTCGGCCAGGAAGGCGATCACCGCCTGATACCAGATCTTGGTGTGCTGCGGCGCGAGCACCCAGTGGTCCTCGGTCGGGAAGTACAGAAACCGGTGCGGACTGCTGCCGTCGTCGCCGGCGGGCAGCGCCGAGCCGGCCAGCAGCTCGTACCACAGCCGCAGGCTTTCACCGATCGGCACCCGATAGTCCTTGTCGCCGTGAATCACCAGCATCGGCGTACTGATGTTGCCGACGAAGCGGTGCGGCGAGTTGGCGGCGGTCATCTCCGGCGTCATTTCCCGGCGCCAGTAATAGGCGGTATCGGTGGTCGGCCCGAACTGGTCGAGCGCCCACAGGCTGGCGTGGGTGACGATCGCGGCGAAACGGTTGGTGTGGCCCGCGATCCAGTTGGCCATGTATCCGCCGAACGAGCCGCCCATCGCGGCGATCCGGGTCGCGTCGATGCGTGGGTGCTCACAGGCCGCGTCGGTCGCCGCCATCAGATCGTCGAACGGTGGTCCACCCCAAGCGCCCCAGCCCCGCTGGATGAAGTCCTGTCCGTAACCAGTCGACAGCGCCGGATCGGGCAGCAGTACCGCGTAGCCACGAGCTGCCATCAGCCACGGGTTCCATCGCCAGGCCCAGCTGTTCCAGCTGCCCAACGGACCGCCGTGAACCCAGAGCAGCAAGGGAGCCGGCGCGGCATCGGTGGGCAGCACCAACCACGACCGCACCGTGGTCCCATCGGCGGTCGTCGCGGTCACTTCGGTCAATGTTCCAGGCAGCGTTGGCAATTCGATACACGGCAGCGCCGTGACGGCGCCGTCGGGACCGATGCGGGCCGGATGTGGCGGTGCCGCATAGGAACTCCGTAACGCATACAGCACGCCGCTCGGCGCGGCAACGACATCGGTGTAGCCGAAATCGTCATCGGTGAGCTGCGTAACCGTCGACGTCGCGACCTCGACACTGAACACCGGTGCGCGCCCGTTCTGGTCGGCGGTCACGACCAGTGCGGTGCCATCGCTGGACCACGTGATCGAATTCGGCCGGCGATCCCAGTCGTCGGCGACAGTTCGCGGCTGATCGCCGAATCGCAGGTACTGCAACGTGGTTCGCGGAGCCGTGTCGGGAGTCGAAATGGTGTCACGGACGTAGGCGACGCCCGACCCGTCCGGTGCGATCGCTGGGTGCTCGAGATTGGCGTCGGGATCGTCGGCAATCACCCGCCGCTCTCCGGACGCGATGTCGACCTGCATCAGCACCGACCGCTGGGTGGGTCCGGGTCCGGTGCGCTGCCATGTCGTCACGAGGAAGCGGCCGTCTGCACTGATGTCGAAGTCGGCATCATCAAAGCCGGCGGCGCGCAGTGCATTACCGGGTTGCGGCGTGAGGTCACGCGGTCCGTCGGCGTCGAGTAGATGCGGTTCGTCCGGGCCGATGTCGGTGTTCCAGAAGCGAACCGGGTAGTCGGTGTGCAGGATCGCCGTCACCTGGCCGTCCTTGCGCAAGTCGCGCAGCCGGCGATCGTCGTCGATGTCGCGGGCCGCCGGCAGCATCGCCGCCCCGACGACGACGGCGTCGGCGCCAGGCGCGGTGCGCACGGCGCTGATGCCGCCCGGCACGCGCACAACCTCGACCGCCTCGCCGCCTCCGGCGGGCAGTCGCCACAGTGAGACGGGTGGCTTGTCGCCATCGTCGGAGTTCTCGGCGCTCGGCCGCGACGAGAGGAACAACAGGTCACCGTTTGCGGTGAAGGTCGGTGACGACTCTCCCCCGGCGCTGCGGGTGAGCCGATTTGCGGGCCGTTGGCCGGCCGGATCGAGCTCCCAGACGGCACTGACGTACTCGGACCGTTTGTCGTTGAGTGCGGCCACCGTGGCCACCACCCGCGACCCGTCCGCCGATACGGCGAGGCCAGAAACGCGCGGCAGCGCCAGATAGTCGTCGAGGTTCTCGAACGCCGTCACGGTCATGACTCGTTGGTAACACAGCGGGACGGGCGCGTGCCGGACACCCTGATCGTCGAAGTCCAGAAAAACGCCAACGGCGGCGGCGGGCATGAGCCCGGCCACCGCCGTTGGTCAGTGATCAGTTGGTTCAGCCGCGACGGCCGCAGACCGGCCACGCGCCGATGCCTTGCGAGTGCAGCACGTTCTCGGCCACCCGGATCTGCTCCTCACGGCTCGCGCCGCTCGGGGAGCCCGAGCCACCGTTGGAGCGCCAGGTGCTCGGTGTGAACTGCAGACCGCCGGAGTAGCCGTTGCCGGTGCTGATCGCCCAGTTACCACCGGACTCACAGCCGGCGATGGCGTCCCAGTTGACGCTGTAGGCCTTCTTGGGTGCCGGGGCTTCCTCTGGCGCCGGAGCGTCGTCGGCGGGCGCCGGGGCCTCCGGGGCAGGCGCAGGCGCTTCCGGTGCGGGCGCAGGTGCCTCAGGCGCAGGCGGCGCGTCCGGAGCCGGGGCCGGCGGCGCGTCCGGAGCCGGCGGCAGGTCGGCCGGAGCCGGAGCCGCGTCGGCCACTGGCGCAGCGTTCGGAGCCTCCGGGCTCGCCGGGGCGTCGTCAGCGGGCGGCGCGACCGGGGCCGGCACAAAACCGGCCAGCTCGACCGGCGCGATCGGGGTCACCCGTTCGAAGTCGGCGGAGGCAGTCGCGTTGGACAGACTCAGCGGGGCCGAAGCGAGCACCGCGGTGAGCGCAGCCATGCGAAGCGTCTGGCGGACGTTGTTCAACATCGTTCCTTTCGCGGGTGCGCGCGCCGAAGCAAGCCCAGCGACATGGGCTTAGTGCCGGTGGTCCGACGAGTTGCTACTTCGAGCCGTGCCGTCTCGATCAGGCACGACAGCAGGGGCGAGCTGCCGATCCGGGCTGGAGCCCAGCGGCCACACGGGGGCGTCATTGCCGTCCGTAGCCCCCGCTCACACGCGGGTCCGTGGATTCGGATTTCTTGCGGCCTTGTGGGCCGTCACGGACCGTACGAGAAAGGCACCGCAGCCGTCATCTCGAGACACGCCGGTCGACCGCACCGACTACAGCCTGGTTAAGTCCAACTCGGTCAATGGACTCCGCAGGTCAACGGATCTTTGTCGCGAGTGTCAGTTTCCGGAATTTTTAATCCGATAGTGAGTCATATCACGTACTTTTTGTGAGCTGCACCACCGTTTTTCGCCCCGAAACGGCGTGAATCGCGACCTTCTGACATTCGGCCTCGCACACCGGGAGTAGTCAAGATCACACGTAGTGTGGCGTCTCCCAAGCAATTTCATCGCTGGATGCTACTGCGTCAAGCAGGCCAAGTGATTCAGGTGCCCAAAATGACTGTGCACCAACAGTATTCGTCTCTAGCGCCGCGCGCTAATTCTCAAAGCACCGCAATCACAACGAAATACGCTGAGAAAGGCGTGGATTTGCGGTCAGCGTCCGGCGTTCAGCAGGCTACGCAAACCGGACGTCGGCTTGGCCTCCACCGGCGAACCGGCGTCGCCGATCACGACCCGCTGCGAGTCCACCCGAGCAATCAAAGCGAGAATGCCCCGTTCACCCGAAGCGACGAGATCGTCTACGACAGAAGCCAATTCGGTCCGATACACCGCAGCCAAATAATGATTGCTGCCGTCCCACGGCAAAACGATGTCGGCATCGCCCTGGGCCGCGCGGGCCGCCAGCAGGTCGATCACGTCTGTGCTGAGGAGCGTTGCATCAACGGAAGCCACAAAGGCGTACTTGGCGCCTGCATCTGCGGCGGCGCGCAGCCCGCGGCCGATCGCCGACAGCTGTCCACCCCCGCGCACGTCGTCGCGCACCACTTGTGCCCGGAGTTGCGGCACCGACTGCCCGGGCGCGGTCACCACGAAGATCGGCTGGCATCGCTCGGCGAGGATGTTCACGACGTGTTCGACCGCCGTGGTGTGCCCGCCGGCGGCTTGCTTGAGCGCTTTGACGCGGCCCTCCCAAGGCGATTCGCCCGCGGCCAGGACGAGACCGGCCAACGACGCCGGCTTGTCGTTGGTGGCCATCTCAGTTCACCGTCCAGGTGTCGCGACCGTGCAGCAACGATTGCAACGCGGCGCGGTCGGATGGCTTGGACTGTTGCGCGGCCTGGATCTGCGACCGAGCCGCGTCGTCGTAGGTGGGCCTGCTGACCTGCCGGAAAATGCCCATCACCGTGTGCTCGAGGTTCTGCTGCGACAGCCTGGAAAGAGCGTAGGCGTACGCGGAGTCGTCGGCGTGCGCGTCGTGCACCACGATCTCGCTGACGCTGACGTCCGCGGTCTTGGCCACTTCGAGGCTGTATCCAGAGCGAACTACGCAGTATTCACCGCTTGAGCCGAAGACGATCGGCTCGCCGTGGTGAACGTTGATCACCCGCTCCTCAGCACCCTCTTTACGCAGTGCGTCGAACGAGCCGTCGTTGAAGATCGGGCAGTCCTGCAGGATTTCCACGAGCGCGGAGCCCCGGTGCTCCGCGGCGGCGCGCAGCACCTCCGTGAGGCCCTTGCGGTCTGAATCCAGTGCGCGCCCAACGAAACTCGCCTCGGCACCCAGTGCCAGCGACACCGGGTTGAAGGGCTGGTCCAGCGAGCCCATCGGCGTCGACTTGGTGACCTTTCCTACCTCGGAGGTCGGCGAGTACTGGCCCTTGGTCAGGCCGTAGATCCGGTTGTTGAACAGCAGGATGGTCAAGTTGATGTTGCGTCGCAACGCGTGGATCAAGTGATTACCACCGATCGACAACGCGTCGCCGTCGCCGGTGACGACCCACACCGAGAGGTCTTCACGAGACAGCGCCAGGCCGGTCGCGATTGCCGGCGCCCGGCCGTGGATCGAGTGCAGACCGTAGGTTTCCAGGTAGTACGGGAACCGGCTCGAGCACCCGATCCCACTGACGAAGACGATGTTCTCGCGCCGCAATCCCAACTCGGGCAGGAAGTTTCGCATCGTGTTGAGGATGACGTAGTCGCCACATCCCGGGCACCAGCGGACCTCTTGATCGCTGGTGAAGTCCTTGGCCTTCTGCGGTTGGTCGGTGGTGGGCACGCGACCGTGCCCGGACAGTACGTCCGTGAGGCCCAGGTCTGCGCCGATCAGGTCAGTCATAAAGCTAGCTCCCTGCTCCAACCGTGACCGCCGCTAATCTGGCGACCATCGTTTTGTCCTGCTCGATTTCGGCCAGCGTGCCGCCCAGCGCTGCGCGAATGAGGCGCCCGATCTCATCGGCCAGGAATGCGACGCCCTGAACCTTGGTCACCGATTGCACGTCCACCAGATACTTTCCGCGTAGCAGCAGCGCAAGCTGACCCAGGTTCATCTCCGGGCACACCACCTGCGGGTAGCGCCGCAGCACCTCGCCCAGGTTGGCCGGGAACGGGCGCAGGTGGCGCAGGTGTGCGTGGGCGACTTTGATGTCGTTGCGCCGCGCGCGCCGGCAGGCCTCGCCGATCGGACCGTAGGAGCTGCCCCATCCGATCAGCAACAGTTCAGCGTCACCGGTCGGATCGTCGACTTCCAGGTCGGGAACCGAGATTCCGTCGATCTTGGCTTCCCGCAACCGCACCATGAGGTCGTGGTTGGCCGGGTCGTAGGAGATGGCGCCGGTTCCGTTCGCGGTTTCCAGCCCGCCGATGCGGTGCTCGAGCCCGGGCGTGCCGGGGATGGCGAACTGGCGGGCGAGTGTCTCCGGGTCACGGGCGTACGGCATGAACGGTTCATCGGGTTTGGCGAAGGTGTGCTGAATGGGTTGCAGCTCATCGACATTCGGGATCCGCCACGGTTCGGAGCCGTTCGCGATCGCGCCGTCGGACAAGATGACCACCGGCGTGTGATACGACACCGCGATGCGTACCGCCTCCACTGCGACGTCGAAACAGTCCGACGGCGACCGCGGCGCCAGCACGGCCACCGGCGACTCGCCGTTGCGTCCGTAGAGTGCCTGCAGCAGGTCGGCCTGCTCGGTCTTGGTCGGCAGACCGGTCGACGGCCCGCCTCGCTGCACATCGATGACGATCAGCGGTAACTCGGTCATCACCGCGAGACCCAGCGCTTCGGACTTCAGCGACAGACCGGGGCCCGAGGTGCTGGTGACACCGAGCGCGCCCCCGTAGGAGGCGCCCAACGCGGCGCAGATGCCGCTGATTTCGTCCTCCGCCTGGAAGGTCAGGACGTTGAAGTTCTTGTGCTTGGAAAGCTCGTGCAGGATGTCCGACGCCGGCGTGATCGGGTAGCTACCCAGCACGACCTGGAGGTCGGCCAACTGACCGGCGGTGACGATGCCGTAGGACAGCGCGGTGTTGCCGGAGATCTGGCGGTATTCACCGGCCGGCAGCTTGGCCGGCGACACCTCGTAGGTGACGGCGAAGGCCTCGGTGGTCTCGCCGTAGTTCCAGCCGGCCTTCAGAGCCAGCACGTTCGCCTCGGCGATGTCGGGCTTGCGGCCGAACTTCTCGCGGATGAATCGCTCGCTGGTCTCGATCGGCCGCCCGTACATCCAGGACAGCAGGCCCAACGCGAACATGTTCTTGGCGCGCTGGCCGTCCTTCTTCGTGGCGCCGATGACCTCGACGGCACCGAGAGTCAGCGTGGTCATCGCAACGGCTTCGACCTTGTAGTCGGACAGCTCGCCGGATTCCAGCGGGTTGTTGTCATAGCCGACTTTGGCCAGGTTGCGTTTGGTGAACTCGTCGGAGTTGGCGATCACCAGCCCGCCGATCGGCAGGTCGATGATGTTGGCCTTCAGTGCCGCCGGGTTCATCGCGACCAGCACGTCGGGCCGGTCACCGGCGGTCAGGATGTCGTAGTCGGCGATCTGGATCTGGAACGACGAAACGCCGGGCAACGTGCCCTGCGGCGCACGAATCTCGGCGGGGTAGCTCGGTTGGGTGGCCAGGTCGTTACCGAAAAGCGCTGCCTCAGAAGTGAATCGGTCACCGGTGAGCTGCATACCGTCGCCGGAGTCGCCCGCGAAACGGATAACTATCTTTTCCAGTTTCTCGGGTTTTCTCCGCCCGGGGCGCGCCGCGTCGGCTCCGTTTCCGTTCGGACCCACGTGGCCGCCTTCCGTCGCTGTTCATCGCCATGGCATGTCGCCGAAACCGGATCAAATCGCCCGAGCGCCTCGCCGACCGATCTTTATGTCACTGGCGGTACCGATTATTGCACTTCTCTTAGGGATTCAGTGACGCCCGTCCCTACCGCCACGCTACCGCTTCGCCACCAAACCGCGAGGTCAGACACACGCGGCCGGTCCAAGCCAGGACAAAGTGTGGCGTTGGTCACTTTTGCTGGACGAAAAACTCTAAGAACCGAAGTTACGCGTGGGTAACATTGCCGGCGATCCACCTCCCCCATTTGGGGGAGGCCGCCAGCCTGGGCTAACCCGCTTTTCCGGTGGCCGTGGGCCCGGTTTCCGGCATGGCCACCGCGTAGAGCACCAGACCCGCAGCGGCGATGGTGCCCAGCGAAATGAAGGCCGCGTGGTAGCCCGCGACGACCACGATCCAGCCGGCGAGGATGTTCGAGACGGCGGCGCCGACACCCCACACCGTCGTCAACGCGCCCAGGCTGACATTGAATCGGCCGGTGCCGTGCGTGAGGTCTTGTACGACAAGCGGGAAAAGCGCCCCGAAGATCCCGGCTCCAACGCCGTCGAGGACCTGGACACCAACCAGCCATAAGGGATTGTCGGACAGCGTGTAGAGGAAGCCGCGCGCGGTCAGGAAAGCGAATCCGATCAGAAAGACCCGCTTTCTGCCCCAACTGTCGGCCTTGCTACCGGCCAGGAAGGCCATCGGCACCATGACGACCTGGGCGGCCACCACGCATGTCGCCATCAACGCGGTGCCGACGTCTTTGTTCTGCAACGCCAGGACCTGCCCGACCAGCGGCAGCATCGCCGCGTTCGCGAGATGGAAGGTCGCCATGGCCGCCGCGAAGATCAGCAATCTGCGGTCGTGGAGTAGCGCCGCGAACCCGGCAGGCTGCGGGTGGGCGTCGCCGGCGGTGTGGTCCATGCCGCGGGCCCGGTCATGGTCGATCGCCTCGCCAGGGATCCACAGGGTGGCCGCAACGCTCAGCGCAGCCATGGCCGCCAGCACCCAGAACACGACCACCGGGCCAAAGCCATAGGCCAGCCCTCCAGTGATGGCGCCGGCGGTCGCGTTGCCGGCGTGGTTGAACGACTCGTTGCGCCCGATCCGCCGGGAGAACCGCCGCGCACCGACAACACCGAGGGTGATCGCGGCCAACGCCGGTGCGAAGACCGAACCCGCGATCCCGGTCAGAGCCTGCAGCGCCGAGATCGCGACGAAGTGGGGTAACAGCGGCATCGCCAACGTTCCGCCGGTGACGGTCAACGCGCCGGCAACGATCAGCGCGCGCTTGCCGGAAGTGCGGTCCACGAGCGCGCCGACCGGAGTCTGTGCGGCGATCGCCGCGATGCCGCCGATCCCCATCACGAACCCGATCGAGGCCTGATCCCAGTGATGGGTCAGCAGCAGGTAGATCGACAGGTAAGGGCCGAGACCGTCGCGCACATCGGCCAGGAAGAAGTTCGACAGATCCAGCGCGTGCGCGATCCGGCCCGGTACCGCTTCGGCGGCATCGGCTCTCAACGTCTACCGGACGAACGGCGGAGTTAGGCGCTCTTGTCGCGACGCTCCGCGCGCGAAGGCTTGCGCGGCACGATCGTCGGCAGCACGTTGTCCTGCACGGTCTCCTTGGTCACCACGACCTTGGCGACGTCGTCGCGGCTCGGGATGTCGTACATCACCGGCAGCAGGACCTCTTCCATGATCGCGCGCAGTCCACGAGCTCCGGTGCCACGGTGGATGGCCTGCTCGGCGATCGCCTCCAGGGCGTCCTGAGTGAACTCGAGTTCGACATTGTCCATCTCGAAGAGCCGGGTGTACTGCTTGACCAAAGCGTTCTTGGGCTCGGACAGGATCGTGACCAGCGACTCCTTGTCCAGGTTCGTCACCGAGGCCACCACCGGCAACCGCCCGATGAACTCGGGGATCAGACCGTATTTGATCAGATCCTCGGGCATGACCTCGGCGAAGTGGTCGGTGGTGTCGATCTCGGCCTTGGAGCGCACCTCGGCGCCAAAGCCCAGACCACGCTTGCCGACGCGGTCGGAGACGATCTTCTCCAGGCCGGCGAATGCGCCCGCCACGATGAACAACACGTTGGTCGTGTCGATCTGGATGAACTCCTGGTGCGGGTGCTTGCGACCGCCCTGGGGTGGCACCGAAGCCTGCGTGCCTTCCAGGATCTTCAGCAGCGCCTGCTGCACCCCTTCACCGGAGACGTCGCGGGTGATCGACGGGTTCTCGCTCTTGCGGGCGATCTTGTCGACCTCGTCGATGTAGATGATGCCGGTCTCGGCCCGCTTGACGTCATAGTCGGCGGCCTGGATCAGCTTGAGCAAAATGTTCTCGACGTCTTCACCGACGTAACCCGCCTCGGTCAGCGCGGTGGCATCGGCGATCGCGAACGGAACGTTGAGCATCTTGGCCAGGGTTTGGGCCAGGTACGTCTTTCCGCAACCGGTCGGCCCCAGCATCAAGATGTTGGATTTGGTCAGCTCGACCGACTCACTGGAGCGGGATTCGCGACCCTTCTCACCGGCCTGAATTCGCTTGTAGTGGTTGTAGACCGCGACGGCCAGCGTCCGCTTGGCGGTGTCCTGGCCGATGACGTAGCCCTCCAGGAACTCCCGGATCTCGGCGGGCTTGGGTAATTCGTCGAGTTTTACGTCGTCGGCGTCGGCGAGTTCCTCTTCGATGATCTCGTTGCACAGATCTATGCATTCATCGCAGATGTACACGCCAGGCCCCGCGATGAGCTTTTTGACCTGCTTCTGGCTCTTCCCGCAGAACGAGCACTTAAGCAAGTCGCCGCCGTCTCCGATGCGCGCCATGGTGCTGGGGGCCTACTTCCTGTTCACCGTGTTGGTTGTGCTACGTCGCGTGTATTTCCCGACGCTACCCGCTTGCTCCATGGCGATGCGACCGATAGAGGTGAATCGCGTCGGTGATATTCGTGTTGTGCGCAAGAACATATCCCTTAGGGCGCCCCTACGCTTGGCGGGCGCGCCGCCGTGTCGCGGACGTTATGCGACCGAAAGATTGGCGTGGCCGGCAGTCCAGTCGGGTCCGCCGTTGCCGACGATACCGGGTTGATCGCAAACGGGGGTTTGGCGACCGAATCGGACTCACGCGGCGAGGAGTCGTCCGGTGGCCGTCGAGGCGGTCCCTGAACTGGCCTGCGCGACAGTCGGTTAGGCCGTCGAGGTGGACAGCTTCCGGTACTCCAGAACGGTGTCGATGATTCCGTAGTCCTTCGCCTCGGCGGCGGTCAGGATCTTGTCCCGGTCGGTGTCCTTGCGGACGACCGCGGCGTCTTTGTTGGTGTGGCGCGCCAGCGTCGTCTCCATCAGCGTGCGCATCCGCTCGATCTCCTTGGCCTGAATCTCCAAGTCGGAAAACTGGCCCTGGATCACCCCGGACAGCGACGGCTGGTGAATCAGGATCCGGGCGTTGGGCAGCGCCATGCGCTTACCCGGGCTACCCGCGGCCAGCAGCACTGCCGCGGCCGAGGCGGCCTGACCCAGGCAGACCGTCTGGATGTCGGCCCGGACGTACTGCATGGTGTCGTAGATCGCCATCAACGAGGTGAAACTGCCGCCGGGCGAGTTGATGTACATCGTGATGTCGCGGTCGGGGTCCAGCGACTCGAGCACGAGCAACTGAGCCATCACGTCGTTGGCCGACGCGTCGTCGACCTGGACACCGAGGAAGATGATGCGTTCCTCGAACAGCTTGTTGTACGGGTTCGACTCTTTGACACCCCAGCTGGAGTGTTCGACGAAGGACGGCAGGATGTAGCGCGCCTGCGGCTGGGTCTCGGGGTTCATTCGGCTTCTCCGGTGATGTGAGCGGCGCGGGTGATGATGTGGTCGACGAACCCGTATTCCAGCGCTTCGGGTGCGGTGAACCAGCGGTCGCGATCGGAATCGGCCTCGATGCGCTCGATGGACTGGCCGGTGAATTCAGCGTTGAGCCGGAACATCTCTTTCTTGATGACCGTGAACTGCTCGGCCTGGATGGCGATGTCCGCCGCGCTACCGGTCACCCCGCCCAGCGGCTGGTGCATCAGGATGCGAGCGTGCGGGAGCGCGTAGCGCTTGCCCTTGGTGCCCGCGGCCAACAGGAATTCGCCCATCGACGCGGCCATGCCCATGGCGTAGGTGGCGATGTCGCACGGCGCCAGCACCATCGTGTCGTAGATCGCCATCCCGGCGCTGATCGATCCGCCGGGCGAGTTGATGTACAGGTGGATGTCTTTGGTCGAGTCCTCCGCGGCGAGCAGCAGGATCTGTGCGCACAGCCGGTTGGCGATGTCGTCGTCGACCTGCGACCCCAGGAAGATGATGCGCTCGGAGAGCAATCGCTCGTAGACCGAGTCGGTGAGGTTCAGACCCAGCGCGCTGGCGCGCATTTCAGTCCCACGGCTCACAGTGGGTTACCTGCTTTCTCGAGTTCCATATTCACCGACACTAACCAACCGGGACCGTCGAAGACTCCCCGAAGTCCCTGCTGTTCGCTCACAGCGTCACTCTGTGTCGCCCGATGGCTCCTCCGACGACGCGTCGGCCTCGTCGGTTTCGTCGTCTTCTGGGTCGTCTGCGTCCTGCAGGTCGCGGGTGCCGAAGAACTCAGAGGTCTCGATCACGTTGCCATCGGTGTCGCTGACCGTGGCCGCCTCGACCGCCGCGGCGATGGTCTTGCCGCGGCGCACGTCGGCGAACATCGCCGGCAGCTGGTTCTGCTGCTGCAGGTAGCCGAGCAGTTCCTGGGGCTGAATGCCGTATTGCCGCGAGGTCACCACCAACCGCTCGGTCAGGTCATCCTGGCCGACCTGGATGTCGAGATCGTCCGCCAGCGCGTCGAGCAGCAGCTGCGTCTTGATCGCCTTCTCGGCCTCGGTGCGGGCGTCGGCGTCGAACTTCTCGCGCGTGGTGCCCTGCTTTTCGAGGGCCTCGGCGAGCTTGGCGTCGTCGTGGTCCAGGCCGTGCAACGCATTGTGAATGGTGTTGTCCACCTGGGCCTGCACGATCGCTTCGGGCAGCGGCATGTCGACGCCCTCGAGCAGGGCCTCCAGCGCGGCGGTGCGGATCTCTTCGGCCTGCTGCACGCGCTTGGTCCGGCCGACCTGTTCGGACAGGTTGGCCTTCAGCTCGTCGATCGTGTCGAATTCGCTTGCCAGTTGGGCGAATTCGTCATCGGGCTCGGGCAGCTCACGCTCCTTGACCGAGCCGACGGTGACGGTGACCTCGGCCTGCTTGCCGGCATGCGGGCCGGCAGCCAACTCCGTGGTGAAGACCTTGGACTCGCCGGCCGACAGGCCGACGATCGCATCGTCGAGCCCGTCGATGAGCTGACCGGAGCCAACCTCGTGCGACAGACCCTGCGTCGCTGCCTCGGGCACTTCCTCGCCGTCGATGGTGGCCGAGAGGTCGATCGAGACGAAGTCGCCGGTCGCGACGGGCCGCTCGACTCCGGTCAGGGTGCCGAATCGGGCGCGCAACGACTGCAGCTCGGTGTCGACGTCCTCGTCGCTGACCTTGATCGGGTCGACGGTGATCTTGAGCGCGCTGAGGTCCGGCAGGGTGAAGTCGGGCCGCACGTCGACCTCGGCGGTGAAGACCAGCTCCTGGCCGTACTCCTTCTTGGTGACCTCGATCTCGGGCTGACCGAGCGGCCGCACGTCGGATTCGGTGACGGCCTGGCCGTAACGGCTGGGCAGGGCCTCGTTGACGACCTGGTCCAGGATCGCTTCCTTGCCGACCCGCGCCTCCAGCAGCTTGGCGGGGGCCTTGCCCGGACGGAATCCCGGCAGCCGCACCTGCTTGGCGAGCTCCTTGTAGGCCCGGTCGAAGTCTGGCTGCAGTTCCTTGAATGGCACCTCTACGTTGATGCGAACCCGGGTGGGGCTCAGCTGCTCGACGGTGCTCTTCACGCGTGTGCTCCTTGATTGTGCTGACGGTCGTGTACTGCTCGAGCCGGTTGGGGGTGGCATGCCAGTCGGGGTGACAGGATTTGAACCTGCGGCCTTCCGCTCCCAAAGCGGATGCGCTACCAAGCTGCGCTACACCCCGCGGTGACCACGCGATCCTACGGCCATGCCTCGGCGGCCCTGTACTGGCCTCACACCAGATCACGGGACGGCAACATTTGGATTTGAAGTCTGCCGCGCCGTAAAGTCGCGCTCGACTAATACACGCGGGCGTAGCTCAATGGTAGAGCCCTAGTCTTCCAAACTAGCTACGCGGGTTCGATTCCCGTCGCCCGCTCAGAATCGGGCGCGGGCAACCGGGTCCGACTAGGCTGGAAACGCTCAACGGGCCAACGACGGCCGCCAGGTCGACGTACGCAGCCGGAGGCCGGACAGGCCGCTGGCGAGGCTGAGGAGGCCGACCCATTCCGCATCCAGGCGCCACGGCCGACATCCAGATTCACGGCACCTGCGCGGCGCCCTTCCAGGGGGTGCGTGATGCGTTCGCGGAAAACTTTGTGCAGGGCAAAGAAATTGGCGCGGCAGTCGCCGCCTGGGTGGACGGAAAACTGGTCGTCAACCTGTGGGCCGGCTCGGCCGACGAAGCCGGCACCCGCCCATGGCAGGTGGACACCCTCTCCACTGTTTTGTCCGGCACCAAGGGCTTGACCAGCACCTGCGTGCATCAACTCGTCGAGCGTGGCGAACTCGATCTGAACGCACCGGTGGCCCGGTACTGGCCCGAGTTCGGCACAGCCGGCAAAGAGGACATCACCCTGGCCATGGTGATGAGTCACCGGTCGGGTGTGATCGGACCTCGGCAGCGAATGGACTGGAAACATGTCGCCGACTGGGATTACGTGTGCGAACGTCTGGCCGAGGCCGAACCGTGGTGGGAGCCGGGGACCGCGCAGGGCTATCACATGACCACCTTTGGATTCATCCTCGGCGAGGTGTTCCGCCGCGTCACCGGTGGCACCGTCGGTCAGTACCTGCGCACCGAGATCGCCGAACCGTTGGGGGCCGAAATCCACATCGGCACGCCCCGAACCGAACAACACCGTTGCGCCGACCGGGTCGCCAAACCGCACATCCGCCAGATGCTGGCCGACGTCAACGCCCCCGGGTACCCCACCTCACTGGCCGAACACCCGAAGGCGGGGCTGGCCGTGTCGATGGGATTCGCGCCGGACGACGAGGTCGGATCGAACGATCTGGAGCTGTGGCGCGAGCTCGAATTCCCGGGCACCAACGGGCAGGTGTCGGCTCTGGGCTTGGCGACGTTCTACAACGCGCTAGCGCAGGAGCGACTGCTCAGCCGCCCGCACATGGATCTCATTCGGGTCTCACAGGGTGGCCTGGACACCGATCTGGTCCTCGGCCCACGAGTCGCCGACCATGGCTGGGGCCTCGGGTACATGCTCAACCAGCGTCGCGTCAACGGGCCTAACCCATCGATCTTCGGGCACGGCGGGCTGGGTGGCTCATTTGGTTTTGTCGACCTGGAGAACCGGATCGGCTACGCCTACGTGATGAACCACTTCGACCCGACCAAGGCCAACGCCGACCCCCGCAGTGTCGTTATGAGCAACGAGATCTACCGGGTGCTCGGCGTCGAAATGCACCAGCGCTCGAGGCTCGAATACGAAACGGCAGTGCTACGAGGTGAATTCGCAGCAATGCCGTCTCGGATCAAGTGGGGTTCAGGTGCCAACCGAATGAGCGGTCAGCGGTGATCCCAGCCGTCGTGCCGACCGAAGTCGTCGTGCCGACCGAAGTCGTCGTGCCGACCGAAGTCGTCGCGCGGGCCACCTGCCCATCCACCGTGGAAGTTGTCGTGACAGCCGCCCCAGTCCCAGTTGTTGCCCCAGCCCGGATCCCAGAAGTCACCGGGACACCAGGTAGGTAGCGGCCCCGGTTGGGCATGCGCTTCGGTTGCGACAGCTAAACCGGCCAACCCCATACCGGCGGCGACCGCTGCACTTGCTGCGACGATGCGAACGGTTTTCTTCATGTGGCCAGGCTAACCGTCGCGTTGGACGCTGAAAAAGCCAGCAGCACAACCTTTTTCGATCTGTGACATTTGGCCGCTGGCAGAATTCGGCTCGTCATCGCGATGCGAAAACGTGACAATGGGGGCCTGTCACGGTCGTCACCTGCGCCGACGAAGGTCTCGAGTTGGTCACTCCCGCCTAGGAATCGCCCCCACCGGACGAATCGCCTCCAGCCGAAGAGTCCGATCCACCGGACGAGCCGCCGCCGCCCATATCAGCGCTTCCCGACGAATCGCCGCCTCCGCCTGAGTCTGACGGTCCCATCGACGGTGCGCCGGTGTCGGGCGCAGAAGCGCCGGCATCCGGAGCGGGGGCTCCGCCATCAGGGGCCGGCGCACCGGCATCTGGCCCCGCCGAACCGGCATCCGGCCCAGAACCGTTCGGCCCACCGGGATCGTGTCCCCCGGAGTCGCCAGGTCCACCGGGCACCGTACCGCCAGGCTCTGTACCTCCGTGCGCTCCTGGGTCGTGGCCTCCCGGCCCCCCGGGATCGTGCCCCCCGGGGTCGCCAGGTCCACCGGGCCCACCCGGGTCCCCTGGCCCGTGTCCTCCGGGACCACCGGGCTCGTGACCTCCGGGACCACCGGGCTCGTGGCCTCCCGGGCCGTGGCCGCCATGCCCATCACCTGGTCCGCCCGGCTCACCAGGCCCACCTGGTCCAGCCGGGCCCCCGGGACCGCCAGGTCCACCCGGACCCGAGCCGCCGGGTCCGCCGGGTCCGCCGGGTCCGCCGGGTCCGCCGGGATGACCGATAACCGGTGGCGGTCTGTTGACGATGGTTGGGCCATTGTTCGTGTTCGAGGGGATGACCGTGTTGCCGTGGCAGGCGTTCCAATCCCAGTTGCTGCCCCACGACGGGTCCCAGAAGTCGCCCGGGCACCAGTTCGGTCCGGGTTGCGCGTGAGCGTCGGCGATGCCGCCCAATCCAAAAGCTGCGACCATCGCTGCCGATGCAATGACGCAGCTTGCAAACTTGTTCATGCGCTATGGGTACCGAAACAGGCTATGCGCGCGCCCAGCGGACCCTATCGGCCGGATGAGAAGTCGGAGTTGCCCCTACGGTCACGTCTGGCAGGTCGGGCACCAAAAGAGGTTACGGCCCTCCAATTCGGCTGTGCGGATTGATGTTCCGCACACCCGGCAGGGATCGCCCGTACGACGATATACATAGGTCCGGGGCCGGCCGCGGCCGTACGACGGTCCGCCGTGGTCATGTTCGGGCCGCACCGTGATGATCTTGCCGCGTCGTACCCCGACTTTCATCAGGGCCACCAAGTCAGTCCACGACTCGGCGAACTCCGCTTCACCGATCGCCCGTCCGGGACGGTACGGATCGATGCCATGACGGAACAGCAACTCGTTGCGGTACACGTTGCCGACACCGGCGATGATGGTCTGGTCCATCAGCAACGCGCCGATTGGCCTGCGCGACTTGCTGATCCGCTCCCACGGCCACGAGGGATCGGCATCACGGCGAAGCGGGTCGGGCCCCAACCGGGCCACCACGTCGGCGACTTGGGCCTCGTCGATGATTTCGCATACCGTGGGCCCGCGTAAGTCGGTGCCGTATTCGGCGCCGACCATCCGCATTCTTACCGCCCCGACCGCAGCGGGTAGATCCTCGTCGGGTCGCGCCCATTCGGTGAACTTGCCGTACAGGCCGAGGTGAACGTGCACCGTCTGGCCGCCGACGTAGTGATGGAACAAGTGCTTGCCCCACGCGGAGGCTTGTCGCAGCACCTGCCCGTCGACCATCGACGCCTCGGTGGCGAATCGGCCCTGCGGGCTCGAGACCGCGACCGGCGATCCCGCGTAGCGCCGCTGGTGCAGGCGGGCCAGTCGATGCAGGGTATGCCCTTCGGGCACGCCGGCTACGCTCCGTCGGCGCCGGGCACCGGCGGCGGCTGATGCGTGCGCTCGTAGGTGTCGAGGATGTCGATACGCCGTTGGTGGCGTTCGGCTTTCGACCACGGGGTGGTCAGGAACGCATCGACGATAGCCAGCGCTTCCGGCACGGTGTGCATGCGGCCGCCGATGCCGATCAGCTGAGCGTTGTTGTGCTGGCGGGCCAGCGACGCCGTTTCGACGCTCCACGCCAGCGCACATCGTGCGCCTGGAACCTTGTTCGCGGCAATCTGCTCGCCGTTGCCTGATCCGCCGAGCACGATGCCCAGGCTGTCCGGATCAGCCACCGTCTTCAGTGCGGCCGCAATGCAGAAGGCCGGGTAGTCGTCCTCGGCATCGTAGGTGTACGCGCCGCAATCGACCGGCTCGTGGCCGGTCTTTGTCAGGTGCTCGATGATCTGCTGTTTGAGTTCGTAACCGGCGTGGTCGGAGCCGAGGTAAACGCGCATGACCGAAATCCTGCTCCGCCGGTCGCCGCTAGTCGAATTCAGGGCCCTCGGTGCGGCTTCGCTTGAGCTCGAAGAAGTGCGGGTAGCTCGCGAACGTGACCGATGCGTCCCACAGTTTGCCGGCCTCTTCGCCGCGCGGAATCCGCGACAGCACCGGACCGAAGAACGCGATGCCGTTGACGTGAATGGTGGGCGTGCCGACGTCGTCGCCGACCGCGTCCATCCCGGCGTGATGACTCTTACGCAGGGCCTCGTCGTACGCGTCGGTGTGGGCGGCTTCGGCCAGTTCAGCGGGCAAGCCCACCTCGGCAAGCGACTGCTTGATGACGTCGTCTTGGTCTTTGTTGCCCTTGTTGTGAATCTGAGTGCCCATCGCGGTGTAGAGCGGCGCGAGCACCTTGGAGCCGTGGGCCTGCTCGGCCGCGATCGCCACGCGCACCGGCCCGAACGCCTTTGCCAGCCGCTCCTTGTACTGCTCGGGCAGGTCCCCCTTGTTCTCGTTGAGCACCGCCAGGCTCATCACCCGGAAGTTCACCTCGATGTCGCGGACCTTTTCCACTTCCAGGATCCAGCGCGAGGTGATCCATGCCCACGGGCACAGCGGGTCGAACCAAAAATCGGCGACTGACTTCTCGGACATGCGGAATCCTCTCGTCAACGGTCGGCTAGCCGTTCAGGTCAACCCTAGACGCGGCGGTCCAATTCCCGCCGCCGGTCTCGGGACGCCTAGGCCGATTTGGCCGGCTCCTCCCCAGGCCACCTCGCGGCCTGCATCGTCGCCGCCCTAGGCCGATTTGGCCGGCTCCTCCCCAGGCCACCTCGCGGCCTGCATCGTCGCCGCCCTAGATTGGACATGTGGCCCTCCCCAACCTCACCCGTGACCAAGCTGTCGAACGCGCGGCGCTCGTCACCGTCGACAACTACCAGATCGCCCTGGACCTCACCGACGGTGACGGCCGGCCCGGCGAACACACCTTCCGCTCCACCACGACCGTCACGTTCGACGCGCTCCCCGGCGCCGACACCGTCATCGACATCGCCGCCAAGACGATCCGCGGCGCGACCCTCAACGGCCACGACCTCGACGTGTCCGCCTATGACGAGTCGACCGGTATCGCGCTGACCGGGCTGGCCGAACACAACGTCCTCGTGGTCGACGCCGACTGTCGCTACTCGAACACCGGTGAGGGGCTGCACCGGTTCGTCGACCCCGTCGATAGCGAGGTGTACCTGTACTCGCAATTCGAAACCGCCGACGCCAAGCGGATGTTCGCGTGCTTCGACCAGCCGGACCTCAAAGCCACCTTCGACGTGTCGGTGACCGCGCCGCAGCACTGGCAGGTGATCTCGAACGGGGCCACGGTGAGCGCCGTCGACGGTGTGCACACTTTCGCTACCACCCCGAAGATGAGCACGTATCTGGTGGCGTTGATCGCCGGCCCGTACGCCCGCTGGGACGACGTCTACAGCGACGAGCACGGCGAGATCGCGCTCGGCCTGTTCTGCCGGGCGACGCTGGCGGAGTTCATGGACGCCGAGCGGCTGTTCACTCAGACCAAGCAAGGATTTGGCTTCTATCACAAGAACTTTGGCGTTCCTTACGCCTTCGGCAAGTACGACCAATTGTTCGTGCCGGAGTTCAACGCTGGCGCCATGGAGAATGCCGGCGCGGTGACGTTCTTGGAAGACTACGTGTTTCGTAGCAAAGTCACCCGGGCGTCTTACGAGCGGCGTGCCGAGACGGTTTTGCACGAGATGGCGCACATGTGGTTCGGCGATCTGGTCACCATGCAATGGTGGGACGACCTGTGGCTCAACGAATCGTTTGCCACGTTCGCCTCCGTGCTGTGCCAAGCCGAGGCGACCGAGTTCACCACGGCGTGGACGACTTTCGCCAACTCCGAGAAGTCCTGGGCCTACCGCCAGGACCAGTTGCCGTCGACGCATCCGGTCGCGGCCGACATTCCCGACCTGGCGGCCGTGGAGGTCAACTTCGACGGCATCACCTACGCCAAGGGCGCCAGCGTGCTCAAGCAGTTGGTGGCCTACGTCGGGCTGGAGCACTTCCTGTCCGGACTGCGCGACTACTTCGAGGCACACGCGTTCGGCAATGCGACGTTCGGCGACTTGCTGGGCGCGCTGGAAAAGGCTTCCGGCCGTGACCTTTCCGACTGGGGCCGGCAGTGGCTGAAAACGACCGGCCTGAACACTCTGCGCGCGGACTTCGACGTCGACGCTGACGGCAAGTTCACCCGGTTCGCGGTGACGCAGAGTGGTGCCGCGCCCGGCGCGGGTGAAACCCGCACGCACCGACTGGCGATCGGCATCTACGACGACGACGGCAGCGGAAAGCTGACGCGGTCGCATCGCGAAGAACTCGACGTCTCCGGCGCAAGTACGGACGTCGCTGCACTGGTTGGGGTTTCGGCGGGCAGACTGGTTCTGGTCAACGACGACGATCTGACCTACTGCTCGCTGCGGCTAGACCCCGGGTCGCTGGACACCGCCCTGGGCCGCATCGCTGACATCGCCGAACCCCTGCCGCGAACGTTGGTGTGGTCGGCGGCGTGGGAGATGACCCGCGATGCCGAGTTGCGCGCCCGCGATTTCGTATCGCTGGTGTCGGGCGGCATTGAGGCCGAATCCGAAGTCGGTGTGGCCCAGCGGCTCCTGCTGCAGGCGCAGACCGCGCTGGGCTCCTACGCCGACCCCGAGTGGGCGGCATCCCAGGGCTGGCCGGCATTCGCCGACCGGCTGCTGGAATTGGCCCGCGGCGCGGCGGCGGGTTCGGACCATCAGTTGGCGTACGTCAACGCGCTCTGCACATCGGTGCTGTCCACCCAACAGGTGTCCGTGCTGAACGACCTTCTCGAACGCGATCCCGCCGACTTGGGCCTGGGCGGCTTGACGGTCGACACCGATCTACGTTGGCGGATCGTCACCGCGCTGGCCGCCGCCGGCGTGATCGACGCCGACGGGGCACAGACGCCCTTCATCGACGCCGAGGTAAAGCGCGACCCGACGGCGGCCGGCAAACGGAACGGTGCTCAAGCCGCAGCCGCGCGACCGCAGGCGGCGGTCAAGGAGGAGGCGTGGACCTCGGCCACCGAAGACGACACGCTGGCCAACATCACCACCCGGTCGATCATCAGCGGTTTCGTTCAGCCAGGGCAAGGCGAACTGCTGCAACCGTTCGGCGCCAAGTATTTCGCCACGATCAGTGGCATCTGGCAGCGGCGGTCGAGCGAAGTCGCGCAGACGGTGGTGGTCGGCCTGTATCCGTCGTGGGACATCAGCGACACAGGCATCGCGGCCGCCGACGAGTTCCTCGCCGACTCCGGGCTGCCTGCGGCCTTGCGGCGACTGGTGCTCGAGGGCCGCGCGGGAATCGAGAGGTCGCTACGAGCGCGACGATTCGACGGCGCCGGCGAGGCCTGACAGCGGCGGCCGGGCCGCCGAATCAGGCTGGAGAGATGCCGGCGCTGGTCACCCGGATCGCGCTGACCAAACCGTCGATCAGGCGGCCGTAATTGAACGACGCCGCCGCTGCGGCGACACCGAGCGGCGCGGCCGACTCGGCTCCGCGGCCGCGGAGCGCTGAGCCGTAGACGACCTCGATCACGTGCTGGTCCGGTGAGACGGCGAGCAGCACCGCGTCATTGGGCGTGGGCACCTTCGCCAGTATCTCGCGCGCCCGCGCACCAGTGTCGCTGCCCAGGTCGCCGATGTAGACCGCAAAGCGTGCGCCCGAAGCCCGCGACCCGTAGGTCAGCGCGTCGTCGAGGAGCACCAGGTCGCTGATCGGGAACGGGTAGTGCACCGACAGTTCGCCCGGTTCGGTCACCCCCGAGATGCGGCCACTGGTCGTGATCGCCGAGCCGTGCGGCAACTCGGCGGGCAAGCCTGCTGAGACGGTCGCTACCTCACCACTTGCCACTTGCGCCACCTCCCACGCTGAACTCGTCGTGGCCGTGATGACCGTGACCGACGGCCTCGTCGGTGGCGGCCCACAGGATCGGCGCATGCGTCCAGGGCTGCGACATTGTGTATGTCTCCGGGTGGGGCCCCTTGCGTGACCAGATCGCCGCGGCGATCAGGACGGTCAGCAGTAACGGGACACCCAGGAAGAGTGCGTGAATCTCCATGGTGCTCACGACGCAAACCGTATCTCACCGGCGATCCGCGAGCGACACATGTCGCGTGCCCGCTGGTCCGCCTCCTCAGCGTGCCGCTTCGCGGCGCGCATCGTCACCGGAGGTTAAGCCGCGCCTTCGCCGAGGTATCGCGCCCACGCCGGGTCGAGGTCTTTGACCGTCGACAGCAGCCGCCAATGCTGACCCTTGGGCGGGGTAGGCGCCATCCGCAGCGACCAACCCAGCTCGGCCAGCAGCTTGTCGCCCTTCCGGTGGTTGCAGGTCGAACAGCACGCCACGCAGTTCTCCCACGAATGTTCGCCGCCGCGGCTGCGTGGGATCACATGGTCGACCGTGTCGGCCTTGGCTCCGCAATAGGCGCAGGAGAACCGGTCGCGATGCATCAGCGCCGCGCGGGTCATCGGGACCCGGGCCCGGTAGGGCACCCGGACAAACGTGCGCAACCGGATCACCGACGGCACCGCGATCGAACTCGTCGAGGAGTGCACCACCGGACCGGTCGGATCGTCGTGCACCACGTCGGCCTTACCGCAGATCAGCATGACGATCGCCCGTCGGACCGGCAACGCCGTCAACGGCTCGTAAGTCGAGTTCAGCAGCAGCACCCGCCGGCGATTCCAGATGGATCCGGCTTCGTGAGAGGGCGGCGGAGGGGAATCAACGCTCTGGATGCTGTGCAGGGCTGAGCCGTTCGCGGGCCTGCTGAGGCCTGCCGCCGCACCCGAACTGTGGTGGCTGCGGCGTTTTGTGCGCTGCGCCATGCGTCCTCCGTCAACCAGTCCACCACGATTCGTCAGCGAGCGCACGTCAAATTGCCGGGTGTTCGCTGGTCAATCCGGTGAACACCCGGTAGCGAGGTCACCCGCAAGGTTCATATGTCGCTCGGCGGCCCGCGTTGGGCATAGCCCACAATGGAGGCGATGGAACAACCACAAGAGACCTTCTACGACGCTGTCGGTGGTGCGGATACGTTCCATTCGATCGTGGCGCGCTTCTACGAGCTGGTGGCCGAGGATGAGATTCTGCGGCCGCTGTACCCCGAGGACGACTTGGCGGGAGCCGAGGTGCGACTGCGGATGTTTCTCGAGCAGTACTGGGGTGGTCCTCGCACGTATTCCGAGCAGCGGGGCCATCCCCGACTGCGGATGCGGCACGCACCCTTCCAGATCGGCCCGTTCGAGCGCGACGCGTGGCTACGTTGCATGCACACCGCGGTCGCATCGATCGACTCGGCAACCCTCGACGACGCGCATCGCAAGGCGCTGCTCGACTACCTGGAGATGGCGGCGCAATCAATGGTCAATTCCCCGTTCTGATGAGCGCTCAAAGACAGCGAACGTGGTGGACGGATGCCGTGTTCTACCAGGTGTATCCGCGGTCATTCGCCGATAGCAGCGGTGACGGCGTCGGCGACATCGATGGAGTGTCAGCGCAGCTGGACTATCTGGACCGACTCGGCATCAATTCGATCTGGTTCAGCCCGATCATGGTGTCCCCCATGGCCGATCACGGCTACGACGTGTCGGACCCGCGCGACATCGATCCGCTGTTCGGCAGCCTGGCCGCTCTGGACCGTCTGATCGCCGCGGCGCATCAGCGCGGCATCAAGATCACCATGGACTTGGTGCCCAACCACACCAGCTCCGAGCACCCATGGTTCCGCGAGGCGCTGGCCGCCGAGCCGGGCAGCGCGGCGCGCGACCGCTACATTTTCCGCGACGGACGCGGACCCGGAGGCGCTGAGCCGCCGAACAATTGGCAGTCGATGTTCGGCGGGCCGGCGTGGACGCGGGTCGTCGAGCCGAACGGCGAACCGGGCCAGTGGTATTTGCACATCTTCGATGTCGAACAGCCGGACCTCAACTGGGACAACCCGGAGGTTTTCGACGATCTCGAAAAGACCCTGCGGTTCTGGTTGGAGCGCGGCGTCGACGGCTTCCGCATCGATGTCGCACACGGGATGGCCAAACCACCCGGCCTTCCGGACACCGATGTCGAGATGCGGCCACGGATGCTCAATGAGGGCGATCCACGGTTCAACCATCCCAATGTGCATGCGATTCACCGCAAAATCCGCCGGGTGATGAACGACTACCCGGAGGCGGTGACGATCGGCGAAGTATGGGTGTTCGACAACGCCAGCTGGGCCAAGTACGTCCGCGCCGACGAGTTGCACTTGAGCTTCAATTTCCGACTGGTGCGAGCCGAATTCGACCCCGCCGAGATCTACGATGCGATCGAGAACACCTTGGTTGCGGCGGCGATGGAAAATGCCACTCCCACATGGACGTTGGAGAATCACGATGTCGTGCGAGCGCCTACCCGATACGGCGGGGGCGATGCCGGATTGGATCGGGCGCGCGCGATGGCGCTGCTGACCCTGGCCCTACCCGGAGCGGTATTTCTCTACAACGGCCAGGAATTGGGCCTGCCCAATGTCGAATTGCCCGACGAAGCGCTGCGCGATCCGACCTGGGAACGCTCCGGGCACACCGTCCGCGGCCGCGACGGGTGCCGCATCCCGATTCCTTGGCGCGGGGACACTCCCCCCTTCGGTTTCTCGACGTCGGCCGACACCTGGTTGCCGATACCGCCGGAATGGGAATCGCTGACCGTGGAGAAGCAGCTGCTCAATGCCGACTCGACGTTGTCGTTCTTTCAGCGGGCTCTCGAAATTCGGCGCAGCCATGTCGAATTCACCGGAGACGGCATCGAGTGGCTGGAGGCGCCGCGCGACATAGTTGCCTTCGCCCGTGGCGACGGCGGGTTGCGCTGCGTGCTCAACACCGGCAAGCAGCCGATACCGCTTCCAGATGGCGAGCCGATCCTGACCAGCGCACCACTTGTTGACGAAAAACTACCGCCGAACGCGGCGGCGTGGGTGGTGCCGTTGTCTGAACCCCGCGGCTAGCGCATGGCTGCTCGTATCTCTATACATGACGCATGACGTATGCATGGGCAGTCATCGGCGCCGGACCCGCGGGCATCGCAGCCGTAGGGCGACTTCTCGATCACGGCGTTGCGGGCACGGACATCGTCTGGATCGATCCCGCGTTCGCGGCGGGTGATCTCGGTGCAAAGTGGCGATCGGTGTCCAGCAACACAAAGGTCGGTGCTTTCCTGGATTATCTCAACGGCGCCAAAGCCTTTCGATTCTCCGAAGCACCGCCGATGCCGCTGACCGAAACAGATCCCGAGGAAACCTGCGCGCTTGCCCTTATCGCCGATCCATTGAGGTGGATCACCGACCACCTTCGGCAGCGGGTGGACACCGTCGAGACCATCGCCACTGGGCTGGTCCTGCGGAACCGGCAGTGGCGGATCGAGACAGCGCAGCAGGACCTGACGTCGGCCAATGTGATCCTCGCTGTGGGGGCAACCCCGAATAAGCTCAACTATCCTCAGCTGCAAGAGATTCCGCTTGAGGTCGCACTCGACCCGGAAAAACTTGCCGACGAACCGCTGGAGAACGCCACCGTCGCGGTGTTCGGCTCGTCGCACTCTTCGATGATCGCGCTTCCCCACCTGCTGCGGCACCCGGTGGCTAAGGTGGTCAACTTCTACCGCAGTCCGCTCAAATACGCCGTTTACTTGGATGATTGGATCTTCTACGACGATTCAGGCCTCAAAGGCCGGGCAGCGGTCTGGGCCCGGGAGAACATCGACGGTGTCCTACCGGACCGTCTCGAGCGGTGTCTGGTCGACGGCCCGGACTTCGACGACAAGCTCGCCGAGTGTGACCTCGCGGTGTACACGGTTGGTCTCAATCGGCGAACGCTGCCCGAAACCCGGCAATGGGGTCAGCTTGATTACAACGCCGACAACGGCATTCTGGCGCCCGGACTCTTCGGGGTCGGGGTCGCGTTTCCCCAGCGCTCAGTCGATCGCTACGGCTATGTCGAGTACCGGGTCGGGCTGAAGAAGTTCATGGATTACCTCCATGAAATCCTGCCGTTGTGGCTGAAATACTCCACGTAGTCAGCGCAACACAACCGCTGGGTCGCCACGTCGGCGGTACACCGATCCGAACCGCGCGTCGATGCGCAACCAGGTCCTCACAGTGCGGATTCGGACAATCTCGCCGGAGTCGATGGCGTCGGCGTCCGGCGGCAGGAAACCCATTGCGGTCAGGGCGAATACGCAACGCATCGGCACACCGACGCTGTCGCCGGCCGCACTGACCCGGATCACCTCCTGGTCGAGCAGCGAGACCGGTGGCCCCTGCGCGCTGCTGTGCTCTTTGGCCAGCTGCGAACCGCGCTGCGCCAAGTCCAGCAGCAGGCGGGCCGGCACGTCGTCGAGATGGGCGAATCCCGAGTCCGGCGGCAAGGCGCCGCGCCAGGCGGAGTCCATCGGAAAGCCGGGATCGACGTACCCCGACATATCGAGATCGGCCAGCCCGCGCCCCAATTCGTCTGCGCCGACTGACAAGTCGTCAGGTCGTACGACGCCGGTTACGACCCGGCTGGCCAGCACATCCAAACCGGTTGACGCCCAGGCGGTGAACTCGCCGGCCGAACGCGCACGCAACCGGATCACCGTGGCGGCGTCGAGCCGCACCGCCCGTTCGACGAATGCGGCCAGGTCGGCCCGTTGGGCGGCGACGGATTCAGGGCCCAGCCACACGCCCCGATCGGCTACCTCAGCCACCGCTGCAGGTATTCCCGATGATGCGGCGTCAGACGCACCAGTCGCTGCTCGTCGATGTGGAAAGCGGCCAGCTGCGATTCGCCGATCACCGCGGGCTTGGACTCCGGATCAGCGCTGACCGAACGCACCTCGTAGCCGAGGGTGAAATCGACTGCGCGTAGCCGTTTGGTCCACATCGTCACCTGCAGCGGCGAATCAATCAGCCGCAGTTGACCTTTGTAGGTGACACGCACGTCGGCGATCAGCAGGCCGATGTCGAGGATGTCCGACTCGAAAGCGGGTTTGAGGAACGGAACGCGTGCCTCTTCCATGATCGTGACCATGGTCGCGTGGTTGACGTGCTGGTACATGTCGATGTCCGACCACCGGACCGGAACCTGCGCAACGAATCCCACCTGCTTGATGCGCCGCTCCTTCTCATCGCTTTGCTCTGCATCGTCGTCGGCGGTGCTCAACCCGCTGCTCCTCGCCCGCTGGTGCGCGTCATCGAGCGAATCTGACGCGCCGCCACCGACAGTGTGGCCAAATCCCGCTGACCACTTGCATAGATTTCGATCAGCGTCCGTCGCGCCCGCTCCACTCGCGATGCGCTGGTGTGCTCCCATTCGGCGATCTTCTCCTCGCCGGTCTCGTCCGGCTCGCCGACCGCGAGCACGTCGAAACACAGCGAGCGCAACGACGAGTAGATGTCGTCACGAATCGCCAAGCGCGCCAACGAGTGCCACCGGTCGGCTCGCGGTAGTTCGGATACCGCGGTCAACAGGCCATCGGTGCCCAGGCGTTCCATCAGCGCGAAGTACGTGTCGGCAACCTCAGCGGGTTCGCGGTCTTCGATGTCGGCGACATCGATGATGTCCAGCAGGCTGTACCGATACAAGCCGACGGCCACCATGTAGGCGAGCTCCTCGGATGCGCCCTGGCGGGCGAATTCGCCGGCTTCCTTCTCGACGATCGCTTTGTCGTCACCGCGCAGCCACTCAGACATCCGCGGCGTCAGCGCCGCGACTTTGTCAGCGAACCGGTTGATTTCCGCGCCGACGGCCAGCGGCTGGGGACGGTAGTTGAGCAGCCAACGTCCGGCGCGGTCGATCAGTCGACGGGTGTCCAGCGTCATCTCATCGGATACCGCGATCGGCAGCCCGGCCTCGCGGATGCTGTGCCACAGGGGCTCGATCCCGAAGATGGCGTCGGTCGCCGCGTAGGTGCGTACGGCATCCACCGGGCTGACTCCGGTGTCGTGGGTGATGCGGTAGTCGTAGCTGATGCCGGCCGTGTCCACCAGATCGTTGACCAGCATGGTGGTCACGATCTCGCGCCGCAGTTGATGCGAGCGGATGGCCGAACCGCACCGGGCTCGCAGTTGTGACGGGAAATAGCGGGGCAGCTTGCGGGCGAACACCTCTTGATCGGGCAGATCGGTTTTCAGCAGTTCGTCTTTGAGCGTCAGCTTCACATGCGCCATCAAGGTGGCGAGTTCCGGCGAGGTCAGTCCGAGGCCGGCCTCGAGCCGCCGCGCGATCTCTTTCTCCGAGGGCAGCGCTTCGAGTTCGCGGTTGAGCCCTCGCTCGGCCACCAGGTACTTGATCTGGTCGGCGTGCACCGGCAAGCAGAATTGGGGCGTTGGCGCGGCTGGTGCCCATCAAGTCGTTCTGATCGGCGTTGTCGGCGAGCACCAACTCGGCGACCTCGTCGGTCATCGACTCGAGCAACTGTGTGCGCTCGCCCGGATCGATCGTGCCGGCGGTCACCTGCGCGTCGACCAGGATCTTGATGTTGACCTCGTGGTCCGAGCAGTCCACACCGGCCGAATTATCCATCGCGTCGGTGTTGATCCGCCCGCCGCACAGGTCGAACTCGACCCGGCCCAGCGCCGTGACGCCTAGATTGCCGCCCTCGCCAACGACTTTCGCACGCAGTTGGTTCGCGTTGACCCGCAGCGCGTCGTTGGCGCGGTCGCCGACGTCCGCGTCGGATTCTGCTTCAGCCTTGATGTAGGTCCCGATGCCGCCGTTGAACAACAGATCTACCGGTGCCCGCAGGATCGCACGTACCAGATTGGGTGGAGTCATCTCGGTGACGTCGTCTTCGATGCCCAGCGCCACCCGCACCTGATCGCTGATCGGGATCGACTTGTGTTCGCGGCTGTACACCCCACCGCCTGCGCTGATCAGCGACGTGTCGTAGTCGTCCCAGCTGGAGCGTGGCAGGTCGAACATCCGTTGTCGTTCGTGCCATGTCGAGGCCGGATCGGGATCGGGATCGAGGAAGATGTGCCGGTGGTCGAAGGCGGCCAGCAGCCGAATGTGCTTGGACAGCAACATGCCGTTGCCGAACACGTCGCCGCTCATGTCGCCGACGCCGACGACGGTGAAGTCCTCGGTTTGGGTGTCGACGCCCATCTCGCGGAAGTGCCGCTTGACCGCTTCCCACGCGCCCTTGGCGGTGATGCCCATCGCTTTGTGGTCGTAGCCGACCGACCCGCCGGAGGCGAAGGCGTCGCCCAGCCAGAAGCCGTAGGACGCCGCGACCTCGTTGGCGATGTCGGAGAAGGTGGCGGTGCCTTTGTCGGCGGCTACTACCAGGTAGGCGTCGTCGCCGTCGCGCCGCACGACTTCCCGTGGAGCGCTGATCGCCCGCGTGGCGTGGTCGACGTTGTCGGTGACGTCGAGCAGGCCGGAGATGAACAGCTTGTAGCAGGCGATGCCTTCGTGCAGGTTCGCATCGCGGTCGGCGGCGGCGTCACCGGTGGGCAGCGGCGGCTGCTTGACGACGAATCCGCCCTTGGCGCCGACCGGCACGATCACCGCGTTCTTGACGGCCTGCGCCTTGACCAGACCCAGGACCTCGGTGCGGAAGTCCTCCCGGCGGTCCGACCAGCGCAGGCCACCGCGCGCGACGTAGCCGAACCGCAGGTGCACGCCCTCGACGCGGGGTGAATAGACGAAAATCTCGAACCTCGGACGCGGCAGCGGCAGCACTTCGATCAGCTGGGCGTCCAATTTCAGCGACAGCACATTCTGACTGCGGGCCGACCCCTTCTGCGTGACAAAGTAATTGGTGCGCAACGTGGCCTGAATCAACTCGGCGAACGCGCGCAGCACGCGATCGGTGTCCATGCTGACCAGCGCGTCGATGTCCGAGGCGACCGCCGCTGCCGCGGCTTGCGCGTCGCGGGTCTTCGATCGTGACGGGTCGGGGTCGAAAAGCGCCTCGAACAGCGCCACCAGCGCCCGTGCGGTGGAAGGGTTTTCGTTGACCACCGACTCGATATGCGACTGGCTGTAGGCGAAACCGGCCTGCCGTAGGTACTTCGCGTAGCTGCGCAGCAGCACCACCTGCTGCCAGGTCAGGTCGGCGCGCATCACCAACTCGTTGAACCGGTCGATCTCGGCGCGGCCTTCCCAGATCGCGGTCACCGCGTCGGCGAAACGCTGGGCGGTGGCCTCCCGTTCGGGGCCCGGCCGCGCCAGCGGGACGGTGGGTTGCGGAGTGATCTTGAACTGATAGATCCAGATGGGCAGCCCGTCGGGGCGGGTGACGGTGAACGGTCGCTCTTCGAGCACCACGACACCCATCGACTGCAGCATCGGGAGCAGCTCGCTCAACGACGCGGTTCGACCACCCAGATACCAAGTCAGCCGGACGGTTTCGTCGTAGTCGTGGTCGGAGAGCACCAGCTTGACCGAATCGTCGGTGAGCTCGTCGAAGATCGCGATGTCGTTGATCGCATCCGCCGGGGTGACGTTCTGTTTGTACGCCTCGGTGAACACGCCCGCGTAGTGCTCGACCTCTAGGGGATCGACCTCGGCCGCAACCGCTTCGGTGAGCAGCCGGTCCGACCAGGTACGCGTGGCGTCGGTCAGCAGGGATTGAAGCCGAACCCGGTTGGCGTCCGAGGTGTCGATATTGGTGGCACTGTCTTCGCGCAGCCGGACCATGAAATGCAGCAGTGCCCAGGGTGATTCGGTCACGCGCGCGGTGAATTCGAGGCTGGTGCCGCCGAATTCCCGAACCAGGATGTCCTCGATCTGCAGGCGCACCGCCGTCGTGTAGCGGTCGCGCGGCAGGTATACCAGAGCACGACACGAAGTACTCGAGACGGTCAGCACGCAAGAACAGCAGTGCGCGGCGCCCCGATCCGAGGTCGACCACCGATTTGGCCATCGCCAGCAGCTCGTCGGCGCTGCGCACGAAAAGCTCTGAACGAGGCACGGTTTGGATGACGTCGAGCAATAGTTGTCCAGGATGGCCGGGGTCGAGATCGGCCAGGGTGAGAACCTCGCGGACCCGGCGCGAGATGATCGGGATCTCCAGGACGTCGGCGTTCATCGCCGCGACCGTGAACAGCCCGATGAGGCGATGCTCGAAGACGCTGCCGTCGGCGTTCTCGCGGACCGCGAACACATACGGGTAGGCGCCGAAGCGCAAGTAACTGGCGACGTCGGTCTGCGCGAGCGCCAGCAGTTCGTTGTCCAGCGTCAGCCGCGGACGAGATCCCTTGCGCCGCCGCAGCACTCCGAGGCTGGTCGTCGCCGCATCACCCGACACCCGGCCGTCGCGCACCGGGCAGCGTTGATATCCCAGCAGCGTGAAATGGCCGGCGGCCAGCCAGCGCAGCAAGGTCGCGACGTCGGCGTTGTCGTCACCCGGGTAGTGGCCGTTCGCGTTGGACTCGACATCGTTGGCCAGGTCGTCGAGCACGGCGATCATCGCCGTCGCGTCCGCCGCGACCCTGCGCACGTCGGCGAGCACACCCGGCAGCAGGCGTTCGGCTTCGTGCAGCGCGTTGCGGTCCACCGACGGTGAGAGCTGGACGTGGAGCCAGGTCTCGTCGATCCCGTCGCCGCCGGACACCTTCGGACCGACGGCGAGCAGGTCGCCGGTGTTGTCCCGGCGCACGTGGAAGACCGGGTTCATGATCGCGGCGTAGGACACCCCCAGTCGATGCAGCAGGACGGTCACCGAATCCATCAGCATGGCGCCGTCGTCGGTGACCACCTGGAGCGCGGGACCGAAGCCACCCGGGTCGTCGGGCGGGTACACGGCGACCCGGCTCTCCCCCGCCGGTCGGTGCGAGCCCAGCCGGTAGTGCGCCGTCAGCAGTGCCGGGGTCACCGCCGGAATCGGTTGCCGACGGGGTGCCGGGTTCGTCTTCGTGTGGGCCTTGGTAGCTGTCGGAGTAGGCGTGCGATATCCACTCGGGAATCTCGTTGCCGTCAGTGAACTTCGTCCAGTCAAGAGCATCAATCGTCATGCCGACCGCTCCTCAGCACGCATACCAAAACGCTGGCATGCCTGACACTAGTCGCGCGTGAGCCTTCGGTGAGTTACCCGGTGCGGACGCGCCGCATCGGCTCCGAGGCGCTCGATCTTGTTCTCCTCGTAGGCGCCGAAGTTGCCCTCGAACCAGAACCACTTGGCCTCGTGGTCGCCGTCGCCCTCCCACGCCAGGATGTGGGTACAGGTCCGGTCGAGGAACCAGCGGTCGTGGGAGATGACCACCGCGCAGCCGGGGAATTTCTCCAGCGCGTTCTCCAGCGAGCCGAGAGTCTCGACGTCGAGGTCGTTGGTCGGCTCGTCGAGCAGGATCAGGTTGCCGCCCTCTTTGAGGGTGAGCGCGAGGTTGAGCCTGTTGCGTTCACCACCGGAGAGCACGCCGGCCGGCTTCTGCTGGTCGGGGCCCTTGAACCCGAACGCCGACACATAGGCCCGCGACGGGATCTCGTTCTGCCCGACCTGGATGTAGTCCAGCCCATCGGAGACGGTCTGCCATACGTTCTTCTTCGGGTCGAGCCCGCCGCGTGACTGGTCGACGTAGCTCAGCTTCACGGTTTCGCCGACCTTGACGACGCCGCTGTCCGGCTGTTCGAGCCCGACGATGGTCTTGAACAGCGTGGTCTTACCAACACCGTTGGGACCGATCACGCCGACGATGCCGTTGCGGGGCAGCGTGAACGACAGATCCTTGATCAGCGTGCGACCTTCGAAGCCCTTGTCGAGATGGTCGACCTCGACCACCAGGTTGCCCAGCCGCGGACCGGTCGGGATCTGGATCTCTTCGAAGTCGAGCTTGCGGGTCTTCTCGGCCTCGGCCGCCATCTCCTCGTAGCGCTGCAGACGGGCCTTGCTCTTGGCCTGCCGGGCCTTGGCGCCGGACCGGACCCAGGCCAACTCCTCGGTGAGCCGCTTCTGCAGCTTGACGTCCTTGCGGCCCTGCACCGAGATCCGCTCGGCCTTCTTCTCCAGGTAGGTGGAGTAGTTGCCCTCGTACGGGTACGCGCGGCCGCGGTCGAGCTCCAAGATCCACTCGGCCACGTTGTCGAGGAAGTAGCGGTCGTGGGTGACGGCCAGAACCGCGCCCTCGTAGGCGGCCAGGTGCTGCTCGAGCCACTGCACACTCTCGGCGTCGAGGTGGTTGGTCGGCTCGTCGAGCAGCAGTAGGTCCGGCTTGGACAGCAGCAGCTTGCACAGCGCCACGCGGCGTCGCTCGCCGCCGGACAGATGGGTGACCGGCTCGTCGGGCGGCGGGCAACGCAACGCGTCCATCGCCTGCTCGAGCTGCGAGTCGAGATCCCAGGCGTTGGCGTGGTCGAGCTCTTCCTGCAGCGCGCCCATCTCCTCCATCAACTCGTCGGAGTAGTCGGTGGCCATCAACTCGGCGACTTCGTTGAAGCGATCGAGCTTGACTTTGATGTCGCCGAGCCCTTCCTCGACGTTGCCGCGAACGGTCTTCTCCTCGTTCAGCGGCGGTTCCTGCTGCAGGATGCCGACCGTCGCGCCGGGGGCCAGGAAGGCTTCGCCGTTGTTGGCCTTGTCCAATCCGGCCATGATCCGCAAGACGCTCGACTTACCCGCCCCGTTGGGGCCGACGACACCGATCTTGGCGCCCGGATAGAAGCTCAAGGTGACGTCGTCGAGGATGACTTTGTCGCCGTGCGCCTTGCGGACCTTTTTCATCGTGTAGATGAACTCAGCCATGCGGCGGTGTTGCCTTTCTGATTGCGGGGTGATGCTCGCGCCCCATCCTAGGCAACTTGTCCGGCTTCTCCTCACGCCGCTGCACGGCGAGATCGTCACAGGACGGACAACTCGCTCCGCGCGAGCGCACAGCTAAGCCGACAGTGACAGCGGCGCCTCCGCAGCGGAATCGTCGGGCGTGCTGTCCGGCTCTTTGGCCTCCTCGGCCTCGGTCGCCGCGGTCGCCGACCCGGACGAGACGGTCTTCTCCACCCGCGCGATACAGCGGGACAGATCGGGGCCGACCGCGATCGCGCGCATCTCCAGAGTCGACCGCTGATTGCCGTCGCGGTCTTCGTATTCGCTGGTGTAGAGGTGCCCGGACACGATCACCGGCGAGCCCTTGCCCAGCGAAGCGCCGACGCCGGAGACCAGTCGGCCCCAGCAGTTGACGGTGACGAACAGCGAGTTGCCGGGCTCCCAGTTGCCATCGGCGGCGCGGCGCCGAGAATTGCTGGCGACCCGGAACTTCAGCACCTCCTGGTCACCGACTCGGCGGCGCTTCAGGTCGTTGACCACGTTTCCGACCACGGTCACTGGCGTTTCGAACATTTCTTGTTCCCCTTTTCTCGTATCGCACCGCAACCGGTGCTGCCTGCCGGCCATTCAGCTCGGGTGGGCCGACAGCCTGGGCCGTTCCCGGGTCCGTGACAGCCAGGGTTGTGGAGAAAGCGAGGGGTGTGGACAAGATTCGACGTCCGCCGGATCGGCAGATGCGGGCAGGGGTGTGTGACGTGCTCACCTTCGAGCGACAAATCGTAGGTGCCGCGGTCAGCTGTCAGCGCAGAGGTCTGGTGTACATCGTTGAGAGGGCTGGACCTTCACAAGGCTGCCGCGAAACAGGACCCACGGTCGTGGTTCGGCGAAAATTGCGGTCCTGACGTCTGTTTTGCGGACGAATATCGGTCGGCGGGCCAGATCGGCGAGCATCGCGTTGTAGGCCACCAGCTCGGCATCGTCGTCGCGGTCGGCCGCGCGATCCAAACGGCGGGCGGTCCGCTGGTCGCTGCGCGACCACTGCACCAGCAACGCGATCATAACCAGGGCCAGCGGTATTTCCCCTGCGGCCCAAGCCATTCCGCCGCCGAGCCGCTGATCGCCCAACAGGTCGGTGTGCCAGCTCAGATGCAGCGATCGGTAGAAGCTCCCGCCGAGCACGTTCGGCATGCTCATCAGGATGATCGCGAAGAAGGCGTGCAGCGGTAGCGAGGCGAACACCACCGCCACCTTGGCAATCGGCGGGATCGGCCGCGGCGTGGGGTCGACGCCGATGACCACCCAATAGAACAGGTAGCCACTCAGCAGAAAGTGCACGTTCATCACGAGATGCCCGACGTGGCTGCCGACTGCGGCGTCGAACAAACCACCCAGATAGAGCCCGTAGAACCCGGCGACGAACAACGCCGTCGCGACCAGCGGGTTGGTCAAGACTTTCGAAAACCGGCTGTGCAGGGCGGCCAGTATCCATTCCCGCATGCCCGGTGGTTCGCCGCGCCCGGCCGCCGGCAGCGCTCGCAACGCCAGGCCGACCGGACCGCCTAGCACCAGCAGAACCGGCACCAGCATCGACAGCATCATGTGCGCCGCCATGTGCATGCTGAACATCGCCGGCATGTAGCGGCCCATCCCGGACGAGCTGACGAACAGCAGCGCCAGGCAGCCGAGCAACCAGGCCACCGTCCGGCCCATCGGCCACGCGTCGCCACGGCGTCGCAGCCGCCGCACCCCGGCCACGTACAGCGCGGCCGAGATGATCGCCGCCGAGCCGAAGATCAGGTCGAACCGCCAGTCGAAGAGCACCCGGACCAGGGTCAGCGGTCCGTCGAAGTCGTAGCCGATTTTCACGTCGGTTATCGAGGGGATGCCGATCGGCAGCGGCGGTGGTGGTGTGCGACCCAGGCCGACAGCGACTCCGAACGTGAGACCGAACAGCACCGCCTCAATCACAGCCAGCCGGATCAGTCGGGTTCGTGAGCTCGGATCTGCTTGCAGCGCAACGACTCCGGTGCGCCGTTGGCGCCAACCGATGAAACCGAGCAGACACAGCGCCACGAACTTGATAACGACCAGGCGTCCATAGTCGCTGGACAGCAGGTCCGACGGGCGGATCCGCACCAGCGGCGTTGACGACGCCGCTGAGCGCCATTGCGCCAAAGCAGCACAAGGCGATCGTCGAGAATCGTCGCGCGGCCAGGTCGGCGTGCTGGCCACCGCGGACCACGTGTGTCAGCAGCGCCAGCAGACCACCGGCCCACAGGCTCCCGGCGACCAGATGGATCAGCAGGCTGTTGGTGGCCAAGTCGTGCGAACCGCCGGCCGAGGAGTGACCGGTCAGCCCGAGCGGTATCAGCGTTGCCAGCGACCCGGCCAGCAGCAACGGCGTCCACGACCAGCGCAGCACGGGCACGCTGGCCACCGTCAGCACCGCGGCCAGCAACGCGGTCCACCGCCATGCCGCCGAGATGTTGATGATGCTGGCCAGCGACCACAGACTCGCGGGGTTCAGGTGAGCGGTGAATGGCTGACCGGAGACGTCCGAGATGGTCAGCGGCACCAGCAGCGCGGCGCACACCGCCCATGCCCCGGCCGCGACCGTCCCGACCCGCAGCGCGCGATAGCCGTCGGCATCGAGGACGCCGTTGTCCTGCGGCGGGACGAGAAATGCCGCCGTCAAGAAGGATCCGACTGCGATGACGGCCGCGACTTCGCCGGCGGCCCGCACAAACGGCAGGCCGAGCGTGGTCACCGGACCCGGATCGGGCAATCCGGTGGCGGTCAACGCGGCAGCCAGCGACAGCACCCCGATCCCCGCGGCGGTGCAACCGGCCAGTGCCGCCACCCCGACGAGCAGCGGCCACACTCCCTGCGTCGTCGGGTTGGCGCGGCTACCGTCATGCACCAAGGGTATGGCGGGTCGGCCGAGAGGCCTCTGTGGCCCGCGCCGGGATGAGCGGGCGGCAAGCAAAATTCGTGTTACCAGCACGCCTCGGTGCTCGATTTCCGGCCAGACTGCACGGAAGTAGTGCAACGGCTCCCGACGCATGACAACTTCGACGGCAGCATCGGAGGGGAACACATGGCAACCCGTGGCGTGCGCTGGCTGGCTGGTGGGCTCGTGTCCGGTGCCGGCGCGGGTCTGTTAACGCTGACGTTGGCGATGTATCCGGCGTTCGCGTTCGGGACCGACGCCGCGCTGATCATGGGTGGCACCGAAGAGCCCGACCCGGGCCCGCCGTATCCGACGGACGTCAACGTCGACTACATCGTGCCGAACTTGCCCGACATCTATCCGGGGACGACAGATACCACGACGGTGCTACCCACCCCCGAGCAGTTCTTCCCGCTTCCCGGCTATAGCGAATTGACCTTGGGTCAGTCGATGGTCCAGGGTTTGCATGACTTGCAGACCGCCCTCGCGGGCGAACCCGCGGGCACCGACACCATCGTTTTCGGCTATTCGCAAAGCGCAACCATCGCCACCGACGAACTCGATGAAATCGAGAATGGGACGGTGACTGATCCGCCGAGCCCAGCCGACCTGGCGTTCATCTTGGCCGGCGACCCGAACAATCCCGACGGCGGCCTGCTGGAGCGCTTCGACGGGTTTTACATCCCGGGTATCAACATGGCCTTCAACGGCGCAACTCCGGACTCGGCGTACCCCACCGACATCTACACCAACGAGTACGACGGCATCTCCGACTTTCCGCAATACCCGCTGAACGTGCTCGCGGATCTCAACGCCATCTTTGGTGTCTTCTATGGTGACCACGACTACTCGGATCTGACTCCCGCGCAGGTGGGAACCGCTGTGGTGGAGGCGGTTTCGCCGGGTGCAGGCGACACCACGTACTACGTTATTCCGACCCAGACGCTGCCGCTGCTCGACCCGTTGGTGCAGGTGGGTGCGCCGCAATGGCTGATAGATCTGCTCACCCCGGACTTGAGGGTGCTCGTCGATCTGGGCTATGGCAGCATCGGTTCGAGCTTGGGTGAGGAGTATGCGAACCTTCCCACCACAGCCAGCCTGTTCGAGCTTGTCAACCCGATTACCGTGACCTCCGATTTGTCGACCGGAGCCGAGCAAGGGATCACGGCGGCCGAAGTCGACCTCGGATTGCTGCCGCAGACAAGCATGCCGGACGCCTATCCGTTCGTTCCGTCTCTGGACCCGGACCTCTCGATCAGCTTGGGCCAGCCAAGTGAAACGCTGACCTCCGGCTACTCGGCGGGATCGGCTCAGCCCTCTACGACTTGAACATCCGGACATCGTCAATGGCACTCCGGATGCGGGCGACTTCATCACGGATATGGCGAATGCCGACTAGGCTGGCCCGCATGGCGGGCCCTGATCTCGCGGGCGACGAACTGCTTGCGCGCGATCTGGGCGACATGGTCGAAATCCCGCAGGATGGCTTGCAATTCGCGGCGGAACGCGATCCGCCGCTCGGCCAGATCCGGCGCAGGCTCGAGCAGATCCTGGTCGGCGACGACTTGCCGTGCGGTGTCGAACAGCAACGTCGATACCGGCTCGCTGCTGCGCACGCGGCCCTGCGCGACGTACTGCTTGCCTACGCCGAGCGCCAACTGGGTGAGTTCTTTCGCGCCGATGTCCGCCGGCGCATCACGAAGCACATCGGCAACGATCTCGTAGGCCTCGAAGAACACCCGCAGCATCGCGTCCGACATCAGCGGGCGCTTCGCGTAAAGCATCGCCTCGATCTCGGCGGAGCCCGCCGCGACCTTTGCTTCCCAGCCGTCGTTCCACGCCAACTCGTCGGCGATGTTCTGGCGGAATGCGGCCGAATCGGCGAAGTAGAAGTCGAACTTCAGTAGGTCCCGCAGGCGCATCGCCTGGGTCCAGAATGCCTCGAGCCGGTCGCTCTCGACCCGCGCCGCGTAGGCCAACGCCAGCTCGACGATCACAGTCTCCAGGAACGCGTGGATGACGGAGTTGCGATAGAACGCCGCGGTGTGCTCGTTCTCAGGGGCGATGCGCCACACCGGTTCTCGGCCGCTGTCCACCCGGGTCACCGGATGACCATTCGACAGCGAGTCCACCGCCGCACGAACACCTTCGGGTGTACGTAGCCGCAGCGCGCTGGTCGACATCGGCGTGTTTTTACGCTCGAGGTAGTCGAGTGAATCCTGCAGGGTGTGGTGCAGCTGCGTGCACGTCAACGCCATCCCGTGGGTGGTCAGTAGCAGCGCGGACACCAAGCCGGTCGCGTTGACCGGGGTGGACTGCAAAATGCGCCACGCGACTTCGAATGACATCTTCTGCAGTGCAAGGCGTTTGGCTGCTTCATCGTCGACGATCTGGCCGTGCGGGCCGAGATAGTCGCGCATCGAGACCGCCTCGGGGAAGCGGACATAGATTTTGCCGTAGTTGCGTTCGCCCTGGGCTTTGATGAAGCTGTACATCCAGCTCAAGCCCTCGGCTCGCTTCTCGCCGCCGCGGGCGTAGGCAGCGTATTCGGCGGTCTCGTGCAGCTGGTCGAAGCTGATCGAAACCCCTTGCAGCAGAATGTCATCGCTGCGGCCATCCAAATAGGCGTCAGCCACGTAGCTCATCAGCCCGAGCTTGGGCGGCAACATCTTCCCGGTGCGCGAGCGGGTGCCCTCGATGGACCAGCTCAGGTTGAACCGCTTCTCCACCACATAGCCGACATACTCCTTGAGCACGTACTTGTAGACCGGATCGTTGCCGATGTTGCGGCGGATGAAAATGGTTCCGGCCCGACGCAGCAGCGGTCCCATGACCCCGAAAGCCAGGTTCATACCAGCGAATACGTGCACCGGCGGCAGCCGATTCTCCTGCATCGCCACCGGCATCACCGCGCCGTCGATGTAGGACCGGTGCGAGAACAGCAACACCGCCGGATGCGCTTCCAGCGCGGTGCGAAGCGCCGCGACCTGGTATTCGTCGTAATCGATGTCGCGATCGAACCCTCGGCTGAACAATCTGCCGAGCACGGAGACGAGGTCGATGGACACCCGGCTCCAACCGGTGGCGAGTTCGTCGAGCATCTTTCCGGCTTGCTCGAGGTTGGCGCCCGGGATCTTCTCCAGGCCGGCGCGAAAGCGCGCAGACGCCATGATCTCCGGCCGCACCAGCCGCGGCGACTTGTATTGCGGTCCGAGGATTCGGTATTCGGCGCGTTCCATCGCCAGCAGCGCCCGGCGGGTGACGAAATGCGCGAATTCACGGGGATTGTCGCCGACAGTGATGTCGCGCCACTGTTGACGAAGTTCGGATACCTTGGCCGACTCACCGGCTACCACCTGGGCGCGGGCACGGTCGGACCGCAGGATGTGGCGCTGCTGACGTTCGCTGGGCTGGTAGGGATTTCGCCCCGGGAGCAACGCCGTCACCCGGTTCAGCGCCGTCGCGTCGGCCCCAGGCATCCAGAAGACCCGCACCGGCACGATCGAGCGGTCCTCGTCCAACTCGAGCTGCTCGACGAGTTGCGCCAGCGCACCCGGCGACGAATCCTGCTCGGGCAGCGCCAGCACCTCGAGCTTGGTCTCCGGATGCCGGGCACGTTGCTGATCCAGCCACGTTGCCAGCAATTCCGACTCGATCGCCGACGATGCCGACGCCAGCACCAACGTGTCATCGCTGGCGCTGAGAGACGCGGAGTCGGCGGACGGGGTGGTCACGATCGCCCCTTCGGCCGAGGCGTATTCGGTTGCGCTTTGGCCGCTTTGGTCACTTTGCGCGGTGCCGCCTTGGCTGTCTTTTTCGCGGCGGCCTTTTTCGCCACAGCCTTCTTCGCCGGCACGGCTCTCTTCGCCGGCGCAGCCTTGGCTACCTTCTGCGGCGCCTTGCGTGGCACCGGCTTCTTGCGGTACACGTCGTGGTCAGGCAGTTCGTCGACCGGCCAGTCGGCCAGCGTGTCCACATACAACTGACGCACCTCGGCGATCCGATCCGAGAGCGTGTCCACGGTCCAGTCGGTCGACTGAAATCGGCGGGAAGACAGCAACATCCACGGTTCCGGGGTTCATCGTGGTGGAATTGCGCGCGGCGATGATTTCGGCGTTGCGGATCACGATCGGCACGATCGGTATGCCCACCGCCATCGCCATCCGGAACGGCCCCTTCTTGAACGGCCCGACGCTGGTGGTGTCCAGCCTGGTGCCCTCGGGCGCGATCATGATGGACAGCCCTTGCCGAGCGCGTTCCTCGACCTGGTGCAGCGACTCGACGGCCGCGGCCGGGTTGTCCCGGTCGATGAAAACGGAGTCGAGTACCTTGCCGAGCGTGCCCATGATCGGGTCGCCTTCGAGCTCTTTTTGCCGACTGCCACCCAGTTGTCGCGGATCAGCGCGCCGACGATGACAGGGTCGGCCTGGTTGCGGTGGTTGAAGATGAACACCGCGGGCCGCTCGGCGGTCAGATTTTCTTCACCGACGATATTCAGCTGAACACCGCTGGCGGTCAACAACATCTGCGACCACGTCGCGGTGAAGAAGTTGACCCCGCGGCGCCTGCTACGCGTCAGCAACCCGATCCCGAGCGCGCCGGCCGCGACGGGAATCACCGAGCCGACGCCGGCCAGCGTTCGCAGTTGCGCGGTGATGCCCCCGCCGCTGCGACTGGTGAACCGCAGAATCGGCCAGCCACGCCGCTTGGCGACAGCGGCCATCTTGCCCTCGGGGTTGGTTGGCCGCGGATTGCCGACCAGATACATCAGCGCGACGTCTTCGTCGCCGTCGGCGTAGAAGTAGCTGTCCTTGAGGTCAATGTTGTTCTCGCCGGCGAACTTCTGCACCGCCGATGCCTTGCCCGGCCCCCACAGAATCGGGGCGATCACACCGCCGGTGAGGATGCCGTCATCGTCCGTCTCGAACTTGTTGGTGAGCGTGTTCAGGATGCCGAGGAACTTCGCCACCGGAGCGACCTGGATGGTGAGCGCCGACGAGCTGAGCACCACAGTGTGCCCGCGGGCCAAGTGGGCGCGAACCAGTTCGCGCATCTCCGGGTAGATCCGGGACTCGATCCGCTGGACGAACAACCGCTCGCCGATCTCCTCGAGGTCACTCAGCATGCGCCCGCGCAGCGCGCCCGAGGCCTTGCTGATCAGCTCTTCGAATTCGATACGACCGAGTTGATGGTTCAAGCCGGCGGTAACCATGCTGATCAGCTCGCCAACCCCCATATCGCGGCGACGCAAGCGTTCCTGCGTGAGGATGATGGCGGTGAAACCGGCCACCAGGGTCCCGTCCAGGTCGAAGAACGCGCCGATCTCGGGTCCGGGCGGGCTGGCCATGATTTCGGCGACCGAGCCCGGCAGCCGGAGATCACGCGGCGGCTTCTTCGATTCGCCGCTGGTCACTTTGCGCCGCTCCTTCTCATCGCTGCGCTCTGCATCGTCGCCGGCGGTCACTTTGCGCCGCTCCTTCTCATCGCTGCGCTCTGCATCGTCGCCGGCGGTCACTTTGCGCCGCTCCTCCTCATCGCTGCGCTCTGCATCGTCGCCGGCGGTCACTTTGCGCCGCTCCTCCTCATCGCTGCGCTCTGCATCGTCGCCGGCGGTCATGAACCCGCCACCGATCGCTTCGACGTGTCGGGTTCGACATCGAACGAAGCCGGCACCGCCTGCGGGGCGGGATCACCTGCCAACGCGAGGATTTCGTTGAAACCGTCCAGCAGACATTTGGCGAACAGCTTCTCATCGCGTATCGCGGCACGGTCGTAGCGCGCGGTGATGGTGCAGTAGCCGCCTCGGGAAATCAGCACGACCATCATCGCTACACCGGGAAGTGGGCCAATACCGTACTGCCGCAGAACCTTTGCCCCGACCAGGAAAGTGTCGCCGGGATAGACCGGCACGTTGCTGGCCTGTACGTCGGAGCCGACCACTGAACCCGTCATCGATTCCAGCAGCGGCCCCGGCAGCACACTCAGCACCGGTGCGATCGATCCGATGATGTCCATCGCGGGCTCGTCGCGGCGCTGGGTCATCTGTAAGCGAATCTTCTGCATGCGAGCGACCGGGTCGGCCGTACCGATCGGGGCCGCCAGGTTGACGCCGGTGAAGCGGTTGCCGCCGGCCGCGTCGGACTCGGCCCGCAGGCTGACCGGCACTGCCATCGGCAGCGTCGAGATCGGCACCCCGAGCGCCTCGTGATACCGGCCCAACGCGCCGGACAGACCGGCCAGGTAGGCGTCGTTGATCGAACCGCCCCCGGCCTTCGCCGCCCGGTGCAGATCGGACAGCGGGATGTCGATGGCCTCACTGCGGGTGGCCAGACTGCGGCGACGAAGCAGTGGGGACGGCTCGGCGGCTCGGCCCATGACCCGCGCCCCCGAGCGGGCGTAGCTCAGCGCACCCGATAGCGCCGCGCTTGGACGGGACACCGCGCGCCCGAGTACCGACGCCGCGCCCCACAGCGCGCCGCCTGCACCTTTGGCCACATTGACGGCCAGATGGTTGAGCCCCTCACGCATCAGGTCGTTGGCCGTCAGATCCTGCGGAATGGGCTCGGTCGGGGTCGGTTGCGCCGGCGGATCGCGTTCGAGGTCGTAGATGTGGGCGAACATTTCCACACTGCCCACACCGTCGGTGACGGCGTGCGACAGATGCAGCAGCGTCGCGGCCTTCCCGTCGGGAAGACCTTCGATCAGAGTGGCCGTCCACAACGGCCGGGCGATATCCAGCGGCGACTGGATCATCAGCTCCGCGATATCGAAGACCTGTCGCAGCGAACCCGGCTCCGAGACACGCATCCTGCGGACGTGGAAATCCAGGTTGAAGTCGGGATCGACGACCCAACGTGGCGAAGCGGTCGGCAACGTCGGCACGACCACCTTCTGCCGGAGCCGTAACGCCTGTCGCGACGCGTTCTCGAAGCGGGTGCGGAACCGCTCCCAATCCGGTGTGCGGTCCAGAATTTCCAGCGCCATTATCCCTGAGCGGGTGCGAGGATTGGCCTCCCCGCGATGCATGAGGTAGTCGACTGGCCCCAGCGCCGTGGGCATCCCGGCAGCATCGAGCTGCTCAGCCACAGCTGATCCCCCGTCTGGTCGCTGCGCTCGCCGACACCTCTTTCACCACTCAAGCCTCCCGTTTCGGAACCGTCCCACCGTCACGCCCCCGCGAAGTCAGCTGACTGTTTGCCAGGATGATATTCGCTCTCCAACGTAGTCCGGTCGGTACGGCCACGGTGGCCAAATGTGCGGATCAGAACGCCGAATTGACCCGCCTGCGGTGGTCGATGAAATCCGCTGGCGGATAGCTGAATTAACGGTAAAGGTGCGGTTTCGCCCCCGCTGAATTTAGCTGGCCGGGTTGGCGCGCTCGCGCGAAACCGCCGACTGTGAGCGTGCGTAACGTCCGTAGACCACGCCGAGGAAGTCGGCCACAGCGTTAGCGGCAAATCGGGACCGAACCGTGGAGAACAGGTCAAAAGCGTGGTGCGCGTGGGGAAGCTCGGCGTAGCCCACCGTGTCAGCGCCGGCCCCACGAAGTGCGTCGACGAAGGTGCGCGCCTGCATATTCGGAATCACCGCATCGCTTTCACCGTGCAACACGAAGAACGGCGGAGCATCGCGGTGCACATGCGAAATCGGCGAAGCGAACTCGTACATTTCCGGGTTGTCGGCGTACCGCTCCTTCATGACGAACATCTCGAGAAACTGCATCATCATTTCGTGCATTTTCGTGTCGTCGGTCAAGTCGTAAATGCCGTAGTACGGCGCCGCCGCCTGAACCGTGGTGTCGACGTCCTCGAAGCCGGGCTGCAGCCGCTCATCGTTGGCGGTGAGCGCGACCAGCGAGGCGAGGTGCCCACCGGCGGAGCCACCGGTGACCGAGATGAAGTCGGGATCGCCGCCGTAGTCGGCGATGTTCTGCCGAACCCAGGCCAGCGCGCGCTTGACGTCGATGATGTGCGCGGGCCACGCGTTGCGGGGGCTCTTGCGGTAATCGATCGACACGCAGATCCAGCCCTGCTCGACCAGCCGGCTCATCAGCGGATACGCCTGCGGCCGTCGACCGTTGACGGTCCACGCGCCGCCCGGGATCTGCAGCACCACCGGCGCACGGCCCCCGGCTTTGACGTCGCGGTGACGCCAGATGTCCAGCATGTTGTCGCGAGGATCCGGGCCGTAGACGATGTCCGACGTCTGCGCTGCATAGCGGCGGCGGTGTCCGGCCGCCTGCAGCAGGCCGACCCGTCCAGTACAGGCGGCCCGGTCGATCGGCTGGAGAGCCGCGTCGCGGTAGTCCGGGCCGAATGTATCCGCCAGAGCCGTGGTCAGCACCTGGTCTGCCCGCTGCGCGGCCCAGCTCGTCGCAACCGGTCAACCGGTGTCAGCCCCGACAGGGCGTGCCCAGTGACGACATGCGGGGGAAACTCGGCGGACAGCCAGCCCGCCACGAAGCGTGCGACCACAGGTGAGCCGCGTAGCAGCAGTGCGCCGGTGCGGTACGCCTCGAGCGGCATCGCGGCAAGCTGCAGCACTTCGCTACGCGCCTGGGAGTAACGCGTCCTGACATCAATGGCCACGGTCATGCCCTGGTGCTCCTCGTCGCTGAGGTCGTAGAACACACGTTGCCCGCGGCGTTCGCCGTCCCCCGGGCCGTGTGGCGGGCCTCACACTAAACCAATCACTGTCCCTGCCAACGCCATTTCGGGCGGCGTTGCGAGGGCGGGGATACCCTTTCTGCCGTTGGCTACACTGACCTGGGCTTGAAGTCCTCGGCCCCCGTAGCTCAGCTGGAGAGAGCACATGACTTCTAATCTTGTGGTCGCAGGTTCGAATCCTGCCGGGGGTGCGCTCAGGTGCCACTGTGGCCGATGGGATACATGTGGCGCGTGTCCTCGATGGTGCGCTATGTGCCGTCGCCGGCGAATCTACGGAGGTGCCCGATGTCCCTGGTCCTGTTCGGTGTCGACGATCATGTCGCGCTGATCACCGTCAACGATCCCGATCGGCGCAACGCGGTCACCGGTGAGATGTCGACGCAGCTGCGCGCCGCCGTGGAACGGGCCGAGGCCGACCCCGACGTGCACGCCGTCGTCGTCACCGGTGCGGGTAAAGCGTTCTGCGCCGGAGCCGATCTCAGCGCGCTGGGCAGTGCCGCCGAACAGGGCTTGCTGCGGCTCTACGACGGATTCATGGCCGTCGGAAAATGCGCGCTGCCCACGATCGCCGCCGTCAACGGCCCGGCCGTCGGCGCGGGCCTGAACTTGGCCCTGGCCGCCGACGTGCGCATCGCCGGGCCAAACGCGGTGTTCGACACCCGCTTTCAGAAATTGGGGATTCATCCGGGCGGCGGAGCGACATGGATGCTGCAGCGCGCGGTCGGACCGCAGGTGGCCCGCGCAGCGTTGCTGTTCGGATGCGCTTCGACGCCGAATCCGCTGTGCGCCACGGGCTTGCGCTCAGTGTCGCCGACGACCCGGTTGCCGCCGCACTGGAACTTGCGGCCGGGCCCGCGGCCGCGCCGCGCGAGGTCGTGCTGGCGACCAAAGCCACCATGCGCGCTACGGCCAGCCCGGGATCGCTCGACATCGAACAGCACGAGCTTGCCAAGGACACCGAACTCGGGCCGCAAGCCGTCTCGATTCAGTCACCAGAGTTCGCCGCCCGACTGGCCGCGGCCCAACGCAAGTACGCCGGGGCGACGCTAGGAGCCGGCTTCAACCGAAAGGTGCACGATCCGCTCGGCTCGCCGCAACACCGGCGCGTCCACCATCTTGCCCTCGAATGCGAAGACACCGCGTTCATCGACGGCGGCGGCGAGAACGTCTCGCGCCCAGCGACCTCGTCGGCCGAGGGCGCATATCCGGCCCGGATCACCGGCACCTGGCTGGGGTGGATGGCAACCTTCGCGTCGAAGCCGACGGCCACGGCGTCGTCGACCTCGGCGCGCAGCCCGTCGAGATCTTTGATGTCGATATAGACCGAATCCAGCGCGAGCCGGCCGTACGCCTTGGCCGCCAACAACGACTGCGAACGGACATGGCGGGCGACCTCGCGGTAGGTCCCGTCCGGGTAGCGGTTGGCGGTGCCGCCGAGCACCGCGAACAGATCCTCCGCACCCCACATCACGGCGACGGCGTTGTCCGCCTGGACGGTCTCCGTCACGATCAGCGCGCCCAGCGGGGATTCCACAAGCACGATCACGTCCAGCGGCGCCAGCGCGCTGACATGCTCGACCGCTTCGCATTTCGGCAGCATCACGGTGTCGTACGGGGTGTTCTTAGCGCCTCGAGATCGAGTTCCTGATCGGCCGTGCCGAACTGGTTGACGCGCACCACGGTGCGGGCCGGATCGAGCTGCACGTCGACCAGCGCTTCGCGCGCGGCGGGCCGGTCGGCGGCCGCGCACCCGTCCTCGAGGTCGAGGATCACGACATCGGCTGCGGCTGCGGCCTTTTGGTAACGCTCAGGGCGGTCGGCCGGGCAGAACAGCCACGCCGGTCCGGGATTGCTCAGGCCCATCAGGCCCCCCCCCAGCTGCCTCGGGCGGCTGCATCCGCACCATGGTCTTGCGGTTCGCGGTGGCGACGACGTCGCCGTGCTGGTTGCGACCGGTGTGCGCGAACGTCACGATGCCCTCGCCCGGACGGCTCTTCGATTCCCGCTTCTCGATGATGACGGTCTCGGCGTACAGCGTGTCGCCGTGGAAAAGCGGTTTGGGGAAAGCGATCTCGGAGAAGCCGAGGTTGCCGACGATGGTGCCCTGCGTCAGCTGCGCGACCGACAACCCGACCAGGGTCGACAGGGTGAACATCGAGTTCACCAGCCGCTGGTTGAACGGCGGCAGCGCGTCGGAGAACGCGGCATCCAGATGCAGCGCCTGGGTGTTCATCGTCAACGTCGTGAACAGCACGTTGTCGGCCTCGGTGATGGTCCGTCCGGGGCGATGCAGGTAGCGCACGCCGGTTTCGAATTCTTCGAACCACAGGCCACGCTGAACGACGGTCTCGCGCGGCTGCTCACCGTTGTGCCGTTGCCCCGTTCCGCTCTCCGACTTCACAGCCCCACCTCGCGGGCGATCAGCATCAGCTGCACTTCGGTGGTCCCCTCACCGATCTCGAGGATCTTGCTGTCCCGGTAATGCCGGGCCACCGTGAATTCATTCATGAACCCGTAGCCGCCGTGGATCTGGGTGGCGTCTCGGGCGTTGTCCATCGCCGCCTCGCTGGCGACCAGCTTGGCGATCGCCGCCTGCTTCTTGAACGGCTTACCGGCCAGCATCAGCGCCGCGGCGTCGTAGTAGGCGGTGCGCGCGGCGTGGGCGCGCGCCTCCATCCGCGCGATCTTGAACGCGATGGCCTGGTAGCGGCCGATCGGTTGACCGAACGCCTCGCGCTCCTTCGCGTACTTGACGCTCTCGTCGACGCAACCCTGTGCGGCGCCGGTGGACAGCGCGGCGATGGCGATGCGGCCCTCGTCGAGGATGCGCAGGAAGTTGGCGTAGCCGCGGCCGCGCTCGCCGAGCAGGTTCTCCTCGGGCACCCGCACGTCGTCGAAGCTCAGCGGATGGGTGTCCGAGGCGTTCCAGCCGACCTTGTCGTAGGCGGGCTCCGCGGTGAAGCCCGGCGTGGGCACCGGCACCAGGATCGACGAGATCTCCTTCTTGCCGTCCCGCTCGCCGGTCACCGCCGTGACGGTGACCAGCTTGGTGATGTCGGTGCCGGAGTTGGTGATGAACTGCTTGGAGCCGTTGATCACCCAGTGGCCGTCGTCGAGTTGCGCGGTGGTCTTGGTCGCGCCGGCATCGGTGCCGCCGCCCGGTTCGGTCAGACCGAACGCGCCCAGCGCGCGTCCACTGGCCAACTGCGGCAGCCATTCCTGCTTCTGCTCCTCGGTGCCGAACCGGTAGATGGGCATGGCGCCCAGCGAGACGCCGGCCTCCAGCGTGATCGCCACGCTCTGGTCGACCTTGCCGAGTTCCTCCAGCGCCAGGCACAGCGCGAAGTAGTCGCCGCCCATGCCGCCGTACTCCTCGGGGAACGGCAGACCGAACAGGCCCATCTCGGCCATGCCGGCGACGACCTCGTACGGGAAAGAGTGTTCGGCGTCGTGCTTGGCGGCCACCGGCGCGACGACGCTCTGGGCGAAGTCGCGGACGGTCTTGGCCAGTTGCTGGTATTCGTCCGGCAGCGTTCCGGTGGACAAGAAATCAGTCATGAGCTTTGTCCTCTGCCTCGAATCCGGGCCAGCGGCTGACCCACCTTGACTTGGTCGCCGACGGCGACGAGGAGTTCGACCACGCCGTCGACGGGTGCCGTCAGCGCGTGCTCCATCTTCATCGCCTCGACCGTGACGACGACCGCGCCCGCCTCGACCTCAGCGCCGTCGTCGACACCGACCGCGACAACCGCGCCGGGCATGGGGCTGATCAATTCGGCGTCGCCGCTGTGCTCTTCCTCTTCGCGCACCGGTGCTTCGCGCACCTCGTCGAGCACCGCGAGGACGCCGTCGCCGGCCAGCCAGATCTTGCTGTCCGCCGCCGCGACCGTGTAGTTGACGCGCAGCCCGTCGAGCGTCACGGTCAGCTGATCGTCCACAAAGCGGCTTGCAGCGAACGGGATTCGCCGTCTTCGATGCGGACCTCGGCGGCGTCCGGGGCACCGGAGATGTGGACGTGGTCGGTGCGTTCGCCGGCCCGCAGCCGGATGCTCACCGGCGCCCGGCGGCCGACTCGCCATCCGGACGGCACCTCCCAGAGGTCGGCGCCCGGCGGGGGAAGCGCCGCAGCCAGCGGAAGGCCGCCGCGGCGATGAACTGTTCGTCGGCGGGCGCTGCCGCGACGAAATCGCCGGCGCGGCGGTCCAACAGTCCGGTGTCGAGCCGGCCGGCGACCACATCGGGATCGGCCAGCAGAAACCGCAGGAACTCGATGTTGGTGACCACCCCGAGCACCGCGGTGTCGGCCAGCGCCCGATCCAGGGTCCGCAGCGCAGCGGCCCGATCCGGGCCGTGCGCGATGACTTTCGCCAGCATCGGGTCGTAGTCGCTGCCGACGACCATCCCCGCCGACAGGCCCGAGTCGACCCGCACGCCGGCCGCCTCGGGTTCCACCACAGCCAGCACGTCGCCGCCGGTGGGCAGGAAGCCGTGCGCCGGATCCTCGGCGTAGACCCGCGCTTCAATCGCATGCCCTGCAACGCAATATCGGCCTGATCGACGGTCAGCTTCTCCCCCGCCGCGATCCGGACCTGCCACTCGACCAGATCCCACCCGGTCACCAGTTCGGTGACCGGGTGCTCGACCTGAAGGCGGGTGTTCATCTCCATGAAGAAGAACTCGTCGGGCCGGTCGGCCGAGACGATGAACTCGACCGTGCCCGCGCCGGTGTAGTCGACGCTGCGGGCGGTATCGCACGCGGCGGCGCCGATTCTGGCGCGCGTCGCGGCGTCCAGCAGCGGTGACGGCGCCTCCTCGATGACCTTCTGGTGTCGGCGCTGCAGGCTGCACTCCCGCTCGCCGAAGTGCACCACGTTGCCGTAGGTGTCGGCCAGCACCTGAACCTCGATGTGGCGGGGGCGCAACACGAATCGCTCCAGGAACAGCGTGTCGTCACCGAAGGCGGCGGCCGATTCCCGGCGGGCGCTGACCAGCGCGGCGGGCAGGTCAGCCGAATGCTCGACCATGCGCATGCCCTTGCCGCCGCCACCGGCGGACGGTTTGACCAGGACCGGGTAGCCGATCTCGTCGGCGGCGGCGATCAGTTCCTCGTCGTTGAGGCCGGGCCGCGCGATGCCGGGAACCACCGGCACACCGAACGCCGACACGGTGCCCTTGGCGGCGATCTTGTCGCCCATGGTCTGGATGGCGCCGACCGGCGGCCCGATGAACGTCACCCCCGCCGCCGCCAGTGCGGCCGCGAAATCGGCGTTCTCCGAGAGGAATCCGTAGCCGGGGTGAACGGCCTGGGCCCCGGTGCGCACGGCTGCGTCGACGATCGCAGCGATGTTGAGGTAGCTGTCTCGTGCGGGTGCCGGGCCGATCGCGACGGCGACATCCGCCGCCGCGACGTGGCGCGCGCCGGCGTCGGCGTCGCTGTAGACGGCGACCGAGCGGATGCCCATCGACTTGAGCGTGCGGATCACCCGGACGGCGATCTCGCCGCGGTTGGCAACCAGAACAGTATTCATTCTCATGCGCTCTACATCCGGAAGACGCCGTAGGAGACCGGATCAACCGGCGCAGTGGATACCACCGAAAGTGCAAGGCCAACAACAGTTCTGGTGTCAGCCGGATCGATCACGCCGTCGTCCCAGAGCCGGGCGGTCGAATAGTACGGATTGCCTTGGTGCTCGTACTGGGCGCGGATCGGGGCCTTCAACGCCTCTTCCTCCTCGGCGGTCATCTCGCCACGCACCGTCGCCAGCACCGACGCGGCCTGCTCGCCACCCATGACCGAGATCCGGGCGTTCGGCCACATCCACAGGAAGCGCGGCGAATACGCCCGCCCGCACATCGAGTAGTTGCCCGCTCCGTAGGAGCCGCCGATCACCACGGTGAGCTTGGGCACCCGCGCGCAGGCCACCGCGGTCACCATCTTGGCGCCGTGTTTGGCGATGCCGCCGGCCTCGTAGTCGCGGCCGACCATGAACCCGGAGATGTTCTGCAGGAACAGCAGCGGCACCATCCGCTTGTCGCACAGCTCGATGAAATGCGCTCCCTTGACGGCGGATTCGGAGAACAGCACACCGTTGTTGGCGACGATGCCGACCGGGTGGCCGTGGATGCGGGCGAACCCGGTGACCAGGGTGGTGCCGTATTCGGCTTTGAACTCGCCGAATTCGCCGCCGTCGACGATCCGGGTGATGACGTTGTGCACGTCGTAGGGAATCCGGGGGTCGACGGGGACCACGTCGTAGAGCTCGGTCTGATCGGCGATCGGGTCAACCGTGGGCCGCACATCCCAGATGCGTGGTTCGCGCGGCCCCAGCGTCGAGACGATGCGCCGGACGATGCGCAACGCGTCACGGTCGTCGTGGGCGAGATGATCGGTGACGCCGGAGGTCTTCGAATGCAGGTCGCCGCCACCGAGGTCCTCGGCCGTCACGACTTCGCCGGTGGCCGCCTTCACCAGCGGCGGGCCGCCGAGGAAGATGGTGCCCTGGTTGCGAACGATCACCGCCTCGTCGCTCATCGCCGGAACGTAGGCGCCGCCGGCCGTGCACGATCCCAGCACCGCGGCGATCTGCGGGATGCCCTGCGCGCTGAGCTTGGCCTGGTTGTAGAAGATCCGGCCGAAGTGGTCGCGGTCGGGGAAGACCTCGTCCTGGCGGGGCAGGAAGGCGCCGCCGGAGTCGACCAGATAGATGCAGGGCAGCCGGTTCTGGCCGCGATCTCCTGGGCGCGCAGATGCTTCTTGACCGTGATCGGGTAGTAGGTACCGCCTTTGACCGTCGCGTCGTTGGCCACGATCATGCATTCACGGCCCGAGACCCTGCCGATGCCGGTGATGATGCCGGCCCCGGGGCATTCGTCGTCGTACATGCCGTCGGCCGCGAGCGGCGCGATTTCCAGCAGCGGGCTGCCGGGGTCGAGCAGCCCGTCGACGCGGTCGCGGGGCAGCAGTTTGCCGCGGTCGACGTGGCGGGCGCGGGCGCGTTCCGAACCACCCAGCGCGGCCGTCGGCCAGCTTGTCGCGCAACTGCGCGACGAGCGCGGTGTGCGCGTCGCGGTTTTCCGCCGGTGAGGTCATCGGTTGCACGCCAATTTCGGTTAATGGTGACTAACTCGTGTTATGTTAGTGGGGATTAACCGAAGTGTCTAGGGAGGCGGGATGGCAGCGTCCGCTCCGGCTGAGCGCAGCGACCACACTTCGGCGCCGAACCGCCGCAGTCGACGCAAATCGGACCGCCGCCTGCAACTGCTGGCCGCCGCGGAGCGGCTGTTCGCCGAACGCGGGTTTCTGGCGGTGCGGCTCGAGGACATCGGCGCCGCAGCGGGGGTCAGCGGCCCGGCGATCTACCGGCACTTCCCCAACAAGGAGGCACTGCTGGTCGAGCTGCTGGTGGGCATCAGCACCCGGCTGCTGGACGGCGCCCGCGAGGTCCGGTCCCGGGAGACGCGACGCCGCTGCGGCGCTGAACGGCTTGATCGACTTTCACCTCGACTTCGCCCTGGGCGAGCCCGACCTCATCCGCATTCAGGACCGCGACCTCGCCTATCTGCCGGCCGCCGCCGAACGCCAGGTGCGCCGGGCACAACGCCAGTACGTCGAGATGTGGGTGGGCGTGCTGCGCGGGCTCGAGCCCGGGCTCGCCGAAACCGACGCCCGGCTGATGGCGCACGCCGTGTTCGGTCTGCTCAACTCGACTCCGCACAGCCTGAAGCCGCCGACGGCCAGCGCCGCGCGGTCACGTGCGGTGATGCGGGCGATGACGGTCGCCGCGTTGACCGTCGGCGACGTCGGCATGACAGCTGACACTGCTCATCGGGTGTCTCGGCGCCACCTGCCGCGCTGCAGGTACCCTGCAGACATGAGGTGGGCATGAGCGATCGTCGTGATCCCGAGCACAGCCGTTCGACCCAAGAGCGGACTGAACAGACGCGACGCTTACGTCGGCCATACCGCGCTCCACCGATCCCGCTTACGGCGGCCAGCCGTTGTACCCGCCGCCGTATACCCGGCTCGTCGCCCGACCCGAACTCGGCCCACCCGACCGAGAACTGCCTCATTACTGGCTGCAGGGTCAGCCTCCCCCGGATCAAGCACCGAGGAACCCGAGCCCGACGCCGAAGGCGCCGCGCTGGCTGTGGATCGCCGCCGCCGCGGCGGTGGTTCTGGTGACCGCACTGGTCATCGCGCTGGTGATCGCCAACAGCACAGCAGCAGGCAGACGGCCGTGCCCGCGCTGCCCTCGACGCCGAGCTCACCGACGCCCCGTCCCGGTCGTCGACCGCCAGCACCACGGCGCGCGCGCCCGTGCCGGCCACCACCGCGCCCACCAGCCCGCGGAGCGAGCGCGATGCAGACCGTGGTCTACAACGTCAGCGGCAACGGCCGCGCCATCAACATCACCTACGTCGACAACGGCGGGGTGCTGCAGACCGAGTTCAACGTGAGGCTGCCGTGGAGCAAGGAAGTCAGCCTGGCCGAGTCCGGCAGCAGGACGCCGAACGTCACCATCATCAACATCGGCCACGAGGTCACGTGCTCGGTCAGCATGGACGGAGTCGAGATCAACCAGCGCAGCGGCATTGGCCTGACGATCTGCAACGGCTCGGCTAGACCGGCTCAGTCAACGCGGCGCGGATCCTGCGGGGCACGCACTATCAGAAGACCAGCAATCCGAGAACCATGTACCACGCACAGCCCGCCCATACCCGCGCGGCGGTGCCGAAAACGTCGATGAACAGCGAAAACAGCCACGGCGCCAGGAACGTCGCCGCACGGCCGGTCATCGTGTACAGGCCGAAGGCCACACCCTCCTTGCCCTCGCTGGAGATCCGCAGCATCAGGGTGCGCGCCGCCGACTGCGCCGGCCCGACGAACAGGCACAGCAGCAGCCCGCAGACCCAGAACGCCCGCGGGCCCGACAACACCATCAGGGTCAGCCCGACCGCGACATGAGACCAGCGACCCGACGATCACCGGTTTGGAGCCGAAGCGGTCGTCCAGCAACCCGCCGGCCACCGCGCCTACCGCGGCGACCACGCTGGCGGCCACCCCGAACAGCAGCACTCGGCCGGCGAGATCCCGTACACATTGACGCCGAGCACCGCGCCGAAGGTGAAGACCCCGGTCAGTCCGTCCCGGAACACCGCACTGGCGATCAGGTAGTAGACGACGTTGCGATCGCGGTGCCACTCCCCTCTCACCTCCGCCCACAGCGTGCGATAGGCGGCCGCGACACCGACCGGCACGGTGCGCATCGTCCGCGGGCAAAGGCTGTCGTGCGCCTTGATCAGCAGCGGCAGCGCGAACACCGCGAACCACAGCGCCGTGAGCACCATCGCCGCCCGGACGTTCTGGCCATCGCTGAGGGGCAGGCCCAGCAGGCCGCGGTGTCGTCCTTACCGACGATGAAACCGACGTAGATGATCAGCAGCAGCGCGACGCTGCCGCCGTAACCGACCGCCAACCCCGCGCCGGAGACGCGGCCGGAATTCTTCGCGTGGTCAAGCTGACTGAGCATCGCGTTGTACGGCACCGTCGCAAGGTCGTTGCACGCCGCGGCCATGGCCAGCAGCGCCAACCCGGCCCACAGGTAGTCCGGGTAGTCCGCCCGGATCACACTCATCGACGCTCACCAGCGCCAACTACGACCGCAGTGAGAGCAGCGCGACGCCGACGGCGGCGATGCGCCCTCGACCCAATACCCGTCACCGGCGCCAGCACCGCGATCGATGCCGGCGATGGTCAGTGCCCGGCCCAGCCAGCTTGCCGGGGTGGTGTCCCCGGGCAGGTCCTTGCCGACCGCGCTGGTCAGGTAGACGGAAAAGACGAATGTCACGACGATCGCGTTGACGCCGGTGGCGCCGCAGTCGTACAAGACCCAGGACAACACATGGGTCGCTCGCGCCCCGCGAGCTCCGTGACGGGGCTGGATATCGTCACCCTATAAGTCTCCTACGATTTCGGCATGCCCGTACCCGCACCACATCCCGACGCCCGCGCGGTCGTCACCGGCGCCTCGCAGGGCATCGGTGAAGCCCTGGCCGCCGAATTGGCCGCCCGCGGCCACCACCTGATCATCACCGCCCGCCGCGGCGAGGTGCTGGCCAAGTCGCCGAGCGGCTGACCCAGCGGTACGGCGTCACCGTCGAGGTGCGCGCCGTCGACCTCGCCGACCCGGCCGACGCGCAGCGCTGGCCGAGGAGCTGGCCGGCCGAACATCTCGATCCTGTGCGCCAATGCCGGCACCGCCACCTTCGGCCCGGTGGCCAAGCTGGACCGGCCGGCGAGAAGGCTCAGGTTCAGCTCAATGCCCTTGCCGTACACGACCTGGTGCCTTGCCGTGCTGCCCGGCATGCTGGACCGCAAAGCCGGCGGCATCCTGATCTCCGGTTCAGCTGCCGGCAACTCGCCGATCCCCAACAACGCCACCTATGCGGCCACCAAGGCGTTCGCGAACACCTTCAGTGAATCGCTGCGCGGCGAATGCGCAAAACCGGGGTGCACGTCACGCTGCTGGCCCCGGGCCCGGTGCGCACCGACCTGCCCGACGAGACCGAACGGTCCCTCGTCGAACGAAGCTGATCCCCGGACTTCCTGTGGATCTCCACCGAATACACCGCAAGTGTCCCTGGATGGGTTGGAGCACAACAAGATGCGCGTCGTGCCCGATGTGATGTCCAAAGCGTTATCGTTGCAGCGAGTACGCCCCGCGCGCGATCGTCGCGCCTATTGTCGGACCTTCTACAAGAAGATGGGCGTGCTGATCTACCGACGGCGTTTGCTGCCGCCGCCGAACATGTTGCGGAATATGATCTCGGTGCCTCAGCGCTTTGAGGAAGGTCTGGAAGGCCGCGGCTGTTCACGAATCGGCTGAACCAGCCGGGCTTCTTCGCGGCTCGGGTGCGGGTGCGGGTCGGTCTTCGATCCCGCTGCGGCGGTGGCTGATCGGCTGGGGCCTGTGCGCCTCTTCGGCTTGCGATCTTCTCGTAGGCGGATTCGCGGTCGATGGTCTTGCCGTACTTCGGCCTGCAGCGGGCTGGCTTTGGCCGCCGCCGCTGATCGCGTCGTCGCCGATGGCGGCCATCAGCGAACGCGGCGACCGCAGCCGGGTCCACGCCACCGGGGTCGGCGCGCCGCGCTCGGACAGCACGGTGACGACGGCCTCGCCGATGCCCAGCGACGTCAACGCCGACGCCAGGTCGTAGACATCGGTTTTCGGGTAGGTGCGGACGGTCTTGGTCAGCGCCTGCTGGTCGTCGGGCGTGAACGCGCGCAGTGCGTGCTGGATGCGCGCGCCCAACTGCGACAGCACCTGGTTGGGCACGTCGGTGGGCAACTGGGTGCAGAAGAAGACGCCGACGCCCCTGCGAGCGGATCAGCTTGACCGTCTGCTCGACCTGCTCCAGGAACGCCTTGGACGCATCGGCTGAACAACAGGTGCGCCTCGTCGAAGAAGAACACCAGCTTGGGTTTGTCGACGTCGCCGATCTCGGGCAAGGACTTGAACAGGTCGGACAGCACCCACATCAAGAACGTGGAGAACAGCACCGGGCGGGCGGCCTGAGTCGCCGAGTTCCAGCAGCGAGATGACGCCGCGGCCCATGTCGTCAAAACGCAACAGGTCCTTGGGCTTGAGTTCCGGCTCGCCGAAAAAGGTGTCGGCGCCTTCGGCTTCCAGATTGACCAGGGCCCGCAGGATGACGCCGGCCGTCTGCGCGGAAACACCGCCCAGCGACTTCAAGATCCGCCTTGCCCTCGTCGCTGGTGAGGTTGGCTGATCACCGCGCGCAGGTCCTTCAGGTCCAGCAGCTCGTAGTTGCTTCTGGTCGGCCCAGTGGAAGATCAGACCGAGCGTCGACTCTTGAGTAGCGTTGAGCCCCAACACTTTTGACAGCAGGATCGGGCCGAAGCTGGCGATGGTGGCCCGCACCGGCACACCGATGCCCTTGGTGCCCAGCGACAGGAAGTCCACCGGAAAGGCGCTTGGCCTCCCAGTCGTCGCCGGATTCCTTGGCGCGTGCGGTGATCTTGTCGCTGCTCTGCCCGGGCTGCGACAGGCCGGACAGGTCGCCCTTGACGTCGGCCATCAGCACCGGCACGCCCGCCGCCGAGAGCTGCTCGGCGATCACCTGCAGCGTCTTGGTCTTGCCGGTACCGGTGGCGCCGGCCACCAGCCCGTGCCGGTTGATGGTGGCCAGCGGGATGCGGATCTGCGCGGTCGGGTCCGTCTTGCCGTCGATGACGACCGCACCCAACTCCAGGGCCTGCCCCTCGACGGCGTAGCCAGCTGCGATCTGCTTCGCGGGGGTCGCTGTCGATTCAGTGCTCATAAGACCGTTGCCTCTCCCCTAGTTGCTCGTGGTCGAAGATCACGCACGACCTTACTGGCTGTCGCGCCCAGGCGGGGTGGCTGCAGGCCCGCCAGCTAACTTTGCCTACTGTGAATGCTGTGAACGCTGTGCGGGACCTACTGGTGTGGATCGACTGCGAGATGACCGGGCTGGACCTGGGCTCGGACAAGTTGATCGAGATCGCCGTCCTGGTGACCGACGGCGATCTGAATATCCTCGGTGACGGCCTGGACGTGGTGATTCACACCGACGATGCGGCGCTGAACGTCGATGGTTCCGAGTGGTGACCGAGATGCACACCCGCTCTGGGCTCATCGAGGAGGTTCGGGCGTCCACCGTGGACCTCGCGACCGCCGAGGCAGCGGTGCTCGACTACATCCGTAAACACGTCAAACAGGCCAAAACGGCGCCGCTGGCCGGAAACTCGATCGCCACCGACCGTGGCTTCATCGCCCGCGACATGCCGGCCCTGGACTGCGTTCCTGCACTACCGGATGATCGATGTGAGCTCGATCAAAGAGCTGTGCCGGCGCTGGTATCCGCGGATCTACTACGGCCAGCCGACCAAGGGCCTGGCGCACCGCGCGCTGGCCGACATCCACGAGTCCATCCGCGAGTTGCAGTACTACCGGGGCACCGCCTTCGTGCCGCAACCTGGCCCTTCGACCAGCGAGATCGCCGACGTGGCCGACAAGCTCGGTGTCGAACCGCCCACGCCGGAGGGAACTGATTCGGCCGCCGGGGACACAAGCGGCTAGTATCGACGGCGCTGCTGCTCGTCTGGCGGCAATGGTGGCTGTAGTTCAGTTGGTAGAGCGCCAGGTTGTGATCCTGGATGTCGCGGGTTCGAGTCCCGTCAGTCACCCCACAGGTCAGAGGGCTGTTATAGCCCTCTGACCTTTTTCTTTTCACCGGCGGACAGAACATGTGGTGGTCACGCATGGCGTCACTGCGCGGGGGTGTAATTGTCCGCATGCATGAGCACAGAGCGGCAAAGTTACCGGTGGGCGGCGCTGCGTGAGCGGCGACCGCACACCCGAGGAAGAGCTCGCGCAGGTGGCACTTGCGGCGCTATCAGGGGGGCTGTTCGCCTTCGAGCACGACGACCAGCTCCACGAGTTACGGCAGCTGCGTGAGCAACTGGATCTGCTGTCGAAGTGGGCTGTCGCGCACAACGATCCGGACGGCCGGATGCTCGCCAGTGTCGCGATGGCCCTGCGCCTGTTGAGCAATGGCGCGATCACCGGCATGGTGCGCCGTATCGCGGTAACACTGCAGAATCCGCGACCTTGAACCTGGACCACCCGAGTGTGGCCATATTCGGACCACGCCCGCGCCTCCGGTCTGATCGCTACCACCGCGCGCGTACCGGCTCCTTCCAGTACCGTTCACTTGGTGGAAGAACCGACCCCCCCACACGGTGGCGAATCTGATTCTGAGCCGCCTTCTTCGGGCCCGACGCCAGCGCCGCCTGAAGTCCGTGTCAGGGAAAAGCGATCGAATGAATTTCGGCTGGCCCTGGCGAGCATTATCGGGGCTTTGGTCGTTGGTGTAATCGCGGTTGGGTCGGGTTGGTACACGGCTACCCAGCATGGCGAACAAGAGACGATACGCCACAAAGATAGCCTCATACGATCGCAGCAAAAGGATGCCTACGTTAGCTTCATCAACTCGGCTAGCGATGTCGCGATTGCTATCCAACTTCGGGTGAAGGCCATCGAGAATGTCTATCCGTATTTCCTGCATTCGCCGATTCCCGAGGGCAAAGCGGACGTTGAAGCGAAGTTCACTGATTTTGGACATGCCCTCGACGTGGCACAGTTATACGGCAGCGTCAATGTGCGAAACCAGAGCAACAAGGTTTACGAAGCGGCCGCGCAAAGCCGATTGATTATCGTAGGTTGGGAAATACACCACCCGGACAACAGCCCTGACAATGCTCCCTGCGCTGAGCTTCTGGAATTTGAAAATACGACCGAGGAAAATAGGCAACAGTTGGCAAACAGCATCGACCGTTTTAACGATGCCGCCCGAGAAGATCTCGGTATTCCTGCCCTTCCTCCGACATCGACACCTCCTGAGCCGCTGCTCCCTAAAGATGCGTGTGCGAATTACCCGCACTGATCACGATTGCCAGGTGTCGTACTGAGATCCACGGCGGATTATGCCGTTCGTACAACGAAGTGCACCGTTGCTACCGGCGCTTGGCGCGGCGGTACACCCAAACGGCAAGAGCCACCACAGCCAGCACGACGACCACCCCAACGCCGACTGCGGCAAAGCCGGCAGCCGCAAAGGCCGTCCCGATTCCTCCGAAGAGATGCCCGTGTCTTCGCCGTCTAGTGCTGAACGACGTAAGTACGGTCACCAGCGACAAGGTCAACACGTGACGTTCACTGGCTGATCGTAGGCCCGCTCACGGTGGCGGCGGTAGCATCCGCGCATGTCATTAGCGGCTGGGATGACCTTTGACGGGTACACCGTCCTGCGGCCGCTGGGTTCTGGCGGGATGGCCGAGGTCTATCTCGCTCAGCATCCCAGGCTGCCACGCCACGACGCTCTGAAAATCCTCTCCGAAGCCGATAACAGCGGACGGCGACTTCCGTGAGAGGTTTCAGCGCGAAGCCGACCTGGCCGCCGCGCTGTGGCACCCGAACATCGTCGCGGTGCATGATCGCGGCGAGTTCGATGGTCGGCTCTGGATCGCCATGGACTACGTCGACGGCACCGACGCCGCACAGCTCGTCAAAGACCGTTACCCGGCTGGGATGCCGATACAGGACGTGTGCGCCGTCGTCACTGCCGTGGCCGCCGCACTCGATTACGCGCACGGCCAGGGCCTCCTGCACCGCGACGTCAAACCCGCGAACATCTTGGTCGCCGATCCTCGGGACGGTAAACGGCGAATCCTGTTGGCCGACTTCGGGATTGCGCGACCACTCGGTGACGTCAGCGGACTTACCGCGACCAACTTCATCATGGGCACCGTCACCTACGCCGCGCCTGAGCAGTTGATGGGAGGAGATATCGATGGGCGCGCCGATCAATACGCGTTGGCGGCCACCACGTTTCACCTTCTCACCGGTGTGCCACCGTATGAGCATTCCAATCCGGTGGCGGTCATCAGCCGACATCTCACCGCACCACTACCTAAGCTGAGCGAGCGGCGCCCGGAATTGACGAACCTCGATGAGGTGTTGTCGCAGGGGTTGGCCAAGGACCCCGCCGACCGGTTCGAACGATGTGGCGACTTCGCCGCAGCCCTTAGCCAGGCGGGCCGATGCTGGACGCCGACCACACCGGGCCGATGTCACGGTCGCCGCACCGATCGCGGGGCGCGAGACTCAAGCCGCGGCCCGCGTGGCATCGGCCGCATCATTGTTGGACACCGAGGCGCGTGAGACGCCGCCGGAGAGCGGCAAAGCCGAAGCGGCGCAGGCGGTCCCGGATTCTCCTTGCCGCAGCTACGGCCGCCGTGCTGGTCACCACCATCGGCGTCGTCGGCTACATGACGCGGCCGGCGAGGAACACCGTCTCCGCCCCGCCCACCAGCGCGCCAGCCGCCGCGCCGGTACCACCTCCCCGCATTACTCGACGGCACGTACAGCTTCGTTTACGACTACGCCAAGCAAACGATCAACGGCGCCCCATACGCCGTGCACACCACCGACACCACCTCGTGGTGGGCCTTTCGCTCGTCGTGTAGACCCACCGGATGCGTCGCCACGGCGACCGAGCTGGATCCCAAGGACCATCAGGTGGCGCACACCCCGCCCACGTCAGCCGAATACCGTTTCGTTGACGGCCACTGGCAATCCGCGCCCGTGCAGCGCCAACTCGGCCAGCCGCGCTGCCTCGGCACCGACGGTCAAGTCGTCGCAGCCGCTAATACCGTCATGCTGACCTGGTCATTGGCACCCCGACCCAACGGCACACTTGCCGGGACGGGGACTGGCACCGCGCTCACCAACGAATGCGGGCATGCAAGGACAGGTTGCCGTGGCCCCGGTCGTGGCGGCCCGGGTCGACGCGGTGCCGACCGCCGTCCCGCTCGCCGATCCGGCGACCGTCAGCATCTCACCGTCGACCAGCACCGCAGCACCCCACGTCGCGGGCCCTGTCCTCGACGGCACCTACCGGGTGGACTTCGACCTGCAGAACCAGACGATCAACGGCACGGTGACCGGCCTCGCCACCACCGTCCAGCAGTGGTGGGCTTTTCGTTCCGTATGTACCCCGGCCGGGTGCGTGGCCGCCGGGTCTGAATTGGACGAATCCAACCAACAAGAGGGCAACGGCGCGACCACTGTTCTCCGTTTTGCCGACGGTCATTGGCAGGGCGCGCCCATCCTCAGGCGCCCTCGCAGTGCGACGGCACAAACCAGCCGCTCACCGACGACGAGACGCGGCTGTGGTCCTGGGAGCCGCAGCCCGGCGGCACGTTTCGAGGCATTAAGATCGGCACCATTCTGAGCAATGAATGCGGCAAGCAAGGAACGGTGTACCGGACTCCGTTTGTCGCGACGCGCACGGGAGATGTAGCGCCGAGCGTTATCGTGGCCGACCCGGCATTGTTCGAGAACCCTTCAGGTAGGTGAGGCGTGGCAAGGCCTTGGCGGGACTGCGCGATGGCGGCTCTTCGCATCTCGAGCTGAACGAACCCGCGTCCGCTGCGTAACCGATAGCGCCGACAGCGACACCGACCACTCGCCACAGGACCTGACCGCTCAACAACGCAAGTTGTCCCCGGGCCTGGCGACCGACGGGCGCCTCGGGTTGGGCGGCCGAGAGTTTGATCACACCCTAGGCCTGAAAGCGCGAGCGGCACAACTTGACCGCAGTCAGCAGGTCGGGGGCGCGAGCGAATTTCGTTGCGGAACAACAGGTATCGCCGAGCTTGATCAACGGGGTTACGCTTTGGCGTTACCCGCGTGCCACTGGTCCCACGGGATGTTCCAGTCGCCGAGACCCTCGGTGCCCGACAGCGGCGGCCCAATGGTGTTGAGCACCTCGACGACGTCGCCGCGCTTGGTGTTCTCGAAGAACCACTGCGCGTTGCTGGGGCTCACGTTGAGGCAGCCATGGCTGGTGTTGGTGTGCTCCTGCGCGCCCACCGACCACGGCGCCGAGTGCACGAAGACACCGCTGTAGGACATCTGGGTAGCGAAGTCCACCTCGGTGCGATATCCGTTGGGCGAGTTCGCCGGCACGCCATATGTGGAGGAGTCCATGATCATATGCGCGAATCGCACACCGAGAATGTAGGTGCCGCTGGCGGTGGGGGTGCTGTCCTTGCCCATCGACGTCGGCATGGTCTTGACGACGTTGCCATTCACCCGCACGGTCACCATCTTGGTGTTGTCATCGGCGGTCGCGATGACCTCGTCACCAATGGTGAACTGCGACCGTGCGTTGTCCTGACCGAACACCCCGTCGCCCAGGTCGACACCGTAGCTGTTGACAGCGACGTTGACTTTGGTCCCCGGCTTCCAGAAATGCTCTGGGCGCCAACGCACTTCGCGATTGTTCAGCCAGTAGAACGCGCCTTCTACAGGTGGATCGGAGGTCACCACGATCGACTTCTCGGCCGCCGCCCGGTTGGCAATTTTCTCGTCGAACTGGATCGCGACCGGCTCGCCGACACCGACGACCTCGCCGTCGTGCGGCATGGCGTAGGGCATCGTCAGGTTCTGCGGCGAGTGAGTCTGGAACGACAGTTGGCGAGTGGCCACTCCGCCCAACCCACGCGCTTTGGCGGTCAGCGTGTAGAGCCTGTTGTAGCCCAGCCGCTCGGCGGTCGACCAGTGCACGCCATCGGGGCTGAGCTGGCCGTCGACCGAGCCACCGTTCTCGTTGACCATCTCCACCGAGGCCAGCACACCGTTGTCGGCGCTCACTGTCACCGGGCTGTCGACCGCGACGCCCACCGCGCCATCGGTCACCGAGGTGGTGAGTTTGGGCACCAGCAGGTCACCGAACGGCGAGGCCTTGTCCATGATGGCCTTGGGCGCCGGGGCGCCGCCGTTGCCACTGCAGGCCCCCGCGCCGAAGACGGCAAGCGGCACCATCAGCACCACCAGCCACCGCCGGCACGCGTGCTGAGACCTGGAAAAGCGACCTGCCACCTGCGTTCTTCCCCCTCGCGAAATGTGATGCGGTGTTACTCAGGAATATTCAAGGCGTAGACGACTGTTAACAGTGTTCCGCGATCAACGCCCGGCTCGACGATTTCGTCCGGCGGCAGAATGACTGTTATTGTCTCAACCGCAGTCCAGCAGGATGCGCGCGCCGTTAGCTCAGTTGGTAGAGCAGCTGACTCTTAATCGGCGGCCGGATCAAACCCTGACGGCGCACCACACCTAAACCCTGCTCACGCGGGTTTCTGCCCATCTTCGTTTTCACGAAAAAAACTGATCGTGCGCTCGGGAACGCCACCTCGGACGACGTTTAGGTGTTGAGACGTATGGATGCTGCGTCTAGGCCCAACTGTGTGATGAAGCTGGCATCCTCGATTGCGCTCGCGCACTAGTCACCTGCTGCCGACCGATTGGTTACGCGATAATATCGCCCACCCACGGATGGCCGGAAGTTAGAGTTCGCTGCAGCGGTGGTGAGGCTTGAGCCGATGGGTCCGTCGCGTCAAACAAGCTTGCCGAACCCACAGCGACTCCATCCGCGCTGTAGTGGGTGAGCCCAGCCAAACCGATATATGGACCGTCGGGCAGCCGACACAGTGTCAGCGTGTAGTCCGCATTGATGAATCCGAGTCCCGTCCTGGAGAACCCGGTGAGAGACGCTGTGACGTCGACGGCCATGGCCGACCGGACGAATGGCGTCAGCTGCTCGTCGTCGACCAACGGCCGGATCTCCCGGATCCACGCATATCGGGGGCCATCGTGCTGCCAAGGGAACGTGTGGTGGTCAGCGTCGCCGCCGTAGGGCGTGATGAACATCGGCACCGAGCCGTCGAACTGGGCAGGCTCCTGCGGTATCGGCGGCATCGAAATCGTTGTGGTCCAAGGGAGATCGCGCGGCTGATCGGCTCGCCGGAGAAGCAACGTCGAGGCACGGGCGACCAGTTCATCACCTTGTGTCAACCGTGCGTCGATTGCCTGCATACGGCGGCCCGTCCGCACGACGTCGACGTGCACCTGCACTGGGGCGGTCGCTACTCGGCGCAATATGTCGACGGTGAAGCGGGCCGGCATCAGTTCGGAGTCAGCACGCTTCTGCTCGACGCCTCTGGCAAGCAAACCGCCCACCACCTGGCCGCCCGAGTGGGCCCCCAGCCGCCTTGCGCAATGTCGTTGGGGACGAGAGTGTCGCCGTCGGTGACAAAGAAGGGCTCTAGCTCGGGAGTCACTCGCTGATTAGACATGGGTGTGCTCTCCCATCAACTGGTGGGTCGCGACAGCAACGGGGGGGCAGGGGCTTGGGAGGCCGCAACCGAGATCGTCTACACGTCAGTCGGTCGGCACTGGACCCGCAGTCATGGCCGTGGCGATGGTCGGGTTGTCGCGAACCACCTGAACGCAGGCAGACCTTCTCGACGGCCAGCAGTGGCGGTTACGACATTGCCTCCGCCCACTCGATATGCCCCTCGAAGGCAAGCATTGTCGCCATGTCGAGGTAGCGATCCCGGAGGTGCGCGTAGGACGCGTCATCGCCGTGCGCTCGCGCCACCAGAGCCCGCAGCCGCAACAGCCAGATCTCGCGTACCGCGAAACCGCCGTCGGCCGGCGCGGCTGATTTCTCGATCGTGGCCTCCGCCAACCGCTCGATCGCGGCCTCCGCTTCGACTAAGTCGCCCTCGGCCGCCCGATCGAGCAGCGTCTCCACCAGAACACCTGTCGCAGGAATGCTCCACCCCAGCAGGCGTCCCTCACGGAACTGGCCGTCTGCGGTCACGCGCAGCAGCGGTATGGCGCCATCGCGATCTCCGCGTTGAGCCATTTCACGCGCCAAGCAGACCTCGACGATAGGTAATTCGGCCAGGAAGAACCCCCGACGCACAAACACTTCACTGACCTCCGCCAGGACTTGCCGCCCCCGGTCGCGCTCCACGTTCGTCCGGCGGTGCACCAGCGCAATGCCCAGCGTCATCCGGGAGATGGCAACGGCGACATCATCACCGGACTGTTCGGCAATTCGCAGGGCATCCGCTATCTCGCCCATCGCGCGATCGTCGGGCGTCAGCATGCCCGGCGGTATCGCCGCGGAGTACGCGTAGGTGACAACGGTGGCGTAGGACAGCGGGTCGGTGCTGCGGGCCATGGCGAGGCCGTGCCGCAGGTCGTCGCGCCATCCCGGAAGTCCCAGGCAATAACTGGCCGTTGCCCGCGTCGTCAAGGCGAGCGCTAATGGAGAGCCGATGATGAAGTTGCCTTTTGAGGGATCACCGTCGGCCAGGTCGATAACCATCTGCGACCACCGCAGCGCGTCAGGCCACTCGGCGCACTTAGCTCTGGCGTAGATCGACGCGAGCGAGAGGCCCACCGTCAAGTTCGGATCCTCGAGCGACTCGATCAGGGCCATCGCTTCTGATGCCAGCTGCGAGGCCTCACGCAGCCGGGCCTGATGCAAGTGATCCATCACCTGCCCCGCCATGGCGATGGCCAGTGAAGACTTGTCCCCGGCAGCGGCGCACAACTCCCGCAATTCCTCGAAGCGGGCGCCCGTTGCGTGTTCGTGCACTCGCCAGGCGATTCCGCACAACATGGTGCGAGGAGCAATACGCATGGACGCTCGGTCGGGGGAATCCGCGGGTAGGGCGTCGGCGATTGTCCGGGCCCGTTCCCAACTCCGCCAAGCCGCGGCAATGTCACGGTTGGTCGCCCAGGTTGCCGCACGCATTTGCCAGAGGTAGGCGGCCCACCCGTCACCGGCGGCCTCCAGATGCTCGGCAATCAAGGCGGCATCTTCATCGCCCCCCGCTGGGTTACGTGATTCGATGGCGGCCGCGACGCTGCGGTGCAGCTCGGCGCGATCAGATTCGAGCTGGAATTCGTAGGCCACCGCGCGGATCGACGGATGGTGGAACACGTACTCCGGGTGCCGGGTGAATCGGACTTTATCGATGAGCTTGGCGGCCAGCAGATCATCAACGACGGCTTCGACTCCCAGCGCGGCCAGCTGGTCCAGATCAAAGCGGGCGCCGAGCACTGCCGCCGCGCTCAGCGTGCGCTTTGCGACCGCGTCGAGTCGGTCGATTCGAGTGGCGATAGCTGCCTGCAGTGTTGCCGGCACGCTAACCTCGCCAACCCCAGCCACCGAGAGGTACGCACCCGGCTCGCCGCGCAGCACGCCGCGCTCGGCCAGTTCGCGCACGATCTCCTCGGCGAAGAATGGATTACCGGCGGCCCTCTGGGCGATCCTTTGGCCCAGTGCGCCATTCGAGGGATCCGGGCCGATCAGATCCGAGACCAGTCCCGCGGTTTCTGAATCACTCAGCGGCGCAAGGGCAACAGTCTGGGCACCGGCCACTCGGGTTAACGCGCCTTCATATTCGGGGCGGTAAGTCAGCAGCACGAGCGAGGACGTTTGCAGCATGACGGTAAAGAAATCGGCTAACAGCGACTCGCTGACCTCGTCGATCCAATGGGCGTCCTCGATGACGAAGACCGCTGGGACCTGGCGGGCCAGCGAGGTCGCATTGACGAGCATGGTCAGCCGGCGCCGACGGGCATCCGGGTCGATCTTCGGCAGTTCCACAGCGGGATCGGCGATGCCCAGCAAGTCATCAAAGAGCAACAAGTCCTCAGGCGACGCATCGGGAGTCTGAGCCCGGATCTGCGCCCGGGCGGCGAATGGGTCGAGACCCTCGACGCCGCTGGTCGCGCGCAACAGACGCGTCACGGTATGGAAGGGGACCTGGCTGGTGTGCGATTCGCAGAACGCAGTGAACACGTCAACATCACGAGCAGCTGCCATTGCCGAAACTTCGCGCACAAGACGGCTTTTGCCTATGCCGGCAGAACCGGCCACACCGACCACTGCGCCGTGGCCATCAAGTGCACGCTTGAGCAAGCCTGTAATAACAGACATCTCCCACTGACGACCGATCAGACCAGGCTGCGGCCGTGGCGGCCGAGCTGCCACCAGGTCGTCGTCGGAAATATCGTCGAGGTCGAGCAGCGACAGCAGGGCAGGCACGCCGGATAGCTCGTCCACCGCCTCACGACATGCCGGGCACTGTCCCAGGTGCGCGTCGAATTCGCGCCTATCCGACTCGGTTAATGACCCCAGCACGTAAGCCGCGTCCCACTGGGTGTATTTGTCGCCGTGATCGGGGGCGGATGCTCTGTTCCCGGGAAAGGCGGTCATGGTGCCACTCCCATCTCCTGCAGTGTCTGCTGCAGGGCTCGCAGCGCATGATGCAACCGCGATTTCACGGCGCCCTCGGCGATACCCAGATCCGAACCGATTTGTGCGGTTGTCCAGCCATTATGCAACGCGCGTCGAACAATTGCGCGATCCTCAGCGGACAGCCGCGCGAACGCTTCGGCCACCATTGTCCGGTTGGCTTCCGGAACGTCCATAGCCAGCCTTCCGGTGGTTAAAACGTGCGCGCCGCGTTTTTGGTTCACGACCAGACCTAGCCGAAGGTCGAGGTGCGACCGATGGAGGCAAGGGTAACCTAAGAAAGGGTGCGCCAGAAGGCTAATCAGCCCGGTTCCGCGATCGTCGCAACTCACCTTGCCGGGGCAATGATCCGGCGGGCCGCTTCCACAGCGGCTGCCCGTCGAGCCGCGACGATCGCCGGATCGGCTGCTATCGCATCGGGATGTGGCGATTGCGCCCAGGCCAGCCCGATTCCGAAGAGCAACACCAACAGGTCCATGGGTTCCCATGCCGCATCCACCTGCCCGGCGTCTTGCGCGGCCTTGATCACACCGATGTCTCGCATTGCGACGGATTCGCCGCTCTCGACGGGAGGGGGATCGAGAGCCAGTCCTTCGAGATTGGCCCACGTCATCATGCGTAGGTGCTCAGGACGAAGACACGCCAGGTCGTAGACGTCTCCGACAAATTCCGGAACCGCATCGCCGCGCAGCGTCACCGCGGCGAAGAACTCCGCCATATCGGCGGCGACCACGCTGCGGAACAGCGCCTCCTTGTCGGTGAAGTGGGCGTAGAGGCGCTCTTTACTGGCCGCGGCAGACTTCGCGATCCGGTCGATCCTGGCGCCGGCCAGCCCGTACTGGGCGAACTCGGATCGAGCCGCAGCCAGGATCTTCTCCCGCAACTCTGTGGTGGTTCGCACAGAAAGAGTCTAACCATACGAACTAGTTCGTTTGGTACATTGGTGCCATGCCGTTATCGACCGCCGACGTTGTCGTGAATCAGTCCACCGATCCTGAAGCCGGGCTACATCCGTCGCGGCGGGTGCAGACCTTGCGCTCAGCATTGGACCGACTTCAGGGTCGTATCGCTCCCCTCGTCGACCTGACCCGGCCGTATGTGAGCGGCGTGGACGTGTTGCCGCCGGATGGACGATTTTTATTGGTAGGCAACCATACTCAGTTCATCGGCGGCGAAGTTTTGTTGATTCCACACTTTGTGCGACGCGCGATCGGTGCTCGCGTGCGAACCTTGGCGGATCGTCGAATCGGGGGGCGTCCCGGCTTGAGTCGCGACCTGATGACGGCCTATGGCGGCGTGGTCGGCGCTCCCGACACGGCACGCGAACTCATGCACGCCAACGAGACCATCCTGGTATTCCCGGGCGGAGGACGCGAGATAGCGAAATTCAAAGGCGAGGAATATCAACTGAATTGGAGCGGGCGGGCCGGATTTGCCCGCATTGCGGCCGAGAACGACTACCCGATAGTCCCCGTTGGGCTGGTCGGCGGGGATGACGTCTACAAGAGCATGTTCACCCGGGACAGCCTGGCGGGCCGACTCATTCGGACCGTCAGCACCCGGCTGTCCGGGAATTCCGACATGGCGATGCCGGTGATGCGGGGCGTCGGGCCCACCCTGATTCCCCGTCCTCAGCGGATGTACCTGCGATTTGGACAACCGATCGAAACGACACGGCCGCGCGGCGCATCGGCCGACGCCTGGGTCGCGTCAGTAAAAGAGCGAACACAAGCGTCGCTCGAAAAGATCCTTCAGGAGCTGCTGGAGATTCGCGCCGGGGATCCGTTCCGCGAACTGAACCCGCTGGCGTGGACAAGAGCTGTCCAGGCCGGCTGAATCGCCGCTACTTGCTGCGAATCCGGCGAACGGCCAGGGCCACGGCGAGTGCCGCAATCCCGGCCAGCGAGACGGCCACTGCGGGCTTCTTGACGAAGCCGATCGCCCGGGCCTTGGCGTCGTCGGCGAGTCGGCGGGGGTTGGCCCGCACAGCTAGCGAGTCGACGGTCGATGCGAGCTGGTCACGGGCCTTGTCGATGTCCTGCTTGATGGTGTCGGGATCCCGCTCCGCCACTCTCGTCCTCCCTGTCGTCGGCGAACCCAGACCCGGCAAGGTCTAGGTTGGTGCCTGCCGACCTACCCTAGATCAGCCGGCACTCACGCCAGTTGCCGGTGAACAGAAAGGCAGCTCCGTGACCGACACCGCACGCCTGGAACCGGGCGACAAAGCGCCCGCCTTCACCCTTCCTGACGCCGACGGCAAAAAAGTCTCGCTCGCCGACTACAAGGGCCGCAAGGTGATCGTCTACTTCTACCCCGCGGCATCGACCCCCGGATGCACCAAACAGGCCTGCGACTTCCGAGACAGCCTCGGCGAACTCAACGAAGCCGGCCTCGACGTCATCGGTATCTCCCCCGACAAGCCGGAGAAGCTGGCCAAGTTCCGCGACGCCGAGGGCCTGACCTTCCCGCTGCTGTCCGATCCCGAGCGCAAGGTGTTGACGGCCTACGGCGCCTACGGCGAGAAGAAGATGTACGGCAAGACCGTCCAGGGCGTGATCCGTTCGACGTTCGTCGTCGACGAGAAGGGCAAGATCGCCGAGGCGCAGTACAACGTGAAGGCCACCGGACACGTGGCCAAGCTGCGCCGCGACCTGTCGGTCTAGCTCCACGGCAACGAAGATCCAGAAAATTCTTGAGCAGTCGGCACTGCCCGCCATGCGGCGTACAGGAAAGAGTCGACGCATTACGGTCCGGTCAGGATGGCGCCGGTAGAGGTCTCTCGGCGGGGGGGTGTTGGAATTCCCGACTCTCCGACAATGACGGCGGATCAACGTCTCGGCGGGTCGGGTGCAAGGCTGCCGTCAGGGGCGATGTGGGCGAAGATCTGCTGCACCAGGGTGAGCACGTGGGGGTCCTCGACGGTGTAGATGTGGCGGCGGCCCTCTTGGCGTGCGCTGATAAGGCCGGCCAGACGGAGTTTGCTCAGATGCTGACTCATGGTGGCCACGCCGACGCCGGTGCGTTCGGCCAGCGTGGTGACGTCGTGGACGTCCTGGGCCGCAAGCCATAGCACGTGTAGCCGTGTCGGGTTGCTCAGCAAAGTGAATGTTGCTGCGGCCGAAGCTAATTGCGGCCGGGTGGGTTCAGCGCGCGGGACCCGGGTCTGGTTTCGGGTCGTCGTACTTTTTGGTTTGCCATGGCGGCATCCATTCTTACGCACGGGTGAGTCAGGGTTCGCCTCATCAAACATTTTAACACTTGCGAATATGACGAAATGTCGTCAAGATGGGGAGCGATCCGAACAGCTAGTACCAGCGCTCCCCCTGGGTGCCGACGAGGAAGGCAGACGCCCATGGTGCATATCGTGTTGCTGATCGCCTGCGCGGTGGCGATTTATCTGTCCTGCGAGTGGTTCGTCAATGCCGTGGAGTGGCTGGGCCAGCGACTCAACATCGGTGCCATGGCGGTTGGCACCATCCTGGCCGCCTTCGGCACAGCGCTGCCGGAGTCAGTGGTCACCCTCGTCGCCGTCACCACCGGCCCCACCGCCGAGATCCGCAACATCGGCGTTGGCGCGGCCATGGGCGGCCCGCTCGTTCTGGCCACCGTCGCCTACGGGGTGACCGGTGCCATGCTGCTGCTGCGGCGCCGCAGCCAAACTCGCATCCACTGCCGCGAACTGGTCAGCGCCGGCATCGGGGCGGCAAGCGTGGATCCGCCCACCCGCGAGCGCGGCGACGACGGCGGCGCGATCTTGTCTGACCGCGCCTACACGGCCCGCCTGGTCAAAGACCAGCGCTGGTTCATGGCGGTGTTCGTGGTCAAAGTCGCTCTCGGCTTAGTGGCGTTCGCGATCAAGCCGTGGCTGGGCCTGCTGTTCTTCGCTGCCTACGGCGTCTACTTCTGGCGCGAAATCCGCGGCGGCACAAGCGGCGATCACGACGAGCAAGAGTTGGCGCCGCTCAAGCTGCAACCGCGCGCGGCGCGACCGACTACCGCCTTGGTCCTGGTGCAGACCCTGGGCGCATTGGCCGTCATCTTCGTGGCCTCGCAAGTATTCGTCCACCAGCTCGACGCCATCGGCCCCATGCTCGGACTCTCCGGGGCCGTCACCGCACTGCTGCTGTCCCCGATCGCCACCGAACTCCCCGAGATCATGAACGCGATCATCTGGGTTCGACAAGGCAAAACCCAACTCGCCCTGGCCAATATCTCCGGCGCGATGATGATCCAAGCCACCGTTCCCAGCGGCCTGGGTCTGCTCTTCACCGATTGGCGACTCGACCACGCCCTGCTTTGGTCTGGCGCCGTCACCATGGCAGCCATCACCTACCTGCTCGCGACGATGCGCGCCAACAAGCTCACCCCTGCCCGGCTCGCCATGTCCGCACTGCTCTACCTGATCTTCGCCGCCGGTCTCATCCCGATCTTGATCTGATAGTCACCCACCACGGTCAACAACTGTCGGCGATCTCGCCGAACTCCTCCTCATCCAGATTGGAGACAGCAATGACGACTTCCGTATTCACCGAGGCATCGGCTGCGGTCGCCACCCGCCGCGTGCGTTTGCACAGCCCCCTGCGATCGCTGTTGACCGGCCTTGTTCTGGCGTTCGCGGCACTTGGCGTCGTGGCAGTGGCGGCCCCGACCGCGCATGCCGACTACGCGGTCGACAGCGGCAGTTTCCTGGGCGCGCTCAACTCCAGGGGCATCACCTTCACGTCCAAGCAAGCGGCGATCACCGCCGGCCATGAGGTCTGCGATGAACTTGATCAAGGTAAGCAGACTAGTGACGTCGCGAACAATGTGATGACACTGAGCAATTTGGACGGCTATCACGCCGGGTTCTTCATCGGAGCCAGCATTGCCGCCTTCTGCCCTACACATAGCTCGTAGAACCAATCCAGTCGAGTATCGACTCTCAAGGAAGGACGTTGTTGATCACCAAAGTCTTTTTCACTGTGGCGATCACGCTCGGTACAGGTTTAGCGATAGCCACACCAGCCAGCGCTGACCCCCGCTCGTTCGGCACACTTAGCTGCGACTGCAGGCAGCCAATCGATGTCCCGCACGGCAAGCCCGCGGTGAAGGAACAGGTGAGTCGGGGAATCCAAAGCGGCCGCAGTTCACTGCACGCCGGCCAGGTTCGCCAGTAGCAGCGCCTCGGCGGTCGCAGCCCGCTCCAGCACACCCAAATGCAGGCTCTCGTTGATGCTGTGCGCCTGCGTCGCAGGGTCTTCCACGCCGGTGACCAGGATCGCGGCCTTCGGAAACGCCGCGGCGAACTCGGCGATGAACGGGATCGAGCCGCCCATGCCCATGTCAACCGGCTCGGTCCCCCAGGCTTGCCGGAACGCCGCCCTCGCAGCGTCATATACCGGCCCGGTCGCGTCGATGGCATACGGCTGACCGACGTCGCCGGGCGTCACAGTCACCTGTGCGCCCCACGGCACGTGCTGCTCGAGATGTGCGATCAGTGCGTCCAGGTGCGCGGCCGCGTCGCCGCCGGGAGCGACCCGCATGCTCACTTTGGCGCGAGCACGCGGGATCAACGTATTCGACGATGCTGCAATGGACGTGGTGTCGATGCCGATCACCGTGATCGCCGGTTTGGCCCACATGCGTTGCGGCACCGAGCCGGAACCGATCTCGCTCACCCCGTCCAGCAATCCCGATTCCGCGCGCACCCGGTCGGCCGGGTAATCGACTGCAGCGGCGGTGCTTTCGTGCAGGCCGGCAACCGCGACGTTGCCTTCGTCGTCGTGCAGACTGGCCAGCAGGCGCGTCAGCACCATCAGCGCGTCGGGCACCACCCCGCCCCACAGGCCGGAGTGCAGGCCGTGATCGAGGGTGGCCACCTCGACCACGCAGTCGGCCAGCCCGCGCAGCGACACGGTCAACGCCGGGACCTCGGTGCTCCAGTTGTCCGAGTCGGCGATGACGATCACGTCGGCGGCCAGCGCGTCGCGATGGGCCGCCAGCAGTCGACCCAGCGACGGCGAACCCGATTCCTCCTCGCCTTCGACAAACACCGTCACCCCGACCGGCGGGTTGCCGTCGTGCGCCCGAAACGCCGCCAAATGCGTTGCGATACCGGCCTTGTCGTCGGCACTGCCGCGTCCGTAGAGTCGGCCGTCGCGTTCGGTCGGCTCGAACGGCGGCGACGCCCACTGGGCAGCGTCGCCTTCCGGCTGCACGTCGTGGTGGGCGTAGAGCAGCACGGTCGGCGCACCCGGCGGTGCGGGGTGCCGTGCGATGACGGCCGGCGCGCCGCCCTCGCTGACGATGTGCACGTCGGCAAAACCGGCTTGCGACAACAGGTCTGCCGTGGCCTGGGCGCTGCGGTGCACCTGGTCGCGGCGGGCCGGGTCAGCCCACACCGATTGGATGCGGACCAGATTCTCCAGATCTTCGCGCACCGAGGGCAACAACTCGCGTACGCGTTCGACCAGATCGCTCATGGTCGTCCAGGCTAGCGGTAGCAGGCATCGTTCCAGGACTGGCCACATCGCTCGGGCCGCGGTGTCGGCTTCGTGCGTCAGCGACACGTGGATCGTCACATCCTTCAGATGCTTGGCGATATCGCCGGTCAGCCGCACCCGCGGCCGCCCCCACATGTCGGTGACCACCTCGATGTCACGGTGGATGTCCTCGCGCAGCACCGGCCGCTGCGAGAACCGCGAGCCGGACCAGGCCTTGATCACGGCCTCTTTGGCCGCCCACCGGGCCGCCAGGTGGCGTGCCGCCGACGAACTCTTCACCGAGGCGTCACGCCGCTCACCTGGCGTGAAGGTCTCGGCGAAGACCGTTCCGGGCTGATCGACCTGCTCGGCGAATTCAGTAATGGAGACAAGGTCTATCCCCACTCCGACGATGCTCATTGGCAGAAACCTATCCGACGTTCACCGGGCGTGGTCAAAGGCGGTACAGGTCGTCATCGCCCAATCGCGCATCCGCGTCGAGCAACATCGCCGATTCCTGCCGCTTCTCGGACCCCTCGTGGTCGAAGCGACGGTCGGCGGGCCGCTCGTACATCGGGCGGCCACCGGCGATCGCCGACGCCAAGCGGCGCTGTCCGGCTAACAGGCGGGCGTCTGCCCTGCGCAGGTAATCCGCGCGCTGCTCAGCGTCCAGCGTGGCCAGGAAGGCCTCGGGGTGCACCAATGCGACCAAGCCGGATACGTGGCCGAACCCGAGGCTGGTCACCAGACCGGCCTTCAGCGGGAACTTCTCCCCGAGCCGCAGCGTGTCGCGGACCCAGACGAAGTGCGCGGAGTCGGCGAGCTCGTCGTCGACGCAGTCCAGGCTGCGGTTCGGCGGGATGACCCCGTCGCGCAGGATCTGACACAGGCCCATCATCTGGAAGACCGCCGCGCCACCCTTGGCGTGTCCGGTGAGGCTCTTCTGCGACACGATGAACAGCGGCGCCCCGTCTGAGCGACCCATCGAATCGGCAAGCCGCTCATGCAGTTCGGTCTCGTTGGGATCGTTGGCCAACGTCGAGGTGTCGTGCTTGGAGATCACCGCGACATCGTCGGCACCGACACCCAGCTTGGCCAGCGACCGGGCCAGCGGCGAATCCTTGCCGCCACGTCCGGCGCCCAGCGCGCCGAGACCCGGCGCCGGGATCGAGGTGTGCACGCCGTCGGCGAACGACTGCGCGTAACCCACCACCGCCAGCACCGGCAGACCCATCTTGACTGCGAGGTCACCGCGGGCCAGCAGGATGGTGCCACCACCCTGAGCTTCCAGGAACCCGAGTCGGCGTCGGTCATTGGGCCGGGAGAACTTTGCGTCGCTGATACCCCTGCCGCGCATCATGGAAGTGTCGGCGGTGGCGGCCATGTCGCCGAAGCCGATGATGGCTTCCAAGGTCAGGTCGTCGAACCCGCCCGCGACCACCAGTTCGGCCTTGCCGAGGCGGATCTTGTCCATGCCCTCCTCGACCGAGACCGCCGCGGTGGCACACGCGCCGACCGGGTGGATCATGGCGCCGTAGCTGCCGACATAGGACTGAATCACGTGTGCGGCAACGACGTTGGGCAAAACCTCTTGCAAGATGTCGTTCGGCTTGCTCCGGCCGAGCAGGTTGCCGTGATACATCGTCTGCATCGACGTCATACCGCCCATGCCGGTGCCCTGGGTGCTGGCCACCAGGCCGGGGTGCACCCATCGCATCAACTCGGTCGGGGTGAAACCTGACGACAGGAACGCATCGACGGTCGCCACGATGTTCCACAGCGCCACCCGGTCGACCGAGCTGGCCATGTCTTGGCTGATGCCGAACACCGTGGGGTCGAACCCGGTCGGGATCTGGGCGCCGACGGTCCGCGACAGCTTGGTTTTGCGCGGCACGCGAATCTCGGTACCCGCCTTACGCGTAACCTGCCAGTCGCTGGAGCCCGGAACCGGACGGACCACCGTGTGCTCAGCGTCGAACTGAGCGAACCCGCGGGCGTCAGCCTCCGAGGAGACGACGAACGTGAAGTCCTTCTCCAGGAACACGCTCACCATCAACGGCGATGCGTGATCGGGGTCGATCGCGCCGTCGTCGACGAACTCACGGATGCCTACCCGCTCGACCACGACGTCGTGATAGCGCTCGACCAGCTCGGCCTCGTCGATCAGGTCACCGGACGCGACGTCGTACCAGCCCGGAGTCGGGTCTTCTTCCCACTTGATCAATCCTGTGGTCCAGGCCAATTCGAGTACACCAGCGGCCGACAGTTCGTTGTCGACCTCCATCTCGAAGCGGGTCCGCGACGAGCCGTACGGGCCGAGTTCGGCGCCACCGACGATGACCACCAACTCCGACGGGTCGAGGTCGAGGTGGCCCCACACCGGCGGCGGTGCTGGGTTGAAGCCACGTGGCGGCGACGGCAGCGCGGGGATGGTTCCCTCGTCCGCGGCGTCGTCGTCCACCGTTGATTCCGAGGTCATCTCCTCGCGGGCCTTCGATGCCAGCTCGGCCATGTCCAGGTCGACATCGCCGAGGCCGCCGGTGAAGTCCACGTTGATCGGTGCGGCCGCCGCGGCAGCCCTGGACTCGATGTCGCAGAGCCCCAGCAGCATGTCAGCCATCTCGTCGGTGGAATACGTTGTGACACCGGCCTCTTCGACCGCGCTGACGATCGCGTCGTTGTGCCCCATCAGGCCGGTTCCGCGAGTCCAGCCGATCAGGGCGTGGGCCAGGCTGACCCGCTGCGCCCACGAGGACTCGGCACTCCAGCGGGTCACCACGGCGTCCAGCGCCGACTTGGCTTCACCGTAGGCACCGTCGCCACCGAACATGCCGCGGTTCGGCGAACCCGGCAGCACCACGTGCAGCCGTGACGCGATGTCACGCTCGGAACCGATCTTGGACAGGCCACCGATCAGCCGTTGCACGGCCCACAGCAGCACTTTCATTTCCATTTCCGCGCGCGAACCAGCCTCGGACAGATCGCCGACCACCCGCGGTGCCGCGAACGGGAACAGCAGCGTCGGGGTTTGGGCGTCCTTGATGTGAATCGACTGCGGCCCAAGACTTTCGGACTGCTCGTTACCGATCCACTCGACAAGCGCATCGATGTCGGAGTACGACGCCATGTTCGCCGCCACCACCCACAACGAGGCACCGAAGCGGGCGTGGTCGCGGTAGAGGTTCCGGTAGAACGCCAGCCGTTCGTCGTCGAGCTTCGACGTCGTGGCGATGACGGTGGCACCACCATCGAGCAGCTTGCCGACCACCGAGGCGGCGATCGAGCCCTTCGACGCACCGGTCACTACGGCAACCTCGGTATGGAACGGGCCGGGGTCCGGGTTCTCCGCACCGGCCGCGATCCGGCCGTACAGCGACGCGTGGATCTGACGTCCGGCCGCCAGCGCCCTGCCCTGCCACCAGGTCGCCTGCGTCGCCACCACGTGGCCGGCACCCTCGAAACGCTCTGAGAGCCGTGCCCAGTCGGCGTTGGCTTCGTCGTCCTCGATCAGCCACAGCTTGACCAGGTCTTCGCGCGCGCTGGCCCACCGGTCGTCGAACACCACGGCCTTCTTGCCGTCGAACGCCGGCGCCACCAACCGCGGCCAGTCGGCGCCCAGTTCGGCGGTCACCAGGTCGATCAGGTCGGCATCGGTGGCGGCCGGCGGCACGCTGACCTGCTCGTCGAGGCCCAGCTGACCCAGTATCAGGCGGGCCGCCGAGGCGAGCACGCCGTCGCGGCCGGTGATCTGCTCGGTGAACTCGCCCAGCGCGGCCGCGTCGACGGTCGCGCCGCCGCCGCCACCGCTGGACGGCAGTGCCACCGCGATGCCGCGGCGGGCGGCCACCGACGTGACGGCGGCGTCGATGACGCTGTCGACCGCGGCGGCGTCAGCCAGGGCACCCTCGTGCAGGTTGCCCAGTGCACCGCCGCGAACGCTGGTGCCCTCGCGGGTACCGAGCGCGACCTCGACCGTGACGTGCTTGACCCAGCCTTCGCCCAGCTCCCAGGTCTTGGTCACCCGCTCGGCGATCGCGGCGGGCCGCTTTCCGGACGGACCGAGGATGGTGCGCAGCTGGTCGTTGATCGCGTCGGAAAGCACTGGCCCGTAAGGCTTGTAGGTGCGTGCCAACTTGGTGACCTGCGCCCGCAGCCCGGCCAGGTCGGCCTCGGCGGCGCCGTCGATGGCGCCCAGGTTCAGCTCGGAACCCAGGTCGACCAGCAACTGGTTGCGCCGCGACGAGGCGCCGTCGGTGATGGACTCGATGGAGTCCAGCTGCTCGATCTGGTCGATGCGCATCTTGGCCGACAGCGCGATCAGCGCCAGCGTCGCGTCGGCGGCATCGAACCCGATGTCGTCGGGGCTGCGGAGCACCCGACGGAGCTGCGGCGGGAGCCGCGAGCGGCGGCGGGGGCGGCATCAGGCGCGAGGTGCCGCCACGCGGCGGCGTCGGAATCGCCGGCGCCTCGTCCACGACGTCCTCGGGCTCAGGGTCGGTGTCGGTGGCGAACAGCACCGCGGCGTCGCGCTCGGCGTTGAGCACTTCGACTGTGCTGTGGGCGTATTCGGGCAGCTTGAGCGTGTTGGTGGCCAGCCCGGCGACCGTCGGCGCCGACTTCACGCCGATCTCGACGAACCGCTCCACACCCAGACCGCCGGCGGCCTCCTCGGTGAACAGCAGATCCTGGGTTTCGATCCAGCGCACCGGGCTGGCGAACTGCCAGGCCAGCAGCTCGATGATCACCGTGCGCGCCAAGTCGAACGGCCGCTCGTTGCGCCAGTAGTCGTAGTTCTCGAGGATCTCGTCCAGCGGCTCGGCCGGCACCAGATCCCGGATCTCCTGGATGAAGTCGCGGTCCAGGCTGAACGGCCGCGGCACCAGGTTCGGGATGTAGCGCCCGATGAGCACCTCGGGGTCTTTGCCCCGCGGCATAGCCCGTTCCAGCGAGCGACGGAAGTCGGCGACGCCGACCCGCAGCACCTCGGAGTGGAACGGCACGTCGATACCCGGCACCAGGATGAAAGACCGCTTGCCGCCGGAGATTTCGCGTCGGCGATCGACCTCGTCCTCGAGCGCCTCCAGGCCGTGGACCGTGCCGGCGATCGCGTACTGCGAGCCGCGCAGGTTGAAGTTGACGATCTGCAGGAACTCCCCGGTGCGCTCGGGAGATCTCCTCGACGAACTCCGGCACGTCGGCGTCGTCGAGATCGATCTGCGACGGCCGGATCGCGGCCAGCCGGTAGTTGGACCGGCCGAGCTCGTCGCGCGGCACGATGTCATGCATGTTGCGATCCGCGCTGGAACACCGTCTCCAGCAACGCTTCCAGCCCGTAGACGTCGCTCACGCAGGCCAGCGCCGTGTACTCACCGACGGAGTGACCACACGCGATCGCGTCTTCCACGAACGCACCCTGCTCGCGCATCTCGGCGACCTGCGCCGCGGCCACCGTCGCCATGGCGACCTGAGTGAACTGCGTCAGGTACAGCACGCCCTCGGGGTGGTGGTAGTGCACGCCGCTGGCGATCAGGCTGGTCGGGTTGTCCCGCACCACGTGCAGGATCGAGAAGCCCAGGGTCTCGCGGGTGTACTTGTCCGCGTCGTCCCACACCTTGCGGGCGGCCTTGGAACGGGCGCGGACGTCCATGCCCATGCCCTTGTGCTGGATGCCCTGGCCGGGGAACGCGTAGACCGTCTTCGGCGCGGCCAGCCGTGCGGTCGCCGACATCACCAAGTCCGAGCCGATCCGGGCGGCGACCTCCAAAACCTCTGCGCCCTGGTCGATTCCGACGCGGTCGACGCGGAAGTCCACCTCGTCGCCGGGTCGCACCATGCCCAGGAAGCGGGCCGTCCAGCCGATCAGCCGGGCCGGCGGCCGGGCCTGGCCGTCGGTGGCGGTGACCACGTGTTGCGCGGCGGCCGACAGCCACATGCCGTGCACGATCGGCGAGTCCAGGCCGGCCAGCAGTGCGGCGGCCCGGTCGGTGTGGATCGGGTTGTGGTCACCGGACACCACCGCGAACGGCCGCATGTCGACCGGCGCGGTGAGCGTGACGTCGCGGCGGCGGCGCCGCGGGGTGTCGGTGGCGTTCTCCGACACCGCGCCGCCGGCCCGCAGCGGGTCGGTCAGCTCGGCCGGGCCCGGTGCGGCCACGGATCGCGAACCGCTCCTCCATGGTGGCGAGCACCGTGCGGTCGGCGTCGGCGACCGTCACCGAGATCGGGACGACGCGGCCGACTTCGGTGTCGGTGGCCACCGAAGCCGTTGCGGTGACGGTCAATTCGGCCGGCACCTTGGGCAGTGCGGCGACCAGGTGAGCGGCGTGGTCCAGATGCACCAGGCTCAGCAGGCCTTCGACGACCGGGACACCGGCGCCGGTGACAGCGGAGCCGATGGCCGCGAAGACTGCGGGCCAGCACCGGCCGACCAGCGCGTCGGGCACGGTGGTCAGGGTCGGCGCCAGCGGCTCGCCGAAGATGGCGGTGACACCGGTGTGGTCGGCGACCCGCTCGGGGTCCCAATGCACGGTCACGGTCGCGGTGCCGTTGTGCACCCGGCGGCAGCGTGTCCGGGCCGTCGGCGCCGGCGGCGATCGCCAGCACCGAGCGCATAGCCTCGATCGCGTCCTTGGTGCGGATCACCGGGATGGCGCCGTCAATCGTGCTGGCGGGCAAGCTGAATCGGATGTCGATCCACACGCCGGCGATCGGCACGCTCAACACCACCTGGTCGCCTTCGGTGGCTCAGGCGTGCCCCGGTGGACGAGTGGGTGGCTTGTGGCTCTTCGGGCCGCGATCACGTGCACCTGCCAGTCGCCGGGTTCGGCGATGCGGTGCACCGGGTTGGTGGCAACGCGGCCGGCCCACAACACATCCGGCGCGTCGAGCACGGTGGCCAGTGGCCCGCGCACGTCGACGCGGCCCTGCCGGCGCGCGGTCACCGGCGTCGGGGTCGCGCCGGTGGCGAGCACGTCGTCGATCGCGGCCTGCTCGAAGCGGTCCAGCAGCTCGCCGACCGGCTCGTCGAGCCGGGTGATACCGGCGACCGCCGCGGTGCCGGGGATGATGCAGACCTGGTCGGCGTCGTAGCGGGCGTCATGGGCCTGCCACAGCGAATCGCTTCGCCACCAACGGCGTACGTCCTTGTCGATCACCGGCACGAAGTTCACCGGCTTGCCCAGCGTCTTGCACAGCGTGACGAAGAACGGCACATCGGCCGGGTGCAGCTGCACGGTCTGCGGCGTCCGGGTAGCGCGGCGACCAGCGCGGCGATCGGCCTCGTCGGGACGCTCCAGCAGTTCGGGCGTCGCCGAACAGCGTGTCGATCGGGCCCGGAGTCCTGCGGGTGCAGCCGCGCCTCGGCGCGCTGCAGCATCTGCGCGAATCGGTCGCGCCAGGTGTCGGCCAGCCACGGGCTGCCGGGCGCGGCGGTGTCTGCGGTGCTGTCGCCGTCGCCGATGGCCAGCTCGACGTAGCGCTGCAGCCACTGCAGGTAGGTCATCTCGCCGACATCGCCGAAGTACGGCTTCGCGGTGTTGGCCATCGCGGCGATGATCTCGTCGCGGCGCGCGGCGACCGCGTCGGCGTCACCGGCGACCTCGTCGAGCAGCCGGCCGCAACGGGAGGCGGTGTTGTCGATCTCATGGATGTCGGCGCCGAGCTGGCTGCGGCCAGAGGCCATGCCGCCCTGCGGCTTTTCCAGCGCCGACCCACTGATCGGTGCCCTGGATGTCGACCAGCATCTGCTTGACCGACGGCGAGGTGGTGGCCTCCAGCGTGGCCATCGCGGCGGTGCCGACCAGGATGCCGTCGACCGGCATCAGCGGGAAGCCGTAGGCCTGGGCCCAGCGACCGGACAGGTATTCGGCCGCGCTGCTCGGGAGTGCCGATGCCGCCGCCGACGCAGACGGTGATGTTGGGCCGTGACCGCAGTTCGGAGTAGGTGGCCAGCAGCAGGTCGTCGAGGTCTTCCCACGAGTGGTGGCCACCGGCGCGTCCGCCCTCGATGTGCATGATGACCGGCTTGGTCGGCACTTCGGTGGCGATGCGGATGACCGAGCGGATCTGCTCGATGGTGCCCGGCTTGAACACCACGTGGGAGATGCCGATCTCGTTGAGCTCTTCGATGAGCGCGACGGCCTCTTCCAGCTCGGGGATGCCGGCGCTGACGACCAAGCCGTCGATCGCCGCACCCGACTGGCGGGCCTTCTGCACCAATCGCTTTCCGCCGACCTGCAGCTTCCACAGGTACGGGTCGAGGAACAGCGAGTTGAACTGGTACGGTGCGGCCGGGCTCGAGCAACCCGGCAAGCTCCTCGACGCGGTCGTTGAAGATCGGTTCGGTGACCTGACCGCCGCCGGCGAGCTCGGCCCAGTGTCCCGCGTTGGCCGCGGCGGCAACGATCTTGGCGTCGACGGTGGTCGGGGTCATCCCGGCAAGCAGGATCGGAGACCGGCCGGTCAGCCGGGTGAACTTGGTGGAGAGCTTGACCCGCCCGTCGGGCAGGCTGACGACCGACGGGTGCGTAGCTCGACCAGGGCCGGGCCACCTCGGGGACGGCGCCGACGGTGAAGAGGTTGCGCTGGCCGCCGCGGGTCGCCGCGGGCACGATGCCGACTCCGAGTCCGCGGATGACCGGCGCGGTCAGCCGGGTCAGGATGTCGCCGGGCCCCAAGTCGAGGATCCAGCGTGCGCCGGCCTCGTGAACCTGGATCACCTCGTCGACCCAGTCGACCGGCTGGACCAAGATGGCTTCCGCCATGGCACGGGCCAGATCGACGTCGATGCCGACTTTCTCGGCCCATTCGCCGACGATGTCGATGCTGTCGGCGAGCCTCGGTGTGTGGAAGCCGACCTCGACCTGGACCGCATCGAAAACCGGCGCGAAGACGTCGCCGCCGCGGACCTTGTTCTTGCGGTCGGCTTCTTCTTTCTCCGAGATCTGCTTGCAGTACAGCTCGAAGCGGGACAGCTGCTCGGGCGTTCCGGTGATGACGACCGAACGACGGCCGTTACGGATGGACAGTACCGGCGGCAGCACGGTGCGGACGTCCTGCGCGAAATCCTCGAGCAATCGGTAGATGCGCTCGGGGTCGGCGTTGGTGACCGACACCATCGGCGAACGGTCGCCGAGCACCGAGATCCCGCGCCGGCGCGCCACCAGCGTGCCTGCCGCGCCGATCAGCTGCGCCATCGCCAGCAGCTCGATATCGCGCGCACCCGCAGCCTTCAGCGCCTCGACGGCCAGGATGCCCTGCGAATGCCCGACGACAGCCACCGGCGGAGTGGCGATCAGGTCCATGCCCTGTCGGGCCAGGGTGCGGATCGCGGCGATCTGGGTGAGCAAGACACCGGGCAGCGACACCGCGGCGGAGGTCAGGTGCTTGGTGGACGGAACCGGGTCTTCGGCAGCCAACGCGCGCACCCAGCGCAGCGGCTCGAACCCGATCGGCCGCACGACGACCAGCTCGTTGGCCACCGGCTCAAGCAGCAGGTCCGCCTCGCCGGCCAGCGTCGCCAGCTCGGATTCGATACCGGACGACGACACCAGCTCTTCCAGCGTCTCCAACCACGCGCCGCCCTGGCCGCCGAACGCGACCGCGTAAGCCTCACCGGCGGTCAGACGATCGACGAGCGCATGAGTACCGGCGTTCACTCCGTCGCGGTCAGCGGACACTCGATGGTGCTCATAGATCGTCACGTGTATCTCCCTAATTAGCGCTCGTCCGCTTAGGTGCGAGAGCCGCGCTGCCCCGTAAATATCGCCAGATCCCGATTGGGCCCCCGGCCCATACCTGGCCGCATCCTGACCGACCCGGCTTTCGCGGGTCGCGCCAAAGGTGCGTCATCGGCTGCACTAAGAGTGTCATAAGGAATTTGGAGCTTTCTGGGGGAAATTGGTTACTGGTGAGTACTACGCGCGAGTAGGGGTGGGCTGGGTAACACTCCGCTCAACGGCCACTGAGGGCGTCCGGACCAAACCTGCTGCGTGCGGGTGGTTACGGTCGAGTAGCTATAACTGCGCAGATCAAGGCAGTATTGTTACCTAATCGTTATCTACAAATTCTGTGCCATATCGGGCTTCACGCCCCGATGTCGGCGAGACGCGGCAGTGCGACTGTTGAGAATCCGGCCCATCCGCCGGCTCCCCGGAGTTTGCTGGGAACTTACTTCGGAGTCAGCTCAGGCGTACTCGCATCCGCATCACGGTTGACGACCGCCGGGTTCCGCGCTCGTGGCCAGCGCATCCGACGTCCGCTGGTGCCCGAGCCACTCGTAACTGGCGACCACCGCGGCCGGCGCTGCAGTGACCACCAGCAGACACACCGGGGTCGAGATTCCCGCCGTTGCGAGGGCGACCGCGGTGCCCAGCACCGATAGCGTGACCAGCACAAGGGTGCATAGAAGCCGTCCCGGGCCCGGGTCAGCAGCAGATAGGTCCCGTAGACAGCGCCGATGTACACCCCGATCGGCTCCGCGACCGCGACCGCCGTGCCCACCGAGTCGAGCCCGGACCGATGCTCGATGAAGTCCGCGGCCGCGTGCAGCCCGGCGCCGGTGGCGACGATCGATCCGAACACCGCGATATGGAGGTAGCCGTAGCCGATCGAGCGTTCGCGGTGAGCGTGCAGCAGGGGCGCTGCCGGAATCAGGAAATACACCCACCACATCCCGAAGGTCAGACCCGGCCGGTCACCTCGATGGCGATCATCACCGCGAACTTGGGTGGTATCCAGGTTCGGTCACGCGAATATTTTCTCCCGGTCTCGATTGGGTGACCGCTTGCACCGTGACCGTGAACGGTGGGCGGCAGTCTGTACCATTTCCCCATGCCGCTGGTCATCGGCGCGACGGTCGCTGGATTCAACATTGTTCGGCAGCTCGGCTACGAAGAGTTCGGTGAGCTCTATGTTGCCGAGCATCCGACGCTTCCCCGCCAGCAGGTTCTTCACCTGATGCCCGCCGACATCTCGGTCGACTTGGATTACCGCGAACGGTTCAACCAGGAGTCCGATCAGGCGGCGACGCTGTGGCATCCGAGCATCGCCGGCCTCACCGACCGCGGTGAGTTCGAGAACCAGCTGTGGATCTCGACGGAGTTCATCGACGGCTCCGACGCGGCCGAGTTGCTCGGCGAAGACCATCCCGACGGCATGCCACCGCGATTGGTGATCGAGATCGTGTCGGAGATCGCCGACGCCCTGGACTACGCGCACGACCGCGGTGTGCTGCATCGATATGTCAATCCCGGCAACATCCTGGTCACCAAGTCGCCGGCCGACAGACGCCGAATTGCCCTGGCTGGCTTCGGTGTAGCGCGCCCAGAGGGCGCCCACAACACGCTGACCCGCGCCGGCATGTTCATCGGGAGCGCCGGCTATACCGCACCCGAGCAGCTGATGGGCGAGGAAATCGACGGCCGGGTCGACCAATACGCCTTGGCGGCCAGCGCTTTTCATCTGTTGACCGGTTTGCCGCCGTTCGCACATTTCAATCCGTCAGTGGTGGTCAGCAAGCACCTCAATGAAGCACCACCGAGGCCTAGCGATGTCCGACCGGACCTGACCGAATTCGACGCGATGTTCGCCCGCGCGCTCTCGAAAGATCCCGTCGACAGATTCCGGCGATGCCGCGACTTCGCCAAAGCGCTCGAATCGACCGGCGGCAAACGCTCACACATCCGCGCCAGCTCCGAGGTTCGGGCGGCGTCCATCTTCCGCGAAGCCACCCAGAACGGGGATTCGGTAGCCGCAGCATTCGTCGCAACACCGAAGACCGACGATCCGACGCCGGCCGAGTCCGCGGCTGAGGCTGCACGCCAAACCACCGCCCCTGCTCCGGCAGTCACGTCAAATGGTCACCGCAACAACAACCACATCGACGATGTCACCACCACTGTCGCGTCCCTCGGTTTCCGAGGAGTTGGACGACGACGATTTCGACGACGACGAGTTCGACGACGACGAGTTCGACGATGACGAAGCGGCTGAGGCGCGCAAACGCCGGCTGAAGCACTCGGCGGCGATCTCCGGGGTGATTGCGGTCGTGTTGCTGGCATGGTTCATCGGCGTCAAGGCTCTGCGCTCGGCGTCCCAACCTGACGACGCGCCGGCCAATGTCGAGACCACATCCGCCGAACCGACCACCCCGGCGCCAGCGCTATCGCGCCGACGCCGATCGTGGTCGCCCCGCCTCCCCCGCCGCCGGTCGCTCCCCCTCCGCCGGTGGCCACAACGGCCGCACCGAAGACGACTGCGCCGACAACCACAACCCATCCGACCACCACGACGCCGGCTCAGAGCACCGTGCCGCAGACAACCGTGCCGAAACCGGCCAAGACGACTCCGTCGGGACCGAACGTTCTCGACACTCGGCCGGCTGTCGGCATGCCCTGCGGCGCAGAGGGTTCCGCCGCCGTTTCCAATTCCGGTGGTCCGGTGACCTGCGTCGGTACCCCAGGCGGGTTCGCCTGGGAACCCCCCGGAATGCCGGTCGGCTGACCGGACTAGCCGTTGATACCCCCTCAGCCGTCGGCCGACAGCACCCCGATCAGCGCCTCGGCGACATCGCGGCCGCTGGCAGGCAGCGTTGTGAGATTGTCCTGCAGTAGCTTTCGTGCATCTGTCGGATTTCCGGCCGCGACGAGCGAACGCAGCTGATCGAGCACATCGCTCCGGTTGTCGAGAGTGGACGCCAGCACTTCGATCAACTCCCAGTCCCGGTACATTGCCAGCGAGCGCTCGTAGAATGCGAACCCGCTGACCGGTTCCCCGCGCATCGTTCCGTGGTAGCGATAGGGCCCTTCCATGTATTCGATCGGCAGCCCGTGGGCCGGAGCCGGAACCAGCGGTTCTCCGGTGAGGTCCAATTCCAGTGCGGCGCTGCGCAGCCGGTGCAGGTTGGGCATGAACCGGTCGGGAGCCGGCGGTCGCACCAGCGGCCGAATCGAATTCGGCCATCGCACATACGTGCTCACCGTGACCTCGACGTCTTCCACGCACTCCGGCGCTGTCGACGGGTCCGGATAGCTCACCGTCGCACCCGAGAACGGCTGCAGCACATTGCCATCCAGCCGGTCGAACTGGTGCCAGATGCTCATGTCGACGCCGTTATCCAGGTTGATCGTTCGCCATTCGTGAGACCTGGCCCGGGGTCTCCCCCGGTTCCACCGCCACCGGCATACTTGGGAAACCACTGCCGGTCAACGTGTCCCGCGCTGCCGCTGACCTCTTCATGCCGCTCACCCCAGCGCAGCGTTCCATTCATTGCCATGCCGGTCTGGAAATACGAGTACGTGTCGGGCTGGCCGAAGCAGATGATCTTGCCGTCGTAGGTGTTCGCGCCGACAGGTACCGGCGCACGCGTCGGCGTCACGTCTAAGTCCAATTCCATTGACTGGCCGGCCTGATCGACGCCTCGCAGGCTGACCTGGTAGCTATAGGGCCGCAGGTCGCCGTCGTCGTCGCGACAGGAGGTCCACGTCACCGGCCCGGCACTGCTCTCGTAACGGATGTCGAGGTACCCGGTGGCCATCGTCATCTTCGGTTGCGCACCCGGTTGCATATTCTTCGGCGGCATGTCGTAATCGGTGTAGGTGCCGTATTCGCCCGTATCGCAATCGAATAGCGCCATCGTGTAGAAATCGGCGACCACGGTTCCGCCGGGGCGGTTCTTGTTGAAGATGGTCAAGTAGGCGAACTTGCGTCCCGTCGCGCCGGTCAGCTCGCCGGCGATGAACCAGGTGTCGGATTCCTGGTCGGCGTGCAAACCTTCGGCGGCGGGAAAATCCAATGCACCCTCGCCTGGCACCAAATGGAACGGGAACGTGCGCCAGTCAGTGTTCATCTCACGCCTCGCGGGTTGGGATCGCGTCGTACTTGTCGGCTCCCAGGAACTCACGCACCTTCTCGATATGGTCGTCAGCGCCCAGTTCAAGCGTCTCGGCCGCCAGCCCGTAGTCGACGATCGCGATCGCCGCCTGGGCCAGGTGTTTGGAAAACGCCCGCTTGGTGGTCTGCAATGCGCGCGCGGGCTGGGCCGCCAGGCGTCCGGCGAGTTGCATCGCGTCGTCCATCAATGTCTCGGGGCTGGTGACGCGATTGGCCAAGCCCAGCTCCACCGCCAGGGCCGGCGGGATGCGCTCCCCGGTGTAGACGTACTCCTTAGCTCGGATCAGGCTGGTCATGTACGGCCACAGCAACGCGGCTCCATCGCCCGCGGTCAGACCGATCGACACGTGCGGGTCGCACAGGTAGCTGCGCTCCGACATCAACACCAGGTCGCAACACAACGCGAGCGATGCTCCCAGTCCGATGGCCGGGCCGTTGACCGCGGCCACCACCGGCAGCCGGAAGTTGATCATCGTGTGCAGAATGTCCGACGCCTGCGCGGAGATCTCATACCGGTAGTCAAGCGAGTGATGCTGCGCCTTGAGGAACGCGAAATCGCCTCCGCCGCTGAAGGTTTTCCCGGCGCCGGTCAAGACCACGCATCGGGCATCGCGGTCGCGCTCCAGGTCGCGCCAAACGTCGAGCAGCCGATGATGCAGGGTGGCGTTGACGACATTCAGATCGTCGGGACGGTTGATCGTCACGATCCGGACGGCGCCGTCCGTCGTCACCAGAAGTTCGTCGCTCACGTCGCCTTCACAGTTCGTTCGCGGCAGATGCCAGGCGGTCCGTCTTTTTTGCTATGTTAGCATCAATAGCGAAGTTGCCTTCGCCCTTTCCAAGGTCGTGCAAAGGTCGTGCCCATGCCGGAAACCCGTGACCACCGTTGCTACGACCAGCTTTTCATCGGCGGGCGATGGCGTAAGCCGTCCACCGATCAGCGCCTGACGGTCATCTCCCCGCACACCGAAAGTTCGATCGGCGACGTCCCCGCGGCCACTCCTGCGGACGTCGATGACGCTGTTGCCGCCGCACGGCACGCCTTCGACCATGGCCCGTGGCCCCGGCTGGACCCGCAGGAACGCATGCACAAGGTCGAGGAGCTGGCCAACGATCTACGGCGGCCACCTCGACGAGATGGCCGACTTGATCACCGACGAGATGGGTTCGCCGCGCAGCTTCAGCCGCTTGGGCCAGGCCGCGGCGGCGGTCGCGATGATGCACCTCACTCTGGCGGTCGCCCGCGACTTCCCGTGGACCGAGCGGCGCCAAGGTGTGCTCGGCGAAGTACACCTGCACCGTGCCCCGGTCGGCGTGGTCGCGGCAATCGTCCCGTGGAACGTGCCGCAGTTCCTGATCATGCCGAAGCTGATTCCCGCGCTGATCGCCGGCTGCCCGGTCATCGTCAAACCCGCGCCCGAAACACCCTTGGACGCTTTGTGGTTGGCCGAGATGATCGAGCAGCTCGACCTGCCCGAAGGGGTGGTCTCCGTCCTTCCCGGCGGCACCGACGTCGGCGAGGCGCTGGTGCGCCATCCCGGTGTGGACAAGGTCTCGTTCACCGGGTCGAGCGGGGTCGGACGCCGCATCGCCACACTGTGCGGCGAGCAGCTCAAGCGGGTGAGCCTCGAGCTCGGCGGTAAATCGGCCGCGATCATTCTCGACGACGCCGACATCGGCAAAACGGTCCAGGAACTGAAGTCGGCAAGCCTGATGAACAACGGGCAGGCCTGCGTGGCGCAGACCCGCATCCTGGTCAGCGAGCGGCGCCACGACGAGGTGATCGACGCGTTGGCCGAGATGATGTCGGGGCTGCAGGTCGGCGACCCGACCGATGAGGCCACCGACGTCGGCCCCCTGGTCGCGCAGCGTCAGCAAACCCGGGTGCAGGACTACATCCGATCCGGAGTCAAAGAAGGCGCCCGGATGGTCCTCGGCGGCGAGGACGCGCCGCACCATCAGGGCTGGTACGTGCGCCCGACCTTGTTCACCGACGTCACCAATGACATGCGGATCGCGCGTGAGGAGATCTTCGGTCCGGTGCTCAGCGTGCTGACCTACCGCGACGAGGCCGACGCCGTCCGGATCGCCAACGACAGCGACTACGGTCTGGCCGGGTCGGTCTGGACTGCCGACATCGGCCACGGGCTCGACGTGGCCGCACGCGTGCGGGCCGGCACCTACGGCATCAACATGTACACGCTCGACATCGGTAGCCCTTTCGGCGGTTTCAAGCAGTCCGGAATCGGCCGTGAGTTCGGCCCCGAGGGCCTGCACGAGTACGTCGAGCTGCAGTCGGTGATCAGCAAAGGCGCGATGCCCCCGCTGTCCGGCTAAAGCCGCGTTGCAGTCCGAGCGTCGCAGGTGGGCGTCGGCACTCGATGTGCCCACCTCGCAGCGACAATTCGTTCGACTCCCAGCGTTGTCGCTGTGAGGTGGGCACGTCGGAGCATCCTTCTCCGCCGGAGGCTGCTGTGCCAGATGTGACGGTCCGGGAAGTCAGTTGGACAACTGCAGGGTGAGCTCGACTGGGCTGCACAACTCACCGCGCTGATTGGTGACCTCGATCTGCAGGTCGACCAGTCCCGGCGCCGGTTTAGCCATCACGCGGCCGCGGCCCACCATCGTGTCGCCGGCGTAGATCGATCCGGCGAGCCTCATCTTTCGGCGCACCACTCGGCTCTTCGGGCCGGCCCAGTCGGTGGCGATGCGGTCGGCGAAACCGGCGATGTGCATGGTGTTGACGAAAATGCCTGGATGGCCCTGCTTTTCGGCGTAATACGGGTCGAAGTGGACCGGGGTGTAGTCCCAGGTGGATCCGGAGTTCATCACCACCCGTTGGTAACTGATTTCATCGTGCACCTCGGGCAGGTCGGTCGGGACGGTGATCTGGTCCCAGTCCAGGTTCACGACGCCGCCGTCGGGGTGAAGCGGAACAAGGTGTTCCGGTTGGTCGCCACCACCGCACCGTCCTGACGGGTGAAGGTATCCAAGGTTTCGACGAAGTGCCCGACACCGAGTTTGGACTGCTTCTCCGCTGACACCGACACGACTTGTTCGACAATGGTGAGCCGGTCGCCGTCGAGGATGGGCAGCGGAAATTCCGCATCGTTGGCGGCATTCACGATTGTGGTGCCGGGAAGCGGAACCCGCAGCGCGATCGCCGCGACCGGTGGTTGTCCACCCGGTTCCCATGGCAGCGGAACCAGCCAGCCCATCAGCAGCGCCGGCGGTGCCAGCAGCCCTCCCCAGGTCTTGGTCGCGAAGTCGGCGTCCCAGTACGACGGGTTGCCGTCTTGCACTGTGGCAGCGAACATTTGAATTCGCGCCGCGCTGACCACGGTTCCTGCGAGCCGCGGCTCGGAGGTCACGCCGATCATGCGTAAGGCGTCCTCGTAGGTACCGAACGCTAGCTTGTAGCTGATGGGAGTCGACGTCACGCCGAGACCGGCACCGAATCCCATTGCAGCTCGCGCGAAGTGAAGTACCAGCCGCCTCGCTCGTAGACCAGTTGATCGCGGTAGCTTCCGGTGGCACGCAGCGTGGAGCCGCCGTCACCGTTGGCGGTGAAGAGCAACGCCACACAGCGTTGTGTTGCATCCACGCCGTCGACGGTGATCTCGTGGTCGACGGTGACCAGTCGGCCGCTCCCGCCGTCGTAAGCCTTTCGCAGGTCGGTGAATTCCTCGCCGTCGCGGGTGAAGCTGGCACCCGAGTGGCGGAATGTCGCGATCCACCCGTTGCGGTCGCCTTCGGAGAAGTATCGGTTGTGCCGAGCCGTCAGGTTCAAGATCGCGTCGCGGCCCACCGAGCCGTCGAGGACGTATTGCTGCTGATATGTCATGGCCATGTGTGTTGTTCTCCCTGTCTTTACCGACTGACGATGTATCCGTGGGTTTCGCGGTCCCAGGCCGCGGGTCCGACACCTTGAGCGCGAAGCATGTCTTTGCGAATCCGGCCGATCACGGTCTTGGGAAGGTCGCTGACTATCTCCACGTATCGCGGTACCGAGAAGTACGGCATCCGGGCGCTGCAAAAGTCGAGCAGCTCAACATAATCCAGCTCCGCACCGGGCTGCACGGTGACGAACAGCAGAATGTCATCCTCGCCCAGGTCGCTGGGCACACCGACGACCGCGGCTTCGAGCACCGCCGGATGCCGCGTCACCACGGTCTCGACTTCGATCGATGAAACGTTCTCTCCGCGGCGGCGCAGCGAGTCCTTCGCCCGGTCCACGTAGGTCAGGTTCTGGTCGCTGTCGAGCACGCCGAGATCGCCGGTACGGAACCATTGCGGGTGCGGGGCGAGTCCTTCGCCCGAGGCGTTCAGGTAGCCCTCACTCATGACGTGTGGGCGGCGGGGGCGGCAGGCGATCTCGCCGACCGTGCCGTCGGGGACTGGCGCGCCGTCCGGTCCGACGATGTGCACGTCGAAGTCGGGGTTGGGCCGGCCCGAGGTTCCGGGCACGCCGTCGTCGGCAACGCCTTTGACGGCGATCGGGAAGGCTTCAGTCAGGCCGTACATGGTGACGATCCGGCAGCCATAGCGCTTTTCGATGTCGCGGTATATTCCGGCGGCGATCGGTGCCGCGGAGATGAAGCGCAGCGGCAATTGCGCGTCACCGGAATCCGGCGGCTGATTCACGAGCATCGAGACCATCGCGCCGGCGCCGACGAAGCCCACCGCACCGCTGGCCCGCACCTCGTCCCACACCGAGGCCGGGTGAAACGCCGATGCCAATACCGTTGTGCCACCGACCAGCATCGGCGCCAAAACGGCCGGCGCGGCGCTGAGGTGAAACAGTGGCATCGCCGTCCACAGCGCCTCACCGGCACCGAACTCCCAGGCCGCAGCGGCGGTCGCGGCTGTGGTGAACAGGTAGTGCCAGGTGGTCGCTACGGCTTTCGACGCCCCGGTCGTGCCGGACGTGAAGAACAACGAACCGATCTCATCGACCCGGCCCGCGTGCTCGGCGACTACCGCACCCCCGTCGAGCCAATTGTCTTCCACCGCAATGCTGGCCATACCAGGCAGTTGGTCGGCCACCTCGTCAACCCGCGCCTGCCGCTCGGCGTCGGCGACAATCACCTTTGCCCGCGACAAGCGAAGCGCGTTCAGCAGGAAGTCGCCCTTGTTGGCCGTGTTCACGGCCGCGGCCACCGCGCCCATGCGACCCGCACCCAACCAGAAGTAGACCCATTCCGGGCAGGTGCCGGCGAACAGCGCGACACCATCGCCCGGTCCAATACCCAAGTCCAACAGAACATGAGCGGCAGCACTGGACCGCCGCCGCATCTGCTCGAAGGTCACGTCGACGCCGTCGATCGACATCATCACCCGGTCGGGATACTGCTCGGCGCGACGATCGAGGACCGCCGCGACGCTGAACTGCTCGACGCCGAAATCAGCTGGGCCGATGGGCTTTCCGTCGCACGCGGGCCGACCGAACCGGCACGCGGGACATCACGCTCCTGCAGCAGCCGGGTCCGGGTCACCATTGGCGGTGTAGCCGAAGTCGTCGTGCGCTGCTTCTTCGCCCGGGTAGAAGCGGTGCGCCCAGCGCCGCAGCGCCGCGTAGTCGTGGGCCTCTTCCGGTGCCAGGTTCGGCTTCTCCAGGTATTTCATGTTCTCCCAGGTGAAGAAGTCCTGCTTGATGACCTCTTGCTGCAGCGCCAGAAACTTTGCGGCGCGACCGGTGGGCACGTCACCGGAGTCGCCGGCCTCGCGAACGGACGCCTGGGTATAGAAGTAGTCGGTGTAGTCCTCGTCGACCGGAGTCTGCCCGGTCACCTCGATGGTGGCCACCAAGTCACTGGGGAAGCGCACGATGCCCAGACCCAGCGAGTAGTTGTCGTAGATGATCTTGGCGTCGACCGGACCGTTCGGCGTCAGCCAGGTCTGTGATCGGCCGCCGCCGAAGTGGGCGCTGACGGTGGCGTGCAGGTGGTAGCCGGCCACCTCGAACGACGTGGTGTTGGCCGGGTTTGCCGCCTTGTGCACGTACTGCACGTGATAGGGGTCGGCGGCGTTTTCGATGATCATCTGCGCGTGCACCTTGACCCGGTTGAGCATGCGGCTGTGCGGGTGCAGCGGGTAGTACTCGTCGGTCTCCAACTCCGGCAGCACCGGTGGCTGCCAGTACGGCGCCCGGCCGTGCCGCTCGTGCCACACCAGGATGAAGCCGTACCACTCCGCGCTGTGGTAGGTCCGCACGCGGACGTTGTTCTTGCAGCCGATTTTGCTGTACGGGATCAGCGCATTCGTGCCGTCTCCGCGCCACTGCCAGCCGTGCCAGGGGCAGACGATGTTCTCCCCCTCGACGGTGCCGCCGACACCCATGTTGGCGCCGAGGTGCTGGCAGTAGGCGTCCAGCACATTCACTTCGCCGGACTCGGTGCGAAACAGCACCATCTCCTCGCCGAAGTAGTGCACCCGCTTGACCTCGCCGGGCGCCAGCTCCGAGGCGAAGCCGACGATGAACCATCCGGTCGGGAATCGGTACGGCGACAGACTGATGCCGCTCGGCCCGAATTCCCGTTCGGACGGATCGATAGAGAGTCCGAAATCGTGTCCGTCACTGGCTGCTCCTTCTGCGTCATTCCCGCGCCAGCCAATTGGCGCACGGCCGCGCTGACGCTCGCCGCGCTTTGCAGGCTTTCGTCTATTTTTACTATTTTAAGCATTGAACGTCAACGCGCGCCTTCGCCGGCGGTAGGGTCAGTTGCAAACCCTTCCCCCGCGCGGCGTAAGCGTCTTAATGAATCGAGGTTGCGAATGACGGCTTCGACAGTCGATCTTTCCGATTTCGCATTGTGGCGCAATGGCTTTCCCGACGAGCTGTTCGCCGAGCTGCGCCGCACGAGCCGCTGTTCCGCCACGGGCTGACGCCTGGCGTCGCGAAAACCGTCAAGCGGGACTTCTGGATGACGACCAAGCATCGGCACGCCGTACGGCTGCACCGCGATGCCGATTCGTTCACCGCCGGCGACGGCCCGCTCATCCAGCCGGCCGACCTGTTCGCGTCGTATCCGACCATCATCACGCTGGATCCGCCGGAGCAGAGCAAGCACCGAAAACTCATCTCGAGTGCCTTCACGCCCCGGGCGATCGCCAAGCTCGAAGACGGCATCCGGGCCCGTGCGTCGCGGATGATCGACGATCTGCTCGCCCGCGGCAGCGGCGACTGGATCGACGATGTCGCCGATGCGCTGCCGATGACCGTTATCGGCGACATCATCGGCATTCCGGAACAGGATCGGCCGCGCATCTTCGACGGCTTCGACCACATTCTGAAGGCGCAAACCGGGGGTCGTCCATTGATGCCGACCTTTTCGCATCGATATTCGGATACGCCATGGAGCTCACCGCCGAAAAGCGGAGAAACCCAGCCGACGATATCTGGAGCACGATTGCGTCCGCCGTCATCACCGGTGACGACGGCGAGCAATTCAGCTTGGCCGCAAACGAACTCGAGTTCTTCTTCTTCGTGCTGGCGTTCGCCGGCAGCGACACCACCAAGAACGCGCTGGCTATCGGACTGCAGGCGTTCGTCGCCAACCCCGACCAGATCGAGCGGTATCGCGACGACGAGTCACTGCGGTCGAGCGCCGTCGAGGAGGTGCTGCGCTGGGCATCGCCCGTGGCGTACTGGACTCGCAGCACCAAGGTCGACATCGAAATGGACGGCCAGCACATCCCCAAGGGTGAGCGGGTGGTGGCGATGTTGCGTTCGGCGAATCGCGACGAGGAGGTCTTCGATTCGCCGTTCACGTTCGATATCGGACGCCACCCCAACCCGCATGTGGCGTTCGGCGGCGGCGGCGCACACCACTGCCTGGGCGCCATGCTCGCCCGCGCCGAAATCCGCGCCGTGCTGGATGAAATGCTGTTGCGGTGCGACGGCATCACTCTCGGTACGGCACAGGTGACCTACCCGAACCTGACCACCAACATGTCGATCTACGACGAGATGCCGGTAACGCTGAGGCGCGCGGTAGGCGGTTCAGTCGACCAGCCGCAGCGCGGCCTTGGGGCACTGGTCGACCGCGGCCGCTACGTCGATCTTCAGATGCTCCGGCACGTCGGCGTCGGCGACATGCACCACGTCGGATTTCCCGATCACGAAGATGTCCGGCGCCAACGATTCGCAGAACCCGTTGGCCTCACACAACGTCTCGTCGACGATCACTCGCATCGCTTCTCCTTCCGATCAATTTCACAGACCCTTGGGCCGGGTCCCGATCACACCGGTGGACGCCAGGCGCGCGAGCTCTTGATCGGTGAGCCCGCACAGGTCGCGCAGTACCTCGGCATTGTGCTCGCCGAGCGTCGGCGGCGGCCGCATCAGCCACCCGCGCTGACCGTTCAGCGGGGCGAACGGCGGACGCGGGTAGCGGCCCGGACCGGTACGCGGATGGTCGAGCGTTTCCAGAAATCCGCGATCGTTGAGCTGGAATTCTCGGTCACCAGCGACGGCGAGACAACCGGCGCGACGGGAATGCCCGCGCCGGCAAGGTCATTCACGCGCATCGCAGATCCTGCCGGCGAGCCAGTCGTGCAGCCGCCGGTCGATCTCGTCGGCGTCCGCGTGCCGCCCGGCAAGGGTGTCGTAGCGGCGGTCGTCGGTCCATGACGGCCGGCCCATCACGTCGACCAACGCCCGCCACTGCTCGTCGGTGCCGACCGTGACGGCGATCCAGTCGTCGTCTCCTTCGCAGCGGTAAAGGTTCTGGACGGCCCAACCGTGGCCACGATTACCCTGGCGGCTCAGCGTGACACCGAAGACCTCGGCTTCCATCGGCTGAACCGCGGTGACATTCAACACGGTCTCGATCATCGGCAACTCGACGAGTTGGCCTTCCCCGGTGCGTTCGGCAAAGGACAGCGCGGCGGTCACAACGAATGCCGCGTGGACACCGGCCAATGGATCGCAGGCTCCCCGGGGCGGGACGGGCAGACCGTCGGCCAACCCGGTCACCCAGGCCAGACCGGCGATCTGCTCCATGGTCGGCGCGAAGCCGACCCGATCGCGCCACGGGCCGTCCAAACCGAACGCCGGCATCCGGGCGATGACCAGACGCGGATTGATCGCCAGCAAGGCGTCCGCGGTGAGGCCGAAGTGCTCCATCACCCGCGGGGAGAAATTCTCGATCACCACATCGGCGTCAGCGACCAGGACGTTGAACAGCCGACGGCCGTCGTCGGATCCCAAATCCAGGGTGACCGAACGTTTGTTGGTGTTCATGGCGTGGAACACCCAGCCGTATTCCCACCAGTCGTCGACGTCTTTTCGCATGCCGCCCGAGTACCGGATGCCGTCGGGACGTTGTATCGACTCCACCTTGACGACGTCGGCTCCGAAAGCCGCGAGCGAATGAGTGGCGGCGGGCCCGGCCCAAAACGCGGTCAGGTCGACGATGCGAACACCCTCAAGCGGCAGTCGCGACTCCGACTGCGGCTCAACATATTCGCGTTTGGGCCACGGCATGGTGTCGTCGGCCTCGCCGAGCGCAGGGGCGCCACGCACCGGTGCCGGTTTGCATCGTGACATCAGCCATGGGGTGCGGGGTTGGTGAAAGCCCGCCGGGTTGCGCAGGAATGCCCCACGTTCCCTCGCGTAAGCCGTCTCGCGGACCGTGGCCCCATTGCCCAAAGCCGCGATCGGCAGCCGGAACAGCTGTCCGAGTTCGACAATCTCTTCGACGGTGCGTTCAGCCAGCCAGGGCCGGATGCGTTCGCGGATGAAATCGCGGTATTCCCAACGCCCGATCTGAAAACTGAGCTGAGGAATCTCGGTCAGCTCCGGGCAGTCCACCATCGCGGCGAAATCCAGCCACTGTTGGCCGGTCACCATGGTGATCCCGACGTAGCCGTCCTTGGCCGGTTCGATCGAGGGCACCTCGACAGTTCTGGATACCGGCGGCGATCCAAGCAACTGGGAGTGCAGCCACTCACCACTTTGCATCAGCGTGATCGCTTCCAACATGGACAGATCCAGGTGCTCCCCCGGCCCGCCCCGTTCGACGCGGCGGCGAACCGCCAAAGCACCGAACGCGGCGAACACTCCGCCCATGTACTCCCCGAGGTCGCCGCCGATCGCGATCGGCGGACCTGCCGGGTCGCCGCGGAATCCGGTCAAGCCGGACCATGCCTGCAAGGTGAATTCGCTGGCAGCACGATCGGTATAGGGACCGGTCCAGCCGAAGTCGGAGATGGTGACCACGACCGCCCCGGGAGACTCCGCCAGCAACTGCTGCGGATTGACACCCGACTGGGCCGCCCGTGACCGGGTAGCCGTCACCACGATGATGTCGGCACCTGCCAGCTCGTCCCGGAAACGTGGTCCGCCGTCGAGCAGGTCAGGCTGCGTTTGCCGGCATTGAGATACCCGAACAGAGGTGAGTCCGATCCGTCCGGTACGGGCGATCCGCTTGCGCTGAATCGCCGCATCGAATCCCCCTGCGGCGGCTCGACTTTCCTGACCTCAGCGCCGGCGTCGACCAACAGCTTCCCGCAGTAACTGCCGGCGATGCGGTCACTGATCTCGACAACACGGACATCCGTCAGCGGTGTCGGTCGATCGTCGTGCCCGTCGCTCAACGTGTATCCATCTCTTCGTCAGGTTATTGTCGATATTCGCGCCAGACGGGCGCGTGACCAGCGCGGCTATTATGCCATCAATGCTAAGATTGCAGTTAATGGAGTTCGCGGCTGCAGCGACCGCGACTTCGTCCGGCCGTCCCGCTGCTGGAATCAGATGACTGCGCTGGGAATTGGCCCTGGGGCCCGACGCCGCTTGTCGGCGCCGCGGATCGCCGAGATCGTGGCCGACGAACTGCGGCGGCAGATCATCGACGGAGAATTGGCCGACGGCGATTTGCTGCCCCGTCAGGAAGTGCTCGTCCAGCAGTTCAGTGTCAGCCTCGTCTCGCTGCGAGAGGCGTTGCGAATTCTGGAGACCGAAGGACTGGTATCGGTTCGGCGTGGCAACCGCGGCGGTGCCATTGTGCACGCTCCGGCAAAGACCAGCGCCGCCTACATGCTGGGCCTGCTACTGCAGAGTGAGTCCGTTGTCGTCGCCGATCTGGGGACCGCGATACTGGAACTCGAACCCGCCTGCGCGGCACTGGCGGCTCAGCGACCCGACCGCGCCGACACCATCGTCGCGGAGCTCAAAGAGATCAACGACGCGATGGCCGTGCATCTGGAAGACGGCCCTGAATTCACCGAAATCGGCCGCAGATTCCACGATGCCGTCGTCCATGGCTGCGGAAACCGCACGATCATCGCCGTGGTCGGCACCCTCGAAACGCTGTGGACCAGCCACGAACAGCAATGGGCCGACGAGAGCGCGGCCAAGGGCACCTATCCCTCGCTGACCAAACGTCGCGCCGTGCTCAACACGCACGTGAAGTTGGCCGAGATGATCGCGGCCGGCGACGTTGACCGGGCGCGTCGTATCTCTGCCCGGCATCTATCCGACACGCAGAACCACGTGCTGGCCGCCGGACCCGACCAACGGATCTATGCGCTGTCGCCGCAGGCGTTGTCCCGCCCGCGGGACAACCGCCATCTGTAGATCGTGAACGCGCGAACAGGTCCGACAAGCGTGAGAACCGCTTTGGTGACCGGTGGCAGCGGCGGAATCGGCAAGGGCTGTGCGGCCAAATTATGCGAATTGGGTTACGACGTAGTGCTTTCGGCGCGACGCGTCGACCCGTTGCGCGCGGCGGCCGACGAGATCGGCGCACGCTATATCGTCGCCGATGCCGCGACGCGACCGGCTTCGCGCGGCGATCGGCCCGCTGGAGACGATCGATTTCGTCGTTCACGCAGCGGGCGCACTGGGCGGGACCTACGCGCGAAAGCAGACATTCGAGCAGTGGCAGGCGATCATCTCGGCGAACCTGGATTCATGTTTCGTGGTGACCTCGGCCGTGCTGCCGAAAATGCGGGCCGGCTCCCGACTCGTATTCATCTCGTCCTCCGCCGCGCACGAACCGATGATGGCCCGCACCGCCTACTCGGCATCCAAAGCCGGGATGAATGCCTTCGCCCGCGCGCTGGCACTCGAAGTCGACCGCGACGGCATCGCCGTCCATATCGTGACGCCCGGGCCGGTGGAAACCGAAATGCTGCAGGATGTTCCGTTCGAGATGCAGGCTATCCAGGTCTCTGATGTCGCCGAGACTGTGGCGTGGCTCGACACCGTGGACCCCGCGGTGGATCTACCGGAAATCCGGCTGAACGCGGTACGGCGCGGGCCATTCGCCCGCGAACCCGTTGTGCCCATCGAGGCTCGCCGTCGATCCGCACAGCCCCAGTAACGGGCGCTATCGGGGAAGGTCTTGATCACCGTTTCGCCGAATTCGTGCAGCGATTCCGGTGCGGCGAAATCAGCGAACCAAACATAAAAACGCTCGACGCCTTGACCGGACAATTCGGCGAAATGTCTGGACAATTCGTCGGCATCGCCACAAACCAGGCCTGATCCGAGATTGCCGAAGCGTCGCGCTCACTTCGCGCACCTTTTCGGATCGCTGTCCTTGCGGATGAAACCGACCATCTGCTGGATCGACACCCGAGCGGAGCCGGCCGCCGGAGCCAACTCCGCGAGTCTGTCGATATGGTTGGCCGGGATGTTCCACCAATCGGCATGCCTGCGAACAAGTTCCATCATCCGGCGCCCTGTCCCGCCGAGGATCAGCGGGATGTGGTGGGTAGGAAGTGGGGACTGACTATCGGCGGCGCCCTCGCCACGCCCCCAGTACTGGTTCATCAAGTCAAGATGACGCTCCAGCTGTTTGACCCGGGCAACCGGATCTTGTTGACCGACATCGAATCTGGCGAGCTCCGCGGGCCAGGAACCCGAGCCGAGCCCGAGTTCGAACCTGCCGTCGGATGCCTCCGACAGGGTGACGGCCTGCTTGGCCAGCACCGCCGGGTGGCGAAATGCGTCGCAGAGCACCAGGTGCCCGATCCGTAACCGCTCGGTTTTCGCGGCCACCCAGGTCGCGACGCTCATTGCCTCCCAGATGTTTTCGTCGGGTAACCCCGGCGCCTCGAGATGGTCGATGAACGCGATCCCGGAGAATCCGCTGTCCTCAGCGGACGTGCCCGCTCCACGATGTCGGCTACCGGGACCCGCACCTGCGGCAGGAACAAGTACCACTCGGCCATAACCCACCACCATTCAGAATGAACTGCAGAAGCGATTGACGTCTGTCGCGCTAGTTTACTATCTTTACTATGTTAGGGGCCTTATGGATGTCGGACTGAATTCCGGACAATTGGCGCTGCGCGACAGCGTGCGTGACGTCCTGCGCGCCGAATGCCCGCCGGCGGTCGCGCGGCAGGCCATGACGGATCCGGAGCGCTGGCGCACGGTGTGGAAGACGGTCGTCGACCTCGGCTGGACTGAACTCGCCGGGCCCGGCCCCGATACCGACAGTCCGTTCGGTCGGCTGGACCTGAGCGTTGTCCTCGAGGAATGTGGTGCGGCCCTGGCACCCGTCCCGCTGCTGTCCAGCGTCGGCCTGGCCGCGGGTCTGCTGCGTCACGCCGGTCCCGCCGTCGCTGATGTGTTGACCGACATCGGTGGTGGCGTCGTCGCCGCGCTGGCCGTTCACCCGCCGAGCTATCGCCTGCCCGGCGTCCCGATGACGATGCAGGGCGGGCGCGTGCAGGGACGCGCCGTCGCGGTGCCCGGTCTCCCCCGCGCCGAACTCGTCGTCACCCTCGCCTCGTCGGCCGACGGGCCAGTCGCCGCCGTCGTGCGCGTCGGCGATGGCGTCACTGTGCGGGACGCCGAATGCACCGATCCCGCGCAACCGGTCGCCGATGTCGAGGTCGACGCCGAGCCGGTCGCCATCGCGCCGGTGGACCTGGAATCGGCGCTGGCGACGCCACTGCTTGCCGTGGCCGCCGACCTGGTCGGTGTCGCCGGCGCCGCATTGGCCCGCTCTGTCGAGCACGCGAAAACACGCCAGCAGTTCGGCAAGCCGATCGGCGCATTCCAGGGCATCAAGCACGCCTTGGCCGACAACTACGTCGCGCTGGAGCGCGCCCGCGGTCTGACCTACGCCGCCGCTGCGCGCCTCGACGATCCGGCGACCCCGTTCGCCGCGGGCTGGGAGGCCGCGGCGATGGCCAAGGCGGCGGCGGGCGAGGCCGCGGTCGGTTGCGCGCGTACCGGGGTGCAGGTCCACGGCGCGTTGGCGCAGACCTGGGAACACGACATGCATCTCTATTTGCGCCACGCCTGGCAAGGCGCCTCGACGCTGGGGGACAGCCGCGCGCTCTACCACGCGGTGGGACGCCGATTCGCCGGGAGCGCGTCGTGACGGACCTGATCGCCGAATACGGCGCCTGGCTGTCCGACTTCCTGCCGAACGACTACTACGACCGCTATGACGACTATCGCTGGGACATCGAGCTTCGACGCGACCACCAACGCGCCGCCTTCGAGGCGGGTTGGCTGCAGCCCACGTGGACGCGCGAACACGGCGGCCGATCGCTGGGCTTGGCCGAGGCGATGGAGATCCGGCTCGAGGCGGCGATGCGCTCGGCGCCGAAGTTGCCCAACGTCGCCGGGCCGGGTGTCGCCGCGCCCGGACTCCGTCAGTTCGGCACCCCCGACCAGATCGACCGGCTGCTGGTCCCGCTGCTGCGTGGCGACGAGTGGTGGGCGCTGGGCATGTCGGAGCCCGAAGCCGGATCTGATTTCGCCGGCCTGCGCACCCGAGCCGTGCGCGACGGGAACGTGTTCCGGGTCAAGGGCCGAAAGATCTGGACCACCCACGCGCATCTGTCGCGATGGTGCACCCTGTATGCCCGCACCGATCCGGACGCACCCAAGCATCGTGGAATCTCTTGCTTCATACTCGATCTCGAGTCCCCTGGTCTGACCATCGAGCCTATCCGGATGGCGTCGATCTCCGACGAGACATTCTGCGAAGTCATTCTCGACGATGTCGAGATACCCGCCGAGAGTCTGCTCGGAGAACTCAACGGCGGATGGCAGGTCGCGATGTCGTCGCTCAACCATGAGCGGCAAATGATCTGGATTATGAATTGGGTGGAGATCCAGCGCGGCCTCGCCGAGGTCCGGGGCTCTCAGGCCACCGACGACGACTATGCCTCCGGCGAGGTCTTCGCCGAACTCGGCTCGCTGCTTGCCGATGCCGAGGCCCTGCGGGCGACCGGCTATCGCGCCCTCAGCAACGAACTCGCCGGGCTGCCCAGCCCGGAATCCGACATTCTCAAACTTCTTGGATCGCTTACTCTGCAACGTGTTTGGGAACTTGCCGCCGCGGCGTCCGGGCCGCGCTCGATCGACGATACCGACCTGCTCTTCGAACGACAGGACGCGCTCGCCGCGACCATTTACGGCGGGACATCTGAGGTCCAGCGCAACATCATCGCCGAGCGACTGCTCGGATTGCCGAAGGGATGACGATGGATTACGACCTCGGCACCGATGCCGTCGAACTCAGAACGCGCCTGCGCGAATTGATCTCGTCGCACATTCCCGAAGGCTTTCTGGGCGCCTGCACCAACGATCCCAAAGACCTGGCGACCACCGAGTCGTTCTCCAAAATGCTCGCCGCCGACGGACTGCTCGCGCTGGCCTGGCCGAAAGAGCATGGCGGGGGCGGCGGTTCGGTGTGGCAGCAGACTGTTCTGCGCGAGGAGATGTGGGCACACCACGAACCCCGCGGCGCCCAGTATATGGGCATCAACTGGGTCGGGCCGGCGCTCATGCGGTACGGAACCGCCGAACAGAAGTCCCGGCACCTGTCCGCCATCGCGGGCGGCGAGGTGATCTGGTGCCAGGGATTCTCCGAGCCAGAGGCCGGAACCGACCTCGCGTCGCTGCGCACCCGCGCGGTTCCCGACAGTGATGGCTGGCGCATCACCGGCCAGAAAGTCTGGACGTCCTACGCTCAGATGGCGTCCTGGTGTGTGCTGGCGGCCTGCACAGATCCGAGCGCCCCAAAACCCAAGCGGCTCAGCCTGTTTCTCGTCCCGATGGACCGGGCCGGGATCACCGTGCGGCCGATCCGGTCGATGCTGGGGCCCCATCACCTCAACGAGGTGTTCCTCGACGGCGTCGAAGTGTTCCCCGACGAGGTGCTCGGCGAATTGGGCGACGGCTGGCGGGTGATGCGCGAAGCGCTGGCGTTCGAGCGAGTGGGGATCGCCCGATACGCCCGGTGCGAGTCACTCCTGGACCGGATGCAAAACGAGCTCGGCGACGACTGGGACCGGCTGCCCGAGTCGATCCGGACGCGTTGGGTGCGAGCATTGATCGACCTGCGGATCGCCCGGCTGCTGGCCTATCGTGCGGTGTCTCTGCAGGACGACCCTTCGGCCGGCGCGGCGGCCAGTGCCGCCCGTATCGCCACCACCACCTGCGATCAGCAGGTCGCCGAGCTCCTGTTCGACGTCCTCGGCCCGTCGGCACTCGACAGCGGCATGCCGGCACCGCTGCACGGTGCGATAGAAGATCATTGGCGGTACGCCCAGGCAGCCACCGTGGCTTCCGGCACAATCGAGGTGCAGCGGATGCTGGTTGCGCGCGAGACGTTGGGAGATCACTGATGAAAACCGCTCTGCCAGAAGACATTGCCGACTTCGCCGCGGTCGCCAACAAACGGCTGTTCCGGTTCGGCGGAGCGCAGACCGCACTGCTGGCCGAGACCGAGGACCAGCTGCGCCACGACGCCCGCACCGCGCTGGCGGACCTGGGCGCATTCGACCTCGACGTCCGAGGCTCCACCGAGGATCTGCTGGCCGCGGCGGTGCTCTGCCAGGCCGCCGGCGCGACGGCACTGCCCTACCCGCTCGTCGAAGAACTGCTGTCGATCGATGGCGCCCGGCTCGCGTTGGTGAACCCCGAGGCGCCCCGGGTCGACCACGGTGACTTGGCAGGCAATTGGGTCGCCACCGACCTCGACGGCGCGCGGTATCACGTGCGGCCATCGTCGCGCACCGCCGCGAAGCTCGGGCCTTTTCTGGTGCCGGCCACGTTGAGTCAACCTGACGGCACCGTCCCGGCCGCCGACGTCGACCTACACCTCGCGCTGGGATCGTGGCGCATCGTCGGCGCGGTAGAGCAGGCATTGGAGATCACTCGCCAACATGTGAAGGCGCGGATGCAGTTCGGCAAACCGCTCGCGGAATTCCAGGCGGTCCGATTCACCATCGCCGACGCCTCGGTTGCGGCCCGCGGGCTACACGAACTCGCGAAGTACACCATCAGCCGCTTGGAATCGGCTCCGGCGCAGATCCGTTCGGCGGACGCTCTGGTGCTCCGACTCAAGGCCGCTGAGACCGCGCGGCAAGTGTTCCGCACCGCGCACCAGCTCCTTGGTGCACTCGGGTTCTGCGACGAGTCCGACGTCAGCGTGCTCGACCGGCACACCCAGCCGCTGATCCGGCTGCCGGTCGGCACCGAGGTGCTCGCGATGCGCCTACTGCCGGCGGTACGCGACGGCGGGCTCGAAACGTTGTTCTCCGGCCCGGTATCGGCGTGAGCACCCAGACGACCGTGTCCGGGGGCACCGCCAATCCGCCAGATGCGGAAATCCCGTTCGGCACCAAGCTTGGTCAACTCGCCGAACAACGTGCAGACGACACGGCCCTGACTGTCGTCGCGCGCGACGGTCACGCCCAGTCGATGACCTTCGCGCAACTGGATGGCCGGGCCAATCAGTGGGGTCGGGCATTGGCCGCCGCCGGCGCACAGTTCGGTTCGCTTGTCGCACTGGGGATTCCCAACTCCGAAGAGCTGGTCCTGGCCGCGCTGGGCTGCTGGAAGATTGGCGCCGTCCCGGTTCCGATGCGCTGGGACCTGCCCGATTGGGAGCGGTCCCGCGTGCTCGAAGTGATCGCCCCCGCGGTCACCGTCGATGACGAAACCCGGTCGGTACTCACCGCAAGCGCCGCTGACCAGTCCGCGGACCCGCTGCCGGACGTGGTGTCCCCCAAGGCCAACGGGATATGCAGCAGCGGATCCACCGGACTGCCCAAGGTGATTCTGACGCTGGCGCAGGGCACGTGGACGCTCGAGTCTTCGTTCCCGTTCCTGGCCGCTTGGGCTCCCACAGCCACCCCGCAGACCATCCTGGTGCCCGGCCCGATGTATCACACCAACGGGTTCTCACCGCTGACCTACCTGTTGGGCGGTGACGAGCTGGTCGTCCTCGAGAAATTCGACGCCGCGATGGTTGTCGATGTCATCGAGCGCTACCGCATCACGAACTTCACCGCCACCCCGACGATGTTGTCCCGCATCGCCGCGTTGCCCGACATACGTGAACGGGATCTCTCCAGCATCGCGTGGATCCTGCAGGGCGCTGCAGTGATGCCGCAGGCACTGTTGCGCACCTGGTTCGATCTGCTCAGCCCGGAACAGGTCGTGATGGCCTACGGGATGACCGAGGGCCTGGGGCTGACCGCATTACGCGGTGACGAATGGCTGGCTCATCCGGGCAGCGTCGGTCGCGGCTTCCGTGACACCGAGGTTCGGATCCTGGATCAGCAGGGCCAGCCGGTGCGGACGGGCGAACTCGGCGAGGTGTATCTGCGCTCACCGATGAGCGCCGGGTACCTGTATCTGGGTGGGGCGCCGCTGCTGCCCTCGACGCCAGACGGATTCCGGACCGCCGGTGACATCGGTCATCTCGATGACGACGGCTACCTATACATCGCCGATCGCCGCAGCGACATGATCATCACCGGCGGGGCCAATGTCTTTCCCGCCGAAGTGGAATGTGCGTTGGCCGAACACGAGGCCATCGTCGACGTCGTCGTCATCGGACTCCCCGACAGCGAGTGGGGCCGCCGCGTGCATGCGGTGATTCAGCTCGCCGAGAGTTCGACGCCGCTGACCGAGCGCGATGTGATCGCGTTCGCGAAGACCCGGCTGGCCGGATACAAAGTTCCCAAGACCGTGGAATTCATCGACCAGATTCCCCGCACCGCTGCAACCAAGGTCAACCGTTCAGCGATGGTCGAAGCCCGCGGCGGTTAAGCGCAGTGGCCGATCCCGCTTGCATTCGTGGTTCTCGGGTCCGGGTTTGCGGGTCTGTGGGCGGCGCTCGCGGCGGCCCGGCGACTGGACGAGCTGGGTGTGACGCCGGGAACGGTCGATGTCACGATGGTCAGTTGCACGCCGTACCACGACATTCGCGTGCGTAACTACGAGACCGACCTGAGCCCATCGCGTATCCCGCTCACCGATCTTCTCGATCCGGTCGGAATCAAGCACATCATCGGCGACGTTACGGCGATCGATGCCTTGGCGCGCATCGTGGAATCCAGCGCGGGCGCACAACATTACGACCGACTGGTACTCGCGCTGGGCAGCCAGGTGGTGAAGCCTGACATTCCTGGGTTGCGGGAGTTCGGTTTTGACATCGACACCTACGATGCAGCGAGCAGACTGCACGCCCATCTGCGCCGGCTTGCGGAGGGCCCCGCTGACCCGGCGGCCGCGACACATTGCTGGCCGCTGCGGCAACCGATCTGCAAGCCGCACCTTGACAGCGCCCGCTCAACGCTTGGTTGCCCAACGAGATGGGGCTGACCCGGTTTAGCTGATGCTGTTGACGGCGGCGGCGACCCTGGTCTGGAAGTCGGACGGCAAGGGGATATAGCCGAGCGGGGTGAGGCCCTGTTGTCCATCGGTCACGGTGGACTGCATGAACGCCTTCACCGCTTTACCGGCTTCGGCGTCGGGATACTTGCCGCAGACAAGCTCGTAGCTTGCCAGCAGGATCGGGTAAGCCCCGGGCTTTGTGGTGGCGTAGACCTTGGACAAATCAAGCACCAGATCGTTGCCGACGCCTTTGATGGTGACGTCCGAGATGGTCTGGCCGACCCAGTCGTTGCCGATGTGCACGACTCCGCCGGCAGTTTCGATTCCAGCGACATCGAGATGCTGCTTCATCGCATAGGACCACTCGTTGTAGCTGATCGCGCCTTCGGTGTTCTTGACTGCCTCAGACGTGCCTTCGTTGCCTTTGGCGGAGGTTCCCGCGCCGCCGTTGAACGTTTTGCCGGCGCCTTTGGTCCAAGCGCCGCCCGACGCAGCCTGCAGATACTGCTGAAAGTTGTCGGTGGTCCCGGACGCGTCGTCGCGGTATACGACGTGGATGTCCTCGGCGGGCATGTTCCCGTTCAACGCGGTGATGGCCGGGTCGTCCCAGCGAGTGATAGCGCCGCTGAAGATTTTTGCCAGCGTCGCAGCATCGAGGGTCAGGACGTCGGTCGTCTTGACGTTGAAGGTGATCGCGATCGGGCCGAAGACGACCGGCAGGTCCCACGCGTCCGCTCCGCCGCAGCGCTGTTTCGCAGCCGTCCGCTCGGCACTGCCCAGCGGCGAGTCCGACCCGCCGAAGTCGGTCTTGGCGGCGAGGAAGTCCGCAATGCCGGCACCGGATCCGGTGCCCGTGTAGGTCAACTCCTTGCCCGAGCAGGACTCTTCGTAACTCGTGATGAAGTGGCTCATGGCGTTGGCCTGAGCCGTCGAACCGCTGCCGGTGAGGTCCTGCTTGCCCCCGCAGTCGATGTGGACACCCTTGGCGTACTTCGGCGGCGTGTCCAGATGCGTACAACCCGACAAAGCGAGCACGGCCGCGGCGAGCAAGCCGACGACGGACCGGGATCTGTTGTGCTGCTTCATGTTTGCCTCCTTGGCAACAACCGGTTAGCCGTACATCGGCGCGTGTCAGCACCGCGCGTCGGGTCGAGCACGTCCGCGATCATTAAAAGTCACCGATATCGAAATCGAGTCGATACGAAAGCGAACAACTGGTGAAGCAATCGGCGAGGGTCGGCGGTGGCGCACCCGGCGCTGGAGTCAACATCTCACGTCAATTCTCAAAGGCTTTGCGATGACTGGGAATTGCGGGCGCGAACGTCGCGTCCTTCGGCGGTCGGCCGGCACCCTGCGACATCGCCAATGTGGCGAATTCATCCGGCCTTTATCGCACGTTCAGCTACCTGACTTAACGTCTGCGAAGTTGACGCTGGTGGGTGACCTGTGCTCGCTGGCAACGCCGCGCTGTATCGCTGCACCGGAGAGGTGACATGACTGACACGCTCGACAAACCGCAGGACACGCCGAAGGTCAACGGCAAGACGGTGCAGGAATACATCGACGAGCGGCCGACTTGGCCCGACGGCACGATGTTGCCGACGACGCCGATGACCGCCATGCAGTTTCGCATCTGGGCGCTCGCCTGCGCAGGCAAGTTTTTCGAGGGCATGGTCGTGTTCATGACCGGTGTAGCCCTGCCGCTGATCGCGATCCAATTCCACTTGAACGCGGCCGACAAAGGCTTCGTGACCGCAGCCTCGCTGGCGGGCATCCTGATCGGTGCCACCGCCCTCGGCGGCTTGGCCGACAGCTACGGCCGCAAGAAGATGTTCATCGTCGAGATGGTCATCTTTGCGGTGTTCCTGGTGGCGCTGACCTTCGCCCCTAACTTCATCACGCTGGTCATCTGTTTGTTCGGCGCCGGAATCGCGCTGGGCTGTGACTACCCGACCGCGCACATGGTGATCTCGGAGAGCATCGCCACTTCGATGCGCGGCCGACTTGTGCTGAGCGCCTTCGCGTTCCAGGCCGTCGGGGCGTTCTTCGGAACCGCATTGGGCTTCGGCATCCTGTATGCGAACCCGGACGTGGGCGCATGGCGGATGATGTACGCGGCGGCGATCGTGCCGGCGATCTTGGTGGTCGTCGGGCGGTTGTACGTCACGGAGAGCCCGCACTGGCTGGTGGCCAAGGGCCGGACCGCAGAGGGCGAGAAGGCCACCACCCAACTGCTCAAGCGCACCCCGCAGTACCCCAAGAGTGTGTCGCTGGGACATTTGGCCGACGAGGCCAAGGCCAAGGCCGCCGAAGGTCACGGGTCCTACCTGTCGCTGTTCAAGAAGAGAAACCGTCGCGCGACGATCCTGGCCTCGGTGCCGTGGTTCCTGCAGGACCTGGGCGTCTACGGCATCGGCATCTTCACCCCGACGATTCTGGGCGCCGTCATCGGCAAGGAGTCGAAGTCGCACGCGCTGGCGGACACGATTCACAACGACATCCTGGGCGCCAAGGGCTCGGCGATGATGGACGTACTGTTCGTCCTGGGCGTCATCGTCGCCATCTTCCTGGTGGACCGGGTGGGGCGGATCAAGTTGCAGATCTGGGGCTTCATCGGCTGCGCGGTTGGCCTGCTGTTGGCCGGGCTGTCCGTCCACCCGGACGGCACCAACACCATGTGGTTGCTCTTCCTCGGCTTCACGCTGTTCTACTTCATGGTCAACTTCGGGCCCAACGCCATGACCTACCTGCTTGCCGGCGAGGTCTTCCCCACCGAGGTGCGGGGTAAGGGCGCCGGCTTCGCCGCGTCTTTCGCCAAGGTCGGCGCGGTGTTGACAGCATTCCTCTTTCCCATCCTGCTCAAGAGCATCGGCACCACCGCGCTGCTGTGGGGCTTGGTCGTGTGCTTCGTGGCGGGGGCCGCCGTGACCTACTTGTTCCGCATCGAGACCGCGGGCGTGAACCTCGAGGACATCGGAAAGGTCACTGCCGACTAGGGGTTGGTTGCGCCCAGTTGGTCTTCCACGCCACGAATGTGCTGCTCGGAGCCGGTGAACAGTTCGTGCGGGAAGCGGCGGTAGGTGAGCATCTCCGCGTAGATCGCGGCGGGATTGTCGACATTGAGGCCCGCGCCGGCCAGATATTGCAGCCGCATGCTCATATCCTCATTGATGTCCGCGCCGGAAAGCCACGCTTTCAAGTCCGACGCGCGACCGGCGTAGGTGGCGAGCACATCGGTCGCGTTGTGAAAATTCACGGCACCCATGGATTGCGCTACGCGAGCATGATCGGGGCGATCCCAGCGGTCGTCCAACGCATCGACGTTCAGATTCAAAGGCTCGGCCTGACCGAGTAAGACGAGGTCATTACCTTCGCCGTTGATCGTGTTGCCCCATACGGTGCCGTTGGGGAAGACATCGAAAAATGTTGCGAGCTCACTCTTTACGGTGGCGATATCGCTCTCGTAGAGCGGAACCCACTGGGTGACGAAACCGCCGGGTCTCAGGTGCTGCTTGACGAGCTCGAAGTATTGCTTCGAGTAGAGCGCCGACGTGCCTTTCACCCACGGATGGATCGGGTCCGACGTGATGATGTCGAATTCATCCTTCGACGTGAGGATGAAATGGCGCGCGTCGTCGTAGTGGATCGTCGTACGCGGATCTTCCTTGACGCCGTAGTTTTCTTTCCCGAAGTATTTGTCGGCAGCAGGTGGAACCAACGATTCGAGCTCACAGATCGCGATTTTTTCGACCGTCGGATCGAGCACAAAGGTTCCGGCAGTGACGCCCGCGCCGAAGCCGACGACCAGAACGGATTTGGGGTCCCGGTGAAACAGCGCGGGAATGTCGCCGAGCATGCGCTGCAGCCGCATATCGGCGAGCGCAGTCGACGCTTCCACTTTCCCGGCGACGTGGAAGTAACGGTCACCGTCGGGAGGTTCGGAAATCGCCACCGAGTAGTTGCGGCCTTCGCCGACATATAGCGCGCGTCCGGGATTCGCTTGCAGCATCATCCGCCGACCGTAGGCAACGGCGAGCCACGGGACGGGTGAGATGCCGGCGATCAGCCAGGCGACGGTGACCAACGATCCGACGGTCGCTGCCGCCCCGCGCCATCCAGGCGATCGCGCCACTGGCGCACAGACGATCAGAGCGGAGATCGCGGCGAGCGCGACCAGTAGGCGCTGACAATCCTGGGTGCCGATCCAGGGAATCAGAACGATGCTGAAGGCGAGGGCTCCCACAATTCCGCCGACGGTGTTGGCGGCATACACCTTCCCGATCAGGGTTCCGGAGTCGTCACTGCGCTCTGCGGCCGCGGCCAGCGCGAATGGAAAGCTCGCGCCCCATAGGCAGGCGGCCGGAAAGACCGCCCACATGCAGCGCATGATGTCGACCTGAAAATTGAAAACGACGCTCTTCGCGAGCATCGGATCGATCGGCCAGTTGGGCAGTGCATCGGCCAACGTGTAAGCGGTCCACGCGATCGCCGCGGCCAGCAGGATCTGGCAGACGCCGAGCGCGACGCGCGGGCGTTTCAGCTGGCGCGCACGATGTGATGCGACGGCGCTGCCTAGGCCCAAACCTCCCAGAAAGACGGCGAGGATGATCGAGAATGTGTAGACAGTCCCGCCGAGCATGACCGAAAGAAGGCGCGTCCATACAACTTCCGCGCCGAGTGCGGTCAACCCGGAGAGGCCGATGGCAACGTACACGGACCGTTGCGCCGCCGGTGGCGGTGTGCGATCGAGCGAATCGGCAGGAGGGGTCGGCTCGTAGCGGGTCCGAGTCGATAGGCGGTAGCTGAGCAACGCGATCACAGCGTTGATCGCGACGGCGACGTACGTGGCCGTCGGCATGTCATAGACGCGGAGCAGATAAAAGCCCGCGAACAAGCATCCGAGAACGGCGCCGGCGATGTTAGCGCCGTAGAAAAATCCAAGCCAGGAAACTCCCTGCGGCGACGATTCGACGTAGCGGGCGATGGCAGGCAGAGACGCGCCCATCAACAGAGTCGGCGGGAGCAGGCAGACGGCGGCCACCACGGCACGCAGGAGAATTCCGAACAGGCCGCTGCCGCCGACAGCGGCATAAAGGTGATCGAGTAGCGGCAGGATCAACAGCACGAGAAGGCCGCAGATGCCGATGCCGGCTTCGATGATCGCGTAGACGCGCAGAGGATGCTGACGCGCCGAAACATAGCGGGGCAGCAGAAGGCTGCCGAGGCACATGCCGCCCATGTACGTGCCGAGGAGAACGCCGAGTGACACCGCCGACGATCCAACAACGAGTTGCAGCAGTTGAAACCAGACGATCTCGTAGATCAACGCAGCGCATCCGCTGCTCACGAACAGAACAAGGAGAAGCGGGATATGGGCGCGGTGCAAAGACGTCGAATCCGGCGACACGGGTTCGGTCACCCGGGCAGTCGAGGGTTCCCACTTCTCTTTCGACATGAGGCCAGTGTTGCAGGACAACTGCTCAGGGCGTCTGCGACTTTCTCCCTGGAGCCCTACTATTCGGCTAGCGCCCCCGGCGGCGGCGGAGTGCCGTGGTCTTCCAGATGAAAAGGAATCCCAACATGAAGACGAGAATATTCACGGCCACGGTCGGTGGTGCAGCGGCAGCGTTGGCCGCTGGTGTCATGTGGACCGCACCGTCGGCTTCGGCTGGGAGCGACTTCTGCAATTCGCTTCCCCCGTCGCAAATTCATGATTGCAGCTGCGGGGCTGACAACGTCCCGGGCACTGAGGAATATCAGCAGTGCCTGCACCCGAATGCGGCTGCGCCCAAACCGGCCACCCCGCCACCACCCGCGCCATCCCCGTAGTTCCTACCGCCCGTCACTCGTCGCCGGGCTATGGGCACATGAATGCGATTGGCGGACAATGCCGTCGCGTGATCGCCTCTGGCGGCGGATTGTCTCCGTCCCACACCGCGGCGTTTTCGCCACTGTACGAGGTGACAACGTTGCCCATTCCGTAATTGGTGAAGTAAAAGGTGTGGCAGACGTGCCAGTCCCAGACCACTTGGCCCGGACCGGTGGGCGGATCCGTTCGTTGCCCCGGGCACCAATGGTGCGGCGCGAAAGTATCGTCCGCGTGCGCGATAGCTCCGGTGTGCCCCAATCCGGAAACCGCCAGACCGCTCGCCAGCAGCGCCCCGGCCGTCATCCGCTTGAGCGTGGGGGTGATGTCCATGGCGGGTGCCTTTCGTCGTTGTTGGACAAAAAGTAAGGCCGACCGCTGAATGGATACTTAATGTCGACAGCGTCGAACGCGTTCGCTCCAGCCGGTGCGCACTTCGTGCTGTCACCGCTGGCGGCCGCCGCGCGGTAACCTCATTCTCACCGCGCAATGGGTGTGGGAATGAGGAGGCGGCATGGTCGAGGATCGCGAAGCCGAACCGACAACCCGGGACGCCCGCTTCATCAAGACCGCCGTGGAGATCCTTCGCGAAACCGGGCGCACCGACTTCACCGTGCAAGAAGTCGTGGCCCGCTCCAAGACGTCGCTGCGTGCCTTCTATCAACACTTCAGCAGCAAGGACGAACTGCTGATCGCTCTGCTGGAACGGACGATGGCCCAGTCCACTAAGGCCTGGCGCGCCGAGACCGCGGACATGGACAGCACCTCGGCCATCAAGCTGATCATCGACCGCATCAGCGCCGAACCCGAGTCGAGCACCCAGGACAGCCTGAACCGGGCGATGAATCTCTACAACCAGCACCTGTCCGAGACCAGGCCCCGTGACTACGCCCGGGTGCTTTCCCCGCTGCACGATCTGCTGCGCGACGTCGTGCGGCGCGGCATCAGCGAAGGCGTCTTCAGGCCCAACCTCGACGTAGGGCCGGCTGCGGCAATCATCATGCAGACCATCTTGGGCGCCCTGCGACTGCACTGGCTGGGTGCCGAATTGACCGGTGCGCCAATCGATGCCGCTCACCTCTACGACTTCTGCGTGCGCGCGCTCGGCGCCGACGAGGGCAGCCAACCGGAAGCGCCGACGCTGGCGGAGTTGTTCAACCAGATCGGCATGCGGCCGGGTAGCCGCAACGGCGAATTCGCGATGACCATTCCGGTCAGCCCGCAGGTGGTCAACACCTCCGGCGCCCTGCAGGGCGGCCTGATCGCCACGCTGGTCGACGTCGCCGGCGGGCAGTTCGGCCTGGACTACCTGCAGGACGGCACCACGATGACGACCGCCGACCTCAACATCCGCTACCTGCGTCCGATTCGGCAGGGCACGGCATACGCGGTCCCGCGGATGTTGCGCGCAAGTCGGCGCGCGATGGTCATGCAGGTCGACGTCCTCAGCGACGACGAGGGCGAACAAGCGTTGCTCGCCTCCGCGACGGTGAACTTCGCCGTGATCAATGGGGCGACCCCCAAGCTGCCGGAGTGGCCACCGGCCTGATCCCGATCGCACGCGACACTTTCGAGCCGTGACGCCCAGATGGTAACGTCATTACCATCAAGTGAGAATCCCAGACTTCAAGGAGATCGCTATGCCGTCTCGCGAGCTTTCCTTCCCGGTGTTCGACGCCGACAACCACATGTACGAGCCGCAGGAAGCGCTGACCAAGTACCTCCCGGACCATCGCAAGAGGGTCATCGACTACGTGGAGGTTCGCGGCCGCACCAAAATCGTGGTTCGCGGTCACATCAGCGAATACATCCCGAACCCGACCTTCTCAGTCGTCGCCAAGCCGGGTGCGCAAGAGGATTACTTCCGCAACGGCGCGCAGGGCAAGACCTACCGTGAGATCCTCGGCGAGCCGATGAAATCGATCCCCGCCTTCCGTGAACCCGGCGCGCGGCTCGAGGTGATGGACGAACTCGGCATCGACTACGCCCTGATGTTCCCGACCTTGGCCAGCCTGGTCGAAGAGCGCATGAAAGACGACCCGGAGATGACCCACGACGTCATTCACGCGCTCAACGAGTGGATGCACGAACAATGGTCGTTCAACTACTCCGACCGCATCTTCGCCACCCCGGTGATCACTCTGCCGATCGTCGACCGTGCGCTCGAAGAGCTCGAGTGGTGTCTGGAGCGCGGCGCCCGTACCGTGCTGGTTCGCCCGGCTCCGGTGCCCGGTTTCAGGGGCAGCCGCTCGTTCGGCCTCGAGGAGTTCGACCCGTTTTGGCAGGCCTGCGTCAAGGCCGGAATTCCGGTGTCGATGCACGCCTCCGACAGTGGCTACTCCGAGTTCGCGAACGTCTGGGAGCCCGGCGACGAGTTCCTGCCGTTCAAGCCGACCGCGTTCCGTAGTTTCGCGATGGGCCACCGGCCGATCCTGGACGCGATGGGTGCGCTGGTCTGCCACGGGGCGCTGTCGCGCAATCCGGACCTGCGGATCCTGTCGATCGAGAACGGTGCCGACTGGGTGCCGGACCTGTTCAAGGGCCTCACAGGCGTCTACAAGAAAATGCCGCAGGCCTTCCTCGAGGACCCGGTGGATGCGTTCAAGCGCTGCGTCTACATCACCCCGTTCTGGGAGGACCGGTTCACCGAGATCGTCAACATGGTCGGCACCGACCGGGTGTTGTTCGGATCCGACTGGCCCCACCCTGAAGGCCTCAAGGACCCGATCAGTTTCGTCGACGAGCTCAAGGACTTCGGCGAGGAAGACGTCGCCAAGATCATGGGCGGCAATCTGATGGAACTGATGAAGGTTGCCAAGCCGGTAAACGCCTGATCCGCCGGCTCGCCGTAATAGGGTCGCCGACATGGAACGGCGCACCCTGGAAGCGGTGATCTACGAACGCGAACCGCCGATCGCACGGATCATCCTGAACCGGGCCGACAAGGCCAACACCAAGGACGCGACGCTGGTTCAGGAGGTCGACGCCTGCCTTCATGAGGCCGACCGGGACCGCGAGATCAAAGTCGTGATCATCAAGGCCAACGGCAAGGGCTTCTGCGGTGGGCACGTGGCCAAGTGGGGTCCCGACGAAAACCCCTACCCGGATTTCGGCGAGACGTTCGAGGATCTCTACAAGGGCACCGCCGACTTGTTCCTCTGGCCGACGTTGTACCTGTGGGAGTTTCCGAAACCGACCATCTCGCAGATACATGGCTACTGCATGGGTGGTGGCATCTATCTGGGCCTGCTGACCGATTTCTGCGTGGCATCCGAGGATGCGTATTTCCAGATGCCGCTTGCTCAGAGTCTCGGAGAACCCGGTGGGCACACCATGATCGAGCCGTGGCTGCTGATGAACTGGCATCGCACCATGGACTGGCTGCTGCTGGCACCGACGCTGTCGGCGGCCGAGGCTTTGGAGTGGGGCCTGCTCAACAAGGTGGTTCCCCGCGACGATCTCGAAGACACCGTCGAGGAGATGGCCCGCAAGATCGCGCAAGTACCGTTGACCACGTCGATGGCGGTCAAGAACAGCGTCAAACGCGCCTACGAGTTGATGGGCATGCGGGTGCACCTGCAGGTCAGCCACATCCTGACCAATATGGTCGGTGCGGCGTCCGACGTTCAGCAACGTCGGGCTCAGCTCAAGCAATCCGGTTTGAAGCCAAGGGATTTCATCGATCGCGAGGATGGCGAGCCCACATAAATCCGGCCGAGCGCCCGGCTGGACGGGATCTCGCATCCAAACGCCCGGCTAGACGGGATCTCGCACCCGAACTGCCGACTAGCGGCTGCGTTCGCCAGGCAGCGCCCGCCCCGCCGCGTGCCGCGCGGCGACGTAGCCGAACACCATCGAGCTGGCGATGCTCGCACCGGCGCCCGGATAGGTTCGGCCCATCACCGTCGCGGTGTTGTTCCCGGTGGCGTACAGGCCGTCGATCACCTGGTCCCTCTCGTCGAGAACCTGCGCGTACTCGTTGGTGACCACGCCGCCGCACGTCCCGACGTCGGCCGGCAGAACCCTGGTCGCGTAGAACGGCGCCCGCTCCAGCGGGCCGACGGCGGCGTTGGGCCGATACCCCGGATCACCCAGGCAGTCGTTGTAGGCCGACTGCCCCCGGCCAAAGTCGGGATCGAGCCCCTTGGCGGCAAACTCGTTGAACCGCTGGACCGTTCGCGTCAATTCGTCGGCGGGAAGCTCGGTTTGGCGGGCCAGGTCCTCGATGGAGTCGGCGCGTTTGACCGCACCGGACTCGATCAGTTCGGCGGGCAGCTGCTGTGTGCGCTTGAGCGGGTTGGCACTGGTGACGTAGCGCCGCACATAGCCATCGTCGAAGATCATCCAGCAGGGCACCGCCTTGTTGGCGTACATCGCCTTGCCGACCTCGACGTAGGAGTTCGACTCGTTGCAGAACCGGCGGCCGGTGAAGTCGACGTAGATGGCCCCGGGCCGCTGCCGGCCGGAGCCCAGCGACGCCGCGATGACCCGGTCGGGCAGGAAAACCGAAGGTAACCACCATGCTTCGTCGAGCAGGTCGACCTTGGCGCCGAGTTCCATTGCGGCCTGCAGCACTTCACCGGTGTCACCGGCGTTCGCGATCGACCACTTGGCATCATTGGGCTGGTCGCCGCTGTACTTCTGCCGCATCTCAGCGTTATGCCCGAATCCGCCGGCCGCCAACAGGACTCCCCGGCGCGCTTCGACATTGAGCGGCGTGCCGTCATGGACGATGCGCGCACCCACCACGCGACCGTCTTCGACGATGAGGTCGGAAAGGGCGGCGTTGATCCACAGTGGTGGACGGCCGTCGCTGAGGTCCATCAGCGCCTTGAGCATCTGCCCGATTAGCGAGGCGCCGTTGGTCAGGATCTGGCGTCGGCGCACCCGACCTGCGGCGGTGCGCAGGAATACTTTCGTGGCGACCGCGAAAGCCTTTGGCGCACGGTTGAAATACTGGACCGAACGGAGCTCGTTGGTCAGCACCGTGTAGCCGTAGTTCTTGGCCAGCGCCGGCTGGACCTTGTCGTGCCAGTCCCCCAGCTCGGCGGCGTCGAACGGTATGCCCTCGACCGCGCGGCCGGCGGCGTTGCCGCCCTTGTGATTCGGGTAGTAGTCGCTCCACCCGGCGCAGCGGATCAGCTTGACGCCCCGGCGGATCAGGAAGTTGATCATCTCGTAGCCGGCGGTCAAGAACATTTCGCGGCGCTGCGGCGACGACGGTGCGCCGACGTCGCCCACCACGTCGGCGAGGTAGGCCAGCCCGTCCTCATGCGAGTCGGCAATGCCGTCGGCCCGCATCAGAGGATTGTTGGGCAGCCACACGATGCCGCCGGACAATCCCGTCGAACCTCCCACCAACGCTTGCTTTTCCACGATAAGCGGCTCGAGGCCGCTGTCGAGTGCGGCCAGTCCGGCGACCATGCCGCCGCCGCCGCTGCCGGCAATGACCAGGTCGACGGAGCGGTCCCAGTGCGTGGTCATTTCGCCTCCGAGGAGAAACCGAGATCGGCGATCGGTACATCGATCGTGGTGTTGGTCTGCTGGATCGCGGGGATCAACGCCTCATACGGCAGACCGGCGAGGAAGCCGTCGATGACCCGTTCGAAGTTCGAAATCAGCCCCTCGATCCGGTCCGAGAGCCGCATGTAGTCAAATCCCTTGGAATGCAATCCTTTTTGCTGCCGTGGCAGATTGGAGAAGTCTTGAGCGGGGATCGGTGGCCAGCGCGGGTCGTCTGGCGAAAGCGGCTCTGGTGATGTCGGCTTGCCGGTGGACAGGTCGTCAGGCAGCCGGGTCAGCGACCAGATCTCGAACAGAGTCTCCTCCGGACCGAGCGGACGGATCCGGTAGGACGAGGCGCTGCTGTACGTCGGCAGGATGAAGTGGTGCGGGAAGGCGAAGCCGATCGCGTCGGTGATTCCGCGGCGGATCAGATCGTTCAGGTCGGGCATCGCGCTGCCCCGGGCCCGGTGCCACGTCACCACCGCATCGTTGAGCGCGCTGCGCCAGCCCGCCATCGCCTCGGCCGGATCGGATGGCAGCGCAAGAGTCTGCATGCCTTCCGCGATACGGATGTCGTTCTCATGGGTCATACCGCCCATGCCGTCGCCCAGCGTGCGCATGAAATAGAGACTGCTGGCCACGACCGGGTGCACCGCTTCCGAGGTGCTGCCGTTCTGCGCCGACGGCAACAATTGCGGGTGCGTCTGTGGAACGTGGTAGCCCTCCATGAACGCGGCCGTCGCCAACTTCCAGTTCACCGGCAGCCGGCATGATTGCCACCACTCGACCCGCAGCGACTCGACCTTCCAGGCGTCGTAGATCGAGGCGAACGGCTCCATCCAGTCGCGTAGCGGCGGGGCGTGGTTGTCGAGGTTGATCCAGACGCAGCCGCCCCACAGCTCGCACTTGACCGCGACGAGCGCCAAATCATCTGCGGCCATGTTCTCCTCGGCGAAGGCCTCGGGTCGCAGCACGAAGGTGTTGCGGCCGTCGATACCCCAGCACCAGCCGTGGAACGGGCAGACGAACGTACGCCGGGCTCCAGCAAGAGAGCCGTTGCCTTCCACCAGCTTCACCCCGCGGTGACGGCAGGCGTTGTGGTAGGCCCGCACGGTGTCGGCATCGACGCGGACGACGATGATCGACTGGTCCAGGATCTCGTATTCGACGAAGTCGCCGGCTTTCGGAATTTCCTCGAGCCGGCACGCCATCTGCCACACCCGCGGCCAGAACAGCTCGGCCTCCAACGCGTAGAAGTCGGGATCGTAATAGCGCTGCTTGGGAATCCGGCTCGGATCCTCAACCGCCAACGGCACCGTCAGCGGCGTCCAATTCACGTCAGTTCGGGAGTTCATCTGGTTGTCTCCGTTGTCCTCGTCAGCTCATACGATCCGGGACGCCCGCCCCTGCCAGTACCGTTCGCGAATGCGCCGCTTGTAGAGTTTCCCGTTCGGGTCGCGTGGCAGGATGTCGAATTCGATTGTGCGCGGGCATTTATAGGCCGCGAGGTGCGTTCGGCAATATTCGATGAGCTCAGCTTCCAGCTCAGGTCCGGCCCTCACTCCGTCCGCCAGCTCGACCACGGCCTTGACTTCCTCACCGAATTCGTCGTTGGGCACCCCGAACACCGCGGCGTCGACGAGCTTCGGATGCATGACCAGCAGGTTCTCCGCCTCCTGCGGATAGATGTTCACCCCGCCGGAGACGATCATGAACGTCGAGCGGTCGGTGAGGTAGAGGTAGCCGTCATCGTCGACGTAGCCCATGTCCCCCAGCGAGCGCCAGCCACGGTCGTTGGAGACCGACGCGGTTTTGTCGGGGTCCTTGAAGTACTCGAACGTGGGCCCGCCTTCGAAGAAGAGCTCACCGGTCTGCCCGACCGGCACCTCTTTGCCGTCGTCGCCGACCACGTGCACCGGCGACATCGGGATACCCACCGACCCGGGGTGGGCCAACCACTCGTGGGGCCCGATCGTGGTGCCTGCGAATCCCTCTGTGCCACCGTAGTATTCGTGGATGATCGGACCGAACCAGTCCATCATCTGCTGCTTGACGTCCACCGGGCACGGGGCGGCGGCGTGGATGACGCATTGCAGACTCGACACGTCGTAGCGTCGGCGCACCGATTCGGGCAACTTCAGCATCCGGACGAACATCGTCGGCACGAACTGGGCGTGGGTGACCCGGTGCGTCTCGATCAGCCGCAGCACCTCTTCGGCGTCGAACTTTTCCATGATGATCGCCGCGGCGCCGACACGATCGACCGCCATCGTGTAATTCACCCCGGCGGCGTGGTACATCGGTGCGGGCGACAGGTACACGCTCTGCGCCGTCATGCCGTATTTGTGGATCAGCGCCAACTCCAACACCGACTGAGCCCACGACCCATTACCGTCGGTCGGCAGCGGCCGGCGAACGGCTTTGGGCCGGCCTGTCGTGCCCGACGAGTACAACATCTCCGATCCGTCCGACAACGGCGGCGGCTCGCCCGCTGTCGCGAGGGCTTCGGCGTAGGACCGCCAGCCCGCCAACTCGCCCCCGACCGTGATGTGCACCGCGACGCCGGCGTTGGCGCTGCGCAGGTGCGCCGCAAGATCGGCCATCGACGTGTCGACGAAGACCGCCTTGGCGTCGGAGTCGTCGACGACGTAGGCGACTTCATCGGGGGTGAAGTGGGTGTTCACTGCGGTGTAGTAGAGCCCGGAAAGCTGGCAGCCCCAGGTGATTTCGAAGAACTCCGGCCGGTTCGGCAGCACCAGGGCCACGCCGTCGCCGGGGCGCAGCCCGGCATCGTGCAGCGCCGCGGCGACCCGTTGGCTTCTGGCGTACAGCTCGCCGAACGTCACCACGTCGCCGTCGGACATGATCAGCGCCGGCGACCGGCCGGCGCTGATCGCGTGATCGGCGATGTTCACTCCCCCGACCTATGGGGTTGCTGCGCCGTCGCTCGATGCGGCGGCAGCGGCCTGGCGCCGGGCTTGCTCGGACGGCAACACCTTGTCCTTGAACACGGTCTGAATCAGCTGCTGCACGTCCTTGCTGACCGACGCGAGCGCGACCAGGTCGTTGGAGCTCTGCCAGTGCACCCGCATGCCCATCAGCTCCCAGGCGCGCTTCAAGTTGGCTTTGGTGAGCATCAAAGTGGTCAACGGCGCCTGGGCGATGTGGCGGGCGATCGCATCCACGCGGGCGTCCAAGTCCTCCCGCTTGACCACCTCGTTGACGAGACCGACCTCCAGCGCCTTCTTGGCGTCGATCACCTCGGCGGTGAACAGATAGTAGGCGGCCCGACGCCAGTTCATGAATACCCAAGGCTCGATGGAACATTCACCGGACGGCATACCGAACCCCTGCAGGGGCGGGTAGGAGAAGTAAGCGTCCTCGGAGGCGATGACGATGTCGGTGGTCAGGCCCATGTGCGTACCGCCGCCCACGCAGTAGCCGTGCACCTGCGCAATCGTGGGCTTGGAGAACTCCCACAGATTCAGGGTCGGCTTGACGAACAGATCCGACTGCGCCTTCCACGGGTTGCCGGTCACCATGGCGTTCTGCACGAATGCCGGATAGTCGGTGGCGTTGTCGCCGATGGCATGTCCGGAGCAGAAGCCCTTGCCGTTGGCCCTGAGCACCAAGACCTTGATGTCGTAGTCACGGTCGGCATCCAGCAGTGCGGCGTCGACTTCTTCGGCCAGCTTCTGATCCTGCGCGTTGGCCTTCTCGGGCCAGTTCAGCGTGATCTTCGCGATCGGCCCGTCTTTTTGGTAGATGATTCTTTCGCGGGTCTCGTTGAGATCCATCTGTTTTCGTACCCCTCTCGATGAAGTGATGCCCTATGAAGTGATGACGCCGATTTCTGCGCCGATGTCGTAGGTCGTGCCGATCTCGCCGGTCCATTGCACGATGCCCGACGCCCCGGCTTCTATTTCCTGTTCCACTTTCTCGGTGGCGATCACAAAGATCGGTGTGCCCTCCTCGACGTGCTCCCCCGCGGCCACCAGCAGATCGGTCAGCTCGGCCTCGGAGACCGCGACCGACACCCGCGGAATGCGAATAGTGAAGTCAGCCACGCGCTCCCGCCCTCTGCAGAGTTCGCTGAGCCGCGGCGACGACCCGCTGCGGGGACGGGTAGACCTGCGCTTCCAGCGCTGCCGCTGCAGGATTGGGGACGAATCGGGCGGCGACCCGCTCGATGGGTGCTGCGAGCTCGCCGAACAGTTCAGCCTGCAGGATCGCGGCGACCTCTGCTCCCGGGCCGGCGAATTGCACCGCGTCGTGCACGATGACTGCCCGGCGGGTGCGGCGCACCGATTCGACGATGGTCTCGACGTCGAGCGGGACCAGGGTCCGCAGGTCGACGACCTCGGCGCTGACGTCTTGGCCGGCCAGGATTTCCGCCGCTGCCAGTGCATCGTGCACGGCCCGCCCGTAGCTGATCAGGGTGACGTCCGTGCCCGGCCGCTTGATGTCGGCCTGCCCCAGCGGGATCCTGAAGCCCGGATCGACCGGAACCAGCCCCTTCTTGCTCTGCAGCCGAACGGTTTCGACGAACAGGCACGGGTCCTCATCGAAAATCGCCGAAGCCAGTAACCCCTTGCCGTCCCGCGGCGTGGAGGGCACGATCACCTTCATGCCGGGGATGTGCATGAACCACGCCTCCAGGCTCTGCGAATGCGTTGCGCCGGTGGCCAATCCCGCATAGACCTGGGTGCGGACGGTGATCGGCGCGGTGGTCCGGCCGGCCGTCATGAAGCGCAGCTTGGCGGCGTTGTTGATCAGCTGGTCGGCGGCGATACCGATGAAGTCCATGATCATGATCTCGGCCACCGGCAACATCCCGTCGATCGCGGCACCGATGGCAGCGCCGACGATCGCGGCTTCCGAGATCGGGGTGTCCAGGACGCGGTCATGGCCGTACTTCGTCGACAAACCTGCCGTCGGCCCGGACGCTCCGGGGTCGGCGATGTCCTCGCCCAGCAGGAACACTCGTTCGTCGGCCTGCAGCGCCTGATCCAACGCGAGGTTCAGTGCCTCGCGCATCGTCATCTCTTTGTCTTCCATGCTTCTACACCGGGAACTTGATCGGGGTTGCGTACACATCGCGGTCCAGCTCGTCGGCCGCCGGAGACTCTGCTGCCATCACGGTCTGCAGCGCTGCTTCCACGGTCGCCAGCGCCTCGTTGTCGATGCCGTCCAACTCCGCCTGCGTGCAGATGCCGGCCTCGGCGAGGTGCGCACGGAACTTCGGCACGGGGTCGGCAGCCATCGCCGCGGCCAGCTGCTCCTTGGGTATGTAGGGCATCCGGTCGCCGAAGTAGTGGCCGCGGAAGCGGAACGTCACGCATTCGATGAAGGTGGGCCCGCCACCGCTACGCGCACGCAGGAGCGCCTCGTCCAGAACCGATTTCACCGCCAGCGGGTCGTTGCCGTCGACCCGCACGCCCGGCATGCCGTAGCCCGCCGCGCGGTCGGCGACGTGCTCGATCTTCATCGTGTCGCTGGTGGGTGTCATCTCGGCGTAGAGATTGTTCTGGCACACGAAGACCATCGGAAGATCCCACAGCGCAGCCATATTGGCCGCCTCGTGGAACGAGCCGGTGTTGGTCGCCCCGTCGCCGAAGCTGACCACCGTGACCCGGTCCAGTCCTTTGCGTTTGGCCGACATCGCCAGGCCGACCGCCACCGGCGGCCCGGCTCCCACGATCCCGGTCGACAGCATGACCCCGTTCTCGGGTTTGGCGATGTGCATGGTCCCGCCCTTGCCGCGGCTTGCCCCGACGATGCGTCCCATCATCTCGCCGTAGATCTCCTCCAGCGGTACGCCTTTGCCGATCAGGTCGTGCAGTCCGCGATAGGTCGTAACCAGCTGGTCGTCGGCCCGCAGTGACACACCCATCGCGGCAGCGATCGCCTCCTGGCCGCGGGACGGCCAGTACACGCACATGAATTCCCCGGTGCCAATGCCTTTGGAGAGCCGGTCGTCGGCCGCCTTCATCAACACCATCAGCGCATAGAGGCGCTGGTGGACGTCCGCAGAGACCTCTGCTGTCGCGGTCACTTGGTGTAGGAACCAATCTCCCGGTAGACCTTGGGAATTGGCGGTGTCTCCAGGTTGAGCAGCTCCAGAGAGGACATCTTGCCGCTGGCACCGAGCTCGCCCAGCTTCTGGACCACGCCGTCCAGGTCGTCGCAGTCGAGTTCGTAGATGGCGATGAACGGGCCGTTACCATCGGACGGCGCGAAACGGCGAGCCGAGATGATGCCGTCCACCGAGCAGATCTCCGCCAGATGCGTGTCGTTGTACCACTTGTGGTACTCGGCTTCGCGGTCCGCGGTCACCGGCATGGTCTCCAGGTAGATGATGCCTCTAGGCATACCACTCCAATTCGGTTGCAGTGCAATCTGATTCGAAGCTCACGAGCCGGACCACGGCTTCACCTTCAGGAAGCCGCCACCGTCGACCCGCAGCTGCTGACCGGTGATGTAGCGGGCGGCGTCGGAGGCCAGGAACAACACCGCCTCGCTGATGTCCTCGGGTTCGACGTAGGGAATCGGCATGGCCTGCACCAGCGGGAAGACCGGCTCGGCGTCCTCGCGGGTCGGGTTCGGCAGATCCGGCCTGAAGGCCCGGTACATCGGTGCGCTGTGCAACATGTCGGTGTTGACGTTCGTGGGGTGCACCGCGTTCATCCGGATGGAGAACGGGGCCAGCGCGCGGGCGAAGTCGTTGACGTAGTGCGCGGCAGCGATTTTCGCGAAAGCGTATCCGGCTCCGCCCGGTCCGCCGTCGATGCCGGTGGTGTTCATCGACGACATGAACGCGGCGTTGGACCCGATCACGATGATCGAGGCCCCGGCCTGAAGATGCTTGAGGCTGGCGTGCACCAGGTTGAGCACCCCACCGAGGTCCACATCGACCGCATCGGCGAACGCCTGCGCCGGCAGACCCGCCGTCAACGGGCAGATTCCGGCGTTGGCGACCACGATGTCGAGGTGGCCGAGCTCGGCGACGCCCCGGTCGACCGCTTCCGCCAGTGCCGCCCGGTCCCGGACGTCGGCGATCGCAGTGACCACGCGCTGACCCTCCTTCTCGACAAGTCGAGCGGTTTCGTCGAGGTCCTCGGGTCGGGCCAGCGGGTACTCGTTGGTCTCGATGTCCTCGCACAGGTCGATGGCGATGATGTCGGCGCCCTCCGCGGCAAGCGTGCGCGCGTGCGAGCGTCCCTGACCACGCGCGGCTCCACTGATTACCGCAACCTTGCCTGTCACCCTGCCCATACCCGATCCCCTCTCATACGCTCAACAATGCGACCTACATTGGCGCTCAAGCCATTTGGTACGGGAGCCGGCGTCTGCATCGGTCGTCGCGGGCGCAACAGAGGCGCTGACCCGGCCCACGATTGGGACCGGACAGGCGTTCAACTCCATCGCTTCTCTTTCACGACGCTGCGTCATTGCAGGACAGGCTGACGAAAACCTATCGTATCTATTCTACCTAAAATAGGAAAGACACCGAAAAGCGCCGGAGCCGCACTGCGAGGCGTGCTGGCCGCGACGATGCACCTCCCGGTAAAATCAACGCCTATGTTGTGGAGCAAATCGTCATGAGCGCCGGCGTCGAACAGTTGGAGTTCCAGGCCGAGGCGCGCCAACTCTTGGATTTGATGGTCCACTCGGTCTATTCCGACAAGGACTCGTTCTTGCGGGAGCTGATCTCCAATGCGTCCGACGCGCTGGACAAGCTGCGCATCGAGGCGTTTCAGAACAAAGACCTGGACCCCGACAACACCCTCACGTCGGATCTGCACATCGAGATCGACGTGGACAAAGGGGCCCGCACCCTGACCATCCGCGACAACGGCATCGGCATGACCCGCGCCGAGGTGGTCGACCTGATCGGCACGCTCGCCAAGTCCGGAACCGCCGAGCTGCGACAGCAGTTGAAAGACGCGAAAAACGCGACCGTGTCCGAGGAACTGATCGGTCAGTTCGGCATCGGCTTCTACTCCACCTTCATGGTGGCCGACAAGGTCGAGCTGCTCACCCACAAAGCCGGTGAGAGCGAAGGCATCAAATGGGAGTCCAGCGGCGACGGCACTTACACCATTCAAACGGTCGAGGGCGCCCCGCAGGGAACAGCGGTCACGCTGCATCTCAAGCCGGCCGATGCCGAGGACGCGCTGCATGACTACACCTCGGAGTGGAAGCTGCGGACGCTGGTCAAGAAGTATTCCGACTTCATCGCCTGGCCGATCCGGATGGAGGTCGAGAAGCGCTCCGAGGACGACGGCGATGAGACCACCACCGTTGAGGTCGAGACCCTCAACTCGGGCAAGGCGCTGTGGGCCCGGTCCAAAGACGAGGTGTCCGACGAGGAGTACAAGGAGTTCTACCGGCACGTCGCGCACGCCTGGGACGAGCCGCTCGAGGTGATCTCGATGAAGGCCGAGGGCACCTTCGAATACCAAGCGCTGCTGTTCATCCCGTCGCGAGCCCCGCTCGACCTGTACGAACCCGACGCCGCGAACGGCGTGCAGCTGTACGTCAAACGCGTCTTCATCATGGGCGATTGCGACCAGCTCATCCCCCGATACCTGCGCTTCGTCAAGGGTGTGGTGGATGCCCAGGACCTGTCGCTGAACGTGTCCCGCGAAATCCTGCAGCAGGACCGCCAGATCAACGCGATTCGGCGCCGGCTGACCAAGAAGGTCCTGTCGACGATCAAGGAACTGCAGTCTGAGCGGCCGGAGGATTACCGCACCTTCTGGGGCCAGTTCGGCAAGGTGCTCAAAGAAGGCCTGATGCGGGACTTCGACAACCAGGAGACGCTGCTCGGAATCTCCTCGTTAGCCTCGACGCACAACGAGGACCAGCTCACCACGCTGGCCGAGTACGTCGACCGGATGAAAGAGGGCCAGCGGCAGATCTTCTATGCCACCGGCGAATCGCCGCAGCAGATCCTCAACACTCCGCACCTCGAGGCGTTCAAAGCCAAGGGCTATGAGGTGCTGCTGCTCTCCGACACGGTCGACGAGATCTGGCTCGGATCGGTCACCGAGTTCGACGGCAAGCCGTTGCAGTCGATTGCGATGGGCGACGTCGACCTCGACACCGAGGAAGAAAAATCAGAGCACGAAGCCGAACGCAAAGAGCAGGAAGAGAACTTTGCCGACCTGCTGACCTGGCTGTCCGAGACGCTCAGTGATCACGTCAAGGAAGTGCGGCTGTCCACTCGTCTGACCGACTCGCCGGCCTGCCTGATCACCGACGCCTTCGGCATCACGCCGTCGCTGGCCCGCATCTACCGGGCCACCGGGCAGGACGTCCCGGTCGGCAAGCGGACGTTGGAGCTGAACCCGAACCACCCGCTGATCACCGGACTGCAGCAGGCCCACAAAGACCGCGGCGATGATCCGACGAATGGCGAGACCGCCGAATTGCTCTACGGCGCAGCACTTCTCGCCGAAGGCAATGCACCCGAGGATCCGGCACGGTTCGCCGAATTGCTGGCGAACCGGTTGGCGCGCACGGTTTAGCGGCTGCTTTTGCCGTGCTTGACCTGATTGAACGGCACACCACGGTCTGCGGCGTATTCGCGGGGGAAGTTCAACACGCGCTCGCCGATGACGTTGCGGGCCAACTCGCTGGTGCCGCCGCCGATGCAGACGGTTTGCCGGGACAGGTAGCGCAGGCCGGTTTCCAGGCCCTCCCCCTCGGCGCCGACGACCCCGGCTGTTCCGGTGATGGCCAGCCCGGCGTCCATCTCCAAAGTGACTGTCTCGGCGTGGAAAAGCCGTAGCAGGGTTCCGGCGGCGGGCGGCAGCGAGCCGTCGTTGACGCTGCGGAAGACGTGCGCGCCGAGTTGGTCGCTGACCGCACGGTGCACCAGCGCCCGGCCGGCAATCTGTCGCACCCGTTCGTTGTCGGATTGCCCGGTCGTCGCGGCCAGCCGTACGTAGTTCACCGGTGTCGAGCGGCCACCCTCGCTGCCGCTGCCGCTGGCGAACTCTGAGCCCATCCCCACGGCGCGGCGCTCGTGATAGAGCTGCCGTGAGGCCACCGTCCACCCGTCGTTGACCTGGCCGACGACCGCGTCGTCGCCGACATCGACGTTGTCGAGGAATTCTTCGCAGAATTCCGTCGAGCCGTTGAGCTGGGTGATGCGACGCATCGTGATTCCGGGATGTTTGATCGGCACCAAGAACATGGTCAGGCCGTCGTGCTTGGGCACGTCCCAGTTGGTACGCGCCAGGCACAGGCCGTAGTCGGCGCCGAATGCGCTGGTGCTCCAGGTCTTTGCGCCGTTGAGCACCCACCGGTCGCCGACGCGATCGGCACGGGTGAGCACACCCGCAAGGTCCGATCCCCCGCTGGGCTCGGACAACAGCTGCACCAAGATCTCGTCACCCCGCAGAGCCGCGGCGATGTGTTGACGCTTGAGCTCTTCGCCGGCGGTGTCGAGCAATGTCGCGCAGCAGATGGTGAACGTCGGCGTGTTGAGGATCAACGGCATCTCATAGCCGAGGCTCTCGTCGTTGAACGCCTGCTGATAGCTGTAGTCCAGACCGAGGCCGCCGTACTCGCGCGGAAAGCAGATCCCCGCGAATCCGCCTTCATAGAGCCGCTTCTGGAGCTCGCGGGCACGCAGCCAACAGCGCTCCTCGTCGCGGTGAGCCGCCGGCGGATGCGCCGGGTCGATCGGCGGCATCTGCTCGGCGAGCCAGGCCCGCGCGCGGGCCCGGAACTCGTCGATGGATTCGGCATCGGCGGACGCCGCGGTGTCAGCCCGGTACGTGTCGGTCATCAGGCGGACCTCGGTGCCTGCTGACCCGCCTCCTGCAGCGCGTACACCCGAAGGTTGTGCTCCTCGGGCGTACCGAACATGGAGCGGTACAACGCGGCTCGCCGCAGATAGATGTGCAGGTCGTGTTCCCACGTGACGCCGATGCCGCCATGCATCTGTACGCACGCCTGGATGATCTCGGTGGCCATCTCCCCGACGTAGGACTTGGCGACACTGGCTGACAGGGACGCGTCGGCTGAACGGTTCGAGATAGCGGTCACCGCCGCGGCGGTCGTCGCCCGGCACGCCTCCAGCCACATCTTCATGTCGGCAAAGCCATGTTTGAGCACTTGGTAGGACGCGAGCGGGCGCCCGAAGCTGTGCCGGTCCAACGCCCACGCCACGGTGAAGTCGAAGACGGTCTGCAAGATGCCGACCACCTCGGCGCACTGCAGCACCTGGGCGATCTGGCTTTGCCGGTCGATCAGGTCGGCCGTGCCGCCGAGCGCGGCGTCGCGGTCGACCTCGACACCATCGAATTGCACTCGGGCGTACTGCTTGACCATGTCGATCGACTGCTGCGGCTCGACGTGCACGCCGGGCGCGTCAGCGGGAACCAGGAACTGGCCTACGCCGTCGTCGGTGCGGGCCACCACGAGCAGCAGGCTGCTCTGCGCGCCGGCCTCGACTCGGTCTTTGACACCGTCGATGCGATAGCCCGACCCGGTCTTGGCATCGAGGAGAGTCGCGGTGACCGTCGGCTCATGCGGGGACCAGCCCCGGCCGGGTTCGTAGACCGCCCAGGAGGCGACGGTCTCACCGGCGATCAGTGACTCGATCGTCGCCGCATGAGCGTGCGGTTCGTCGGAACCCACCAGTGCCGCGAGCACCGTGCTGACCGGGAACAGGGGCCCCGGTGCCACCGTCTTTCCGAGTTGTTCGGCGACCATCGCCAAGTCGGCAAACCCATCGCCGGACACACTGCCGCCACCGAGGTCCTCGGGAACCAGCAACGCCGTCCAGCCCAGTTCGGCGGCGCGCTGCCACCAGGGGTGTTCGAACGAGACACCCCGAGAATGCAAGTCCCGCACCCGACTCAGCGGAACCTCTTTTTGCAGAAACGATTGGGTAGTGGAGGCGAAGAGTATCTTTTCGGGGGAATCGACGGCAGTCATGATGATGGCTGGGACCTTCCTAGACCTTCCTGGACCTTCCTTCAGAGCTGAGGAGGAGGGCCCGGCGTGCGTCCCAGTCGGTGGTCGCTGGTCACCCGATGGTAGCAATGAGCAATACCGTAAGAGATACCGGAGTTCAATCGATAATGACGTTTCCAAGCCACGATAGCCATGGCTGACGCGGGCGACGGCCCGCAGGATTCCGCCAAGGCCAGGGCGGACGCGATCGCGCTGGCAGAGCAAGCCGAGGCGGAAGCCGCCGAGGCCGAAGCGCTTGCCGCAGCCGCCCGCGCACGCGCCCGGGCTATCCAACTGCGGCGCGAGGCCCAGGCAGAGGCCCAGGCCCAGGCAGAGGCGGAAGCCAACGCCGACACCGATACCGACGCCGACACAACCGACCCCGACGAAGCCGAAGCCGACGCCACCGACGAGGCGGCCGAGACTCCGGAGACGCCGGAGCCCACCGAACTCCAGCCCGCCGGTCGGCGGTTACGCGCACCGAAGGCGTCGCTGGCACTGAGCATCGCCGCGGTGGTCGCGATCGTCGGATTGCTCGCCGCCAGTGGCTGGATGGCCTGGCAGCACCAGCACGTCGTGAAAGAACGACAGCGCGCGGCGGGATATATCGCGACAGCCAGACAAGGTGTCATCAACCTGACGTCGCTGGACTTCAACAAGGCCAAAGAAGACGTTCAACGCGTCCTCGACAGCGCCACCGGAGAATTCAAAGACGACTTCCAAAAGCGCGCAGAGGATTTCGCGTCGGTGGTGAAAGATTCCAAGGCGGTTACCGAGGGATCCGTCGCGGCGACCGGGGTCGAGTCGATGAATAACGATTCCGCCGTCGTTCTGGTGCTGGCCACTGAGCGCGTCACCAACATAGCGGGCGCCAAAGACCAACCGCGGACCTTCCGGTTCCGGGTGTCGGTGGTGCACGACGGCGATGATTTGAAGGTGTCGAAAGTGGAGTTCGTGCTGTGAGCGACGACGACGTGACCGCGCCGGACGTCGAGCCCACCGAGGGCGTCGAAACCTCGACCGACGCCGACACTGCAACCGACAGCGACACGAGCCCGGCAACTCCCCCGCGGCGACTGGGCCCGATCCCCGTCATACCCCTGGTGCTCATAGTGGGCCTGCTGGCGGCCGGCGGCCTAGCCGGATGGGTGTACCTGTCGCAGTACCGGCCTGACACGCAGACCGACGCCGCGGTCGAACAGAGCGCGGTCAACGCGGCCCGAGACGGCACCACGGCGTTGCTGTCCTACAAGCCAGACACCCTCAACCAGGACTTCGAGGCGGCCAAGTCGCACCTCAGCGGCGACTTCCGGAACTACTACGACCAGTTCACCAAGCAGGTCATCACTCCGGCCGCTCAATCGAAGGGTGTGACGACCACCGCTCAGGTCGTCGGCGCAGCGGCCACCGAGCTGCACCAGAATTCGGCGGTCGTGCTGATCTTCGTCAACCAGGTGACCACCAGTAAGGAACGGCCTGACCCCTCGATGGCGTCCAGCAGCGTCCTGGTCTCGCTGGCCAAGCAGCACGGGGACTGGCTGATCACCAAGTTCGATCCGGTGTAATCAGGCCGTGTAATCAGGCCGCTAGACGGCGAACGACCGCCGGAGCGTCTGCGCGTGCAGCGCGGTGCTCTCCTGCGAGACCACCCAGTCCGGCACCGCTGAGTCGAACCCGTGGAACGTCGCCGCGACAACGTGTAGCTCGGTGTGCACGTAGGCGTGCAGCAAGCGGTTCGCGTAGTCGATGGCTTCGTCGCGGCACGGGTCGATCTCGGCGCAGCTGATGAACGCAGGCGGCAGGCCTTCCAAGTTCGCCCGCTGAGCCGGAACATGCTGCGCCGTTACGGCACCGTGGCCGAGATAGTGGCCCCATGCCCGGCTCACCGCGGGCCCGTTGAGTCCAGGGGTGCGCTGGAATTCCCGTCGCGACGGCGTCGCGTCGGAGTCCAGCATCGGCTGGTGCAATATCTGCGCAAGGATCGGCGGTCCCTCTCGATCGAACGTGCGCTGGGCCAGTGCCGCGACCAGCGCCGCACCGGCGTCGCGGCCCATCACCACCACCCGCTCGCCGTCGGCGTCCAGGGCCGCGCTGTTCTCCACGACATAGCGGAACGCCGCTTCCACGTCGTCCAGCGCTGCCGGACCGGGATGCTCGGGAGCCAGCCGGTAATCGACCGACACGACGAGGCAGCCTGCCGCACGGGCCAGCTGCACGCAGTGCGCGTGATCGGTGTCGAGGTTGCCGGTGACGAAGGCGCCGCCGTGCGCATACACCACCAGCGGCGCCGCCGAGGTGATCGGACCGCGGTAGAACCGAAGGCCGAGCTGACCGCCGTCCGGTCCGGGTATGCCGCGGTCCTCGATCTGGACATCGGTGGTGTCGACGGCAGCGGCGCGATCGGCGGCCAGCACGTCGGCCCGGGCCCGCTCGGCCGGCAGCGACTCGGTGCGGAATTCGGCGATCTCCAAGCCGGCCGCCGCGTCACGCAGCGCCGGGTCAATGCGGCTGATCCCCCTGGGCCGCTTGGTCTCGGCGCGGTCGATCTCGGTCGTCATCCCTGCGGCCGCTCTCCGGGGAGGGCTTTGACGGTCGGCGGCAGGCCGTACAACGCGGTCGCGTTGCCGCGCATGATCCGCTCCCGCTGCGCCGCCGGGAACCGGTTGATCGCGTAGGTCGGCGCGTCGTAACTCCAATGCGGATAGTCCGTCGAGAACATCAGGTTGTCGCCGAGGTCCATCATCTCGACGTACTCGCGGAACTGTGTGACGTCGGTGTCCTCCAGCGGCTGAGTGGTGAACCGGACGTGTTCGCGGACGTATTCCGATGGCCGGCGACGCACGTGCGGTAGATCGGCGCGACGTGCTTCCCAGATCCGGTCCATCCGCCACATCACCGGCATCGCCCAGGTGAAGCCGCCCTCGACGAACACCACCCGAAGATCGGGGTGCCGGTCAAAGGCGCCGTCGAACACCAGACTCATCAGATGCGAGACGTACAACAGCGGCCACGACGCGAAGAAGTCATGCCAGTGCGCCGGATTGCCCACCGGGTAGATCGGGATCAACTCGAACGGCGTCTGTCCCATCAGATGGGTGGCCACCGGCAGCCCGTTGGCCGACGCGGCGGCGTACAGCGGATCGAAATGCGGGTTGCCGAAGGGGATTCCGCGGGTCTGCGGCGTCATCAGCACCTGCGCCATGTAGGGATGACCTGCCCAGCGCTCCACCTCGCGCGCCGCCTGATCGGGCACTTGGGCGCTGACGCTGATCGAGCCGCGCCAGCGGCCGTGCGCGTTGTTGCGCTCCAGCCAGACGTCGGCGAGCCAGTCGTTATAGGTCGACTTCAGCACGTGCTCGGCCTGCGGTAGTTGCGCATCGCACATCGGTTCCAGCGTGGCGATGCTGACGCCGGCGTCGACAAGCAATTGCTTGGCCGCATAGTCGGGATCCGTTCCGGCGAAGCCGCCGCCCGGCGGTGCGGCGTCGACCCGCATCGACATGGTCTTGTACGAGTCGGGCGTGTCGTAGAAGTGCGGGAGTGGTGTGACCGCGTTGCCCGTCGGCCAGATCTTGTCGACCCATTCGGGCGGCGCGTAGGACTTGAGGACGTCGGTCGAGACCGGCATCGGGTGCACGTCGGTGTCGACGATGGCGACCGCGATCTCGGTCTGGGGCTCGACTCGTTCGAGTGTGGTCATACCGTCGTTCCTTTGACGTGCGCCGTAAGCCCGAACAGCTCACTGGCATTGCGCCACAACACGTTGTCGCGTTGTGCATCGTCCAGCCCCGCGGCGATCTCCCCGGGAGCGGAGGTAGACCAATGCGGGTAGCCCGACCCGTACATCAACAGATCGGCCTTGCCGGAGAAGTCCATCCATCGCTGCACCTGACCGGGATCGGTGGGCCCGTCGAACGACGACGAGCAGAACCGGACATGGTCGGGCAGGTAATCGCTGGGATAGCGGTCGACCCACGGCGTCTGATCGCGCATCGACAGCCAGAACGTGTCGAGGCGCCACATCAGCGGGGTCAGGATGTCGTAACCGCCGTCGGCGAACACGAACCTCAGATCGGGGTGACGTCCGAACATACCCTCGACGATGAGCGTCGCCAGATGGACGAAATAGTTCAGCGGCATGAAGGCCGCGTAGCCGGGATAGGTGTCGGCATGGCCGGCGAACGTGGGCGCGTAGTCGACACCGTTGCCCCCGTTGATGTGCACCGCAACCGGGAGCCCGTGGGCGGCGGCGGCCTCCCAGATCGGCTCGAACGTCGGCTTGCCGTAGGGCTCGCGGGATTGCATCGGGACGCCGACCTGCACCAGCTTGGGATGTCCGGCGAGACGTTCGATCTCGGCGACGGCGCCCCTGGGGTCTTCCGGGTTGACCCTGATGGTGCCGCGGAAGCGGTTGGTGGTGTCCGGCTCGAGCCAGCGATCCAGCAGCCAGTCGTTGACGGCGGCGCAGATTCGGCTGTTGAGCAGATAGTCGGCAATGTTGCCGCGAGTCAACGGGTTCAGGATCGCGTAGTCGACACCGGCATCGTCGAAAAGGTGCCGGGCAACGGTCTCGCGGTCGGAGCCGGGATAGTGCTCGCCGTACAGGTCGCTGCGGTAGTTTCCGCCCGGTGCCTGATACCACTGTTGTTCGACGTCGGGGATGGACCGCAGTTTGTGGGCGGCGGGTAGGTAGCGCCTGATCTCGGCGTTGTAGCGAAAATGCGGCTGAACATTCGTGTCGATGATCATGCGGTCAGGTACACCTTCCCGTCGGCGACATCGACGTCGTAGGTACGGACCCGCCGCTTGGGGTCGGCGAGGTTGCGGCCCGTTGTGATGTCGAATTCCCAGTTGTGCCAAGGGCATCGGACGATCTGGCCGTCTTTCACACGGCGCAACCCGCCCGGTTGGTCGGGATCGAATTCGTTGGTGCCGCCCAGCAGGCCCTCGCACAGCGGAGCGCCCTCGTGAGAGCAGTAGTTGACGATCGCATGCAAGGAACCGGCGACGTTGTACACCCCGACGCCGAACTTGCCGACGTCGACCAGTTTCATCGCGCCCGGCGGCAAGTCGTCGAGCGAACACACGAGTCGACGTTCAGCCACGGTTAATACTGTCCTCGCTACGGTAACCGCCACAAGCCATTGGGCTTCGTTGCTATTTATATTATGATAGCGAGATTCCCAGTCACGAAGGAGCGGCAATGACGCTGCGTACCGAACAGTCCGATGTTGGGGATCGGCCGGTCGTCCTCGACACCACCGGCGAAACCAGCCCCTATCCGTTCTTCGAGTACATGCGGCGCACCGATCCGGTGTTCCACGGCACGTTCATGGACATCGAGATGCTGCCGCCGGAACTGAAGCCGGACGACGAATATGTCCTGTTCGGCTACGACGGCGTTTTCCAGGCCTTCCGCGACGAGAAGGCCTTCACCTCCGCGGCCTACGACAAGACGATCGGCTTGGTGATGGGCCACACCATCCTGGCGATGGAGGGCAAGGAGCATCACGATCATCGCAGTCTGGTGGCCAAGGCGTTCCGCGCCACCGCGCTGGAGCGGTGGGAACCGTCGGTCATCGCGCCGGTTTGCAATCAACTCGTCGACGAGATCAAGGCCGACGGCCACGCCGACCTGGTCAAGGCGCTCACGTTCGAGTTCCCCACTCGGATCATCTCCGAACTGCTCGGGCTGCCCCGCGAGGATCTCGACATGTTCCGGCGACTGTCGCTCGGCCTGATCTCGATACAGACCGATATCGAAGCCGGGTTGATCGCGGCAGGCGAGTTGCACACCTACTTCTCCGATCAGGTCGAGCAGCGCCGCAAAAAGCCGACCAACGACATCATCGGCGATCTGTGCACCGCGGAGATCGACGGCAAGAAACTCGACGACGAAGCCATCATCGCGTTCTTGCGCCTGCTGCTGCCCGCCGGCCTGGAGACCACCTATCGGTCGTCGGGCAACCTGCTCTATCTGCTGTTGACCCACCCCGAGCAGTTGGCGATGGTCCAGCGGGACCGCTCGCTGATCCCGGCCGCAATGGAAGAAGGGCTGCGAGTCGAGACGCCACTGACCATGGTCATGCGAACCACGACCCGAGACGTCGAAATCAGCGGCACGACAATCCCCGCCGGCGCCCAGATCGACTTGTGCATGGGATCAGCCAACCGGGACGAGAGCCGCTGGAAGGATGCCGACACCTTCGACATCCTCCGACCGCGTCAGGCGCACATCGCATTCGCGGGCGGTATCCACATGTGTCTGGGAATGCATTTGGCACGCTTGGAAACTCGGGTGATGCTGGACAGCCTGCTCGACCGGGTCGACAATCTCAGGCTGGAACCCGATGACGAGACCCGGATTGTCGGGGTGACGTTCCGCTCGCCCAACAGTCTGCCCGTCACGTTCACACCGGTGTCATGAAAAGTCGCGCCGCGATCCTGCACGACGTCGGCGGGCCGTGGTCCGTCGAGGAATTCGAGCTGGATCCACCGAAGGCCGGCGAGGTTCTGGTGAAGATGGCCGCCGCCGGGCTGTGCCATTCCGACGATCACATCCTCAAAGGCGACATGTCCGCGCCCAACGACGTGATGCGTTCGATGGGCTTGCCCACTATGTTCCCCATGATCGGTGGGCACGAGGGTTCGGGCATCGTGCAGGAAGTTGGAGAGGGCGTCACGGAGTTCGCACCGGGCGATCACGTGGTGATGTCTTTCGTCGCGGTCTGCGGTCAATGTCGTTGGTGCGCGACCGGAGCCGAATACATCTGCGATGTCGGCGCCTTCACCATGATCCCGGGCATGCCCACTGACGGCACGTTCCGCCACCACACCGCCGACGGCCGGGACCTGGGCCACATCGCCAAGGTCGGGGCGTTCGCCGAACACACGGTGGCATCCACCAAGTCGCTGGTGAAGATCGAGCGACATCTCCCGTTGGCGCCGAGCGCGCTGCTGTCGTGTGCGATTCCGACCGGCTACGGCTCGGTGGCCAACCGCTCGAACATGCGCGCCGGCGACACCGTCGTGGTGATCGGCGTCGGCGGCATCGGCACGGCGGCGATACAGAGCGCGCGGATCAACGGTGCTGCACAGATCGTCGCCGTCGATCCCGTTGAGTTCAAACAGAAGTCGGCCTTACGGTTCGGTGCCACCCACAGCGTCGCGTCGGCCGAAGAGGCCATGGATCTGGTGCGGGGGCTGACCTACGGCGTGATGGCCGATGCGGTGGTCGTCTCTCCGTCTTTGATGAGCCGCGAAGATGTCCGCGATGGGGTGGCGCTGACCCGCAAGGGCGGAACCTGCGTGCTCACCGGGATGACGTCGCAGCTGACCCAGTCGGTCAAGATCAACCTGCAGGAATTCATCCTGATGAACAAGACGTTGGCGGGCACCATCTTCGGCTCATGCAATCCGAAGGCCGACATCGACCGGTTGGCCCGGCTCTATCAAACCGGCCAGTTGATGCTCGACGAGATGATCACCCGACGCTACCGCCTCGACGACATCAACGACGCCTACGCCGACCTGCTCAACGGCGAGATCGTCCGCGGCATCATCGATTTCGGGGTGGCATAAGCTGAGCTCGCCCGCCCTGGTTCTCGTTCATGGCGGTGAACACTCGGCGGATTGCTGGGATCTCACCGTCGATGAACTGCGCCATCTCGCACCGGAGTTGCCGGTGCTGGCCGTCGACATGCCCGGCCACGGCGCGACACCCGGAGATCTGACCACGGTCAGCATCGCCGACTGTGTGCGGTCGGCGGTCGAACAGATCGAGAACGCCGATCTGGACGAGGTCGTGATCGTCGGCCATTCCCTTGCGGGCTTGACCGTGCCTGGAATTGTTGCGGCGCTGGGCCGCTCGCGGGTGCGCGAGATGATCCTGGCGGCGGCCTGCCTGCCAGCGCAGGGCAGGGCGATCGTCGACACCCTCGTCGGTCCGCTGGCCTGGTATGTGCGACGGGCCGTCCGGCTACGCAAGCCTCCCTCGACAATGCCGAATGCGCTGAGCGCCTTGCTCTTTTGTAACGGTATGAGTCGGGCGCAGCGCCGCTTCACGTTGTCGCGGATCCACAACGAGGCCATTACGATCATCGCCGAGCCCGTCGATCGCAGCGACCTGCCTGGCGATGTTCCACGGACATGGATCCTGACCTTGCGCGATCACGCGCTCTTCCAGCGCACACAGTTAAGCAGCATCGCCGCGTTGGGCGGCGTGCAGACGCTGATCCCCGTCGACACCTGCCACGACCTGATGATCAGCGAACCCCGACTGCTGGCCGAGATCCTGATCGACCGCTGTCACGCTTCCCAAACCACGTGAGTTTTACCCGGGCGGCGCTGTAGGGCGGTGCGGCGGTTTATCCACAGTTGGAGATTCATCCACAATCGCGCTCTCGGCGTGCCGCGATGTCAGTGTGCAGCAATATAATTCGATCATGCGTTCGAGTAGTCGTGAGGAGATCGTCGAGGTTCTCGACGGGCTCGAGGCCGGCTACAAGCGTGCCCTGGATTTGACGTTCGATGCGCTGACTACTCCGGAGCGGCTGGCTGTGTTGGAGCGGTTCGAGGGCTTTCGCCGCCAACAGCCCGCCATCGAACACGGGTTGATCAACCAGCTCGCCGCCCGGGCCGATGCCGCCGAGTTGGGTGGCAAGCTCGCTCCCGCTCTGGCGAATCGGTTGCGGATCAGCCGCGCCGAGGCCGCACGCCGTGTCCATGAGGCGGCCGATCTCGGTGAGCGGCGGGCGTTGAATGGTGAGGCGTTGCCGCCGCTGTTGGAGGCGACCGCTGCCGCGCAACGCAACGGCGCCGTGGGCGCCGGGCATGTCGCGGTGATCCGCAGCTTCGTCCACCGGCTGCCCGACTTCGTCGACCTCGAGACCCGGTGCAAAGCCGAGGCCGATCTGGCCCGCCTGGCCGGCGAATACCGCCCGGATGAGTTGGCCAAGCTGGCCGACAAGCTGATGGACTGCCTCAACCCCGACGGGGACTTCACCGACGTCGACCGCGCCAAACGCCGCGGCCTGACCATCGGCAAACAAGACATCGACGGGATGTCGCCCATCAGCGGCTGGCTCAACCCCGAAGCCCGCGCCACCATCGACGCGGTGTTCGCCAAGTTGGCCGCACCCGGGATGTGTAACGCCGAAGATGAGACGCCGTGTGTCAGCGGCACGCCGTCGCAGGCCGCGATCCAGGGCGACACCCGCAGCGCGCCGCAGCGCAACCACGACGCCCTGCTCGCCGCGGCACGGGCGCTGCTGGCCTCCGGTGACCTGGGTCAGCACAACGGGCTGCCGACATCCATCATCGTCACCACCACACTGCAGGAGCTCGAAGCCGGGGCCGGCCGCGGACTCACCGGCGGCGGAACCCTGCTACCGATGTCGGATGTGATCCGGCTGGGCTCCCACGCCCACCATTACCTGGCGATCTTTGACAACGGCAAAGCCCTCGCGCTCTATCACACCAAACGCCTAGCCTCACCCGCCAAACGAATCGTGTTGCACGCCAGGGATCGTGGCTGCACCTTCCCCGGCTGCACCATCCCGGGCTACCTCTGCCAAGTCCACCACGACGACCCCTACGCCACCCACCCCGTCACCGACGTCAACACCCTCACCCTGGTCTGCCACCCCAACCACCCACTCACCGAACAAGGCTGGATCACCCGCAAAAACAGCCGCGGCGACACCGAATGGATCCCACCGGCCCACCTCGACCGAGGGCAGCCTCGCGTGAACACATTCCACCACCCCGAAAAACTCCTACGCGCAGAAGACGACGACGAAGCGCCCTAACCGGCTGAGCGCAGCGAGTAGCGGACCGGCAGATGCTTGAGCCCGCCGACGAACGTCGTCGCAACATGCTCTGGATCACCGTTCAGTTCGATCGATTTCAGCCTCGGTATCAGCTCGGAGAAGAAGCTGCTGACCTCCATGCGGGCCAGCGCCGCCCCCAGACAGAAGTGCACGCCGTAACCGAACGCCAGATGCTTGTTGGGGTCGCGACCGACGTCAAAGCGGAACGGATCGGCGAAGGCGTCCTCATCCCGATTGGCCGACACATACGACAACAACAGCGAGTCCCCCGCCGCGATCGGCACTCCGCGCACTGCGGTGTCCTCGGCCGCGGTACGCATGAATTCCTTGACCGGGGTAACCCATCGGATCATCTCTTCGGTGGCCAGTGGCATCAAGTCGCGATCGTCACGCAGCCGCTGCAGTTGGTCGGGGTTTTCGATCAGCGCCTGCAATCCGCCGGAAATGGTCGCGCTGGTGGTGTCGTGTCCGGCGGTGGCGACAATGAGGTAGTAGGACACCGTCTCGATGTCCGACAGTGGCTCGCCATCGATGCGGGCGTTGGCGATAGCGGACGCCAGATCCTCGGTCGGGTGTTCACGGCGTGACGCGGTGACGCTATTGAAATAGCCGAACATATCCAGCAGCGCCGGTAGTTGATCCTCGTTGCTGGTGCCGCGTTTGAACTCGCTGTCGTCGCTTCCGAACAACTCCTGGGTGAGCTCGAGCATGCGCGAGAAGTCGGATTCGGGTATCCCCAGCAGCGACATGATCACGTACAGCGGGTAATTCACCGCAACCTCTTGGACGAAGTCGCATTCGGGGCCGACCGCCAGCATCTTGTCGACATAGTTCTTGGCCAGCTCGTCGACGCGTACCTTCAGCGCCCGCATCGCCTTGGGCCGGAACCAATCCGCCCCGATCGCCCGCACCACCCGATGCTGTGGATCGTCGAGGTGAATCAAGGTGCGAACCCCCGCAGCTGCCTGCAACTCGTCGCCCTCCGTCGTCGTCAGCACCGGGCGCGGCCAGTTGGTGAACAACGCGTTGTTGCGCTCGATGTCCATGATGTCGGCGTGTTTGGTGATCGCCCAGAACGGCCGGTAGTTCGGCACGTCCACTCGGGAGACTGGAGCGTTAGCACGCAGATGCGCCAGTGCCGCATGCAATGTCGACTCGTCGGTGTAGGCCTGCGGGTCGGCGAGCACCTTGGCGGCATCATCCATCGTCGGTGTGCTCATTGGCAGCTACTCCTCGGCGCAACTCGTTCAACACCGCGGTGACGGTGTCGCGGGACAGGGTTCGGGGAAACGTTGGCATCACCCGGTCTATGACGCCGTCACAGCGGTCCTTGAGCGCGGCGGCGAGCTTGTCCGTCGTCGCGACCACGGCGAAGGCGTTGAGGATGTCGTCGTCGACCAGCGTCGCCATTGCGTCCCATTCGCCCCGCAGTGAAAGCCGGTGCAGTTCGTCGGCGACGTCGCCCCAGCCGTGCAGTTCAAGGACTTTGCGGTAGGCCGGCGTCGATCCGTAAAAGGCGATCTGCTTGCGGACACCGGCTGCGCCGGCGCTCATCTCGGCCTCGTCGCCACCGGTCACCACGAACACCGGGCACGCCACCTGGAACGCACTGCGATCGCGACCGGAGCGCTCCAAGCCGCGCTGCACAGCCGGCATCGTCACCTCGTGCAGATATCGCCGTGTCGTGAAGGCATGGGCTATCAGGCCGTCGGCGACCTCACCGCACATGTCCGTCATCGCCTCACCGACGGCGGCAATGAAGACTCTTGGCGCTGGAATAGGGTTGCGGCTCAGGGGTGAACATCGGCGTCATCAGTTTGTGGGTGTAGAACTCACCCTCGAACCGCAGTCGCGTTCCGTTATCCCACGCCGACCAGATCGCCTGCAGCGCAAGCACAAACTCGCGCATCCGGGCGACCGGATGACTCCACGGCATGCTGAAGCGCTTCTCGATGTGCGGCTTGATCTGGGTGCCGAGACCTAGGATGAACCGGCCATGCGAGTAACTCTGCAGATCCCAGCCGACGTTGGCGACGGTCATCGGACTGCGCGCGAACGCCACTGCGATGCTGGTGCCGATCTCGAGTCGCGACGTGTGTTCGGCGGCCAGCAGCAGCGGCAGGAAGGGATCGTGGTTGATCTCGCCGGTCCAACAGGCGTCGTAGCCCTGCTGCTCGAGTTCGCCGGCCAGTACCGGCACTTGAGCGAGGTCGGTGAAGATGCCGCCGTCGACCTTCAGGCCGACCGCCTGGCTAGCGCGGACCGGCGTCATACTCGTGAAGCTACAGTAAGCAATTCGGTAGGGTCAATGTCGCGGACGATCCACACGGCAGGCGCTACAGTAAGCACTTCAGTACGTAGCCGCCGACGAGTGAGGACGTGCCGATGACAAAGCCCCCCGATTGGGAGGAGACGCTCGACGACCTTGCCCGTCGCCGCCGGCACACCTGGGCGATGGGGGGTCCGGAGCGGCTTGCCAAACACCACGGCAAGGGCAAACTCGACGCGCGCGGACGCATCGAGCACCTTCTCGACCAGGGCACGTTTCGTGAAATCGGCACGATGGTCGGCGGCGAGACCGCTGCAGACGGCATCATCGTCGGGTCCGGCTTGATCAACGGCTCACCGGTGATGCTCGGCGCGGAAGACTTCACCACGCTGGCCGGCAGCATCGGACCGGGTGGTAACTCGAAGCGCTACCGCATCGCCGAATTGGCTTTACACGACAAGGTTCCGTTGGTGATGCTGCTCGAGGGCGCGGGTTTTCGGCCGACCGGCGGACACTACGGCCGCTCCCCGACCGATCTGCTCGCCCAGGCGAAATGCTCGGGCCGGGTCCCGACCGTCGCCGCGGTGCTGGGCCCGTCAGCCGGACACGGCGCGCTGGTGGCGCCGGTGTGCGACTTCCGGATCATGAGCAGCCAGGGCGCGATCTTCACCGCCGGGCCACCCGTCGTCAAAGAGTCGACGGGAGAGGACATCTCGAAGGAAGACCTCGGCGGACCCGGTGTCGCTCTCCCCAGCGGGGTGATCCACAACGTCGGCGATGACGACGAGACCGTGCTCGACGACATCCGCCGCTACCTGTCCTACTTCCCCTCCAGCGCATGGTCCTACCCATCGCCGCGGCCCGACGACGAGACGACGGCGCCGCGGCCGACACCGGAGTTGGTCGAGATCGTCTGCGCGCGACAACCGCCGGATCTACGACATGCGTTCGGTACTCGACGTGGTCTTCGACGAGCCCGACTGGTTCGAGGTCCAACCGCGGTTCGGCAAGGCGATCATCTGCGCGCTGGCACATCTCGGCGGCCATCCGGTCGCGGTCGTCGCCAATCAGCCTCAGGTGCTGGCCGGCTCGATCGACGCCGACGCCGCGGACAAAGCGGCGCACTTCATCACGGTGGCCGACTCGTTCCATCTGCCCATCGTGTTCCTCGCCGACAATCCCGGCATGCTGCCGGGCAGCCGGTCGGAGCGCAGCGGTGTGCTGCGCGCCGGCGGCCGAATGTTCGTCGCCCAGACCGTCGCCACCACGATCAAGCTGCACGTCACGCTGCGCAAGGCCTACGGCTTCGGCTCGATGGTCATGTCGCTGTTGAGTTTTGACGGTCAAGGTGCGACGTTCGCCTACCCCGGCGCGACGATGGGCGCGATGAGCGCAGCGGCCCTGAGTAAGGCGTCGCATGCCGGTGACGACCTCACCGCCGTGCTGCGCGACGCCGAACTGCAGGCGTCCTACCGCTCAGCCGAGCACATGGGCTTCGACGAGCTGATCGATCCCCGCGAAACGCGTGACGCGTTGCTGGCCGCGTTGCGGCGGGGCCTGTCCAGCCGGCAGGCCGCGGCCGAACCGGTGGCCCGGACCGCGATCATGCCGTGACGATGCGTCTTACCCGGTCGATCGATATGCGGTGACAATCGGTTCGAGTTCGTTGGGGGTCGCGCCGTGCATGATCACCGCATCGGCCCCGTAGTCGAATTCCTTACGGATGCGGTCTACGCACTCCCTCGCCGATCCGGTCGCCGACGGCTCCAACCACTCGTCGGGGATCAGCGTCGCGATGTGTTCGATCTGCTCGGGCGTCGCCTTGTGGTCGATTCCGCCGGCGATCGACGTCACCACCGAGTCGGCCCGAAACCGCTCCAGCACAGCGGGATTCCAGTTGTTCGTCCGCACCAACAGGTCGCCGTACCCCTGAAGGTAGGTGGCCAGTCGGGCGACGGTCTTCTTCAGCCGCAACCCTTCGGGTAGATGATCGCCGACCGTGGCGAAACACGACCAGACCCGCACACTGTCGGGATCGCGGCCGGCTTTTTCCGCGGCGGTCTTCACGGTCTTGACGCAGCCCTGCAACGTCTCCGGCGTGAAATAGGTGTGCAGGATGACGTCGTCGAAGGCCCGGCCACCCAACGCCAGCGTGTTGGGTCCAAAGGCCACCAGGGCCAGCCGGATGTCCTCGTTGAAGTCCGGATCGAGAAAAAGGATGGGGTACTTGCCCATCGGGCCGTCGTGGTTGAAGATCACCTCACCATGCCACAGCCGGCGCATGACCTGGGCCCAATCCTCCATCTGTGCGGTCGTCACCGCCGGAATGCCGAACGCTCCGTAGATCGCGGCGATACCGCGCCCGACGCCGAGAGTGAAGCGGCCGCCGGACAACCGGTGCATGGTGGTGGCCCAGGATCCGGTGATCAGGGGATGGCGGGTGTTGTGATTCGTTGCGGCGGTGGCGATCTGCATTCGGGTGGTGACCGCGCACGCGGCGCCGACCAGCGACGACGCCTCTTTGACGTTCCAGCGCTCGGAGATGAACGCGGTGCCGAAACCCAACTCCTCGCCGCGGCGGGCCTCGTCCATCAAAGCGGCCGGGCCTTCACCGCCGGCTCCGGCCAGCAGGTAATAGCCCAATTCGTCGAGCGTCCTGGTCAACTCCAAACTCCTTGCTTGTAGCCACAATTCCAGACTTCGGTGATCTTCCCGCCCACGACGCGGAAGATCTCCATGCTGCCGACGTCGACGTTGGTGCCATCCTTGAGCGTCATCGGAGACTGGTAGACGATCGCGACGTGCTCGCCATCGTCACCGGCAACCACCAGGTTCAGGTCGAATCTGATGGCTTCGAACATGGCCCAGTGATCGATGATGCGGTTGACTGCCTCCTCGTGGGTGAGCAGTTGCGCCTCACCCACCTCATGCCGGGTGACCGTGTCGCCGATCAACTCCTCGGCGAGCGCGAAGTCGCGCTTGTTCCACACCACCAGGTTGTAGAGCTCGACAACCTCGCGGGCCGTGCGCGGTGAGGTGCTCACTCGACATACCTCGGTCACGTCGCGCAGGAATCGTTCGGTAACCCCAAATACTTTGCGCGAGAAGATGTGGCCGACGTGGCTGCCGTCATACCAGTACAACTGCGCCGCCCCAGCGCTCTTGTAACGCGATCGTGGGCTCGCGCATCGCCATCCGGTCATGCCACGCGCCGACGATCAGGCGCCGTTGCGGCGGCGGCGCCGGGTCGACGGCGAGCGGATCGATCACCGACGTCAGCTTCGCCACCACCGGGGATTCCAGCAGTTCCCGGAACTCGTCACGCGACGAGCCCCAGCGACCGAGATGCCGCGCGATCATGGCGTTGAGTCCGAGGATGGGGGTGTACAAACCCACCGCGTCGATGTCACGCTCCAGGTGCGACACCAATGCGGCCACCGGGGTGCCCATCGAAATCCCGGCCACCACAACGGCACTGGCCTGGGGTCGCACCCACCTGACTACCGCCCGTATCTCCGACACCGCGCGCATCATGCCCGCGACGTTGCCGAGCGGATCCATGTCCGGGTAGGCCGGCCATTCCCGTCGTCGACATCCATGGCCGGGCTGCACGGGCATCGCGACGTTGAAACCCAACTGATGATGAATGCGCCCGATTCGAGTCAGCAGCAGGTCCTCCACGCCGCCTTGACCGGCGCCGTGCACCCAGATCAGCCACGGCCTCGGCCCGCCCGGATGCCGGCACACATGGACCACGGCCCTGGCCGGCCCGCCCAGCCCTTCGATTGCCAAGCTCTCCGGCAGCGCCGGGTCGTGCTCGAAAGTCAACCGCTCGTAGGCCAGTCCGGCAATGCGCCGGCGTTCGACCGTCTGGACCTGCAACGGTTGCGGGTCAGCGTGCGCGCCATCGATACCCAGTGCTGACAGCTCTTCAGCTGCCGCGCTGCACGCGTCCGGCGACCGCACCGCCTCCGGGGACTCACCCAGCAGCGAAAACCCGGACAGCGCAAGCTCGTCCAACATGACCTCGCCGAACTGACGCACACCGCGCGGCGATGCCGGATTCCACCCGGTGGACTCGTTGAGTCCGGCTACCGTTCGCGGCAGCAGCAGGCTCAGCTCGCGTGCGAGGTTGAGGCCGAGTGTTGCCAATGACTTGCCGCTCATGATGGACAAGCTATGCCAATGCGAAGCCGGTGTATCCGGCGGCCGCGATGTCGTCGCAGCGGCGCCGGTATTCGGGGATTCCGCCGGTATAACCCATGTACATCCGTTTCTTGCCGGGCACGTTGCCGCCGTTGTACCAGGAGTTGCACGACGGATGCATCAGAACGGTGGGTGCGACCAGCGAGGTCGTGTGGTCGATCCAATCCCGTTGCGCGGTGGCCGTTGCTTCGATCGTGCGGATGCCGTTGGCCCGCAGATACGCAATGCAGTCGCCGATCCACTCCACATGCTGTTCGAGCGCAGCGACGAAGTTGGTCGCGGGGCTCGGACCGCCCGGTCCTTGAACCGTGAACAGGTTCGGAAAGCCCGCGACCGCCAATCCCAGATACGACAGCGGACCCTCGCTGGCCCAGAACTCGCCCAGCGACATCGCGTCGCGACCGCGGACATCGATGCGGCTGAGCGCGCCGGTCATGGCATCAAACCCGGTGGCGTAGATGATGACGTCGAGTTCATGCAACCCGTGCTCGGTGCGGATGCCGGTAGGCGTCACCTCGCGAATCGGCGACTCGCGTAGGTCGACGAGAGTGACGTTGTCCCGGTTGAACGTCTCGTAATAGCCCTGGTCGATGATCGGCCGCTTACACGCGAAAGGATGCACGGGCACCAACGAAGCCGCCGTTTCGGGATCTCTGACGATCCGGGCCACCGCCTCGCCGTACAGTGTGGCGGCCATCCGGTTGGCTTCGATGTCGAAGAAGATATCGCCCCAACTCAGCGCACCCAATATGCCGTTCTCCTCGATGGCGCGCAATTGCTCTTCGCGCGACGCCGATTTCAACGGCGGGCGGCCGAGCATCTCGAGCAGCACGGAGAAGGCGCTCAGCCGCGCCGCACCGATCGGGTGTTCGCGCTGGGCCGCCCGGATTTCTGGATACCGGGCCTTCATCTCGTCCAGCTCCCCGGGCTCGAACTGGCGCACCCGCCAAGGCAGCGTGTACGTGGGCGAACGCTGAAATACGGAGAGCTGCCAGTGCTTCGCGCGCCACGACCGGGATCAGCTGAACACCACTCGAGCCCGTGCCGATGACGCCGACCCGCTTTCCGGTCAGGTCGAAACCTTCCTTGGGCCAGCGCGCGGTGAACAAAGATGTGCCGATGAAGTCATCCATCCCAACGATGTTCGGTTCCAGCGGTACCGACAGGATGCCGGAGGCCGCGACCACGAACGGGGCGACGAACGACTCGCCCGACTCGGTTCGCACCACCCACGTCGCGGTCTCCTCGTCGAAGGTCATGGCGATGACCTTGGTGCCGAACTGGATGTCGCGGCGAAGGTCAAGCCGATCGGCGACGAAGTTGAGGTAGGCCTCCACCTCCGGCTGGGCCGGCATCGTCTCCGTCCACACCCATTCCTGCTGAATCTCGTGGGAGAAGCTGTAGGAGTATTCGATGCTTTCGATGTCACATCGCGCACCGGGATAGCGGTTGTACAGCCAAGTGCCACCCACGTTTTCGGCCATTTCTAGCACGCGGGCGCGCAGCCCAAGCTGCCGTAGCCGATGCAGCGCGTACAGCCCGGAGAAGCCGGCGCCTATCACGATCGCATCGAAGTGTCGGTATCAGCCACTGTACAACGCCTTCCTCGACCTGGAATCCATACTGTAACGTATTAAGTATCGCCGCCACGAGCACCTGAGGAGCCGGTGTGAAAGTACCGTTCACCTGGAAAGTCACCGGCTGGTTCATGGTCGGCTGGTCGCCGGAATTCCCCATCGGCGAGACCCGGCCGCTGCAGTATTTCGGCGAGGATCTGGTCGCCTACCGCGACGAAGACGGCGTGCTGCACGTATTGGAAGGACACTGCAAACACCTGGGCGCCCACCTCGGCCACGGCGGCACCGTCGTCGGCGACTGCGTCCAGTGCCCGTTCCACGGATGGCGCTGGGGGCCCGACGGAACCAATCGATACATCCCCTATCAGCCGGACCGGCCCAACAAAGCGTTGCGGCTGCGGGTGTACCCGGTTAAGGAGCAGTACGACTGCGTCTTCATCTGGCACCAGCCGGAAGGTAAAGAGCCGCAGTGGGAGATGCCGGACATCTTCGGTAAGTTTCCGCAATTCGAGACCGATCCGGCCGCTTACTACCGCGCCTACCCGGAGTTCTCCCGGCGGGCTGAGCGCGAGCCGGTGCATCCGCAGATCGTGGCCGAGAATGCACCCGACAGTGCGCATTTCGAGTATGTCCACCATGCCACGGTGACGCCCCGGGTGCTGGATTGGAAGATCGTCGACCAAGAGTGGCAATTCGTCGCGGGCTGGCCGGACGCGCGCAGCGACGACCCCGAGGATCTGGCGCTGCGGTTCCATAGCCACCTGTTCGGTTTGGGCGGCGCGATCAGCGTCTTCGAGGGCGCCCAGAACCATCGACTGATCTTCACCTGCACTCCGGTCGATGACGAGTACTCGGACCTGTTCTATTCGATCTGGTGGCCACGACTCCCCGGCGACTCGTCTGACGTACCCCACGGCGATCTTCGCGACACCATCGAAAAGCATTTCCTGTCAACGGTCTTCGACGATCTGGAGATCTGGCGCTACCAGAAGTACGTGGAGAATCCGGCGCTTTCCAGAGAAGACGCGAAAGGGTATATGGCGCTGCGCAAGTGGGCGGCTCAGTTCTACGAAGTCCCGGCGTAATCGCCGATGACGATAGACAGTGCAGTGCGATCGCGGAAGGGCAGGAGGAGTGGCGCTCTATGAAGCCGTCGCTTGCCGACCTCGCGGCACCTGCACACACCGCGATCGTCACCCAGGAATGCCAGGGCGCCGTCATCGGCCCCGACGCCGGGTTGGCGCAACTCGCCGAGGAAGCACGACGCGTGGCTCTCCCCAACATCACGCGGCTGCTGCCGGTGGCCCGGGCGGCGGGCGTGCGAGTGGTGCACTGCGTGGTGCAGCGACGGCCCGACGGGCTCGGCTCCAACCACAACGCCAAAATCTTCGCCATCGGGCGCGGCGAGGTGAGCATTCTTCCGGGCACACCCGGCGCTGCCGTGCTACCCGAATTAGGGCCTGAGCCATCCGATCTCGTCCTGAGCAGGTGGCACGGCGTCGGCCCAATGGGCGGAACCGACCTCGACGCCGTGTTGCGCAACCTCGGCGTGTCCACCATCGTTGTGGTCGGAGTTTCGCTCAACATCGCGATCCCCAACATCGTCATGGACGCGGTCAACGCCGCCTATCGCGTGATCGTGCCGCGTGATGCCGTCGCCGGAATCCCCGCCGAATACGGCAATGCGATCATCGACAACACGCTGTCGTTGTTGGCGACCATCACCAGCACGGATGATCTGCTCCAGACATGGAGCCAATGAGACGAGGGGACGTTGTCACCGTGACCGAGGCCGCAGAGACCGCGCCCGCCGCCCGGGGTGGATTTCCCGACGTCCGACCGGTCGAAGACGCACCTCCGGAACTGGGCCGGTACACCGCTGCGCTGCGCCGCTTGCAGGATCTGACGGTATCCACCAACCCGGGCGGCGCACTGTGGGCCGACGCGGCCGAGCATCTCGAAAGCGCATGCGCGATCTTGGACGGCCACCAGGTTCCAGAGACTGACGCCGTGGCCGGCCGGGTGCTGAGCATTCCGGGGCTGGCCCACCCGCTGATGCCGCCGTGGACGGTGACTCTCTCGGGGGCCGACGGCGTCACCATGGCCGGTCACTTCACCGAAGCTCACGTGGGCGGCAATCGGGCGGTGCACGGCGGCATCATTCCGCTGCTGTACGACTGGCTGTTCGGGATGACGGTGACGGCCGCGGGCATCCGGCCGACGCGGACGGCGTTCCTGCATGTCGACTACCGCAAAATCACCCCGATCGACCAGCCACTGCAGGCCCACGGCTCGATCACCGACATCGACGGCCGGAAAGTTTTCATAGAGGCTACTATGACATCGGCCGATGGCGCGGTACTCAGCGAAGCCAACGGCTTGATGGTTCGTTTGCTTCCGCACCAGCCGTGAGGGTCCAGATGTCCGACACCGCAGTCGAATTCACCGTCCCCGCCGTCACCGCCGCCGTGGCGGCGACGATTCCGGACCGCGAGCTGATCATCCAGGGCGATCGCCGCTACACCTACGCCGAGATCATGGACAGGGCGCAGCGGCTGGCCGCCTACCTGCACTCACGCGGGTTGGGCTGCCACACCGAACGATCGGCACTCGAAGGCCACGAAGTAGGACAGGATCTCGTCGGCCTGTATGCCTACAACGGCAACGAATTCGTCGAGGCGCTAATCGGTGCCTTCGCCGCGCGGGTCGCACCGTTCAACGTCAACTTCCGCTACGTCAAGAGTGAGTTGCAGTACCTGCTCGCCGACTCGGGTGCCACGGCGCTGATCTACCACGCCGCCTTCGCGCCGCGGATCGCTGAGGTGCTGCCAGATCTTCCGCACCTGCGGGTCCTGATTCAAATCGCCGACGATTCGGGCAACGCATTGCTCGACGGCGCGGTGGATTACGAGACTGCTGTCAACTCGGGATCCCCGGCGCCGGCCGTCCAGCACTCCCCCGACGACCTGTACGTCCTCTACACCGGCGGCACGACCGGGATGCCGAAGGGCGTGCTGTGGCGTCAACACGACATCTTCATGACGTCGTTCGGCGGCCGCAACCTGATGACCGGGGAACCCACCAACTCGCTCGACGAACTCGTGGGCAGACTGGCCGGGGGCACCGGTACCAAGCTGATGATTCTCCCGCCGCTGATTCACGGCGCCGCGCAGTGGAGCGTCATGACGGCGATCACGACCGGACAAACCGTCGTCTTCCCTTCCATCGTCGATCATTTGGACGCCGACGACGTCGTCCGCACGATCGATCGGGAGAAAGTCATGACGGTGACGGTGGTCGGCGATGCCATCGCCCGGCCACTGGTCGCGGCCATCGAGAAGGGCATCGCGGATGTGTCGTCGCTGGCGGTGGTGGCCAACGGCGGCGCGCTGCTGACGCCGTACGTCAAGCAACGCCTGATCGACGTTCTGCCGAATGCCATCATCATCGACGGCGTCGGATCATCGGAGACAGGCGGCCAGATGCACCACATGTCCACGGCGGCAATGGTATCGACGGGCACCTTCAACGCCGGATCCGATACACGCGTCGCCGCCGAGGATCTCGGGAAGATCCTGGATGCGGGCCACGAGGGAATGGGGTGGCTGGCTCAGCGCGGCTACATTCCGCTCGGCTACAAAGGCGACGCCGCCAAGACTGCAGCCACGTTTCCGGTGATCGAGGGTGTGCGATACGCGGTTCCGGGCGACCGGGCGCGCCATCGCGACGACGGCTGCATCGAGCTGCTGGGCCGCGACTCGGTGACAATCAACTCTGGTGGCGAGAAAATCTTCGTCGAGGAGGTCGAAACCGCGATCGCGTCGCATCCCGCCGTGATCGACGTCGTCGTCACCGGACGGCCCAGCGAGCGGTGGGGCCAGGAAGTGGTGGCCGTGGTCGCCTTCACCGACGGCGCCAAGGCCGAGGCAAGCGAATTGATCGACCATGCCGCACAGACATTGGCCCGGTACAAGCTGCCCAAGGCAATCGTGTTCCGAGCCGCGATCCAGCGCAGCCCGGCCGGCAAGGCCGACTACCGGTGGGCCCGCGACCAGGCTGTCAACGAGTCAGCGTTATGACTGACGACGAGGCGCGGGATGCCCTGCGGCGCCACTGGGCAGCATCGGACGTCAACGACTTCGCCGCGGAGCACGAGATCTACCGGACCGATGCCGTGCTCGAGTATCCGCAATCGGGTGAGCGCATCCGGGGCCGTGCCCACATCGAGGCGTCACGCGCCGCGCAGCCCAACGCGAAACGCTTCACCGTGCACCGCATACTCGGCGCCGGCGACCTATGGGTCAGCGAACTCGTGATGACGTACGACGGAATGCCGTCGTACGTCGTCAGCGTTATGGAATTCGAGGACGGTGAGGTGGTCCGCGAAACGCAGTATTTCGGCGAGCCGTTCGCCCCGGGACCGTCCCGCGCTCAATGGGTCGAGCCCGTTGACTAACCGCTGACTAAACAGAAGAGGCAGCCCGATGAACGCAGATTTGCCTGAACAGGCCCTCGAACTGCGATCGCTGGTGACGTCGCAAGGAACACTGGAACTCTCGCTGCACGACGTCCCGGTTCCGTCCCCGGCCGCCAATGAAGTAGTGGTCCGCGTGGAAGCCTCGCCGATCAACCCATCAGACCTGGGCGTCCTGATACCCGGTGCCGACATGTCCGCCGCGACCGTGGCTGGTACCCCCGAGCACCCGGTGGTCACCGCACCGCTGCCCGACGGCGCTTTGGCCGGGCTTTCGGCACGCGTCGACAAATCGCTTCCGGTAGGCAACGAGGGAGCAGGGACCGTCGTCGCCGCCGGGTCCTCACCAGCAGCCCAGTCGCTACTCGGCAAGAAAGTGGGGATCGCCGGCGGCGGCATGTACACCCAGTACCGGGCGGTCGATGCCGCCGCGTGTCTTGTCCTGCCGGACGCCGCAACAGCCAAGGATGGCGCCTCGTCTTTCGTCAACCCGCTGACCGCCCTCGGAATGCTGGAAACTATGCGCGGAGAAGGTCATTCGGCACTCGTACACACGGCTGCGGCGTCGAATCTCGGCCAGATGCTCGTCAAGCTCTGTCTCGCCGATGGGATCCCGTTGGTCAACATCGTTCGCAAGCCCGACCAAGAAGAACTGCTGAGATCGCTTGGTGCCGTGCATATCTGCAATTCATCCTCGCCGTCCTTTTCGACGGACCTGGTAGAGGCTCTGACCGCGACGTCGGCGACGATCGCCTTCGACGCCACAGGTGGTGGCACGCTCGCGAGCCAGATCCTCAACGGCATGGAGCAGGCGGCCAGTGCGACCGCCACGGAGTACTCCCGTTACGGCTCGGCCGTGCACAAGCAGGTCTACATCTACGGCGGGCTCGATACCGGCCCGACCACGCTCACCCGGAACTTCGGCATGGCGTGGGGAATCGGCGGTTGGCTGCTTACGTACTTCCTGCAAAACCTTGGAGGCGAAGGCTTTGCCAGACTGCGAGCCCGCGTCGCCGCGGAGCTCACCACGACATTCGCCAGCACCTACACCCAGGAAGTGTCGCTGGCCGGCATGCTCCAGCCCGACGCCTTCCACGCCTACGTCAAGAGGGCGACCGGGGAGAAGTTCCTGGTGACTCCGAACCAGCCAAGCTCGTAACCGCGTCGCCCACATCCAGTCCCGGGTCGAGTTGCGCGGCGCAGCGCAGCGACGTGATGAGAAGTTGGACGACCACTTCGACCATCGCGTCGGGATCGAACGGTCGGTCGTTCTTCAGCCAGTAGGTCGTGGCTTCGTCGAGGGCGCCCGCGCACGAGCGCAACATCAGTCGCACCGCCTGCTGCCCGAAGTCGAGGCCGAGCAACTGACACGTCCACTCGACGGTGCGCCAACGCGATTGGTCGAAGATCTCCCATGCTTCGTGGTCGCCTCCGTTGCCGCCGAGGATCAGACGAAGGGCCAGTCGGTCATGGCCGCTGAAATACGCAAGGTGGGCACGCAACATCTGCCGGAACTGATCGCCGGGTGAGCCATCGCTCGGTGGCGGTGTGGCTGCAGCGTTCAACTTGTCGGCGGCGTCGCGCAGCGCCTCGAGGTAAATCCCGCGCTTGTTCCCGAAGTAGTGGAACAGCAAGCCTTGTGCCACACCGGCGCTTTCGGTGATGTCACTGGTCGCGACGTCGTCAAAGTGCCGAGCCGAGAAGTGCTCGACCGCGGCGTCGAGAAGCTTGCGGCGCGTCACTTCGGCCTGCTCCTGCCGCCGCGTCGCGGGACGCGGCGCCTGTCGAGCCAGCTTGGCGTTGCCCGCAACCACCGCTAGATCGTGCGCCCATTCGGCCAGCGAGCACAACTCAACGAAAAATATTCATCGAATTTGACTCATTGACTTCGACTCAACCAATGCTTACGTTGAGTGCATCGCCACCCGCCGAGGAGAACACTCATGCCAGACGAAAAAGCGTTCGTCGTCGTACAGATCGCGATCGACGATCGGGACAAGTACCACGAGTACGAAACCGCCGGCCACCAGGAGATCTTCGACAAGTTCGGCGGCAAAGTGGTGGGCATCGACGAAGGCGTCGACATCGTCGAGGGCAGTTGGCCTTTCACGCGGACCGTGCTGATCGAATTCCCGAGCACGACTGCGGCACGGGCCTGGTACGAGTCCGAGGAATATCAGGCGGTGGTCGGGCTGCGCCACGACTCCGCGACATCAAACCTGGTGATCGTTGCCGGCTATCCCGGATGAGCCGAGGTGATCGCGTCAGCGCAGTGATACCGGTAGGTGCTTGAGCCCGTGTAGTCCGATGTTGTTGTTGTAGGTCGCTTTACCGGTGAGGCTCACATGTGGGAAGCGCTCGAACAGCGCCTGCAGTCCGATGTGGACTTCCATCCGCCCCAGGGCCGCCCCCAGACAGGTATGTACACCGGTGCCGAACGTGAGGTGGTCGCGGGCGTTGGCGCGGGTGGTGTCGAAGGTGTTCGGGTGGTCGAAGACCGCCGGGTCACGGTTGGCCCCGCCGTACAACACGAAGATCGCCTCACCCGCTCGGATCGAATATCCGTGGATGTCAATGTCTTCGGCAGCAACCCGGGGCACGAATTGAACCGGGGTGTCATAGCGGAGGATTTCCTCGACGGCGTTGGGCCAGCCTTCGGGGTTCGCGCGCAACGCGGCGAGCTGATCCGGATGACGGACGAGCGCTATGACGGCCTTGCCCAGAATGTGGGTCGTGGTGATGAAGCCCGCACCGAAGAGGAGCGCCGCGAGCATTCTGAGCTCGAACTCGGTCAGGTCGCTGTTGCGGATGACGTCGGACAGGATGCTGTCGCGGTCGCTGACCCGAAGCCGCTCGATATGCTCCCCGATGTACCGTTCGAATCCACGCAAGACGTTCGTGCCGGCCCGATAATCGCGCCAGGATGCGCCGACGTTACCGAGCAAACTCGTTGCGGTCGTGGCGACTTCCAGAAGATAGGGCGTCTCGTCGCGCGGTATCGCCATCAAGTCGGCGATCACCGCCATGGGTATCTGCGCGGCATACTCGACGAACAGATCGCAGTCTGTCCTGCCCTCCAGACCGTCGAGCAGCCCGTTGGCGAGGACGTGGATGCCCGTGCGAAGTTGATTCAGAGCCCGGGGTGTGAACGCTCGTGTCACCGGTTGGCGTAGCCGGGCGTGCTCCGGCGGATCGGTGACCAACATCGACGGCGGTTCGATCGGATTCAGCACGCCGGGGTCGGTCTTGGCGAGGACCCACTGGCCGGCACCAAAGGGTGACCGATCGTTGGGTTTGGCGGTCCTGATCCGGCTGTCGCGCAACAGCTCGCGAAGGATCTCGGCGTCCGCGCTGACCCAGCCCACTCCAGGTACCCGGGACATGCGTCCGCGTGCACGAACCTGCTCGATCAGCGGGTAGATATCGTCGACCGGATTGCTGTCGATGGTCAGCAGCTTGGCCATCGGATCACCTTGCCGTGCGAGCAGTTTCAGCATCGTCCGCGGCACTCCGTAGCCCGTCGCCCAATGCGTCACGTCCCGGATCGGCAGGTCCACACTCCCACACTCTCTGTCAATCGATTACGCATGAGCCTAATGCTCTGCCCGCCGGCGCTTCGCGGCTGTTGGCCATACTGAAGGACATGAAGGTGTTCGCGGGCCGGCAGGTGTCGCACTGGGACTTTCCGCGGAACACCGCCAGCGCCGCGGTGATGACCGCCTTCGCCCGCGAAAACGGGGTTGCCGCTACGGATGTCCTCGAGGGGTCGGGACTGTCCGAGACTGACCTGCACGACCACGATCGGACGATCGTCGGGCGCCAAGAGTTGGCGATCGCGACAAATCTGGTGAATATGCTGGGCGCGGAAGCCGGGGCGGCCGATCTCGGAATCCGCGTGGGCGCTGGTTATCACGTCGGATCGTTCGGCATTTTCGGCTTCGCGTGCCTGACCAGTTCGACCCTGGGCGACACCGTCCGGTTCGCGGCCCGCTACTACGAGCTCAGCTACGGATTCTGCCTTCCGACGGTGACGGTCGACGGACCGGTAGCAGCATTGCGACTCGACCTGCCGGACCTGACCGGTCCGGTCGCCGAATTCCTGATCCGGCGCGACCTGTCGGCGATCGCCCAAGTGATGGCGGAGGCGCTCGGCAGTCCCGTCCCGTTCACCGCGATCGAGTTCGCCGGCCCGACGCCGCAGTCGGGCGACGCGGCGGCCGGCGAGGCATTCGGCGTGACACCCGGCTACGGATCACCTTCCACCGTGGCGACCTGGCCCGCCGAGTTGCTGAACCAACGGCTGCCGCAGGCCAGCGACATCAGTGTGGCCATGTGCCGGCAGCAGTGTCACGCCCTGTTGGAACGCCGCCGACAGCGGACCGGTGTCGCGCTGCGCGTCCGTGAGCAACTGTCGTCGATAGACGGCGCACCGCAGACGATCGCGGGCGTGGCCCGGCAGTTGGCGATGAGCGAACGGACGCTGCGGCGTCGACTGGCCGAGGAGAACACCACCTTTCGAGACCTCGTCGAGGAAGTCCATCGGGTGCTCGCCGAGGAGTTGTTGGGAACAGGCGCTCTGTCCGTCGAAGACGTCGCATTGCGGCTCGGGTATGCCGAGGCGACGAGTTTCATCGCCGCGTTCAAACGATGGACGGGCACAACGCCGGCGCGCTATCAGCGTTCAGTGGCTCCACGCGCCCGGTTACTGACGGTGTGACCGCGGTGGCCATCGTGTCGATGGTCTCAGGGTTGGCCGGAATCATGGATTTGGAGTCCGCAATGCTCTGCCCCCGGCAGCCCACCTGCTCGTAGCGTTCTTGTATGACCACCGCTGCTCGTCGTCCCCGTGCCATCGTCATCGGAGCTGGATTCGGTGGCCTCGGCGCCGCCTACGAGCTGTCGAAGGACGGGCTCGCCGACGTGACGGTGCTGGAGAAGGCCGACGACATCGGCGGCGTCTGGCGGGAGAACACCTACCCCGGTGCTGCCTGCGACGTGCCGTCGAACCTGTACTCCTACTCCTTCGCCACGAAGACCGACTGGCGACGCCGCTACGCCGAGCAGCCCGACATCCTCGGCTATATCCACGACACCGCCCACCGGTTCGGCCTGCGCAAGCTGGTGCGCACCGGGGTCGAAGTCACCTCGGCCGAGTACGACGACGGCACCGCCACCTGGCGGGTGGAGACCTCGTCCGGTGAAGTCCTCGAGGCTGAGGTACTGGTGCCCGCGATGGGTCAGCTGTCGCGACCGGCGTTTCCGAAGATCCCGGGACTCGACACCTTCGCGGGCCCGTCATTCCATTCGGCCGAGTGGCGCCACGATGTGGACTTGGCCGGCAAGCGCATCGCGGTCCTCGGCACCGGAGCGTCGGCGATCCAATTCGTGCCGCGTATTCGCGAAACCGCCGCGGCGGTCACGGTATTTCAGCGATCAGCGCCGTACGTCGTGCCGAAGGTGGACCGCGCGTACACCGACACCCACCACGCCGCATTCCGTAAGGTGCCCGGCTTCGCCGCCGCCATGCGCGGTTCGATCTGGGAATTGACGGAGCTCTTGGGCCTCGCGCTGACAAAAGTCGCGCCGCTCGCCCGGGCGCTTCAATTCCTGGCGTCGGCGAACCTCAAGCGGCACATCAAGGATCCGGTGCTACGGGCGAAAATCACCCCCGACTACCCGATCGGATGCAAGCGCGTGCTGTTCAGCAGTGCCTGGTACCCGGCGCTGGCCAGCGACAACGTCGACGTCGAAACCGCCGCGGTCGACGAGGTGACGACAACGGGTGTGCGTACCGCCGACGGCCGGCTGCACGAGTTCGACGTCATCATCTACGGGACCGGGTTCAAGGCCACCGAGTTCCTGGCCCCGGTCACGATCACCGGCCGCGACGGGCGAGACCTGCACTCCGAGTGGGCCGAAGGCGCCCGCGCCCATCTCGGCATGGCCGTGCCCGGCTTTCCCAACATGTTCCTGATCTACGGTCCGAACACCAATCTCGGCAGCAGCTCGGTCATTCAGATGATCGAGCAGCAGGCCCGCTACATCCGCCAGGTAGTGGAGGAACTCGCCCGTCGTGGCCACGCCCGCGCATTCGAGATTCGGCCTGCCGTCGAAGCGGCTTACGACGCCGAGGTTCAGTCTCGGCTCGAAAAAGGTGTGTGGACCGACTGCGACTCCTGGTATCGGACCGCCTCGGGCCGGGTCACAACCAACTGGCCGGGGCTGGTCCATGAGTATCAGCGCAGGACACGGACCGCGGTCATCGCGGACTACGAAGAAGTACTTCCCCTTTTCGCAGTCAAGGAGGTAGGCGCATGACTCAGGCTTCGTTTGACTACGACGTGCTCGTGATCGGATCCGGTTTCGGCGGCAGCGTCACCGCGCTGCGGCTAAGCGAAAAAGGCTATCGCGTAGGTGTTCTCGAGGCGGGCCGGCGTTTCCGAGACGAGGACTTCGCCAAGAACAGCTGGCACGTCCGGGACTATCTGTTCAAGCCTTCAGTCGGCTGCTACGGGATCCAGCGAATCGATCTGCTCTCCGACGCCGTCGTGCTCAGCGGAGCAGGGGTAGGCGGGGGTTCGCTGGTCTATGCGAACACGCTGTACGAGCCCGGCGATGGGTTCTTCGGCGATCCGCGCTGGAGTGGCATCACCGACTGGAAGGACGAGCTCGCACCCTGTTACGACCAGGCTACGCGGATGCTCGGCGTCGAGACCTACTCGCGGACAACACCTTCGGACAAAGTCATGCTGCAGATAGCCACCGACCTCGGCGTCGCGGATACCTTTCACGCCACCCGGGTCGGGGTGTGTTTCAGCGACGCCAACGGTGAACTGGCCGCCCCCGGCGCTTCCGTGGGTGACCCCTACTTCGGCGGGGCCGGTCCGGACCGCAACGCGTGCCGTCACTGCGGCGAATGCATGACGGGCTGTCGACACAACGCCAAGAACACGCTGGTCAAGAATTACCTGTACCTCGCTGAAGGCCTTGGCACGACGATTCACCCGCTCACCACGGTCGTTGACGTCCGACCGCGTCCCGGCGGTGGATATGACGTGATGACCCGTCGTACCGGCGGCAAGATCCGTTGGCGCCGTGGCACATTCACCGCGCAGCAGGTGGTGTTCTCGGCTGCCGCCCTCGGCACCCAGCGGTTGCTCCACCGGCTACGCGACCGCGGCAGCCTGCCGGACATCTCGCCCCGGCTCGGTGAGCTCTCGCGCACCAACTCCGAATCGATACTGGCTGTGCGCGCCCGTGGCAACGATGTGGACTACTCGGAGGGCGTCGCGATCACGTCGTCGATCCATCCCGACAGCCACACCCACGTCGAGCCATGCCGCTACGGTCACGACTCCAACCTGATGGGGCTGCTCGGCACAATTCTCGTCGACGGGCTGGACGGTCTCGGAAAAGGTAGAGGTCGGTGGCGAACGGGCATGAAAGAGCTTGTGCGCCAACGACGAGACCTCACCCGGCTGCTCAACCCGAAAAACTGGTCGGAGCAGACGATTCCGCTGCTCGTCATGCAGACGCACGACAATTCGATCACCACCTACACGCGCCGCCGGCTGTTCGGCCGGCGAATGGTGTCACGTCAAGGCGTCGGCGAGCCGAACCCGACATGGATCCCGGTCGGCCACGATGTCGCCCGGCGAGCGGCTGAGCACACCGACGGTATCGCCGGCGGCGCTTGGGCAGACCTGGCGGACATCCCCATGACAGGACATTTCATCGGAGGCTGCGTCATCAGCGAGAGCGCTGCCAACGGTGTCGTGGACCCCTACCATCGCCTGCATGGCTATTCGGGGTTGCACGTGATCGACGGCTCCACTATCACCGCGAATCTGGGCGTGAACCCATCGCTCACCATCACTGCGCTGGCCGAGCGCGCCACCTCGCTGTGGCCGAACAAGGGCGAGCCGGACCCACGTCCGCCGCTTGGGTCCGCTTACGTCCGCATTGCACCGGTGAGCCCGATTCAGCCGGCCGTTCCGGCGAGTGCGCCGGGCGCCTTACACCTCGCGGACCGGACCGCGCCCGGCTCGTAGTACTACCCTCGGAGACATGCTCGCAGCATTTGGTTTCGAAAATTTGGGAGTCGTCGTCGGTGACATGTTTTTCGTCGACCCGACACCGAACGAAGGCCAGGAAACCCCTGAACGGGGTGTCCGATTGGAGTTGCGCCTGGTCGACCGGGCTGAGCCCCAAGGATCGATCTACGCCGGCGTCCCCATCTCGTTCACCCGTCCGGTGTGGCGGGTGGATCTGTTCGGCTCCACCGAGAGCCCGCCCGGCACGTTGGACCGGGCCCATCACCACCCCCGCTTCAACGGCTGGGAGCCCGGACGCCGCAACTTCGTTCCCGAACTGTCGGCCGACCCGGTGTCCTGGCTGGCCGGTGAGCTCGCCGACCCGGACGCTGTGCTGACCCGCGCGGGGGTTGACCCCGGAGACGTCAGCGAAGCGGACAAAGCCGGACTCGCCGCGGCGGCTCCGGATATCGTCGCTGCGGTGCAGCGACTGCTCGACGGCGTCAAGAACGGCGAGCTGGCTCCGGAGCCGGCCGAGCCCGTCGCCGCCGCTCGTACCGGCTGGCTCTGATCTCGGGCGCCGCAACCTCGCACGACGACTGAGGCACCCTTGGCGACGGCGTTAGGCACATCGGTCAGTCCTTGCCACCTCGACGGTGATGGCCTACACCAACGGCGCGCTCTTCTTCGTGAGTGGAAGCTTGGGCGTCGTTGATGCCACGCCAATGCGCTGCGGGCCTGGCAACGTGGGTGTCGTCTACGCCGTTGGCGGGGCCGCGGTGCTGATCGGGGTCAGCCTCATGGTGTGGGGACACCGACTCCATCACGTCCACCATCAGGCACTGGTGGCCACGGGGACGTCGGCCGTGCCGAAGGCTTCGCGGGCGTTAGGGTGCCACGCGTATCAGCGTGTAGTGACCCTCGGTCCGCCTCGGGTCGTCGCCCACCTCATTCACGATTCGTCGGATGATATCGACGGGGCCACCGAATTTGGTGCGGCAGCCGTCCGGGCATGTCACCGCCCACCAGCTAACTGGACCCCACTTGTCGCGCGGCGGCCACGGCTGGCTTCCACCGTCGCGGGGCCAATATTCGATGGTGGCATTAGACGTTCGGCGAAGGTGTCCGATGTGATGATGCCCTGTTGAGCACCAGAGTGTTACCTCGCCGCTGAGGTGGTGTACGTCGACGCTGACGTCACTCTGCATTTGGGTCATGTGTGCTTGCTACTTCCGTTCAATCGCTGATCTCGGCTTCTTTGCCGACGGCGTCCTGTCGGACCCTGGCCCGACGTTAAGCCCTCATGCCACATAACCCTTAGAAGACATGCCTGGCAACGGTAAAAGACAACCGGGAATTCAACTCGTGACGTTTTGGGTTTGCCGGTGTTCGCCCAACAGTTCATCCACGAACGCCTGAACCCAGCCCTACTGGTTGCAAACGGTCACGACGATAGGGCTTCCGCCTCCGCCGCTTCGCCTGCCGCTGTCGGTGCCGGGAATGGTTGCGGTGCTTCCTGGCGCGGCGGGCACGGTGCCGGAGGTGTTGGTGTGTGTGAGGTTGAACTCGCCGCCATCGACGGTTCTGTGCCAGTTGACCGCACCATCCTGGTACCAGTACGTCACGTTGCTGTCGTAGATGATGCCGAGATAGTTGGTGTCTTCATGACTGTTGGCGGTGAGTTGCGTTCCGTTGAGGGGCAAACAACCCGGGGCGTTGGCGGCTGCGACGGGGGCAACAATGGTCGCGGGCACGGAGATCACGACCGCTGTCGACGCCGCCGCGATACCGGGGAGCTTCGTCCAATCCATCAGTCGTTCCCCTTCCAGAACCACCAAGGGCGTCGCTAACCCGTCGACCGCGAGACCCGCGGGGTTACATCAGCTCACGACACGCCTTTCCCATACCGGAAGGATAGTTTTGCTATCTGGTAGACCGCTGGAAGCAGCCTGAAAACTTCCCCCTACTGATACTCGCGCGTGGACGCGACGCGGCCGGTGTTCGATAAGTCCTACGCGCCCGTCGATGTCTCTACGTGGTAGCGGCTTGCGGTCCAGGGAGGGCAATCGGTCGCAGGCGTGAGCGTGACCGTGACGTGGGCTTTGCCTGCGGTCAGAGAGCCAGGTATCAGGTATGTGTCATCAAGCCAACGGTGTGACTTGTTGCCGCGGGGCTCCAACCAGTTGCCGGCGGCGATGCCGTCAATGGCAACGTCTGCTGATTGGTAGCCGCTTGCCTGGTCTGACGTCCGGCGCAGCCGGATGCCGTGGTTGTCCGGGGGGATTGCGACATCGAATGTGATTGCAGCTTCGGTGGTGTGGACTAACCCGATGATGGTGTTGGTGTCATCGTTGCCTTCGTATTCGCTGGTCAGTATTTGATCGGTGGCGGCGGCGTCGGAATAACCGTGCACAAGTCGACTGACGGGATCGGTGGGGTTGACTTCGTCGCTGGATGCCGTGGTGTCGTTCGGTTGTGTGTAGAGGAACGCGGTTGAGCTGTAGTCGGATTGAACCATGTCGCGTTTTCCGTGCTCTATGCCGAATCGAATCGCGGAGTGGTAGTCGATAGCCTCGGCGAGCAGGAGCCGATAGACGGCGACACAGTAGTCAGGACACCCTCCAGTGGCCGTGCGTTGATCGGGTTGGCCGGTTAGCGGTGCGCTGAAGTGAGTGCCGTCGTTGAAGTACCAGCCGCCCTCGTAGAAGTCCTCGGTACCGGTGCCGTACCACTGGGGCGACGCGGAACCGTCTGTGTAGACGCGTTCGGCTCCTTCGAGAAAGTACGGCTCATCGTCGCCAGTCGACGTTTTGATCCGAGAACCGCGAATGGTGTGGTTGACGCCGACGAATTTGCCATGGCCGTGTTCATCGGCGAACAACCAGTCCTGACCGGGACTCGTTGGTCCGGCATGCGAGCGTGCGGTGAAGTAGCCTGCGCGGCCACTGCCCAGCGCGGGTGCCCACTGAGCATCGGGCGTGGTCACTACTTCGCTGTCGATCCCCGATACAGGATCATCGGTTGTATTCACCAGGGCGATATTGGCTGTGCGGGCGAAAGGCATTGGCCACCAACCCGACAACGACAATGCTCCCCCGGGTTGTGGGATCGTGGCGAACATCAGCGATCGCACGCCGCTGGCACCCAGGCCGGCGCCGAAGAATTCCTCAAGCGGCGAGTCGACCATGGTTCGGCCGTCAAATTCGATCCGGAGCCGCAACCCGGTGAGGAGTTTGTCCGTCGGTTCTCGTAGCTGTAGGCGCAGCGCCGAGATGGTTCCTGACCCGGCCGACTCCGCGATTGTCAGTCCTGCGCCGGCCGGGAGCGCGACGGTCCGATTGTCATGCACTGCTGTGGGCGCGGCCGGTTTGGGGTCGGCAGAGCCCGCCGCACGGAGAATCGCAAGCACATCGACTGCGGGGTCGGAGGGCGAAAAAGTGCTGACGCCGTCGGCGGTCGAAAAATGGCGATAGTCGACGTGATAGTACTCCAGATTCGACGCGATGCTGATCCGCATCGATTGCCGATACGGCATGGGCACCTTGATGTAATCGCCTCCCGGCGAGTGCGCAGCGTTGGCCACGAGAGGCCATACGAATGGCGCGCCCAGCGCGCCATCGACCACTGATTGCATGGGCGCGTCCAGCACCGTCTGTCCGTCCAGTTCGACGCGGATCGCGCCGATTGCAGCCATATTGCCGCGGTCGCGGGTCAACCAGATCGAATCCACTTCTCCGGCACCGTGATCCTCCGCGAGGATGCAGCCGGCTCTGCCGGACGACAGACACCCGCCGGTGCCGTTCCGGTTGCCGGTCGAGATGTCGAAATCACCGCCGGTCCGATCGAAGCTCGACACTTGCAGGGTCTGAGAGTCCGCGCTCAGATACGGCAACCGATCCAATCGACGGTAGGTGTCCCAGCCCACCGTCTTCTCAGCGCGCCCTTTGACAGTCGGCTCAGCTGGCGCCACGCCCGCGGCAGCGGTACCAGCAATCCCCAACAGCAGCAATACGGACAGTGCGGACAACGCCCGAACAGCCACCGGCACAGCAACAAGGGACAGCCATCGCACGAAAACACCTGCGGGCGCGCCTTTCCGCACGCTCGCGAAGGCTTTGCTGCAGATGAGAGACACCACGGAGATACCCATCAGAGAACAGTCCATCACCGCCGCTCCTCGAGGGATCAGGGAACAGGACCAAATTATGTACCCATCGGCTCGCCGAAACGATCCGCCAGGTGGGCGGTCGGAGCGGCAGCCAAGACTCCCGTCTGCATTTGGACCAGCATCTTGCGGGCGGCGTCGAATGCCACGCGTCGCCGGCGCCGCTTCCACCGATGGCGTGGGGCAGCCACTGCATTTGTTGAAACTGGGAAATATGAGTAAATGGACTGGGAATTACCTGGGAAATGTGAGTAGTAATCGACCTCACGATTGTAAGTGATTGGCCTTCACGGATAGCCGTCAAGAAAGCGTTATTATTTGGCCCGCCTGCATTAAGAAAATGTAATCCCGTAAAAATGCATCATGAAGAGTGGTGACAGCGGTCACGACATGTTGCGGCGAGTTCCGTCAATCGCTATACAAGATTGATCGCAACTCCTCACGAACGGTGATCTCGGCAGCCCCATCGCTTAGTTACCTGATGGATTGCGTACTTGCACACTTATGTAACGGCCAATTTTGATCCCAAGATAGGAATATAGCAATTAAGGATGTACAACAAGCCGCGAAGGAAATATCCGGAGTGCCTTGCAGGCGGTTTTTCGCCGATAGACCTCCCGCTGGTGTTCTCAATCGAGTAATTGGGAGAGTCGATGCCACTCAGTGACGCGATACAAGCACTAATCATGCTTGCCGTAGTTTTGATTGGCTCATTGATTGTCGGAAGCCTCTTCCGTCGGATTAATCAGCCGGCGGTCGTCGGCGTAATTTTTTTCGGCCTTCTGCTCGGCATAATTGTGGCCGTCAGTCCTCATTCCATAAAGTCCGTATTACTTTCAGCGACCTCGAAATCTTTCATCGACTCCGTGGGCCAGGCGAGCCTCCTGTTACTGATGTTCCTGGTCGGAATTGAGCTGCGCACCTACAGCAAATCAAGCCAACGGTCACCACTTTGGCAACTGGTGCCCTGTGTGGTGATGCCGATCGCCGTCTGTGCAGCTGCTGCGTGGCCCTTCGCGCACCAACTCGTTGGCCCACAGGGCAACTCACTACATGCGTGGGTATTCGTCGGTGTGGCGCTGAGCGTCACCGCCGTTCCGGTTCTCGTGCTTCTCATCCAAGATCTCGGGGTCCCGGCGCCCATCCCAGGGGTCGGGCTACGAATTGCCGTCACGGCTGATGCAACGGCATGGGCAATGGTGACCGCGTTGATCCTGCTCACCACCGACTTGGACTCGGTCTCGGTGACAGCCGTATGTGCGGGCGTCGCTTTGCTGCTCTCGGTGATACTCGTGCTGCCGCGGATTCTCCGGCGGTGGTTCCAGGACTCCCAGCAGGGTGCTCCGTTTGTGTTGGCGATGTTCGCCTACGCGCTTACCGGTGCGGTCGCAACGCAGATATGCGGCTTCCACCCGGCCATCGGCGCCGTGATTGCCGGTCTGTGCTTCCCCGCGGGGCTGGCCAACAAGGCATCTCAGCACGCCTTATCCACGGTTGCTGACGTGCTCATTCCTGCGTTCTTCGTTTCGTGCGCGCTGTCTGTGCCGCTGGAAACTCTGGGCGATCTGTTCCGGTGGAGCGGTTTGGCGTGCCTGGTGACCCTCAGCATCGCCGCCTTCGTTTCAAAGGTTGCGGTCGGACTCATGGCCGGCAGGATGCAACGCTGGCCGCTCAACACCTCAGCTCAACTCGGTATCTCGCTGAACTGCCGCGGCATCACCGAACTCGCCATCGCGTCGGTCGGTCTCCAAGCCCACTTGATCGGCCCCTACGCGTTTGCGATGTTGGGTGCGCTTGCCATCGTGACCACCGCGGTGACGGCTCCGCTGTACCGCGCGGTCAACAACCGCGCGCCCGCTGATACATCACCCGTTGACGTCGAGCCCGTGGCGAGTGCGGTGTGACCCGAAATGGCTGATCCCGGGTTTACCAGAGTCGCGCGGCCCACTAAGTCGGGAAACGTGCTCGACGAAGATTACGGCAATCGGAACGCGACATCGCGCCCGCCGTCAACGCATCGACCAGGGCGGCCGCGCAGAAGACTCCGCGTGGTCGTGCTGGTCGGGCTGGTTGCCTGCGCAATGATCATGTCGATCGTGGTTTACATCAATAGCCTTGCATCCCAACATATTTCAGCGCGTGGCAGGATCAACACCGACGGCACGACGGTGACGCTAAATGTGGTGGGCGTTTCAAACGACTACCGCGAGCTCATCGGCGACCTGATCATTCAGCCCGGACCTGCGTTGCTGGATTCGGCGACCGACGGTCTCAATCAAGACCTCACCGTGGCAGTCACATCCGCGACCAAGCCGACAAGGCGCACATATTCCAAGGGGATGTTGCCCGGTGTTTTTCCCGTTCCGCTGACCTTGGCACGCGACGCCGAGAGCTGGCCGTTCGACAGCTACGACACCGGACCGATCACGGTTGAATTGTTCACGGGCCCAGCGCAAGTGCCGGAGCGCGTCAACGTGACATTCGTCGATGGGCTGACCGGCTGGAAAGTCCACGTGGCTCGGGTGAACAACGCCAATCGGTTGGCGCCCTATGAACTCCAACTGCAACGGTCAGCGAGCACGATGCTCTTCGCGATCGTCATCCTGTGCATTTTCGTCGCTATCGCGGCACTTGGGTTATTCGTTGCGGTCCAGACGATTCGCGACCCACGCAGGTTTCATGCGGCGATGACAACCTGGTATGCGGCGATGTTGTTCGCGGTGGTGCCGCTGCGAAACGCGCTTCCGGGCTCCCCGGCGTTCGGAAGCTGGATCGACCTCACGATCGTCTTGTGGGTACTGGTGGCGTTGGTGGTCTCGATGCTGCTCTACATCGCGGCCTGGTGGCGATCGACATCGAAGCAGAAATGAGGGCACAGCGCGCGGCCGACAACAGAACCCCCGCGCGTTAATCCAAGGCGCGGGGGACTGTCGTTGCGGTTTAGCTCAACCGTTCGATGATGGTGGCGTTGGCCATGCCGCCGCCCTCACACATGGTCTGCAGCGCGTACCGGCCGCCGCGTTGTTCCAGAGCGTTGACCATCGTCGTCATGATGCGAGCGCCGCTGGCACCCAACGGGTGACCTATCGCGATCGCGCCGCCGTTGACGTTGGTCTTGGCCAGATCGGCTCCGGTGTCCTTAGCCCAGGCAAGTACGACCGGCGCAAAGGCCTCGTTGACCTCGAACAGGTCGATGTCGGACAACGTGAGCCCGGCGCGGTGCAGCACCTTCTCGGTGGCCGGGATGACGCCGGTGAGCATGTAGAGCGGGTCCGAGCCGACCACGGTCGTGGTGTGGATCCGGGCCAGCGGACGCAAACCGAGCTTCTTGGCGGCCGCCCCGCTGGTGATCAACACCGCGGCACTAGGGGGGAGAGAGGGCGTGAAAGAGGGGGCCGTCTGACAGCGGCGACGAGTTACCGGGCGTGATCTCCCAATTGATCTGCGGGAAACGCTCTCCCACCGCCGGGTCGTAGAAAGCCGGCTTTAGCCCCGCCAGCGTCTCCACGGTGGTTCCGGGCCGGATGATCTCGTCGGAGCTCAGTCCCGCGACAGGAGCCAACTCGTTGGCGAAAAGCCCTTCTTTGGTTGCCCGCGCCGCTTTCTCGTGGCTGCTCGCCGAGAACTCGTCGAGATCGGCCCGCGAGAACCCCCATCGCGACGCGATGAGTTCGGCGCTGATGCCTTGTGGCACCAGGCCTTCGGAATAGCGTTCCTTCATGCCCGCACCGAACGGGTTGCTGCCCGGCAGTACCGAGGTACCCATCGGAACACGGCTCATGGATTCCACACCTGCGGCCACCACGATGTCGTACGCGCCGGCAAGGACGCCCTGGGCCGCGAAGCTGATCGCCTGCTGGCTGCTGCCGCACTGGCGGTCGATGGTCGTGCCCGGAACCGACTCCGGGAAACCCGCGCCCAACAACGAATTACGAGCGATGTTGACGGCCTGATCACCGACCTGGGTTACGGCCCCGGCGATGACGTCGTCGATCAGGACCGGGTCCACACCGGTGCGTACGACGAGTTCACGCAGACTGTGCGCCAACAAGTCAGCGGGCAGAACGCCGTGCAACGCGCCACTGGCCTTACCCTTGCCGACGGGCGTACGCACCGCACCGACGATGACGGCGTCTCGATCCTGATATGCCATGACTCCTCCTTGAGTCCGAGCTAAGTATTGTTAGCTATACCCAGATATAACACCTAGGTATACTGCGAGCAACCCAGAAGCGAGGTGATCTATGACACTCCTGCAGGGCGTACTGGCCGACCGAGACGCCTGGACGGCGGTCGGGCAATGCTCGATCGAGAAGACCATGTCGGCACTCGGCACCAAGTCCGCGATGCTGATCATGCGCGAGGCCTACTACGGGACCACCCGATTCGACGACTTCGCCCACCGCGTAGGCGTCACCAAGGCCGCCGCCGCTGCGCGCCTCGCCGAGTTGGTGGACCTCGGGCTACTGACGCGGCGGCCCTACCGCGAACCCGGGCAACGAACCCGTGACGAATATGTCCTCACCGAGGCCGGCATCGACTTCATGCCGGTGGTGTGGGCGATGTTCGAGTGGGGGCAGCGGCATCTGCCCGGCCGCAACCGGTTGCGGCTCACCCATGTCGGCTGCGGCGCCGACGCGACCGTCGAGGTCCGCTGCGTCGAAGGTCATCCGGTACCACCGGACGAGCTCGGCGTGGAATTGATCAAACGTAGTCGCAGCCGCGACTCCTGACGCCCCTTCACAGCATCGAGCGATCCACTGGCTGGTGTAGGCTACTGTAGCCTTTACAGTACGATCGTGCGGCAAGACGCCGATCTGCTCGACGAAGCTGGAGCGCAGCTGTGGAAAGTCAACTTCGAGACGCCGCCGTCATCGACGACAAACCGCCCGGCTTCCTCCGGAACCCGTATCCGTACTTCGCCCAGAAACGGCACGGCGCAGGGGTCTTCGAAGGGTCAGTCGTGGACTATTCGAAGACCCCCGAATCGCTGCGTCCCAAAAAATCCTTTGCCGCTGTGTCATTCGAGGCGGTGAACACCGCTTTCCGGGATGCCCACACTTTCAGCTCGACCTACTACGACAACACGATCGGCTTGTTCATCGGTCCTTCCATCTTGGCGATGGCGGGCAAAACGCATCGCGAACACCGCAATCTGGTGTCCGCGGCGTTCAAGTCCAGGGCGCTTGCGCGTTGGGAACCCGAGGTCGTGCGGCCGATCTGCGACGCGTTGATCGACGAATTCGTCGACACCGGGCGTGCGGACCTGGTCCGCGATTTCACCTTCGAGTTCCCGACGCGGGTCATCGCAAAGCTGCTGGGCCTGCCCGCCGAGGATCTGCCGACTTTCCGCCGGCGCGCGGTCGAGTTGATCAATTACACCGTCAAGTACGAGCGCGCATTCGAGGCATCCGCCGCGCTGAAAGACTACTTCCTGGCGCAGATCGAACAGCGCAGGGCGAAGCCGACCGAAGACATCATCGGCGATCTCGTCACCGCAGAGATCGACGGCGAAAAGCTGAGTGACGAAGCGATTTACTCGTTTCTGCGACTGTTACTTCCTGCCGGACTGGAGACCACCTATCGTTCGTCGGGCAATCTGTTGTTCCTTCTGCTCACCCATCCCGAGCAGTTCGCGGCGGTCCAGGCTGATCATGCGCTGATCGCACCGGCGATCGAAGAGGGTCTACGCTTCGAAACACCTTTGACCACCGTGCAGCGGTTCACAACTGAAGACACTGTGCTGCAAGGGGTTGCGATTCCCGCGCGGTCGGCTGTCGACCTGTGCATCGGCTCGGCCAATCGCGACCAGCACCGTTGGCGACGTTCGGAGGAATTCGACATCTTTCGCGAGCAGGTGCCGCACATCTCCTTCGCCGCCGGAGAACACACGTGCTTGGGTCTGCACCTGGCACGCATGGAGACGCGGGTCGCCCTGGAATGCCTGCTGAATCGAGTGACCGATATTGAGCTTGTCAGCGATGACGATCCACACATCTATGGGCAGCCCTTCCGCTCGCCCACCGCAATCCCGGTGACCTTTGCACCGTTGCGCCCGAGAGGAGCCGTCCTATGAGCAGGAACACAGACGACGTCGCGATCATCGGCGTCGGCCTGCACCCCTTCGGCCGATTCGAGGGCAAGTCCGCCATGCAGATGGCTACCGACGCCATCCGGCTCGCACTCGCCGATGCCGGCATCGGCTGGAAGGATGTTCAATTCGCGGTGGGCGGTAGCTGGACGGTGGCCAACCCGGATGCCATCGTCGGCATGGTCGGGCTCACCGGAATCCCCTTCACCGATGTGTTCAACGCCTGCGCCACCGCGGCCAGTGCAACCAAGTTGTGCGCGGACAGTATCCGGTTGGGAGACTATGACATTGGCATCGCGGTCGGGATGGACAAGCATCCGCGGGGAGCCTTCACCGAAGACCCCGCGCTGGTGGGCATGCCGAGCTGGTATGCGCAGAACGGCCAGTACCTGACCACCCAGTTCTTCGGCATGAAGGCCAACAGGTACCTCCACGATCACGGCATCTCGACCGACGCGCTGGCCAAGGTCGCGGCGAAGAACCTTCGCAACGGCGCGTTGAACACGAACGCGTTCCGCCGCAAACCGATCTCCGAAGAGGCCATCCTGGCTTCGCCGGTACTCAACTACCCATTGACCCAGTACATGTTCTGCGCTCCCGACGAAGGGGCAGCCGCCGTAGTGATGTGCCGCGCCGACATCGCGCACCGGTTCACCAGCCAACCCGTGTATGTGCGGGCAGTCGAAATCCGTAGCCGTCGCTACGGCGCCTACGAGGTGAACACCACCTACTCGCCCGTCGAGGAGGTCGCCTCGCCAACGGTGTACGCCGCCAAGGCCGCATTCGAGAAAGCAGGTGTCGCGCCGCAGGATGTCGACGTCATCCAGTTGCAGGACACCGATGCCGGCGCGGAGATCATCCATATGGCGGAGGCGGGCTTCTGCGCTGACGGCGAGCAGGAACGACTGCTCGCCAACGGGGCCACTGAGATCGACGGCGCCATGCCGGTCAACACCGACGGCGGGCTGATCGCCAACGGCGAACCCATTGGGGCATCAGGTTTGCGGCAGATGCACGAACTGGTGCGGCAGTTGCGGGGACAGGCCGGCGAGCGCCAGGTCCCGGGAACTCCGCGAGTCGGGTTCGCCCAGGTTTACGGTGCGCCCGGAACCGCGGCCGCAACGATCCTCACGACCTGAGCGGTCTGCGTTAGGAAACTTTATCGGCGCTGCGTAATTGGGCTTGCCCAAGCCGAGCGCGTATTGCGCGATCATATTGCGGAACACCTCGAGGGTGCCGCCGTAGATCCCGACCAGCGGCGCGAAGCGGTACACATACTCCGCAGCGCCGTCATCGGCCGCACCGTCAGTGCCCAGCGGCAGCGTCGACGCCGTACCGAGGAGATCCATCAACTCCGGCGAGACCTCACGCATGGTTTGCGCGATCGCTACCCGACCGAAGATGCCGGGCGCGCTGAGTGCCGCCTCGATTCGAGCGGTGCTGCGGCCCAACCGGTATGCCACCGAGGTATCGTCCACCGGCCGACGCCCGTTCGGGTCATGTTTTGCCACTGTGGCGGCGGCCTTGTCCAGCGCATGCGCCATGAAGCCGGCCTGGTGCATCATGATCGAGACGTCCTGCAACCCATCGGGCGCGGCGGCGACCGCACCATGCTCGGTGTTCAGCGGCTCACGCAGCACCGTCCAGCCCGCGTTGACCTCGCCGAGCCGGTACTTGTCGTCGACGCGTACATCGCTGTAGTAAACGATGTTCGTGCGGTCACCATCCACGGTGCGGATTCCCTGGATGTCGATGCCCGCCGACTCCAGAGGCACCAGAAACATGGTCAGACTCTTATGCTTTGGCGCCTCCGGGTCGGTGTTGGTGATCAGAAAGACGTACTGACACTTGTGCGCACCGGTGGTGAACATCTTCGAGCCGTTGATGACCCAGCTGTCACCGTCGCGGACGGCTCGGGTCTTACAGGTCGCGATGTCGGAGCCGCCTTCAGGTTCGGTGTAGCCCAGGCACAGCCGTACTTCGCCACTGAAGACTTTCGGCATGACGTCGGCCTGCAACTCCGGTGACCCGAATTTCGCCACCGAACGCGCCACCATGGCCGTGGTCCCCCACGTCACCCACGGAACATGGGCTCGGCGCTTCTCCAATTCCCAGATGCGGCGGCGGACCCGGGGGAAGCCACCGTCGGCCGCCCCCTTCCACTCCCCCTCCAGGTAGCCCGCTTCACCCAGAGCCAGATGAACACCTTCGTCGAAGTTGTCACCGGTTTCCCGGTCGCGCCGCCTGACGTCGTCGGTCACATGCGTCTTCAAGAAAGCGCGGGCCTCGTCGAGGAAGGTCTGGTCACCGTCAGCGAGCGCGACTCGTGAGAAATCCACCTAGCTGTCCTTTCATCAACGACTTTCGCGGGCCGCGACGAGTTCGCCGACATACCTGGCGCTCGCGCCGGGGTCGCCGCCGGCCAGTGCCCAACCCGGGCTCGCACCAGATATGCGGTCGCCGCGGCCTCCGCGGAGACCCCGAGACCGCCCTGCACATGCACCGCCATGGTCGCGGCCTTCGACGCTTCTTCGGCCATGAAGACGAATGCCGAAGGCCGCCAACTCGGGCCGCTCGTCGGGTTCGTTGTCCAGGAACCATGCGGCACGACGCGCCAGATTGCGACCCCCTTGCACGGTGATCGCGATGTTCGCCAGCGGATGGGAGATGCCTTGCAGCGTCGAGATCGGGACGCCCAGGGTATAGCGGGTCTTGGCGAACTCCGCCGCGATCGTCATGGTCTCTTCCACCAGCCCGACCAGCGCTCCGGCCATCAGGACTCGCCACTCATCCAGCGCGCGTTGGTATTCCGTCAAGGCCGTAGGGCCCGCTGGCCAACACGACTCGGCAGTCGGCGCTAGCCGGATCAACCCAGGCCATCGGGAGCCGGCCGATGTTGTCGACCTTGGTCGGCCGGGTGTCGAAGCCGAGCCGCACCACATCCTCGCCGTCGCGAACGATGATGTGGTCGGCGATCGAACCGGTCGGAATGAGCCGTTTCCCTTGCACATTGTCGTGCTGGGGATCGAACGCCGCGAGCTGTTGGCCGCTGACGACAGCGGATTCCGCGGAACCCAGTCTGGCGAGCAATCGCGCCGCACACACATGATCGATCCACGGCACGGGCGCCAGCGCACGGCCGATCTCTTCGGCAACCAGCGTCAGGTCGACCAACGTCGCGCCGTCTCCCCCGACAGCATCGGGCAGCGCCATCGTGGTGGCCCCCGTCCCGCAGAGCCGCTCCCAGAGGCTCTTGTCGAAGCCGGATTCCTCTGCTGCGCGGACGGTTTCGATCGAGCAGTGCGTCTTGAAGAAGTCCCGGTACGCTGCCTGCAGCGCCTGATGATCGTCGGTCAGGCTGTAGTCGATTCTGCGGAGTTCGTAACGATCCATGGTCAGCGCTCCTCGTGGCCCTCGAAAAAGAATGTCTGTGCGTTGTTGTAGAGGTAGTTCTCCAGCACGTCGGCGGGCAGATCCAGCGCCTGCGCTTCCGGCACGACGCGATGCATCTTCAGCACCGGCCAATCCGAGGCATAGATCACTTTGTCGGTTCCGCGGGTTCGCATGTAGTGCAGCAGGCTGTCCGGCAGGCGCTTCGGCGACCACGCCGATGTCATCAGGCGCAGGTTCGCATATTTGAGGAGCAACCGAATCGCAATGTCCCACCAGGGATCCGCGCCGTGGATCATGCACAGCTTCAACTCGGGGAACCGGACGCAGACCCGGTCGAGGTGAATGGGGTTCTGCACTTCGCCGGGAATAGGCGGCCCTGGAAGGCCGGTGTTGATGCACAACGGCAGCCCGATCTCGGCGCATTTCGTGTACAGCGGATAGTAAACGGCATCGCTCGGCGGGTACCTGCCGTCACCCCAGAAGCTGGGACCCACAACGGCATACGCGACGGGAAGATCGTTGACTACCGCGCTGAGTTCGCGCAGCGACGGCATCGGCCGCAGCAGGTTGACACCGCCCATCGCCAGTGCAAAACGATCCGGCTTGGCCTCGACGAATTTGCGGGCCGTGACCGACGGCTTTGCAAGGTTGTCCATCAGCACGGCCTTGCGCACACCGTGGGCGTCCATCTCCTCGAGCAGCGCCGACAGATCCACCGGCGCGAACATCGAGTCCGGCCCTTTGAAGTAGTCGTCGCGTACCTTGACCATCCACGTGGGTTGCTTCTCGGTCTCACCGAAGTGCACGTTGACCAGGCAGTCGATGACCGGGCCTGTATTGATGGGGCTTGTAGTCATGTCGACATCGGGGCCTTATCTGTCGCTTGTCTTTTCGCCCAGCGGTAGTCGGCTTTGCCGTTGCCCAGACGATGGACCTGATCGACGATGATGAATTCCTTCGGCACTTTGAAGCCGGCCAGTTGTGCCGCGCAGCGGACCCGCAGCTGATCTTCTACCGCGTGGGCTACTTCTCGTGGCTGAATCAGTGCGACCAGCTCCTCGCCCCAACGTTCGCTGGGACGGCCGACCACCAGGGCGTCCGCGATGTCGGGGTCCGCACGCAGCACTTCTTCGACTTCCTCGACGAACACCTTTTCACCACCGGTGTTGACCACAAGCGAGTCGCGGCCGTACAGCCGCAGCGTCCCATCCGCCTCCAGCGCAGCACGGTCCCCGGATATCACCACGCGCTTTCCATCGACCACCGGGAAGGTCTTGCGTGTTGCATCGGGATCGTTGAAGTATCCCAAGGGTATCCGGCCTTGCCTGGCAGCCCAGCCCACCTCGTGTTCGCCGGGGGACAAAAAGTGGCTGTAGTCCTCGGACAGCACCAGGCCGCCCTCGCGCAGCGTGAAGGTGTCGGATCGGGCGTCACGGCGACTGTGCCCGAATCCCATGTTCCCGGTTTCGGATGACCCGTACCCGTTGATCAGAGTGAGCTGGGGCAACAGCTCCAGCAGGGCTTGCTGATGCTTGAGATTCGTTGCGGCACCGCCGGTGCCGATCGCGGCCAGGGAAGCCAGGTCATAGTCGCCTTGCCGTAACTCGGCGACGAGTGGGGCGGCGTATGCGTCGCCGACCATTGTCATCATGCCCACCTTTTCGCTCTCCGCGGTCTGCCATACCGATCGCGGATCGAGCTTCTTGCTGGTGTCGTACAACACGACGGTCAAGCCGGCCATGATCCCCGAGAATGCCGTCCACATGCCGGCGGCGTGCATCAACGGTGACACCGCGAACCAGGGCGGTCCGCCGTTGCGGCTCACCTTGTCCCGGATGTCCTGAGCAGAAGCATGATCGGCGCCCACCATCGACGAGACGTAGATGTCGGATTGCCGCCAGAGCACGCCCTTGGGTCGACCGGTGGTGCCACCGGTGCAGATCATCAACAGGTCGTCCGGAGACCCGGCCACAGTCTGGCCGGTATCCCCTTGCGCGAGTGCCTCATCGAGGGGCACCGCACCGGGGAGGTCCGGTCCGTCACTGCCGTCGTCAACCGACAGCAGCAGATCGACGCTGTCCGGGGGTAACACCTCGGCGGAACTTGGCGCCGAGCGATCTGTGATAGATGACGACGCGGGGTCGGACGTAGTCGAGCAGCTCCCCGGACTTCGCGCGGCGTGTAGTGGTAGTTGACGTTCACCGGGACGGTGCGCGCCTTCAGGCAACCGATGACCATGTCGGTGTAGAGGTCGTTGTGCATGAGCAGCGCAACGCGGTCCTGCCCGCACTCCAGGGTCTCCACGGCCACCCGTTCCTTGATGGACTCCAAAGCCGTTGGCCGCAAGATAGTTCGCGAGCCGGCGGGTGCAGTTCGGCGGTTTCGGCGAACGTCCTGCGGCGATCACCACAGACGGTGATCGTCCGGTCGGGAACGACCTCGGCGATCACATCGAGGACCGCGCCTATGGTCCACTCGCTCATGGGTTCGCGCGGCCTCTGGCGCTCATGCCGCCGAACCGATCTTGACGCCCAGCAGAGTCCAATGCATTGTCGCGCATCACCTTGCGGACATCGGCGTGCACTGAACCCGGCAAGTTCCTCGGTGAACGAGATCGGGTTCTCCAAGACCTCACCGTGCGGCCAGTCCGATCCGAACAGGATCTTGTCGAGGACCGATCACTGACGCCAAGTCGGGTAGGTCGTCCTCGTAGTAAGGGGCGATCCAGACGTTGTTGCGCAGCTGTTCGACCGGATCCACCGGAAAGAGCTTCGGATGACTGTTGGCCGCTTTCTTCAGCCGCTTGACCAACCGGTATACGAAGTACGATCCGTTCTCGATGCTGACCGCTTTCAGCTGCGGGTGACGAGTGAACACACCGTGCGCGATCATCGAAGCCATGGTGTCGTGAATAGCCCGGTCGTCGGTGAGTATCTGCTCGAACGGCTCCGACCCGCCGAATCCCTCGAACGTCGCTCTGCCGCCCCACATTCCGGCGATCTGGAGGTACCCGCTGTCGCTGAGGTGGAAGCCCACCGGAACGCCCGCCTCGGCCAGCGCTGCCCAGACCGGATCGTGCAGTGGGTCGCCCAGCGACCGCGGCTTGAGCGCACCCGGCACCGGCGCTGGACGTACCAGTATCAGCTTGGCGCCGCGGGCCAGGACGAACTCCACCTCGTCGAGAGCCTTGCCGGGGTCGGCCAGCGAGATGATCGGTGCGGCGACGATCCGGTGGTCGGGTCGGTCGAAACCCCAGTCTTCGTCGAGCCACAGGTTGAACGCGTGGACCGACGCCATCGTCGCCTCGACGTCGTGCTTGAGCGCTTCCTCGACGCCGCACGCGAATGTCGGCAGCATGAAGACGGTTTCGATGCCCTGAGTGTCCATCACGCTGATACGGGCATCGCGGTTCTGATACTCGGGGTGGTGCTCGAGCCGCTCGATTTTCATCAGCGAGGCTGGATCGACGCCCTCGGGAATCTCACCGCGGAACAGCAGGTCAAGGCAGCCGGGCTTGATGATCGGATCGAAGGTCGGGTTGGGGACGAAGCGGTTCACCCGATCCCCGATCACCGCCTGGGTGTGCTTACCGTCCTGGAACATTTGCACCCCGCGCCTGCGGAACTTCTTGTCCAGGTGCCGGGTGAAGGCGTCGATCGGTTCGTAGTAGTGATTGTCGACGTCGATGGCCTTATAGCCCAGGTTGCCCATGATCATCCTTTCCGGTACCGGAAGATTCAGCCGAGGAGCTCAGCCCGGGGAAACTGGGAGCGCGCTTTTCGAGGAAGCTGGTGATCCCTTCGATGACGTCGGGACGTTTCAGCGATTGGTGCAGCAAAATTTCAGATCGCGAACTGGAGTCGGCGACCTCGCGCATCGCATCACCGTAGGCCTGTCGCTTGATGATGGCCATCGATGCCGGAGAACAGTTTTGGGCGATGTCCTCCGCATAGGCCATCGCATGCGCCATCAGCTGCTCAGGTGGGACGACCGCTTTGACCAATCCGAGCTCGGCCGCCTCGTCGGCGAGAAAAGTCCGGCCGCTCAATAAGAGATCGAGGGCCGCACCCCAGCCGGTCAGCCGCGGCAGGATCCACGAGACGCCGTATTCCGCGATCAGCCCGCGACGGGCGAACGACGCCGCGAACTTCGCGCCGGCCGCAGCGAACCGGACGTCGCACATCAGCGCCTGAGTGAGACCGATCCCGACGCACGATCCGTTGATCGCGGCGACGACCGGTTTGCTCAGCGTCGTCAGATGGTACGGCTGGTGATCGCCGATCAGGCTGGCCAGCTTGCCCTCGTCGGTCGCTTCGATCGACTGCGACACGTTTCCCATCGCACCCAGCTGCGCGCCCGCGCAGAATGCTTTGCCGCGACCGGTGAGCACGATCACCCGAACGGCCGAGTCTTGTTCGGCGCGATCCAATCCGGCATAGAACGCTCGAGCGATGTCCCCGCCCCACGTGTTGAGCCGGTCGGGCCGGTTGAGGGTCATCACTGCCACGCCGGTCGGGGTCACCTCGTAGATCACCGCCTCGTCCTGAGCCGGGCCGGCGACGCGGTCTTCGGTGGTGCTCATCGACCGTCCTCCCCTGAGCTCAGGCGGCAATTTTACTGCAGCGTGTACGCATACTGTATACCTATCGGTACAGCATTCTGCAACAGTCGGTGCAGGCCGTTCAACGGGGTGCGGGCAGCCCGGTTTAGGCCTCCCGCCGATAGACCGCCCCGGTCGCATAAGGGGTGCCCAGCACCGCCAAAACCGCTATCGCCGAACTGATTTGACCCGGCGCATCCGCTCGGGCCGCATCCCTGGGCGTCTCGCGCTTACCGCCGTGCGTATCAAAAAGCCTACGATACGTATTACAGTAGCTAGCTGGGATGATGACACGGCTGCGTCGCCGCAGATCGATCCGGCGCAGCGTTGAACGTGAGAGAGGTGCCCGCAGTGGCCAAGCAAGTAACCGCCGAGAAACGGCAGCGGCGCGAACGCGGGTCCATCAATCCCGACGACATCATCAGCGGCGCGTTCGAACTCGCTGAGCAGGTCTCGATCGACAACCTGAGCATGCCACTGCTCGGCAAGCACCTGGGCGTCGGCGTGACGAGCATCTACTGGTACTTCCGCAAGAAAGACGACCTGCTCAACGCGATGACGGACCGCGCACTGAGCAAGTACGTTTTCGCCACCCCGTATGTGGCAGCCAAAGACTGGCGCGAGACCCTGCGCAATCACGCCCGCTCGATGCGTAAAACCTTCATGGGCAACCCAATTCTGTGCGATCTGATTCTGATCAGGTCGGCGCTGAGCGCGAGGGCTGCCCGGCTCGGCGTCCAGGAGATCGAGACGGCGATCGCGGGACTGGTCGAAGCGGGGCTGTCACCGGAAGAGGCTTTCGACACCTACTCCGCGGTATCGGTTCACGTGCGGGGATCGGTCGTGTTGCACCGACTCCAGGAAAAGAACCAGGCAACCGAAAATGGCGGGCGCACCATCGAAGATGCGATGGTCATCGATCCCGAGGTCACGCCGCTGCTCGCCCAGATGACAGCCAAGGGTCACCACATCGGCGCCCCCGATGACAACAACTTCGAGTACGGCCTCGACTGCATCCTCGACAATGCCAGTCGGCTGATCGAACAAGGCTCGAAACCGGCTGGACGGCAGAGTAAGTCGCCGCCGTCGCGGGCACGCAAGTCAACCTCCGCCAGCCGGGGCAAGAGTCCGCGCGGCTGAAGCGACTCAGCCTATCGGCGGTTCCGGCACATTGAAGTGCTCATCACGAAGCCGGAACGCCTCTTTGGTGCCGTGCTGTGCGCGCGTCTTGACGAAGTTGAACTCACCCGGCGCGAATTGCAGATTCGTGCCATACGCATGGAACAGATAGCTCGCGACTTCCTCGCCTTGATAGGCCTGACTCTGCTCGACGAGTCGAAACGCCTCCTTGGCGATGACGACGCCATCGGCCGGCATCTTGGCAGCCTTCTCCGCCCAGTACCGCGCCCGCGCTTGGGCTTGGCCGACATCACATGTCTCCGTGAAGATTCCGAGGTGCTCCACTTCTTCGGCGTCGACGATGTCGCCGGTCAGCAGCAGCCGCCGGGCGAGTACCGGACCCAATCGGTGAAAGAACATGTGCAGGCTGCCCAATGCCGGCCCCAGGAATCGGGTGGCAGGCATGCCGATCTTGGTGTTGCGGGCGATGACGGAAATGTCTGTCATCAAAGCGATCTCGAAGCCACCGCCGAGCGCGTAGCCGCTGATCTCCCCCACCGTGACTTTCGGGAAACCCATCAGGTTGTGATAGAAGCCGAATGACTTACGATCCACCGTGAGCCGACGGCGCTGGCTGGGGCGACTCTTTGTCGGTCGGGCTTCGCCCTCGGCCGCTTCCGAACTCCGCTCGCCGTACCAGCCGTATGCGTTGTTCATGTCCGCCCCGGCGCTGAACACTCCCTCGGCGCCGCGCAGCAGAACCACGGTGAGATCGTCATCGTCGGCGACGTGGTCAAGGCAGCGGGCGACGGCGTCCCGCATCGCTGCATCGTAGGAGTTGCGCCGCTTCGGATTGTTCAACGTTATTGTGGCGATCCGCTTTTCCGGCTCGACCTGGAAGATCACGCGGTCGTCGCGGCTGTCTGAGGCAGTCATGAGGTCGACCCTTTCCTACCGGCCATGCGGGCATCGAGATTCGACACCAGCTTCGCCTCGATGGTGTGTGGAGTGCCGAGTGCAAGCGTGTTGCGGCGCGCCACGGCGAGGTGGTCCTGCGCCAACCGGACCGCCTTGGCGGCGTTGCCGTCACGGATGGCCTCGAGCAGTCGCTGATGGTCGCGCAACGCGGCTCGTCTGGTCTTGTCCACCATCGGCGCCGGTTCGCCGTGCCCATTCCACACCGCCGACTCGTGGGCGGACCAGATCAGCTCCAGCGATCCGATCAGCAAGATCATCGGCTCATTCCCGCAACGGGACACCAACGTCTCGTGAAACCGGCGCGCGTTCGGGACATATCGCGAAAGATCGTCGAATTGCGCCGCTTGAATATTGATTTCGTCCTGCAGATACGGCACAACTTCGCTCATCCGGTCTTCCCGCGCGGCGCACATCCCGGCGCACACCGGCTCGAGATGCATCAACGCCTCGCTGACATCGACCGGTGTCGCGGACCTGGTTTGCAACACCATGCTGATCATGTGCGCCGTCCGCTCGGCCGTCGGATGGTGTACCAGCGCTCCGCCGACGTTCCCGCGGCGTACCGAGATCAGACCGTCAGTCTCCAACAGATGGATTGCCTCCCGCAGCGCGGGCGGACTGACTCCGAACTCAGCGAAGAGGGCTTCCTGCGAAGGCAATACGTCCCCTTCTTTCAAACGACCGGACAGAATGTCGTCCCGCAATTTCGAGGCGACGAGTTCGGCCACGCGCGGTTGGCGAAAGCGTTGGACTGCCACCTCAAACCTTCGCGGCTCGTCGCTTGCCGAGCCGGTGACCGGTGAGCCTGTCTGGAGGTAACGCCAGTGTGGTGACTTCGCCGACGCACAAGACTTCCTCGTCGAGCAGAAGGCGAGCTGTCGAGGTGATACCCCGCTCCACCCGTGAGCGGGAAATGTCGAAACGCAACTCGTACAGCAGAGGCGTCGGTCGCCGGAAGGTGACCTGCAGTGATCGGGTCTTGCCCGAAAGCCCGACAACGCAGTTCTGATGCTGGATGATGCTGTCGAAGAACACGGCGAGGAAACCACCGTGGACCAGTCCGGGTGGGCCTTCGTAGACCAGCGGGAAAGTCACTCTCCCCGAAGCGATCTCGCCGTCGAGACGATCGAAGCGGTATTCGGGAAAGCAAGGATTGAACGCGCCGATGTCCGTCGCGTGATCCAGATACACCCGCGAAGCGCCGGCCTCGTCGACCCCGATCCGCGGCGTGCTGTCCGGCGGAACCGCCGCGCTCAACTCGCTTTCCCACTCGCCGATCTGCGCAACGATCGCGTCCACTGTGGGGTGCGCATGCTCCAGCGACAGCAACAGGTCACCGAGTCGTCGGATTGCGCCCGCAGCAGCGACGGTCTGAGCCAACGGCGCCTCGCCGAATCGCGCGGCCGGCCCGGCGGAGCCTGGCGCTGCCTGGTGTTCGCCCATCACACCTCTTCCCGACGCTTGTGTTCCGAAGCGAGGCTTTCCTTGCTAAGTTATACAGCGAAGCAATTGTATTGCCTACTGTAGAGGTATCTATATCGTCAGGGAAGGGTAGGTTCGTCGGTGAGCCAGGACGCGGACCCCACGGTGGTCGACGGCTCGCTCACGGCGAGTCAGGATGGCGCAATCCTGCGGCTCACGCTCGATCGACCGGGCCGCCGTAACTCCCTGACCCGCAGCATGATCGCGACATTCATCGAGGCGCTGACCGACGCTGCCGCCGACGACTCGCTGCGCGTGATCCACATCCGGGGCGCGGGCGACGACTTCTGCGCAGGTGCGGACTGGGTCGCCAGCAACAGCGGCGACCACAAGCCCCGCACCGGCGACATCCTGCGGCGCATCCCCCATGCCGCGAATCGGGTGATCGAGCTGGTGCACGGCATCCACCTGCCGGTTGTCTGCAGTGTGCGGGGATTCGCCGCCGGCCTGGGCTGCAATCTCGCGCTGGCGGCCGACTTCACCGTGGCCGCCGACGACGCGGTGTTCTGGGAACCGTTCGCGGCGCGGGGATTCAGCCCGGATTCGGGCGCGGCGTGGCTTCTACCCCGGCTGATCGGTCTCACGCGCGCAAAGCAGATGTTGTTGCTCGGCGACAAAGTCAGGGCGACCGACGCCGCCGACTGGGGATTGATCTATCAAACTGTGGCCAACGCCGACCTGGACCGCGTGACCGAAGATCTGTTGACGCGGCTGGCCGACGGGCCGACGGTGGCTCTCGGGCTGGCGAAGCAGGCCATCCATTACGGCCAGCACACATCGCTGAGCGAGTCGATGACGCAGGAACTCTTCGGTGTCGAATTATCCTGCAGGACTGCTGATTTCAAAGAGGGCATCGCGGCTTTTCGTGAACATCGCCCGCCGCGGTTCCAAGGGCGATGACAGCGTGTCCGAACGAAGGAGTGCTGAGATGTCTTCCCGGTCGTACGACACCATCACCTACGAGGTGGACGGGCACAAGGCCACCATCACGCTGAATCGGCCGGACGCCCTGAATGCGCTCAGCCCGCACATGGTCACCGAACTGCGGCATGCCTACGACGAAGCCGAGAACGACGACACCGTCTGGATTGTCATCGTCACCGGTACCGGCCGGGCGTTCTGCACCGGCGCGGATGTCAAGGCGATCCCCGGCGATGGCAAGGTCATCAACGAACGGCCCTACCTCTCCACCTATGAGCAGTGGGAGGCACCGCAGGAAGGCACCCCACCGTTTCGCACGATGGCCAAGCCGGTGCTCGCTGCGATCAACGGATTGTGTTGCGGGGCCGGCCTTGACTGGGTGACCACCGGGGACATCGTGATCGCCTCGGACAAGGCGACGTTCTTCGACCCACATGTCAGCATCGGACTGGTTGCCTCGCGCGAATTGGTCCGGGTCGCCCGAGTGCTCCCCCGCTCGATCGCGCTTCGGATGGCCCTGATGGGCAAGCACGAGCGGATGGGTGCGCAACGGGCTTACGAGCTCGGCATGATCAGCGAAATCGTCGAACACGATCGCTTGCTGGAAAGAGCCCACGAGATCGCGGATATTGTGAACTTGAATGCGCCGCTTGCTGTTCGGGGCACCCGGCTGGCCATTCTCAAGGGCTTGGACTTGCCGCTGCACGAAGCCGAGATGCTGGCCGAGTCATTCCGCGAACGCAATCTGCACACCGAGGACTCGCTCGAAGGGCCCAGAGCATTCGTCGAAAAGCGACCGCCGGAATGGCAGTGCCGATGAGCTTCGAGACCATCGACCTCGATGCTGGAGCGGCGACGACCGGGTCGCCACCATCACGCTGAACCGGCCCGCGTCAGCTCAACGCGTTCAACCGGACGATGTGTGAAGAGATGGCCGAGGCGTGGCGGATCGTCAAAGCGGACGACTCGGTGAACGCTGTCGTCCTGCGGGCCGCCGGAGACCGGGCGTTCAGCGCGGGCCTCGACATCAAGGCCCCCTACGGCCAACCCGACAACATCTGGAACCACGAGGACCCCGGGGAGGCGCTGAGCCCTAAGTGGCAGAAGATGTGGAAGCCGGTGGTGTGCGCCGTCCAAGGCATGTGCACGGCGGGCGCGTTCTACTTCGTCAACGAATCGGACGTGGTGATCTGCTCCAGCGACGCGACGTTCTTCGACTCCCATGTGTCAGCCGGCCTGGTGTGCGCGCTGGAGCCGATCGGGCTGATGCGGCGTATCGGACTAGGCGAAACATTGCGAATAGCGTTGATGGGCAACGATGAACGCGTGAGCGCGGACACCGCTCTTCGCATCGGCCTGGTGTCTGAGGTGGTCTCTGCCGACGACCTGTGGACACGCGCGACGAGATCGCCGCGGGCATCGCCGCCCAACCCCCGGCAGCCACGCAGGGCACCGTCAGGGCGATCTGGGAGTCGTTGGACAAGCCTTACCGGGCGGCGCTGGAACAAGGACTGATCTACACCCGGCTCGGAAATCCGGACGCACCGCCGAGCTGGCCAAGCACGGCGGCCGTCGGGTGTCGGATCCGAAATTTGATGACGACCCACCGGCTCAGTCGGCGCATCGATGACGTGTTGCGTCTGGAGCCCGACACTCCGGCTCTGGAGCATGAGCGCCAATGGTTTTCGTGGAAACAGCTGGGCGGCCTGGCCGAGAAGGGTGGGCTTCGATCACTGGCGAGAACGACCTCAGGTCGGCACTCATGCTTCGCAATCGACCAGTACACGTGGCGGCGCTCCTCGGTGTATTGCGGTGCGGAGCCACCGTCGTGGTGATCAACCGGTCCCGCGGCAACGAGCGCATCAGCGCCGACGTCGAACAGCTCGCCCTGCCGCTGATCATCGGCGAGCCCGACGACCTGGGGAGGCGGGGGGACGAGCCGGCCACCACGACGGTCTGATCCCGGACCTGGGCATCGGAGCCGAACGTGACCGCAGCCGGCAAGGATCACGTGATCCACAAGCGGCCCGGGGTCGCCGTACCAATGTTGACGAGCGGGACAACCGGACCGCCCAAACGAGTAGATCTCACCTACGAGATGCCGGCGCACAGCGTGATGGGCCCGGAAACTATCAGCTTCCGGCGGCCACGGAAGTGCGTCGCGGTGTAGCGATCGTCGGCTCGCTGCTGGTGCACATTGGCGGCGTCTTCCGGATCCTGCAATGCGTGGCCAAGCGCGCCCCGCCGTGTTGCTGGAGCGGTTCGAGCTCGACCGTTGGGCCGAGGCGGTGCCCGTACCGGCCTCGCGCGGTGTCGCTGGTACCGACTGCGTTGAGAATGGTGTTGCACTCGAACCTGCCACCTGAGGATTTGGCGAGTATCCGAGCGGTCACGTCTGGCACTGCCCCGTTGTCGCCGGAAGATTCCGACGCCTTTACCCGCAAGTATGGAATTCCGGTGCTGACGTCGTATGCCGCAACTGAATTCGGTGGCGGTGTCGCAGGCTGGACGCTGGGCGACCACAAGAAGTATGGCAGGCCAAACGCGGCAGCGTGGGCCGCGCCAACCCTGGCGCGCAGCTGCGCGTGGTCAGCGACGGTGGCGTCGCGCTGGGGCCCGACCAAGTTGGCCTGTTGGAGGTGAAACCCGCACAACGCGGACCGTTCGCTCAGTGGATGCGCACCACCGACCTGGCCCGCATCGATGCCGACGGGTTTCTGTGGATCGACGGCCGGGCCGATCAAGCGATCATTCGCGGCGGCTTCAAAGTCATGCCCGACGACGTGCGCATCGCGTGGAAAGTCACCCGCCGTGCCGGCGCCGCGGTGGTCGGGCGACCCGATGATCGCCTCGGCGAGACGCCGGTGGCCATGGTCGAATCCGAGAGCACGGATCGACAGCGCCGAGCTGATAGTCGACTACTTGCGCAACCGATTGGCGCGCTATGAAATTCCCACCGAGATCGCGATCGTCGAAGAAATCCCGCGAACACCATCGGGCAAGCCCGACCTGCGCGAGGTCCGGCGCCATTTCGACGATGCGCTCCCTCGGCGCGAGACCACCATGCCGAGTGAATCGGCGACCGTCGGCGACCTGCTGCGCACCCAAGCCACCAGCAGGGCGATCATCCGCTGCTGATCTGCGACTCCGAACGTGTCAGCTACGCCGAGGCCGAACGGCTTTCCGCGCTGCTGAGTCGCGGACTCATCGGTCTCGGCGCGGGCAAGGGCACTCATGTCGGACTGCTCTTCCCCAACGGTGTCGCTTTTGTGGTCGGGATGCTGGCTGCGGCGCGAATCGGCGCCGTCGTCATACCGTTTTCCACCTTCGCCACCGCGCGGGAACTGCGCCAGCAACTCTTCGATAGCGACACCGAAATCCTGCTCGCGGCAACGTCGTTCAGGTCGCACGATTACGTGCAACGCCTGACCGAGGTACTGCCCGGGTGTGCTCTCGACTCCGACGATCCGCTGTTCAGTGTCGCCGCACCACAATTGCGCCGGGTGATCTTCGACGTCTCACGAGTGCAGCGGCGCGGCGAGACCATCGACGAAGCGCTGTTAGTGGCGATGCAAGACGATGTCGACGGCGCTGATCCGCTGACGATCGTTTACACGTCCGGCAGCACGGCCGCACCCAAGGGCGCGTTGCACACCCATGCCGCGCTGCTCGACCATCAGCGAAATCTCAACGCGATCCGGGAATTCGGCGCGGCGGACATACTGTTCTGCAACTCACCGTTCTTCTGGATCGGCGGATTGGGATTCGCCTTGCTGGCCACCATGATTGCCGGGGCATCGCTGGTGTGCTCGATCGCGGAGAACACCGGCCGGACCCTGGATCTGATCGAGGCTGAAAGGCCAACGATCACCAACGGATTCGTCGCGGGGATCATGAATGTAACCCAGCATCCGAGCTTCACCGACCGGGACCTGACGTCGATGCGACGGGGGAACCTGTATCCGATCATGGACCCCGCGGTACGCCCGGCCGACCCCGAGTTGCGACACAACATGCTCGGGCTGACCGAGGCGGGCAGTGTGGCGCTGATCAGTGGCGACGAGACTGATCAGCCCGAACATCGGCGCGGCTCGTACGGCAAACCGGCGCCAGGGCTGCAGACCAAGATCGTCGACCTGGACACCGGATCCCCGGTCGACGACGGTGCGCGCGGCGAGTTCTGTATTCGCGGACCATGCTTGATGCAGCGCTATTACCGTCGCAGCCGCGAAGAATGCTTCGACGCCGACGGCTGGTTGCACACCGGGGATCTGGCTGCCACCGACAACGACGGGTTCGTCTACTACCTCGGCCGCCGCGGTTCGATGATCAAAACGGCTGGGGCGAACGTCTCTCCCGCCGAGGTCGAGAAGGCAATCACCAACGTTACCGGCGGGGCCGCGGCGCATGTATTCGGCATCCCCGACCCTGATCGCGGCCACGTCGTCGTCGCCGTCATCGCCGTGGACGCCGACGTCGAAATCGACGAAACCACGCTTGCGCGTGAACTCGCCACGCAACTTTCTGCCTACAAGATTCCCCGGCGCTTCGCCGTCATACCGGCGTCCACGGTGCCCCTGTTGGCCAGCGGCAAGCCTGACCTGCAGCGCATGAAGAGGCTCTTCGGTGCTTGACACGATCGACGAATTGGTCCGACATCGGTCAACGCAGGACGCGGACACGCCGATGGTGATCGATCCCGACTGCCGGCTGAGCTACCGCGAACTCGACATCAGCACGACGGACCTGGCCGCGGGTTTTATCCACGCCGGCATCGGGAAGGGCACCCGGGTCGGGCTCATCATGCCCAACGGTGTTCGTTGGGTTCAGATCGCGATCGCCCTCACCCGGATCGGGGCCGTGCTGGTTCCGTTGAGCACGTTACTGCCGGCACGGGAATTGGTTGCGCAGCTGCGAACTGCGTCTGCGCAGTTCCTGCTCAGCGTCGAAGAATTCCGCGGGCACCGCTACCTCGACGACCTGGCTTCGGCTCTCGGGCGCAGGGATCTCTCCGGAACATTGCACTGCCCAGAACTTCCCGCGCTACGGCAGGTGTGGACGGCCGATGAATTACCGGCGGTGGCTGATCAGACTCTGGTCGATGCCGTCGCGGCCACAGTCACACCGAGCGACCCCATGGTAATCGTGTTCACCTCCGGCAGCAGCGGTCCACCCAAAGGCGTGGTGCACTCCCACGGCAGTGCGCTGGGCGCCGTCCGATCCGGTTTGGCAAGCCGTTGCATCGATTCCGAGACGCGTCTGTATTTGCCGATGCCCTTTTTCTGGGTGGGCGGCCTCGGTAGCGGCGTGCTGTCCGCGTTGGTGGCCGGCGCGACATTGATCACCGAGAAGATCCCACAGCCGGAGACGACGCTGCGACTCCTGGAGCGCGAACGGGTGACGTTATTTCGCGGGTGGCCCGATCAGGCCGAGGCGTTGGCGCGACACCCCTACCGGGCCCAGGCTGACTTGTCCGCACTTCGCCCCGGTAGTCTGGAAGCGCTCTTGCCGGCCGAGCAGCGCTCCCAACCCGGTTCTCGAGCAACGCTTTTCGGCATGACCGAAGCATTCGGGCCTTACTGCGGATATCCCGCCGACACCGACATGCCGCCCTCGGCGTGGGGTAGCTGCGGCAGGCCCTTCCCAGGCATGGAGGTCCGCATCGCAGATCCCCAGAGTGGACGGACCGTCCCCGCGGGAACCATTGGGATGATCCACATTAGAGGCCCACATACGTTACGTGGGATATGCCGGCGTCGCCGCGAGGATCTGTTCACCGCTGACGGTTATTACGCCACCGGTGATCTCGGCCGACTCGACGACGACGGGTTCCTCTTCTACCACGGTCGATCCGACGACATGTTCAAAGTCGGCGGGGCGACTGTCTATCCCATCGAGGTCGAGCAGGCGCTGCGCGACATCGATGGCGTCGACCATGCCTTCATCACCAATCTGGCTGGTGCACAGGGAGATCGCGTAGGTGCGGCGGTGGTGTGCGACACCGCTGCCACGACCATCGAACACCTCCGGCGGTCGGCCCGCGGGCTGCTCAGCTCCTTCAAGGTCCCGACCGTGTGGCTGCTGCTCGACACCGACGACACGATTCCGCGCGGTCCGACCGGCAAGGTCGATGTCGGACGGCTGCGCGAAATGCTGGCGGGAGCCGACAGCTAGGTCGGCTCGACCACACCATGTTCGGCGAGGTGGTGGATCAACGGAGCCGCCCCCGCGGCCAGGTGTTCCGACATGGCCTTGCGCGCCAACTCCCCATCGTGTTTCGCCAACGCTGACAACACCCGGCGATGGTCTCTAATGGACTGGGTGGGCCAGCCGTCGATGATGGGAAAGACCGATTCTGGTGCGTAACGGGTGATCTGCGACATCATCTGCGCAAGCTTGGGTGACTCGGCCGCCATGTTGATGGCCCGGTGGAAGTCGTGATTGAGCCGCACCGTCCGCTCGATATCGTTGCCGGCGTAGGCCTCTTCCAGCTGGGACTGGATTTCCCTGAGTCCCCGCAGCTGGTCGTCGTCGATGTTGGCCGCCGCTCGTGCGGCCAGCTCGCCGCCCACGTGTGCCTGCAGATTGGCGACGTCAGCAAGATCGCGCTCGGTGACCGGAAGCACCACGAAGCCACGGCGCGGCTGCTGAGCCAACAGACCTTCAGACCGTAGTTCGAAGAGAGCCTCTCGCACCGGGGTGACACTGATTCCCAGTTCCGCGGCCAGCTGATCCAGGCGAACGTACTCACCGGCGGAGTAGGTGCCGTCGAAGATCCGCTTGCGGACATAGCGGGCAACATCTTCGGACAGCTGAGGTCGCGCGGCGAAATCCGGAACGCTCACGATCAAATCCGATACTCGGCAAGCAGTCGCTTGCTGATGATCGACTTCTGTATCTCGCTGGTTCCCTCGCCGATGAGCAAGAAAGGTGCGTCCCGCATCAGCCGCTCGATTTCGTATTCTTTGGAGTAGCCGTATCCGCCGTGGATGCGGAAGCTCTGCTGGGTCACCTCGGCGCAGAATTCGCTGGCTAGGTACTTCGCCATTCCCGCGGCCACGTCGTTACGCTCGCCGGAGTCTTTGAGCCGCGCCGCGTTGACCATCATCAGGTGGGCAGCCTCGACTTTGGTTGCCATCTCTGCGATTTGGAATGCGATCGCTTGATGCTCGGCGATCGGCTTTCCGAAAGTGTGCCGTTGTTGGGCGTACCGCGCGGCGAGCTCGAACGCCCGAAGGGCCACGCCGACAGCCCTGGCCGACACGTTGACCCGGCCAACCTCGATACCGTCCATCATCTGATAGAAACCCTGCCCCGGCTTTCCGCCGAGGATGTCCTCGGCGCGTGCGGCGTATCCATCGAAGATCAGTTCGGTGGTATCGATCCCCTTGTATCCGAGCTTGTCGATCTTGCCCGGAATCAACAGCCCGGGTTTGACTTCGCCGAAACCGGTGGGCTTTTCGATGAGGAATGCAGTCAGGTTGCGGTGCGGCGCTTCTGCGCCCTCCTCGGTGCGGACCAGGACCGCCACCAAACTCGAGCTGGCGCCGTTGGTCAGCCACATCTTCTGGCCGTTGATGGTGTAGCTCGCCGTCGCTGCCCCGGGTGGCGCGGGTGCGGATCGCGGCGACGTCAGATCCCAACTCCGGCTCCGACATCGAGAACGATCCGCGAATTTCACCGATCGCCATGCGTGGCAGGAACCGTTGCTTTTGCTCGTCGGTGCCGTGCTGGCGGAGCATGTAGGCGACGATGAAGTGGGTGTTGAGCACGCCGGAGATGCTCATCCAGCCGCGGGCCAGTTCTTCGACGCACAGCGCGTAGGTCAGCAGCGACTCGCCCAATCCGCCGTATTCCTCCGGGATCATCAAGCCGAACAGGCCCATCTCCCGCATCTGGTCGACGATTGCTTGCGGATAGGTGTCGGTGCGCTCTAGCTCGGGCGCGTTAGGGATGACTTCCTTTTCGACGAATTGCCTTACCGTGGCGATGATCTCGTTCTGAACGTCGGTCAGGCCGATCGTCTGGGCAAGTTTGGTCATGAGTGCGCCTTTTCCTTGCCAGCAGGCGATCGTTTTCGCGTCGGTCAGACGCGTGATGTCGGCGGCACTCAAACCCAGTCCCGTGGTGAGTACGTCGGCGGTGTCACCACCCAGCCTCGGTGCGGGCTCTCTTGCGAAATGGCCGCCGTCGAAGACGGTGGGCAGCCCGGGCGCGAGGTAGTCCCCCAGGCCGTCCTGGTGCAGCCGGGAGAACAACGGATTCGCCGTCACCCGTTCATCTGCGGCGGTCTTGGCGAAGCTCCGATAGCGCTCGAACAGCACGCTGGTGGCCGACAACGCCTGGGTGATCTCGTCGGCCGGGTGATCGGCGAACCACGTCGCGAACAGTCCGCTGAGCACGTCGCGGTATCGATAGCGCACTCCCTCGTCGCTGAAATCCGCGCCCAGCGAATCGGCGAGCGCGGAAATGGCTGCGCCGCATACCGGATACCTCGACGAGGTCCTGGAAATGACGTTTGGTCAGCGTCACCACCATGAACGCGACGCCATCGCGACTGGTGAAATCCTGACCGTACTGCCCATAGATCGCGTTGCCCAGGCGCTCGCGTTCGGTGCCGTTGATCTGAGGCTCGGTCAGCAGTCCCAGGTTGCCTGCGGTGGCCAACGCGACGTCTTCCAACGCGAGGCTGATCTGGGCCCCGATGCCGGACTGGTCGCGGCGACGCACCGCGGCGACGACGGCGAGCGCGGCGTACAGGCCGCAGCGACATCCCAGGCCGGTAGCACATGATTGATCGGGCCGGCGTGATTCACCGGTCCGGTGACCAGCGGAAATCCGGTTGCCGCATTGACCGTGTAGTCCACGCCGGTGGAGCCGTCATGGCGGCCGAGCAGCTGAAGATGGATCAGGTCGGGACGCTTTGCGACGAGCGTGTCATACGACAGCCAGGACAGGCCCGCAGCGTTGGTCACCACCACGCCGTCGCCTTCGACGATCAGCCGCTGGACCAGGTCTTGCCCTTCGGCTGAGCGCAAATCGACGGTGGCCGAGCGCTTTCCCTTGTTCAGGCCGGTCCAGTAGATCGACGTACCGTTGGCGGTCAATGGCCACCGGTGAGTGTCGGACGCACCGCCGATGGGGTCGACGCGTATCACCTCGGCGCCCAGTTGGCTCAACGTCATTCCGCACAACGGCGCCGCGACGAAGCTGGATACCTCGACGACGGTGAGGTCGGCCAGCGGCAGGGTCACCGCGGCCCGACTCGTTCGAAAACCGCGGCAAGGCCTTGCCCGCCGCCGATGCACATGGTTTCCAGGCCGTAGCGCGCGTCCCGCCGGTTGAGTTCGCGGGCCAGCGTTGCCAGCATCCTGCCGCCGGTAGCGCCGACCGGGTGGCCCAGCGAGATCCCCGAGCCGTGCACGTTTGTCCGCTCGCGGTCAGCGGTACCAAAGCCCCATTCCCGCATCACGGCAAGAGCCTGCGCGGCGAACGCTTCGTTGAGTTCGATGAGGTCGATGTCGCTCAGTTGCAGTCCCGCTTTGGCCAGCGCGCGCTCGGTGGCCGGTACCGGGCCGATACCCATCACGTTGGGCGCCACCGCCGCCACGGCCCACGACACCAGTCGGACTAACGGCGTGAGGCCGAGTTCGGCGGCCTTCTCCGGCGGTGGTCACCAAACACATCGACGCCGCGTCGTTTTGTCCGCTGGCGTTTCCCGCGGTCACGGTTGCGTCTGGATCATCTTCGAGCAGAACGGGTTTGAGCTTGCTCAGCGACTCCACCGTGGCGTCGGCGCGCGGATGCTCGTCGGTGTCGATCACCTCCTCGCCACGGCGGCTCGCGCACGGTGACCGGAATGATCTCCTCGGCCAGCATGCCGTCCTTCTGCGCGGCTACCGCGCGCTGGTGCGACGTCACCGCGAGTTCGTCCTGCTCCTGGCGCGAGATGCCGTATTGCCGGCGCAGATTTTCCGCGGTCTCCAACATCCCGCCGGGCACCGGATAGTGGCGGCCGCCGGCGGTGGTGCGCCCGCGCGCCAGCCCGTCGTGCACCTGAACACCGCCGCGGGCACCGCCCCAGCGCATATCGGTGGAATAGAACGCGACGTTGCTCATGCTCTCCGCGCCGCCGGCGATCACGAGATCATTGTCGCCGGAACTGATTTGCAGGCAAGCCTGGATGACCGCCTGCAGGCCCGATCCGCAGCGACGGTCGACCTGCATGCCGGGCACCGTCACCGGCAGGCCCGCATCGAGCGCGACCACGCGTCCGATCGCCGGCGCCTCGCTGTTGGGGTAGCAGTGCCCGAGAATGACATCCTGGACCGCTTCGGGCGGGACGCCGGTGCGGTCGAGCAGCCCGGTGAGCGCCGCCACGCCGAGCTCGACGGCGCTCTGCGACTTGAACATTCCGCCGTAGCGGCCGATCGGGGTCCGAACCGGCTCGCAGATCACCGCTTCGCGAGCGCTCACAGGTGCCTCCCGCCGGTCACCTCGAGGACGGTTCCGGTCATGTAGGACGACAGATCGCTCGCAAGGAACAGCGCGACCTTGGCGACCTCGTCGGGCTCGCCGGCTCGGCCCATCGGCACCTCGGCGACTTTCGCGTCCCAAATCCGTTGCGGCATGGCCTCTGTCATCGCCGATCGGATCAGTCCGGGCTGGATCGCGTTGACCCGCACGCCGAGGTGGGCGAGTTCCTTGGCGGCCGCCTTGGTCATTCCGACGATGCCGGCCTTGGCCGCCGAATAGTTGGTCTGGCCGACCATGCCGACCTTCCCGGAGATCGACGACATGTTCACGATCGCGCCGCGCTTGTTCTCCCGCATGATCGCCGCGGCTTTGCGCAACCCGTTCCAGGTTCCCTTCAGATGCACCGCGATCACCTGATCGAACTGCTCCTCGGTCATCTTGCGCATCGTCGCGTCGCGGGTGATGCCGGCGTTGTTGATCATGATGTCCAGCGCACCGAATCCGTCCACGGCCGCGGCGACCAGCGCATCGACGTCGTCCCCGGACGTCACATCGCAGCGCACCGCCATGGCGACGTCGTCGCCGCCCAGCTTGGCGGCCGCTGCCTGCGTCGCCTCGAGATTCACGTCGCCGAGCACGACCTGCGCGCCCTCGTCGACGAAGCGCTGCGCAATGGCCAAGCCCAACCCTTGGGCTCCGCCGGTGACGACTGCGGTCTTACCGGTCAACAACGACACACGATCACCGTCCTCCTGTTCTGTCACCCGACCACGGGGCATCATCCTCGAACATCATATTTCATATATGATCGCTGCCGAAACGACGATCAGCGGGGTCCGCGCATCCGCCCGGCACCCGCGAAAGAACCGCCGAAGAAGGAGTGTTGATCCATGCCCACTGCTGCCGTCGACGACGACGATTTCCAGCAGATCCTCGCGCAGACCCGCCAGTTCGTCCGCACCGCCGTCGTGCCTCGCGAGCAGGAGATTCTGCGAGCGATCGGGTGCCGGACGATCTTCGGGACCAGGCCAAGGACATGGGCCTGTTCGGCTACGCCATCCCTCAGGAGTGGGGCGGACTCGGGCTCGACATCACTCAGGACGTCGAACTGGCGATGGAGTTCGGCTACACATCGCTGGCGTTGCGGTCGATGTTCGGCACTAACAACGGCATCGCCGGCCAGGTCCTGGTCGGATTCGGCACCGACGAACAGAAGGCCACCTGGCTGGAAGCGCTGGCCACCGGCAAGGTCGCTTCGTTCGCGCTGACCGAGCCCGGAGCGGGATCAAATCCGGCGGGTTTGCGTACCAAAGCAGTTCGTGACGGCGGAGACTGGGTGATCTCCGGAGAGAAGCGATACATCACCAACGCTCCGGTCGCAGACCTGTTCGTGGTCTTCGCGCGAACGCGTCCTGCCGACGACGCCGGGCACGGGGATCGCCGTGTTCCTGGTGCCCGCGGACGCCGACGGAGTCGAGGTGGGCTCCAAGGACGCCAAGATGGGACAGGAAGGAGCGTGGACCGCGGACGTCCGCTTCACCGATGTCCACGTGCCGGAATCCGCGCTGGTCGGCGGCAGCGAGGACGTCGGTTACCGAGCGGCGATGACCTCGCTGGCACGCGGCCGGATCCACATCGCGGCGCTGGCGGTGGGGGCCGCTCAGCGGGCTCTGGATGAATCTGTCGCGTATGCGGCCACCGCGACTCAGGGCGGCAATCCGATCGGGAGCTTCCAGCTCGTGCAGGCGATGCTGGCCGACCAGCAGACCGGGGTGATGGCTGGTCGCGCCCTCGTGCGTGACGCCGCCCGGCTGTGGCTGACCGACGAGGACCGCCGGATCGCCCCGTCGGCGGCCAAGGTGTTCTGCACCGAAATGGCCGGCCAGGTCGCCGATCTCGCCGTGCAGATCCACGGCGGCAGCGGGTACATGCGCGACGTGCCGGTCGAGCGCATCTACCGCGACGTGCGACTGCTGCGGCTGTACGAGGGAACCAGCGAGATCCAGCGACTGATCATCGGCTCGAACCTGGTCAAGGCGGCCCTGCGCAAGCAGTGACAATCGGGCGCCCCGGCAACGCGATCGCCGGCGGGGGCTACTATCGACCGCGTTACAGTGACCTTTACGATACGGAGCGCGGATGACCGGTCGGTTGGCGGGCAAGGTGGCTTTCATCACCGGGGCGGCACGGGGGCAGGGCCGCGCGCACGCCGTGCGGATGGCCCGCGAAGGCGCCGACGTCATCGCGGTCGACATCGCGGGCAAACTCCCCGAATGTGTGCCCTACGATTCGGCGACGCCCGAGGACCTCGCCGAAACGGTTCGGCTCGTCGAGGCGGCCGGTCGCCGAATCATCGCTTCTACGAACGACATTCGGGATTTCGACGCGTTGCGGGAGACAGTCGACGACGCCGTGGCATCGCTGGGGCGGTTGGACATCATCGTCGCCAACGCCGGCATCTCGTCGCCGCAGGCCTGGAATGAGATCACTCCTGCCTCGTTTCGCGACGTGATGGATATCAACGTCACCGGAACCTGGAACACCGTGATGGCCGGCGCGCAGAAGATCATCGATGGCGGCCGGGGCGGATCGATCATCTTGATCAGTTCGGCCGCAGGTCTGAAGATGCAGCCGTTCATGATTCACTACACCGCCAGCAAGCACGCCGTGACGGGCATGGCCCGCGCGTTCGCCGCGGAGTTGGGCCCACACTCGATCCGGGTCAACAGCGTTCACCCCGGTCCGGTCAACACCGCAATGGGCAGCGGCGACATGGTCACCGCGGTCGCCGACGCGCAGGAGACCATCCCCCAGATGGCTAACGTCCTGACACCGTTCCTACCCAACTGGGTGGCTGAGCCCGAGGACATCGCCGACGCGGTGTGCTGGCTGGCCAGCGACGAGTCGCGATACGTCACCGCGGCGGCGGTGCCGGTCGATCAAGGTTCCACTCAGTTCTGATTCGCGTCTATGACGTTCCTGGCCTGCTCCGACGCATACTGGCCGACGAGATCGACGGTGTTAAGTTCGCGAATCGCCCGGCAGCCACGAGCCAGCATGGTGAGCACCATGTCGTCCCCGCGATCGGTGGCGGACGCGAAGGCGAAACCGAGAGCCGAAATCAGCAGAGCTTGCAACATGCCGAGTCGGTAATCCCGCCAACAGGTTTCGCGGTCATAATCGGTGACGCCGTAGCCCAGCAGGGCCCGGTGATAGTCGTCGACAAGGTCGTGCTCGATCGCCGCGCGCAGGTCCGGCTTGAGGCTGGTCGCGGTGAAGTAGGCCAGATCCCGTGCGGGCAGACCTACGCCGAGGGTCTGCCAATCCACCACCGTCACCCCCGCGCCATCGGGGAAGAACAGCAGATTGTCCAGTCGGTAGTCGCCGTGCAGCAGGGCGAACCGGTCATGCTCGGCCAGCAGCCATGGCGTCGTCAAATCCATTGCCGCGCTGAAGGTCTCCCGATCTTCAGCGCTCATGCGATCGCCGAGCTTGTCGAGAGTGATCTCGACACTCATCCGCGCCACCTCGCCAAGCCCGTTGGCCGAGGCAACATCGGGCCGGGCGAAGGCGATCCCCGGAAAGTCCAACCAGACCGGGTCGCACCAACTGGGCCCGTGCAGCCCGGCCAACGCGGTCACGACCAACCGCGCCTCGCGCTCGCCGCAGCCCGCGATCTGATCACCCTGAACCGCGGGCGCCTGATCGGCGAGAAGCAGCGCGTAGTCCATTGCGTCGTCGCTGATCTCACAGTAAAAGCACTGCGGGGTAGGCACCTTCACGTGGTCGACGACACCGGTGTAGAAGGCGCATTCGCTGCGGTAGCCGATGACCACCCGGTCCCGCACGGTGTCGTCCTGCGCGGGCAGTTTGATCACAAAGGTGTCGGGCAAGCTGCTTGCGCCGACGTAGGTCACCGATACCCGGTACGTCGCTCCGGTCTGGCCCGTACCGATGGGGACCACGTCCACGCTGGCCAGCGGAACCGGTGTATCGCCACCGAGCACGGCGGAGAGCCACTCGACGGTGACGTCATCTGGATATCGGGGAATCGGCACCGAGATACTGTAAGCCATTCGGCATGGCCTGAGGCGGAGTCCACAGCTATGTCCCGCTCGCCGGCGTCCAGATGTGGGTGGTGTCCGAACGGCCGCGGAGCACCATCTCACTCTGTGACACCCATTGCGCACGCTCGGTGGCATCGGAGCGGTCGATCGCCGCGGCTGAACCGACGATCCGCTGATCCATCGTCTTGGCAAAGTCCGCTAGTCGCGCCGCCTCGTTGACCGCATCGCCGACGACGGTGTATTCGTAACGGTTTTCGGCGCCGATGTTCCCGGCGAACACCGGCCCGGCCGATACACCGATACCGAAGTCGACCTGCGGCAGTTTCTGCAGTTGGCTACGGAGCAATCGCGCGGTGGCCAATGCGGCCGACGCGGAATCCTCGTGGGCCAGCGGTGCCCCGAAGACGGCCAACACGGCATCGCCCTGGAATTTGTTGATCAGCCCGCGGTGGTCGTCGACGGCGCTGACCACGATGCGAAAGAAGTCGTTGAGTATCCGGGCCACCTCTTGCGGGGGCCTGCTCGCCGCCAACGTCGTCGAGCCGACCAGGTCGATGAACAAAATCGCGGCCTCGCGTACGTCGCCGGACAGCGCGGTGTCCTCTTCGATCGCGCGTCGGGCCACGTCGGCGCCGACATGGCGGCCGAACAGATCGCGCAATCGGTCGCGTTCCCCGATGCCGGCGACCATACGGTTGAATCCGTCTTGCAGACGGCCGATTTCAGACTTCTCGTAGACGCCGACATAGGTGTCGATCTTGCCCCGCTCGACCTGCGCCATCGCGTCGACGACCTCGCGCACCGGATCCGAGATCGAGCGGGAGGTCATGATCATCACCGGAAGCCCGATCAAAATCGCGACAAGCGTCACCACCAGTATCGGCATCTCGACCGACCCGGTCCTTCTGAGCGATCCAGCCGTTCGAGCGAGTCAACACCAGACCGGCGATCGCCAGGCACGGCAGACCGCTTCCCAACAGCCACATGCCGACCAGCCGGGTCAGCACGCTGGGCGCGACCACGAGGCCCTCGGTACCTCCGGTAGCCGCCAACATGATGGGGCGCAGCGATCGCTGAGTGAGCAGCAGGCTGAGGCTCGCGGCCGCGCTTCCACCGAAGACCACCGCCAGCAGGGTCGGAACCCAAAGGGCCGCAATGCCTCCGAGATTCAGGACGAGGTAGGTCAAGCCGCTGACCGCCCACACCACTGCCAGGATCATCGACTGCCGCGTGAGTAGACGCATGGCAGACAGTCGCTGGTCAGCGTCCGGTCGCCGCCCGCCGACGAACCAGCGCAGCACCGGAACGAGATTCGCGACACCACCGCCCGCGACCGCGGCGGTCCCGAGCACAACGATGACCGCTGCGCTGATCAGGCTGCTCGGCGCGACAGACGCCCGCGCGGTGTCGGTAAATTGGCCGTGCAGCGGGATGACGATCGCGGCGGCATCCCCGCACCCGATCAGGTGACCGCACGCGAGACCGGCCGCATATCGGATCGCCATGTTGCGGCCGGTCGTGCGCTGCGCTCGCCCGGCGTCGGTCACGGGACAAAGGTAGCCCGCGAGAACGAATTACTGCAGGTAAGTCAGACCGCGGGATACGCGACGGACTTGACCTCGGTGTACTGGTCGAAGCCCGCTACGCCGTTCTGCCGGCCAACCCCGCTGTCCTTATAGCCGCCGAAGGGTGTGTCGGCGCCGTACGGTGCGCCGCCATTGACGCCCATGAAGCCGGCCCTGATCCGACGGGTCACCGACAGCGCGCGCTCGAGGGAACCGGAGAACACGTTGCCCGCCAACCCGTACGGGCTGTCGTTGGCGATCCGGATGGCGTCCTCCTCGTCGTCGAATGGGATGACCGACAGCACCGGGCCGAAGATCTCCTCCTGCGCGATGGTCATCTTGTTGTCGACGTTGATGAAAAGCGTCGGCCGGATGTAATACCCCTTGTCGAAACCGGTGGCCGCACCCGGGCCGCCGACCAGTGCGGTGGCACCCTCGTCGACGCCCTTTTGGATGTAGCCCGTCACCCGGTCGAACTGCCTCTTCGAGATCACCGGGCCGCACAGTGTTCCGGGATCCTGCGGATCCCCACACGTCACGTTCTCGTAGATGTTCTTCAGGATCTCGACGCCCTCGTCGTAGCGGGACCGCGGCAGCAGCAGCCGCGTCGGGTTGGCGCAACCCTGTCCGGCGTGCATGCACGGTGCGATGCCGACCATGCATGCCGACCCGAAGTCGGCGTCCTCCAGCACGATGCTGGCCGACTTGCCGCCCAGCTCCAGGAACAGCCGCTTCATGGTGGCCGCGCCCTTTTCCATGATGCGCCTGCCGACCGCCGTGGAGCCGGTGAACGAGATCAGGTCGACCTTGGGCGACAGCGTGAGTTCCTCGCCCACCAGGTGATCCGAAGCGGTGATGACACTGACGACCCCGGCCGGGATGTCGGTGTTCTCGGCAATCAGCCGACCCAGGCGGGTCGCATTGAAGGGGGTGTCGGGCGCGGCCTTCAGCACCACCGTGTTGCCGGTGGCCAGGGCTTGGCCGAGCTTGTTGAGGGACACCTCGAACGGGAAGTTCCACGGCACGATCGCACCGACCACGCCGACCGGCTCGCGCCACACCTTGCGGGTGGTCAAGGCGCCGGTGAGGCTGATCACCTTGTCACCCAGGTCGGTCTCCCAGGCGTACTCGTCGATCAGCCGGGCGGGGTACTTCAACCCGTCTTCGAGTGGGGCATCCAGCTGCGGGCCAAACGTGATGGCCCGAGGAGCGCCAACCTCGAGGATGAGTTCCTCGCGCAGCTCCTCCTTCTCGGATTCGATCGCGTCGTGCAGCTGGAGCAGGCAGCGCTTACGCAGCTCGCGGTTGGTGGACCAGTCGGTCTCGTCGAACGCGCGCCGGGCGGCGTCGATGGCCCGGTGCATGTCTTCATTCGACGCGTCCGCGACCTCGCCGAGCGACTCCTCGGTGGCCGGGTTGAGAACGGTGAACGTGCCGGCCTGACCGTCGACCAACGTGCCGTCGATCATCATCTTCGGCTCGAAGCGGACCTTTACAGTGTTAGTCATGTTTGTTGCGCTTTCGTAGTCGGGACGCTGAGCAAGCGCCGAGTCGCACGATACTATGGGAAGCCTTACCGGAAGAGAGCCGGTTGGCAACCCTCCGACGGTGGCCGAGTCACCATCGACGTTGTTGACCAAATATCTGTTCCACCGTAGAGTTCGTCCTTGCCCATCGTCAATCGCCCCGAGGAAACGTGGATTTCTCATACCCACCCGAGGTGGAACAGGTCCGCAAGGAGTTGCGCGCCTGGCTGGCCGAGAACCTGACCGACGACGTCATTGCGGCCAACCGCGGCCGAGGTAGGGATGAAGCGGCCTTCCAGACTCTCCGGGCGTGGAATGCGACGATGGCCGACGCCGGGTGGGCCGCGGTCTCCTGGCCGCCGGAGTACGGCGGTCGCGGGGCGGGAGTGCTCGAGCAGTTGGTCTGCGCGGAGGAAACCACCCGCGCACGGGTGCCAGTCCACCTCAACGTGATCGGGATGAACAACATCGCGCCGGCGATCATGCAGCACGGAACCGAGGCGCAGAAGCGCACGTTGCTCCCCCGGATGATGCGCGCCGACGACATCTGGTGCCAGGGCATGTCGGAACCCGAGGCCGGCTCCGATCTCGCCTCGCTGCGCACCCGCGCGGTGCGTGACGGCGACCATTTCGTCGTCAACGGCCAGAAGATCTGGACCTCGCTGGGGCACCGCGCCCAGTGGTGCCAGTTGTACGTCCGCACCGACCCGGATGCGCCCAAACACAAAGGCATCTCGTGCCTGATTCTCGATATGTCCTTGCCGGGCATCGAAGTTCGGCCGCTCGTCACGCTGAGCGGCGAGGCCGATTTTGCGGAGGTGTTCTTCAATGATGTGCGGGTGCCGGCGGATGCCCTGCTCGGCACCGAGAACGGCGGCTGGGGCATTGCCACCACCACGCTGAGCCACGAGCGGGCCGGCGCCGCACGCCTCTACACCGAGATGCAGACCCGGCTGGGGGAACTCGTCACCGATCTCGCGGACGTCCGGATCGGCAACCGGCCCGTGCTCGAGGACCCCACCGCGTTGCGGCGCTTGGGCGAACTCGCCTTGCGTATCAAGTATCTCGAGCTCTTGTGCAAACGGTCGATCTCGGCGATCATGCACGGCGGCGATGCATTCGGGTCAGCGAGTCTGGCCAAATCGATCTGGGGTGAAGTCGGGCAGGACATCGCCGCGTTGGCCTTCGATCTGATGGGGATGGATCCCGCCGGCCGCCGCTGGGCCGATTACCGCCTGACGTCGCGGTCGCTGACTATCGCCGGCGGAACGACGCAGATCACCAAGAACATCACCGCCCAGCGCGTTTTGGGGCTGCCACGCTCATGAACCTCGAGTTGACCGACGAACAGCTCGCGTTGCGCGACACCGTTCGGAGCTATCTGGCCGAAAGAGCTTCGCTCGCCGAGCATGTTCGCCCGCTGCTCGATGATGACACCGGCATGACCGAGCCGGTATGGCGCGGGCTGGCCGAGCTCGGCGCCACCGGATTGCTCGTGCCGCCGGAATACGACGGCGCCGGCATGACGATGGTTGAAGCCGGCATCGTCGCCGAGGAACTCGGCGCCGGCCTGCATCCCGGGCCGTGGCTGTCCAGCGCCGTCGCGGCAACCCGCGCTCTGGCGCGATTCGAGGTGCATAACGACCTTGCGGCTCCCCTTTTCACCGCAATCGCCGACGGCTCCACGATTGCGACGGTGGGTCCGCTCGAGGGAGCCCGCCCGAGCGCGGTCGAACGCGATGGCGGCATCGCTCTGCGCGGCGAGATCGACAACGTATGGGATGTCGGTGCCGCCGACGTGATACTCGTGGTGGCCGACGACCGAGGGGGCACCGGCCTTTTCGCAGTCCAGACCTCAACACCCGGCTTCGACAGCACAATGCAGACCGGAATCGACCAGACGCGCAAGCGGTTTCGCGTCCGCCTCGACGACGCCCCTGCCCAACGGCTGGCGATCGCGTCGCCCGACGTCGTCGAGGCGTTGATCGATGACGTGATCATCGCCTGGGCCGCTGATGCCCTCGGTGCGGCACGAGCCGTGCTGAATCTCGTCGTCGAATACGCCAAGGTGCGGCGCCAATTCGGCCAACCGATCGGCGCATTCCAGGCGGTTCAGCATCTCTGCGTCGACATGTACGAAACCGTGGAGCTTGCCCGCAGCGGGCTCATCCACGCGCTGTGGGCCGCGGATGCCGGAAGCCGCGCAGAGCGACACGCGGCCGCGATGCGGACGAAGGCATTCGCAGGCCGGCTTGCCGCCGTCGGCGACACCGCTATCCAGGTGTTCGGCGGCATCGGCTACACCTGGGAGCACGACGCTCACCTTTATCTCAAGCGCCTGCTGAGCTGGAGCGCATTCCTGGACGGCTCCGACCGATACCTCGTACAAATCGGCGCGCAGTTCGCCGAATCGGTTTTGCACTGACGGTTGCGGCCTTTCCCTGCGGCCGCGGATTTATGGCGTTCAACCTGCACAATCAGCCTGCGGCGACCTGGTAGCGTCAAACCAAATATTGGGTCAGCGATCTCACGCCACCGCCCGAAGTGGTGACGACCGAGAAGACGACCCGGGTACAGGTGGTGGCTGCGGAGGTGTCGTGGGGCTTCAGCAACCATCCGAGGCCGCATCGACGCAGCGCCCTGCACGCCTAGACTTGCCCGATGCCGATTCGCCTGCCCGGCCTGACAGTGCCGGACGTCCTCGCGTGACGCCGCGGGGGCGGGGTGCCGCCAAACGCGTTCCCGACATGGCAACCGGCGGCGGCGGCGCGTACGACGACGGCACTCGTCGCACCGAAATCCTGCACACGGCCGCGTCATTGATCGCCTCGTCGGGCCTGCGGACGTCCCTGCAGGAGATCGCCGACGCGGCGGGCATCTTGCCGGGAAGCCTTTACCATCACTTCGAATCGAAGGAAGCCATCCTCGTCGAGCTGGTCCGGCGGTATTACGCGGACCTAGACCGCATCGGCGAAATCGCCCACGAGAAGTTGGATCAGGCCGACCCGCGCTCTGTCGCAGATAAGATCGTTGAGCTTGGATCCGCGATCGCGCGCTGCGCCGTACAGCATCGCGCGGCCCTGCAGATGTCGTTCTACGAGGCGCCTAGCGCCAATGCGGAACTCGTCGAACTCCTGCAGAATCCGCCGACCGCCGTCCAGCAGGCGATGCTGCAGACGTTGCGCGCGGGTAGGTGGAGCGGTTTCATCAGGTCCGACATCGACCTTCCCACGTTGGCCGACCGAATCTGCCAGACCATGATGCACGTCGGTCTCGACATCATCAGGCACACCGGCGGGGCCGACCAGACCGCGGTCGTCATGTGCCGGATCATGTTGCACGGACTGGCCAGTCGGCCCTACAGCGATCGCGAGCTGAACGGTTCCAGTGCTTTCGCAGCCGCCGAGGAGGCCATCAAGACGTGGGCCGACGAGAGCGACTCCGACAGCAATGACAAAGGCGCGCACGTACGTTCGGTGGCCCGAGCCGAGTTCGGCCGGAAAGGCTACGAGGTCACCACGATTCGCGACATCGCTGCCGCGGCGGGGCTGGGCACCGGCACGGTCTATCGGCTGATCGGATCAAAGGACCAACTCCTTACCTCGATCATGGAGTCGTTCGGCAGGAAGGCCGGCGGAGGCTTCGCCAGTGTGCTGCGCACCGACGCCACACCGGTGGAGAAGCTGGACGCGCTCAGCTGGGTCAACATCAATGCGCTGGACCAGTTTCCCGACGAGTGGAAGATCCAGCTCGCGTGGATGCGTCAGTCGCCGCCCGACACTCCGAACCCCGGCCTGGCGTTCACCATGCGGCTGCGCCAGCTCCGGGCGTTGTTGTCCGATGGGATCGAGTCGGGCGATATCCGGATCGAGGACTCGCCGTCGCTGTCGATGCTGGCGCGCTATGTGATGGACGCCTTGTGGGTGCCGGAAAACATCGTCCGCGCTCAGGGCAAGGACGCGGCGCTGGTCAATGCCCGCGACACCCTGGTGCGCGGTGCAGCCGAACGTGACACTTCCACCCAAATCTGACAACCTAATTTTCCGATACTCACCGGTAGGCGCGGTCGTCTGCGCATACTGGCGTGGTGCGTTGCGCCGGAGCCCGCGTCGTGGACTCCGCTTACCGGCTTATAGGCTGGTGGGACCAAATATCTGTTCCGTAGACATACTCAGAGGCTTACCTTGGCGTCCTGAGAGAGGATTGAAATGACTGGTATCGAGCAGTTCCGTTACGACGGCAAGCGGGCGTTGGTGGTCGGAGGTGCTACCGGCATGGGCGCCGCCGCCGCCAAGATCGTCGGTGACCTCGGAGCCGAGGTGATCAACCTGGACTATGCCCCGGTGGAATCCGGACTCGGCCGCGGAATCCAGGTCGACCTACGCGACCCAGCGTCGATCGACAACGCACTCGAGCACGTCGGGCAGGTCGATGCGCTGTTCTCGGCGGCCGGCATCGCCGACGGTCCAGACCTGATGAAGATCAACTTCATCGGCCACCGGCACGTGATCGACCGGCTGATTAACAACGGCCAACTCAACCGCGGCGGAGCCATCTGCTTCATCTCCTCGGTGGCAGGCATCGGCTGGGAAACCGATCTGCCGCGCCTGCAGGAGTTCCTGGCCACACCCGACTTCGAGTCAGCCGACGCCTGGAGCAAGGCGCACGAGGCGGAGAACTTCGGCCACTACGGCACCAGCAAGCAAGCGATCAACGCCTACGTCGCAACGCACGCATTCCCGTTCCTGGCCAAGGGAATTCGGATCAACGCGATCTGCCCGGGCCCGACCGACACTCCGCTGGCACGGGCCAACGCCGACCTTTGGCTGTCCTTCGCGCAGGACTACCGCGAAGCCACCGGCACGGCTACGCACACACCCGAGCAGATGGGCAACGTGATGGCGTTTCTCAACAGCGACGCCGCCGCCGGGGTCAACGGTGTGACCCTGCTCGTCGACTACGGCCACGTCAACTCGTCCAGCACCGGAACGTTCGAGGCAGGCAAGCCGATCATCGACATGCTGATGGGCAAGGTCTCATTCGGCTGACCCTTGGCGCACGTTTGCCCCCCGGGACGCGCGCAGGCTGATAGAAAAAGTGAACGACTTAATCCTGCGTGCGTCGGGAGGTGCCCGGTGGGGCAACGGCTTATCACTGCGTCAGTGAGCGCGGTGCTCGTCGCGGCATCGTGTTCGGGCTGCTTCACGTCGGACGACAATGCGACGGAGAAGACCGCGCGTGTCACTGTCGACAACAACACCCGCACCTCGCACGCCGTCACCTGCAACCAGGTGAACTGGATGCTGACCGCAAACATCAGCGCGGCCCCTGCCAACGTGAAGGTGCTACTTCGGTTGGACCCGGAGAAGCCCAGTGTCGAGTCGGTGCACTTCGACAACTTCGCCGGCTTCTACGGTGTCTCCAACTCGGGGGCAGGTGAGTCGAAGATCCACGTCGCCAATGGCACCTACACCATCACCGGCACGGCCGCCGGAACTCAGCTCAACGATCCACGGGTCTCGGTGACGGAACCGTTCACCGTCGAAGTGGGCTGCTGAGCAAGCGCACCGGTTACTCGATTTCTTCCTCCGGTGGTGGCTGAAGCTCTTGTGCGGGTGGCGTTTTCTTCAGCCACGCCCTCATCCTGAGAAGCGGACTGACCACGACGCCGGTCGCCAACAAGATCAGCAGCACGATGATCACGGCGTTCATAACGTCAATGGTGCCAGGTCGGGTGAATTAAATCGCGGCCCAGCTTTCGAATTGCGCGCGTTCGACGCCTATTCGCGTGGTGCCCATGTTGTTTGTGTTGCGCGATTCATCGTCGGCCCAGCAATTCATAGAATTCGTATTTACCCAGCTCAGAAGGCTGGAAATAGCACAATCGCAACGACGCGACGTTTGAAACTGCTGTCAGCGGGCTATTGCACCTTTCGAGCGTCGCCGACTCAAAGCGAATTCGCGCTCGGACGCAGGAAACACAAAGGAGTACATCGTGAAGTACGCAACGATCATCACGAAGACGGCGATCGCCGCCGCCGGTATTGCCGCCATCGGCTTTGCCACCGCGGCCAGCGCGTCGGCCGCGCCAGACATTCAAGGATTCGGCAGCAGCGAACCCCTGATCGATGGGCCAATGGTCACCAACTACACGGTGAGCAACTTGGAGCCCAGCACCATCGCGATCCCCGGCTTCACGCCGAAGGGGACTCTGTACCAGGCCGACGTCACTGTCCGTTCGGACGGCGGAGTCGTCACTCCGCAGGTGCGAGACTTCAGCGCTCGCGGGCCCAACGGCCAGACCTACAAGCTGGTCGACAACGTCGAGGTACCGAACGGTCTGAACCCCGCGCCCATCATGCAGGGCAGCGAGTCGAAGGGCACGCTGTACTTCGACGCGACCGGCGCGCCGCCCAACGGCATCGTCTACAACGACGGAATGCAAGACATTCTGATGTGGACATCGAATGTGCCCGGGACGCCGATGTCAGGGCGGCCAGGCATGGCAGGATCCGGTCAGCCGAGTGACTCCGATCCTTTGCCGGGTGCGCTGCCGGCGCCGGCAACCACCTGACCCGGTTCTGATATCTCCCCTCGCTGCGATGGGTAGCGAGGGGAGATATCTTTGTCTGCGCGAATTCAGTTGTGACGCCAAGCTTTAAAGAGGCCCGGGCTGAAATGCACCGGGAGGTTGCGCGAGCGCTAACGCGGTCCCGGTACCGATCGGGCCGGCGCTATCGAACAGCGTTGCCGCACCCGTTCCCACACCATCGTTGCCGTAGTAGGTCTGCGCAGCCAGACCGATGTACTCGCCTTCGGGTAGTCGGCTGATCGCCACCGTGTAGTCAGCGTTGATGTAGCGCAATCCTGCTGTGCCCCAATGAGTCAGCGAGCTGATGAGGTCGCCGGCAAAGGCCGCGCGCGCAAACGGCGTGAGCGGGTGGCCCGCCACCATCGGGCGAAATATCCGCGCCCACGCAAACTTCTGCACACCGGCCTGCTCCCACTCGGGCGGCGGCATTCCCTGCGTACCGTCGTCGCAGTGGGCGTTGTAGGTCCAGATACCGAAGGGCGCAGCTGATTCGGGCGGCTCGGCATCGACCGGCATCGGCGGAATCGCCACGGCCCCCGACCACACCTGACCTTCGGGTTCGGCACCGCGACGCAGGAACAACGCACTCGCCCTCGCCACGACCCGGCCGTGCTGCCACATCGCGGCGTCGACGAGTTTGATCCGGCGGCCCTCGCGTTGGATCGATATCTCGATCGACACCGGTTCGATGGGCACCGGCCGCAAGAGGTCAACAGTCAGTCGAGCGGGCTGCAGGTCGTCGCCGCCCTGGCGATCCAGCGCCCAGCCCAGTAGCCCACCGACGGTCTGACCACCCATCGCCGCGCCCCACGGCCCACGGGTCATGGTTCCCGGCACATAGGAGCCGCCGTCAGCGGTGAAGAAAGCGTCCACCCGCTCATGTTAGGGAGCCGGGAATCTGCAGGTCTCACCCGCTCGACGGCAGCCGAATTGGTGCGGGCGGAGGGACTCGAACCCTCACGCTCTTTCGAGCACGGGCACCTAAAGCCCGGGTGTCTGCCAATTCCACCACGCCCGCATTCGCTACGCGATCGTACCGCCTTCACCAGCCGACAATTTTGTGTCGGTCGCTCCTCATAATCTGAGCTAATCGCGACAGAAGGAAGGGCCGCGCCGGTGCGATCGTTGGAGGACTTTGAAATCGTGAGAGGTCTTGCCGCAAGCGGTATGAACGATTGCGCGATCGCCCGCGAGACGGGCATACCGCGTCGAACCGTGCGAGACCTGCGCTGTCGGCCGTCGATTCGAGTGAGGTTCTCGGCCGCGGCATCAACGTGCGGGGTCAGTCACAACTTCCTTGCGCTACCGCCTGCTGCATACGCCTATCTACTCGGAATCTATCTGGGCGATGGCTGCATCTCACGGGGCGGCCGCGTGTGGCGACTGCGGATCACCCTCGACTCTCGCTACCCACAAATCATTGACCGCACGCGCGATGCGATCAACGTCCTGATGCCGGGCCAGCATGCGGGGACTTGGCGGCGTTCCGACAATTGCACCGAAGTTTATCTGTGCTCGAAACATTGGCCATGCTTGTTTCCACAGCACGGGCCGGGAAAGAAGCATCTGAGATCAATTCAACTCGAACCGTGGCAAGAAGAGCTCGTCAACGAAGCCACCGAAGACTTCGTGCGCGGTCTCATCGACAGCGATGGCTGTCGTGTCGTCGCCAATGATCGCGGTGTCCGAAGTGTCCGCTACCACTTCTCCAACCGCTCCGAGGACATCCGCGCCTTGTACTGCGCGGCGCTCGATCGACTTGGAATCCCGTGGACGCGGCCGCGCTGGTTCGATGTCGCCGTCTACCGCAAGGCCGCCACCGCACGCCTTGACGAATTCGTCGGACCAAAAGCGTGACGACGTCGCGCAAACGGCTGCGGGGTACCTTCTAGAGGTGTCCACTACGCGTCGTCGGAGACCCGCACTCGTCGTGCTGGTGATCATCGCGGCGGGCGGCTGCCTGGCCTTGGGCTGGTGGCAATGGACGAGATTCGAATCGACATCGGGCACTTTTCAGAATCTCGGATACGCCTTGCAGTGGCCGGCGTTCGCCGGATTCTGCGTTTACGCCTACCGCACATTCGTCCGATACGAAGAGGCGCCGCCGGAGCCTCGAGAAGCCTTCGCCGTCAACGAGATACCAGAAGGGCTGTTGCCCGACCGGCCTCACGCCGCACATCACGACCCCGATGACCCGGAACTCCGCGAGTACAACGCCTATCTGGCTGAACTTGCCAAGGCGGACAACGAAACCCAGCATAAGCAGAACAGGACAACTGCATGACCGCACCCGGCCAGAACATCCGGACCCCGCTGCTTGCCTACCGCGTGATGGCGTGGACGACGGGTATCTGGCTGATCGCGCTGTGCTACGAGCTGGTGGTCCACTACGTCGTCAAGGTGGCGAATCCCCCAACCTGGATCGGCATCGTGCACGGCTGGGTCTATTTCGCCTATGTACTGGCGGCTTTCAACCTTGCGGTCAAAGTCCGCTGGCCGATCGGGAAAACGATCGGCGTGCTGTTGGCCGGGACCATCCCGCTGGTCGGGGTCATCGTCGAGCATTTCCAGACCCGAAATGTCAAGGCGCAGTTCAACTTGTGAGCTAGTGATCCAGCGCGCGCAGGGCCGGCAGCAATAAAGCCAGCGCGCGTCCGCGATGCGACGCGGCGTCTTTTTCCGCCGACGTCAGCTGCGCGGCAGTGCGATTGCCGCCGTCGGGGATGAACACCGGGTCGTAGCCGAAGCCCGCGTCGCCGCGCGGTTCGTGGGCGATCGCGCCCGGCCATTCGCCACGGACGACCACTTCGTCCGAGCCGGACACCAGCGCACAGGCCGAGACGAAAGCCGCGCTCCGACGCTCGTCGGGCACGTCGCGCAGCTGCGCGAGCAGCAGTGCGGTGTTGCCGGCGTCGTCGCCGTGGGTGCCCGACCACCGTGCCGACAGCACACCGGGCATGCCGTTCAGCGCGGCCACCGCCAGCCCGGAGTCGTCGGCGACGGTCGGCAACCCCGTCGCGACGAAGCCATCGCGGGCCTTGGCCAGAGCGTTGTCCTCAAAGGTTGCACCGGTTTCCGGCGCCTCGTCGAATGGCGGAACGTCATTCAGCGACACCAACGTCAGCCCCGACAGCGCGGCCGCGTCCAACACCCGGCGCAATTCCGCCAGCTTTTTGGCGTTGCGGCTGGCGACCAGGTCACAACCGGGTCAGCTTCCGAAAGCCTTCTGTGCGCCGCGGACCATCGGGCAGCACACCGGGATACGGCAACGCCAACGCCTCGTTCTGCGCGACGAACAACTGCTCGCAGGCTCCCTCGCGCGGCATCGAGCAATTTGTTCAGCGTCGATCGCGGGAAGGTGGCGCCTTCGCCGGTGCCCTGCACCTCGACCAGCGTCCCGGTGTCGGTGGCCACCACGTTCATGTCCACCTCGGCGCGAGAGTCCTCCTCGTAGGGCAGGTCGACCCGCACCCGACCGTCGACGACGCCCACGCTGATGGCGGCGATCGCACAGGACAGCGGCCGCGGATCCGACAGCTTGCCCGCCGCCGACAGGTAGGTCACCGCATCGGCCAACGCGACGTAGGCGCCAGTCACAGCGGCGGTGCGGGTACCGCCGTCGGCCTGCAGCACGTCGCAGTCGATGGCAATCGTGTTCTCCCCCAACGCCGCCAGGTCGATGCAGGCCCGCAGCGACCTGCCGACCAGCCGGCTGATCTCTTGCGTGCGCCCGGACGGCCGACCCTTGACCGACTCCCGGTCGCTGCGAGTGTGGGTGGCCGACGGCAGCATCGCGTACTCGGCGGTGAGCCAGCCCAAGCCGGAGCCTTTACGCCAGCGGGGTACGCCCTCGGTGACGCTCGCGGTGCACAGGACTTTGGTCTGGCCGAATTCGATCACCACCGAACCTGCCGGGTGGGCGGTGAATCCGCGGGTGATGACGACCGGTCGAAGCTCGTCGTCGAGGCGGCCGTCTTCTCGTTTTGACACGCCGCCAACTTTAGCCTTGCGGCGGTGCGCTCAGCCGCTCAGGAGCGCCCGACGTTGAATGTCTCGCCGCACACCACCGCATGCACGGGGCCGTCGAATTCGGCTTTGGCCTCGCTGATCACGTCCTCGCGCGAGGTCCACGGCGGGATGTGCGTCAACAGCAACTCCCCGACTCCGGCCGCGGCCGCGATCCGACCGGCCTCGGTGCCGGACAGGTGCAGGTTGGGCGGACGGTCCGGCGCGTGCGTCCAGGACGCCTCACACAGGAAGACATCGGCGCCGCGGGCCAGGTCGATCACCGCGTCGCAGTAGCCGGTGTCACCGCTGTAGACGAACGTGGCGCCGGCGGGGTCGGTGATGCGCATGCCGTAGGACTCGGTCGGGTGGCACACCAGCCTGGGCATGACGCTGACCGCGCCGATCGTCACGGCCTCACCGTCGACCCAGTGGTGCACGTCGAAAATGTCGGAGCAATCGTCGATCTCGCCGCCGTACGGCGATGACGCGGCGCCGAGCCGCGACCAGGTGTCGCTCGGGCCGTACATCAACGCTTTGCCCTTGGGCGGCGACGGGTGATAGCGGCGCCAGACGAAGAGCCCGGGCACGTCGAGGCAGTGATCGGCATGCAGGTGCGACAGCAGCACCTGAACCGAACCCGGATCGGCATGCCGCTGCAGCGCGCCGAGCACGCCTCCACCGAAGTCGATGACCAGCGGCGGAGTGTCGTCAGCCCTGAGCAGGTAACCCGATGCCGGCGAATCCGGGCCAACGACGCTCCCGGAGCAGCCCAGCACGGTAATTCGCACGCTCACTACTGTGCCATGCCCAACGTCATGTTGTTGAAAACATCGCGGTTTGACTGATCGAGTAAGGTCAGCCGGAAACGCGGGATGTGACGGTGGACCGGCTCGACGCCGGTAATCGCCGGGCCCAGGAACCGCGCCGCGAGCGCGAGAAACGCCTCCGGGTCCCCGGTGGCTTCGAAAACGCGAAGCGGCGAACCGGCCTCGGGACGCTCCGGGTGGGGATGCAACAGATCGCGCTCGGTCAGCACGCGTAGCAAATCTTTGGCGGTCTCCTCGGCACTGGACACGAGCGTGACCGCGTCGCCCATCGCCAGCTGGATCAGCCCGGACAGCAGCGGATAGTGCGTACAGCCCAGCACCAGCGTGTCGACGTCGGCGCGCTGCAGCGGCTCGAGGTAACCCTCGGCCAGCCCGAGCACCTGTCGGCCGCTGGTGATGCCGCGTTCGACGAAGTCGACGAACCGCGGGCAGGCCACCGCGGTGATCTCGGTGTCGCGGGCGGCGGCGAAGGCGTCCTGGTAGGCGCCGGAGGCGACGGTGGCCTGGGTTCCGATCACGCCGATGCGACCGTTGCGGGTGGTGGCGACGGCCCGGCGCACCGCGGGCAGGATCACCTCGACGACGGGCACGTCGTAACGCTCGCGCGCATCGTGCAGGCAGGCCGACGACGCCGAGTTGCAGGCGATCACCAGCGCTTTGACGCCGCGGTCGACCAGGTCGTCGCCGATCGCCAGGGCATGCGCGCGGATCTCGGGAATGGTGAGCGGGCCGTAGGGGCCGTTGCCGGTATCGCCGACGTAGACGATGTCCTCGTCGGGCAGTTGGTCGATGATCGCGCGCGCCACCGTCAACCCGCCGACGCCGGAGTCGAACACCCCGATGGGCGCCAGTGCGTTACTCATGTCGCCGACCTTTGCCGGCGACGCTGCCGGGCTTCGCGTTCCGGGCTGGACAGCAGGTACGCGGCGAGCACGCCGGCGATGCCGCCGCAGAGATGCCCCTGCCAGGACACACCGCCGCAGACGTTGAGCACCGGCACGGCTCCCCACAGCACACTGCCGTAGACGACCAGCACCAGCAGCCCGACGACGATCTGCCAGCCCGAACGGGTGAAGAAGCCGAACACCAGCAGGAAAGTCAGCCAGCCGAAGATCAGGCCGGATGCGCCGATGTGGTCGGTGTGCGCGGCACGGCCCAGGTTGCCGATCAGCCAGGTGCCGAATCCGCCGACGATCCAGACGATCGCGGTCGCCCAGAGGAATCGGGACAGGCCGGCCAAAGTGACCAGGAAGCCCAGCACCAGCGCAGGCCCGGTGTTGGCGGCCAGGTGTGCCCAGTTCGCGTGCAGCAGCGGGGCGAACAGGATGCCCCACAGGCCGTCGGCTCCAGCGGACGGATGCCGTTGTCATCGAGGCGGTGCCCGTTGAGTTCATCGAACGCCTCGACGACGTACAGCAGCGCCACGAAGCTGAGGATGGTGGCTCCGCCGACGACGAACCCGGACCGCTTCTTCGGCTGCTGCGTCGTTCCGGTCATCTGCGCCGCTCCTCTACGGGCCGGAATGCTCCCGGCAACAGTCCACGATAGGTCGGGATGTCGGCCACCGGGTCCGCGGCGATCACCGCGCTGAGCACCGCGTGGGCCAGGCAGTCGGCCGCCGCGCTACCCACGGCGGTGGCCAGGTGCGTCTCCGGCGAGAAAGCAGCGGGCACGTCAGCCGGCGGTGCGACCTCGATGGCGCCGGTGGCCAGGGCAAACACCGTGTCGCCGTCGACCGGGGTGTGCGCCGGGCGAATGCTGCGGGCAAGGCCGTCGTGAGCAGTGCTCGCAATTTGTCGGCACGCGGCCGAGCTCAACGCTGCGTCGGTCGCGACCACCGCGATCGTGGTGTTCAGCGAGCTCAGCGGCGATTCCAGGGTGGCCAGCTCGGCGAGTTGTTCATCGGGCGGCCTGGTCAGATCGAACTCGTCGACCAGGTAGCTCAGCCAGGGCAGGCCGGTGACCGGATCGACCACATTGCCGGCGGAGTTCACCACGACCAGCGCACCGACGGTCACCCCCGACGGCAGCATCATCGACGCGGTCCCGACACCACCTTTGAGCACGCCTGAGCATGCGCCCACTCCGGCACCGACCGTTCCGACGGCAACGTCGGTTCCGGCCGCTTCGCAGGCGTCGTAACCGAACTCGGCGGTGGGCCGGTTACTCCACCCACCGACCTCCAGATCGAAGATCACCGCACCCGGCACGATCGGCACGACCCCGCCGTCCATGGCCACGCCGCGGTCGCGTTCCTCCAGCCAGCGCATCACACCGTCGGCGGCCGCCAACCCGAATGCGCTGCCACCCGCAAGCAACACGGCATCGACGTAACGCACGCTGTTGGCCGGATCCAGCAGATCCGTTTCGCGGGTGCCGGGCGCCCCGCCGCGCACGTCGACCGCGCCGACGGTGCCCGGCGGCGTCAGGACAACGGTGACACCACTGGCCCACCCCGAGCCCATCGTCGCGTCGGGGTCCAGGCGATGGTGCTGACCGACCAGGATGCCCGCCACGTCGGTGATCACGTTCATCGCGAGCCCATCAACGCCACGACCAAATACTCCTGCAGCACGGTCAGCCACTGGTAGACGTCGAGATGCGCGGCCAGCGGATGGTCATCCGGCAGTCGATCGGGACCGTCCGGGCCGATATCGAGCATGGTGCCCAAGGCCAGACGCAAGTCGTTGACCGCTGACGTCCAGGCGTGCGCAGCGTCCTCGGTCAGCTCGATTTTGCCGCCGCCATCAGGCAATGTGTCCAGGAGTTGTTGTGCTGCAAGCTTTTTAGCGTCGATGATCGTCGGCTCGTGCAGGCTGCGCAAAGCGGCGTTGAGGCTGTCGGTGTCGTCTTCCGGGTCGTCGTTGGGCTTGGCGAAATCCGGGAGCAGCCGCTGCAGCGTCGCGTTGTCCGGCGGCTCGGAGTTGCCGGTCTTCATGCCGGTGATCTGCTCGAGTTCGTCGTGCGGCGAGGACGATTCGCGTTCGTCGAGCAAGCCGATCATCGAGGCGACCAGATTCTTCAGCAGCCCCACTTCATGCGAGTCCAGCGAGGACCGAAAACGGGCACCGTCGGCGGTTTCTACCCGCTTCCATTTACGCACCCGATCTCAATGGTCCTGCTGCATCGTGGCCCACAGACCAGCCGCATGCAGCTTCGTGACGTCGACTTCCATTGACTCCCGACTCCCCGCCGAGACCACTGCCTTGCCTTCGTTGTGCACCTGAAGCATCAGCTTGGTGGCGTGCTGCTCGCTGTAGCCGAACAGCTTCTGAAAGACGTAGGTCACGTAGTTCATCAAATTGACCGGATCGTCCCAGACGATGGTCACCCAGGGGCCTGCCGTCGCTTCGGCCGTGTCTGCTTCCCGCTGCCCGGTGGTTCCCGGTTTGGTCGGGGCTGACGCAACCATGTGTCCCAGGATACCGAGCCGCCTGCGCGTAACCGATACCACTGACCGACAGGTACGAGCTGATCGAGACGCTGACGCTGTCGATTTTCAAGCACGACACCGCCGTTGCCTCCGCCTAATCACCGCCGCGCGCGAGCCGAAGATGTTGTCATTGCTTGTCGGGCGGCGCGTTGAGTCTGACTCGGTCGGACCCATTCTCGGAAGAATGTTGACCGAGCCCTCCGCGTAGAGACTCGAAAATTGCCAGGCCTTGTCCCACTAGCCCGGTGGCCATCTCACCGAGCCCGTCGGCGCCGTTGAGAACGGTCAGGTTTGCCCCTGACAGACCTTGGGCAGCCTGCTTGACAATTTCGGGCAGCTGATCGATCAGCATCCGGTCCAAGGCCACCCTGTTGTGCGACGCTGCCGCTTCGGCTTGGATCTTCATTTTCTCGGCGTCGGCAAGCGCCAGGATCCGGACGCGTTCGGCATCGGCTTCGGCGGGCTTGATTACCTCCGAGACGAGCTCTTGCTGCCGGAGCTCGGCGGCGCGCTGCGCCAACTCGGTGCGCATCGCAAGCACTTCACGCTGGGCTTGCGCCTCGGCCAGCGGTCCCGCCTGGCTGGCTTCTGCCTGAGCTTTGTCGACTTCGGCCTTGTACTGAGCCTGCACGATCGCCGTCTGCCGAGTGAACTCGGCTTGGTTGCGTTGCGATTCCTGCTCAGCCTCGGCCGCGGCCTGATTGGCCTTGGCTTGGGCAATCTGCGCCTGCTGCTGAATGGCCGCGTTGTGCGGCGCGGACATCGCCAGGATGTAGCCCAGGGAGCCGTCGTCGATGGACTGGATCTGCAAGGCGTCGACAGTCAGTCCGATCTTGATCATCTCCTCCTTGGACCCGTCGAGGACCTCAGTGGCCAGCTTCTGGCGTTCCTTGATGATCTGCTCGACAGTCATCGATCCGATGATCGAACGCAGATGGCCGGCGAAAATTCGCCCAGTCAGAACTGCCATCTGATTTTGGTCGGACAAGAATCGTTGTCCGGCGCTGACGATGCTTTCGGAGTCGTTACCGACTTTGAAGGCAATGACGGCTCGAACGTTCAAAGTGATCCCCTGCTGAGTGACGCACCTTTCTTCGACCTCGGCCTCACACATGGCCAGCGTGAGAAACCGAACCTTTCGGAAAAACGGCATGATAAAAGCGCCGTGACCGGTCACCACGCGAAACGGGGCGTTGCCGGCGGCGCGGCCGCCCGAGATCAGCATCGCCTCGTCTGGCGCGGGCACTTTATAGCCAAACATGTTGAGCTCCTTGCAGATTCGTGTTTAAGTAGTCAGCGTTGACGAACTCGAGCCGGGCCATGGCTCAACTACGACCGTCCGCGCACCTCGGACATCTATCACCAGCACCTCGGTCCCCCTCGGCAAGGGCTGTTCAGACCATGCGAGGTAGGCCTCTTTGGTGCCCCGCACGTTCAAAAGTGCTTCTCCGGCACCCTCGGCACCGCGTGTTCCCACGATCAACGATCCGACGCAACCGATCACCGAGGCCTCACCCACCCCTCGCATCCTCCTCCTATCGACTGTGTTCGCACCCCACGTAATTGACTCGAACGGCGGCCGGCCTGCCACTGGGCAGTCTGGCCGTCTGTGTGGGCCGCGCGGGTAACTGCGGTTCTTCTTGCTGGCGAGTGGTCGGTTTGGTGGTCACGACAAAAGTTTGCTCGCCGCTGCCAATCCTGCGCTATCGACTTTTGCTCGATGTAGGCCCGATAAAGCATTAGCTTGCAGGTACTTTCGCAGCGATCTGATGTGCGATGTCGATCGCGACGTCGGACGAGTTGTCGCCTTGAACGTCGGACTGGGCATCAGTTGGTTTGAGGCTGCAGGCCATAACGTCGATGACAATGTTGTTGGCGACTGTCAGCGCCCGCTGACAACTAAAAACTAGTTCGGCGCCGTCTTGGTTCTGCGTGACGCTCAGGGTGCCGTTGGTGTTGGAGACCGGACCTGCAGTGTGCGCCATGTCTGTGCCCATCGCGACGAGGGTGAAGTGCCGGTCGGCGCAGGCAGGCCAGCTTTGGGCGGAAGCGGTGAAGAATGCACCCGCTTCCTTTGCTGAGGGAAACGACACCACGGTCTGCTCGACACGATGCCTGAACCTGGGGCCGGGCTCTGCGAGCACCTGGCCGAGCATGGTGCTCCACCCGCTGCCCTGATAGACCTGGGCTTCTGCCGGGCTGACGATCGGCCGGCACGCCTCGTCCGGCACTTCGTCGGCAACGTCTGGCATGGCGCCGGTGGTTCCCTTGACCGCAAGCTCAGTGGTGCCCATCGCGGTGCTGATTTGCTCAGGGCTGAGCAGCAACCCCTGGAGCGCGGTCTGTGCGGGAGTGAGACTGGTGGAGGGCTGCGAGGCGGCCGAGTCCTGCGCGGGGGTGGGCGGCTGACCCAGCAGCAGGTAGCTGGCGACGGCGACGGCGACCACCACGACCGACGCGGCCAACGGCCAGTTCGACTGCCAGCGCAGATGCGCGCCGACGAACCCTTGAGCGGTCGATTCGTCGTTCTGAGATTCTTTGCGTGCATTCTGGAAAAGGCCCAGCGCACCCACGATCGCGACAGCGACACCCGCGGCGGCCGCATAGATAGCCGTGCTCAGGCCGGCGAGGATCCCTGGACCGCTGCTATCGGCGGTTCCGCCGGGGCCGATGAGATGCATGGTCCTCAGCTCTTTGTCGGAGGCCATCACGGTGATGGCAACCACCACCAGAACATCCGCCGCGATCAGTGCCCAGCTCGAAGGTCGCTTCCCTCGGCTGACGCCGGAGACCGGGAAGGCGAGGACGAGCGGGAGCCACAGTACGTGCCACCCGAGCATCTGGAAGAGCGTGTTCTTTCCGAGAATGGGCAGCCCGCCGACAGGTTGGGCGAACGGCAGAAACATCGCGATTGCGACGGCCACCGCGCCGGCAAGGACCAACCCCACCCCCAGCGCGTTCGCGGACACCCCGCTGCGCTCGTCGCCCCCGTGTTCGGACAGGACTATCTGCTCACGCTCGCGGGCAGTCATGTGTTTGTTGGAATCTTCTTGAGTTACCACTCAAACCACCTCCAAGAGAGCACAATCGATTCGGATCGCTTGCAGCACAGGCGAATCGAGTTCATTCCGACAGGCTGTCAAACATGGTCGTTGAAACCCGATCCAACGGAGTCGCTATGGGTCTGACTTCGCCGTCGCAATCGATAAGGAAAGGTTGCGGGGGACGACTTGGAGGATTCTTGGTGGACAACCAAGCAATGCCGCAACACAGCCACCAGTCCAAGGCCGCCCCCGCGTAACCGATACCGTTGCGGCGTGAACGACTCGGCGTACACCGGGCTGCTGACCGACAGGTACGAGCTGACCATGCTGTCGGCGGCGCTGCGCGCGGGCACCGCACACCGTCGCTGTACGTTCGAGCTGTTCGCTCGCAAGCTGCCCGACGGACGCCGATACGGCGTGGTAGCTGGAACGGGCCGGCTGCTGGAAGCCTTGTCTGACTTCAGATTCGACGACGACGCATGCGAGTCGCTGGCGGAATTCCTGGACCGCGATGCGATCGCATATCTGCGCGATTTTCAGTTCAGCGGCGACGTCGACGGTTACGCCGAAGGTGAACTGTATTTCCCTGGCTCCCCAGTGCTTTCGGTGCACGGCAGCTTCGCAGAATGCGTGGTACTCGAGACGCTGGCGCTGTCGATTTTCAACCACGACACCGCCGTCGCCTCTGCCGCCGCGCGGATGGTCAGCGCCGCGCAAGGGCGACCGCTGATGGACATGGGCTCGCGCCGGACCCACGAGCAGGCGGCCGTCGCGGCGGCTCGCGCCGCCTACCTGGCGGGGTTCGCTGCGTCGTCCAACCTGGAAGCCCATCGTCGCTACGGCGTGCCGACCGAAGGCACCAGCGCGCACGCCTTCACGCTGCTCTACGACGGCCCGGACGGACCCGACGAGCCGGGCGCGTTCGCGGCCCAGGTCGCCGCCCTGGGCGCTGGCACCACCCTGCTGGTCGACACCTACGACGTGACGATCGGCGTCGCCAACGCCGTCTCGGCGGCCGGCACCGGGCTCGGCGCGGTACGCATCGACTCCGGCGACCTAGGCGTGCTGGCCCGGCAGGTCCGTGAACAGCTCGACCGGCTCGGGGCCACCCAGACCCGCATCGTATTGTCCGGCGACCTCGATGAATTCTCCGTCGCGGGACTGCGTGCCGAACCGGTGGACAGTTACGGGATCGGCACGTCACTGGTCACCGGGTCGGGCGCGCCCACCGCGAACATGGTCTACAAGCTGGTCGAGGTCGACGGCATACCCGTCGAGAAGCGCAGTGTCGGCAAACAATCGCGCGGCGGCCGCAAAGAGGCACTGCGGCTGTCCCGTTCGACCGGCACGATCACCGAAGAGATCGTCTATCCGGCGGGCCGACCGCCGCCACACGGCGTGCCGTCGCGGGCGCTGACGGTCCCCCTGGTCCGCTCCGGCGACGTGGTCGTCACGACGGATCTGGGCGTGGCGCGCGAACTGGTGGCATCGGGCTTGCGAAGCTTGCCGTGGGAGGGTCTGATGTTGTCGCACGGCGACCCGGCGATCCCGACGACGCAGATCCCGGTCCCACGTCCGCCGGCCGACACCCAGGAGTAGCCACGTCCGACGATGCGCCCACGGCAGTCACGCAGCTGCTGGCTACTGCGGTGACCGCGCTGGGCGGCAGTGAACGCAGCGGCCAGCGGGACATGGCTACCGCGGTCGCACACGCCTTTGAATCCGGCGAGCATCTCGCCGTTCAGGCCGGCACCGGCACCGGAAAATCGCTCGCGTACCTAGTGCCGGCTATCGATCGTGCGGTGACCGACAACGCACCGGTGGTGGTGTCGACGGCGACGATTGCCCTGCAGCGCCAACTGGTCAATCGCGATCTCCCCCAGCTCGTCGACGCGCTCAACGACGCGCTGCCCCGCAAGCCACTCTTCGCATTGCTGAAGGGCCGGCAGAATTACCTGTGCCTCAACAAGATTCATAACGGCTCCGGGACTGATTCCGGCGAAGAACCGCAAGAGCTGTTTCGGCCGCAGGCGGCCTCCGCGTTGGGGCGCGAGGTGCAGCGGCTCACCGAATGGGCGTCGAGCACGGAGTCGGGCGACCGCGACGACCTCAAACCCGGGGTGGCCGACCGGTCGTGGGGTCAGGTCAGTGTGTCCTCGCGGGAATGCCTCGGGATGGCCCGATGCCCGTTCGGCACCGACTGCTTTTCCGAGCGAGCGCGGGCCAAAGCCGGTGGCGCCGACGTCGTCGTCACCAACCACGCACTGCTTGCCATCAACGCCGTCGCCGACTCGCCCGTATTGCCGGAACACAAGCTGCTCATCGTCGACGAGGCGCACGACCTGGTGGACCGAGTCACCGCGGTGGCCACCGCTGAGCTCACGGCAACAACACTCGGTATCGCCTCGCGGCGCATCACCCATCTGGTCGAACCGGAGCTCATCCAACGCTGGGAGCGGGCCTCGGCCAGCTTTCTCACCGTCATCCACAATGCGACGGCCGGACGCATGGACCACCTCGACGACGAGCTCGGCACCGTTCTCACCGCGCTGCGCGACGCGGCAACCGCGGCGCGGTCGACCATCGACACCTCGCCCACCGACCCCAAGGCCGCCGCGGCCCGCTCCGAAGCGGTCGCCAGCCTGGCCGAAATCGCCGACACCGCAACGCGAATCCTGGTGTCGTTCGGGCCGGCGATACCTGACCGTACCGACGTGGTCTGGCTCGACCACGAGGACAATCGCGGCTCGACGCGAACCGTGCTGCGGGTCGCGCCGCTGTCGGTTGCCGGACTGCTGCGCAGCCGGCTATTCGCCGAATCGACCGCGGTGCTTACCTCGGCAACCCTGACCGTCGGCGGCTCGTTCGACGCGATGGCGAAAGCGTGGGGCCTGGCCGGCGAACAGGCCGGCAAGGAGCCGCGATGGCGCGGGCTCGACGTGGGATCGCCGTTCCAGCACGCCAAAGCCGGAATCCTCTACGTCGCGGCGCAGCTCCCGCCGCCCGGCCGCGATGGGACCGGCACCGCCGAACAGCTGACCGAGATCGCCGAACTCATCACCGCGGCCGGCGGGCGGACGCTCGGGCTGTTCTCGTCGATGCGCGCGGCCCGCGCGGCCGCCGACGCGATGGCCGAACGGCTGTCGACGCCGGTGTTATGTCAGGGCGAGGACAACACCACCACGCTCGTCGAGCAGTTCGCCGCCGACGAGTCGACGTCGCTGTTCGGCACCTTGTCGCTGTGGCAGGGCGTCGACGTGCCCGGCCCGTCGCTGTCGCTGGTCATCATCGACCGCATACCGTTTCCGCGGCCCGACGATCCGCTGCTGTCGGCCCGGCAACGGGCGGTGGCCGCCGCCGGGGGCAATGGGTTTATGGCCGTCGCGGCCAGCCACGCCGCGCTGTTGCTGGCCCAGGGCGCGGGCCGGCTGCTACGCGGCGTCGACGATCGTGGCGTGGTCGCGGTGCTCGACTCGCGGATGGCGACCGCCCGCTACGGAAACTACCTGCGGGCCTCGCTGCCGCCGTTCTGGCCGACCACCGATGCGGCCGCGGTGCGCGCGGCCCTGGAGCGGCTGACGGCTGAGCCGGCTTGACGTGGTGTCAACGGTGGGTGGACCGCGCAGCTTGCTCGTGGTCGGTAGCTATGCCGGAGCCGGCGGACGGTCCCCGGGCCCGGCCGTCGCCGCCGGGCTCGAATCGGTTGGCGATCTCGAGGTGATTCGTCCAGCCCGGGTGAGAACCACATCCACGACCACGCCGAAGATCAAGCGTGCCCGCCGCATTCAACATCAGCCGGTTCGCGAAAAGCCAGCGTCACGAACCCGTTTGAGGGGACCGGTCATTGTGGTGTGCGATTCGCGGTTGTTGCGGGCTACCGTATGTCTACAGGCTTGCCGAACGACTGAAAGTCCGCAACCTCTACGCAATACTCGTCGAAGAGATTTCCTACGACTCTGACATCGTTGTATTTCACTCGGCGATTTATCGCGTTGTGTTTGTCGCCGCGAGCTGCAATGGTAGCGACTTCTAAACCGCAGGCAAATTCGGTCGAATGTCCATATAGGCCCGAGCTCTCGCCGTAGTTGTACGGTACGCCGTCGGTATAGTATCCGTCGCGAGTCATGAACCTGCTGGCGCTGCCATCTCTGCCGGCCACCCAAAAGACTTGGCCACCGAGTCGTTCTATCTGCGCGCGGTCAACTGCGCCAGGCTGGCTGTCATCGATCACCTTTACTGTGGAGAAGTCAATGGCCTCGAATTCGGGCGCCGCCAGGTCCAGCTTCTCTGTGATTGCACACACGACATAGTTATTGTGCTTGAAGATGTCGGCAACGCTGTCCCGTAGCTGGAGCTCTCCAAGGTCTTTGTTTGCCGCTAGAAGTGCCCGCATGACGTCTGCCCGCTTATCAAAAACTTCGATTTTATGACCTGGCAACATCTCCCTGAGCGCATGAACGCTCGACCAGCCGATCGAACCCGCGGCGCCGACCACGCCGATCGTGCCATGCGCGTCAACAGAAGACCGGCGCATTACTTCGGTCGTTGTTTTTGCGAGCATATAGACGGTTCCGCCGTGCCCGGTTGTCGTTACAAGGTCGCTCATGCCGGCAGGCTGCTTTAGTTTATTGCCGAAGTCCGTCAAGAGGGGCAGGGTTGCCCCCAATCCCACAAATTGTGCTCCCAAGCGTCGATGGGCGAACGCCGCGGTTTCGGCGAGTATGTGATTAACCGTCTGTGTCAGTTGCATCGATTGTTTGGTATCGGCTGGATTGGTGCAGATGTCGCGAGCCATGTCCGTGTACAGCGGCGCCAATACAAGAGCCCCTGTTTCTCGCTGATCACTACTGCGCAGATACGTGTCCAATACGGTTGGAGGCAGTCCGTAGATTGTGCGCATACGGATCTCTGAGGATATCCCGAAGCGTTGCGGATCCAGCAGCGGGAAAAGCGGGGTTGACTCGCTTGCGTAACCACTGCCCTTACCCGAATCGGCCGGGTCGTCGCGCGTTGAACGCACGGGCACCAGGAACGCACGTTGAATTTGTCGTCCGAGATCTCTCCGACCTTCATAGAAGTCAAATGAGCTGTCGATAAAGTACTGGGTTCGTTGATACGCCTCTTCGACGTCGATGTTCGCGGCGTCCGTTTCGCCTAGCACGGCGTCTCGCACCTGTTCGAGTTTTTTCGACATATCAGCGCGTGAGAAGTGTGCATAATCGGGCGGCGATGCGGTCCAGGCATCGCCGGTCGCCTGTAGGCAACTCGTCACTGCGGTTAGCTCGTGTGAACTTATCGTGCGTATCCGGTCGATCATCTCGTCCTCCTTTGGGCGTGCAACTTCGGGTTTTTATGTTGTGTGGATTGTCGCTGCGCGTTGAGTGGGAATACAGTCACGCATTCGGCTCGGATAGTCGAAGATCCAACTCATCGCGCTCAATCGTATGCGTGATAGCAAGGTCGGAGAAATATTGCGTCAGATCGGCTTCCTGCTGCTCCGTCAAATTGTCGATGTCCTGCGGCTCGATATCCGGATGTTGATGGAGAAATTCAGCGATCTTCGCGCCGCCCTCATGAATTTGGCGTACATATAAACGAACTTTTCGTGAGTCCATTTATGCGCGCCCGCAGTCGAGCGAAATGTGCATTTCGCATGGGCGTTGTGTCGGCGGATTTCGCAGTTCAAATTGTGGTGATTGATGCCTGCCCGTCGCCTACGGATATCGCGGTAGGTGTCGACGGGGTGTGATGCCCTGTCCATCAGGGCGCCTCCGAGCATCGCCGCGAGCGCGCCGCCCATCGATATCACTCCTATCCCGGTGTATAACCGGTCCCACAGCTTGTTCATCGGTCTTCGTCCCGTGGGTAATGTGATGTTGACTCGGCGACAGCGCAGATTGGTTTGAGAATGCGCATATAGCCTCGGAGCGACCAATAAGTCACCTCGTCCTTGAGGCGCTGCAGCTTCGTGGTCGACGGACCCGGTTCGGTGTCTGGTTTACCGCGCTTGTCGCCATTGCCCCCGCCGCCGCGAGCAGCGGGGGCGGTAACGGCCGTTGCGTTGACGAATGGTTTCGTCATTGCCGGTTCCTTACGTTGTCGATGATGTCTCAGGCTGCTCGCGGCTGATGGGCCACTCGCATGAGTAGGTTGCGGCGGACGACTTGGAGGATCCTTGGAGGTTGAATCGCCCTGGAGATCCCGGAGGCTTTGATGCGTCGCGGGTTATCCGGAGGCGGTTTGCCTGACCTCGGGTCACGACGTCACAGAGGAGCCGTGCCCGTGCCCACGCGTTATCCCGAAGAGTTCCGCCGCAAACGCTTGAGGCAGGAGAACCGTGAAACTTCAAGCGGGCCAACGAACCTGAAACCGAGCGTTGGATCGGGCTCACACATATCGCTGCACCGCCGCCGGTTGGCTGGACGGCCACAACGTCGCGAGGATCTGATCGAGGTCGCGCGCCATCGCTAGCCGCGCCTGTCTTTCGGCAGAGCGGGTATTGACATCGGTTTGCATCTGACCTGACAGAGCTGCGCGTCGAGCCAGGAGGTACTACGGTTCACCGGCCTCGGCAGACCCGTTGGTGTGGCAGTGGATTCCCGAGTTGGCCCAAGCGTCGAGGCGCCGAGAACACCACCCGGCTCGCTGGGCCCCGTTCGCGCATGCGCCGCTCTCGAAGCCGGCGTTTGGCGCCAGTCGGGTGTGGCCTAACGTGGCAAGCGCCGCTAGACCGTGGCATACGACGCCGGGCTCAGACCGACCTCCGTCAGTACCCGCTCCGCGTCGATCTTGGTCGTCTGTTCGTTGATCCGCGCCGGTACCAGATCACGAAACACGTTGTTGCTCTGGGGCAGCAGACTCGAATCCCGGGCCGCGGTGCTCGACTCGCGGATGGCCATGCGCGCTACGGGGGTACCTGCGGGCGTCGCTGCCGCCGTTCTGGCCGACCACCGATGCGGCCGCGGCGCGGGCGGCGTTGGAGCGGCTGACGACTGGGAGCGGAGACTAGGCCGGAGGGGCCGGAGGGGCCGGAGGGGCCCTGGCAGGGGCCGGAGGGGCCGGAGGGGCCGGAGGGTCGAACACTGCACTGAGAGCGGTGCTGTCGAAATAGTCGCGCCATCCGACGATTTTGCCGTTGCTGATCTCGAAGATTCCCATCACACCAAGCGCCACCTTTCCGCCGTTTATCGCACTAATGATGGTGTCGATGCGCTCATTCATCACCGTTTCGCCGTCACTCAACTGATGGTACGATGTTCATGTTGACACTTGCGAACACGCTGAGGATGCCCCCGATAACTACCCGGATAGCGTCACGACCGACTAGCGGATCCAACGGGACATTCTCGTACACAGCGTTGTCGTCGAAGTAATCCATGACGGCGTCGAGGTCTAGTTTTTCCCAAGCCTTCAGCATGTCAAGTACGACGGTCTGTGGATCTGTGGCTGACATGAGTTCAATGTGAGGCAAATGTGGGGCCTATGTCAATAGGCGCTGTGTGAATTGACGAGAAAGTTTTTTTTGAGCGCCTGACGAAGGCGGGTTGACGCTGCAGGGCCATCCAAGAATCCTCCAAGAGCCAGCCCGAACACTTTCCGTCAGTACGTCAGAAAGGAATGCCTCACATGGCGCACACCCTCGCTACAGCTATCAGCACGGCGGCAGCAGGCGGCATTCGTTGACGCCTTCTCTCTGGGACCGTTACGACGTGCCGTTGGGCCTCAAAATCGGTTTACCGAGCGCGGTTATCGTTGCAGGTTTCATTTATCTCGCGGAAAGACAACGAACTAGGAGCACAGATGATTCAAATCCCAATGCTCATCGGCAACAAGCTGCAACGGAGGCCGACAGCGCAGACGTATCGCGACCCTCGCCGGACGAGCCCGAACATGAGCGGATGAGCGAGGCGGACTACGAAGCATTCCAACAAGCTCGCCGAATGTTTAAGGGCCCGTGGCCGGCATACGCCGTCACAGTCCTGGCCCTAGCCTGCGCCGTTCCCGCACGTGCTGACGGCAGCACGGCCAGCCTGAGCGACGCGGTGCGACAGGTCTACACCCAGGCGCAGGCCCGCTGCACGCCCAGCATGACGCCGCATTTCCTGCGGGTCACCACCGACGGCAACGGCCACGGCACCATCGTCGACTCGAACCCGAGCCTGGGCGGGCCGTTCGACTACCTGTGGGGACCGAACGGGTCGCCGGGAACTCCAGGGTTCCAGTACCACATGGTTCCCGCCGACGACGGCAACGGAATCTGGTACATCGCCCTGAACTTCTGCTGAGGCAGCTCGGCGGCAGTTAAGTTTGCAAGCTGATGACAAAAGCAACAGCGTCAGGGGATCCCGAGCCACCCGAGTGGGTGGGCAAGCTGACGGCCGCACTTGGGGCGCTTGGACCGCGGTCCGCTGAGCAGACAAGCACGATGCGGAAAGCGGCCGTCTTGGTACTTCTGACCGAAGGCCCCCAGGGTGTCCAGGCGCTGTTGACCGAGCGCGCCCATAACCTCCGCAAATACCCCGGGCAGATGGTCTTCCCCGGCGGAAAGAACGAGGAGACCGACGCCGATCTTACGGACACGGCACTACGCGAATCCCGAGAAGAGGTTGGGCTCGACCGAACGAGCGTGGACATCCTCGGCTCGCTGTCGCCCTTTATTGACCCGGAGAAAACATCCACCGTCACCCCGGTGCTGGCCTGGTCGGCTTGTCCCAAATTCCCCGGGACGGTGAACGCGGCTGAAGTTGCCGCGATCCATCAACTGCCGATCCGCGATCTTCCTGCGGCCGGCGCCAGTGAACAGCCGCCTGCGGAATCGGCTGAAGTAATCAGCAAGCTCGGCACCATGACAGCCGATATTCTCGACGCCGTGGCGGCGTTGCTAAAGAGTCTAAAGGTCAAGGGCGCCTAGGGCGTTCACGCTAATCAGCAGTACACGGTTTGAGACGAGTATCCCCGTCAGCCGATCGCGGGCCGGTCGGTAGAGCCGATGACCGGATTGCTGATGTAAGCCCCTCCTAGTTCGTTCACCGCCGCCGCACGCAGCTGCGGGTCGTAGACCTGGTTGGTCAGGATATGGAGCCCTGGGTAAAGGGCTCTGGCTATCAAGGGATCGTTGGTGTTCAGTTCCGCGACGACCTGCGTCAGTGGCGCAAGCACCCGACCATAGTCGTACGGCTGATCAACAAGTTCGTCGATAGGCTCACCGAAGAAGCGCTTATCCTGCCGCATTTGACCACTCGCCGTCAGCTCGTAGCTAACGAGACCGTCGGCGGAGTTAGATTCTGGAGTCGGTTCGATGAAACCAGCCTCTTGCAATCCGGTCAGAGCCCGTGAGGTGATATCAGGGCTACAGCCAATCGCGTTGCTCAGGTGTATGGGTTCATGCGGTCCGAGCATGAGCAGATTCAATACCCGCTCTTGCACACTCAACGGCAAACTAACGCGCCCGGTGGACTGGTGATCCCCCAGGACGCTTTGCAAAAGACTTGAAACTACGGACAGCAGCGACTCGCGCACTGACAGCGCGCTCTCTGTCTGCACATTGCCATCGGGATACACATCGGCCTCCGTCGGCGCGTATCCCTCTGTATCCGGATCGGCCTCGGTGTACCACGTGTCCTCCTTGTACGCGCTGCTCTCCGCGTTCGCGCCCCGCTGTAAGTCCTTGATCATGACAACCGCCTGGCTGAGTTCCTCTTCGGTCGCGGTCGCGACGAGCTCTGCCGCGAGCAAGCCGATCAGATGACACCTACCGTTGTCGAACGCAGCATCGGGTTCGGCGAGTTTTTCGCGTAACGAGTCGATGGTTTCACTCAACTCAAACACTTCCTTTGGTCGTTGCACTGAAGGGCTCACGCGGCTGATGGCTGGGCGGCATCACAATGACACGTAACGAGCAGAGCGATCTTCTGAGCGGAAGAAGACACCGAACGGCGGCGCCAAAAATGGCGGCGCAGACTTGATAATGGTCCGTGATGCCGCGAGGGGCATACCCACCACCAGGCAGGGCACGGCAATCCTCTTAAACGGGGGATCGAATTCATACCAGTCGTGTGGCCCATTGACCACCATCACCAGTGCTTGAGTCCTCCGTATCACCTCAGCGGCGCTCAACTCGAAGTCGCCGGTTTTTTCACTCATCGAGGGCACTATTACCAGTCGCGGGGATAGATCGGCCACCGCGTCAACGACGATGTCATCCAGCAGATCAGCGCAGATTAGCGTGATCATTGACCAATTGATGCCTGCTTGAATCGTTAGTGTCGTGGAGCGATCGATGTCTTCCTCAAGCTTGCCGGCGACAAATTTGCCTATCTTGTCGTGTTCGAAGATCGGCGCATTCGGATCGGCGTAGATCGTCGACAGCCTGTTGCGTCGTTCGTCGCGGCTGGGCGCAACGTGCAAACCGCCGGCAATCACGACCCGTGGTCCTTTGCCGCCGGCCTTGCGCAACGCAGTCCGGACGTTCTTGACGGTGTCGGGTGTGCTCGAGAGCTCGGGTGTCACCATGATGTCGACGTCCAACTCACCGGCTTTGCGCACACCATCGTCGATTCTCGTGTTCTGAACGGCGGTGTTGTCCGGATGCATACCGAAAAACGAATCGGCAGTGAATTTAGCGCGAAATTCGTCGAATCGGCCGTTCGGTAACACAGCCAGAATGCTGATCTGTCCTCGTCCCGCCAGCGCGTTATCCAAATATGCACCGGCGGCCGTGTCGTAGATGACGCGTAGCGGTTGAATGCCAGCCGCTGGCCACAGCGCCATGCCGCCGACGCGGTCGAATGCGGTTGCGCCATCTCTTTGGGGCCGACGTGAAAAACCGACTTCGCCGTACATTGCTTTGAGGTCGACCGACTGGGTCGGGTACGGATCGTCTTGCACAAGCACGTGCTGGTGCTGCCATTTTGCGCAAGCTTTCACGTACACCTTCGGGTCCCGTTTCGTAATGGCCTCATCGATGCCCAGCGCCAAAGCCCGTGCTGTCACAGCAAGATCCGTACCCTCGTTGAGCTTCTCTTTCACAAGCGCTCTGGTCGTCTGCGACAGACCCACACTGGTAAACGCCGCAGTCGCATGCTCACAGACCGTCGCGATATCTCTCCTAATCTGACGTGTCTGGCCAGCATTCACCACCCTGTTTGAATGTCGACGGCAGATTTTCAGAAGCACCACCTGTAGGTCGACAACGTCTTCTGCCTTGTCGACGTCCGCGAGGGCCTGCTTCAGCTCTGTGGGATCTTTACTCAAAACGCACCTCCGCCGCCAATTACGCTTGCCAAGCCCGAAATCTTTGAACCAGAACACTTCCCGCTCGCTCCTGTCACGCCATCTCCTCCGCCCACGTCATATGCCCTTCGAGATCACGGGACTTGGCCATGTCGCGATACTGATCCCGCATCAACATGTAAGAAGTTGCATCGCCGCGAGCGCGCGCCAGCAGAGCGCCCAAGCGCAACAACCAGATTTCACGAGAAGCCAAGCCGGCTTCTGTCGGTGCCTGGGCAAGTCGAACCATTGCGGCCTCTGCTTCGGCGATGTCGGCGTCGGTCCCGCGATCGAGCAAGGTTTCCACGAAAATTCCGGTCGCCGGAAGGCCCCAGGCCAGTAGCTGTCCTTCGCGGACAAGGTCGTCGAGCGCGCCGCGCATGAGCGGTATCGCGCCGTCCACGTCTCCGCGCCTTGCCATTTCGCGCGCCAAGTACACGTGGACGACCGGTAACTCGCCGAGGTTGTGTCCCCCGCGGGTGAACACATCGACGGCCTCGATCAATAGCTCTCGTCCGCGATCACGCTCCGCAGCCGTGGGGCGGTGCACCAACGCAACGCCCAGCGATACCCGGGCGAAGGACAACGCCAGGTTGTCGGCGGCCAGTTCGGCGATCGGTATCGCAGCCTCGATTTCATTCACCGCGGCGTCGTCGGAGCGCAACGCGCCCACCATGATTCCCGGGAAATAGACGTAGCCGACTACAAGTGTGTACGTGAGGGGGTCGGCGTCGCGGGCCAAGGCCAGGCCGTCGCTCACGTCTTCGCGCCACCCCGGTATGCCGAGCGCGTAACGGGCCATAGCTCGCAACGCCACGGCGACGGCCAATGGAGAAATCCCGAGCATGAAGCTGCCCGTTTCAGGATCACCATCCGCCAGATCTATAACCCGTTGCGCCCATCGAAGGGCTTCGGCCCACTCGCCGCTCTCAATCTTGGCGTAGATCAACGGCACCGAGAGCCCGACCGTCAAGGTCGGCTCGTCGATCGACTCGATGAGCGTCATGGCTTCCGACGCCAGCGGCGACGCCTCCCGCAATCGGGCCTGGTAGGCGAAATCGAGCACAAGCCCAACCATGGCTATGGCCAGTGATGCCTTGTCGCCAACGGCCGTGCACAACTGGCGTAGTTCATCGAACGGGGCCCCAGCCACATTTGCGTGGGCTCGCCAGGCGCTGCCGCACAACATAGTTCGAGGAGCGATGCGCATGGTCGCCCGATTCGGGTCATCCTCGGGCAGGGTGTCGGCGAGCCTTTCTGCGAGCTGCCAGCTGAGCCGTGCAGCGGCGATGTCGCGGTTCATGGCCCACCCGGCGAAACGCATGTGCCAGCCGTAAGCGGCATGAGCGTCACCAGCTGCTTCCAGGTGTTCGGCGATCAGCGCCGCGTTGTGTTCCGGCGCGTCCGGATCCTGTGCTTCGATCGCGGCGGCCAGCCGTCTGTGCATCTGCGCACGATCGGATTTGAGCTGTGCTTCATAGGCAACCGTGCGGATCAGCGGATGATGAAATGCGTACTCGAGCGCGCCGGTAAATCGGATCTGGTCGATGAGCTCGCCCGCGACCAATTCCTCCAGGACCGGTTCAATGCCAAGGGTTTCCAGTAGAGCACGGCTGAATCGCGCGCCTACGACGGCGGCAGCACTCAGGGTGCGTTTGGCCGGCGGTTCCAGCCTGTCGATCCGCGCGGCGATAGTGGCGTGCAATGTCGCCGGCACACCGACTTCGCCAGCTTCGGCCGTCGATTCGTAGGCGCCACGATCGCCAGCGAGCACACCACGCTCTGCCAGGTCACGCACCATCTCCTCGGCGAAAAACGGATTACCGGCGGCCCTGTCGGTGATTACCGCGGCCGATTCCTCCACCGACGGGTCAGGCCCTAGCAAATGTGCGACCAGTGCTTCGGTCTCCGAAATCACTCAGGGGCGCAAGGGCGATCGTCTGGGCACCGGGCGCCTTGCTCAACGCGCCGTCGATACTCGGGGCGGTAGGTGACGAGGACCAGAGAGGGCGTCTGCGGGATCACCGTGAGAAAGGCCGCCAGCATCGACTCGCTGACCTCATCGATCCAGTGCACATCCTCGATCGACGTACACCGTCGGGGCTGCGCGGGCGAGGGACGCGGCATTGACGAGCGCGGTCATCCGCCGCCGGCGCGCATCCGGATCAATCTTGGGCAGCTCGACACCCGGCTCAGCAATGTCCAGCAGCTCGTCAAAGAGCAACAGGTCCTCGGGCTCCGCTTCGAGCGCCTGGGCCCGGATCTGCGCTCGGGCGACGTGCGGTTCAAGACCTTGAACACCGGTGGCTGCTCGCAGCAGCCGGGCGACAGTACGAAAGGGAACCTTGCTGGTGTGCGACTCGCAGAAAGTCGTGAACACCTCGACGTCGCGGGCTGCTGCCATCTCAGAGATCTCGCGAACCAGACGACTCTTGCCGATGCCCGGCGCCCCGAAAAGACCTATGACGGCACCGTGGCCGGCGATCGCACGTCCCAACAGTTCCTCGATGGCGAGCATCTCCCACCGCCGCCCGACCAGATCCGACTCGACGCGTCCCGCGACCCGACGCTGCCCCGACATCCCCAACAGTCGCCGGGCGGAGACCGGTGTGTCGGTTCCCTTGATCTGGATCAACTCGGGCTCGCCGAGAAGCGCGGCGCCATCGACTAATCGGGCGGTCGCCGTACTGAGCAGCACCTCACCCGGTGCGCCTGCCGACGCCATTCGTTGAGCCATGCCCCACTTCCTCACCGACAGCGGTGTAAGTCAGGGGCCCCATGCCGATTTCACCGGCGACCACTTGGCCTGAGTTCAGCCCCACGCACACTTGAAGTTCCACGTGATCGCGCTCTCGGACGTCGGCAGCAAGACGCTTTAAGTCCTCCTGAATTCCCGAGCGCCGCCAAACAAGCACGCGAAGCGTGGTCCTCCAGAGCGACTGGCGCACCGAACACCGCCATGATGCCGTCACCGGTGAACCTGTCGAGCGTCCCGCCGAACTGTCGCACAACTGTCGTGCAGAGGTCGACAAGATCAATCATGATTTCGCGGAGCCGTTCAGCACCTACGCTGGCGGCAAGGTCCAACGTGTGCATCATGTCGGCGAACAGCACCGTCACGTGCTTGTATTCCGCTGGCGTCAGCTGAGTCGATGATCGTCCAGGCGACCGAGAGACGCTTGTCTGGCCAAAAGCAACGGACGCCGATGTGATTCGCGGCAAGACTGCCCCGGGAGGAATGGGTGTTGTCAGCGCGAGTCGCGCGGCCCGAGCCAGGTCCTTTGCTGATGCGTACCGCTTGTCGGCTTCTTTGGCCATTCCGGTGGCTATGACCTCATCCATCGCCGCCGGAACCTGGGACTGCAACTCTGATGGCAACAGGGGCGGTTGGAGCATGTGCGCGACGGCGATCTGCTCCAGACTGTTGCCAGGGAAGGGCGACTCACCGGTCAAAGACTCGAACAGCACACATGTCAGGGCGTAGATATCAGCGCGTTCGTCGGCGACTCCGGCCTGGAATCGCTCCGGAGCCATGTAGGCCCAAGTGCCCAGCGGAACTCCGGTGTCCGTCAACCCAGCATCTCCGACTGCCCGTGCGATACCGAAGTCGATAAGGTAGGCGAAATCATCCTGCGCAACAAAAACATTGGATGGTTTTACGTCGCGATGCACTAGACCGATTTCGTGTGCCGCATGCAGCGCAGAGGCGACCTGTTCGATAATTCCCACCGCGCGATCAGGTGGCAGCGGACCGTCCTTGAGGAGGTCGTCCAGGTCGCAGCCCTTGATCAGCCGCATGCTCACGAATAGCCGTCCGTCGATCTCGCCGAAATCGTAAATCGGGACGACATGCGGTTCATCGAGTCCAGCGGCTGATCGAGCCTCCCGCCGGAAGCGCTCCTGAAAGATCCGGTCGTCTGCGAGATTCGCGGATAGAAGCTTCAGGGCGACCATGCGGTCGGTGCCGGTGTCGTGGGCGCACCAGACTTCGCCCATGCCGCCGCGGCCCAACAACTCGAGCAGCCGGTAGCGCCCGAATGGTGTGCCCTCCAAGTTAGCCTCCCGGGCGAACTGCGGTTCAGAACAACATACGCCCAGCAAACATCGTCGCGGATCAAAAACGACACTACGACGTGATGCTCCATCGTGCGCGAGGCACGGCGCGGGCGAGCTCAGTTCTGCGTCAACGAGAGCGGGTCTGCCGATGATCCGTCACCGTGTGCACACGCAATCCTATTTCTGCAACGATATTTCGGCGATACAGTCTCCGTTCAGCGCGGTGGCGGCCACCTCGCACGGCGCCGATTTAGATCGACACCAGCACCGCGACAGCGAGATTGGCGACGAGCCTTACTGCTGTCGGCCCTACGCCAAACCACGCTCTTGGTTCTGCTTCACAGCCTCTTGGTAGCAAGCGATGACCGACCAGATGTCGATAGCAATCGCAAAGAAGGCTCCGATGCCCATCATCCAGACCGTGCTCCAAAAAAGGAGCCAAAGACCTAGCATCCAGGCGCAGGTCGCCCGATTCCCTCCCATGAGAAATAGGACCAAGGGCGGAAGAAAGAGACCACCGATGGCATAGAGGACCGGGTTCTTGTATAGGTGCGTGTTGGCCTGGGGCTTCTCGTCCACGTTGTGCGCCGGGACGGGAGAAGAATGCGCGTCGTGGCTTTCCCACTCGCCTCCGTCCCAGTACTTCTGGCCGCCCTTGCTTGTCGGATCGGGGTACCAGCCAGCGGGCCGCGGTTGGGTGCTCATGGTTTCTTCTTTCTGTCGCCGGTTTCCGCTCGGGTCGTTGGCTCGACCGTGTGCGCGTCTCGACATAGCTTCGGGCCGGCGGCTTGGAAAATCCTTGGCGGAAAACTCCGGTGCGCGACCGCGGCTCCTACCCCCTCACACGGGGAGTAGGGCGTTCACCTAGCAGTCACTGTCCGCTAGGTGAACGCCGCCAAGAGCGGATCGAGCCTTAAGGCATTGACGCTTAACGTCGTTGGATCTCGAAGGTGAACTCGTGCCCACAGATGCTTATCACGTCACCGTCGGCAAGGGTTGCGCTGGGCCGTAATGGCCGGCGTTGAACCTCCACACCATTGACCGATCGCAGATCGGCAATCACGAAACTTCCTCCGGTGTCGATGATTACCGCGTGGTGCCTGCTGACATCGTCGTCGTCTAACACTATGTCGTTGTCCGGGAGGCGACCTATCCGAGTTGCTGGTGCTTGAAGCGGATAATGCCGCCCGGTGGCGTCACGCAGCCCCGCCAAAACGGATTCGCGGGTAGACACCGTGTGAGTAGCCGACATTGCGCGTTTGGCAGTGGTTTTCGCGGCCCTTTTCGTATCGAGCGGCTGCTGTCGGAGGATTTGTGTGTGTAGCGCCTCGATCGTTGGTCCCGGGTCGATGCCCAGATCGTCGGCGAGAGCCGTTTTGAGTCGGCGGTAGGCGTCCAGGGCGTCGGACTGCCGTTCGGCAACGTAGTAGGCGGTAATCAGCTTGGCCCAGAGCGGTTCACGATAGGGATGGTTGGCGGCTAGGGACTCGAGTTCACCGATGATTGCACCTGCGCGTCCGCACGCGATTTCGGCTTCCGCACGGGCGATCTGCGTCAGCATGTAGTCCTCGGTCAGCGCGGTGGCGAACGACTCGACGAAACTGAAGCTGCTCAAATCATCGAGCGCAGGGCCCCGCCACTCGCTCAGCGCCGCGGAAAAATGGCGACTGGCTTGGTCGAACCGTCCCACCACAGCGGCCTTCATTCCCGCGGTCTTGGCGGTGATGAAGCGGTCCATATCGCACTCGCCGTCGCCGACGCTCAGCCGATAACCCGGTGGGGCGCTTGCCAACACCGTGTACGAATCAATCCCTGCGGTGGCAAGAACTCGCCGTAGGTTAGACACGTAGGAGTGGATGCTGGTGCGAGCCGCCGACACGGGCGACTGGTCCCATGCGGCGTCGATCAATGCCTCGGTACCGATGGCACGGTTGCGGTTGATCAGCAGCATCGCCAATATCGCCCGCTGCTTAGGCGTGCCCAACGGCAAGGGCGTGCCATCAGCGGTCAGCAGTAAAGGCCCCAACAGAGCGAACCGGACGCACGTGGCGGCTACCACGCGTTCAGCCTCCGAGTCCGTCGACGCCAGACTCAGGTTGCTAATTCGTTGGCTCTGCATGACGGCTACTTGGCCAGTGGCCGATCCGGACCACACAGTGAGGGCAATCGGGGACATCGCTCCGGCACACACGCCCAGGTCGCGCGCTTCGCATTCAAGCCTCCTAGCCGAACCCCCGCAAGCTCTGCATACGATATCCCAGCAGCCGCCGATCAGCAGGTGTTTGCTGTCGACGGCCAGCGGGATCGTGATATCGCTTCCGCGGCGCTGGGGACGTGCGAGCTAGTAATCGAAGACTGTGGTGCCCAGACCGTCCGGGCTGTAGCTGATGTATACCGGATACGCATCGAAGGCCTCGTAGCCGGTGTTCATCACGGTATCGCCGTTGACCACCGGGCCATCGCCTTCGGTGGGGACAAACGAGTACAGGAACTGACCGTTGCTGGTGTAGACCGAAATCTGTTCTCCGTACAAGTCTTCGCCGAGCTGAGCATCATTGAGAATGGATGCCGGGATCGTGCCGTAAGTACCGCCGGAGTCGATGGTCGCATCGACGGGCACGGCGCCTCCGTTACCGACAGACACCTCCAGTTGGGTTATCGGTGAACCCGCAACCGAGGCGTAGGGGGGTAAGGCGTTGGGGCCGAACTCCAGGTAGCCCCCGGTTTCGTTCACGAGGACCCCCTCGCTGAGGTCACCCGGCAGCGCGGTAACCGGACTGTCGGGGCCCGGGTTGAGCCCATTCTCCGCACCGATACCCAGGACGCCGTCGGCATCGGCGTTGCCGAAGTAGCCCTGCAGCGAATAGTCGCTCAAATCGAAAAGGTTGCTATTGGACGCCGGATACGCGAACAACTCGAGATCGACAGGCGTCGGCAAAGTTTCAATACCGCTACCAAAATTCACGGTCTCGTCGTATTGAAGGTAGAAAACATCGATGTTCGGTTCGGCCGGGCTGCCGCCGTAGCCGACGGTGCCCGACGTGATCGGCGAGCCGAGACTCAGCAGGTTCTGCAAACTGATGTCATACCAGGGCACAACGAGGCCCTGGGAGCCGGTATCGGCAATCACGGGTATGTCCGGTCCACCACCCACCGAGACCTCGACCACTGGTGAGACTCCGTTGTTCGTCAAATCCAATGGGACGGTTGCATTCTCCGCTGCGGCAGCTGCCATGGCCGGATCCGCGATGCCGCCAAGGTCGAGGGTCGGATCAAATGAACTAGCAAGAGCCGGATCGGCGACAGTGACTGCCTGCGCGATGGCATCAAAGACGGGCTGGAACACGTCGTCGATATCGGCGTGCGCTTGCGGCGCAGCACCCAGCTGGAGCATCGCAGCCGCCAGCAATGCGCCGACCGTCATCTCTAATCCCACGGCACGAACGCCGTGGCGGCTCATGCTCGCCGGGACAGCTGACTGTTGCTTCATGGCAAACCTTTCCCTGTGGGTTCAACGGGAGAAGCTTGAAACGAAACTCTTGGACTTTTCTTGGAGTGAGCTCAGCTTTGCGCGCGGATTCACTCGGCCCGACCGCCGAGATGTTTGGCCAGGAATCGGTCGGCTCGGTGATAGAAGTCGAGGCGATTCTCGGGCTTGGCGAAACCGTGGCCCTCGTTTTCGTACATCACGTACTCGTGGTCGATTCCGCGTTCGGTCATGGCCGCGACGATCTGCTCGGACTCGGCGCGGTTGACGCGCGGGTCGTTCTCACCCTGACCGATCAGGATCGGAATTTTGATGTCGTCGACCCGCGACAGCGGTGAGCGTGACCACAGGAAGTCGCGGTCGACACCGACCCGCTTATGCCACAACGCAATCATCGGTTTCCAGTACTCGGGGAATGAGTCGATGAGTGTGTTCAGGTTGGACGGGCCGACCATCGAGATCGCACACTTGAAGACGTCGGGGGTGAAGCTCGCACCGATCAACGCGGCGTATCCGCCATAGGATCCGCCGTAGATCGCCACCCGGCTACGATCTATCAAGCCTTGGGCGACAAGGTGATCGATGGCATCGAGCAGATCGTCGTGCATCTTGGCGCCCCATTCGCGGTCGCCGGCGTTGAGGAAATCCTTGCCATAACCGCTGGAGCCGCGAAAATTCACGTGCACACACACATAACCCCGGTTCGCGAGCCATTGCGCCTCGGGGTCGAATCCCCAGCCGTCGCGTGTCCACGGCCCGCCGTGCACGACGAGGACCGCAGGCAGACAGCATCTTTCGGCCCCAGCGGGCAAGGACAGGTACCCGCGAATGCGCAATCCGTCGCGCGCCGTGAATGCGAACGGCTCTATCGGCACCAAGGGGAAGTCGGCGAGCTCGGGCCGGTGGTCGAACAGGAACGTCGCTTCCTTCGCCACGCGGTCCCATGTGTAGAACTTGATCGGAGCCGAGTCGCTGTCAAATGCCACCAGCCATGTCGAATTGTCCTGGCTCCGTGCGCTGATCACCAGATCGCCCGGATTGACCTGCTGGAGCAAATCGACATCGAGGCGCATCGAATCGTCGAAAAGTCGAAACTCCTGCCGATCGCCATACACCACCACGCCTTCGACCTCGCGACTGTCGGGATTGATGAAAACGTTGGTGATGTCGAAGGTGGGATCATCGGCGATCACGTCAACGTCGCCAGAAGCGATGTCCAACTTCACCAGTCGTGCGGTGTTCGAGCCGACGGAGGTCTGCAGGAACATGCCCGCACCGTCTTTGGTGAACCCAATCGGACCAGTTGTTTCCGCGTCCTGCGCAGGCACTCCCAATAGTGGGCGCCAGTCGGAGGCCTCATCGTCACGCACCATGATCACCATGGCGCCGTCCGGCATGGGCATCACCGCGCCACGGACCTGTAATTCGTCATCCACCACCCAGCCGACGTATCCCGGGTTCTCGACGACCTTTTCAAGCGCCCCGGTCGTCAGGTCCAGGTGATACACGTCGTGCAGTTCCGGGTTGTCATGGTTCAGGCCGAGCAATACCTCGTTGGGGAAGCGTTTGCGATGGGCGATCAGCCGGCATTGCACACCGTCGAGTGGGGTGAGGTCTCGCTCAGTCCCGGTCTCGACGTCCACGTCATACAAACGGAAGTTCTCGCTTCCGTCCTTATCCCGCATATACATCAGGTGGCGGTTGTCCTGCGCCCACAGGTATCCCGCGATCCCGCGTCCGGTGTCGCGAGTGACCGGCCGCTCGTTACCCGCTCCAGCGTCACCGACAAAAACATTGAGTACGCCGTCCAGCGGTGCCAAGTAGGACAATCGCCCGCCGTCGGGTGAGATCTGAGCGCTGGCCCGTTCCGGGTTACCCAGGAGGACCTCGAGCGGTATCAGTTTTACTTCGGCCAGGCCGAAGCGCTGTGTCGCCGTTGACATGATCTCTAGTCACCCATCTTTACTGCGCCGCCGTCTCCATCACATTCCAGATAGGAATCGGCGTGAGAGCGCCCGGGAAGCAACGGCGCGTAGCACTTCCATCCCCTGACGTTCTGCATCTGAAGCGTGCCGCCATCGGCCGGTTGCGGCCCGGTCAGATAATCCTGGGCGACATGAACTGCGATGAAGCAGTCGGGATTACCGTTGAGCACGATCACAGGTAGATAGCCGCCCATACGATTCTCGATGTGACCGCAGAGGGTGCCCGGCGGTTGTGCGCCCGCCGCCGGCATGGAAGCCGTGACGCCAGCGCCCGCAGTAATCACGATTGCGGCCGCGACAGGTAGAGACCACCGCGTGGCGAATTTTGTTGCACGAGTGTGTGTTTTGAACACTGCCGTCCTCCGTCGGAATTCGTTGACTTATCGAGCGCGCGCTACTGCGCAAATGTCACGTCGAGGATCTGCTTGGCGCCGTTAGTCACTGAGAGTCCGCTGTCATTCACGCTGATCGAATCGTCTGTGAAAGAAATGCTGGTCGGCGCCACACCTGGGTCGCTCTGTTGCTGGTCGAAGGTTACGTTGGCGATCTTCGGTGCTCCCGTGAACTTGTAGACCGGCCCATTGAAGGCCCCAGTCCCCAGGCGAGCATTCGTCAAAAAAGTCTCGGTCACCTGCGTCGCCGACACGTCGAATTCGGCGTGGACTTGAACTAGCCGTCCGGTCGCGCTGTGCAGTGCGCCGGGTTCCCAGTGAGCCGGGACCGAAGCATTGAGGACATTGGTGAATACCTGGTCATGGGTGGGATAGTTCGCCGACAACGTGACGCCGGCACCCGAGAGGTCCCGCGGCATCGGGGCCGCAACGGGCGACGCAGAATCCGTCACCGCCGGGATCGGGGTGCTACCACCAACCGCCGGTGGCGGCGCGGCGTTTTGAGCGCATCCAGCGGCAAGAAAAGCCAGTGCGCCAATTATCATTACCGGTTTCATCGAAATTCCTTTCTGGAGAGAGCTTCTCTTCACGAAGCTCATGCGTCTGGGCAGAGCTGCTGATGCGCGGCAACGACGATGTCCTCGGACTGGGCACGGCCCGTCACATGCTCAAGCTGGCCAATCAGCCAGCCCTCGGGCTTGCCGTGGCGGAGGGCGTCGCACTCCTGCGTACCCATCGATAGAAGACTGGTTCCGTTCGGCAGTGGGCCCGTCACACCGTGGTTCTGAAGCCACGTCAAATAACTGGCGTCATCAGCATGAGCAGGTACCGCCAAGGCCAGCCCCGCTCCGATCGCGAGGGCCGCAAACCCGGCTCGCGAAGCATGGTTCATCATGTCGATGTCCTCCTGTTGTGCTGTGGCCGTGCCATTTTGGGACTCGACCGCGGTGCTGAATGTGTATTTGAAGCGGCGCAAGGGGCCTTCAAGAACGAAGGTTGGGGTAAGCATCTTGGAACTTTCTTGGCACCGATTGCCTCTGACCGCACCCAGGTCGCGCCAAGAATTCTCCAAGCCATTCGGCACAACGTTTGCCGGGTATCCAAGGAGGTAGGAAATGAAGAAATTGCTCGTTTTCGCCCCGATGGCGCTCGGCCTGGTGTTTACGGCACCCGCTCACGCCGACGCGGCGGGCTTTAGCAACTACATGCAGACCCACGGCTACAGCAATCCCGTTGGCATGAATGGCGTCAACTATCTGGGCCAAGCTCAATTGGTATGTAGCGCGCTGCGTTCGGGCCAGTCAGAAAGCTCGCTGACCAATGCGCTTGAGAGCAAATTAAGTATCGCCGAGTCTGGACTCGTCGTTAGCGGCGCGCACCAGTTCCTCTGTCCAGACGCCTAAGGAAGGCAATCCCTCCATGAGAAAAGCAATCATCGCAGCTCTTGCTCCACTGGCCATCTTGGCGCCGGCGGTGGCACGCGCCGATCCCGACGACAACCCGTACGGCCACAACGGCCCGTGCAACTCGAACGATGTGCATATTTCAAAAATCACCTCGGGCGGCAACGCAATCGAGGTATGGGGCCCTCGCGGTTGCGACCCAAGCCTGCCGATGACAGGAACCAATTGATGAAGAAACCGCTGATCGCGGCCGGCGCTGTTGCTCACTAGCGGCGGCATTGGCCGACTGGTCAGTGTTGCGAACGGGGACAACAACTTTCCTTTCTGGAAAGATCGTCAATTGCAGTGACGCCAACTGCGGGGCCTAATCACGCAGCATGGCCAGCACAGGGGCTCGATCCGCAGACCGCGAATCAAGCCCCTGTTCTATTGCGGCGGATGCCCAGCCACGCGATCACACCAACGGCAACTATCAGCGGCTAGCGCGACGACGCTGCCGTCATCCATCGGCCCTACGCCAGGCAAGGCCTGCGTCTCAGTTACCGTGAGCCGGCCGCCATCTTTGGGTTCGGTGGCTTGACCCCACGCCAGCATCGAGTCGTCGAGCATGATGGTGTCCTGGCTGCCCGCAGGCTGACTGTCGCCATGGCCCGCCACCACCGCTGGTGACATCTGGCGCGGTTGACCTTTAGACCGAGACTCGGCCGCGGCCGACTATCAACCGGCGGAGCAGGCCAGCCGCGACGGTTATCACTCCGCCACCCAAGATCCAGAACGCCCAGTCGGGAGCCGGCGTGGCATTCTGGTGAGTTTCCGGCGCCGGGGAATTGATCGCCGGGGCTTGCCCGGGCATCTGACTCGTGGGCTGCGGAGAAGTTGGCGACACCGGTTTTTGGGGGGATGTGGTCTGCACCGACGCCTGGTTAGCGGGGGGAACCTTAGTTTGAATCGGAGCATCCACGTCGCTACCGCCACAGAGGTCGGCCCGCGCGAGGACGGCCTCGGAGCTACCGCCGCTGCACGGGTACGGGTCTGCCCCAGCTACATGAGTCAGCCAGATAGGAAGGAAGAAAAGGGCCAAACCCGCTAGCAGAATCACCAGTTTCCGCATCGAATCTCCTTTGTGCCTCGTGCTCCCTCATAGGCTCGGGCCGACAGCTTGCAGAATTCTTGGAGGATCCTCGATACCCGCGAGCAAAGGGGAGCCCGTCGAGCCGCCGCCGTCCTAATCGGAGCGCAGCGGCTTGCAGCGCGGAGTATTGTCTGGATCGGCAGCTAAAGTCAGCACGAAAGAGCGCCGTGACCGCACGCAAACCAGTCGCACCTCGTGAACGCGGAAAAATGCTGTCGCCCAATGCCTTCGGCATGCTGACGCTCCAGGCCGGCCAACACGCGCGACCGCGCAGCCTCGGCAGCGATTAACAACGAGGCCGGGATGGTGGCCAACGAGAAGGTACCCGGAGAGCCGCTGGCATACCTGATCGTGAACGACCGCGGCCCTGAACGCCGGGTGCCGATCTTTGATCAACTATATGTTGGCCGCGAATGCGCCGGGATCAGCGAGGCACGCCGGTTGGTGCTCCCCGACGACGAGGTATCACGAACGCACCTTGAGATCCGATTAGACGTCGCCGCCGACCAGGCCTTCGTCATCGACACCAGCAGCAACGGTACGGAGCTGAACGGCGTGCGGCTGGAGCGCGCCGTGTCGGTACTGATCAAGCCGGGTGATGTGATCCAAATCGGCGATGTGGCAATGACATTCCGCTCACAGTGGTTCAGCGCCATCCGGGTTTCTGATCCGAGGCGCACCCGCGCCCGCATTGGCCGATCCGCGATGGTGATGGTGGTCGGCGACATCGTCAACTACTCGACGATCTCGCAGGTGACCGACGAACAGGTCATGGCGGAGAGCTTGCATACCTTGTGGAACCACATCGGCGTGGTCCTGCAAGCCCACCACGGCACGCTGAACCACTACGCCGGCGATGCGATCTTCGCGGTGTGGGAAATCGCCCGGTTTCCCGACGCCGCTTCGCGGGCAATCGATTTCGCGCTGTCTGCTAATCAGGTTGTCGACCGGCTGGGACCCGAGTTGTCGCTGCGTGGCCCGGACGGACTGCCGATCCACATGGGCTGGGGAGTAGTGCAGGGTGTGGCGGCTCTTGCCGCGATGACCCGATCGGTCGACGCGGTGATCGGTGATGCGACCAACGTGGCTTTCAGATTGTCGGGCGTGGCCGGTCGGCAAGGACGGGCAGCAGTGCTGGCTACCAGCGAAATACATAGTGGCGTTGCCGCTCAGTTCATCTGGGGCCCGCACGAGGCAGTAACAATCAAGGGCCGCAGCGGTACGGAGACCGTGTTCCCGGTGATCTCGCGCGTGGACGCTGGGAACCTCGATACAGGCATCTGAACCGCCAGCTTCGTCTGGCGACGAATTCCTCCAAGAATCTTTCAAGGGCCTGGGCTGAACCTGTGCGTGAACGCTCGGCGGCGCGGGTTGCCGCGGCAGCGTCTCATCATTGACAGGACCTACGGCCGCATGAGGATGATCAATGAACCATAGCCAGACGCCACCACCACCCCGAGCGTGGCCTCCCCCGGCCCACGCCCCGAGCCTCGCCGCGGACAGGCCGAGACGCAACCGCTTGATCGCACTACTCGCGGTCATTGCCGTCGCGGTGGTAGCCGCCGGCGGCGCGCTGCTAGTTCATCACGTCCTGGCCAAACCTGACGGCGGGGAACTCGTTCTCACCGCAGCGACAGACCCCGGACCCAATGCCTTCATGCCCTCCGCGGCTTCGCCGCCTCCGTCCGACACCCAGGCCCCTCCCACCCTGGAGTCGAAGGGGCAGGGCGGCGCCGTCGAGACCCAGCCGCTGCCGGGTGACCGCGACGGCCTCTACGGTGGCACCGTCAACAACACCGAGGTCGACCGCGACAAGATCGTCGACTTCTTTCGCGGCCACCCCGCTCAGGCCAGCGCGTTTGTCGAGTCGCTCAACGTCGACAACACCGTGTACTGGAGCGGTGGAGGTGTGCTCACGGTCGCCGATATACCTCGATATCTGCATGACCTAACCCCAGCGTATCTGCGGCTCGACACCCGCATCACCAATCACGGCTTCGACGGAATGCACCGCCTGCCAAAGCAATCGGTGTTTCAGGCTGGCACCGCGGTGCTCGTTGACGGCCATGGGGTCCCCCGCGTCCACGGCTTGAGCGGCAACCCCCTGACCGCGCCGATCCCCTTGCTCGGTGAGCCCAAACTCATCGGCGCACCCTGGGCCGGCTTTCGCCCTGGGGCCCTCGCGGAGGTTAAGGCCAGCCAGGATGTCACCAACTTTGTCCTCGTCGATGTCGTGAGCGGCAAACCGTTCAACCGCCCTCTCGGTACAACTGGGAGCGAGGACACTCCGCACACCCAGCCGGTCGCTGAGCCTCAGCCTGCTCCGTCAACGAGCGCACCGCCCACGAAAGGGCACGAAGACCAGTCCGACATGTCTGGGTCCTATATGCGGCACTCGATAAGTTGGGTCTGCAACGGGCTTGATGCAAGGTCTCCCGACTCGCCTCTAGGCGTTACCGTTCATGGCAATACGATCGCCGTTTGGGGGCTAAGCGGCACTCTGAACTCCGACGGATCGTTCGTCGAGGACGGTGCTTGGGGCCCCTACGATCACGCCACTGTGAGAGGCGTCCTCGCAATGGAAGGTGGCCACTGGGTCATCCACGATGGCACATGGGACGACCGTTCCTGTCACGGCGTCTGGACTGCGACCAAGCATTGAGCGCCCACTCAGATAGCACCCGGACTCCTCAAGACGCCAAAATGATCTAACGCCACAGCGGTTGTCGAATACCCCGCCCATAAACGTTTGCTGGGCACCGACCGCCGCCCCGAACTATCGTGTTCTCGACCATGGCTGCCGGGAGGCTGATGTGGACGGGACCCCGTTCGGGCGTTACCGCTTGGTGGAGTTGTTGGGCGCCGGCGGGATGGGCGAGGTGTGGCGCGCCCACGACACAGAGACCGACCGGGTTGTCGCCATCAAAGTGTTGCCGCCCTACTTGTCGGCTGACCAAGAATTCCAACAGCGATTCCGGCGAGAAGCCCACGCCGCCGCCAGCCTGAACAATCCGCACGTCATACCGATCCACCACTACGGCGAAATCGAAGGACGACTCTACGTCGACATGCGGCTCATCGAGGGCCGCGATCTCCAGACGGTGCTCGACGAGGGGCCGCTAGATCCTGAACGCGCTGTACGCATCGTCGAACAAGTCGCCAGGGCCCTGCATGCTGCGCACAAGGTCGGGTTGATACACCGCGACATTAAGCCGTCCAATGTGCTAATCGATGCCGACGACTTCGCTTATCTGATCGACTTCGGGATCGCCCGCACGGCCGATGAGACACGAATTACCAAGTCCGGCAACATGCTGGGTACCTTTGCTTATATCGCACCGGAGCGACTGGACCCCAAAGCAGATGAGGATGCCCGTGCCGACATCTACTCGCTGGCCTGCCTGTTGTACGAGGCCCTAACCGGAGATCCACCATTTCCCGGTAGTTCGACGGCACATCTGATTACTGCACACCTCAACACTGCGCCGCCACGACCGTCGATCGGCCGACCCGATGTGCCCGCAGAGGTCGACAATGTGATCGCGACAGGGATGGCTAAGGACCCAAACCACCGCTACGCCACAACGATTGAATTCGCCAACGCCGCCCGCGATGCTATTACCGACCCCATTGCCCGCCCGACACCGGCTTACGCGCAGCCACCGGCCGCGCAGACGTCAAGTCCTCGCTCGCCGGCGGCGGTCACCAGACAGCGGCAGGCGCCACCCACCCCTGTCGAACAGCCTTACCCGCGGACCGATCCCGGATCCGACCAACGAAGCTCTGAGCCGACCCTGCCGCTGCAACTCCGACGCCGGGTAGCAAGACGCCGGGTAGCAATTGGGGCGATCATCGCGGCGGTCGTCGTCGTTGTCGCGGGCGTAGTAGTGGTCACCGGCTATGTAATTCTGAACCAACACAACCCGTCTCAGCCCGCGACGCGGGCTACTGCAGCGCCTCCCAGGCCGACGCCTAACACCGCGCAACCGTCAGCACCTCAACCAAATTCGCTCAATGGTCTGCTACTTAGCGTCGACGAGGTCAACTCTGCAATGGGCGCGACTGGGATGATCTCCGTCGGCGCTATGACGGCGCTGACCGACAACAGCTTTGCGGTTTCGGACCCAGCATGCGTCCCGTTGTCGGGAGCGGCCGAAGCGAAGGCCTACGCCAACAGCGGCTATAGCGCTGTGCGTGCTCAGGTGGTGGCGAAGGCCCAACAAAACGCTCTGAATCAGGCCACCGTGCTCTTCCCCTCGGCACAGGCCGCGAGTGCGTTTTTCACCGCATCTACCCAAAGTTGGCAGGCCTGCGCCAATCGGCAGTTCACCCTTTCCGCGAACGGCAATTCCCAAGCCAACAGCGTGGGCCCGGTTTCCGACGCGAACGGCACATTGAGCGCGACAGTCACCCCTGCCAACAGCCTTGGGGTGTGCGAGCGCGCATTGACCGCTGCCAACGATGTTGTCATCGACGTCACCGCATGCCTCGGGCCGACCGGCGCGGCGGTCAGCATCGCCCGCCAGATTGCCGCCCGCGTGCGCGGGCAATAGTCCCGCCAGCTCAGGTCTTTCCAAGAATCCTCCAAGGCGCGTGTTCCAGCCTTGCCGTATCAAGCGGTTCCACGAAAGAAGGTATCCGTCATGAGACTTGCAATTGGACTCGCGTCCCTTGTTCTCGCCGCCGCCCCTATCGGTGTGACTCCGGTTGCCAACGCGGGCTGTGACCCGCAGATGGCTCCAATCGCAGGCAATATTTCGGCGATTACCGGGGCAATTAATCCCTGCGTTGGCGGCGCAACTCCGGCCGGATCGCCGCCCGCTCCGCCAGCCCCCACCCCGCCAGCTCCCGCGCCACCCAACTGAACCTACGGTGGCGTTCTAGCGGACCATCGAAAGGTGAGTCCATGAATCAACGATCGAACCGTCGTCGCCCGATAGTCCGAAAAGCCCTCGCTTGCGCGGTGATTCCGCTCGTCATTCTGACGACCGCTGGAAAATGCTCCGGACTCGCAGCCTGCGCACGCGTCGTCGTTATCGTGGGCCACGTCGTCGAAGACCAGAAGACGAATCGGCCAGAACCATCCGCGCCGGCGACACCCGACATACCGAACCCGTAGAGCCCATTAGGCCTATTCAGAAGGCAATCAGCAATATCGAGATGATCGTCGCGCTGGCAATGGCGTACGGAAGAATACTGACCGCGCGGTCCGCCCAAGCTCGAATATGTTGCATCTCAATCTCTTCCATCAGATCCGGTGACGCGACTCTTGACCCTGAATCTTGGAATTCTCTTGGTGCGCCGACAAGGCACCTGCCCAGCGCAGACGCGCCCAGGACCCGCTGTGCAACCGCGGTGACCCGGACCGGATTTATCGAAAAAAACTGCAGCACAAAAGCTTTGACTTATATCCGACATGCGCCACGCGTATGTATCGCATCGAGACTAGGGCGCCGCCACAGCGCCGGGAGCAATCATCTACTGGTGTTCCCGGCGACGCCAAGGAAATTCCAAGAAGCCCGTTCCAATGTCTGGCGATGGAGGAGGCCCTCCACCCACGGGGATTAGCAAAGGAACAACAATGAACCGAACATTCGCCGCGGCGGCCGCAGCCGCTATCGGCTTCTCGCTATCCAGTTTGGTCGCGCCTGCCGTAGCCGGCGCATGGCCAGCGCCCTGCTTGCCGTTCATCGGGTGCGTCAACGTGCCCGTTGATCCGCGCGGCGCATTGCCAGGATTCGGCGGCTTGCCCAACGGGCTGCCCGGACTGCCAGGGATGCCGGCAATGCCGGCGATCGCGGCGCCGCCGATGATTGCGCCTCCGGTGGTTGCGCCGCCGGTCATAGCGCCGCCGGTGGTTCCGGTGGCCGCCCCGGTCATTGCCCCGCCGGTCGTGGCACCTCCGGTGGTCCCGATAGCGGCCCCGCCCGTCATTGCCCCACCCGTCGTGGCGCCCCCGGTGATCCCCGTGGCAGCACCGTCTTCTCCGATTCCGAACATGGAACCGTTGGAGCACAGCGTCGAAGGCTTGCTGAACGCGCCCGCCGCTGCACCGCCGGCTCCGAACATCGGCAGCAATATGCAACCCCTGGAGCACACCGTCGAGGGCTTGCTGAACGCGCCCGCCGCCGCACCGCCGGCAGCACCGGCTCCGAACATCGGCAGCAACATGCAACCCCTCGAGCACACCGTCGAGGGCTTGCTCAACCCAGCTGCTGCACCTGCACCGGCCGCTCCGCCGGCCGTCGAAGCCTCAGCACCTCCAGCCGTAGCGGCACCTCATGTTGAAGCACCTGCGCCAATGGAGGCCGCAGCACCCGCTGCCCCGCCACCGGCAGCCCCGGTGGCGGCACCACCGCTAGGGCCGCCAGTGATGGAGCCAGACGGTATCAATCAGTCCACACAGCCAGAGGCAGATCAGATCTGCAAGCTCACCGGAGCGTGTGGCCAAGGTCTGACCCCAGCGGCCGCCCCGGCACCAGCAGCAGAGGCACCGCATGTTGAAGCTCCGGCCGCAACACCCGACGCAAGTCCGGCAGTAGCGCCGATACCTCCGGCAATGGAGGCAGCCGACCCGCAATTGGGTACTCCGGAACAGCAGATTGGAGGCACCCTACCGCCGACTGCCTCGATGACGTCCCTTCCGCAGGGCTGGTCGTGTGGAGGAGTGCCTGACGGTGTGAGTTCGGCAGGGGTTTCGTCCGCCGCGTGTGGCGGGGTGACTCGGGCAAATTCTCATATCCCCCGTCTAACGCTGCCGCAACCAACTCAGATGCGGCGACAGCGCCCACTACGGGCACGTCTCAGAACAACTCCCAGTACGGGAACTACGACAGTAGTCAATACACGGTCCCGCCTGGTGCCCAGCAGTATATGTCCAGCTCGGACCCACAGGGTGCCTGCTACGCGGGTGGCGGTGGTGATTCGCTCTGCTCCCGGATGCCCGACTACAACACGGGTGCCGCCGGCAACAATGCGCTGGGTAACAGCACTCCTACTCCCGCTGTAACCCCGGCTGCCGCACCGGCTCCGTTGGCTGCACCTGCACCTGTATCGGCACCAGCAGCACCGGATGCCAACTACTGCGTCGATGCCGGGATCTGCGCTCCTCCTGACGCCATCCCGTCGATGCCAGCGATGCCGGACGCCATGCCAGATTCAGGCCCGGCACCCGACGCAGCGCCAGATCCGAATGCACCGCCGCCTGACGCCGGACCTATTGCGCCGGACCCGAAGGCGGCACCGCCTCAGGACCCCAATGCGCCGCCTCCACCTGCTCAGGGTCCATGCCAGAACGGCGCCACTGTGGACAGTGGATGCGGCCCCAACGGATTGCCGCTGCCGCCAGCGATACAGCCAGCGAACATCCCAATGCCGGACAACCCCAGTCCTGACACCCAGGCGATCATCGACGGGGCCGAACGGTGCGCAGACTGGCCAGCAGGGACCGGAGGACCAACAGCACGCACACCATGCTTAATAAACGCTTGCTCCTTGGCATACCGCAGAAACCGGTACCACTACAAGGTCCCGTGCCGGTCAATAATCCGGTCGATCAAGTGCCCTACATCCCGCAGCCGCGTGGGACGACTGGCGCGGATGCCAGCACGCCTGACCCACAGCAGGTCGCGGGACTCGGGCCGCCCACGGGTGATCAATTCAACAACCTGTTCCCCAAGTACAACGACCCGGCTCCCGCGCAGGTCCCGATCACGCCGGTCATCCCACAAGACACGCCAGTGCAGCAGCCGTGGGAGCCGTCGCAGTACCCCGGCGGACCAGCGCTCAACCCGAGAAGGAGTTAAAAACCCTACTGAGAGTGATGGCCGCGCTACGCGGCCATCACTCTCCGCCGCGACGCTGCCACCAGAGTTCCTTCACCCCGGCCCGTTTCCCGACCATTCCTTCGAGCCGGCGGTGAGCTCACCGCTGAACCATCTACGTCGCCGATAGCGACACGTTCGTTGGGCTGCGACACAAATTACGGTCCCTTACATCGAGAAAGGTACGCACATGAAGAAAAATCTGTTCGGCCTCGGCGCAGCCGCTGCCATAGTCGCAGCGGCCGCAGCAGTGGCCCCCACCCCTGCAGCTCACGCAGATACCGTCTGCGAATCGACACCTCGGGTCGTTGCAGTTGGCCCTACCAGCTGTCCGTTCGCGATCGACGTGGCAAACACGATGATGTCCGGCGGCGGAACGTCTTTCACCGCCTACTCACCGACCACCGGCGAGAACTACTGGATGCACTGCAGCATCGAACACCACGGCTCCACCACCTGCCGCTGGCGGCGACGACGCCGAAGTCGACATCTACTGATGAGGAAACTGTCATTGGGGTTGTCCGAGCCGCGGCCATCTCGCCCTTGTCGATACTCACACCGTCGGCTCAGGATGCCCCATGCGTCGCCGGCTCCAGTATCAACTGCAACGCGTGCCTGCTCGGCTCTCAGGCCGCATGTGCCGCGCTGGGTGACCCACCGCAAATGCCGGGTCCCCGCCCAGTACTACCTGTGCGGCGGGACTGATCTACCCCCCGGTCGCAGGCCGCCCGACACCCGGATCACCCTGCCGACGATGAACACCGAACGGAGAGACCACCACCATGAAAACTCTCGCGACGGCGGCCCTCTTCGCCGCGGCTATCTCCCTCGCCGCGGCCGCGCACGCAGCCCCTGGCGCCGGCCAGATTTGCTACAACTGGAACACCTCCGTCTCCGATGGCCAAGGCGGAACGCTGACCTGCAAACACAAGGCCGACAGCGGGCACCTCATGTACTGGCGGTACGGCGGCCCAGAACCCGACTACACCCACTGATGAACGACGCCTTCTTCGCCAACAACGAACTCTGGTTCGGTGTCGCCATCGGCCTTCGATCGACCACCCCCGTCGCCGCATTCATCTAAATCGCCGAGAGCGCGCGATTCTCTGGATTTCGCCTGAAGCTGGCCGGGCTCTTGAAGATTCGCCAGCAAGAAACTGAGTTTGACGTGACCAGGCCCAGCTCGGTGTCCGAGGCCAGCATCGGGTAATGCGGCAGCACCCCAACGGTGCGTGGTACTGCCAAGAATCTTCCAAGTGGTCAGCGAGAGCCTCTAGACACCAATCACAGCCGTCTCCCGAAAAGAGGTAAGCGTGACACTGACGAAGCGGTTTCTGAGCGCCGTCGCCGGAGCCTCGGCCCATAAAGACATGAATCAACAAGTGCAGTCAGTTATTTCGTCGCACAGCGGCAACGCCGGTGGTGTCAATGGACTGGCTCACCCGCCTCGCGAAGAGATCGGACTGCTGTCGCGCATCCCAATGACCGCGCTCATCTGCAGCACGGAAAAGGGCAAGTTCGCGGGGTTCCAGCAAAGGCCGGAGTCCCGTCCATCAAGAAAGGCTTTGAAATGAAAAATCTACTCATCCCAGCGGCGATCCTCGCCGCACCGCTGGCACTGTCTGCGCCTGCGAATGCCGGCCCAGGTGATCCCGGCTGGTACGGAAACAACGGCCCCTGTAACCCGCAACCCATGGGAAACAAGTGGAGCAGCGACCACCGGGTCGAAATCACCATCTGGGGTCCGCAAGGCTGCAACCCAGCCCTGCCGTTCGCCAACAACTGAAAGGAAAGTCCGATGAAAATTCTCACCATAGGAGCGGCGGCGGCAATCGCGGCGTCAGCACTGGCCGTCGCACCCGCGTTCGCACCCCGGGCACACGCCGATGAGGTGTGTGAGTCCGTGCCGAGAGTAGTGGCGGTCGGTCCCACCAGCTGTCCGTTCGCCATCAACGTGGCAAACAGGATGATGAGTGGCAGCGGCACGTCGTTCTCCGCCTACTCGCCGGCCACAGGGGATAGCTACTGGATGACCTGCTCGATCGAACACCACGGGTCAACAACGTGCCGTGGTGGCGATGGTGCCGAAGTAGAGATCTTCTGACATGGGGTTCGGACAGGCGATCACGAATGTGATTCGCAACTCCTTCAACTTCTCCGGTCGTGCGGGTCGGTCCGAGTTCTGGTGGTGGGCGCTGCTGACGAACGTCGTCACCGGCGCCGCGTATGTGGCCGACCTGAAGCTCCAGACGGGGCTTCTCGCCTTTCTGTCGATGGCGGTCATTTTCGTTCCCAACCTCGCCGTAGAAGTCCGACGACTCCACGACTTGGATGCCTCTGGGTGGTGGATCCTACTGAGCTTCGTCCCCGTGTTGGGTGCGCTTGGTCTCATGCTGTGGTTCACCGCAGCGGGCTCCTACGGCGAGAACCGCTTCGGGGCTGATCCGCTCGGAGCGGTATCGCGGGCCGCTAGGAAAAGTGCCGCAGTCGCATGAAATAACTGCTCGGAATGTGCTGGCGTTGGCTGTGTTAAGGGTCACGCCAGCACATCCCAGCTACGCCAGCGTGACCAATCCCAGCTCGGCGTCCGAGGCCAGCATCGGGTGATGCGGCAGCACCCGCACGGTGTAGCCGACTGACCCGGCGACCGGCAGCGGCGTCGTCGTCGCGAAGACGTGGTCGCCGCCGGAAGCCGTTCCGGTGTAGGGCATCTCGACGGTGACCGGGTCCACCAGCGCATCGCCGGTCTCGACCCGGCCGACCACCGCCTGGACGGTGACCTCGTCGGGCCGCAGGCCCGCCAGCTGGACGGTCGCGGTCAGGGTCAGCTTCGACCCGAGCATCGGCGTATCCGGCAGCCCGGTGCTGTCGACGTCGGTGATCTCGGATGTGCGGCCACGCCTCGAAGGCGCGCCGACGGTAGGCGGCCAGGTCGCGGGCCGGATCGAACGCCACCTGGCCGTCGCCGTCGACCGCGACCGTCCTGCGCAGCGACTGCGCCGCCGGCAGGTAGTAGCCCTCGGTGTAGTCGCGAACCATCCTCGAGGCCAACACTTTTGGGCCGAGCGTCTGCAGGGTGTGACGGACCATCTCGATCCAGCGGCGCGGCACGCCGTGCTCGTCGCGCTCGTAGAACCTCGGCGCGACAGATTTCTGCAGCAGGTCGTAGAGGGCGGCGGCTTCCAGATCGTCGCGGCGTTCGTCGGCGACACCGGCGGCCGACGGAATCGCCCAGCCGTTCTCGCCGTCGTACCACTCGTCCCACCAGCCGTCGAGGATCGACAGGTTGAGGCCGCCGTTGAGGGCGCTCTTCATCCCCGACGTGCCGCACGCCTCCAGCGGTCGCAGCGGGTTGTTCAGCCAGACGTCGCAGCCCCAATACAGCAGCCGGGCCATCGACATGTCGTAGTCGGGCAGGAACGCGATCCGGTGCCGCACCTCGGGCCGGTCGGCGAATTGGACGACCTGCTGGATCAGCGCCTTGCCACCGTCGTCGGCGGGGTGGGACTTGCCGGCGACGATCAGCTGGATCGGCCTCTCCTCGTCGAGCAGCAGCTGTTCCAGCCGGTCGGGGTCGCGCAGCATCAGGGTCAGCCGCTTGTAGGTCGGCACCCGGCGGGCGAACCCGATGGTCAGCACGTCCGGGTCGAATGCCGTGGCAATCCAACCCAATTCGGCCTCCGAGGCCCCACGCTCCAGCCAACTGCGGTGCAGCCGCGCCCGGACGTCGTCGACCAGCAGAGCGCGCAGCTGCGACCGGATCCACCACAGGTGACCGCGGTCGACCTCGTTGACCCGCAGCCAGACACCAGGGTCGCTGAACGAGTCCGATCCGACCAACTCCTGGCCCAGCTCCAGCCACTGCGGCGCCGCCCAGGTGCGGGCGTGAACGCCGTTGGTGATCGACCCGATCGGGACCTCGCCCGCGTCGAAACCGGGCCACAACTCGTTGAACATGTCCCGGCTGACCTCGCCGTGCAGCAGCGAAACACCGTTGGCGCGCTGGGCAAGCCGCAGACCCATGTGGGCCATGTTGAACTTCTCCGGGTCGTCCTCGGCGCCCAGCGCGAGGATGCGGCCGACCGGCACGCCGGGCAGCAGCACCGACCCGGCGGCGATGCCCGCGCCGTCTGCCGTGCTTCCGGCGAAATACCGCTGCACCATCTCCACCGGGAACCGGTCGATACCGGCCGGCACCGGCGTGTGGGTGGTGAACACCGTGCTGGACCGCACCACGGTCAGCGCGGTGTCGAAATCCAGCCCGGCGTCGACGAGTTCGCGAATCCGCTCGGCGCCGAGGAACCCGGCGTGGCCCTCGTTCATGTGGAACACCTCGGGCGCCGGCAGTTCTTCGATCGCGGTGTACGCGCGGATGGCCCGCACACCGCCGATCCCGGCCAGGATCTCCTGCTGCATGCGATGTTCCTGGTCGCCGCCGTACAGGCGGTCGGTGACCCCGCGCATGTCGTGCTCGTTCTCAGGGATGTCGGAATCCAGCAGCAGCAGCGGTACCCGACCGACCTGGGCCACCCAGATCCGCGCCCGCAGCGAGCCGTATTCCGGCAGCGCCAGCTCGACCAGCGCCGGCGTGCCCGCGGCGTCGGTGAGCAGACGCAGCGGCAGTCCGGCCGGGTCGAGCGAAGGATAGTTCTCGTGCTGCCAGCCGTCCGCGGTCAGCGACTGCCGGAAATAACCGGAGCGGTAGTACAGGCCGACCGCGATCAGCGGCAGCCCGAGGTCCGACGCAGACTTCAGGTGATCGCCGGCCAGGATTCCCAATCCGCCCGAGTAGTTCGGCAGCACCTCCGCGACGCCGAACTCCATCGAGAAGTACGCGATGCCGTTGGGCATCGCGGGTGCCGTTGCTCCTGTTGCTGCTGGTACCACAGCGGACGGGTCAGATAGTCGTCGAGTTCGGCGGCCAACCGGTCCAGCCGGTCCAAAAACCCGCCGTCGAGCGCCAACTCGTCGAGTCGGGCCGGGCTGACCGCGCCCAGCAGTGCGACCGGATCCTGCCCGCACTGGACCCACAACGCCGGGTCGATCGCCGCGAAGAGATCCTGAGTCGGTTTGTCCCACGACCATCGCAGGTTGGTCGACAGCTGTTCCAGCGCCGCCAGGCGTTCCGGAAGGTGGGCACGGACCGTGAACCGACGGAGGGCTTTCACGCGTCAGCCGCCCAGGAAGCCTCGGCCTTTAAGCCCGGGAGGAATGGGCGGTTTTGTCGTACCCCGGCGATAGCGTTTGGCCGGTGAGCGTCGCGCGCTATCGGTATCGGTTGCGCCCTGGTGCGGCCGCGATGGCGGGCTTGCTGGCGGAGTGGGATCGCTGCCGGTGGGTGTGGAACCGGGCGGTGGAGCGTCTCAATGGGACTGGTGAGTGGGTCCGCGATAACGCTTTGACTGAGTGGCGTTGCGAGCATGACTGGCTGCGTGATGGTTCGGTGGTGGCTCAACAACAGATGTTGCGCAACTTTCGGGCCAAACGCGCCAAGGACAAAGGGCGTCGTAAATTCAAGTCCGGAAAGCGCTGCCCGCCGAGTCTGAACTACACCCGACGGGGCTTTGCGCTGAAGGATGGCCGCTTGTGTCTGGCCGGTGGCTTGTGCATTCCGGTCGTATGGTCGCGAGAAATGCCAGCCTCGCCGAGCAGTGTCCGGGTATTCCGCGACAGCATCGGGCACTGGTACGCCAGCTTTGTGGTGCGGCGCGACGGCGGGGAGCTGCCGACGTGCGATCAGGTGATCGGTATCGACTGGGGTGTGCGCGCGGTGGCGACGACCACCGATCCCGCGTACGACCTGGCTCACCCTGAGCATGGACGGCGCGCCGCCAAGGAGCTTGCTCGCCGGCAGCGCACGATGGCGCGGCGTAAGCCTGCCCGTGGCGAGCGGGCGTCCAAAGGTTACCTGGACGCAAAACGCGTTGTCGCCAAGGTTTATCAGAAGGTTGCACGGCGGCGGCAGGACACGGCGCGTAAGTGGGCCACCAAAGTCGTTGCCAACCATGGAGTGTTGGCGATCGAGGACTTCAAGCCGAGGTTTTTGGCGAAATCCCGGATGGCCCGTAAGTCTGCCGACGGGGCCGTCGGCACAACGAAAGCGACGCTGATCGAGTATGCCCAGCGGGCGGGCCGGAAGGTGGTGCTGGTGCCGCCCGCCTACACGACGATGACGTGCAGCGGTTGCGGTGCGAGAGCCAAGTCCCGCTTGCTGCTGTCGGAACGGGTTTTCGTCTGCGGATGCTGTGGAGTGATCCAGGATCGCGACCGAAATGCTGCCAGAGTCATTCTGGACAGGGCTGGTCTCAACCCTGCCGGTGCTGACGCTGTAAGACATTCGGACCTCCTTGAGGTGCGGGTGCTGGCTGAGCCGGGAATCCCCGCCCCCTAAGGCGAGGAGGACTTCAAGCGTCACTACCTTACTGACGCGAAGGCAGGTTTCGTCTCGCGATCCGCGCGCGCGACCCGACGCCAGGTGTGGCTCGACACTACGGTGGGTATTGGGCGCAGAGGGCTTTCACGCTAAGCCGGCCGAAGAAGCGCAGGTAGCGGTTCGACCGCGCCCAAGACGACAACCGACTAGCTCAGAAGGAGTATCGGTGCCCGGTCGTGTCGAGATCGATGACGTCGCACCCGTCGTGTCGTGCGGCGCCTATCCGGCAAAAGCCGTGATCGGCGAGGTGATCCCGGTGCGCGCGTCGGTGTGGCGCGAAGGCCACGACGCGGTGGCGGCCACGCTGGTGGTGCGCTACCTCGGCCCGCACTATCCGCAGGTGGGCGAAACGCGTCGACTCAAAGCGGTGCAGGCGCCTGCGACGGCATCGTCACTGGCCGAGCCCGCCGCCGACCCGGTCGTGCGGGTCAAGCCGTTGCACGTGCCGATGACCCCCGGCCTCGAGCCCTACGTCGTCCACGGAGCCTTCACTCCGGACGCCGTCGGGCTGTGGACCTATCGGGTGGACGGCTGGGGCGATCCGATCCAGACCTGGCGCCACGCCATCGAGGCCAAACTCGACGCCGGTCAGGGCGAGGCCGAGCTGTCCAACGACCTGCTGGTCGGGGCGCAGCTGCTGGAGCGCGCCGCGACCGGCGTGCCCCGCGGCCGGCGTGAGCCGCTGCTGAAACGCCGCGGACGCGCTGCGGAAGCCCGGCGATCCGGTTCCGCGCGCCGCGCTGGCCTTGACCCCGAGATCGACGAACTCCTGACGCAGTATCCGCTGCGCGAACTGGTCACCCGCGGCGAGCAGTACGGGGTGTGGGTCGACCGGCCGCTGGCCCGCTTCGGCTCCTGGTACGAGATGTTCCCGCGCTCGACCGGCGGCTGGGACGCCGAAGGGCAACCCGGTGCACGGCACCTTCGCCACCGCGGCGGCGGCCCTGCCGCGGATCGCGCAGATGGGCTTCGACGTCGTGTACCTGCCGCCGATCCATCCGATCGGCAAGGTGCACCGCAAGGGCCGCAACAACACCGCCACGGCGGCGCCCGGTGACGTCGGCTCGCCGTGGGCGATCGGCAGCGACGAGGGCGGCCACGACGCGATGCATCCGCAGCTGGGCACGATCGCCGACTTCGACAAGTTCGTCGCCGCCGCCGAAGACCTCGGCCTGGAGGTGGCGCTCGATCTGGCGCTGCAGTGCGCGCCGGATCACCCGTGGGCCAAGGACCATCGCCGAGTGGTTCACCGAGTTGCCGGACGGCACCATCGCCTACGCCGAGAACCCGCCGAAGAAGTACCAGGACATCTACCCGATCAACTTCGACAACGACCCCGCCGGCCTCTACGACGAAGTGCTGCGCGTGGTGCGGTACTGGATGGACCACGGCGTCAAGATCTTTCGCGTCGACAACCCGCACACCAAGCCGCCGAACTTCTGGGCGTGGCTGATCGCTCAGGCCAAAGCGGCCGATCCCGACGTGCTGTTCCTGTCCGAGGCGTTCACCCCGCCGGCCCGCCAATACGGTCTGGCCAAACTGGGATTCACCCAGTCCTACACGTACTTCACCTGGCGCACCGCCAAGTGGGAGCTCACCGAATTCGGCCAGCAGATCGCCGAAATCGCCGACTACCGGCGGCCCAACCTGTTCGTCAACACCCCCGACATCCTGCACGCCAGCCTGCAGCACGGCGGGCCGGGCATGTTCGCGATCCGCGCGGTGCTGGCGGCGACCATGAGCCCCACCTGGGGGGTGTACTCCGGCTACGAGCTGTTCGAAGGCCATGCCGTTGCCGAGGGCAGCGAGGAGTATCTCGACTCGGAGAAGTACGAGCTGCGGCCACGCGACTTCGCCGGCGCGCTGGCGGCCGGGCGATCGCTGGAGCCATTCATCGCGCGGCTGAACAGCATTCGTCGACTACATCCCGGCGCTGCAGCAACTGCGCAACATCACGTTCCACGCCATCGACAACGACGCGTTGCTGGCGTACAGCAAGTTCGACCCGATCACCGGCGACTGCGTGCTGGTGGTGGTGACGCTCAACGCATTCGGCCCGGAGGAGGCCACGTTGTGGTTGGACATGGCCGCATTGGGTATGGAACACCATGAGCGGTTTTGGGTACGAGACGAGATAACCGGCGAGGAATACCAATGGGGAGCGGCCAACTACGTGCGCATCGACCCTGGCCACGCCGTCGCTCACGTCATCAACATGCCGCTCATACCGTCCGAAGCACGAATCCCGCTGCTGTGCCGGAGGTAACGCCGCAATGAAGTCCACCGAACAAGTCGCCAGAGCCCGCTTGGCGCCCGAGCCCGGTGACCTGGCCCGACTGATCGCCGGCGAGCACCACAACCCGCACGGCATCCTGGGCGCCCACGAATACGGCGACCACACCGTCATCCGGGCCTTCCGCCCGCACGCCGCCGAGGTGGTCGCGCTGGTCGGCGATGACCGGTTTCCGTTGCAGCACATCGACTCCGGCCTGTTCGCGGTGGCGCTGCCGTTCGTCAACCTGATCGACTACCGCCTCGAAGTGCGTCTACGACCGCGGCGGCCGCACGACGGTCGCCGACGCCTACCGCTTCCTGCCGACGCTGGGCGAAGTCGATCTGCATCTGTTCGACGAGGGCCGCCACGAACGGCTGTGGGAAGTCCTTGGCGCGCATCCCCGTTCGTTCACCACCGCCGACGGCGTGGTCGACGGGGTGTCATTCGCGGTGTGGGCGCCGAACGCCAAGGGCGTCAGCCTGATCGGCGAATTCAACGGCTGGAACGGCAACGAGGCACCGATGCGGGTGCTCGGCTCATCGGGCGTGTGGGAGTTGTTCTGGCCCGGTTTCCCCGACGACGGCCTGTACAAGTTCCGGGTGCACGGCGCCGACGGCTCGGTCACCGACCGTGCCGACCCGATGGCATTCGCCACCGAGGTGCCGCCGCACACCGCTTCGCGGGTGAACGTCAGCGACTACCGCTGGGGCGACGACGCGTGGATGACGGCCCGCGCCACTCGCAACGCCGGTGTTCGAGCCGATGAGCACCTACGAAGTGCACCTGGGCTCGTGGCGACCGGGCCTGTCGTATCGCGACCTGCCCGCGCAGCTGACCGAATACGTTCTGGCACAAGGTTTTACCCACGTCGAACTGCTGCCCGTCGCCGAGCATCCGTTCGGGGGCTCGTGGGGATATCAGGTGACGTCGTACTACGCGCCGATCGTCGCGGTTCGGCACGCCCGACGAGTTCCGCTGGCTCATCGACGCGCTGCACCAGGCCGGCATCGGCGTCATCGTCGACTGGGTGCCCGCGCACTTCCCGAAGGACGCGTGGGCGCTCGGCCGTTTCGACGGCACGCCGCTCTACGAGCACTCCGATCCGCGCCGCGGTGAGCAACTCGACTGGGGCACTTACGTCTTCGACTTCGGCCGGGCCGAGGTGCGCAACTTCCTGGTCGCCAACGCGCTGTACTGGCTCGAGGAGTTCCACATCGACGGGCTGCGGGTCGACGCCGTCGCATCGATGCTGTACCTGGACTACTCACGCCCGGACGGCGGCTGGACGCCCAACATCCACGGCGGCCGGGAGAACCTGGAGGCCGTGCAGTTCCTGCAGGAGATGAACGCCACCGTCCACAAGGCGGCGCCCGGCATCGTCACGATCGCCGAGGAGTCGACGTCGTGGCCCGGCGTCACCCGCCCGACCACCGTTGGCGGCCTCGGCTTCTCGATGAAGTGGAACATGGGCTGGATGCACGACACCCTCGACTACATCGGTCGCGACCCGATGCTACCGCACCTATCACCACAACGAGATCACCTTCTCGCTGCTCTACGCGTGCAGCGAGAACTTCGTGCTGCCGATCAGCCATGACGAGGTGGTGCACGGCAAGGGCACGCTGTGGGGCCGGATGCCCGGCGACGATCACGTGAAGGCGGCCGGGGTGCGCAGCCTGCTGGCCTATCAGTGGGCGCATCCGGGCAAGCAGCTGCTGTTCATGGGCCAGGAGTTCGGCCAGCGCGCCGAATGGTCCGAGGAGCGCGGCCTCGACTGGTACCAGCTCGACGAGCACAGCTTCTCCACGGGATCACGCGGCTGGTGCCGATCTCAACGCGATGTACCGCGCGTCCCGGCGCTGTGGAGTCAGGACACCACGCCCGACGGCTACTCCTGGATCGACGCCAACGACGCGGCCAACAACGTGCTGAGTTTCCTGCGCTACGGCAGCGACGGCTCGGTGATGGCCTGTGTGTTCAACTTCTCCGGCGCCGAGCACAGCGGCTACCGTGTCGGGCCTGCCCGACACCGGACAGTGGCGCGAGGTGCTCAACACCGACGCGACC
>CAWGPB010000012.1:0-135167 GCA_963824335.1 uncultured Actinomycetota bacterium
TGTTTTCGACGTTGTTGTTGGAGCTGAGCATGCCGCGCAGCGGCCCACTGGTGATGTCGACGAACCTGGCCACGCTCTGGTCGATGTTGTTCTGGTCGTAGCTGAACATGTTGACCACCACCTGGGTGGCGGTGTCGACGAAGCGCTGGGTTCGGGCCTGCGCGCATCAGCCCGATGCTGGTCCGTGGATTTCCCAGCCCACGGCGCCGGCCATCACGGTGGTCCCAAACAGGCTGGCCGCCAGAGCAATCCAGCCGACCAGCCTGCTGTTTCCAGGGCCGACGCGGCGGCGGACCTACCGGCGTATTCAGGCGCTTGACCGGCTTGGCGGCCGCCTCGACCCGGACCGTCGTGGTGGCCGGTTCGCCGCCGTGCGGCCCGGCGGCCCGCGACGCCCGCCGGCGCGGGGGTCGCGATGCCGGCACGGTTTCCGGACGCCGACCCGCTGCGCCCGGCACGTCCGGGCTTGCGATCGGCTCGGGACTTGCGGTCACATCTGCCTCGGGTCACGCATCAGGTCCACCCAGTTCTCCGCGGTCGATACTTTGCCGCGGGCGAAGATACCAGTGCCTCCTGAGGGGTCCTGGAAAGCTCCGGTGTCGTCGTCGTAGGTGGTATAGGCCGTGCCGTTGGCCTGCGGGACCGGACCGGGCGGCGGGCCCCACGGCTTCTCCGCCGGCGGGAATGGCGCTCCCGGCAATCCCAGCGGCGGAGGTGGCGCCGGAACGGCCTTGGGGAACGGGATAGCCGGGTTCTGCGGCGGGTAGGGCGAGGGCGGAATCCATGCCTGCCGGCCGTCCGTCCCGCCGGTGTTGGGTGGCGGCGGCGTCGGGAACGGCTGGTGCGGCGCGGGGCCGGGACCTTCGATCACACCGGGCGGAAGCGGCCCGGCTACCGGTGTCCCGGGATCCGGATCGTTCTCCGGTGGAATGAACGGATACTTGTTGGGCGGCAGGATGTTCAGCCCATTCGTCACCGGCGTTCCGTACGGGATCGGCGGTCCGCGCCACGGGTTCGTCCCGATCGGCACATAGCCTTTGGGATCACGGCACAGGGCAACAGTCGGCGCCCGCTTGCCGGGGAATTCCTGGCACGGATAGTTGCGTGCGCCGCGGACCGCTGCCGCGTCGTTCTGAGCGGTCTTGCAGTACATATCGGTCGGGAGTTCCCGCAGCGTCTCATCGGCCGGGGTCCGAATCAGCGGTGGCGGAATGAATCCAGTCGTGCACGGCGGCGGGTCGACGTTGACCTTGAAGTCGAGCTTGGCGCCCTCGTCCTGAGGTTCGCCGTTGGCCGCGGTGATGATCGCCGCGAACAGCGCCGGCAGCACCACCAGCAGCTGCTCGATCGACTTGTGATAGATCACGCCGACCCGGCCCAGGTTGGCCAGGTTCGCCGCCAGCATCGGGAACGACGGTCGGATACCGGAGAACGCCGTGTTGGCCTGATCGATCGCCGGCGGCACGACCGTCAGCAAGGTACGCAACTGCGGATCGGCCTGCCGCACTTCGGAAGTGAACCGGGCCAGCCCGTCGGACAACGCCCTGATGTCATTGCCGGAGCGAATCTGGGCTCTGCAGGAACGGGCCGACCTGATCGATCAGCTGCGACGTCTGCGGGAAGTCGGCGTTGGCCTGCTCGACCAGCAGCCGCGACGACTCGAACAATCTGGCCAGCTCGGGCCCGGATCCGTTGAACGCCTTGAAGGTTTCGTGCAGCAGCTCGCGCAGCCGGGTGTCGGCGACGCTGTTGACCAGCGTCTCGGACTGGTGCAGCAGCGTCGCGATATCCACGCCGATCACGGTGTTTGCCCGGTCGATGCGGGATCCGTTGTGCAGCTTGGTCGTAGCCGCATGCTGCGGCGGCACCAGGTCGATGTACTGCTCACCGATCGCCGAGACGCTCTTGACCGAGGCTGTGACGTTCGACGGGACGGCGGTGCCGCTGTTCAATCGCATCACCGCGTCGACGCCGTCGGAGCTGAGGCCCACCGAATCGACCCGGCCCACCGCGACTCCGCGGTAGGTGACGTTGGCGTTCTTGTACAGCCCGCCGCCGGCCACGAAGTTCGCCGTCACCTGATAGGTGCCGATGCCCAGCGCGGCGGGCAACCGCAGGTAGAAGATCGCCATGACGACGACGGTGATCACCGTGACCACCGCGAAGATGCCCAGTTGGATGCGAGTCAGTCGATCCAGCATCAGTTGTTCCCTGCTGGTGTGCCGGGCGGGATCTTGAACGGATCCGCCGCCTGCCCGGAGAGGTTGGCCATTTCACCGAGCAGGAAGTCCGGCGGATTGAGAATGTCCTTCATGTGCAGCATGTTCGGGTCCAGCGGGTAAGAGGTGGTGAAGAACGTCTCACCCAGCCGTCGCACGGTGAGGTCGAAGGTGGTGAACACGTTGAGGTAGTCACCGCGCACCGCCTGCTTGATGCCGAAGTTCGGGAACGGGAACGTCAGCAGCAACTGCATCGACGTGACGAAGTTCTTCCGGTTGTCGGCCAGCGCCTTGACGTTGGCGTAGATGTCCTTGAGGTCTGCGGCGAAGTCCACCTTGGTTTGCGAAAGCACATGCGCTGCAACCGTTGCCACTTTCTTGAGCGCACCGAACGCCTCGACGATTTTGTCCCGGTTCTTGTTGAGCACCCGCAGCGCTTCGGGAAGGGTTTCCAGCGTCCGCCCGAGGCTGTCCTTGTTGTCGGCCAGGATCGTCGAGAACCGGTCCAATCCGTCGATGGCGGCGACGATGTCGTTCACCTGATTGGTCAAGCCGGCCGTGAGCTCGGCCAGCCGCGGCACCAAGTTGGTGAACTGACCTTCCCGTCCGGCGACCGCCTGATAGGTCTCGTCGGTAATCTCTTGCAGCGCGCCCAGATTGCCTTTGTTGACCACCATGCCGAGCGCGGAGAACACCTCCTCGGTGGTCGGGAAGCGACTGGTCCGGGCCGCTTGAATGGCCGAACCCTCGACCAGCTTGCCCACCGGCGGCTGGTTGGGTGGCGCCGCCAGTTCGACGTGCTGGGAACCCAGCAGCGAGGTCTGCGCCACCCGGGCAATCGAATTGGCCGGCAGCACTACGTTGCGGTCCAGCGCCAGTTTGACTGCGGCGTAGAAAGTTCCGTCGCTGCGCTGAAGCGCGTCGATACCCGAGACGCTGCCGACCGTGACGTCGTCGACCATGACGGGCGAGTTCTGCGGCAGCGTGGCCACATCGGCCAGGTCGACGGTGATCGAGTACGACCCCGGGCCATGCCCGGCGGTACCGGGCAGGGCGACGGAATTCAACCCGCCGAACTGGCACCCCGCCAGCATCGCGCTACCTGCAGCCAATGCGCTGCCGCGCAGCAAGATCCGTCTCATCGACCGGCCCCCTGCTCAGCAGGCAAAGGCAAGCCGGGTGCCGGGGCGGCCGGTGCTGGACCCGGCCGGGGGCCGAACGGGCTCGGCGCCGCGGCAGGCGCGGCGGGGGCCTGACCTGTGGTCGACGCCTGCGGAACCATCAGCGCCTGCAGGTCCGTCGGGTTGGGCGGATGCGCACCGGGAGCCGGAATCCAGTGCAGGTCCGGAATCGGTGTCTGCGACCTGGCCTGGGTTTCCGGGGTGTCGTATTGGATCTGGCCCTTGTACGCGGTGATCGTGTTCAGCGGGTGGAACATGAAGGGTGGGTAGTTGAAGGTCAGCCGTCGCAGTGGCGGGCCCAACCGCTCGCGGCAGATCTCGGCGCGCTTGTAGTACTCCGGCCCGGACAGACCTGCCGCGGTGTCGAACGAACCGCCGCAGATGAACTGCACCGGGTTGGCGAACTCGGGGAGCGAGATCAGCCCGTTCAACGTGCCCTGCGCGGGGTCGTAGATGTTGTAGAAGTTCGCGATACCGGGGCCGGCGACGTGCAGCACCTGCTCGATGTCTTGGCTCTGGTCGCTCAGCACCTGGGTCAGGTCGGTCAGCTTGTTGACCGTTCCGACCAGCGTCGAGTTGTTCTGCTGCAGAAAGCCTTTGACGTCGATCAGCGCCTGGTTCAACGTGCCCAGGGTGTTGTCCAGATGCGTGGAGCTCTTGGCGAGAACCTGTGATACCGAGGCCACATGCCCGGCGAACGACACGATCTGCTCGTTGCTCTTCGAAAGCGCGTCGACCAGCACCTGCAGGTTCTTGACGGTGCCGAAGATGTCGGTGCGCGAATCACCCAGCCTGCCGGCGGCCTGCGACAGCTCGCGCAGTGAGGTGCGGAACGAATCGCCGTTGCCGTTGAACGTGTCGGCGGCTTGGTTGATCGCCTTGCCCAGCGGACCCTGCAGCTCTCCGGCCGCGGGACTGAGCTGCTTGGCCAGATCCGTCAGCGACTCTTTGACCTCGTCCCACTCCACCGGCACCGCGGTGCGGGCCAACGCGATGGTTGCCCCGTTGGGCAGGGCCGGCCCGCTGGTGTACGCCGGGGCGAGCTGAATGAACCGCGCTGCAACCAAGTTGGGCGACATGACGATCGCGCGAGCATCCGCCGGGACTTTGATGCCGCGGTCCACCGACATGGTGATTTTCACGTCCTCGGCGCGCGGTTCGATCGAATCGATCGTGCCGACCGGCACGCCGACGATGCGGATCTGGTCGCCCGGGTACAACCCGACCGCGGAGGTGAAGTAGCCGACGATCTTGTTGCTGCCGCTTGCCCGGCCAGACCAGATAGGCACCCACGGCAAGCGAAAAGGCGAGCAGCACAGCCAACGCCAGCCGCACGCCGCGGCGACGATCTCGGATAGCGGAGGAAAGGGTCATGGCGACTGCGGCCTCAACTTCCAGCGCTCTTGCACAAGGCCACGCAGATAGTCGGCAAAACTGGCCGGCAGCTTGCCGGGCTGGAACACGCTGTCGAACATGATTCCGACGATCGGTGCGGGAAGTACTCCGTAAACGTTGACGTTGAATCCGGGTCCGGAGGCGACCACCTCACCGAGCGTGGTCGCGTAGGCGGGAAGGCGTTTCAGCGCTTCGCTGATGTAGTCGCGACGTTCGTTGAGGTCGTCGAGCACGGTGTTGAGCTTGCTCAGCGCCGGGCCGAACTCCTTGCGGTTGTCGGCGACGAAGCCGGAGAGCTGCGCCGAGACGTCGTCGATGCCGGAGATCAGCTCCCCCAGCGCCGCGCGGCGCGCATCGAGCGCGCCGAACAGCTGGTTCCCGTCGACGATCAGCTTGTTGACCTGCGCGGCGCGCTCGGCGAGCACACCGGTCACTGATTTGGCATGCGCCAGAAGATGTTCCAGCGCCTCGTCGCGGGTGTTCAAGGTGCGCGACAGGGTGGTGATGCCGTCCAGTGCCCCGCGCAACTGCGGTGTGGCGTCGTGCAGCGCGTCGGTGAGGACCTTCAGCGACTTCTCGAACTGGACCTTGTCCAGGTCGCCGGCGTTGTGGCCCAGGTCTTCCAGCGCGGAGCCCAGGGCGTACGGCGTCGTCGTGCGGCTCAGCGGGATCGTGGTGGCGATCCCCGCGCCGGCCGGGGTCACCGCGACCGCGCGCTGCCCGAGGATGGTCTCGGTCCGGATCGCCGCCAGAGACCCGTTCCCGACATTGACGTGACGATCCACGGTGAAGGCAACCTTGGCGGTGTCGCCGGCGAGCGTAACCGCCTGTACCTTGCCGACTTTGATACCGGAGACGTAGACGTCGTTGCCGGGGTTGAGCCCGCCGGCGTCGGCGAAATACGCCGTGTAGGGCCGGCCTTGCGGCCAGAACGGCAACGTGGTGTAGCCGAATGCGACCAGGATGACGCACACGACGAGGACTACTCCGAAGATTCCGGTGCGCAGTGGGTCACGGTCGCGGCGGTGGGTGCTATTTGTTGACAAAAGCGCACCTGCCTTTGCTCGGATCCACCTGGCCACCCAACGGAATGATGATGTCGCTGCCGGCCGGGCCGTTGATCTTCAGCGACACCGAGCAGAAGTAGATGTTGAAGTACGCACCGTAGGCGCCGAGCGCGGACAGCCGGAGGTAGTCCTCGCCGAGTTGCTCGATGTCGTTGTTCACCTCGGGTAGCCGGTCGTTGATCTCACCGGCCAGCGGGCGGGTGTTCTCCAGGATGCCTTGCAGCGGTCGGCGTGAATGCTTCAGCAGATCGGTCAGATCAGAGGTGGTGGTGGCCAGCGGCTGGATCGCGCCGGCGATCGGCGTCACGGCCCTCGGCCAGTCCGGTGATCAGCTTCTGCAATTGGTCGACGGTGTCGGAGAACTGAGCTCCCTTGGCGTCGACGGTACCCAGCACCGCGTTGAGATTGGTGATCACGTCGCCGATCGCATGGTCGCGGGCACCGAGCGTCGAGCCGAATGCGTTGGTGTTGGCCAGCAGGTTGGACAGCGCCCCACCCTGGCCCTGCAGCAGATCGATCACGTAGCTGCTGACGGTGTTGACCTTGTCGGCATCCAGTCCCTTGAGCACCGGGCGCAGGCCACCGAGTAGCGCGTCGAGGTCCAGCGCTGGCTGGGTGTGGTGCTGGTCGATCGTCCCGCCCGGCGGCAGCTTGCGCAATTCGCCAGGGCCGGAGGTGATTTCCAGAAACCGGTCGCCTACCAGGTTGTCGTACCGGATCAGCGCGCGCGTCGAGGAGTACAGCGTGTAGCGCTTGTCCACGGTGAAAGACACGTCCACAGTGTTGTTCGGGTTGAGCTTGACTTCCTTGACCGCGCCCACCGGCACCCCGGCGATGCGAACCTTCTGGTTGCCCTTCAGCCGGGAGGCTTCAATGAAGTTGGCGTGGTAGATGTTTGACGGTCCGAAGCGGAACTCCCCGAACGTCACCACCAGACCGAGCGCCACCAGCAACATCGTCACGGTGAAGATACCGACCTTCACCATGACCGAGCGCTGCGATTCGACGTTGTCCATCAGAAGTCGTCCCGCTCTGCGAACGCCCCGTGGAACAACCACTGCAGCGTCGACGGGGCGTCCACCTGGACCTCGGTGAACGGCTCGTAGGGGATGTTCGCGTTGTCGGTCACCAGAAATGGTGCGCGGTACCAGGATCCGCCGGTCTGCTTGGTGGGCAGGTCAGGTAGTCCACGGCAGTTCGGGCCACCGGAAGCGTTGACCCTCGGCAGGCTCTCGGGATAGGTGTAGGTCGGCGCACCCAGGACGAAGCTCGACGAGGTGAACAGGCCCGCCTTGCGCACACCGAGGATGGGCGCGAATTCTTGGATGCCGCGGTTGATGGCTCCGAAGAGGCACCCGAATTCCGGTGAGTAGTCCGCTGCGACTTTCAGCGGTGCGCGCAGCCGCTTTATCGCGTCGATCAAGTTCTGCTCAGCGGGCGCCAGCGTGTCATAAGCGTTGTTGGACAGGCCGATCGCTGACAGGAGACTGGTGTTCAGGTTGGTCTGCTGATCCACCACCGTCTTGGAGATCGTCGGCGTGTTGTTGAAGACAGTGACCAGATCCGGTGCGGCGTCCGCGTAGATATTGGCGACGGCGGCCGTTCTGCGAAAGTCCTGTTGCAGAGCTGGCAGTTTCGGATTGAGTTGCTGGGTCAGGGTATTCAGACCTGACAGCACGCCACCCAAGTCGCGGCCGTGGCCGCGCAGCCCCTCGGCCAACGCGCCCAGTGTGCCGTTCAACTCGACGGGATCGATCTTCTGCAACAGTCCGATGAGCGACTGGAACAGCGTGTTGACTTCCAGCGAGACCGCCGAGACCGCTAAGTGTGCGCCCGGGCGCAGGGCGGCGGGCGACGGCGCTCTGGGCGGGATGAACTCGACCGACTTGGCACCGAAGACGGTGTTGCTGGCGATGTGGACGGCAGCGTTGGAGGGAATGAACCGCAGCTCGCCGCCGTCGATGGCCAGCTTGATCTGAGCCTGTTCGCCCTGGTAGCTGATGTCGTCGACCTTGCCGATCTGGACACCGCGGTACTTGACCTTGTTACCCCGGTCCATCTCCAGCCCGGCGCGTGGCGTGGTGAGAGTGACGGTGTCGATCTGAGAGAAAGCCGATGTGTAGAACAGGTAGGTCAGCACCACGCACGCAGTCAGCAGTGAGGCCAGCAGCGCGGCTGCCAGCCTCACGTGAGTGCGTTGCGCACCAGTGCTTGCCACTGTCCCCCTTACCCCGAGAGGTTGAAATTACCGGACGCGCCGTAGACCGCCAGCGAGATGAACAAAGTAATCACCACGACCACGATCAGCGAAGTGCGGACCGCCTGGCCGACCGCCAGACCGACGCCCACCGGACCGCCAGATGCGTTGTAGCCGTAGTAGGTATGGATCAGCATGACTCCGATCGACATCACGATCGCCTGCAGGAACGACCAGAGCAGATCGGTCGGAATCAGGAAGGTGTTGAAGTAGTGGTCGTACAAACCGGCCGACTGCCCGTTGATGAAGACCGTGGTGAAGCGCGCGGCGAAGAACGACGCCAGCACCGCAAGCGAATACAACGGGACGATCGCGATCAACCCCGCGATCAGCCGGGTCGACACCAGGTAGGACACCGAGTGCACGGCCATCGCCTCGACGGCGTCGATTTCCTCGGCTACCCGCATGGCGCCCAGTTGGGCAGTGGTACCGGCGCCGATCGTCGCGGCAAGCGCGATCCCGGCGACGACCGGAGCGACGATGCGCACGTTCAGAAACGCCGACAGAAACCCGGTCAGCGCCTCGATTCCGATGTTGCCCAGCGACTCATAGCCTTGCACCGCGATCACACCACCCGACGCCAGCGTCAAAAACGCGGCGACGCCGACGGTTCCACCGATGAGTACCAATGCGCCTGTGCCCATGGTCATTTCGGCAATCAAGCGGATGGTCTCTTTGCGGTAGCGGGTGAGCGCGTTCGGGATGTAGCGCATCGACTCGCCGTAGAACAGTGCCTGCTCTCCGAAGGTGTCGATCGGGCCGGCAAACCGGTGGAAGAACCGCCGAAAGCGCAGTGTGGCGTCGTAACTCATCGGGTCACCGGGCCAGTACTCGGACGCCGATCGCCGTCATGATCACGTTGATCACGAACAGGCAGATGAACGCGTAGACCACCGTCTCGTTGACCGCGACCCCGACGCCTTTCGGGCCGCCCTTGACCGTCAGTCCTCGGTAGCAGCCGACCAGACCGGCGAAGACGCCGAACAGCAATGCCTTGAACTCGGAGAGGAACACCTCGCCGAGATGGGTCAGCACGGTCAGGCCGCTGACGAATGCGCCCGGATTGACGCCCTGCAGCAGCACCGAGAAGACATAGCCGCCGGCGATACCGATCGCCGAGACCAGACCATTGAGTAGTAGCGCAACGAACGTCGACGCCAGCACCCTCGGCACCACTAAGCGCTGGACCGGGTCGATGCCCAGCACCCGCATCGCGTCGATTTCCTCGCGGATGGTGCGCGCACCCAGATCGGCGCAGATTGCGGTGGCGCCGGCGCCGGCCACCACGAGCACGGTGACGACGGGTCCGAGCTGGGTGATGGTCCCGAAAGCAGTGCCCGCACCAGACAAGTCGGCGGCCCCGATCTCGCGAAGCAGGATGTTGAGCGTGAAGGCGACCAGAACCGTGAACGGGATAGCCACCAACAGCGTCGGAACCAGCGAAACCGAGGCGATCATCCAGGTCTGGTCGAGAAACTCACGGAATTGGAAGGGCCGCTGAAACGTCTTGCGAAAAGTCTCCAGCGCCATCTCGACGAAACCGCCCACGGCCCGAGCCGGGACCGCGAGCTGTTCGAACAACCTGATCCCCTTCTCGCGCGGCTGTCTCCACCTTCGACAACGGAGCCCTTGTGTCCCTGGTGACGCAGCCTTAGCTTGATCTGAGCAGCAGCGGTCCGCGTGAGCCGGCCAATCGTAACTAGAACAAGTTCGGAGTGTCAAAGAACCGCGGAATTAGACAAAAGTAAGTAATTTTGCAGGTCAGAGCGTTTGTGACCCAGGTCATTCTGAAACGTGTTCTAGTTGGGTGCGAATCGATATTGCGCGTCTCGCGGGGCCGTGATCAGTCCACCAACCCGACCGCCGAAAAAGTGCGTTTCGGATCACGGCCGACAAAATAATCGCTGAGTTCGGAGCTGAGCTTGCCGGCATCCCAGGCCTGCGTACCCGCCTCGAACCGATGCTCGATCGTGGGCGCCGCCATCAGCGTCACTTGCGGGCCGTACACGACAAACACCTGGCCGTTGACGTCCTTGGCCGCCGGCGACGCCAAAAAGTTCACCAGGGTCACGACGTGCTCGGGCGATAGCGGGTCGATGTCGCCGTCGGGCGGCGCTTCGCCGAATACCTCGGCGGTCATTGCTGTCCGGGCCCGGGGGGCGATCGCGTTGGCGCACACCCCATACCGGCCGAGGCCCCGGGCGGCGGTGAGAGTCAGTGAGATGATTCCGGCTTTGGCCGCGCCGTAATTGGCCTGTCCGATCGGGCCGGTCAACCCCGCTTCCGACGAGGTGTTGATGATGCGCCCGTAGATCGAGCCGCCGGCATCTTTGGCCTTGGACCGCCAGTACGTCGCTGCATTGCGGGTCAACAGGAAGTGGCCGCGCAGATGCACGGCGATCACCGCGTCCCACTCCTCGTCGGACATGTTGAACAGCATCCGGTCGCGGGTGATCCCGGCGTTGTTGACCACAATGCCGAGCCCGCCCAATCCGTCTGCGGTGCTGATCAATTCGTCGGCAGTCTCGCGCTGGCTGATGTCGCCGGCGACCGCCACGGCTTTGGATCCGGCCGTGGTGATCTCGTCGATCACATCGGAGGCGTTCAGCGCGGCGGCAATGTCGTTGACGACGACGGTCGCGCCCGCGCGGGCCAAGCCGATCGCCTCTGCGCGCCCCAGTCCTGCGGCCGCGCCGGTGACCACCGCGACCTTCCCGGACAGATCGGTCGCATTCGTGCTTGCCGCCGGCGACGATGCAGACCGCCCGGCGGTCTGAGGAGAAGCCGGTCCGTTGGGCGTAGTCAATTTATGAATACCTCTAGTCTTCGCGTACCAGGGCGGCTCGCGGGCATTCCGCGATCGCCTGCTCCGTCAGTGCCTCCTGATCGGCCGGCACCGGGTCGGCCTTCACCACCGCGTAATCCTCGTCGTCGAGGTCGAAGATATCCGGTGCGATTCCCAAGCACACCGCGTTGCCTTCACACCGGTCGTGGTCGACTTTCACCCGCACGACTTTCCTCCTTCGACGCAAGCCTGGACTGTGGCCTTCAAACGGTATGCCCACCATACGACCAGTCCCGGTCACGTCCCGGGGAACGGTCGCTGGACCCTCAGACTAGAACGTGTTACAACCAGGGAAGCGAAAGGGTAGCCGTTGATGCAGGCTGCCGGAGAACTCACTGACTACTGGAGGCGGCCGGAATGCGCATCAGTTACACCCCGGAGCAGGAAGAACTGCGTCGCGAGCTGCGGTCGTACTTCGCCAAGCTGGTCACCCCGGAGCGACGCGAGGCGCTGAGCTCGACATCGGGTGAGGTCGGCGAGGGAAACGTCTACCGCGAGACCGTCGCGCAGATGGGCAAGGACGGGTGGCTGACCCTGAACTGGCCCAAGGAGTACGGCGGTCAGGATCGCTCCCCGATGGACTCGCTGATCTTCACCGACGAGGCGGCGATCGCCGGCGCGCCGGTGCCGTTCCTGACGATCAACAGCGTCGCGCCGACCATCATGGCTTACGGCACCGAGGAGCAGAAGAAGTTCTACCTGCCGCGCATTGCTGCGGGGGATTTGCACTTCTCGATCGGCTATTCCGAGCCCGGGGCCGGCACCGACCTGGCGAACCTGCGGACCACCGCGGTGCGCGACGGCGACGACTACGTGGTCAACGGCCAGAAGATGTGGACCAGCCTGATCGCCTACGCCGACTACGTCTGGCTGGCGGTTCGCACCAACACCGAAGCCAAGAAGCACCGCGGCATCTCGATGCTGATCATGCCGACCAGCGCCGAAGGATTCTCCTGGACTCCGGTGCACACCATGTCGGGTGTCGACACCAGTGCCACGTACTACCAGGACGTGCGTGTCCCGGTGGCGAACCGCGTCGGCGAGGAGAACGCGGGCTGGAAGCTGGTGACCAACCAGCTCAACCACGAGCGTGTCGCGCTGGTGTCGCCGATGCCCATCATCATGGCGCTCAACCAGGTACGCGACTGGGCGCAGAACACCAAGGACGCCGCCGGCGCCCGGCTGATCGACTCGGAATGGGTGCAGCTGAACCTGGCCCGCGTGCACGCAGGAGTCGAAGTCCTCAAACTGATCAACTGGGAGCTGGCCTCGGTGGAATCGGCGCCGTCGCCGGCGGACGCCTCGGCGGCCAAGGTGTACGGCACCGAGCTGGCCACCGAGGCCTACCGGTTGCTGATGGAGGTGCTGGGCACCGCGGCGACCGTGCGGCAGGATTCGCCCGGCGCTCTGCTGCGCGGACGGGTCGAGCGGATGCACCGGGCGTGTCTCATCCTGACCTTCGGCGGCGGCACCAACGAGGTGCAACGCGACATAATCGGCATGGTGGCGCTCGGACTGCCCCGAGCCAACCGCTAACGAATTGGAGGAGAACCCATGGACTTCTCGACAACCGAAGCCGCGCAGGATCTCGGCGGACTCGTCACCACGATCGTCGACGCCGTATGCACACCCGAGCATCAGCGCACCCTCGACGGGCTCGATCAACGGTTCGACCGCGAGCTGTGGAGCAAGCTGGTCGACGCCGACATTCTGTCCACCGCCGCACCGGAGTCGTTGGGCGGAGGCGGATTCGGCGTGCTCGAAGAAGTTGCCGTATTGGTCGCCCTCGGCCGCCAGTTGGCGGCGGTCCCTTATCTGGACTCGGTGGTCCTGGCCGCCGGCGCGCTGGCCCGATTCGGCTCGGCCGAACTGCAACGGGAGTGGGGCGCCTCCGCGGTGACCGGCACGAAGATCTTGGCCGTTGCGCTGGACGGCGAAATGGGCGATGGGCCGGTGCGGGCCACGTCGGCCGGTAACGGCTACACGCTGACCGGAACACGCACCCAGATCGCGTACGGACCGGTCGCCGACGGCTTCCTGGTTCCGGCCGAAACCGATTCCGGCACATCCGTTTTCCTGATCGCCGCCAGCGACCCCGGCGTGACGGTGACGGCGCTGGACACCACCGGTCTGGGTAGCATCGGGCACCTCCGGCTGGACGGCGTCGAGGTGGACAGTGGGCGCATGGTTGGCGACGCCGACGTCATCAGCTGGATCAAGACGCTGGACGTGCTGGGCCACAGCGCATTCCAGCTCGGCGTACTCGAGCGCGGCCTGCAACTGACCGCCGAATACGCCCGCGAACGTGAGCAGTTCGACCGGCCGATCGGTAGCTTCCAGGCGGTCGGACAGCGGCTGGCCGACGCCTACATCGACGTCAAGGGCCTACGCCTGACCCTGACCCAGGCGGCATGGCGCCTCAGCGAGGACCTGCCCGCCGACACCGAAGTGGCCACCGCCGCGTTCTGGGCGGCCGACGCCGGACACCGGGTGGCGCACACCATCATTCACATCCACGGCGGCGTCGGTATCGACACCGATCACCCGGTACACCGATACTTCCTGGCCGCCAAGCAAACCGAGTTCGCGTTGGGCGGAGCCACCGGTCAGCTGCTGAAGATCGGCCGCGAACTGGCGGATACCCCCGCCTAGCCTAGTGACCGAGTCTCTTCCCACAGTCGCAGATCTGCTGGCACCACTGGTCGACATCGACGACCGAGGCGTGTACTTCGAGGATTCGTTCGTCAGCTGGCGCGACCATCTCCGGCACGGTGCGGCGGTCGCCGCGGCACTGCGGGCGAGGCTCGACCCAGGCCGGCCACCGCACGTCGGGGTGCTGCTGGAGAACACGCCGTTCTTCTCCTCGGTATTGGTCGCCGCGGGGATGACCGGGATCATCCCGGTGGGCCTCAACCCGGTTCGCCGGGGTTCCGCGCTGGCCCGCGACATCGAGCACGCGGATTGTCAACTCGTACTGGCTGATTCGAAGTCCTCAGCCACACTGGGCGATATCGGCCACATCGACGTCGACTCCCCGGAGTGGGCCGCCGAGGTCGCCGGGCGTCGTGACGCCGAGGTCGCCTTCCAGTCGGCGTCGCCCGACGACCTGTTCATGCTGATCTTCACCTCGGGCACCAGCGGTAACCCGAAGGCGGTGATGTGCAGCCACGGGAAGGTGGCGGTCGCCGGGGTGACGATGTCCGACCGGTTCAGCCTCGGCCCGGCCGACGTCTGTTACGCCTCGATGCCCCTCTTCCACTCCAACGCGGTTCTGGTCGGCTGGGCAGTGTCACTGGCCTGCCGCGGCTCGATGGTGTTGCGGCGCAAGTTCTCTGCATCGGGCTTCCTGCCGGACATCCGCCGCTACGGTGCCACCTACGCAAACTATGTGGGCAAGCCGCTGTCCTACGTCCTGGCCACGCCCGAGAGTCCGGACGACGCTGACAATCCGTTGCGGGCGGTGTACGGCAACGAAGGTGCACCCGCCGACATCGACCGGTTCGCTGCCAGATTCGGTTGCCGGGTCGTCGACGGCTTCGGATCGACCGAGGGCGGGATCGCCATCGGGCGTACGCCGGACACCCCGCCGGGGGCCTTGGGCCCGCTGCCTGACGAGGTCCAGATCATCGATGTCGACACCGGACAACAGTGCCCGGTCGGTGTGGTCGGTGAGCTGGTAAACGTCACCGGCGCAGGGCGTTTCGAGGGTTATTACAACGACCCCGAGTCCAACGCGCAGCGAATGGCCGGCGGGATGTATCACAGCGGCGATCTGGCTTACCGCGACGAGGCCGGCTACGCCTACTTCGCCGGCCGGCTCGGCGACTGGCTGCGGGTCGACGGTGAAAACCTGGGAACCGCGCCGATCGAGCGGGTCTTGGCCCGCCATCCGGACGTGACCGAGGTGGCCGTGTACGCGGTGCCCGATCCGGCCGTCGGCGATCAGGTGATGGCCGCAGTCGTGCTCGCTTCCGGCGCCCGGTTCGACCCGGACACGTTCCGCGCGTTCCTCGCCGAACAGCCCGACCTCGGACCGAAGCAGTGGCCGTCCTACATCCGGGTCAGCTCGAACCTGCCACGAACGGCGACGTTCAAGGTGCTCAAGAGGCAGCTCTCGGCCGAGGGCCTGGACTGCGACGATCCGGTGTTATCCATTCCCCGTTGATCATCATGAACAAAGGCTTCGACGAGCTGGCGCGCACGCTGCCCGGAAAAGTCGGCGTCGCCATCGTTTCCGCCGACGCAGGAGCGGTGTCGCTGGGTGAGTGGTCTGACGGAGTGGCCTGGTCGACCATCAAGGTGCCGTTGGCCGTCGCGGCATTGCGGGCCGGCGTCGCTCACTCTGCCCAACTGAACGCGGCGATCACCCGATCGGACAATGCCGCCGCCGAGCAACTCTGGTCGCAACTCGGCGATCCCGCTGCGCCGCTGGTGCAATCCGTGCTGCGTGAAGCGGGCGATCCGGTCAGCGTGGTCGAATCACGCCGGCTGCGTGCCGAATACACGCCGTTCGGTCAAACGCGATGGTCGTTGGCCGACCAGGCGAGGTTCGCCGCCGGACTGTCGCAGGTCTCGGGGGCATCCCGCATCATCGATCTGATGGAAACCCTGTGTGCCGACCATCGGTGGGGAATGGCAGCGAAAGGTTATGCCGCGAAGGGTGGTTGGGGACCGAGCCGCACTGATGAGTATCTGGTCCGGCAGTTCGCGATCATATCCGCGACCGTCGGGGTCGCGGTCGCGGCCGAAGTCCGCGAAGGTGGATACGAGGCGGGGGTTGAGGCGATCAACGCGCTGGCCGACTGGGTCGTCGACGAGGCATTAACCGAGTATTGACGGCACGACGGCGTCGATCAGATGCGGCCCGGGCTCGGATAACGCCGCGCCCAGCGCGTCGACGAATTCCTCGACGGTGGTCGCTCGGCGCGCCGGCACTCCCATACCTTCGGCAATCTTGACGAAATCGATTGTCGGGCGGGATAAGTCGAGAAGATCAAGCGCCTTGGGACCGGGCGCCGATCCGACTCCCACTCGCTGCAGCTCGAGGCGCAGAATGTCGTATGCACCGTTGTTGTAGATGACGGTGGTCACGTCGAGGTTCTCCCGCGCCTGAGTCCACAGCCCCGAAATCGTGTACATCGCAGAGCCATCGGATTCCAGACACAGCACCGGCCGGTCGGGCGCGGCGACCGCGGCTCCTACTGCTGCGGGAATTCCATAGCCGATCGCGCCGCCGGTCAGGGTCAGCCAGTCGTGCGCGGGGGCACCCGCAGTCGCCGCAGTCAGCGGAATGCTGGACGTGTTGGATTCGTCGACGATGATCACGTTCTCCGGCATCAGCACGCCGACCACGTCGGCCACCGAGGCGGCGGTCAGCGCGCCGCTCGGCAGCTGCGGGCGCGACAGCTCTGCGACCGGTGCGGTGCTTCCCGGGGCCAACTCGTCGGCCAACGCGATCAATACGTCTGCCGCACCGGTGTATTCGCCAAGCACATGTACCTCGCAACCGGCCGGGACCAGGTCGCTGGGCTTGTCAGGGTAGCCGAAGAACGACACCGGCGACTTGGCGCCGGCCAGCACCAGATGCTTGGTGCCCTCGAGCTGAGCCAGCGCGGCCTCGCCGAAGTACGCGAGCCGGTCGATGGCGGGAACCCCGGCACCGCGCTCCAGACGCGTCGGGAATGTCTCGCACAGCAGTTGAGCGCCGGTGGCTTGCGCAATCCGCGTCGCGGCGGCCAGGCCCGGCCGCCGGGTTGCGTCACCGCCGACCAGGATGACGGTTGGCTCGCCCGAGCGCAGCACCTCTGCGACCGCGGGCGCCGGCATCGGGTCGGCGGTCGATGGCGGTACCGGTACTTCGGCCGCGGCCTGTGCTCCGTCGGACCAGGACACGTCGGCGGGCAAGATCAGGGTGGCGATCTGCGCCCCCGCCCGGCTGACCGCAACCGCCTGCGCCGCGTCGTTGGCGACGTCGGCGGTGCTGGTCGACCGGCGCACCCAGCCCGAGACACTGCCGGCGAGCGCGTCGATGTCGGATTCCAGTGGTGCGTCGTACTTCTTGTGATAGGTGGCGTGGTCTCCCACGACGACCACCATCGGGACTCGCGCGCGACGGGCGTTGTGCAGATTGGCCAGACCATTACCGAGCCCGGGACCCAGGTGCAGGAGTACGGCGGCCGGGCGGCCGGCGATACGCGCGTAACCATCGGCGGCTCCGGTGGCAACGCCTTCGAAAAGCCCTAACACGCCGCGCATGTGTGGAACCGCGTCCAACGCCGCGACGAAGTGCATCTCGGACGTGCCTGGGTTGGCGAAGCACACGTCCACCCCGGAGTCGACCAGCGTGTTGATCAGAGCCTGCGCACCGTTCACGCTTCGACTCTAGGGCCGCTCAGATTGACAACGCGGCCTGGGCGCAGATCTGCGTCCGCTGCGCATGACCGCCGCCGAAAAGCACGACGTGCGCGAGTAGCGCAAAGAGCTGATGCAGCCCGATTCGGGTGCGCCAGCCCGGCCGTAACGAGTGCACGCCCTGGTAGCCGGCAATGATGTCCTCGTAGTGGGGGCAGCCGAACAGCGCAAGCATGGCCAGGTCGTTCTCGCGATGACCTCCGTGGGCGGCCGGGTCGATGAGCACCACGCCGTCGGGTGTCCACATCACGTTGCCGCCCCACAGATCGCCGTGCAGTCGGGCCGGCGCATCGTCGTCGTCGAAGTCGCCCGCTCGGCAGCGCTGCGCGACCGCATCGACGGCGTCGCGCGTCGCGGTGCTCAGACGCGGCGCGGCTCTCGCCGCCATCGGAGTCAGCCGCTGGTCGGCGTAGAACGTGCCCCAAAGTCGTTGTGGATCAAGTGACATCGGCAGCGGCTCAGTCAGCGGTCCGAAGAATCCGGGTCCCTCCCACCCGTCGGGGCCGGCCCCGAAGCCGGCAGCCCCGGCGTCGTGCGTGACGGCCAGCCGGGCGCCGAACTCTCGAGCAGCTTCCGGGTGGGGAGTCACCGACTCGAGTCGTTGCAGCGTGAGGCTCGTCGCATCCACCGACACGACACGCACGCAGGGCACGCCGCCCTCTGCCGCCGAAAGCCAGTGCAGCCCAGCGGCTTCACATTCGAAGAAGCCTGCCGGCGCGCCATCGTTGCGCTTGACGAAGTCGGTCAAGCGGTGGCGTGGGCGGCGTGGACGTCGTCGGCCGGTCGCGCCTCGGTCTGCTCCTTGGCCCACCGGTAGTCGGGTTTGCCGGCCGGTGAGCGCTTGACCTCGTCGACCAGCCAAAGGCTGCGCGGCACTTTGTATCCCGCGATCTCGGCACGGACGAAGCGGTCCAGGTCGGACAGCGAGGGCCGTGCTCCGGGCCGGGCCTGCACGACGGCGGCCACATGCTGGCCGTAGCGGGGATCGGGTACGCCGACGACCAGAGCGTCGAAGACGTCGGGATGGCCCTTCAAAGCGGCCTCGACCTCCTCGGGGTAGATCTTCTCGCCGCCACTGTTGATCGACACCGAGCCACGGCCCAGCATCGTGACGCTGCCGTCTTCCTCGACCGTCGCCCAGTCGCCGGGAATGGCGTAGCGGACGCCGTTGATGGTCTTGAACGTCTCGGCGGTCTTCTTCTCGTCTTTGTAATAGCCGACGGGGATGTTGCCCTTCTTGGCGATGAAGCCGCGGACTCCGGAGCCCGGCTTGACCTCGTTGCCGTCGTCGTCGAGGACGACGGTCCGGTGGTCGATCGTCACCCGCGGACCGCCGCTGTGCGGCGCGTCCTTGGCGACAATGCTGGTTCCACCGAACCCGGTCTCCGAGGAGCCGATTGAATCGGTGATGACCCGGTTGGGCAGCAGCTCGAGGAACTTCTCCTTGATGCTCGGCGAGAACAGCGCCGCGGTGGAGGCGAGCAGGAACAACGACGACAGGTCGTATTCGTTCCCCTTTTCCTGGTGCGCCAACAGGGCGTCGAGCAACGGTCGAGCCATTGCGTCGCCGGTGAAGAACAGCAGGTTCACCTTGTTGTCGTGAATCGTGCGCCACACCTCGTGGGCATTGAATTCCGGTGCGAGAACGGTGGTTTGGCCTGAGAAGATCGACATCCAGGTCGCCGACTGGGTGGCGCCGTGGATCATCGGCGGAATCGGGTGGCGGACCATCGGCGGGTTGGCCGCGGCCGCCTTGGCCAGGTCGTATTCGTCTTTGATGAATTCGCCTGTGGCGAAGTCGGTTCCACCGAACAGCACCCGGTAGATGTCCTCATGGCGCCACATCACGCCTTTCGGGAATCCGGTGGTGCCGCCGGTGTACAGCAGGTAGATGTCGTCGGCGCTGCGAGGCCCGAAGTCGCGTTCGGCCGAGCTGTCGGCGATCGCGGCGTAGAACTCGACTCCGCCGTAGCTCTGGTAGGCGCTGTCGGGGACGTCGGATCCGTCGTCGATTACCAGGATGGTCTTCACGTTGGGGGTGTCCGGCAGCACGTTGGCGACGCGCTCGGAGTACTGCCGCTCGTGCACCAGCGCGACCATGTCGGAGTTCTCGAACAGGTAGCGCAGTTCACCCTCGACGTAGCGGTAGTTGATGTTGACCAGGATCGCGCCCGCCTTGACGATGCCGACCATCGCGATGACGATCTCGATGCGGTTGCGGCAGTACAGGCCGACCTTGTCGTCCTTCTTCACCCCCTGCGCCTGCAGGTAGTGCGCGAGGCGGTTGGCCTTCTCTTCGAGCTGGGCGTAGGTCAGTTGCTCCTCACCACAGATCAGGGCTACACGGTCAGGGACGGCGTCGATGGCGTGCTCCGCCAGATCGGCAATATTCAGGGCCACGGACCCTAAATTAGAACGTGTTACATTTCCTGACAAGTTTCAGGCCGGAACCTAGGAAGGCAGTCACTCGTGAGCGAGTCCGAAAACAAGGCCGACGCCCTCATTGAGCAGCGCGGACACACTTTGATCTTGACGCTGAACCGACCTGAAGCCCGGAACGCACTTTCCACTGAGATGCTCTCGATCATGGTCGAGGCCTGGGACCGCGTCGACACCGATCCCGACATTCGTTGCTGCATCTTGACCGGGGCCGGGGGCTACTTCTGCGCGGGCATGGACCTCAAAGCCGCGACCGCACGCCCGCCGGGCGACTCGTTCAAGGACGGCAGCTACGATCCGTCGCGCATCGACGCGTTGCTCAAGGGCCGGCGCCTGACCAAGCCGCTGATCGCGGCGGTCGAAGGGCCGGCAATCGCCGGCGGCACCGAGATCCTGCAGGGCACCGACATCCGCGTCGCCGGCGAAAGCGCCAAGTTCGGCATCTCCGAAGCCAAGTGGAGCCTGTATCCGATGGGCGGGTCGGCGGTGCGACTCGTGCGCCAGATCCCGTACACGATCGCCGCCGATCTGCTGCTGACCGGACGCCACATCACCGCGGCAGAGGCACTGTCCTACGGGCTCATCGGCTACGTCGTGCCCGACGGGACCGCGCTGGACAAAGCGCTCGAGATCGCCGACGTAATCGCCAACAACGGACCGCTGGCCGTGCAGGCGATCCTGCGCTCCATCCGCGAAACCGAAGGCCTACACGAGAACGACGCCTTCAAGATCGACACCAAACTCGGTATCAGCGTCTTCTTGTCCGAGGACGCCAAAGAAGGCCCGTTAGCCTTCAAGGAGAAGCGCGCCCCGCAGTTCAAAAACCGCTGAGGGCAGTCGACGCGGATACGAGCGCTCCGGAGCTCCCATGATCGCTCACGCCGGGAGGCGCTACCCGACCAGCGAGGCGCTGATGGCCGAGGCGACGGCCGCCGCCAACGCGTTCGACTTCGGACCCGAAGACTTCCGCCAGGGGCTGGATGTGCTGTTGGACAGCCTCGAGCGGGACGCAGATCTTGATCTGTCGGCCGACGCGCGGGTGCTCAGGGTCCTACGTCGGCGGCTCATCAATCGTTTAGAGGTCGAGCAGTGGTACCGCGAGCATCCAGAGGTCGAGAAGGTCACCGTGCAGGGCCCGGTGGACATCGTTGGGCTGCCGCGGACCGGCACCACGGCGTTGGCCAACATGTTGTCGCTGGACCCGCAGTTCCGCTGCCTGCGCGGCTGGGAGCAGGCCAAGCCTTGTCCGCCACCGATCCTCGGCCAGGAGGCCGACGACCCGCGACGGCTGCGAGCCGCGCGTGATCACGACCAGCGTGACCCAGCCGCCATGGCGCTACATCTCTACGACCCGGACGCCACGACGGAAGACACCGAGTTGCTCGGAATGGCGGGTCGTGACCCGGGCTTCACCTGGCCGGTCTACGGATACCATGCGTGGTGGCGCGCAGCTGACTTCGCAGCGACGTACCGCTACCACCACCGCGTCGTGAAACTTCTTCAGTCGCAACGACCGCCCGCCCGCTGGCTCTTCAAGGCCCCGCACCGGATCTTCCATCTGGAAGCGATCGTGGAGGCCTACCCGGATATGCGGTTCATCATGACGCATCGCGACCCGGGCAAGGTCGTGCCCTCGTATGCCAGTTTGGTCAGCGCGCTGTTTCCGCCCCCCGGCGGTGAGCGCGACATGCAACGCCTGGGTCACGAGGTGTCCGAGCATCTGCGGCACGGTATGCGCAGTGCGATCAGTGCGCGGGAACGTCTCGGCGAGAAGCGATTCCTGGACGTGCACCACGCTGATTTAATCAACGATCCATTCGATACGTTGAGCCGCGTGTATGAGTTCCTGGGCGTGCCGTGGCATGACGATGTGCAACGGTCGGTCCGGGTCTGGCAACAACGCAACAGACCCGGTGCCTACGGGCAGCACCGCTACACCGCCGAGCAGTTCGGGCTCAGCGCCGCGCGAATTCGCAACGACTGCACGTTCTACATCCAGCGGTTCGACGTCCTTGTCGAGCACTGAACGTCTTGTGCAGATGACTTTCCACCGGTCACACTGTGTCTGATGGAAAACGCGTGCGAGTCGGCCTCTGCCGCAGTTGCTGCCGGACAACTGATTTCCGGGGTTGGCCTGCATGATCCCCAGGGACTTTTGCGAACGTCCCCGGACCGGTTGACGTTGAGCAGCGGCACCCGGCCGGTCGGCTCGTTAGGGCTGTCGGGCTACCGCGACACCGCTTTTATTCCGCGGGGTCCCTGGCGCGAGCCGAGCAACCTCGAGCGACGACTCTTGCTCGCCGCTGAGCCTCCCGTCAACATCGGTGCGCACGTCACTGTGATACGGGCCCCGGATGAGGTGCTGATGCAGTTCGATGAGCTGCGGGATCGCGTCCACCACTACGGTTCGGCTGACGATGTGCGCAGCCTGCTGCTCGAAAACCCCTGCGCAGCAGGGTGTGACGCCATGATGGAGTTTGCGCGGACCTACCTCAGATCTGAGCAACCGCTGATCGAAGTAGGCTCCGTCGCCTGCAAGGCGACCGGCTTGCCCACGTCCACAACCGATGACACTGGCACGTATGTTGGCCTGCACCTGGACAATTGGTACCGGGCTGAGCTCGACGCTCGCGAGAATGCGCCGAACCGAATCTCAATCAATCTCGGAACGACGGCGCGATACTTTCTCTACATCAACTTGCCGCTGGCCGCGATCGGCGCGCTGACGTTCCAGCAGTGCCCGTCCGACAGTAGAATTCACGACACACAGCATGGGCTGCGCGCCGTATTCATGTCGCACTTCAGGGCATACCCGGTCGTTCGGATTCGGCTCGATCCGGGTGAAGGTTACATCGCACCAACAGAGAATCTGATCCACGACGGGACCACACCAGGCGAGCATGGCTCCGACATCCAGTATCGCGTTCGCGGCCGATTCTGGCCGCCGGCGAGCAACACCTGATCTATGAGCCGCCAGCACTGTCGGTGTTGGTCAACCCACGCTGAAAACTCCGCGAGTCGGTGACTTTCAGCCGGCGCGGTGGGATGTGGGGGAAGCTCAACCCTGTCGCCGCCGAATCCGGTGCAGGGTTACCGCGCCAATCGAGTGTGTACTTAGCGGCGGTTGCGTCGGTTCGGGTCAACATCTTCAGGATCGGCGTTTTCGTCTCGGCGATGCCGTGTAGCGCCGACCACGACACCGGCCAGGACAGCATTTGCTTCATCCACCCGATTTCGGCGTCATAACCCCGAGCCCGCGCCAGGTCGATGATCTGCTGTCCGACATGACGGCTGGCTGCGCAGCCGAAAGTGCACGGGACGTGCGGCACAGGCGTGACACCCAGCGGCGCCCATAGCACGTTGGTCTCCGGTGTAGCGCGAATGCTTATGTGGGATGGATTGTGGGCCTCAGAGTCGGAGTTGTTTGCCACCGACCACGTGGCATCAAGGCGCCGCTCGTCGACCATCTCGCGAAGGAAATGCAGGCAGCACGGCGGATATCCGAGACGTGTTGCCAATTCAGCACTCACGGCATCACCCCACCAGCCGTCAATGGTCTCCGTAGCGGCGGACCGGACCACCATCACAGTCTCGGTGCCCGCAGGCATCGGCCCGCACACCAGCGCTTGCATCGCAATGAGCGCGGTCACCGATGCCGAGTTCTTGGGGCTCGGTGCGTGCTTGATTGACACCACAGCCAGGCCGCGATCGGCACATCGGCCGGCCAGTGGATCCAATTCGCCGTCGCGAACCTGCATCAGGCCGGCGGCGCGTACACCACGGCTGACCGACTCCAGAGTCAGGTCTTGCAGAGCCGCCCGGATTTTGTCGATCCGCGGCTCCCACTCATCGCGCGCCGATTCGCTCGTCCAGACCTGACGGCAAAAGCGGGGCAGCACGAAATCGAGTGCGTCATCAAACAACATCTCGCGCACTCCTCACTCGGCGAGTGCGGCCGCAAGCGTCGGCAGGTGGCCACGCGACCATGCGCTCAAAAAAACCTGCTCGATCTCCTTGCGGCGCGTACTCCTCGAAAGTGGTTGCGCCCCAGCGTCCTCCAACTCGGTCTCGAGAGACTCGTAGAGCGCCTTCCATACCTCACAGTGCTCGGAGCGATTACGCCAGTCACCTGCCAGCGAGGTGCCCGGACACTGTCCTTTGCAGAACAGGAAGAATCGGCAATCCCGGCACCCGCCCGCTTCCTGAGGAGTCAGGTACAGCGCGATATAGCGTTCGAAGCCGACCGCGTCGGCCTTGACATAGTCGATGCCATCTTTGTTCGTGCGTCCGCAGTTACGACGCTCGCCCATCCCGCTGATCGCGGTGACAGCCGCTGTGGTGTGAGGATCACATCCCATCCAGACGCACGTGACGCGATCGTCTCGCCCCAGCAGCATGTTGCGCATATCGTCGAACAAATCAAATTTCAGCTGCTTCAGCTGCGGTTCCAGTCGCAGAAAAGTCGACAGCGCAGCAACATTCTCAGCATCGGTGAGTCCATAGCGTGAGCGGATCAAAGCGTTTTCGCTCTCCAGCACGTGCAGCCCCACCCGGGGCACGCCGATGCCATCCAGGTGCTGTATCCACTCGGACAAACGCGCCAGTTTGTCTGGCGCGGCATTGGAGCGGCTGAGCGTGACGATCAGGTTAGGAGCAATGCCATCGGCACACATCCGCTCGATGACCGCCTCGACTTTCGAGGTAGCCCGACGGGTGCTGGTCAGTGAGCCGGCCCACCGCGCATCGTTCAGCTCTCCGGGGCCATCCAGAGAAATGCCCACGCTGACCCGGTACTTCTTGAACAACCGAATATGCTCGTCCTCGATCAGCGTCCCGTTGGTTTGAATGTTGTTGCGTCCAAACCGTTCCAGGCCCCATGCCCACAGCTCTTCCAGATCAGGCAGCGGCATCAAGAGTGCCTCGCCACCGAACAGGCCGAATGGACGCCCTTCGGCGTCGATGGAGTCCTTTATCTTCTGCACATCGTAGGATCGGGGCAGGCTACCGGCGTCCCGCATCGGGTTCTGATAGCAGTACTGGCATTGGATGTTGCATTTGACCCCGAAAGGCATTACCTCGACGGCCATTACCAGCCCCTGCTGCAGTGCCGGCCATTACGGCCCGAAAAGGGTTGGCACAACACGCAATCGCGACAGACTTGATCGATCAGAGAATCTGGCACGTCGGCCTCCTGAAACATTCGTGACGTTGAAATGGCTTTGGTCACAATGCCGGTCGCGGCGCAACTCCGCGACCGGTGGTACGGCGAGCGCCCGAGCCCTCTGCAAGCCGGGCCGATGACGCCACGGGTTTCAGAATGTGGGTTCTATTTCATGTAATGGTCGGAGAAGTCGCCAAAACGCACGCTCCCTGCATCAACGCTGCCGGCCGAAGCACCGGGCAGATCACTGTCATCCCAGCAATCGGGGAGCAACGTGCTCTCGTCGTCCAACACACTCGACACCATCGGGTCAACCATTGCTGTTTCCTTTCCGGCGCGAACCCGTACGGAGTCCAGGCGCGTTGCCGCCCTGTTCGCGATCACTGAGGGTATCGCGGGCCGGGCAAACATGCCGGGTAACGCGTCAAAATCGTCGAGGTCTGGCAAACATGCGACGCCTGCGTGAGATCACCGTCGGCAGGGTTTCCGACGAAATCGTGTGCGATGATTCGACTCATGGCTGATGACGATTGTCGGCGATCCGGCAGGGTCTTGGTCGTGACAAGCTAAATCAACGTGCCTCGAATACCTTTCATGTTTGCGATTCCATTTGGAGCGCGCTGCGTGACCCTGGATTGGGATCGGGCCTGCGCGACGCTGGCTCGTACGCTTCGATCAGTGCTGAATCAATCAGACTCTGACTTCTATGTCGGTGTGTGTTGCCACGATGTTCCTGATCTGCCCGCCGAGATCAGGCACCGTGTGAGTCTGGTCGAGGCCGATTTTCCACCGCCAACCGTACGAAGCAAATACGGTGACGATAAACGTCGTAAGAAAGAGCAGCTTGCGGGAATCCTTGCGGAGATGGGCGGAGGTTATTTTTTCAGCCTCGACTGCGATGACCTTGTGTCTCGCGACCTGGTCGCGTACGCGAGGGAAAATGGTGACGCGAACGGGTATCTCATCGAATCAGGTTTTGTCTTGGACGAGAAGGCAAATAAGCTTGCGCGCATCCCGGGCGCTCCGGGTACCTGGCTGGGCAGGCCGCTTCATCAGGTTTGCGGCAGCTGCGCGATTCTGCATCTCTCGCGTTCCGAGCTCCCGGGCGGAGAACTTTTCCGTCAGAGCGAAGGCCTCTTTCGCCGGCTGAGGGAACACGGTCGCTACGGCGCGGATGCGGAAGCGATCGGACGTCCTCTCCAGCCAATACCTTTTCCAGCGCTGGTGTATGTCCTCAACACCGGCAACAACGTCTCGTACACCGAAAGCCGTAACGTGGAGCAGCAAGCAAGAATTCACTCTGACATTTCCCGGAGCGCAATTTCGGTCTCTCGTGAGATCGCTTGGCAGTTTGGCCTGTCGCCCGCAGGTTGATGTGCTTCCCGGTACTGCGCGCGATGTAGATCGGCGTAAAATCCGTTGCGCGCCAGCAACTCCTCAGGGGTACCTTCTTCCACCACGACGCCGTCTTTGATCCCGACGATCCTGTCGGCGTTGCGAATGGTGCTCAACCGGTGCGCAACGCAGATAACGGTGCGCCCCCTCATCAGACGTTCCATTGCCTCGATCACGAGTTGTTCGGACTCGGCGTCGAGCGCGGCAGTTGGTTCATCGAGAATCAGGATCGGATTGTCGCGAATCACGGCGCGGGCGATCCCGATGCGCTGGCGCTCTCCGACGGACAGCGTCAGACCCCGATCGCCGACGATGCTGTCGTAGCCGTGCGGCATTCGTGTGATGAATTCGTTGGCATTGGCCAGTTTCGCCGCTCGGACGACTTCATCGTCGGTGGCGCCGGCGTGGCCGAAGGCTATGTTGTCGCGCACGCTTCGCCCGAACAGCACTGTCTCTTGCAGCACGACGCCGATCTGGCCACGCAGTCCGCGTAGCGTGAAGCCCCGGATGTCCAAACCGTCGATCGTGATGGTTCCTGCAGTCGGGTCATAGGACCGCGGGATGAGGCTCACCAGAGTCGACTTGCCGCAACCGGTAGTACCGACGATCCCTACCAGTTCCCCCGCCCGCACGGTGAAATTGACGTCTCGCAAAATCGGGCGGTCGGCGTCGTAGCCGAAGGCCACGTGCTCGAAGGCGATATCGCCTCGAAATGGCGGGGGATCGGTCGCGTCGGAGCGCTCCGGAATCACGACGTCGGCCTCGAGGACGTCCCTGATCCGCGCAACCGCGACCGCGGTCTGGGCAAGCATCTCCATCCGCACGGAGATGCTCTGCACTGGTCCGAAGAATCGTGCGAGATATGCCGCGAAAACGGTGAGCGAACCCAGCGTGAGGGCCCCGGCCAGGATCAGCGCCGAACCGCGCCACAGCACGAACGCTGTGCATATCGCAATCGGGATGTTGACTACCGGCGTGAGCAAGGCGCGTACCCGCCGGGCCTTGATCGATGCCCGCATATTCAGTTCGCTGATCCGGGCCAACTGCTGTTCCTGAAGATCCTCACCCTGCAATGCCTGCACGACCTCAATCGCTTGAAGGCCCTCTTGCACGGTGGCCACCATGTCGGCCTGAGCTCTACGGACCTCCTTGACTGTGACCAGCACGGCCGTGCGGACACGTGACACCACGATGACCAGAAAGGGCAGCAGGGCAACAGCTATCAGAGCGAAATCCCACTGCAGCGCAACCATCACGGCCAGCATTCCAGCGAGAGTGAATATGTCGACCAGATTGCTGACGGTACCCAGCGACGCGAATTCTTCGATCGTTTTCACGTCGGTGATGATGGTGCTGAGAATCGAGCCCACCCGGCGGTGGGCGTAATAGCTGCGGGAAAGTGTCTGCAGGTGGTGATACGTCCGCATCCGCAGATCGTCGGCAACACGTTGAGCGACGATCTCGATAACGTAATTTGCAAGGTATCCGGCGAAAGAACTGGCGACCGCGATGATTACGGTGATGATTGCGGCCAGCGCTGCGATCTGCAGTCTGCCGCCGCGCGCCAGCGGCGGTGCGAACCAGGTCGCCCAATCAGGGACAGCATGGTCTCCGACAACGCTGTCAATGATGATCTTCAGTGGCCAGGGCCCGGCGATGCCCATGGCCGCCTGCAGCAGCATCATGACCACGACGATGGCCACGAGCCGGTGGTGCGGCCGAAGTAGATCCTGAATCAGACGGACCATAGCCAAGCTCTTCCGTTTGCGCTGTGACGGTGAGTCAGCGTATCCCGGACCGTCAGCGTACGGAGGTTTCGTGCAGCCGACTCACAAGATCGGGCTGCTCGGGGTGAACACCATCGGCATCGACTCCAGGCCACTGACGAAGTTCGCTGGGCGCAAAGGCAATACGTCGGCGTCGTCGGCCAGCCGCAGATCGGGCAGACGCTCCAGCACCCGCTCGGTCATCAGGCGCAACTCCAAACGGGCCAACTGATTGCCCAGACAGAAGTGCGTGCCGAAGCCGAATGCGACGTGGCCGTTGGGGTCTCGGCGAATGTCGAATTCATCCGGATTCTCGAACTGCGTCTCGTCGAAGTTCGCCGACTCGAACAGCAACATGATCTTCTCGCCCTCGCGCAGCTCGGTGCCGTGGAACTCGGTGTCGGCGGTCAACGTTCGGCACATGTTCTTCACCGGTGAGGTCCAGCGCAGCATCTCCTCGATCGCGCTGGGCAGCAACGCGCCAGGGTCGGCCCGCAGCGCGTCCCACTGCTCGCGATGACGCACCAACTGCTCGGTCCCTCCGGACAACGTGTGCCGCGTTGTCTCGTCGCCGCCGATCAGGATCAGCAAGGTTTCCATCACGATCTCGTCGTCGGACATCCGCTGTCCTTCGACTTCGGCGTTCACCAGAATGGAAAACAGGTCGTCGGTGGGCTCGGCGCGCCGCTTGGCGATGGTGGCCATGGTGAATTCGGTATATCCCGCAAAGGCGTTCATCACCGTCTGGAACTCCGGGCCCGTCGGGTCGAGGTGCGAACTCAGCCCAGTGACCAGATCGTCCGACCACTTCAGCAGCATGTCGCGCTCTTCGGGCAGCACGCCCAGCATGTCGCCGATCACCGCCATCGGCAACGGGGCGGCGAGGTCACGGACGAAGTCACACTCGCCGCGCTCGCAGACGGCGTCGATCAGCGCGTCGCACAGCTTGCCCAGCGACGGAATCTTCTCGGTCACCCGCTTGCGGGTGAAGCCTGCGTTGACCAGCTTTCGCCGCACCAGGTGTGACGGATCGTCCATGTCGATCATGTACGGCATCCCGGGCTGATCGGGACGGATGCCGCCGGTGTTGGAGAACAGGTCAGGATTGCGCTCGGCATCGATGATCGCCTGGTAGGTGGTCGCGCCGGCCAGACCGTTGCGGTCGCGGAACACCGGCTGGTTGGCCCGCATCCAGCGATAGGCCTCGCGTGACGTCTGGCGGTCGGCGTAGAAATTGCCGTCCGCCAGGTCGATGTTCAGGATCGTGTCCGAAATCGTCGCAGTCATGTACCTAAGCCTCCAGTTATGTACTTGGCCCAATTACTAGCGGATTACAGTGGCCGGCATGCCGAATTCACAGCACACCATCGCCGGAACGGTGCTCACCATGCCGGTACGGATTCGTAAAGCGGACGTTCATACCGCGATGTTCTCGGTCGATGCCGCTGCGGCGCAGCGGCTTATCGACTACAGCGGCCTGCAGGTCTGCCGGCACCGTCCCGGTCGCGCGGTGGTCAACCTGATGCTGGTCCGCTACATCGACGGCGATCTGGGGCAATACCACGAATTCGGTACCGCTGTGATGGTCAATCCGCCCGGTTCGGATGCCCACGGCCTCAGGGCTCTCGGCGACGCCGCGGCGTTCATTCATCACCTGCCGGTGGATCAGGCTTTCACGCTGGAGGCCGGACGCACGATTTGGGGCTTCCCAAAGATCATGGCGGACTTCACTGTTCGTGAACGTGACGGCTTCGGATTTGACGTCAGCGCCGACGGACAGCACATCGCCGGCATCGACTTCGGCCGCGGACTGCCGGTGCCATCGCTGTTCACATCGCGACCGCAGGTTCTCAAGACGTACACCTTCGCCGACGGCACCACCCGCGAGGTCCCCTGGGAGATGCGAATCCGCGGGGTGCGCGGCCGGCCCGGCGGTGCGACGCTGCGCCTCGGCGATCACTCCTTCGCCAAGGAGCTGGCGTCGCTGGGCCTGCCGAGGCGCGCGATCGTGTCGGGAGCGGTCGGCCACGTGGAGATGACGTTCGGCGACGCGCAGTTGCTCGGCTGACCGGCCGGACTGGCGTCTCATCCGGCCAATCTAGAACGTGTTCTAACCGACCGCAAGAACCGGGTCAGATCAGGCCGGCTATCTCCTGGACCTGCTCTGTATTGCGGCCGGACACCACCATCATGGTTACGCCTGAGGCTTCCCAGGCCTTGATCTGCTTACGCACGTAGTCGACGTCGCCGACGATCGCGGCGTCATCGATGACCTCGTCGGGGATGATCTCGGCTGCCTTGTCCTTGTGTCCACTTCGGAACAGCGCGGTGACCTCGTCGACCACCTCGACGTAACCCATCCGGCGGTACACGTCGGCGTGGAAGTTGGTGTCCTCGGCGCCCATTCCGCCCATGTAGAGCGCGATGTAGGGCTTCATCGCGGCGAACGCGGCGGAGCGGTCGTCGGTGATGACGATGTTGGCCGTCGCGCAGATCTCGAAGTCCTCGCGGCTGCGGCGCGCACCCGGGCGGGCGAACCCCTCGTCCAGCCATTCGTTGTAGGTGTCGGCCATCCGGGGCGTGTAGAAGATCGGCAGCCAGCCGTCGCAGATCTCGGCGGCCAGCGCCACGTTCTTCGGCCCCTCGGCGCCCAGCATGATCGGGATATCGGAGCGCAACGGATGGGTGATCGGCTTGAGCGGCTTGCCCAGACCGGTTGCGCCTGCACCGTTCAACGGCAACGGATAATGCGGGCCGTCGCTTGTCACCGGCTTGTCGCGGGCCCACACCTGCCGGATGATGTCGACGTATTCGCGGGTCCGGGCCAGCGGCTTGGGGAACGCCTGGCCGTACCAGCCCTCCACCACCTGCGGACCCGACACACCGAGCCCGAGAATGTGCCGGCCACCGCTGAGATGATCGAGGGTCAGCGCGGCCATCGCGCAGGCGGTCGGCGTACGCGCGGACAGCTGAACGACGGACGTGCCCAGCCGCAGCCGATGCGTCGAGGAGCCCCACCAGGCCAGCGGCGTGTAAGCGTCCGATCCCCACGCTTCGGCGGTGAACACCGCGTCGAAGCCGGCGTCCTCGGCAGCGGCCACGAGTTCGGCGTGGTTGTCGGGCGGCTGAGCACCCCAATATCCGAGCTGGAGTCCGAGCTTCATGCGTCCGCCTTCCTTGCAGGTCTCGACCCTATCTTGAATCCATTCTTAGAACCTGTTCTACTCGACACTGTGACCACCAGCCAAAGCAGCCCGGTGCAGATCGATACCCGTCAGAAGCCGCTCTCGGCGCCTCTGCGGCTGTCCTTCGACTACACCCGTTCAGTCGGCCCCACCCTCAGCCAGTTCTTCACCGCCCTGCGTGAGCGACGCATTGTCGGCGTCCGAGGCTCGGATGGCCGGGTATACGTGCCGCCCGCCGAATTCGACCCGGTGACCTACGAGCGGTTGACCGAGATCGTCCCGGTGGCCGCCGTCGGGACCGTGCTGTCGTGGACCTGGCAGGCCGAACCGCTCGAAGGACAGCCGCTGGACCGCCCGTTCGCCTGGGCGCTGATCAAACTCGACGGCGCCGACGTCCCGCTGCTGCACGCGGTAGATGCGGGATCGTCCGACGCGATCAGCAGCGGTGCGCGGGTGCATGTGCACTGGGTCGACGAGCCGGCCGGTGCGATCACTGACATCGCCTACTTCGCGCTGGGTGACGAGGCCGAGCCGGTGTCTGAAACGACCGATGACCGCGAGCCGGTGACGGTACAAGTGACACCGAGCAGCATCGAAATCCAGCACACCGCTTCACTTCCCGAGACCGTGTTCCTTCGTGGCCTGGAAGAGGGCAAGCTACTCGGCGCACGCACCGGCGACAGCGGAAAGGTGTACTTCCCACCCAAGGAAGCCGACCCGGCGACCGGCCTGGAACTCGACAACTTCATCGAGTTGCCGGACCGGGGCACGGTGACGACATTCGCGATCATCAACATTCCGTTCGCCGGTCAGCGGATCAAGCCGCCGTACGTCGCGGCCTACGTGCTGCTCGACGGCGCCGATATCGCGTTCCTGCACCTGATTCAGGAGATCGACGCGACCGAGGTGCGGATGGGCATGCGGGTGGAGGCGGTGTGGAAGCCCCGCGAGGAATGGGGTCTGGGCATCGACAACATCGAATACTTCAAGCCGACCGGCGAACCCGACGCCGACTACGACACCTACAAGCATCACCTTTAAGAGGGAGTGACGTGACCGATCGCGACGTAGCTGTCGTCGGATTCGCCCATGCGCCGCATGTGCGCCGCACCGACGGCACCACCAACGGTGTCGAAATGCTGATGCCGTGTTTTCAAGCGCTGTACGCCGAACTCGGGCTCCAGCAGACCGATATCGGCTTCTGGTGCTCCGGATCGTCGGATTACCTTGCCGGCCGGGCATTCTCGTTCATCTCGGCGATCGACTCGATCGGTGCGGTGCCGCCGATCAACGAGTCACACGTCGAGATGGACGCCGCGTGGGCGCTCTACGAGGCCTACATCAAGCTGCTGACCGGCGAGGTGGACACCGCGCTGGTCTATGGCTTCGGCAAGTCTTCGGCGGGCACGCTGCGCCGGGTGCTGGCGCTGCAGACCGACCCGTACACGGTCGCGCCGCTGTGGCCGGACTCGGTGTCGATGGCGGGCCTGCAAGCCCGGTTGGGCCTGGACTCCGGCAAGTGGACGGCCGAGGAGATGGCTCAGGTGGCGCTGGACTCGTTCGCGGCCGCCGGCCGCACCGACGCGGAAAAACCGGCCAACAGCATCGACGAGCTGCTGTCCCGCCCGTTCTTCGCCGATCCCCTTCGGCGACATGACATTGCGCCGATCACCGACGGTGCGTCGGCGATCGTGCTGGCTGTCGGCGACAAAGCCCGCGAGCTTCGGACGAATCCGGCGTGGATCACCGGGATCGAGCACCGCATCGAAACTCCGGTCCTCGGTGCCCGGGAGCTGACCACGTCACCGTCGACGGCGGCATCAGCGAAAGCCGCGACGGGCGGCGACGCCGGCTCTATCGAGGTCGCGGAGATCTATGCGCCATTCACCCACCAGCAGCTCATCCTGACCGAGGCGATCGGCCTGCCGTCGTCAACGAAGGTCAACCCCTCAGGTGGCGTGCTGGCAGCCAACCCGATGTTCTCCGCAGGCCTGGAACGTATCGGCTTTGCGGCGCAACACATTTTCGACGGCTCAGCCGGCCGGGTGCTCGCACACGCGACCGGTGGCCCGGTATTGCAACAGAATCTCGTCGCCGTGCTGGAAGGGAAATAATCATGACGCCCCAGCTCGCAGCGGTGCTTGGCACCGGCCAGACGAAGTATGTCGCCAAGCGCCAAGATGTCTCGATGAACGGCCTGGTTCGCGAGGCTATCGACAAAGCGTTGGCCGACTCCGGGTTGACGATGCACGACATCGACGCGGTTGTGGTCGGCAAGGCGCCCGACTTCTTCGAAGGCGTCATGATGCCCGAACTGTTCATGGCCGACGCCGTTGGCGCTACCAATAAACCGCTGATCCGGGTGCACACCGCGGGCTCGGTCGGTGGCTCGACCGGCGTCGTGGCGGCCAGCCTGGTGAAATCAGGCAAGTACCAACGCGTCCTGGCGATGGCGTGGGAGAAGCAGTCCGAATCGAATGCCATGTGGGCGTTGAGCATTCCGGTTCCGTTCACCAAGCCGGTTGGGGCCGGCGCGGGTGGCTACTTCGCGCCGCACGTGCGCGCATACATCCGCCGCTCGGGCGCCCCGACGCACATCGGTGCGATGGTCGCGGTCAAGGACCGACTGAACGGCGCCAAGAACCCGCTGGCCCATCTGCATCAGCCCGACATCACGCTGGACAAGGTGATGGCCTCGCAGATGCTGTGGGACCCCATCCGCTTCGACGAGACGTGCCCGTCCTCCGACGGTGCGTGCGCGGTGGTGATCGGTAGCGAGGACGTCGCCGACAAGCGAGTCGCCGAAGGCCATCCGGTGGCGTGGATCCACGCCACCGCGTTGCGCACCGAACCGCTGGCGTACTCCGGTCGTGATCAGGTCAATCCGCAGGCCGGCCGCGACGCCGCGAAAGCGCTGTGGAAAGCCGCGGGCATCACCAGTCCGATCGACGAGATCGACTGCGCTGAGGTGTATGTGCCATTCTCCTGGTTCGAGCCGATGTGGCTGGAGAACCTCGGGTTTGCAGCCGAGGGCGAGGGCTGGAAACTCACCGAAGCGGGTGAAACCAAGATCGGTGGCCGGATTCCGCTCAACATGTCCGGCGGGGTGCTGTCGTCGAATCCGATCGGCGCATCGGGTTTGATCCGGTTCGCCGAAGCAGCTATTCAGGTGATGGGCAAGGCGGGTGATCACCAGGTTGCCAATGCCCGCAAAGCACTTGGCCACGCCTACGGCGGCGGCTCGCAGTACTACTCGATGTGGGTCGTAGGAGCTGACAAACCGTGAAATACACGTGCAGCATCGCGTTCGGCCAGATCGACCAGCTGACCGAACTGGCCAAGACCGCGGAGGAAGTTGGGTTCGACTCGATCGCGCTGCCGGACTCGATCTTCTATTTCGAAAAGCAGTCTGTCGATTACCCTTACACCGCCGATGGTAAGCGGATGTTCGACGAGGAGTCGCCCTGGGTTGACCCGCTGATCCTGGCGGGTGCGATGGGCGCTGTTACCTCGAAGCTGCGGTTCTACACGAACGTGATGAAGCTGGGTTCGCGCAACCCGCTGCTGCTGGCCCGCCAGGTGGGCTCGGTGGCTAACCTGACCAACAACCGCTTCGGATTCGGCGTCGGGATCGGTTGGGCTCCGGAAGAGTTCGAGTGGTGCGGCGTTCCCTACGCCAAACGCGGCAAGCGCGTCGACGAGATGATCGAGGTCATCAAGCTGGTGCTGGCCGGCGGGATGGTCGAATTCCATGGCGAGTTCTATGATTTCGACCGCCTGCAGATGAGCCCGGCGCCCACCGAACCGGTGCCGTTTTACGTGGGTGGCCACACAGATGTGGCACTGCGCCGAGCTGCTCGGGTCGGTGACGGCTGGACCAGTGCGATGATGACGCACGCGGAGCTCGCGGAAACCATTGGCAAGCTCGACGCGCTGCGCGCCGAAATCGGGCGCGCTGAACTGCCTTTCGAGATCCAGGCCGTGTGCATCGACAAGTTCGGCGTGGACGGCCACCGAGAGCTCGCCGAAATTGGGGTCACCGACTACATCACCATCCCGTGGATTCTTGACGGCCTCGGGACCGACGCGCCGCTGGACAAGAAGCAAGACTCGCTGAAGCGCTTCGCCGACACCTACATCCACTCGGGGTGGCAGCAGTGAGTGAGTCACCGGCCCACCTGGCCGGCAAGCGATCCCGCGACGCGGTGGGCGCCCGAGACAAAGACGCCTGGCTGGCGGTCTTCGCCGACGATGCGATCGTCGAAGACCCGATCGGCCCATCGCATTTCGACCCCGAGGGGAAAGGCCACCGCGGCCGCGACGGCATCTCGGCATTCTGGGACAAGGCGATCGCACCGACCGACAAGATCGAGTTCGTCTTCCGCGACACCTACCAGTGCGGCAACGAGGAAGCCAACGTCGGCCACATCTTGATCACCGCGGCGGGACATCAGGTCACCGCCGAAGGAGTGTTCACCTACAAGGCCGACAGCGACGGCAAGCTGCTGGCGCTGCGCGCCTACTGGGAAGTCGACCAGGCCACCGCGAGCGCGCGCAAGATCTAAATCGGTTGCAGCCCGGTCAGATAGCGCTGAGCGAGTTCTTGGTAGGCCTTCGGGTTCACCTTCACCCACATCTCGGCACCGGTACCCGCGATCGGCCCCTTGACTACGGCCGGCGCTCCGACCACCAGCATCTCGGCTGGGATCTTGGTGCCGCCAGTCACCAGCGCGCCAGCCGCGACCAGGCTGCGCGCACCGATCACCGCGCCATCGAGCACGGTGGCGTGGTTGGCGATCAGCGCCTCGGCTCCGATGTGGGCGCCGTGGATGATGCACATGTGCGCGACGGTCGCACCGGGACCGATGTCGACTGGGATGCCGGGCGGTGAGTGCAGCACCGAGCCGTCCTGCACGTTCGCACCTTCACGCACGATCACGGGCCCGTAGTCGGCGCGCAGCACGGCGTTGAACCACACCGACGCGCCGGCCTCGACCGTCACGTCGCCGATCAGGGTCGCGGTGGGGGCAATGAAGGCGGTCGGATCAACCCTCGGTGCTCGGCCTTCAAAGGCATACAGCGGCATCGTTCAGATATACCTCAGGCCGGGTAACCCGCACCGATAGGCCGCCCAACCAGCGGCAGATATCGGTGTTCATTGCGCTATCCGCGGTAAAAACTGTAACGTGTTCTAGTTAGAAGCCAAGAAACCTGGAGGCGTCATGGCTATCGAGACTGCTGCTGTTCGCGAGATCGACGCCGGCACCCTGCCCGACCGGTATGCCCGCGGCTGGCACTGCCTTGGCCCGGTCAAGGACTACCTAGACGGTGAACCGCACGGAATCGAGGCGTTCGGAACCCACCTCGTGGTGTTCGGCGACTCGCACGGCGACCTGCACGTGCTGGACGGATACTGCCGGCACATGGGCGGCAACCTGGCACAAGGGACCATCAAGGGTGACGAGGTCGCCTGCCCATTCCACGACTGGCGCTGGGGTGGGGACGGCAAATGCAAGCTGGTGCCCTACGCCAAACGAACCCCACGGTTGGCCCGCACGCGCTCCTGGACGACCGACGTCCGCAGCGGCTTGCTGTACGTCTGGCACGACCACGAGGGCAACCCGCCGCCCCCCGAGTTGCGCATCCCCGAACTCCCCGAGTTCGCCAGCGACGAGTGGACCGACTGGCGCTGGAACTCGATGCTCATCGAGGGCTCCAACTGCCGCGAGATCATCGACAACGTCACCGACATGGCGCACTTCTTCTACATCCACTTCGGTCTGCCGACCTACTTCAAGAACGTCTTCGAAGGTCATATCGCTTCGCAGTACCTGCACAACGTCGGGCGTCCGGACGTGAACGACCTGGGCACCTCGTACGGCGAGGCGCATCTGGACTCCGAGGCGTCCTACTTCGGCCCGTCGTTCATGATCAACTGGCTGCACAACAGTTACGGCGGCTACAAGGCCGAGTCGATCCTGATCAACTGCCACTACCCGGTAACCCAGGATTCGTTCGTTCTGCAGTGGGGCGTCATCGTCGAAAAGCCCAAGGGCATGGACGAGAAGATGACCAACAAGCTGGCCAAAGTCTTCACCGAGGGCGTCAGCAAGGGCTTCCTGCAAGACGTCGAAATCTGGAAGCACAAGACCCGCATCGACAACCCGCTGCTGGTCGAGGAAGACGGCGCCGTGTACCAGATGCGCCGCTGGTATCAGCAGTTCTACGTGGACGTCGCCGATGTCACGCCGGACATGACGGACCGTTTCGAGATCGAGGTGGACACCACCATCGCCAACGAGAAGTGGCATGTCGAGGTCGACGAGAACCTGCAGAAGCAGGCTTCAGAGTCCGAAGCGAAGGCCGAGCAGCCCGCTACATGAGCCCGCCTGACCAGCCACCCGACGTCGATCGGCTCGCTCGGTCGATGCTGATGCTCCATGGCGATCACGAAAGCCATGACGAGCCGGTCCCGGCAGGTAACGGGAAGCGCGGCGGATCATGGTCCAAGGCACCGGATTTCGCCGACGATCCGGAACGTGCCGCTGCGGTCCAGGAGGCCACCCGGGCCGACCGCACCCGTTATCTGACGTCCGGCCTACAGCCAGTGGACTGCCGGTTCTGCCACGCCACCGTCAGCGTCAAACGCCTGGGCCCCGGACACACTGCGGTGCAATGGAATAACGACGCATCGCAGCGCTGCGCCTATTTCGCCGAGGTGCGAGCGACCGGTGAACCCAGCGCGCGAACCCGGGCCTGCCCGAAACTCGGCGACAGCATCGAGCACGCCGTCGCCGAAGGGTGCCTGGACGCCGTCTCCACGGCTACCCCGCCCGGCGACGGCTGATCACCAGGCAATCGATCACAGCCCGGCGAAGCGTTCCTTGACCCCCTCGGCGGTCAGCCCGTAGTCGGCCAATGAGTACTTGTGCTTGGGAGCCCTTGCACCGGTTTGGCTTTCGGCGTGACTGTCCTTCATCGCCTGCCGTGCCTCATCGGTGAGCGGGATGTCGAACTTGCGGTAAATGTCGGCGACCGTGCCGAGCGGATCGGCGATCAACTCGTGGTAGTCGACATCATAGAACTGGGCCGGGTTGTACTTGGCCCGCGCGGTGTTGAACTGCTCCAAGCCGCGCGACCAGGTTTCCACTGCGTCCGAACCGATTTGCGGGCCGACGAATTTGGTCGACCATCCGTCGGCGGTGTGCTGGGCCAACGAACACATCGACGCCATGATTGTCTCGACCGGCCGATGGGTCTGGATCACCAGGGCGTCAGGATACGTCTTCATCAACGCGTCGAGAGCGAACAAATGACTCGGGTTCTTCAGCACCCATCGCTTGTCGACATCGTTGAGTCCGATCAGCTGAAGGTTTTTGCGGTGACGCTGATACGCCGGCGTCCAGTCCTGCTGCGACAACCACTTTGAGTAGCTCGGCAGATGTGCCAACGTCTCGTAGGACACCGAATGCAGCGACTGACGCAACAGCTGCCAACACTCCTCGAGCTCGTAGGCGGCCATGAAGTGCAGGCCGGTGTAGCCCGGGTTGTCCTGATGATGCTGGGTGAACTGGTCGTCGAGCTGTCGATACAGCGGGTGAGACTCCCACGTCTCGCGCGGCGGGCGCGGCTGCGGGAATTCCGCGAGCCACATGTGCAGGCCCTGATGCGCCGGGTCGGCCCCGAGGAGCCGGTGCAGCGCCGTGGTACCGGTACGCACCAGACCGGTGACGAAGATGGGTCGCGTGACCGCGACATCGGCGTGCTGCGGGTATTGCTTCCATGCGGACTCGGACAACAGCCTGGCCACCAGTGCGCCGCGCAGGAAGAAGCGATTCATCTTGCTGCCCAACACAGTTAGGCCTGCTTCTTGCCGGTAGGAGTCGAGCAGCACGCCGAGCGCTTCGCGGTAGTTGTCGTTGTCGCCGCCGAAATCGTCGAGTCCGGTCAGCTTGGTCGCCGAGGCATGCAACTCGTCGACGGTGGCGATGTCGGTGCGTTCAGTGGTCATGTCTAGTTGTGGTACTCGCCGCAGTTGACGTCCAGCGTCTGTCCGGTGATGCCGCTGGACAAGTCGCTGGCCATGAACATGATGGCCGACGCAACCTCGTCCTCGGTGGGCAGTCGCTTGAGGTCGGAGTCGGCCGCGGTCGCCTGGTAGATCTGGTCGGCGGTGGTGCCGTACTTCCCGGCCTGGTGCTCGAAGTAGCCCTGCAGCGTCTCACCCCAGATATAGCCGGGCGCAACGGAGTTCACCCTGATACCCTTTTCGCCGAGCTCGGTGGCCAACGACTGCGACATGGACAGCAGCGCGGACTTGGCCATCTTGTAGGCCCCGTATTTGGCCTGCGAGTGGCGCAGCACCATCGAGTTGACGTTGACAATCGAACCGTTCGACTCCTCCAACGCCGGGGTGAAGGCCTGGATGAGACGCAACGCACCCAGCGCGCTCAGCTCGATCGCATCGCGGATGTGCTGAAAGCTGGTTCCGGCCAACGGTTTCATCGACGGCACCCGGAACGCGTTGTTGATCAGCACGTCAACCTTGCCGAAGTTAGACCTGGTGGATTCCACCAAGGCCGCCACATCGTCGTCTTCGGTGATATCCGTGCGCACCGCCAGGGCCTTGTGACCGGCGTCGCCGAGCTGCTTGGCGAGGTCCTCCAACCGCTCCACCGTCCGCGCCGCCAGTACCAACTCGGCGCCGTCATTCGCACATCGGTGCGCGAGCGTGGTGCCGAGTCCCGGGCCCACGCCGCTGATCACGATCACTTTTTTCTCGAGCATTCCGGTCATGATTACCCCAGCATCCTGGCTGCAATTTGCTGCTGGCGCAACGCGATTCGGGTACGCCAGTCCTCTTCAGAGATCTTATTGTGCGCGTAATGGGGCAGCGCACCCGGGAGCGCGTCGATGTTGACCAGTTCGACGGTGGGGCCGTCGGCCTCAGTCAGCTGACGCGAAACCCGCTGCCAGCGGAACTGCAGGAAGCCGCGACGATGACCAAGCGTCTCGACCCAGTTGGTGACACCCGGGTTCTGGTCTGCGACGACGATTCGGACCATACCGTCCGGATCCACTTGCGCCTGAGTGTTGTTCAGCGACGTCTGGTGGTTGATGTAGTCCAGCGAGATGTACCACAAGCTACCCAGCTGGAAGCCGAGGTAAGGCGCATCGGTCGCCGGCAGCGTGATGACGAGAGCCTCGTCGGGCCGAAGCTCGAAATGCCCGACCGAAGAATACTGCGTCGCCAATCCGCCGGGCGTCAGACGCGGCGCGACCATGGTGTTGACCGGCAGGTCCAGATAGAACCACTGCGGGAACTGCAGCCAGGTCTTGACCCGGTTGACCAGTTGCTTTCCTGCTGCGCTGTAACGCTTTTCGATCATCGCGCGGCTCAGTGGCGGCGGTGCGGTGCCGACGGTATCCGATCGCGAAATGGTGAAGGTGCCTCGCCGCGCCGCCCAGTCGCCGTACACCTCTCGGATCACCAGCTGGCCGGCGCTGGAGGGCCGCACCTGCCATTGAAAGCTGCCATCCGCGGCGATGTCGAGCTCACGGTCGTCGAACGCGGCCTGGCTGGCGGGAACGTTGTCGTCGGTGTACTCGCCGCCGAGCAGCTGGAAGCTCAAGTCGGTGGTGGTGCCGCGGACACCGTTGACCACGTAGTCGCGGTCGGGCTGGACCCGGCAGCCGAAGTACAGGGTGTCCGGATTGTCCAGGCCCATTTTTGTGTACGGCCCGGTGCCGGAGAGCAGCACCGGGTGGTCGCGGTCGTAATCGAACACCATGTGCGTGCACCCAGCCACACAACCGGCGAGGTATTGCAGCCCCTCGAGCAGATCGGCCTCGGTCTCGATGTGCGGTGCGGCGGCGACTAATTTCTCGGACTCAGCGATGGCAGCGACGAGCGGCTCGGAGAAGAGGGGATCGGGCACGCCTCGACGCTAGAACGTGTTCTAGTTTTCGTCAACAAGCGAACATCGCGCGTTGTGGCCGGTGGCCTTCAGCAACGACGCGGATTCACTACCCCGTGCACTGCTGCGACAGGTCGATCAGGTGCCGTCGCACATCTGGATGCCGATTCAAGTAGCCGATGACATCGGGGCCGCCGCCCTCAGCCTGCGACCGGTCCTGCAGCTGTTGGTGGAGGTCGGGATGCCGCTGCAGGTATGAGTTGATGGACTGACCCACGGTCTGGTCGCACGCGGCGCCGGCCACCGGAAGCGCAATAATCGCCGCGGCCGAGGCCGCGAGCAGGCCGCCGGCGATGCGGCCGGCCCAGATGAATGTCGTACTCATGCGCGCAAACTTACTCGCGGTGGCTATGCACAGCCTGTGCAAGCGCTCAGATTATGACGAGGCCGCAGCGCCGCTTTCCTGTTCGCGCTTGATCTCCAGCGCGATGTCGATGAGCTGGTCTTCCTGACCACCGATCAGCTTGCGCTGTCCGGCCCGGTGCAGCAGCTGGTGGGCCGGAACGCCGTAGCGCTCGGACTGGCGGACGGCATGCTTGAGGAAGCTGGAGTAGACCCCGGAGTAGCCCATGATCAGCGCGTTACGGTCGAGCAGGCATTCAGCCGGCATCGCCGGTGCCACAACTTCTTCGGCGGCGTCGGCGATGTCGAAGAAGTCGATGCCGGTCTTGACGCCGATCTTGTCGAACACTCCGATCAGCGCTTCGACCGGAGCGTTGCCCGCGCCCGCGCCGAACCTGCGGCAGGAGCCGTCGATCTGCTTGGCACCGGCCCGGACGGCCTCCACCGAGTTGGCCACTCCCAATCCGAGGTTCTCGTGCCCGTGGAAACCGACCTGGGCGTCGTCACCGAGTTCGGCAACCAGGGCCGCCACCCGGTCGGCCACCGCGTCGAGCACCAGGGCGCCCGCCGAGTCGACGACGTAGACGCACTGGCAACCCGCGTCGGCCATGATGCGGGCCTGCGCTGCCAGCTTCTCCGGCGCAATGGTGTGCGACATCATCAGAAATCCGACGGTTTCCAGGCCGAGTTCGCGAGCCAGCCCGAAGTGCTGAATCGAGACGTCAGCCTCGGTGCAGTGGGTGGCGATCCGGCAGATCGAGCCGCCGTTGTTCTGCGCCTCTTTGATGTCTTCTTTGGTGCCGACGCCGGGCAGCATCAGGAAGGCGATCTTGGCTTCTTTGGCGGTCTCGGCGGCGAGCTTGATCAGCTCCTGCTCGGGCGTCTTGGAGAACCCGTAGTTGAAGCTCGAGCCGCCCAGCCCGTCGCCGTGGGTCACCTCGATCACCGGCACGCCGGCGTGGTCCAGCGCGGCCACGATGGCGCCGACTTCGTCCTTGGTGAACTGGTGACGCTTGTGGTGCGAGCCGTCGCGCAGAGACGTGTCCGTCATCCGGACGTCCCAGATCGGGTTGAAGAAGATATCGGTAGTCACGCCTGCGCTCCTTGAGCTGTCGTCGACAGCGATTCCTTGGCGATCTCCTCGCCCACCTTGGTGGCCGCGGCGGTCATGATGTCGAGGTTGCCCGCATACGGCGGCAGGTAGTCGCCGGCGCCTTCGACCTCGACGAAGGTGGTGACCAGTGCCTGGCCCCCGGAGTGCACCGACGGGTCGTCGAACTGCGGGTCGTTGAGCAGCCGGTAGCCCGGCACGTAGGTCTGCACTTCGGCGACGACGTCGCGAATCGACTGGGCGATCGCGTCGCGGTCCGCATCTTCGGGGATCGCGCAGAAGATGGTGTCGCGCATGATCATTGGCGGATCGGCCGGGTTGAGGATGATGATCGCCTTGCCGCGTTTCGCACCGCCGATGGTCTGCACGCCGCGCGACGTGGTCTTGGTGAACTCGTCGATGTTGGCCCGGGTGCCCGGCCCTGCCGACGACGACGACACCGACGCGACGATCTCGGCGTAGGGCACCTCCACCACGCGGGATACGGCGTAGACGATCGGAATGGTCGCCTGTCCCCCACAGGTGATCATGTTGACGTTGGGTGCGTTGAGGTGCTCGCGCAGATTGGCCGGCGGGATCACCGCCGGGCCCACGGCGGCCGGTGTCAGGTCGATCGCCCGGATTCCGGCGGCCTCATATTTCGGCGCCGCGTCGCGGTGCACGTAGGCGCTGGTTGCCTCGAACACCATGTCGGGCTTCTCGGACTGCGCCAACAGCCAGTCGACGCCTTCGTGGGTGGTCTCGAGTCCCAGCTTGCGGGCGCGGGCCAGACCTTCGCTGGCAGGGTCGATGCCCACCATCCAACGCGGCTCCAACCACTCCGAGCGGAGCAGTTTGTAAAGCAGATCGGTGCTGATATTGCCCGATCCGACGATGGCCACACTCATCTTGGACGGCATGGACGCTCCTTCATCTCATGTCGCGACCCGCTGCGCCCGGCTTCGCCGCGCTGGCGATCGCTCCTTCATCTCATGTCGCGACCCGCTGCGCCCGGCTTCGCCGCGCTGGCGATCGCTCCTTATTCGAAAGACAGTCGGACGGACCCGAGCCCGTCGAAATCGGCGACGAAATTGCTGCCCGGAGGTGCGTCGATGGCCCGAGTGCACGAACCGGGCAACACGATGTCGCCGGCCCGAAGCCGCACCCCGAAGCTTTCCACCTTGCGGGCCAGCCATGCCACCGCGGTCACCGGATTACCCAGCACCGCGTCGCTGCGGCCCTTCGCCACCACCTCGCCGTTGTTGGTCAGCACCGCCTCGATCTTGGTGATGTCGATGTCGGCCGGCGCGACCCGCGCCGCGCCCAGCACGAAGCCCGCGGACGACGCGTTGTCGGCGATGGTGTCGCACAGCGCGATCTTCCAGTCGGTGATCCTGGTGTCGATCAACTCGATCGACGGCACGAACGCTTCGGTCGCGGCCAGCACGTCGTCTTCGGTGCAGTTCGCGCCGGGCAGATCGTGGGCCAGGATGAATCCGACTTCGACCTCAACCCGCGGATACAGATACTTGTCGGACTTGACTGGGACGTCCTCGAAGACCTGCATGTCGTTGAGCAGATGCCCGTAGTCGGGTTCGTCGACGCCCATCATCTGCTGCATGGCCAACGACGACAGGCCGACCTTGTGGCCGACCACCCGGGCGCCCTCGGCGACCCGCTGACGGATGTTGATCAGCTGGATTTCGTAGGCGTCGACGACGTCGATCTCGGCGTGCCCGGCCGTCAACGGAGCGATAGGCTGGCGGCTCCGTTCGGCCTCTGCGAGATCGGCGGCCAGCGCGTCGCGAGTGGCTGCCGGGATCATTTAGCCGAAGTCCCCTCGTTCGATTGACCGGGGCGGTAGCGCCCGGCCCCGGCAATTCTATAACGTGTTCTACATGACGGATCAGGAGTACGACGTCGTCGTGGTCGGAAGCGGCGGCGCCGGCATGGTTGCTGCTCTTGCGGCCGCCCACCGGGGTCTTAGCACTATAATCGTAGAGAAGGCCGCGCACTTCGGCGGCTCCACCGCCCGCTCCGGTGGTGGCGTGTGGATTCCCAACAACGAGGTGCTCAAGCGCGACGGCGTCAAGGACACAGCCGAGGCGGCTCGCACCTATCTGCACGGGATCGTCGGTGACGTCGTCGAAGCGCAGCGCATCGACACCTACCTCGAGCGTGGGCCCGAGATGCTGTCGTTCGTGTTGAAGCATTCCCCGCTGAAGATGTGCTGGGTGCCGCAGTACGCCGACTACTACCCCGAGGCGCCGGGTGGTCGCGCGGGCGGCCGTTCGATCGAGCCGAAGCCGTTCAATGCCAAGAAGCTCGGCCCCGATCTGGCCGGGCTGGAGCCGCCATACGGCAAGGTCCCGCTCAATGTCGTTGTGATGCAACAGGATTACGTGCGGCTGAACCAGCTCAAGCGTCATCCGCGCGGTGTGCTGCGCAGCCTCAAGGTCGGCGGACGCACAATGTGGGCGAAGGCGACCGGGCAGAACCTGGTCGGCATGGGACGCGCGCTGATCGCCCCGCTTCGGGTCGGGCTCCGCAAGGCGGGCGTTCCGGTGCGGCTCAATACGGCGCTGACCGACCTCTACGTGGAGGACGGTGCGGTCCGCGGCATCTACGTGCGTGAGACCGGTCAATCGGAAGCCAGCGAGCCGCAGTTGATCCGGGCTCGCAAGGCCGTGATTCTCGGCAGTGGTGGATTCGAACACAACGAGCAGATGCGGGTGAAGTACCAGCGCGCGCCGATCACCACCGAGTGGACTGTCGGTGCGAAGGCCAACACCGGCGACGGGATTCTGGCCGCCGAAAAGCTCGGTGCGGCCTTGGACATCATGGAGGACGCCTGGTGGGGCCCGACGGTTCCACTGGTTGGCGCGCCATGGTTTGCACTGTCGGAGCGCAACTCGCCCGGGTCCATCATCGTCAACATGTCCGGCCAGCGATTCATGAACGAATCCATGCCATATGTCGAAGCGTGCCACCACATGTACGGCGGCGAATTCGGCCAAGGCCCCGGGCCGGGTGAGAACATCCCGGCATGGCTGGTGTTCGACCAGCAATACCGCGACCGTTATATCTTCGCGGGACTGCAGCCAGGACAACGCATTCCGCGCAAGTGGATGGAGTCCGGCGTGATCATCCAAGCGGACACCCTGGAGGAGTTGGCGGCCAAAGCCGGTCTGCCGGTCGACGAATTCGCCGCGACGGTCCAGCGATTCAACGGCTTCGCGCGCTCAGGCGTCGATTCCGACTTCCACCGCGGCGAGAGCGCATACGACAGGTACTACGGCGACCCGACCAACAAGCCGAACCCGAACCTCGGCGAGATCAGCCATGGGCCGTACTACGCCGCCAAGATGGTGCCGGGCGATCTGGGAACCAAGGGCGGAATCCGCACCGACGTCCACGGCCGGGCGCTGCGCGACGACGGCAGCATCATCGAAGGCCTCTATGCGGCAGGCAATGTCAGCGCCCCGGTGATGGGTCACACCTATCCCGGACCTGGCGGCACCATCGGCCCCGCTATGACCTTCGGTTACCTGGCCGCTCTGCACATCGCCGGGGAGCGCTGACATGCCGATCGATGTGGACGTCGCGCTGGCCGCTGAACTCGACCCGATCGAATTCAGTTGGAGCAGTAGCGATATCCAGCTCTATCACCTCGGACTGGGTGCCGGCGCCGATCCGATGGACGCCCGCGAGTTGCGCTACCTCATCGACGACACCCCGCAGGTTCTGCCGACGTTCGGCAACGTGGCCGCGACTTTCCACGTCACCAAGCCGCCGACAGTTCAGTTTCCCGGCATCGACATCGAGCTGAGCAAGGTCCTGCATGCCAGCGAACAGGTGACCGTGCCCGCGCCGCTGCCACCATCTGGCTCGGCGACGGCCGTCACCCGCTTTACCGACATCTGGGACAAGGGCAAGGCCGCGGTGATCTGGTCCGAGACCCGCGTGACCGCGCCCGACGGGACGCTGCTGTGGACGCAGCGTCGTTCGATCTTCGCGCGCGGAGAAGGCGGATTCGGCGGCGACCGTGGGCCGTCGACGTCGGCGGCCGCACCGGACCGGGCTGCGGACCTCGAACTCGATATCCCGGTGCTGCCACAGCAGGCCCTGCTCTACCGGCTCTGCGGCGACCGCAATCCGCTGCACTCGGATCCCGAATTCGCTTCGGCCGCAGGATTTCCGCGGCCCATCCTGCACGGCTTGTGCACCTATGGCATGACCTGCAAGGCCCTGACCGACTCGGTGCTCGGCGGCGACGCCGGCGCCGTCGGCTCCTATGGCGCACGGTTCGCCGGCGTGGCCTATCCGGGTGAGACGCTGAAGGCCTCGGTCTGGAAAGAAGACGGACGCCTGCTCGCCACCGTCACCGCACCTGCGCGCGACAACGCGGTCGTCCTCAGCGGCGTAGAGCTGACCCCGGCCTAGCTTTTGCCTCGCTCCTCGTCCCTTCACGCCGAGAGCCCGGCTGTCCGGGACCGCGTCGTCGGGCGCCCGGCTAGCAGGGCGGTCGGCGGGCCAACGCGGCGCGAACACGCCTGACGACCTCGGCGGGTCGATCTCCCGCCAGCACGCGCAGCACGATCCACCCACGTCGCTCGAGCATTTCCAGCCTCCGAACGTCCCAGGCGTACTGCCGGCGATCGGTGCGGTGTTGCTCGCCGTCATACTCGACGGCGACTCTCACGTCCTCCCAGCCCATGTCCAGGTAAGCCACCGCGGAACCGAACTCGTCGTGTACCGCAATCTGCGTTTGCGGCCGCGGCAAGCCGGCCTCCATCAAAACAACGCGTAGCCAAGACTCCTTCGGCGACTGTGAACCCGCATCGAAAAGGTCGATCGCTCGTCGCGCTCGTGTGATTCCTCTGCGTCCGGAATACCTACGCGCCAACTGCTCGACATCAGCGGCTTTGATTTCCGTCGCTCCGGCCAGCGCGTCGATGCCCGCCACGGCGGTCATCTTCGGGTACCAGCAGCCGAGGTCGAGCGCTGTCCGCGTCGGCGATGTGACCACCACACCGCCGATCGTCTCGATTTCGTCCGCGGCGACAACGTCCCTGTGTATCTGTATCCCCGCCGCGCGATGGTGATTGTCGTGGATCAACTCCGCAGGTCTTCGGTCGTCGACCCATTTACTCCCGTGCAGCGCGGCTGCCGAGAATCCCGCGACAACTCCCCGACGGCCGGTCCACAACCACCCGGCCTCGGCACGCATCACGGCAGTGATTTCGGCGTCTCGCTCGACGTAAACGTCCCGAAGTACTCGGGAGTAGCGCGTTTCCAGCTGGCTCTTGGTCAGCACTCCACCTGCAATGGCTTCGCTTCCGAGAAAGGGCTGGCCCATTGCCGCAGATTCGCACGTAAGACCATCGCCGTCACTTCAGCTGTCGAGTGCCCGGCTAGCCGAGCGTTGGGCGCCGAACGCCCGGCCAGCCGGGCGCGCCGCGGACGGCCGGTTAGCCCAGGATCAGGCCGGAGGTCGGCACGCCGGTGCCGGCGGTGACCAGCACGTGCTCGACGTCGGGCACCGGGTTGACCGAGGTGCCGCGCAACTGGCGGACTCCTTCGGCGATGCCGTTCATGCCATGGATATAGGCCTCACCGAGTTGCCCGCCGTGGGTGTTGATCGGCAGTCGGCCGCCGATCTCGATCGCACCGTCGGCGATGAACTCTTTGGCCTCACCCCAACCGCAGAATCCCAACTCCTCCAACTGAATCAGGGTGAACGGCGTGAAGTGGTCGTAGAGGATGGCGGTCTGGATGTCCGTCGGTTTCAGACCCGACTGGGACCACAACTGCTTACCGACCAAACCCATCTCCGGCAGCCCGTCGAGCTCCGGCCGGTAGTAGCTGACCATTGAGTACTGGTTCGGGCTTGCGCCCTGAGCCGCGGCCTCGATGACGGCAGGCCGGTTCTTCAGGTCCTTCGCCCGCTCGGCCGAGACGATGACGAGAGCCACCGCGCCATCGGTCTCCTGGCAGCAGTCCAGCAGCCGCAGCGGCTCGGCGATCCACCGTGAATTCTGGTGGTCGTCAATGGTTATCGGCTTCTCATAGAAATACGCCTTGGGGTTTTTGGCGGCGTGTTTGCGGTCCGCCACCGAGATCGCCCCAAAATCTCGGCTGGTCGCGCCCGACAGATGCATGTAGCGCTTGGCAATCATGGCGACCTGCGCGGCAGGCGTCGACAGCCCGTGCGGATAGGAGAACGAGTTGTCCACGCCAGTGGAATCGGCGTTCTCTACCAATCGAAGCTGCACCTGGCCGAACCTCTGACCGGAGCGCTCATTGAAGGCCCGATATGCCACAACGCAGTCCGCGACACCGGTGGCGACCGCGATGGCCGCCTGCTGGACCGTCGCACACGCCGCGCCACCGCCGTGGTGGATCTTGGAGAAGAACTTGAGGTCACCGATGCCGGTGGCCCGGGCGATGGCCACTTCGGTGTTGGAGTCCATCGTGAACGTGACCATGCCGTCGACGTCGGCCGGCGTCAGACCGGCGTCGTCGAGCGCATCCAGGACGGCCTCGGCCGCCAGCCGAAGCTCGCTGCGGCCCGAGTCCTTGGAGAAGTCCGTAGCGCCGATGCCGGCGATCGCGGCCTTACCGGATAATTCACCGGCCATCAGAGCCTCCGATGGTCAGGGTCGCGTTCGCGATGACGTGATCACCAAGGCTGTTGCTGCCAACGATTTTCAACGTGATCAACCCGTCGTCAACCGCGGTCACTTCGCCTGTGAACGTCACCGTGTCGTAGGCGTACCACGGCACACCGAGCCGCAGACCGATCGACTTGATGAACGCCGACGGGCCGGCCCAGTCGGTGATGTAGCGCTGAACCAGACCGGTATCGGTGAGGATGTTGACGAAGATGTCCTTGGATCCCTTGGCCTGCGCCTTGTCCCGGTCGTGGTGCACATCCTGGTAGTCGCGGGTGGCGATCGCCGTCGAGATGATGAACGTCGGATCGCCGTAGAACGCCAGCTCCGGGAGCTTCGTGCCGACCTCTACCGTGGCGACGCTCATGCGGCGGGTTCCCATGCGTACAGCGTCCATGCCGGCCCGATGTCGTTGGCCGGGAAGTCGATATACGTTGCCTGGACCGGCATTCCGATCTCCACGGTCGCGGGGTCCACATTGCGAAGCTCACCGAGCATCCGCACGCCCTCCTCCAACTCCACCAGCGCGATGACGAACGGCAGGGTGCGGCCGGGCACCTTCGGGGCGTGATGCACCACGAAGCTGAACACTGCGCCGTGACCGCTGGCGACGACGTAGTCGGACGCTGTTTCTTTGTCCTGCCAGATCGCCGGTACCGGCGGATGCTGCAGGCTGCCGTCGGGACGCTGCTGGATCCGCAACTCGTGCGACTTCACGCCGTCCCAGAAGAACTTGGTGTCTTTGGACTCCGAGGGCCGCATCATGGCGTTGGCGTCGAGGTCTTCGGGTACCGAGACCTCGGCGGCAGCGGAGGCAGGCTTGAATTTGAGTATGCGCCAATTCATTTCGGCGACATCCTCATCGCCGACCCGCCAGATGATGTGCTGATTGATGAACCAGCCCTCGCCGAGCCCGGTCTGCTTGGGCCCGACGACGTCGCCCATCTCCGAGTGGATGGTGACCTCCTCGCCGGGTTGCAGATACCGGTGGTAGGTCTGCTCGCAGTTCGTCGCGACCACACCGATGTAACCGTTGTCGTCGAACAGCTTCATGATCGGACCCATGGGGTCGTCGGTCGGGCGTTCACCGCCCAGACCGAACATGGTCCACACCTGAATCATCGCCGGGGGCGCGACAATTCCCGGGTGTCCGACGGCGCGGGCTGCACCCTCATCCCGATAGATCGGGTTGGTGTCGCCGATGGCCTCGACCCAGCTGTTGATCATCGGCTGGTTCACCGGATCGCGACCGGCTCGCGGCTTGGGACCGCCGGCCGCTTTGATTTCCGCGAGCGCCTGTTGGATATCTGTCATCTGGGCACCCTCGGCACTTTGAGGCCGGACGCGGCGATCATCTCCCGCATCACTTCGTTCACGCCTCCACCGAAGGTGATCACCAAATTGCGCTTCGTCTGCGAGTCGAGCCAGTCCAGCAGCTCGGCCGTCGCGGGCTCGGCAGGGTTGCCGTACTTGCCGACGATCTCCTCGGCAAGGCGACCGATGTACTGAATGCTTTCGGTGCCAAAGACTTTCGTCGATGCGGCGTCGGCCACGTTGATCTCTTCACCGGCGGCGGCCACCTGCCAGTTGAGTAGCTCGTTGACCCGCCACATCGAATAGATCTCACCGAGCGCCCGCTTGACGTCCTGGTGGTCGATGGGGGTGACCCCGTCACCGCCCGGCTTGGATGCCCACTCGTGCAGCCGGTCGTAGATGCCCGCGGTGCGGCCGGCCGGACCGAGCATCACCCGCTCGTTGTTGAGCTGGGTGGTGATCAGCCGCCACCCGGCGTTCTCCTCGCCGACCAGCATGTCGACAGGCACCCGCACATCGTTGTAGTAGGTGGCGTTGGTGTGGTGCGCGCCGTCGGACAGGATAACCGGTGTCCAGGAGAAGCCCGGGTCCTTGGTGTCGACGATCAGGATCGAAATGCCTTTGTGCTTCACGGCTTCCGGGTCGGTGCGACAAGCCAGCCAAATGTAGTCGGCGTCGTGCCCGCCGGTGGTCCACATCTTCTGGCCGTTGACGATGTATTCGTCACCGTGACGGACCGCGCTGGTCCGCAGTGAGGCAAGGTCGGTTCCCGCCTCGGGTTCGCTATAGCCGATTGCGAAGTGCACCTCACCGGCGAGGATCGCGGGCAGGAACTTCTTCTTCTGCAGATCGGTGCCGAACTGCTGGAGCACCGGGCCGACCGTCTGCAATGTCACCGCAGGAAGCGGCACGTCCGCCCGATGCGCCTCGTTGACGAAGATCGACTGCTCGATCGGGCCGAAACCCAACCCGCCGAACTCTTTTGGCCAGCCGACGCCGAGCTTTCCGTCCTTGCCCATTCGCCGGATCACGGCGCGGTAGGCGTCGTTGTGGCGGTCCTTTTCCATTGCCTTCATCTCGTCGGTCGAGATCAGGTTCGAAAAGTACTGCCGCAGTTCGGCTTGCAGCTCACGCTGCTCGGGAGTCAGGTCGATGAACATTGCGCTCCAACCAGGTCGAGGCGATGAGACGGGCCACCCAAGAGTCGGGTGATGTCTTTGATCGAGGAGTAGTACCGGTGCATCGGATAGGTGATGTCCATCCCCATACCCCCGTGCAGGTGGTGGCAGATCTGCATCACCCGCGGCGCCTGCGAGGTGATCCAGTAACCGAGCACATCCAAGTCGGCCGCGGCATCACGACCTTCAGCCAGACGCCAGATCACCGATGTCGATGCCAGATCGATTGTCCGCGAGGCGATGTAGACCTCGGCGAGCTGCGCGGCGACGGTCTGGAAGGTCGACAGCGGCTTACCGAATTGCTGCCGGGTCCCCACATAGTCGGCGGTCAGCCGCAACGCGCCGGCCACCAGGCCGGCGGTGTAGGAACCGCTCGCGGCGAGCGCCAGCTGATTTACCCGCTGCGCCGTAGCCCCGATCAGCACATCGTCCTCGGCGACCGGCACATCGGAGAAGGTGACCACGTATTCGTCGGATCCGTTGGACGTCGGGGTTTTCGAGATCTGCACCCCGTCAGCCTTGGGCGAGACCACGACGACAGCGCTGTCAGCGGTGACGAGTAGCCATTCCGCGTTTTCGGCGTACAAGACACCGACTTTGGTTCCCGACAACCGGCTGTGGACGAAGGTCGTCGCGGGCCGGTCCGGCAGCGCGGTGCCGGGCTCGTTGAGCGCGGCAGTGAGCACTTCTCCCTTGGCCAGGCCGGCCAGGTAGCGGTCCTGCTGCTCATCAGACGCCAAGTCCAGCAACGGAATCGCGCCGAACCCGATGGTGGCCAATGCGGGGCCGATCAGACCGTGTCGGCCGATCTCCGTCAGTGCGGTGGCGGTCTCCGGCAGGCCGACGCCGTCACCGCCCACCCGTTCGGGCACCGGCAGGGCCGTCACGCCACCGGCGACGAGAGCCTCCCAGGTGTTGGCCCGGTCCAGTACCGAGGTGACCACATCGGCGACAGCCTGCTGTTCGGGGTCCGGCGTGAAATCCATCAGCGGGCGCCCGTGTAGTCGACCTGCCAGTGCTTGATGCCGTTGAGCCAGCCCGACCGCAGACGTTCGGGCTCGCCAATCGGCTTCAGGTCCGGCATGTGATCGGCGACGGCGTTGAAGATCAGGTTGATCGTCATCCGGGCGAGGTTTGCGCCGATGCAGTAATGCGCACCGGTGCCGCCGAAGCCGACGTGCGGGTTGGGGTCGCGCAGGACGTTGAACGAGTGCGGGTCTTCGAAGACTTCTTCGTCGAAGTTGGCCGAGCGGTAGGACATCACCACCCGCTGGCCTTGTTTGATCTGCACGCCCGCCAACTCGACGTCCTCGTTCGCGGTGCGCTGGAACGCCGACACCGGAGTGGCCCAGCGGATGATCTCGTCGGCCGCGGTCGACGGCCGTTCCTTCTTGTAGAGCTCCCACTGATCGGGGTTCTGCGAGAAGGCGATCATGCCGTGGGTGATCGAATTACGGGTGGTCTCGTTGCCCGCCACCGCGAGCATGATGACGAAGAAACCGAACTCGTCATCGGAGAGCTTCTCGCCGTCGATGTCGGCCTGGATCAGGGTCGTGACGATGTCGTCGGTCGGGTTTTCGTTCCGCTCCGCGGCCATTGCCATCGCGTACATGATCAGTTCCATCGACGACTGCGCGGGATCGACGTCGGCGTACTCGGGGTCGGTGCCGCCGGTCATCTCGTTGGACCAGCGGAACAGCTTGTCGCGATCTTCCTGGGGAACGCCCAGCAGGCTGGCGATGGCCTGCAACGGCAACTCGCACGACACCTGCTCGACGAAGTCGCCGCTGCCTTCAGCCGCGGCCGACTTGGCGATGCTCTGGGCCCGCTGGGAGAGTTCCTCTTCCAGTCGCCCGACGGCCCGTGGGGTGAACCCGCGGGAGATGATCTTGCGCAGCCGGGTGTGGTGCGGGGCGTCCATGTTGAGCATGACGCTGCGCTGCAGTTCGACCTGCTCCCGCTTCATCTCCGGTGGCCAGGTCGGAATGGCGCCGTTCAGCCAGCTGGAGAAGACGTCGCTGCGCTTGGACACCTCCTTGACGTCGGCGTGCTTGGAGACGATCCAATAACCCTTGTCTTCGAACCCTCCCGCGCCGCCGGGAATGTCCACCCAGTGGATCGGCTCGGCCCTACGCAACTCGGCAAGCTCCGTGACCGGCAAGCCGGCCAGGTTGACGTCCGGGTCGAGAAAGTCGAAGTCGGCGGAGATTGTGGGGGGTGCCATATCAATGCGCTCCTCAATTGCAACGTGTTCTAGTGCCAGTAAAACATGGCTCCTACGCAGATAAAAGGCAGGTCGTCATCCTCGCTTGTCAGAGTAATGAAACGTGTTCTAGCCTGACCAGCATGGGTAACCCGGTAATCGTTGAAGCCACCCGCAGCCCGATCGGCAAGCGCGCCGGGTGGCTGTCCGGACTGCACGCCACCGAACTGTTGGGCGCCACGCAGAAGGCACTCGTGGACAAGGCCGGCATCGACGCCGGCGAAGTCGAGCAGATCGTCGGCGGCTGCGTGACGCAGTACGGCGAGCAGTCCAACAACATCACCCGAGTCAGCTGGCTCGTCGCCGGGCTGCCGGAGCATGTCGGCGCCATGACGGTGGACTGTCAGTGTGGCAGCGGCCAGCAGGCCAACGGCCTGATCGCCGGGTTGATCGCGGCCGGTGCCATCGACGTCGGCATCGCGTGCGGTATCGAGGCGATGAGCCGCGTCGGCCTGGGCGCCAACGCCGGTCCGGACCGCGGCATCCTGCGGCCCGCATCGTGGGACATCGACCTGCCCGACCAGTTCACCGCCGCTGAGCGAATTGCCAAGCGCCGCGGCATAACCCGCGAGGAGATCGACCAGTTCGGTTTCGACTCGCAGCGCAAGGCCAAGCAGGCGTGGGCCGAGGGGCGCTTCGACCGCGAGATCAGTGGCATCGAGGCGCCGGTGCTCGACGAGAACAAGCAACCGACCAGCGATCGGCACATCGTCAGCAAGGACCAGGGTCTGCGCGACACCACGCTGGAGGGACTGAGCCAGCTCAAGCCGGTCATCGACGGCGGAATCCACACGGCGGGCACGTCGTCGCAGATCTCCGACGGCGCGGCGGCGGTGCTGTGGATGGACGAGGACAAGGCCAAGGCGCTCGGGCTGAAGCCACGGGCCCGCATCATCAGCCAGGCGCTGGTGGGCGCAGAGCCGTACTACCACCTGGACGGCCCGGTGCAGTCGACGGCGAAGGTGCTGGAAAAGGCCGGCATGAAGATGGGCGACATCGACATTACCGAGATCAACGAAGCTTTTGCCTCGGTGGTGCTGTCCTGGGCGCGGGTGCACAACCCCGACATGGACAAGGTCAACGTCAACGGCGGCGCGATCGCGTTGGGTCACCCGGTGGGTAGCACCGGCAGCCGGCTGATCACCACCGCACTGCACGAACTCGAGCGCACCGACCAGACCACCGCGTTGATCACCATGTGCGCCGGTGGCGCCCTGTCGACCGGCACCATCATCGAGCGGATCTAACTTGTCGCTGTCCGACCAGGATCACATCGCGGCGGCCCAGTCCTACATCGACGCACTGGCCAACCACCGCGCCGATGAGGTCCCGTTCGCGCCGGACTGCGTTCGCATCGAGATGGGCATCAAGACCGGGTTCTCCGGAAATCACTTGCGGCGCAGCCTGAATCGCGGTCCGCAGTTCCGGATCATCGAGGCATGCACACCGCCTAAGTTCGAGGTCGACGGCGACCAGGTGCGAGCCCAGTTCGATGTGATCACCAAGCCGACGCTGGCCGGGCGCCGGGTGTGCGCACACGTCGACGAGACGTTCCTGATCGTGGATGGCACGATCCGCCACATCAACGCTCAAATGCGCCCATTCATCCAAAAAACTTAGGATCGTTGTCATGGCCAATCCGCCTCGCGCACTCAACTCTGCCGGCACAGGCGTCCTCATCAAGTGGATGTCACGGGTGAACACCCTCGCCTACAAGGTGTCCGGCGGAAGAATCGGTGGAACGTTCCTGCAGGGGGCGCCGGTGGCGCTGCTGACCACCATTGGTCGCAAGACCGGACAACTACGGGTGAGCCCGTTGCTGTACTTACGCGACGGCGACCGGGTGGTGCTGGTGGCTTCGCAGGGTGGGCGGACCAACAACCCGATGTGGTATCTGAACCTCAAGGCCAACCCGAAGGTCTCGGTGCAGATCAGAAAAGAAGTTCTGGCATTGACCGCACGCGACGCCACCGAGGCCGAACGCACGCAGTACTGGCCGCAGCTCGTTGCGATGTATTCCTCATTCGACGACTACCAGTCTTGGACCGACCGGACCATTCCGATCGTCATCTGCGATCCGCGTTGACGCGGGTTTGATGAAGGTTCTGATCACCGGGGGCACCGGGTTCGTGGGTGCCTGGACGGCGAAGGCCGTCCAGGACGCTGGACACCACGTCAGATTTCTCGTGCGAAACCCCGATCGCCTGCACACCAGCGCCGCGGAAATCGGCGTCGACGTAGGCGATCATGTCGTCGGTGACATCGCAGACCCAGAAAGCACCGCTGCGGCGCTCGCGGGTTGTGACGCCGTCATTCATTGCGCAGCAATGGTTTCCACCGACCCCGCCCGCGCCGAGGAGATGTTGCGCACCAACCTCGACGGCGCCCGCAACGTGCTCGGAGGGGCTGCCGCCGCGAAGGTCGATCCGATCATTCACGTCTCGAGTTTCTCGGCGCTGTTTCGGCCCGGTCTACCTATGCTCCATGCGGACCTGCCCGTAGTCGGCGGTTCCGATGGGTACGGCAAGTCCAAGGCCGTCGTCGAAGCGTATGCGCGAGGTCTTCAGGATGCCGGCGCGCCGGTGAACATCACTTATCCCGGCATGGTGCTGGGACCACCCGCGGGTGATCAGTTCGGTGAGGCAGCCGAGGGCGTGGAGGCAGCGATCAAGATGCGCGGTGTGCCCGGGCGTAGCGCCGCCTGGATCGTGGTGGACGTCCGCGACCTCGCCGCCTTGCACGTCGCACTGTTGCAGCCGGGCCAGGGGCCACGCCGATACATGGCCGGTGGCCGACGCATTGCGGTGGATCGCCTCGCATCGCTGCTCGGTGCCGCCGCTGATCGCAACCTGCTGGCTGTTCCGGTCCCCGATGTCGGCCTGCGCGCCCTGGGGCGTTTGTTCGACGTCATCGGCGATTATCTGCCGTTCGAGACTCCGATCAACTCCGCGGCGATGCAGTACTACACCCAGATGCCGCCCTCCGATGACAGCCCCGCCGAACGCGATCTCGGCGTCACGCAACGGGACGCGGCGCAGACGCTCGCCGACACGGTCGACGGACTGCAGCAGGTCGGCCGCATTTAGGTCCGCCGTACCGAGATCGGGCCTGAACAAAGCTGTGATTTGCCTTAATTTTGCAGGTCGGCTGCGATAGATTGCCCGCGTGATGAGCAATCGGTTCGTGCGTCCCCTCATCGTCGTGTTGCTCTCGACCGGCTTGCTGTCGCTCGGATCGGCGCTGGCATGGGCCGACGACGAATCGATCATCATCGACTTCGTCCGGCACGGAGAGTCGATCGACAACAACGCCGGCATCATCGATACGACCCCGCCCGGGACCGCACTCGATGCGACCGGTGAAAGTCAAGCGAGCGACGTCGCCACCGCGATCCAGAACGAGTACGGGACGAACATCGCCGGAGTATTCGACTCTGAGGAGCTCAGGACCCAAGAGACAGCGCAGCCCTTACTGGATGCGCTGACTGCGGCCGGACATACGGTGACTGCCTCGACACTGGGCGGGCTCGACGAGATCCCGGCGGGCGCTTTCGAGGGCGACCCGACAACCAGCCTCGAGGGCATCCTCTACCTGTTGGGCCCACTGTCCTGGGCAATGGGCGATGTACTGGTCCCCGACATCGGGGACCCGAGCGTCAACGGCGTGACGTTCGACGAAAGCTTCGGTGGCGCCGTCCAATCGATCTACGACGGCACGGCAAGCGCGACCGGGACCGCGAACGACGTGGCGTTCTCCAGCGAAGGCGCGATCGCGGTCTGGACCCTGATGAACGTGAACAACCCGGACTTCTCCGTGCTGCTGCAGGAAGTGGAGCAAACCGAAGGGTTCCTACCCAACACGGGCCAGGTCGTCATCGACGGCAGCCCCGGCGACTGGACGCTGGTCAGCTACAACGGGGTTGACGTGCCGCAAGATCCGGGGCTGGGCACTGAGCTTTTTGTCGACTTCCGCAATCTGATCGAGGCACCGCAATTCGCCGGCTATGACATCTACGAAGCACTACTCGGCGGCAACTCGGCGACGATCGATGCCGCCCTTCAGACCGGCCTCAGCCAAGTCGACACGGCACTGGCCCAGTTCCCCGTCGCGGTGCTCGACGATATCGTCACGGCCCTGGGCGGTACCGCCTGAGCCAATCTTGTTGACGGCGAATGAAATCCAGGCCGACGACACTGCCGTGTCCCGGTACGTAGATGGCATCGGGTCCGCCAATCGCGAGAAGACGGTCGAGGGTACCCGGCCACGCAGCCACGTCGGAATCCGAATCGATTGCTGGATCGCCGGATTCCTCGATGAGATCACCGGCGAAGATCACGGTCCGCTCCCCGGTGACACCCGGCACTGAGACGACAAGATCCGCATCGGTGTGTCCGCCCCCCGGCCGGGCAATGGTCACCGTGCGGTTCCCCAGGCTCACGATGACGTCGTCGACTGCGTGCTGAGGTGCCCGCAGTGCGCCGATCGCGTGGTCGATCTCAGTGGCGTCGGCCCCGTAACTCAGCGCATCGTCGCGGAGCTGATTGATATCGGTGGTGAGATAGTCCAAAACTTCTGGTGCACAGAATATTTGAGCACCTGCGAATCCCCCGGAGCCCAACACATGATCGAAGTGCTTGTGGGTCAACACCACATGCGTCACTCCGCACCCAGCAATCAGACGCACGTCGTCATCGATAGCGTGCGCTTCGGTCAGCGTGGTACCGGTGTCGACCAGCAACGCTCCGGCAGTGCCCTGCACCAGACCGACAGTGACGTCAAGAAACGGCAGCCGACAACGATGCACGCTGTCGGTCAAGGACTCCCAGTCAAAATGCACAACTAGTCAGAGCAGGCCAGGGATCAGGCGCCGTATACCGGAACGGGCGTGCGTGACTTGGCCAGCAGATCGGAAACCACCGGTCCCAGCTCCGCGGGGTCCCATCGTGCGCCCTTGTCGATCTGGGGTCCATGCGCCCAGCCTTCGGCGACGCGGATCTTGCCGCCCTCGACCTCGAACACCTGGCCGGTGATGTCGCGAGATTCGTTGCTGCCCAACCAGACTACCAACGGCGAGATGTTCTCCGGCGCCATCGCGTCGAAGTCGTCTTCCTGGGTGGACATCATGTCGGCGAACACCGTCTCGGTCATCCGGGTGCGGGCCGATGGCGCGATCGCATTGACCGTGACACCGTAGCGACCCATTTCGGCGGCGCCGACCAGAGTCATCGCCGCGATACCCGCTTTGGCCGCGCTGTAGTTGCCCTGGCCGACGCTGCCCTGCAGGCCCGCGCCTGAGCTGGTGTTGATGATCCGCGCGTCCACGGTTTTGCCTTCTTTGCTCAGCCCGCGCCAGTACGAGGCGGCGTGTCGCATCGCCGCGAAGTGACCCTTGAGGTGCACCGCGATGACGGCATCGAACTCCTCTTCGCTGGTGTTGGCTATCATCCGGTCGCGCACGATGCCGGCGTTGTTCACCAGGACGTCGAGGCCGCCGAACGTGTCGACAGCGGTCTGGACCAAAGCTGCGGCCTGGTTCCAGTCCGCGATGTTCGAGCCGTTGGCGACGGCTTCGCCTCCCGCAGCGATGATCTCGTCGACCACACTCTGTGCCGCGCTGCCGCCACCGGCCGGTGATCCGTCCAGGCCCACACCGATGTCGTTGACGACGACGCGGGCGCCTTCGGCGGCGAAGGCCAGCGCGTGCGCGCGTCCGATGCCGCCACCTGCGCCGGTCACGATGACCACACGGCCGTCAACTATGCCCATTTCTACCCATCCTCATCGTCGTCTTACTTGATCGCGTCCGCGTTGGTGGTGGCCAGGTAATGCGGCGGCTCGCCGCCGCCGTGCACTTCGAGCGAGGCGCCGCTGATGTATGACGCCGCATCCGAGGCCAAAAAGGCAGCGGCCCAACCGACATCGGCGGGCGTCGCAAGCCGGCCGAGTGGCACGTTCTTCGAGATCGCGGCGATCGAGTCGGCGTCGCCGTAGAACAGTTCCGACTGCTCGGTTTCCACCATCCCGACAACGCACGCATTGACCCGGACCTTGGGCCCCCATTCCACCGCGAGGGTCTGGGTGAGGCTTTCCAGGCCGGCCTTGGCCGCGCCGTAGGCACCGGTGCCCGGCGACGGCCGGCGACCGCTGAGACTGCAGATGTTGACGATCGACCCACCACCGGGCTGGCTTTGCATCACCTCGTTGGCGTGCTGGGAAACCGACAGTGCGCCGAGCAGGTTGAGCTCGATAATTTTGCGGTTGAACTTCGCGCTGGACTCCGCCGTCAAGACGAAGGGCGAACCTCCGGCGTTGTTCACCACCGCGTCGAGGCGACCATGTCGCTCGACGATCGCGTCGATCAGCGCCTTGACCGCGTCGTCGTCACGGATGTCGCAGGGGTGGAATTCGTAGGGCAGACCGTCGACCTGACGCCTCGCACAGGTGACGACGGTGGCACCCTGCTCGGCGAAAATTGTGCTGATGCCGGCGCCAACCCCTCGAACACCGCCAGTTACCAGCACGACCCGGCCGGTGAGCCCGAAGCTGAACGCGGGGCCTCCGACGGCATGAGTCACTGTGCTAGCGTACCAAGCAAGTGCTTGCTTAGGTAAATCATCCCCATCGCCCCCCAAGGAAGTGGTCGAGGATCTCGATGACAATCACGTCGCGCACCGTCGAACCGGGGATAGTCGCGGTCACCGTCGACTACCCGCCCGTCAACGCCATTCCGTCGCGCGGATGGTTCGAACTCGGCGAGGTCCTGACCGCCGCCGGCAACGACCAGGCCACTCACGCGGTGATCCTGCGGGCCGAAGGCCGCGGCTTCAACGCGGGGGTCGACATCAAAGAGATGCAGCGCACCGAGGGCTTCACCGCGCTGATCGACGCCAACCGCGGTTGCTTCGCCGCCTTCCGCGCGGTCTACGAATGCGCCGTCCCGGTGATCGCCGCGGTCAACGGATTCTGCGTCGGCGGCGGCATCGGGCTGGTAGGCAACGCCGACGTCATCGTGGCCTCCGACGATGCCACCTTCGGTCTGCCCGAGGTCGAGCGCGGCGCACTGGGTGCGGCAACCCATTTGTCGCGACTGGTACCGCAGCACATGATGCGGCGGTTGTTCTTCACCGCGGCCACAGTCGACGCCGCGACACTGCATCACTTCGGCTCGGTGCACGAGGTGGTCCCGCGCGGGGAACTCGACGAGGCCGCGTTGCGGGTAGCCCGCGACATCGCCGTCAAAGACACCCGGGTGATCCGCGCGGCCAAAGAGGCGCTGAACCTGATCGACGTCCAGCGGGTCAACTCCAGTTACCGTATGGAACAGGGCTTTACCTTCGAGCTCAACCTCGCCGGAGTGGCCGACGAACACCGCGACGCATTCGCCGGAACGGCGAAGGGTGAGAAGAAGTGACCGACAAGCGCACCACTCTCGACGAAGCCGTCGCGCAGGTGCGTAGCGGCATGACCATCGGCATCGGTGGTTGGGGGTCGCGACGCAAGCCGATGGCTTTTATCCGCGCCCTGTTGCGCACCGATGTCAAGGATCTGACCGTGGTGACCTACGGCGGCCCGGACGTGGGACTGCTGTGCTCGGCCGGCAAGGTCAAGCGGATCTACTACGGGTTCGTCTCGCTGGACTCACCGCCTTTCTACGACCCCTGGTTCGCCAAGGCCCGCAGCGGTGGGGCGCTCGAGGCCCGTGAAATGGACGAGGGCATGCTGCGCTGCGGACTGCAGGCGGCGGCACAACGGTTGCCGTTCTTGCCAATTCGCGCCGGGCTGGGCAGTTCCGTGCTCGACTTCTGGGAGGGTGAGCTCAAGACGGTCACCAGCCCCTATCCGGCGCCCGGCGGCGGGCACGAGACGCTGCTCGCCATGCCGGCACTGAACCTGGATGCCGCGTTCGTGCATCTCAATCTCGGTGACGTTCGTGGCAACGCCGCTTACACCGGCATCGACCCCTACTTCGACGATCTGTTCCTGATGGCCGCACAGCGGCGCTACCTGTCGGTGGAGCGCATCGTGTCCACCGAGGAATTGGTCAAAGCCGTACCGCCGCAGGCATTGCTGGTGAACCGGATGATGGTCGACAGCGTGGTCGAGGCACCCGGGGGTTCCCACTTCACCACCGCGGCGCCGGATTACGGCCGAGACGAGAAATTCCAGCGGCACTACGCCGAGGCCGCTGCCACCGACGAGGGTTGGCAGACGTTCGTCGCGACCTACCTGTCCGGCGGCGAAGCCGAATACCAAGCGGCCGTACGCAAATTCGCCGAGGAGGCGGCATCATGACCGACACCGCGAGCACCCGCGCCGAAGTCTGCGCAGTCGCCTGCGCCGACCTGTTTCGCGACGCGGGCGAAATCATGGTCAGCCCGATGACGAACATGGCGTCGGTCGGCGCGCGGCTGGCCCGGTTGACGTTCTCCCCCGACATCCTGCTGAGCGACGGCGAAGCACAGCTGCTCGCGGACACCCCGGCACTCGGCAAGGTCGGGCCCGTCGAGGGCTGGATGCCGTTCGGCCGGGTATTCGAGACGCTGGCCTGGGGACGACGGCACGTGGTGATGGGCGCCAATCAGGTTGATCGCCATGGGAATCAGAACATCTCGGCCTTCGGCCCGCTCCAGCAGCCGAAGCGGCAGATGTTTGGTGTCCGCGGCGCACCCGGCAATGCCATCAACCACGCGACGAGCTATTGGGTGGGCAATCACTCCAGCCGGGTGTTCTGCGAGACGGTCGATGTGATCTGCGGTATCGGCTGGGACAATATCGATACCGACAACCCGGCGTTCCGGTTCGCCAACACCTATCGGGTGGTCACCAATCTCGGCGTATTCGACTTCGGCGGACCGGGTCGTACGATGCGAGCGCTGTCGCTGCACCCTGGCGTCGCCGCTGACGAGGTTCGGGAAAACACCTCGTTCGAGGTCCACGGCCTCGATGAAGCCACCGAGTCCCGGCTGCCGACCGGCGACGAGTTACGCCTGATCCGCGAGGTCATCGACCCGAAAGCATTGCGCGATAAGGAGATACGTTGACTAAACTGCGCACGCCACTGACCGATCTGCTCGGTGTCGAGCACCCGGTGGTGCAGACCGGCATGGGCTGGGTGGCCGGCGCGCGCTTGGTGGCGGCGACCTCCAACGCGGGCGGACTAGGCATCTTGGCCTCGGCCACCATGACGCTCGATGAGTTAGCCGTCGCGATCGGGAAGGTCAAGGCGGCCACCGACAAACCATTCGGCGTCAACATACGCGCCGACGCCGGCGACGCCGGCGATCGGGTGGACCTGATGATCCGCGAAGGCGTCAAGGTCGCGTCGTTCGCGTTGGCGCCCAAGCAGGAATTGATCGGCAGGCTCAAAGAGGCTGGTGCCGTGGTGATTCCGTCGGTCGGCCTGGCCAAGCACGCGAAGAAAGTCGCCTCCTGGGGCGCCGACGCGGTGATCGTTCAAGGTGGCGAGGGCGGCGGGCACACCGGGCCGATCGCCACGACGCTGCTGCTGCCCTCGGTGCTCGATGCCGTCAGCATCCCGGTGATTGCCGCGGGCGGGTTTTTCGACGGTCGCGGCCTGGCCGCGGCGCTGTCGTATGGAGCTGCCGGGGTGGCCATGGGAACCCGGTTCCTGCTCACCTCGGATTCCACCGTGCCCGAAGCGGTTAAGCAGCGTTATCTGCAGTCCGCTCTCGACGGCACGGTCGTCACCACGCGGGTCGACGGCATGCCGCACCGAGTCTTGCGCACCGGCCTGGTCGAGAAGTTGGAGAGCGGCTCGCGGGCAAGGGGTTTCACCGCGGCAGTGCGTAACGCCGGCAAGTTCAAAAAGATGTCGCAAATGACCTGGGCGTCGATGATTCGCGACGGCCTGGCGATGCGGCACGGTAAGCAGCTGACCTGGTCGCAGGTGGTCATGGCGGCGAACACGCCGATGCTGCTCAAAGCCGGCCTGGTCGAGGGCAACACCGAAGCCGGAGTCCTGGCTTCCGGACAGGTGGCCGGCATCGTCGAAGACCTGCCGTCATGCGCGGAGTTGATCGACTCGATCGTCGCCGAGGCCGTCAAACACCTACAGTCGGCGGCCGCGTTCGTGCAGTGAGCTCAAGACTCGACGACGAGCAGAGTGTGTCCGGTCGGGTCGCGAAACCAGAACATCGGTGGAACCGGCTCGCCCGCTCGTTGCACCTCCGCATCGACGTCGACGCCGAGTTCCTTCATCTTCGCGTGTGTCGCGTCAATGTCGTTGGTAGTCAGCGTGATACCGGTGTTGGTCGGCTGCACCGGTCCGTAGTCCGGCGGGGGTGGAGCAAGCGCGATGCCGGTGCCGCCCTCGGGTGGGTAAACCTCGATCCAGCGGTAGCCGCCGTGAAACGGCGTGTCGGTTCGCTTCTCGAACCCGATCGACTCATAGAAGGCAACGGCTGTGTCCTGGTCGATGGTCGGCACGCATACCAGGCTGATCGTCGTCAGGCCGGTCGTGGTCGTGGTCATGCTGTTCCTCCTGATTTGTCGATGCCGTATGCGCGGGCGATATCTTGGGATCCGCCCCAGCGGCTGTATGTCGGAGACTGCGGCCAGCCGTCCGGGGAGTCTTGCCACTCCTCCTGACGTCCGTAGGGAAGTACATCGATCAACGCGAACGAATAGCTCAGCTGTTCGGTGCCGCGGCCGTTGGTGTGCCACGTCCGGTAGACCTGGTTCCCGTCGCGCAAAAAGACATTGAGCCCGAACCCACCGCCGGGCGGTGCACCGACATCCGCACCGAACGAGCTGTTGGCGGTGGAGTACCAGGTCATCCGATTCCCCACCCGCCGCTTGTATTCCAGCGCTTCGTCAATCGGACCCTGCGTGACGATGACGAACCTGGCGTCGTAGTTGTCCAAGAATTCGAGCCGGGTGTACTGCGACGTCAACCCGGTGCAGCCCGGGCACTGCCACTGTTCACCCGGAAACCACATGTGGCTGTACACGATCAGCTGCGACGCGCCGTCGAAAATCTCGGCCAGACGTACGGGTCCGTTTTCCCCCTCCAGGACGTAGTCCGGCATCGCGACCATCGGTAGCCGTCGTCGCTGCGCTGCGATGGCGTCAAGCTCACGGGTGGCCGCCTTCTCCCGGATACGCAGGGCTTTCAGTTCCCGCGCCCAGACCTGCTCGTCCACCACGGGCGGTAATGCTGCGGTCGTCACGACAATCCCCTCCGGAAGAGATGTTCACGCTGTCAACATGCTAATGTTCACACCGTACACTTTTGCGCCGAGAAGGGTCAAGCGTTGACCACGTCGAAGACCGGCTACCACCACGGTGATCTGCGTACCGCGTTGATCGACGCCGGTCTGCACCTCACCCGGACCGGTGGGCCGGAGGCATTGACGATTCGGGAAGCGACTCGGCGAGTTGGGGTTTCACCGAACGCCGCCTACCGCCACTTCGTCGATCGCGAAGCTCTGCTGAGCGCGGTCGCATCGGCGATCCAGCATCGGATGGCAGCTCGGATGCAAAGCTCGGCTCGCCTGAGGGCGTCTGATCGGCTGCGCGCGGTGGGAATGGGCTACATCAAATTCGCGCTCGACGAGCCGGGCTGGTTCACGGTGGCATTCTTCGGTGCCGATGTGACGACCGAAACAGCCACCGCGCCGCCGTATCTGGCACTGATCGACGCGCTCGACGCGATGGTCAGCGGGAAAGAACTTTCGCCGGATCGCCGTGTGGGCGCCGAGTGGCCATGCTGGTCAGCGGTGCACGGCTTTGCTGAACTCGCGCTGCGGGGACCGTTGCGTCATGCCAGCCGCCGCGACGTCGATGCCCTGGCCGGGCGCACGGTCGACGACATCATCGCGGGTGTTATGCGCTGACTGCCACCCAAGCCGCCGAGCGTGAATCCTGCTACGCGACACGCCGTTCGGGCGTCGTATCATTCACGCTCGGCGTAACCGGTTATAGCCGCTCGATGATCGTGACGTTGGCGGTGCCGCCGCCTTCGCACATCGTCTGCAGCCCGTAACGGCCACCGGTGCGCTCGAGTTCATTGAGCATGGTGGTGAAAAGCTTTGCCCCGGTTGCACCTAACGGATGACCAAGCGCAATGGCGCCGCCGTTGGGGTTGACCTTCTCCGGGTCGGCCTTGATCTCCTTTAGCCAGGCCAACACGACCGGCGCGAAGGCCTCGTTGATCTCGACGGTATCGATGTCCTCGATGGACAGGCCGGTCTTCTCCAGCGCATAACGGGTGGCTGGAATCGGTCCGGTGAGCATGAAGACCGGGTCGGCGGCACGCGCGCTGATGTGATGGATCCGCGCCCGCGGCGTGAGATTGTGATCCTTGACCGCCTTTTCGGAGGCCAGCAGCACCGCGCTGGCGCCGTCGGAGATCTGGCTGGCCATCGCGGCGGTCAGTCGACCTCCCTCGACCAGTGGCTTGAGGCCCGCCATCTTCTCCAGCGACGACTCACGCGGACCCTCGTCGACGCGGAATGCACCGTGCTCGGTTTCCACGGCGATGATCTCGTTGTCGAAGTGGCCGCCGCGGATCGCCCCGAAGGCGCGTTCGTGGCTGGTCAGCGCGTACTGCTCCATCTCCTCGCGGGACAGGTTCCACTTCTCGGCGATCAACTCCGAACCGCGGAACTGCGAGATTTCCTGATCGCCGTAGCGGTGCAGCCACTGCTTGGATTCGTTGGTCGGCGAGGTGAATCCGAACTGCTCGCCGACAATCATCGCCGACGAGATCGGGATCTGGCTCATGTTCTGCACGCCGCCGGCCACGATCACGTCCGCGGTGCCCGCCATGATCGCTTGCGCACCAAAGGAAATGGCCTGCTGGCTGGATCCGCACTGCCGGTCGACGGTCACGCCGGGGACCTCTTCGGGATAGCCTGCGGCCAGCCAGGAGAGCCTGGCGATGTTGCCGGCCTGCCCGCCGATGGCGTCGACGCAGCCGGCGATCACGTCCTCCACGGCGGCGGGGTCGATGTCGACCCGGTCGAGCAGTCCACGCCAGCCGAGGGCGCCCAGGTCGACGGGATGCACGCCGGCAAGCGACCCGTTGCGTTTACCCACGGCGGTGCGTACAGCATCGATGACGTACGCCTGGTTGTTCGAGGCCATGTCAGGCTCCTTCTTTGGTAATTCCACCTAGGACGATAGCGAGATACTGCTGACCCACCTGCGTGGCGGTGAGTGGCCCACCCGGCTGATACCAGCGCACCGACACCCAGGTGGTGTCTCGGATGAATCGGTAAACCAGGTCGACGTCGAGATCGGGACGGAAATACCCCTCTTCGATGCCCTGGTGGAGCACATCGACCCACATTTTGCGTTGCCGTTTGTTCAGGTCCTCGAGATAGGAGAACCGGGGCTGCGACAGGAGTCGCTTGGCCTCATCCTGGTAAATCACGACCTCGGCGTGCCGGTGTTCGATCGCGTCGAAGGACGCCATGAACAGCCCATTGAGTCGCGCCAGCGGATTCGGTTCAGTGTCAATGATTTCGGCATAGCGAGCGAAGAGCCAGTCCAGGAATTTATGCAGGACCTCGTCGACCATCTCTTCTTTGGACGAGAAGTGGTGATATAGGCTGCCAGAGAGGATTCCCGCGCTGTCGGCGATGTCACGCACGGTGGTTGCGCGCAACCCGCGTTCGGCGAACATCGAAGCGGCGAGATCCAGCAACTCGTCGCGTCGGCTGTTCGGCGGGCTCGGCTCGATCATGGATGTTGACTCGACACCGAAATCACTTCGCCAGTAAGATAACTGGAGTAGTCGCTGGCCAGGAACGCGATGGTCGATGCCACTTCCCACGGTTCGGCGGCCCGGCCGAACGCTTCACCGGCTGACAACTGATCCAGCAGTTCGGTCGAGCTGGTCTTGTCGAGGAACTTGTGTCGGGCGATACTCGGCGACACCGCGTTGATCCGTACCCCGTATTCGACGGCTTCGACTGCACTGCAACGGGTCAGCGCCATCACCCCGGCTTTCGCAGCCGCATAGTGGGACTGCGAGTGCTGAGCTCGCCAACCGAGCACGCTGGCGTTGTTGACGATGACGCCGCCGTGGTCCGCGTCACGGAAGTAGCGCAGAGCCGCCCGCGTCGTGCGTAGCACCGAGGTCAGGGTGACGTTGAGAACGCGGTCCCATTCTTCGTCGGTGATGTCGACCACCGGGGTCTGACCGCCCAGGCCGGCGTTGTTGACCAGCACGTCGAGCCGGCCATACCGCGCGGTGGTGGAGGCGATCAACGCGTCGACCTGTGCGGTGGACGTGACGTCGCAGACCACGCTTTCCACCCGGCCCAGTCCCAATGCGGTCAACTCGTCGCGCGTCTCGCCGAGCCGTCGTTCGTGATGGTCGGAGACGACGACGTCCGCACCCTCGGCGAGGGCACGCCGCGCGGTGGCCGAGCCGATGCCAGTGCCCGCCGCAGCCGTGACAACGACGACCTTGCCCTTCAGAAGCCCATGTCCGGCAACTTCTTTCGGCGCAACGGCGAGCGTCATCGGGCCTCCCTCGGTAGGCCGAGTACACGCTCGGCGATGATGTTGCGCTGAATCTCGTTGGACCCGCCGTAGATGGTGTCGGCGCGGGTGAACAGGTAGAGCCGCTGCCACTCGTCGAAGTCACCACCGAGCAATGCCAGACCGGCCTTGCCCTGGACACCCATTGCGATCTCGCCGAGTTCGCGGTGCCAGTTGGCCCACAACAACTTCGAGACATTATCTTGACCGGGCTGTTCCACGTCCATCGTCGCCAGCGCATAGGAGCGCATCGCCCGCAGGCCGGCCCAGGACCGGGTCAGCCGTTCGCGGATCAGCGGATCATCAGCTGCACCAGTCTTTTTGGCGAGCTCGACGACGGCCTCCAGTTCACGGGCGTAGACGATCTGCTGGCCGAGCGTCGACACGCCGCGCTCGAAGGTCAATGTTCCCATCGCGACCCGCCAGCCGTCACCGGGCGGGCCGACCACAAGATCGGCGTCGGTGCGAGCGTCGTCGAAGAACACCTCGTTGAATTCGGAGTCCCCGGTCAACTGGACGATCGGGCGGACGTCGACCCCGGGCTGGTCGAGCGGCACCAGCAGGTAGGACAACCCCGCGTGACGCTTGGAGCCCTTCTCGGTTCGCGCCAGCACGAAGCACCACTGCGCCCAGTGCGCCAGCGACGTCCACACTTTCTGGCCGTTGATCACCCACGCGTCGCCGTCCAGCACCGCAGTGGTGGCCACGTTGGCCAGGTCACTGCCGGCGCCGGGTTCGGAGTAGCCCTGCGACCACAACTCGGTGACGTCAAGAATCTTGGGGAGGAAGCGCTGCTGCTGCTCGGGCGTGCCGAAGGCGATCAACGTCGGCCCCAGCAGTTCCTCACCGAGGTGGTTGATCTTGGCCGGCGCGTTGCTGAGTGCGTATTCCTCGTAGAACGCCACCCGATGCGCCACTGACAGACCGCGGCCGCCGTGTTCGACCGGCCAACCCAGACAGGTCAGACCGGCCTTCGCGAGATGCTGATTCCAGGCGCGCCGCTCTTCGAATGCCTCATGCTCGCGACCGGGGCCGCCGAGACCCTTGAGTGCGGCGAATTCGCCGACCAGATTCTCGGCCAGCCAGTCGCGGACCTCGGCCCTGAACTCCTCGACGCCTTGCACCCTTGTAGGCTAACCTACCAAGCACTTGCTTTGTTAGCCCGGCGGCGATGTGCGCTGTACAGCGGCAACGGATAAGCCGGGCAATCCGCAGCTAGGAGTTCGATGTCGAGCCATCCGCAGACCATTCCTGCGGCGTTGGACCACATCGCGCGCGAACTCCCCGACCACCATGCCCTGGTCACCGAGGACCGGACGCTCACCTTCGCCGAGTTGCAGGAAGAGGTGCGCCGCGCCGCGGCAGCCATGATCAGCCTCGGCGTGAACGCCGGCGACCGGGTGGCGATTTGGTCGCCGAACACCTGGCACTGGGTGGTCGCCTGCCTGGCCACGCACTACGCCGGCGCGACGGTGGTCCCGCTGAACACCCGCTACACCGCCACCGAGGCCTCCGACATCCTGGCCCGCACCGGCGCTCCACTGCTGGTGGCGATGGGCCAGTTCCTCGGCACCGACAGAGTTGCCGATCTTGATCTTTCGGCGCTACCCAGCCTCCGCCACGTCGTCAGGGTGCCCGTAGACAGTGACGACGGAACCTGGGACGAATTCGTGAGCCACGGAACCGACCTCGCAGTGGCTGATGCCCGGGCCGCGTCGGTACGGCCCGACGACCTCTCCGACGTCCTGTTCACCTCCGGCACCACCGGTCGCAGCAAAGGCGTGTTGTGCGCCCACCGGCAGTCACTGGCCGGGTCGGCAGCGTGGGCGTCCTTCGGCAAGATCACCAGCGACGACCGCTACCTCTGCATCAACCCGTTCTTTCACAACTTCGGCTACAAGGCCGGCATCCTGGCCTGCCTGCAGACCGGCGCCACCTTGATCCCGCAGCTGACCTTCGACGCCGAGCAGGCGTTACGCGCGGTCGCCGAACATCGGATCACCGTGCTACCCGGACCGCCGACCATCTACCAAACGCTGCTCGACCATCCCGCGCGCGGCCGCTACGACCTGAGCTCGCTGCGGTTCGCGGTCACCGGCGCGGCGACCGTGCCGGTGGTGTTGATCGAGCGGATGCAGACCGAACTCGACTTCGACATCGTGCTGACCGCCTACGGCCTGACCGAGTCCAACGGGATGGGCACCATGTGTCGCGCCGACGACGACGCGGTCACCGTGGCCACCACCTGCGGGCGACCGATCGCCGATTTCGAGCTGCGCATCGACGACGCGACCGGCGAGGTGCTCCTTCGCGGGCCGAACGTGATGCTCGGCTACCTCGACGACCCGGATGCCACCGCGGCGGCGATCGACAGCGACGGTTGGCTGCACACCGGTGACATCGGACGGCTCGATGCCGCGGGCAATCTCCAGATCACCGACCGGCTCAAGGACATGTACATCTGCGGCGGCTTCAATGTCTACCCCGCCGAGATCGAGCAGGTGCTAGCCCGCCTCGACGGTGTGGTGGACTGCGCGGTGATCGGTGTGCCCGACGAGCGACTTGGCGAGGTGGGCCGAGCCTTCTTGGTGACGCGGCGCGATTCCGGGCTCGACGAAAAGTCGGTGATCGCTTACACCCGAGATTATTTGGCGAACTTCAAAGCCCCACGTTCGGTGAGGTTTGTCGACGCGCTGCCCCGCAACGCGGGCGGCAAGGTGGTCAAACCGCAACTTCGAGAGATGGCGTAATGGATCTGGAATTCGACGACGAGACGCTGACATTTCAGCGGGAGGTGCGCGACTTCCTGTCGTCGCACCGCGACGCGTTCCCGACGCGTTCCTACGATACGGCGGAGGGCTTCGAGCAGCACCGGCTCTGGGACAAGGTGCTTTTCGACGCCGGACTGTCGGTGATCACCTGGCCGGAGAAGTACGGTGGCCGCGACGCGACCCTGCTGCAGTGGGTTGTCTACGAGGAGGAATACTTCCGCGCCGGAGCACCCGGGCGGGCCAGCGCCAACGGCACGTCGATGCTGGCGCCGACCCTGTTCGCGCATGGCACCGAAGAGCAACTGGACCGGATTCTGCCCAAGATGGCCAGCGGCGAGGAGATTTGGGCACAGGCCTGGTCAGAGCCCGAGTCCGGTAGCGATCTCGCCTCGCTGCGTTCGACGGCGACGCGCACAGATGGCGGCTGGCTGCTGAACGGCCAGAAGATCTGGAGCTCGCGAGCACCGTTCGGCGACAGGGCGTTTGGATTGTTCCGTTCGGACCCCGAGGCGCAGCGACACAGCGGCCTGACCTATTTCATGTTCGACCTGCATGCGGACGGCATCACCGTTCGCCCGATCGCCCAACTCGGCGGCGATACCGGGTTCGGGGAGATCTTCCTCGACGATGTCTTCGTGCCCGACGCGGACGTGATCGGTGAGGCGCATGACGGCTGGCGGGCGGCGATGAGTACCACCAGCAACGAGCGCGGCATGTCGCTGCGCAGCCCAGCCCGATTCCTGGCTTCCGCCGAACGTCTTGCCGAGGTGTGGAAGGCCAAGGGCGACTCCTCGTTCGGAGATGACGTCGCCGACGCATGGATCAGGGCGCAGGCATACCGGCTGCACACCTTCGGCACCGTGACCCGGCTGACGAACGGTGGTGAGCTGGGCGCGGAGTCGTCGGTGACCAAAGTGTTCTGGTCGGACCTCGACGTAGCGCTCCACCAGACGGCGTGCGAGATCCGCGGAGCCGACGGCGAGCTGGCCGACAACTGGACGGACGGTTTGCTGTTCGCCCTCGGTGGCCCGATCTATGCCGGCACCAACGAGATTCAACGCAACATCATCGCCGAGCGGCTACTGGGCCTGCCCCGGGAGAAGGCCAAATGAGATTCGATCTTGACGAGCAGCAACGTGACTTCGCGGCCAGCATCGACGCGGCGCTGGCGGCTGCCGATCTTCCGGGTGCGGTACGCGCCTGGTCCGACGGCGACACCGGACCGGGTCGCAAGGTCTGGGCGCGCCTGGCCGACCTGGGAGTCACCGCGCTGGCCGTGCCAGAGCGGTTCGACGGCATCGAGGCGCACCCGGTCGACCTGGTCGTCGCGCTGGAACGGCTGGGCCGATGGGGCGTTCCCGGTCCGGTGGCGGAATCCATTGCGGTAGCGCCGGTTTTACTCGCCGACGACGAGCGGTGCGCCGCGTTGGCATCCGGAGAGCTGATCGCCACCGTCGCCCTGCCGCCGCACGTTCCGCGCGCCACCGACGCCGACACGGCGGGCCTGACGTTGCTGGCCGATCTAGACGGAACGGTCAGCGAAGCGCGTCCCGGCGAGCAGCACGAGTCGGTGGACCCCAGCCGCAAATTGTTCGACGTCGCCGCGACCGACTCGACGTGGCAGGCTGATGTCAAGCGCGCCTACGAATTCGGGGCGCTGGCCACCGCCGCTCAACTGGTCGGGGCCGGCCAGGCCCTACTGGACGCTGCGGTCGAATACGCGAAGCAGCGCACGCAGTTCGGCCGGGCCATCGGCTCGTACCAGTCGATCAAACACAAGCTGGCCGATGTGCACATCGCGCTCGAGTTGGCGCGTCCACTGCTGTACGGCGCCGCCCTCTCACTGGCCGATGCATCACCCGACACTGCGCGAGATGTGAGTGCGGCCAAGGCTTCCGCCTCCGACGCGGCGTTGCTGGCCGCGCGGTCGGCGTTGCAGACACACGGCGCGATCGGGTTCACCGCCGAGTACGACCTGTCGTTGTGGCTGCTGCGGGTGCAGGCGCTGCGGCCGGCCTGGGGTGACCCGGCCGCACACCGTCGACGGGTTCTGGAGGCATTGTGAGTGACGAACGGGAGCTCCTGCGCGAAACCGTGGCGGCGTTGGTGGCCAAGCACGCCACCCCAGCCGCCGTCCGCGAGGCGATGGAATCCGAACGAGGCTACGACGAGTCGCTGTGGCGGCTGCTGTGCGAGCAGGTCGGTGCGGCCGCACTCGTCATACCCGAGGAATTCGGCGGCGCAGGAGGCACTCTCGGCGATGCGGCCGTCGTCCTGGAAGAGCTCGGCAAGGGCCTGGTGCCCAGCCCGTTGCTCGGTAGCACGCTGGCTGAACTCGCGCTACTGGCCGCCGACGAGCCCGACACCGATGCACTGGGTTCGTTGGCTGAGGGCGCGACGATCGGCGCGGTCGTATTCGACCGCGACTACGTGATCAACGGCGACATCGCCGAAGTCGTGATCGCGGCCGACGACGGAAAACTCGAGCGTTGGACGGAATTCAGTGCCGAGCCCGTCACCCCGATGGATCCGACCCGCCGGCTGGCCCGCCTCACACCGCAGGACACCGCGTCACTCGGCGCTGATCCGGGTCTGGCCGATACGGCGGCGATCTTGCTCGCCGCCGAGCAGGTCGGGGCCGCCACCCGCTGCTTGGAGCTCACCGTCGCCTACACCAAGGAGCGGCAGCAATTCGGCCGAGCGATCGGTAGCTTTCAGGCGCTCAAGCATCGCATGGCCGATCTCTACGTCGCGGTGCAAGCGGCTCAGGCCGTGGTGAACGAGGCCGCCGATGCACCGTCGGCAACCTCCGCGGCACTGGCGCGCGTCGCGGCCAGCGAGGCGTTCAGCACGGTGGCCGCCGAGGGCATCCAGCTGCACGGCGGTATCGCGATCACCTGGGAACACGACATGCAGCTGTACTTCAAACGCGCACATGGCAGTTCGCAGTTGCTGGGTCCGCCGCGCGATCATTTACGCCGCCTGGAGTCCGAGGTGTTCTCCTCCGGCGACGGTGCGGCGAGCTTGGCGCGATGAGGTGGGGGCACCTCCCGCGTGCGGGGAAAGCCGGGCAGCTGCTTTAACGTTGACCGCATGACCTTTTCCGTCGCGCTACGCGCGGGGGTTCCGCCGTTCTACGTGATGGACGTCTGGCTGGCGGCCGCCGAACGTCAGCGCAGCCACGGCGATCTGGTGAACCTGTCGGCGGGCCAGCCGAGCGCCGGCGCTCCCGAGCCGGTACGCGCCGCCGCCGTGGCCGCGCTGAATCGCAACCAGCTCGGCTATACCGTGGCTCTGGGCATTCCGGAACTGCGCGCGAGTATCGCGGGGTCGTACCTCGACAGGTACGGCGTGCAGGCCGATGTCGACGACGTGGTGGTCACGACGGGATCCTCCGGCGGTTTTCTGCTGGCGTTCCTGTCTTGCTTCGACGTCGGCGACCGGGTCGCGGTCAGCAGCCCCGGCTATCCCTGCTACCGCAACATCCTGACGGCACTGGGGTGCGAGGTCGTGGTGATCGAGTGCGGCCCCGAGACCCGTTTCCAGCCGACTGCCCAGATGCTGGCGGACGTCGACCCGCCGGTGCAGGGCGTCGTGGTGGCCAGCCCGGCCAACCCGACCGGCACCGTCATCCCGCCCGCGGAGCTCGCTGCGATCGCGAACTGGTGCGACGAATCAGGGGTGCGGCTGATCAGCGACGAGGTGTACCACGGGTTGGTGTACGAGGGCGCCCCACAGACCAGCTGCGCGTGGAGTACGTCGCGGAATGCGTTCGTAGTCAACAGCTTTTCCAAGTATTTCGCGATGACGGGGTGGCGGCTGGGTTGGCTGCTGGTGCCGGAACAGCTCCGTCGCGCGGTGGACCGCCTCACCGGTAACTTCACCATCTGCCCACCGGTGCTGTCGCAGCACGCCGCGGTCCAGGCATTCGCACCAGAGTCAGTTCAGGAAGCCGAGGGGCATCTGCACCAGTACGCGGCCAATCGCGCGACGCTGCTCGATGGTCTACGGCATATCGGGATCGACAGGCTGGCGCCCACCGACGGCGCGTTCTACGTCTACGCCGACGTCTCCGATTTCACCGATGATTCGATGGTGTTCTGTTCAAACTTGTTGGCCGACACCGGGGTAGCGATTGCTCCCGGTATCGACTTCGATCCAGAGCGTGGCGGTTCATACGTCCGGCTTTCCTTCGCGGGTCCGGGGAACGATATCGAGGAGGCGCTGCGGCGAATCGGGTCGTGGCTGCCGCATCTCGGTTAGGGCGAAACCCCGGCGACGTTGACCCATCACGGCCGGCTCACACGGCGCGGGCCTCCACGAGGCTCAACGGCGACGCGGTAGCAACCAACCGGGTCACCTCAAAACCGGCCTGGCGGAGCAGATTTCGATACTCAGCAGCCGTCCGTTCCCGCGCTCCCAGGTTCAGCAACATCTCCAGGTCGGCCCATTTGCCGGGGAAGTCGCGATCGTGGTCGGGGATCACCAACTCCACGAGCAGGACGGTGGCGCGCCGACCTGCAGCAGCGTGAACGTTGCGCAGGATCTGCACTGCCTTCTCGTCGGGCCAGTCGTGCAGGATGTTCTTCAACACGTAGGCGTCGCCACCGGCTGGCACTATATCGAAAAACGAGCCCGGCTCGATCCTCATTCGATTAGCTAATCGGCTGTAGCACAATGTCTTTGAAACTTTCGATACGACGGTCGGCAGGTCGTACAGGACTCCCCTGATGCCAGGTGTCGCGCTGAGGATGGCGGCCAGCAACTGGCCATGCCCGCCACCGACATCGACAATCGTGGGATAAGCGCCGAAGTCGTAGGCGGCGGCCACGGAAGCATCGGTCAGCTGGGAAATACTGGCCATGGTCCGGTTGAAGAGATCGGCATGCCGGGGATCGTCGGCGAAATAGCCGAAGCCATCCGTGCCGTGCATTGTCGGCACTACCGATCGTCCGGTACGGATCGAGTCGGCCAGCAACGTCCACCGGTCGCGTTGCTCGCGCGATCCGTAGAACTTGGCCGCCGCCGACATGGATGCCTCGGAATCCGAACGCAAGGTGCGGGCAAGGGAATTCAGCTCGTAGCGGCCATCGTCGCGGCGACGGAAGACTCCGCGACCGATCAGCGCCCGCAGCAACCGGCCCAGCGCGTCGGAATTCGCATCCACGGCTGCCGCCAACTCGTCGATGGTCATCGGCCCGGCGGCCAGCGCGTCGGCGACGCCGAGTTCGGCGGCGACCGTGATCGCCTGCGACAGCCAGGTTCCGACGATCATCTCCATCATCGCCGCCGGCGCCGGCATCAACCGCTGGTTGAGTCGATACAGGTGATGGCGCACCCTCTCGACGACTCGGGCCGCCGCGACGGGAGGCACTTTCGCGGCTGTCGCCATCACCGCGCCTCAGCAAGGCTCGCGGCGCTGATCTCGGCCGAGATGTCGCGGTGACTGACCCAGCCGAGAAACCGGGTCAGTGCCCACGTCATCACCCGGTCTGACATGAGCGCCGCCGGCCGCAGTGCCGCCTCGCTGCGCGACACCTGCTGCGTGGTCACCCACGAGACTGCTTTGACCTTGCGACGACGGGTGTTCTCGTACCAGCGCAGAGCGCCGCAGACATCGCGTGGATCCGACAGCGCCTTGCGCAACACCATCGTGTCCAGCAACGCCTGGTTGGTGCCCTGCGCCAGCGTCGGCGGCATGGTGTGCGCCGCGTCGCCGAGCAACGTCACCGCGCCCGCGCCCGCGTCGGGAACGGGGTGCCGATAATGCGGGAAGGGCGAGGGAGCCAGATCATCGTCGGTCAACGTGGCGAGCACTTCGTCGACCAATTCCGACCATCCGGTGAAGTGACGACGGATCATCTCGATCGGCCGTTGCGGACGGAGAAAGCCTGGTGCCCAGGGTAGATCGAACCACCATTGCAGCTCTGTCCCGCCCGCCGGCCACAGACCGAGGTTTCCGTGCTCGCCGATCATCATTCTCGCCACTCTCGGCTCGGCGAGATCGGGTAGAGCGACAAGTCCCTGCCAGCTGCACCACCCGGTCGGCTTCGCGGGGGGCGCGCCGACGACCTCGCGGACCACAGAGTGCAAGCCGTCCGCGCCGATCAACAGATCCCCGGTGACCGAGCTGCCATCGCTCAGGTCGACGCGCACGTCGTCGCCGGTCTGGATCACCGCGACCGCACGGGCCCGGCGCTGGATGCGATCGGTGGGAAAGCCGGTGAGCAACCGCTCCAGCAGGACTCGACGCGGAACCATTCGGACGGGTGCGCCCAGCCGCCTCACCATGGTGTCTAGATCAACGGTGGTCAGCGGGCGACCCGACGACGTCATCACCCGCACGGTCGACAACGGCTGACCGGCGCCGGTCATGTCGACGCCGAGCTGGTTGAGGACCGTCGCCCCGTTCGACCAGATCGTCACGGCACCGCCACCGGCCGTGACGTTCGGCCGCTGGTCGAAGACGGTGACATCGTGCCCGTCGCGCAGCAGTCCACGGGCCGCGGCAATGCCGCTCACGCCCGCACCGACGACGAGGACCCGAAGCCGACTCATGGATCACCCTTTCCGCCGCCTACTACTGCTGAGTACGCGGTAGCCCGGCGAAAAGTTCACCGGGTTAACATCCGCAGATGGGCCTGGAGATCTCCGATCACGAGCGGGCCGCGCTGGCCGAGCTTGCCCAGTTCCCGCTGCTCGCCGCGATGACCGGCCGCAGGTCACGCCGATTTCCGGTCGGCGGCCAGATCCCCGACGGTGCCCTGGCCTACACCAGTCGGCGACCTGTCCAGCCGCTGTCGGAAGTCGAACGGGCCCTGCTCATTTCGGTGACCGGCGGCGTGACAGGCTGGAACTTCGGGATCACCCACCATCCCGGTTACGCACCGTCGTTTCCCAACTACTCGGGGAGCGCGACGGGGCGGACCTTCCCGTCTGCGGCGGGTTTTCACACCAGCCAGCTGTTTTTCACCGACGAATCGGGGACTTACCTGCTACCCAGCCGCGACGAGCGACCGAGCGAATTCGACAGCACCGAAGCGTGGATAAGCCACACCGCGGAATCGTTTGTGCGCATCGCGGACACTCGCCTCGAACTCCCCCGCGAAGAGCCGTACATGGAAGGCCACAACACCTGGATCGGCAACCACCCAGGGAGCCTGCTGGCGTTCCCGGTGGCCGATCTCGCCGAGCACCTGATGGAGAACCTGTGGTTCTTCGCGGCCAATGGTTATCCGATCGTTGACGACCTCAACGGCTGCAATATCCCCGGCCTGGAACGATTTTCATCGCTCCCACACGCCGATGACCCACTTCCGCTGTCGTTCGTCGAGCAGTACACGATCACCGAGGCCAGCGCCGAACTCGCGATCGCCGCCAACAACGGGGTGCTGGCGCTGCAGGCAATGGGTCTCGGTGGCTGGACCTACGACGGACTCGACCGGTTGTCCGTGCTGGGCGGCTCCGGTGATCCGCGCGCTCCCGGCCTGGGGTTCGTCGCCGACCACGACGACCGATGGCCTTTCCCGAACGTCACCGGGCTACCGGGATATTTCGAGACGCTCAGCCCGCCGCACGTGCCGTCGATCGCGGCCGGAGTGGATAAACTGGTTGCCCGAAAATTCATGCCGGGCGGACCTTTTCACCCCGATACGCCCGGCCCGTGGTCGGATACCGCGAAGGTGCGTGGTTCGGCGTTGCCGGCGGAGGGCATCCAGGAATTGGTGACCGCAGAAGCGTCGTACATCTACGACACCTTCGGCAAGCTACCCGGTACGGTCCCGACAGTGCACGTCCTGATGTACCTGCAGGCTCAGCATCTCGATACGGACTTCTACGACGAATTATTCGGCCCCGGTGCATATCTGGGCACGCACGCCGACCATCAAGCCCGCTGGCACTGACGCTAGACGGGACTGCTCGCGTTGGTCCTGCTGCCGGCGGGCGCATAGCAGTCCGGGTCGGCGATTTCCCAGTCAGCACGCCAACTGGGCGGTGCGTGATTGAGCAGCACGCCTGGTTCGAGCCACTCGTAAAGCTCGGCGTAGGAACGTTGATCGGTGGGCGACACTCGTTTGCGCAACATCTGCGGGTTGAGCATCGACAGATCTGAGACCCCCATCGAGGCCATCATCCGCATCGCCTGCGCGACGGTCGCACGCTGGTAGTTATAGACCCGTTCGCTCTTGTCGGCGACGTCGAGGGCGCGGGCCCGCAATGGATCCTGGGTTGCCACGCCGACCGGGCAGTGGTTGGTGTGGCAACGCTGAGATTGGATGCAGCCCGTCGCCATCATCATCGACCGGGCCGAGTTGGTGTAATCGGCGCCCTGGATCAGTCGTTTGATGATGTCGTTTCCCGAGGCGACCTTGCCGGCGGCACCGATCCGGATCCGGTCCCGCAGTCCGGTCCCCACCAATGCGTTGTGCACGATCATCAACCCGTCGGTGAGCGGAAGTCCAATGTTGTCTTCGTATTCCAGTGGTGCGGCCGCGGTGCCACCCTCGGCGCCGTCGACGATGATGAAGTCGGGAGTCACCCCTTCGGCCAGCATCGCCTTGCAGGTCGCCAGGACGTCGATCCGAGAACCGACGCAGAGCTTGAAGCCGACCGGCTTACCGCCGGCCAATTCGCGCAACCGCGCCACGAATCGGACCAATTCGCGGGGGGTGTGAAAGGCCGAATGCGCGGCCGGACTTACGCACTTCTCCCCGACCGGCACTCCCCGGTACTCGGCGATCTCCCGGGTGACCTTGGCGGCCGGCAGCACACCCCCGATGCCCGGCTTGGCGCCTTGGCTCAACTTGATCGAGATGCACTTCACCAGTGGGTGAACGGCCTTGGCCGCGAAGATATCCGGGTCAAAGGCGCCGTCTTTGGTGCGGGCACCGAAGTAGCCCGAGCCGAGCTCCCAGATCACGTCGGCGCCGCCAAGATGATAGGGAGTGAGGCCACCTTCACCGGTGTCATGGGCGAACCCACCTTTACGGGCTCCGTTGTTCAGCGCGCGCAGCGCATTGGCGGACAGCGCGCCGAAACTCATTGCGGAGACGTTCATCAGAGCCATGTCGTAGGGCTGCGTGCAATCAGGTCCACCGACCCGCACCCGGAACGGCTCCTCGGGCGGTTCGACCGGTCGCGCCGAGTGCACCAGATACTCGTAGCCGACCTGATCGATATCGCGCTCGGTGCCGAATGCGAGTTCGGCGGAGGTGCCTTTGGCCCGTTCGTAGATCAGCGACCGGACGTCGCGGTCGAACGGGCGGCCGTCGAAGTTGCGCTCGATGAAGTACTGCTGCAGCTCCGGTCGCAGCGCCTCCAACAAAAAACGCATGTGCCCAAGGATCGGATAGTTTCGCAACACCGAATGCTGGCGCTGGACCAGGTCATAGACACCGACAGCGGCGAGGATCGCGACCAAAGCCGCGGGTAACCACCAGACCCACGCCACGATGACCGCCGGCACCACCAACGCCGCCGCCAGCACCGTGAGCACTGCGACAAAGAAAAACCGGATCAACGCAGCCGCCTCCCCGCGAAAGAGTGTTCGGTGGCGAGCGTAGCGCTTGCGAAAACCCGTGACCGACGTCGCATGACGTTCAGTAGCGAACCCGAAATCCGCCAATCAAGGTGATCGTGTTTCCGTCCGGGTCAGTAAGCGCTGACAGCCGGACACCTTTGTCGGCTTCGATGATCTCGCCGGGTTCGAGGCCGCGCCGTCTGAGGTCCTCGATATGGGTATCCAGATACCGCACCGCGACGTTGACGGCGGTCGAGCCGGCGCGCTGACCGTCGTCGAACACCTGCACCCATCCGCCCGGGACGACCTGCCACTCCACCAGCGTGGGCATCGGGTTGTTGTCGGCGGGCCGCCCAAACAATGCTTCGTACCAGCGCCGGCTGCTGTCCAGGTCACTCACCGGCACAACCGCTAAGACATGCTCGATTGACATCAGTTCCCCCTTCGATAGACCACACCGGGGCAGACCTGCGCCACGGCCCGAATTCATCGCCGACGAAACGGCGCACGCTTAGTAGAAGTGCCAACGGGTACTCCCGTGATGAATCAGGCTCTTTCCGAGCCGCTGAACGGAGAATCTTGAACTACATCGCCGAGGTAAAGACAAAGCTGCAGCAGGTCGTCGAGGGATTCAAAGACAAGGGTGACAGCGAGACGGCCGCGTCCGACCCTCACGTCGCCAGTTCCCGGGCCGCAGCAGACGGTGAAGACGGAAGTTACGTCGGGCGCACCGGGCCGGACATCGACTCCGACGTCGAACAGAGTGGCGCCGAAGCGCGAAGTGAAGAGAACCGTCTTTCGCCGTAACAGCACGGCCTTGCGTTCCAGAATGCCAGCTACAACCAGGTGTCCTGCGTGGTCGTGGTCAGGAACGCATCCAGATCGTCACGCCATTGCGCAGGCGTGGTTTTGTCCGGTTCGATGCCGGTGTAGTCGCCGCGATAGAACAGCAGCGGCCGTGGCTTGATCTTCGGCACCTCAGACAGCGACTCCACCGCGCCGAACACCACGAAGTGGTCGCCACCGTCGTGCACCGAGGACAGCCTGCAGTCGATGTAGGCCAGCGATCCTTCGATGACCGGTGAGCCGAGTTCCGAAGGATGCCAGTCGATTCCGGCGAACTTGTCGGGTTCTCTCGACCCGAAGCGTGCCGAGACGTGCTTTTGGCTCTCGGTCAGCACGTTGACGCAGAACGTGCCGCTCGCCTCGATGGCCTGCCACGACCGGGACACTTTGGTCGGACAGAACAGCACGAGCGGCGGCTCCAGCGACAGCGCGGCAAAGGACTGACATGCGAAGCCGACCGGGACGTCGTCATGCACGGTGGTGATGATCGTGATGCCGGTGCAGAACTGACCCAGCACACTGCGAAATGTGCGCGCGTCGATCTGCCCGGACATTTACTTGAAGCCGACGCTGAAGTCGTGACCCCACAGGCTGATCGCAGTGCTCTCCCGGGCAACCCAGTCGGTATCTTCGACTTGCCTTCCCTCGCAACCGAATTCGATGTCGAAGCCGCTGGGGGTCTTCATGTAGAACGACAACATCAGGTCGTTGACGTGGCGGCCCAGCGTGGCCGACATCGGTACCTTGCGCCGAAGCGCCCGGTCCAGGCAGAGCCCGACGTCATCGGCCTCACCGACCTCGACCATCAGGTGCACGATGCCACTCGGGGTCTGCCCCGGCATGAAAGCCAGGCTGTGGTGGCGAGGGTTGCAACCCAGGAAGCGCAGCCAGGCCGGCGGCCCGTCAGCGGGCCGGCCCACCACTTGCGGTGGCAGTCGCATCGAGTCACGGAGCTTGAAGCCCAGCACATCGCGGTAGAAGTGCAGGGTCTCGACGTCGTCTCGGGTGGTCAGCACGACGTGACCCAGGCCCTGCTCACCGGTGATGAACTTGTGGCCGTACGGGCTGACGACCCGGCGGTGCTCGAGCGCGGCGCCGTGGAAGACCTCCAGGCCGTTGCCGGAGGGGTCGGAGAACTTGATCATCTCATCGACCCGACGGTCGGCCAGTTCGGTGGCGGTGGCTTCCTTGTACGGCGTGCCCTCGACATCAAGACGGTTGCGGATCTCTTGCAGGCCTTCGGCATTCGCGCATTCCCAGCCGGCTTCCGAGAGCCGGTCATGCTCGCCTGGGACGATGACCAGCCGGGCCGGGAAGTCGTCCATCCGCAGATAAAGAGCCCCGTCGGTGCTGCCCTTGCCCTCGATCATGCCGAGGACTTTCAGGCCGTAATCGCGCCAGGCCTGCATGTCGGTGGCTTCGATGCGCAAGTATCCCAGTGAACGGATGCTCATCAGACACCTCCCAGGAAGTCGATGGTCAGCTTGTTGAATTCGTCGAACTTCTCCACCTGCGCCCAGTGCCCGCACTGGCCGAACACGTGAAGCTGCGCGCGCGGAATCGTCTTGAGCGCCACCAGCGCGCCGTCCAATGGGTTGACCCGGTCCTCGCGGCCCCAGATCAGCAGCACCGGCTGACGCAGTTTGTGCACCTCGCGCCACATCATGCCGAGCTCAAAATCGGCCCCGGCGAACGACATTCCCATCGCCCGGGTCGCCATCAGCGATTCCGGTTTGCTGGCCAGCTCGAAGCGCTGCTCGATCAGTTCCGGGGTGATCAGTTTCTGGTTGTAGACCATCACCCGCAGGAACGCCTCGAGGTTCTCGCGGGTCGGCTCGGAGGAGAACTTGCCGAGCCGCTTGACGCCCTCGGTGGGGTCCGGCGCGAACAGGTTGATGCTGAGTCCGCCCGGACCCATCAGCACCAATTTGCCGGCGTTGTCCGGGTAATCCAGCGCGAACCTGACCGCGGTGCCCCCGCCCAGCGAATTGCCCACCAGCGGAACACGTCCCAGACCCAGGTGATCGAACAGACCCTTCAGCGCCCGGGCCGCGTAGCGATTGAACTGCCCGTGCTCGGCGCGCTTGTCGGAGAGACCGTAGCCGGGCTGGTCGACAGCCAGCACATGAAACTGCTCCGCCAGCACGGGGATGTTGCGGGAGAAGTTCGTCCAGCTCGCCGCCCCCGGGCCGCCGCCGTGTAGCAGCACGATCGTCTGCTCGTTGCCGACACCGGCTTCGTGGTAGTGCAGCTTCAGTGGTCCGTCGACGTCCACTTCGACGTAGCGAGAGGTGGTTTCGAACGTCAGTTCCGTGGTAGCCGTCACCGATTAGACCATGGTGTCGCCGGGCGGCAACCCGAACTCGTGATTACCGAAGATCTGGTAAGCCCGCTCGGGATCGTTGGCCGCGTGGACCCGGCCGGCGTGCGCATCCCGCCAAAACCGCTGCACGGGTGCGTCGCTGGCCAACGCGGTGGCGCCGGAGGCCTCGAACAACCGGTCGACGGAGGCGATGGAACGCCCGGTGGCACGAACCTGGTCGCGACGGGCGCGAGCCCGCAGTTCGAACGGGATCTCCTTGCCGGCAGAGAGCAGCGCGTACTCGTCGCTGACGTTGCCGATCAGCTGCCGCCACGCGGCATCGATGTCGCTAGCGGCTTCGGCGATGCGGACCTTGGCGAACGGGTCGTCCTTGGCCTTCTCACCAGCGAACGCGGCACGCACCCGTTTGCCCTGGTGCTCGACGTGCGCGTCATAGGCGCCGTAGGCCATGCCGACGATCGGCGCCGAGATTGTCGTGGGATGCATTGTGCCCCAAGGCATCTTGTAGACCGCGGCGGTGTTGGTCTCGTAACCGCCGGCGGTGCCGTCGTTCATCTGCTTGTAGGACAGGAAACGGTGCCGCGGCACGAAAACGTCCTTGACGATGACCGTGTTGCTGCCAGTTCCCTTGAGGCCCACCACATGCCACACGTCGTCGATCCGGTATTCGGTGCGCGGGATCAGGAAGCTGCCGAAGTCGACCGGCCGCCCGTCCTTGATGACCGGACCGCCGAGGAAGGCCCACGTTGCGTGGTCACAGCCCGAGGACCAGTTCCACGATCCATTGACGAGGTAGCCGCCGTCGACGACCGTGCCCACACCCATCGGTGCGTAGGACGACGAGACACGCACGTTCGTGTCGTCACCCCAGACCTCGTCCTGAGCCCGCTGGTCGAACAGCGCCAGGTGCCAGTTGTGCACACCGATGATCGAACTGACCCAGCCGGTGGACCCGCATGCGCTCGCGATCCGGCGGACCGCCTCGTAGAACACCGCCGGGTCGGTTTCCAGGCCGCCCCACTGCTGGGGCTGCAGCAACTTGAAGAAGCCGATTTCCTGGAGCTCACTGACCGTGGCATCCGGCAGACGCCGCAGGTCCTCAGTCTCCTGGGCCCGCTGCCGCAGCTTGGGTAGTAGTTCGTCGATGCCGTCTAGGACCGACTGGGCGTCACGTTGTTGAATGGACGTCACGGCTTCCTCCATAAGGTGGCTTATGTAGACAAAGACTAGAACACGTTCCGATTTGTGTCGAGCAGCGTATTGCTGCGGCTGGTAGCCATACCTATCCAAGTTTCTGTAACCTGTTCTAGTTATGACTGAAGGAAGGGCGGGGTTGTGACGGGCGCAATTCCCGACGAGCCGCTCGGCAGCCATGTTTTGGAGCTGGAGATCGCCGACGTCGTCACCGAGACCGACGACGCGCGATCGCTGGTCTTCACTGTTCCCGACGATTCCCAGGTACCGGCCGAGCGACTGCGCTATGCGCCCGGTCAGTTCCTGACGCTGCGCATTCCCAGCGACCGCACCGGTTCGGTGGCTCGCTGTTATTCGCTGTCCAGCTCGCCGTTCGCCGACGAGGCACTGACCGTCACAGTCAAGCGGGACAAAGACGGCTACGCATCGAACTGGCTGTGCGACCACGCCCACGCCGGCATGCGCGTGCATGTGCTGGCGCCGTCAGGCACCTTCGTGCCCAAGACCCTCGACAGCGACTTTGTGCTGCTGGCCGCCGGCAGTGGAATCACACCGATCATGTCGATCTGTAAGTCCGCGTTGTCTGAAGGCGGCGGACAAGTGGTGCTGCTGTACGCCAACCGCGACGAACGCTCGGTGATCTTCGCGGATGCGCTGCGTGAACTTGCCGCCAAGTACCCGGACCGGCTGACCGTCGTGCACTGGCTGGAATCGCTGCAGGGGTTGCCGTCGGCCAACGCGCTGGCGCAGCTGGCCGCCCCGTTCACCGACCGGCCGGCGTTCATCTGCGGGCCGGGACCATTCATGACTGCCGCGCGCGAAGCGCTCGAGAGTCTGAAAGTGCCCGCAGCGCAAGTACATCTCGAGGTGTTCAAGTCGCTGGACAGCGATCCGTTCGCCGCGGTGACGATCGAGGATGACGGCGATGCGCCACCGGCGAGCGCGGTGGTCGAACTGGACGGCCAGACCCACACCGTGTCGTGGCCGCGCAAGGCGAAGCTGCTCGACGTGCTGCTCGATGCCGGCCTGGACGCGCCGTTTTCCTGCCGCGAGGGCCACTGCGGCGCCTGCGCCACCACGCTGCGCAACGGCAAGGTGCGCATGGAAGTCAACGATGTGCTGGAGCAGCAGGATCTCGACGACGGGTTGATCCTGGCGTGCCAGGCCCACCCGGAGACCGATTCGATCGAAGTCACCTACGACGAATAGCCGCAGCGTAAGTTCTGCTCAAGCGCAGCGAGACGGAGGACAAAGCAGATGATGCGGCTGGTCACGGCGTTGGCAGGCGCCTCTCTGATGCTGGCGGTGATGCCGCCTGCGGTTGCCCCGGCGGCCAGCAACAACGCCACCACACTCACGCCGCTGCCCGACGGCACCCAGCTGGAGACCTTCTCCCGGCTCGACTGCCATCCCGCGAACGGCAGCTGTGACTTCACCGTCGGCGCCGACCGCAAGTCGGCCGACGGGGTGATCGGTTTCCCGAACGACCTGTGGTCACGGCAGAGCACCACGATCCGGCCCAACAGCCGGACGGCGTATTTGGACGTGCACGCCACCGCCCAGTACGACCGGGTGATGAAGGACGGCGGCGCCGATGAGGTCACCACGATCTATATGGGCGAGGGCCCGTTGGAGAAATACCAGACCGTCGGCCGGATCGACGCGACCGACTGGCACACCGGCCAGCCCCGGTTGAACATCAACGTGATTTCCTGCACGCATATCCAGGTGGTCTACAGCGGGGTCAACATCACTTCGCCGAGCACCTGCGCGCAAGCCAACTTCTCCTAAGAGGACTGCTGATCGCTGTCGCGAGACAGCTCCCAGGGTCGCTGATCTCGGTGTCCCGCAGCCCCGGCTTCTGTTTCGCGGTGAGCCGTCAAAGCTTGCGCGACAACACCTTTGCGAACGTGTGAGTGTCACCCGGCCAGCGGGCCGACACATAATCGCCGTCGTCGACCACGAACGCCGGCCGTGAATCGGTCGCAGTGTCGCGCGTCATCCCGGAGGTTCTCATCCGCCAGTGTGGCGAGCCTCGCTCGACGTCACGGAAGTCGGTTGAATTCTGTAGGGCGCGAGTGACTTCCGACTGCACGGACATGTATCCGGCCGGTTGCCCGGGCTCCTCGCTGTAAGTGCGGTAGTAGTCGCGGTCCCAGAACCGGGTGATCCGGCTGAGCCGCCACGCGGTGCGTTCCAGCGCCCACGTCAACGCGGTGGTGCGGCGACCGTAGAGCACCGAATGACCGGTCACGGGATCGACGCTGCGGGCGGCGAGCAGCACACCGTGGCAGATCGCGGCGACCTTCAAGCCGCCGGCGAAGGCGTCGACGACAAGACGGTGCAGGGTCTCGCTGTCGATGTAGGAGCGCATGCCGCGGGCGCGATGGCCGCCGGGCAGCAGCAGCGCGTCGATGCCGTCAAGCGTGGCTTCCGCCCAGCTGGACGGGTTCTGGTACTCGGGTGAGTTCAGCATTTCCCGGTAGGCCCCACGAGCGTCCTTGTTGGCCCGCAGCGCCCGTCCCACGACGGTGATCGCACCGAGCCCCGGTACCGCCGACCAGAAGTCCAGGCCGCGGCCGCTGACCATGATGTCGTCAGCGATTCCAGGTGCGCCGCTTTCGGTGGCGAAGACGACCCGGTGACCGTTGGCGCGCAGCACCTGCCAGCTGACGGCGACTTCGGTCGGGTCGAAGTCGCGGTCTGGAATCGGAATCAGCACAGTACCCATCGGTAGACCTGAGCTTACGGCCTGCGACGCACGCAACTCGGGCAACAACTTTCGCCCCGAACGTTTCGAGATCTCACCCGAGCGGATGGCGGAGGGAGCGGACAAGTTCGGGCAGATTATTCTCGGTCCTCCGCTGACGGCGCGATTGCCGGCGAAGTAGTTCAGCGCGGCAGCCCCAGTAGCCGTTCGGCGGCCACCGTCAGCAGGATCTGCTCGGTGCCGCCGGCGATCGTCAAGCAGCGGGTGTTGAGGAAGTCCTTGACGATCTTGTCCGCGACGATGCCGGATCCCTCACTGAGATCCATCCGATACTCGGCCAGCGCCTGCCGGTACCGCACACCGATGAGCTTGCGCACACTCGACTGGGCGCCGGGATCTTTACCGCCCACCGCGAGCTGAGCGATGCGCTGATCGAGTAGCGAGCCGACCTGCGCGGTGATGATCAAGCGGGCGAGCTGATCCTGTTGTGCGGCATCGAGATTCGCCTTTGCCGCCTCGGCGAGCAGCTCTTCCATGGGGTTGCCCAGCGCGGTGCCGGCCGCCATCGCGATCCGCTCGTTGGCCAGCGTGGTCCGGGCCAGCCGCCAGCCGTCGTTCACCGTGCCGACCACCAGCTCGTCCGGAACGAACACGTTGTCGAGGAAGACTTCGTTGAACAACGCGTCGCCGGTGATCTCGCGCAGCGGCCGGATCAAGATGCCGGGCGAGCTCATGTCGATCAAGAAGTACGAAATGCCTTTGTGCTTTGGCGCGTCCGGGTCCGTTCTGGCCAGGCAGACACCCCACTGCGCTTTGTGCGCCGACGAGGTCCACACCTTCTGCCCGGTGAGCTCCCAGCCGCCATCGACCCGCACCGCCTTGGTGCGCAGTGACGCCAGGTCTGATCCGGCTCCGGGCTCGGAAAATAGTTGGCACCAGAAGATTTCGCCGCTCAGTGTGCCAGGAACAAAACGCTCGACCTGTTCGGGCGTGCCGTGTTCGAGAATCGTCGGCGCCGCCCACCAGCCGATCACCAGGTCGGGCCGGGTCACGCCGGCCGACGCCAGTTCCTGATCGATCAGCAACTGTTCGGCCGGCCCCGCTCCGCGACCGTGCGGTGGGGGCCAGTGCGGCGCCAACAGCCCCGTCTCGGCCAGCTTGGCCTGCCGCTTGTCCTCCGCCAGCGCGGCGACTCCAGCGGCTGCGTGGGCGATTTCGGGCCGCAGGTCGGCGACGTCGCTGAGGTCGATGCTGAGATCGCGGCGGACACCGTCCTGGGTCAGCTCGGCGGTCTTGCGCAGCCAGCGGGCAGGCCCGCCGAGGAACTGCCCGATTCCATAGGCCCGGCGCAGATACAGATGCGCGTCGTGCTCCCAGGTGATCCCGATGCCGCCGAGCACCTGGATGCAGTCCTTGGTGTTGGCCTTGGCGGCGTCGATCGCGATGCCGGCGGCGATGGCCGCGGCAATGGAGAGCTGCCGAGGGTCACCGTCGTGGGCGGCGCGGGCGGCGTCTGCGGCAGCTACCGCCACCTGCTCTGCGCGGCAGAGCATTTCGGCGCACAGGTGCTTGATCGCCTGGAAACTGCCGATCGGCTTTCCGAACTGCTCACGCACCTTTGCGTAGGCGACGGCGGTGTCCAGCGCCCAGCGGGTAACCCCCGCCGCCTCGGCAACCAGCACCGTCACGGTCAGGTCGGTGACCCAGCCCGCAGGAGCGTCGATCACGGCGGCCGGAGCCGAGGTGAGCACCGCACGCGCCAGCGGCCGGGAGAAGTCGGTGGCCGTCAGCGGTTCGACGGCCACACCTTCAGCCGCGCCGTCGATGAGCAGCCACCTCTCGCCGGCCGGCACCAAGAGCAGTCCGTCGGCGACGCCGCCGAGCACCCACGGCACGGTCCCGGACACCTGCGACGCCGTCTCGTCGAATTCGACATCGCTGTCGAAGGCAACCCCGGCGGTGCGCTCCCCGGATGCGAGGGCCTCGCGCAGAGTCGGATCGGACACTACGAGTGTGGCTAACGCCGTGGTCGCCACCGGGCCGGGCACCAATGCCCTGGCCGCTTCCTCGACCATCGCGGCGAGGTCTTCGATGCTTCCGCCGGCGCCACCGCAGTCCTCGGGAACCGCGACACCGAACAAGCCCAGGGCGGCCAGGCCCTCGAACACCGGCTGCCAGGCTTTCGGCTCGCCCTGCTCGATATCCCGAACCGCTTCCGTCGCCCCAGAGCCGGCCGCCCAGTCGCGGACCAACTCCCGCGCCGCAAACTGTTCGTCGGTGATGGTGCTGGCCACCTGAGCTCCTCGATCGACGGAAAAGGTGCAGCGCGAGACGCACCGCACGGCACTAGAACGTGTTCTAATAGTGCCAGTGTTCGACCGTCAAGTCGAATGCCATCGCAGCAGGACATCCCGGTGTACCGGCCGCACGGAGGTGAGAGATTCGCGCTCGGCATGCGTATCGTTTTGGGCGAGCGCGCAGAAAAAGGAGCAGTTCGTCAAATGACCCCTTTAGATTCGGGGCCGGCACACACCACGTCGGGGAAACCCTCGGGTCCGTCCTCTGCGCAACCTCGTGAGGTGATGAACGTGGCGGTACTCGCCGAGTCAGAGCTCGGCTCCGAGGCGCAGCGGGAGCGTCGCAAGCGCATCCTGGACGCGACGATGGCGATCGCCTCCAAAGGCGGCTACGAGGCTGTTCAGATGCGCGCGGTGGCCGATCGGGCCGACGTCGCGGTGGGCACGCTGTACCGGTACTTCCCGTCCAAGGTGCACCTGCTGGTGTCCGCGCTGGGCCGCGAGTTCGAGCGGATCGACGCCAAGACCGACCGGTCCGCACTGACCGGCGGGACGCCGTATCAGCGGTTGAACTTCATGGTCAGCAAGCTCAACCGGGCGATGCAGCGCAATCCCCTTCTCACCGAGGCCATGACGCGTGCCTATGTCTTCGCGGACGCCTCCGCAGCGGGTGAAGTCGATCACGTCGAGAAGCTGATCGATTCGATGTTCGCCCGCGCTATGAGCGACGGCGAACCGAGCGAAGACCAGTACCACATCTCGCGGGTGATCTCGGATGTGTGGCTGTCGAATCTGCTGGCGTGGCTGACCCGTCGGGCGTCGGCCACCGACGTCAGCAAACGATTGGATCTGGCGGTTCGGCTGCTGATCGGCCACGGCGACACCGCCAACGTCTAGCCCGTCAGGCTGGGGGTCCGGCGGTGCGTCCGCGGATCAGCTGGGTTTTGATCACCTCGATCGTCGGGTCGAGATCGCCGCTCAGTAAGAGTTCGCCTGCGCGACGGCCCTTTTGCAGGCTCGGCTGCGCGACCGTGGTCAGGCCGCGGCTCATCGCCTCGGGTACGCCGTCGAAGCCGGTAATCGTCATCTGGCCGGGCGCAAATTTGCCGCGGGCGCGCAGATAGTCCATCGCCGACACCGCCAGCACGTCGGCGGTGCACATCAACGCCGTGATGCGCGGGTTGGCCTTCAGGGCGATTTGAGCGGCGACGCCACCGGATGTCGGGGTGTGCTCGTGGCTTTCGACGACGGTCAAGGCATCCGGGTCCAGGCCGGCGGCGGTCATCGCCTCGCGGACACCGCGGATGCGTTCGCCCTGAACGTGGAATGTGGACGCGTGTAGGCGCTTCGGGTCGACCAGACCCTGGTGCCGGTCTCGTAGCAACCGCATCGTCAGCAGCCCGATCTCGCGGTGGCCCAGACCGAGGACGTAGTCGGCCATTTCACGCATCGCGTCGCGGTCGTCGATGCCGACCCAGGATGCGCCGGGCACGCCTGTGGGTTGGTCGACCACCACCAGTGGCAGTCGCCGCTGCAGCACCACCTGCAGGTAGGGGTCGTCGCCGGCCGACGAATAGACCACGAAGCCGTCCACGCCGGCAGCGAGCACCGATGCGGTCCCGTCGGCGACACTGCGGCTCGGGCTCACCGCGACCAGCAGCAGCCCCTGTCCGCCCTCTTCACACGATTGCGCAAGTCCCGCAACGAAATCCAGCGCCGCTGGATCACTGAAGGAATAGGTGAGCGGTTCGGTGATCACCAGGCCCACCGCACCGGCGCGGCGAGTACGCAACGATCGCGCGACTGGGTCGGGTCCCGGATAGCCCAGGCGCTTCGCGGTGGCGAGCACACGTTCACGCAACGCGTCCGACAGCTGATCGGGCCGGTTGTAGGCGTTCGAGATGGTGGTGCGAGAGACCTTGAGCTCAGCGGCCAGCGATTCCAGCGTCGCCCGGCGTCGCGGCAGTGGGCTCATAAACTGTGAGGTTACCGGGCATTTCTCAGGTGAGCCGTCTTTCCGCGACTACGCCTGAGCGGTCGGCCGCACGCCTAAGCTATCGACCGTGGCCAGAATCGACCTCAATGCCGACCTCGGTGAGGGTTTCGGCGTCTGGCGGCTCGGCGACGACGACGCCATGCTCGGCATCGTCAGCAGCGCCAACGTCGCGTGCGGATTCCATGCGGGCGACCCGGCCGGGCTGCTGTCGGTGTGCCGGCTGGCGGCCGAGCGCAGTGTGCGGATCGGCGCGCAGGTGAGCTACCGCGACCTGGCCGGCTTCGGCCGGCGCTTCATCGACGTCACCCCCGAGGATCTGCTCGCCGACGTCGTCTACCAGATCGGCGCCCTGCACGGACTGGCGCAGGCCGCCGGCTCCAGGGTCTCCTACGTCAAACCCCATGGCGCGCTGTACAACACGATCATGACCAATCGCAAGCAAGCCGCGGCCGTGGCGGAGGCGGTGCACACTGTCGACCCTGGTCTGCCGGTGCTCGGCCTGGCGGGCTCTTCGTTCTTCGACGAAGCCGGCCGCCGCGGCCTTCGGACGGTGGCCGAGGCGTTCGCCGACCGCGCCTATCAGCCTGACGGCCAACTGGTCTCGCGACGCGAACCCGGCGCGGTGCTGCACGATGTAGCCGCCATCGCCGAACGGGTGCTGACCATGGTGACCTCGGGAACCGTCGCCGCCGTCGACGGCTCGACCATCGCGGTGAACGTGGAATCGGTTTGCGTGCATGGTGATTCGCCCGGTGCGGTGCAGATTGCGACCGCTGTCCGGGAGCGGCTGAAGGCCGACGGCATCGACCTGAAGTCATTCTGCTGATGCGGCTGCGACCAGGGCGGCCAGACCTCGCGCGGCACGCGCACCGCTTCACCGTGCCGGCCGCCGATTCCGATGCGCCCCTGACGGTGACGTGGCTGGGGGTGTCGACACTGCTGATCGACGACGGCACCTCGGCACTGATGACCGACGGCTTCTTCTCACGGCCAAGCCTGGCCCGCGTCGGGTTTGGCAAAGTGGCGCCGTCGCCTGCGCGGGTCGACGGTTGTCTCGCGCGGGTCGGGGTCAAGCGCCTCGCGGCGGTCGTCCCGGTGCACACGCACTTCGACCACGCCCTGGATTCCGCGCTCGTCGCTGACCGCACCGGCGCCCAATTGGTTGGCGGCGAGTCTGCGGCCAATGTCGGCCGTGGCTACGGCCTTGACGAGACCCGGTTGGTGGTCGCGGACTCGGGTGTGCCAGTCCGGCTGGGCGACTTCGACATAACACTGGTGAAATCGCACCACAGTCCACCTGACCGGTTTCCCGGCACCATCGACCAGCCCGTCGTGCCGCCGGTGAGGGCTGCTGCCTACCGATGCGGAGAGGCCTGGGCGACGTTGATCCATCACCGTTCCTCAGACCGTCGGGTATTGATCCAGGGCAGCGCCGGATTTGTAAAAGGTTCTCTCACCGGGCAGCACGCAGATGTCGTCTATCTCGGTGTGGGCCAACTCGGCGTGCAGCCGGAGTCTTATGTCGTCGACTACTGGGCGGAGACGGTGCGCACTGTCGGGGCACGACGGGTGGTCCTGGTGCACTGGGACGACTTCTTCCGGCCGTTGTCAAAGCCGTTGCGAGCCTTGCCTTATGCCGCCGACGACTTGGACATGTCGCTGCGCCTCCTGAGTGGGCTGGCCGAGCGCGACGGTGTCGCGCTGGACATGCCGACGGTGTGGCGACGCGAAGACCCCTGGGCGCGAGTTTGACCCTAGGTAGCGGCAAGAATCTTGTGGTCACACAGCAGACGGCCGACCATCGCTGCGCTAGCGCCTACGTTGACGCGCGATTTCAGCCAGCACCACGCCGGCAGCTACCGAGGCATTCAATGACTCGGTGGGTCCGGCCATCGGAATCGACACCACCCCGTCGCAGCTCTGACGCACCAGCCGGGACAGCCCCTTGCCTTCCGATCCCACCACCACGACGATCGGGCCGGCGCCGTCCACGTCGTCGACGATCGTGTCACCGTCGGCGTCAAGTCCCACCAGCTGCAGGCCCCGGTCGGCCCAATCCTTCAGTGTCCGATTGAGATTGGTGGCGCGCGCGACGGGGATCCGCGCAGCGGCGCCCGCGCTGGTCCGCCAGGCAACTGCGGTCACCGAGGCAGATCGCCGTTCGGGAATCAGCACGCCGTGGCCGCCGAACGCCGCCACTGAGCGCACGATCGCGCCGAGATTCCGCGGGTCGGAGATGTTGTCGAGCGCGACCAGCAGAGCGGGCGGATTGTTGAGCGCGATCTTGAGTAGCTCGTCGGGATGCAGGTAGGCGTACGGCGGCACCTGCAGGGCAATCCCCTGATGCAACCCGTTGGTGGTCATCCGGTCCAGGTCCGTACGCGGAACTTCCAGGATCGCGATGCCGGAATCGGCTGCCAGCGTGACGGATTCGCTGAGTCGCTCGTCTGCCTGAGCGCCGAGTGCGACGTAGAGGGCGGTAGCGGGAACCCCTGCGCGCAAACACTCCACCACCGGGTTACGACCGAGAACGGTCTCGACGGTGTCGTCCTTGCGCTTGACGGGCCGCCGTGCCTGCACCTTGGCACGCTTGGCGGCCGGGTGGTTCGGCCGCATGTGCGCGGGCGGAGTTGCGCCGCGACCCTCCAGGCCGCGCCGCCCCTGACCGCCGGAGCCGACCGTCGGACCTTTCTTGGACGTCTTGCGTACGGCGCCGCGGCGCTGCGAGTTACCGGCCATCGGCGTGGGCCTCCAGCGACCATTGCGGGCCATCACCGGTGTCGGTGACCTCGATGCCGGCGTCTTTGAGCCGATCCCGGATCTCGTCGGCGAGCTTCCAATCACGTTGCACGCGAGCCTGTTGGCGTCGTTCCAGCTCAGCGCGCACCAGCACGTCCACCGCGCCGAGCGCAGCCGACGTCTCGTCGCGGGACTCCCAGCGCTCGTTGAGCGGATCGCAGCCGAGGATGCCCATCATCGCCCGGATCGCGCCGGCCGCAGCCAACGCAGCGTCGTGGTCTCCGGCGTCGAGCGCACGGTTGCCTTCCGCGCGGGTCCGGTGCACTTCGGCCAGCGCCGTCGGCACCGCGAGATCATCGTTGAGTGCCGCCGCGAACCGCGGGGTCCACTCGCCCGGCTCGACGGCGCCGACCCGGGTCCGCACCCGATGCAGGAAATCCTCGATACCGACGTAGGCGTTGACCGCGTCCTTCAACGCGGTCTCGGAGAACTCCAGCATCGAGCGGTAATGGGCGCTTCCCAGGTAGTACCTGAGCTCGGCCGCGCGTACCCGTTGCAGCATCGCCGGGATCGCCAACACGTTGCCCAGCGACTTGCTCATCTTCTCGCCGCCCAGGGTCACCCAGCCGTTGTGTAGCCAGTACCTGGCGAACTTGTCCCCCGCGGCGCAGCTCTGCGCGATCTCGTTCTCGTGGTGCGGGAACACCAAATCCATTCCACCGCAATGGATATCGAATTCCGGCCCGAGGTAGGTGCGGGCCATCGCGGAGCACTCCAGGTGCCAGCCCGGCCGTCCACGTCCCCACGGCGTGGGCCATGACGGCTCGCCGGGCTTGGCGCCCTTCCACAGCGTGAAGTCACGCTGGTCACGCTTACCTGTTGCCACGCCCTCGCCTTGATGGACGTCGTCGATCCGGTGACCGGACAACTGCCCGTAGTTGGGGTAGCTCAGCACGTCGAAGTAGACGTCACCGCAACCCTCGTAGGCGTTGCCGGATTCGATCAGTCGCTCGATCAGCTCGACCATCTGGGTGATGTGGCCGGTGGCCCGCGGTTCGACCGACGGCGGCAGCACGCCGAGCGCGTCGTAGGCGGCGGAGAACGCCCTCTCGTAGGTTGCTGCCCATTCCCACCACGGCCGGTCCGCCGCGGCGGCCTTGTTCAAGATCTTGTCGTCGATATCGGTGACATTGCGGACGAAGGCAACGTCGCAACCGCGCGCCGTCAGCCATCGCCGGAGGATGTCGAATGCCACTCCGCTGCGGACGTGCCCGATGTGGGGCAGGCCCTGGACGGTGGCACCGCACAGGTAGATGGAAACGTGCCCGGGCCGCAGCGGGACGAATTCACGAACGGCGCCGGTTGCCGTGTCGTGTAGCCGCAGGTCGGCGCGATCGGTCACGACGTGCCAGCTTACCGGGCCGAACACGGCGCCGATGACCACCGCGGTCCAGCGGATCGATTCCGATGACAAAGCCCGCCGGACAGGGCGCGAGCATCCACCGGCATAGGGAAACGATCAGCGCGATGCGAAGAGATCGGCCAGCTAGCGTGGCGCGTTGTCGGCGACGAGCAGCAAAGCCGTCGCGATTGCGGCCCGGCCCTCGCCACGCCCGGTCAGACCCAGCCCGTCGGTGGTGGTGGCAGACACCGACACCGGCGCATTCAGCACCTCTGAGAGCGCCACCTGCGCCTCGGCGCGACGCGGGCCAACTCTGGGCCGGTTGCCGATGACCTGCACGGCAGCGTTGCCGACCCGAAAGCCGTGCTCGACGAGGAGGTCTGCGACGTGGCGCAGCATCGTCATGCCGCTGACGCCGGCCCAGCGCGGGTCGTCGACACCGAAGACCTCGCCAATGTCTCCCAACCCCGCCGCGGACAGCAGCGCGTCGCACAGCGCGTGCACTGCCACGTCGCCGTCGGAGTGGCCCGCGCAGCCGTCGACGTCGGTGAACAGCAGACCAAGCAGCCAGCACGGCCTGCCGGGTTCGATCACATGGACATCGGTGCCCAGGCCGACGCGGGCGTTCACTGGTTCACGATCGCGTGTGCCAGAAGCAGGTCCAGCCGGGTGGTGATCTTGAAGGCCAGCGGATCGCCCTGCACCACCTGAACGTGGCCGCCGATGTGCTCGACCAGCGACGCGTCGTCGGTGAAGTCCACCGTCCCGGCCTGCTGGTAGGCCCGGAGTAACAACTTGGTGGCGAACCCCTGCGGCGTCTGGACGGCGCGCAGACCGGCTCGCTCCGGTGTGCCGAGAACGGCACCGTTGGAGTCGACGGCCTTGATGGTGTCCGAGACCGGCAGCACAGGCACAACCGCGGGATGCCCGGCCCGCAGCGCTTCGACGACGCGCACCACCAGATCGGGCGGTGTCAGAGCGCGCGCGGCGTCATGCACCAGCACAAAGTCGGGTTGTTCGCCGTCTTCTACGGCCGCTAACGCCAAGCTCACCGAATCGCCGCGGTTGGCTCCGCCGGCCACGACGGTCGCTTCGCGGCCCAGGATCAGCTTGGCCCGGTCGGTTCGATCGGCAGGTACTGCCACGACGACGCGGTCGACCACGCCGGATTTCAGCAGGCCCTCGACGGCACGTTCGACCAGCGTTCGTCCGTCGAGCTCATAGAAAGCTTTCGGTACGCCGGCTGCCAGCCGTTCACCGGAGCCGGCGGCCGGGACCACTGCGACCGTGCCGGTCAACCCCGGTCCTCGTGCCGTCAGGGGATTCAGGAAGCGGCGGCGAGCGCCTCGTCCAGGATGATCGAAGCCCTGTCGTCGTCCGTGCTCTCGGCAAGCGCAAGTTCGCCGACCAGAATCTGACGGGCCTTGGCCAGCATGCGCTTCTCGCCTGCGGACAGGCCACGCTCCTGGTCGCGGCGCCACAGGTCGCGAACAACCTCAGCAACCTTGTTGACGTCACCGGAAGCAAGCTTTTCCAGGTTGGCCTTGTAGCGGCGCGACCAGTTGGTCGGCTCTTCGGTGTGCGGCGCGCGGAGCACCTGAAACACCTTGTCGAGGCCCTCTTGGCCGACCACATCGCGGACGCCGACGTACTCGGCGTTTTCGGCGGGTACTCGAACTGTCAGGTCTCCCTGCGCCACTTTCAAGACGAGGTACCGTTTCGGTTCCCCTTTTATGGTTCGGGTTTCAATCGCCTCGATCAACGCAGCACCGTGGTGTGGATAGACGACGGTGTCTCCGACCTCAAAATTCATCAGTTTCGAGCCCCTTTCGTTACTCCATGCTAACACGCCACGCAAACACGTGCGGAACAACGGTGCAGGTCAGGGGCACCGTGGGTGCGGACAGGGGGTTGACAGACCGAAAAATTCATGCACAGCAACGAACAATTCAGAATCCTTCCGGCGCCATCCGGAGACCGTCGTCGCCGGACGGTTCGTCTCAGGAATCGGGTGACTGCGCTGCTCGACGCGCCTACTCACGGCTTCGGAACCCTCAGCTTCCGCGATACCGACCGACCTACTACTGTGCATAGTCGAACCGCCAGTGCGTTCGAGGGCCGAGCAGGAGGCTTTGAGTGAACCGCTTCGAAAACCGCGTCTCGAGTTCCCACTCGGGCCGTCGCTCGGCAAAGCTCGCTGTGCTTGCGTCCGGCGCCCTCATCGGCGCTGCTGCGATGTCCGGATGCAGCGCCGGCCAGATCTCGCAGACCGCCATGCAGCAATCTGCCGTGGACGGCAACCAGGCGACAGTCAAGAACGTCGCCTTGCGCAATGTGCACATTCAGGCAGTGGAGACCGGCGACTACCTACGCCCGGGCGCGACGGTCGACCTCGTCCTCGTTGCGGTGAACCAGTCGCCGGACATCACCGACAAATTGGTCGGAATTACCACCGACATCGGCAAGGTGACCGTCACCGGCAATCCCACCCTGCCCGCCAGCGGGGTGCTCTTCGTCGGCAGCCAGAACGGCCAGACCAAGAGATCCGACAAAGCGGTCGAGTCGGGCGACACAATCAAGGCGACCATCGCGCTGAGCAAGCCGATCACCAACGGCCCTAATTACGACTTCACCTTCGATTTCGAGAAGGCCGGCAGCGTCAGCGTGGCGGTGCCGATTTCGGCGCCGGAAACCTCAGAGCGCTAACCTCCGCTGATCTGTCACACCCGCCGGATACCGTCAGCGGGTGGCCAAGGCACGCTCGCAGTATCGCTGCTCGGAATGCCGCCATGTCACTGCCAAGTGGGTCGGTCGCTGCCTGGAATGCGGTACCTGGGGCTCAGTCGACGAGGTCACGGTGCTCAGCGCGGTCCGGGGCGGCAACCGTTCCGCGGTGAGCCCGTCATCGGCCGCGATTCCGATCAGCTCGGTCGAGCCTGACGGCACCCGGCACTGCCCCACCGGAATCGACGAACTCGACCGCGTCCTGGGTGGCGGCGTCGTGCCGGGTTCGGTCACGCTGCTCGCCGGCGATCCGGGAGTCGGCAAGTCGACGCTGCTGCTCAAGGTTGCCCACCAGTGGGCGGTGGGCGGGCGGCGAGCCCTGTACGTGTCCGGCGAGGAGTCGCGGGGCCAGATCCGGATGCGCGCCGATCGGACCGGCTGCAGCCACGACGAGCTGTATCTGGCCGCCGACTCGGACCTCCATGTCGTGCTGGGCCACATCGACGCGGTGCAGCCGACGCTGGTTGTCGTCGACTCGGTGCAGACCATGGCCAGCTCCGACACCGACGGCGTGGCGGGCGGGGTCACCCAGGTGCGGGCGGTGACCAGCGCGCTGACCGCCGCGGCCAAGACCACCGGGGTGCCGCTGATTCTGATCGGCCACGTCACCAAGGACGGAGCGATCGCCGGCCCCCGCTCACTCGAGCACTTGGTCGACGTGGTGCTGCACTTCGAGGGGGACCGCAATTCGCTGCTGCGCATGGTGCGCGGCGTGAAGAACCGCTTCGGGGCCGCGGAGGAAGTTGGCTGCTTTTTATTGCAGGACAACGGGATTGAAGGTGTAGCCGATCCGTCCGGCCTCTTTCTGGATCAACGGCCGGAACCCGTCGCGGGTACCGCCATCACTGTGACGCTGGACGGCAAGCGACCCCTGGTCGGCGAAATCCAGGCACTGCTGGCCACACCGTCAGGCGGATCGCCCCGCCGGGCCGTCAGCGGTATCGACCACGCGCGGGCCGCGATGATCGCCGCAGTGCTGGAGAAGCACGCCCGGCTCAAGATCGCTGTCAACGACGTGTACTTGTCGACCGTAGGCGGCATGCGACTGACCGATCCGTCCTCGGATCTGGCGGTCGCGGTCGCACTGGCTTCCGCGTATGCGAACCTGCAGCTGCCGGCCACCGCGGTAATGATCGGCGAAGTGGGCCTGGCCGGCGATCTGCGTCGGGTCAGCGGCATGGAGCGCCGGCTGGCAGAGGCCGCCCGGCAGGGCTTTACGACGGCGCTCATCCCATCGGGTGCGGTCGCGGCACCGCCGGGATTGAAGACGCTGCAGGCACCCCACATCGGCGCTGCGCTGGAGCATGTTCTGCACATCGCCGAGCGTCGAGACACGGCGCCCGCGCCACCACATCGACTGGACTCAGCCCCCACGGAGCACAATGAGTGGTGATGACTGTCGGCAAATCAATGACAAACGGCTCGGCGCAGCAGCAACGTCCCACCCTGCGTGAGGCAGTGGCGCGGCTGGCGCCGGGCACCGCACTGCGCGACGGTCTGGAGCGCATCCTGCGCGGCCGGACCGGTGCCCTGATAGTGCTCGGCTACGACGACAGCGTGGAAGCGATCTGCGACGGCGGGTTCTCCCTCGATGTGCGGTACGCGCCGACCAGGCTTCGCGAGCTCTGCAAGATGGACGGCGCAGTGGTGCTGTCCACCGACGGCAGCCGAATCCTGCGGGCGAACGTGCAACTCGTGCCCGACCCGTCGATCCCCACCGACGAGTCCGGCACCCGGCATCGTTCGGCCGAGCGGGCCGCCAGCCAGACCGGCTACCCGGTGATCTCGGTCAGCCACTCGATGAGCATCGTGACCGTTTACCTCAGCGGCGAGCGCCACGTGCTCGCCGACTCGGCCACCATCTTGTCGCGAGCCAACCAGGCCATCGCCACCCTGGAGCGCTACAAAATGCGACTCGACGAGGTCAGCAGGCAACTCTCGAGGGCGGAGATCGAAGACTTCGTCACGCTGCGCGACGTGATGACGGTGGTGCAGCGGCTCGAGTCAGTCCGCCGGATCGGCCTCGACCTCGATGCCGAGGTCGTCGAACTGGGCACCGACGGACGACAACTGCGACTGCAGCTCGACGAATTGCTCGGCGGCAACGACGCTGCCCGCGAGTTGATCGTGCGCGACTACCACGCCAACCCCGAGCCGCTGTCCAAGGCCGAGGTCGCCGCGACGCTCGACGAGCTGGACGCCATGTCCGACGCCGATCTACTCGACTTCATCACGGCGGCAAGGGTTTTCGGTTACCCGTCGACTGCGGAGGCACAGGACTCCGCGGTGAGCTCGCGCGGCTACCGGGCGATGTCGGAAATTCCACGGCTCCAGTTCGCCCATGCCGACCGTCTGGTCCGCGAATTCGGCTCGCTGCAGGGCCTGCTGGCCGCCAGCGCGAGCGACCTTGAAGCGGTCGAGGGCATCGGCGAGATCTGGGCCCGCCATGTGCGAGAAGGCTTGTCGCAGTTGGCCGAATCGACCATTGGCGATTCGATTACCTGAGTTGCGCGCTCAGTGGCCTGGAGCGGGCACCGGGCCGGGTAGCGGCCCAGGCGCCGGCGGTCCGGGTAACCCGGGAGGCGGCGGAGGCGGTGCCGCGCCCGGAGGTAGCGGCGGAGCCAGGATGAACGGAACAGCAAGGGAGCGAAGGTTTCCCAGCTGCACGACGAGGTTGTAGGTGCCCGGCCCGATCGCCGGCCTCGGCAACGGGCAGTGCGGAGCGGAGCCCATCCCGGTCCAGGTGACGGCGGTGGTCACTTGCTCGCCCGGCGCAAAGGTCTTGACCAGAGTCTCGTTGGACGGCGCGCAGTCCAGGTTCGACCACAGCCGCTTGTTGTCCAGTGAGTAGACGTAGGCGGCCAGCACCGCGGCGCCGACGTCGCGTTTGCACGCCACCAGACCGATGTTGGTGACGACCATGACGAACTTCGGCTGATCGCCGGTCGCGTACTGCGGAGCGTTGGTCAAGCCTTTGACGGCCAGGGTCGAGTCCGGGCAGTCGTCGCCCGCATTGAGAACGGGCGGCGGTTGGACCGCGGCCGTCGGCGTCTCGGCCGGCTGATCGGTGTTCTCCCCGGCGGGCGGCTCAACCTGGGTCTTGACCTCAGGCCCTGGGTTCTGCTGGCCTTGTGACCCTGGCTTTTTGGCCGTACCGGAGGTGTTGGCGCCGGCGCTGCCACTAAGGACCGCGACGATGATCGCAACCACCACCGCGACCACGACGACCGCGATGCCGATCGCCAGCCCCCGGCGACGCCAGTAGATCTCTGGCGGCAGCGGGCCTCGCGGTTCCAGATCCAGCACATTCACACGGTAAGGGCAGGTCACGCCAACACGGTCGACCTGGCTCGGCGTGTCGCCCAGCCCGGTCGGTTTTCATTCGAGATGAAGAAGCGCCCAAATCGAGGCTTAATTTCATATAAGAAGATCCCATGGATGGACACAGGGTGCTTACGAAGGTCGCCGGCGTTGGCCTGATGGTTGGCTTCGCCAGCGTCCTGAGTAGCCAAGTAGCTCACGCTGATGACACCCTGCTCGGCCCGTTGGCCGGCAGCGATACCGCGATCATCCTCGGCGGGACCACCGAGCCGACGCCCTCGACCGCCTTCGCGCAGACCGCCGAAGATCTGTACCTGAATGCGCTGGGATTCGACGGCGGCGCGACGGGATCCACGGTCTGCGACATGATCGCGACCGACCCGTGCAGCGCGCCGCTACAGGTGCTGACGACGCCCGAACTGATCCAGCAGGGCCCGAGCAGCCTCACCGCGGCCGACGATGTCACTCTGGCGGTGGAGAACGAATTCAATGCCAATCCAGGCGTTTTCGACGCCGAGCACCCGCTGACGATCTTCGGTTACTCGCAGAGTGCCACCGCCGAGTCGATCGCCATGACCCAACTCGAGAACTACGGCATCCCCCAGGATGATCTGCATTTCGTGTTCATCGGCGACCCGTCACTCGCCGACACCGGCGTGTGGCCGAACCTGGTCACCGACCTGGACGGCTTGTTCGGGACGAGCCTGACCAACACCCTGCTCACCGACCTGGGCTTCGACGGCGTGCTGGGAAACGTGACGCCGGATGACATCTACCCGACCACGATCTACACGCTCGACGGCGACGGCGTCGCGGACTTCCAGCCGGACTTCAACGATGGCGGCCTGCTGGCAACTATCTACGGCCTGTTCGTCACCCACGTCGAGTACCTGGGATTGACCCCGACCGAGATCGCCGACGCGACCACGACGGTCGACAACTTGATCACCAACGTCGACATCCCCGACAACTTCAACGACGCCACCGCGTGGCTCAGCGCGGTATTCGAGGGCGGAGCCGCCAACAGCGGGCTGCTCGAGAGCGTGTTCAACTCCCTCGAGCTGTACTTGACCAACTCGTTCTAGTCGTCGACCTTGTCCCCGACGTCACCGATGATGTTGCGGATGACGACGCGCCCGTCGGCGAGGTGGTAAGTGGCGCCGACAATAGCCAAGTCTCCGGCGGCAACCGCTGCGGCGATGGCCGACGAACGCTCGAACAGCTGCGTGCCGGTCTCGACAACGTGGCGTGCCTCGAACTCATCCGGTCGAGTGAGGCCCTCACGACGGCCCAGCAAGATCGACGGCGTCACCCGCTCGACGAGGTCGCGCACGTAGCCGCCGGGCAAAGCACCGTCGTCCAGGGCGGCCAGCGTCGCCTTGACCGCGCCGCAGCTGTCGTGGCCGAGGATCACGATCACCGATACGCCCAGCGCGCCGACTGCGAATTCCAGTGATCCCAATACCGCGGAGTCGATCACGTGACCGGCCGTGCGGACCACGAACATGTCCCCGAGGCCCTGGTCGAAGATGAGCTCGGCGGCCACCCGGCTGTCGCCACAGCCGAACAGCGCGGTGGTGGGCTTCTGACCTTTGGCCAGGCTGGCCCGGTGCGCGACGCTTTGGCTGGGGTGTTGAGGCTGTCCCGCGACGAAGCGCTCGTTACCCTCTCTGAGTGCTTTCCACGCGGTTACGGGATCGGTATTCGGCATGGCGCTCATTCTGCCGTAGTAGGCCATGACACCCGCCCTAACGCCGAGTGAACTTCTGGACTGGTACGACCGGTCACGACGCGACCTGCCGTGGCGAGATCCCGACGTGACGCCGTGGCAGATCCTGGTCAGCGAGTTCATGCTGCAGCAAACACCGGTGTCGCGGGTGGAGCCGATCTGGCGAGACTGGCTGGCGCGCTGGCCCACGGCCTCGTCGACGGCAGCGGCCAGCCCAGCCGACGTCGTGCGGGCCTGGGGCAAGCTGGGCTATCCGAGGCGGGCCAAGCGTCTGCACGAATGCGCGATCGTCATCGCCCGTGATCACGCCGACCAGGTTCCCGACGACGTCGAGGTCTTGCTGACCCTACCCGGCGTGGGCAGCTACACGGCCCGCGCTGTGGCGTGCTTCGCCTACCGGCAGTCGGTGCCGGTGGTCGACACCAATGTGCGGCGGGTGGTGGCCCGGGTTGTGCACGGGCGGGCTGACGCCGGCTCGGCCTCCGCAGTCCGCGATCACGCCGACGTATCGGCGTTACTCCCCAAAGATGCAACCGCGCATACGTTTTCAGCAGCCCTGATGGAATTGGGCGCCACGGTGTGCACCGCACGAACGCCGAAGTGTGGCCTGTGTCCGCTCAGCGTATGTCAATGGCGGCAAGCCGGTTTTCCACCGTCGGAAGGACCGGCCCGTCGACCGCAGGGCTACGCCGGAACCGATCGACAGGTGCGCGGTCGATTGATGGATGTGCTGCGCAACAACGACTTACCGGTCACCCGCGATCAGCTCGACGTCGTCTGGTTGCGTGACACCGTGCAGCGTGACCGGGCACTGGAGTCGCTGCTTACCGACGGCCTGGTGGCCAAGACCAGCGACGGGCGATTCGCCCTGGCCGGCGAAGAAGGCTAGTCCGCAGTCAGAAATGACTCCACCGCTCGGCGATATGCCTGGGGCGCGTCGTCGTGAACCAAATGTCCGGCGCCCGCAACGCGTAAATATGTTGCGCGATAGCCATTCTCGCTCATCGACTGCATCTGGCCGACTGGAGCCACCGAGTTGCCCGCCTCGATGAGTAGCGCCGGTGAGCGCACCGCCTGCCACTGCGCCCAGTAGTCACGGGCGCCCCATTCGGCGGCGATCCCGATCCATCGGGACGTGTGCCCGTGCAGCCGCCACCCGGTGTCCGTCCGGTCGAAGGCGTCCAAAAAGTACCGGCCCGCGAGCTCGCCGAACTCCGCGTACACCTGCTCCGGGGACTCGAATTCGACCGGAAGATTGTGCAGCCACGGCTCCCACGGGCCAGTGGTACGGCCGCGGAAGTCCGGTGCCATGTCCTCGACCACCAGGGCTGACACCAGCTCAGGGCGCTCGGCGGCAAGACACCACGAGTGCAGGCCACCCATCGAATGTCCGACCAGACGGGCCGGAGCGCCCAGCGTGGCCACAGCGTCACCGAGGTCGGACACGAAGCGTTCGGTGCTGATCGGGTAAGGATCGTCGACATCGCGGCCGCGGTGCCAGGGAGCGTCGTAGGTGTAGACGGCACCTAGCTGAGCCAGCCACGGCAGCTGACGTGACCAGGTGCTTCCCCGGCCCATCAGGCCGTGCACCAACACCAGCGGTTCGCCTCGTCCACCGCGATGGGTGAGCAGATCAGCGGCCATGCGCCTATCTTTGCGCCCTTTAGGCCAGCAACTGGGCTGATTGCTCGGCTCCTCCCCGGGCCGCGCGCGGCCCGCATCGTCGCCTTCAGGCCGCGCGGTAGCCTTGCCCAATGCCAGTGGTGAAGATCAACGCAATCGAGGTGCCCGCAGACGCCGGCCCCGAGCTGGAGAAGCGGTTCGCCCATCGCGCGCACGCAGTCGAGAACTCGCCCGGCTTCCTCGGCTTTCAGCTGCTCCGCCCCACCAAGGGCGAAGACCGATACTTCGTGGTGACTCAGTGGGAGTCCGAGGAAGCCTTTCAGGCGTGGGCGAGCGGTCCCGCCATCGAGGCGCACGCGGGCCAGCGGCAGAATCCGGTTGCGACCGGCGCGTCGCTGCTGGAATTCGAGGTTGTGTTAGACGTTGCCGGATCCGGCCAGTAAGCCCCCTCGGCGCGCACGCCGCCGCCGGATCGCGGCATTGGCGGCCGCCGCGATGCTCACCGCCCTAACACCGGGCTGCACGCCGCCGCGGCCGCCTTCGGCGAATGCGGCCGGCACCGGTCGAGAGATCGACATGAGAACCCCGGCCGGTCTGCGCGCGCAGCAGACTCTGGACATGCTGAACTCGGACTGGCAAATCGGTCCCGTCGGAGTCAGCACCCTGGCGGCGCCGAAAATGGTCAGCCAGGTACAAGCCATGATGGAAAAGCTCTGGTGGGACCGGCCTTTCACGCTGCGTGGCGTCGACCTCAAGGCAGGCGCGGCCACCTTGGCGCTGACAACGTCGTACGGCGCGCAACAAGAGCTTCGGATCCACACCCAAGACGACACCTTGGTGGACGGGTTCGATCTCACCACGCTGCCGCCGAAGATCTCATCCTGGAGTGACGTCGATGCGGTGCTGGCCAAGACCGGCGCCCGCTACTCATGGCAGGCCACCAAAATCACTGACGGCCGCTGCGATCGGTTGGCCGGCACCAACACCGACCTGTCCCTGCCGCTGGCGTCGATCTTCAAGTTGTACGTGCTCTATGCCGTCTCCGATGCCATCAAGGCCGGGACAGTGTCATGGGATGACCAGCTGACCGTCACCGATAAAGGCAAGGCCGTCGGCTCGAGCATGGATTTGCCGGTGGGAGCTCATATTTCGGTGCGCACCGCCGCCGAGAAGATGATCGCGACCAGCGACAACATGGCGACCGACATGCTGATCGAAAAGGTCGGACCGCAGGCCGTCGACGATGCGCTGGTCCACACCGGGCATCACGATCCGGCCGCGATGACACCGTTTCCCACGATGTACGAACTGTTCACCGTCGCCTGGGGCCGCCCGGACCTCCGAGAGCAATGGAAGCAGGGGACTCCGCAGGACCGTGCCGCGCTGCTGCGAAACGCCAATTCGGCTACCTACCAACCGGATCCGTTCCGCGCGCACGTGCCGGCTTCCGAAATCGGCGCGGAATGGTACGGCAGCGCTGAAGACATCTGCCGGGTGCACGTCGCACTCCAGGCGGGCGCCGTCGGAGCGGCCACGCCCGTCAAGAAAATCCTCGACGTCGCCACCGGGGTCAACCTGGATCGCAACGATTGGCCCTACCTTGCCGCGAAAGCCGGTGGGCTGCCGGGCGATCTGACATTCAGCTGGTATGCGATCGACAAGACCGGGCAGCCCTGGGTGGTCAGCTTCCAGCTCAACTGGCCGCGTGACCACGGGCCGGCCCTCGGCGGCTGGGCGTTGCAGATCGCCAAGCAGGTCTTCGCGCTGCTACTCGCGCAACACTGATCGGCGGTTGCGTGCAACCCCTGGTTAGTCGCCTGTTGTCGACCTGGAATCGTCGCGACTTCGCCGAAATCGGCGCCCTGCTAGGCGTGATCGCGCTGATGCATGTAGTCGGCTTCGCTGTACTGGTGTTCGCCATCGCGCCGCATCACTACCGCGCCGGCACCCAGATATTCGGGGTGGGGCTGGGTCTCACCGCATATCTGTTCGGACTGCGGCACGCATTCGATGCAGACCACATCGCGGCCATCGACAACACCACGCGCAAGCTGATGGCCGACGGCAAGCGGCCCAAGGCGGTCGGCTTCTGGTTCGCCATGGGCCATTCGACCCTGGTGCTGGTGATGGCCGTGCTGATCATGATCGGCGCTCGGGCGGCCGGCGCACTGTCTGACGACAAGTCATCAACCCGGCACGTGCTCGGCTTCGCCGGGACCCTGGCGTCGGGGCTGTTTCTGTATCTGATCGCAATCATGAACGTGATCGCGATGATCGGGATCTACCGCGCCTTCACCAAACTCCGGCACGGCTCCTACTCCGACACCGAAATCGAGGCGGCGCTCAATGATCGGGGATTTTTCGCCCGCCTGCTACGTCCGATCATGAATCGCATCACCCGCCCGGTACAGCTGTATCCGGTGGGCGCGTTGTTCGGACTCGGATTCGACACCGCCACCGAGGTCGCGTTGCTGGCGCTGGCCGGCACCGGTGCGGCAGCCGGCCTGCCGTGGTACGCGGTCTTGGTGGTGCCATTGCTGTTCGCGGCGGGCATGACTCTGATGGACACCTTCGACGGTCTGCTGATGACGGCGGCCTACGACTGGGCGTTCCTGCAGCCGGTGCGCAAGATCTACTACAACCTCGCGGTCACCGGCCTGTCCATTGCGGTGGCGCTGCTGATCGGATCGATCGAATTGATCTCGATACTGCACGACGATCTCGACTGGGTCGATCCGATCACCAGTTGGATCAGCGGCATCGACCTCAATAACGCCGGGCTGGCAATCGTGGCGCTGTTCGCCGTCACCTGGATCGGGGCGATCGCCTACTGGAAATTCGCGAACGTCGAAGCCCGCTACCAGCCCACCGAGCCGACCGAATAAACGAAAAGACCGGCTAACGCATAAGCGCTAGCCGGTCTTTCGAGGTGGATTACGGCGTGGTCGTGCCCGTGGTGCTGCCAGCTGCATGAGCGCCGGAGCTGGCCAGGTCGGACTCGGCCGGCTTGCGAGCACCGGAGAACGTGAACACCGCGTCCTCGCCGCTGCCCTCGCCGTCCCAGTTGTCCACGTCGACCGTGACAAGCTGACCCGGGCCGACTTCGTCGAACAGGATCTTCTCGGATAGCTGGTCCTCGATCTCCCGCTGGATGGTGCGCCGCAGCGGACGAGCACCGAGCACCGGGTCGAAGCCACGCTTGGCCAGCAACGACTTCGCCTTGTCGGTCAGCTCCATCGCCATGTCCTTGGCCTTGAGCTGCTTGCCCACCCGGTTGATCATCAAATCGACCATCTCGATGATTTCTTCGCGGGTCAGCTGGTGGAAGACGATGATGTCGTCGATGCGGTTGAGGAACTCGGGGCGGAAGTGCTTCTTCAGCTCGTCGTTGACCTTCTGCTTCATCCGCTCGTAGTTGTTCTCGCCACCGCCCTGCGTGAAGCCCAGCCCGACCGCCTTGCTGATGTCGGAGGTGCCCAGGTTCGAGGTGAAGATCAGCACGGTGTTCTTGAAGTCGACCGTGCGACCCTGCCCGTCGGTGAGACGGCCATCCTCGAGCACCTGCAAAAGGCTGTTGTAGATCTCCTGGTGTGCCTTCTCGATCTCGTCGAACAGCACCACCGAGAACGGCTTGCGCCGGACCTTCTCGGTGAGCTGGCCGCCCTCTTCGTAGCCGACGTATCCCGGCGGGGCACCGAACAACCGCGATGCGGTGAACCGGTCGTGGAACTCACCCATGTCGATCTGGATGAGAGCGTCGTCGTCGCCGAACAGGAAGTTGGCCAGCGCCTTGGACAGCTCGGTCTTACCCACACCGGACGGGCCGGCGAAGATGAACGAACCGGACGGGCGCTTGGGGTCCTTCAACCCGGCGCGGGTACGACGGATCGCCTTGGAGACCGCCTTGACGGCGTCCTCTTGGCCGATGATCCGCTTGTGTAGCTCGTCTTCCATCCGCAGCAACCGGGTGGTTTCGGCCTCGGTGAGCTTGAACACCGGGATACCGGTCCAGTTGCCGAGCACCTCAGCGATCTGCTCGTCATCAACTTCAGCTACGACGTCGAGGTCGCCTGAGCGCCACTGCTTTTCACGCTCGGCCCGCTGGTTGACCAGCTGCTTTTCCCGATCGCGAAGGCTGGCCGCCTTCTCGAAGTCCTGCGCGTCGATCGCGGACTCCTTCTCCCGGCGCGCGTCGGCGATCTTCTCGTCGAACTCGCGCAGGTCTGGCGGAGCCGTCATCCGGCGGATCCGCATGCGGGCACCGGCCTCGTCGATGAGGTCAATTGCCTTGTCAGGCAAAAACCTGTCGTTGATGTATCGGTCGGCGAGGGTGGCCGCCGCGGCAATCGCGCCGTCGGTGATCGACACCCGGTGGTGCGCCTCGTAGCGGTCGCGCAGACCCTTGAGGATTTCGATGGTGTGCTCGACTGTGGGCTCGCCGACCTGCACCGGCTGGAACCGGCGCTCCAGGGCTGCGTCCTTTTCGATGTACTTGCGGTACTCGTCGAGTGTCGTCGCACCGATGGTCTGCAGCTCGCCGCGGGCCAGCTTCGGCTTGAGGATCGACGCCGCGTCGATCGCACCTTCGGCAGCTCCGGCACCGACCAGCGTGTGCAGCTCGTCGATGAACAGGATGATGTCGCCGCGGGTGTTGATCTCCTTGAGCACCTTCTTCAGGCGCTCCTCGAAGTCACCGCGGTAGCGGCTGCCGGCCACCAGCGAACCCAGATCGAGGGTGTAGAGCTGCTTGTCCTTCAAGGTCTCGGGAACCTCGCCGTGCACGATCGCCTGCGCCAGGCCCTCGACGACGGCGGTCTTACCGACACCGGGCTCACCGATGAGCACCGGGTTGTTCTTGGTGCGTCGGGACAGCACCTGCATGACCCGCTCGATTTCCTTCTCCCGGCCGATGACCGGGTCGAGCTTGCCCTCCATGGCTGCGGCAGTCAGGTTGCGGCCGAACTGGTCGAGGACCAACGACGTGGACGGTGAGCCGGACTCGCCGCCGCGGCCACCGGTGCCGGCTTCTGCGGTCTCCTTGCCCTGGTAGCCGCTCAACAGCTGGATGACCTGCTGGCGCACCCGGGTGAGTTCGGCGCCCAGCTTGACCAGAACCTGGGCGGCGACACCCTCGCCCTCACGGATCAGCCCGAGCAGAATGTGCTCGGTGCCGATGTAGTTGTGGCCGAGCTGCAACGCCTCGCGCAGGCTCAGCTCCAGGACCTTCTTGGCGCGCGGGGTGAACGGGATGTGACCGGACGGAGCCTGCTGGCCCTGGCCGATGATCTCCTCGACCTGGCTGCGAACACCTTCCAGCGAGATGCCCAACGACTCCAGAGACTTGGCCGCGACCCCTTCGCCTTCGTGGATAAGACCCAGCAGAATGTGCTCGGTGCCGATGTAGTTGTGGTTGAGCATCCGGGCCTCTTCTTGCGCCAGGACGACAACCCTGCGGGCACGGTCAGTAAAACGTTCGAACATTGGCGTTTACCTGCTCTCCCTCAACATCGGTACTTCGTCATTCTCGGCGCAGGGGCCGACACCGCGTACCTGTCTTCCACTGTAGTGCGCGCGCGGCCGGGCTTCCCACCTAGCGGTCGCTAACCCAATACGGTTGCAACAAAGCAACGCGGGAAAACAGCACATCGTTTCCCGCTTCGGTGATAAATCAGTTCGCCACCAGCGAAAGCGAATCTGCCCGCTCGCGTGGCGCGCCGATCAGGTTGCGGCGTGGAACGCGTCGATGACGTCAGCCGGGATACGGCCGCGGGTGGACACGTTGTGGCCGTTACGACGGGCCCAGTCCCGGATTGCGGCGCTCTGCTCGCGATCGATCGCGCCACGCCCCCGACCGGAGCTCGAGCGGCCGCGGCGACGGCCACCAACCCGGCGCGATGCTTCCACCCACTGCTTCAGGTCGTTGCGGAGTTTCGCCGCATTCTTGCCCGAAAGATCAATCTCGTAGGTTACGCCGTCGAGCCCGAATTCGACGGTTTCGTCGGCGGCCCCTTCGCCGTCGAAATCATCGACAAGGGTGACGGTCACTTTCTTCGCCATTGACTGAGCCTCATGCTTTCTTCTTAGACACTTGCCATAAAAGACACGTGGTCTGGACCGCCCCCGCGATCAATCTGCCATATTCAGTCAGGTTATTCAATACAGCGACAAAGTGGGTGGTCAGTTACTAAGCGGACGCACAATAGGAAACAATACCGTCTCTCGAATTGACAGGCCGGTCAAAGCCATCAGCAGGCGATCTATGCCCATTCCGGTTCCGGTGCAAGGCGGCATAGCGTGCTCCAGTGCAGCTAGAAAATCTTCGTCGAGCACCATTGCCTCGTCGTCGCCGGCCGCGGCGGCCAACGCCTGCTCGGCGAATCTTTCCCGTTGTACGACCGGGTCGATCAATTCCGAGTATCCAGTGGCCAGCTCGAAACCCCGAATATACAGGTCCCACTTTTCGGTGACACCGGCGATGCTGCGATGTTGACGTGTCAAAGGGGTTGTCTCGACCGGAAAGTCTTTGACAAAGGTGGGTGCTGTCATCGTCGCGCCGACGGTGTGCTCCCACAGTTCCTCGACCAACTTGCCGTGCCCATAGCCGCGGTCGGTCGGCACCTCGACGCCAAGCGACGCTGCGATAGCGAGCAAGCGATCAACTGTGGTGTTCGGGGTGATCTCTTCGCCAAGTGCCCCCGATAGCGACGGATACATTTGAATCGACGCCCATTCTCCGTCGATGTCATACACGCTGCCATCGGGGAGCGAGAGTTGTCGAGTACCGATCGCCTCGTCAGCCACCTGTTGAATAAGCTCACGCGTGACAACGGCAGAATCGTCATACGTTCCGTACGCCTGATAGGTCTCCAACATGGAAAATTCTGGAGAATGCGTGGAATCGGCGCCTTCGTTTCGGAACACTCGATTTACTTCAAAGACCTTGTCGAACCCACCGACCACACAGCGCTTCAGGAACAGTTCCGGCGCGATCCGAAGGTAGAGATCGATGTCGAGCGCATTGGAGTGCGTGACGAACGGGCGCGCCGCCGCGCCGCCCGCCAACGTCTGCAACATCGGCGTCTCGACTTCCAGAAAGCCGCGTTGTTCCAGGGCATTGCGCAATGCGCGCATGACGGCAATTCGCTGGCGGGCGACAGTGCGTGCCTGGGGCCGCACGATCAGGTCGACATAGCGCTGCCGCACCCGCGACTCTTCGCTCATCTCTTTATGCGCGACCGGCAGCGGGCGCAGCGCCTTGGACGCCATCTGCCAGCTATCGCCGAGCACGGATAACTCTCCGCGCCGCGAGCTGATCACCTCGCCGTGGACGAAGACGATGTCGCCGATATCGACGTCGGCTTTCCATTCGTCGAGGGCTTCCTGGCCGACGCTGGCCAGGCTGAGCATGACCTGCAGCTGGGTGCCGTCGCCTTCTTGGAGGGTGGCAAAGCACAACTTGCCGGAGTTGCGGGCGAACACCACCCGGCCGGCAACACCGACGATGTCGCCGGTGGTCGAATCGGCCGGCAGATCGGGGTACGCGGCGCGAATCTGCGCCAGGGTGTGAGTGCGCCCGACTTCGACGGGATAGGGATCGCGGCCCTCGGCCGCCAGGCGCTCGCGTTTGTCCCGGCGTATCCGGAACTGCTCGGGGAGATCTTGTCCTGGTCTAGTCGCCGGCGTTCACGACCTGCCAGCTTAAAGGAGGAACGCGTTACCGGTGTTCGCGGCAGTCAGCGTGCCGTCTTGAGCCGTCCGCGCTGGCTGTCCCGGTTGCGCTCGAACACCAGCCGCAGCCCGTGCAGGGTCAGGTGCTGGTCGTAGTGATCGACCGAGTGCAGCTCGGCCAGCAGCAGCGGCGCGGTGTGGCCGGTCGCCACCACCGTGACTGATTGTCGGGCCGCGGGAGAAGCCGTCGACGTCGTCGCGGATCCGGCCGACCAGGCCGTCGACCAGCCCGGCGAAGCCGAAAACCGCACCGGCCTGCATGCATTCGACGGTGTTCTTGCCGACCACCGAACGCGGTCGGGCCAGCTCGACCCGCCGCAGGGCGGCCGAGCGCGCCGCGGCGGCGTCGGAGGAGACCTGGATGCCCGGCGCGATCGCGCCGCCGAGGAATTCACCCTTGGCGGACACCACGTCCACGCAGATCGACGAGCCGAAGTCGATCACGATCGCCGCGGTCCCATACTTCTGAAAAGCCGCTAGACAGTTGACAATTCGATCGGCCCCGACTTCTTTCGGGTTGTCGACCAGCAGCGGGATGCCGGTGCGGACACCTGGTTCGATCAGCACGTGCGGCACCGACGGCCAATACTGCTCGAGCATCAGCCGCACCTCGTGCAGCACCGATGGCACCGTGGACAGCGCGGCCGCGCCGGTGAGCTGATCGGAATCGTCACCGATCAGGCCGTCGATGGTCAGCGCGAGTTCGTCTGCGGTGATTTCGGGTTCGGTGCGAATCCGCCACTGCTGCGTGACCTTCGCGTGCTCCTTGGAGCCGGAGATCAGCCCGACGACGGTGTGCGTGTTGCGGACGTCGATGGCCAGCAGCACGACTAGCATCTCATGCCCTTCATCGCGGCGAGACCAGCTCGCCCGCGTCGGCGGGCACGAACGCCGGGTCGTTGCCCAGATCGATCGCCTGGTTCTCGGCGTCGACGAAGACGATCTTCGGCTGGTAGCTGCGCGCCTCGGCGTCTTCCATCTGGGCGTAGGCGATCAGGATCACCAGGTCACCGGGATGCACGAGATGTGCTGCAGCGCCGTTGATTCCGATCACTCCGCTGCCACGCTGACCGGTGATCGCATAGGTGACCAGCCGCGCGCCGTTGTCGATGTCGACGATGGTCACCTGTTCGCCCTCGAGCAGGTCGGCCGCGTCCATCAAGTCGGCGTCGATCGTCACCGAGCCGACGTAGTGCAGGTCGGCCTGCGTGACGGTCGCCCGGTGGATCTTCGACTTGAGCATTGTTCGTAACATCAATTCCTCCAATGTGATTCGAGGGATTCAGCCGCGACGGCGGGCACTCGCCCGTCGGCGCCGACGGTAGTTCCGATTTCAATTGCGACGTTGTCGAGCAGCCTGGTCTTGCCGAGCCGGGCGGCGACCAGCAGGCGTCCGGCGCCGCTGACCGGGGCGGGCCCCAACGCGCTGTCGCGCACTTCGAGGTAGTCCACGTCGATCGCGGGCACCTCCGACAGCACCGAACCGGCCGCTCGCAGCGCGGCATCCGCGCCACCGGGGGCGGCGTGCGACCCGGCCAGCAGCGCCGCCGACAAGATGCCGGCCAGTTCGCGTTGCGCGGCGTTGAGGTAGCGGTTGCGCGACGACATCGCCAGGCCATCCGTCTCGCGCACGATCGGCACGCCGACGACCTGAACATCGATGTTGAGGTCGGCGACCATCTGGCGAACCAGGACCAGCTGCTGATAGTCCTTCTCGCCGAAGAAGACTCGGTCAGGTCGCACGATCTGCAGCAGCTTGCAGACCACGGTCAGCATGCCGGCGAAATGGGTGGGCCGGACCGCGCCCTCGAGCTCGGATCCGAGCGGCCCGGGGTACACGGTGGTCCGCGGGCCGTCCGGATACATCGCGACGGCGCTTGGGGTGAAGGCGATTTCGACTCCTTCACCGCGCAGCAGCGCCAGGTCGTCTTCGAGCGATCCGCGGGTAGGCGTCGAGGTCCTCGTCGGCGCCGAACTGCAGCGGGTTGACGAAGATCGACACCACCACCACCGAGCCGGGCACTCGCTTGGCGGCGCGGACCAGCGCGAGGTGTCCGTCGTGCAGCGCGCCCATGGTCGGCACCAGCATCACCCGTCGCCCGGTGTGGCGCAGCGCGCGGCTGACCGCGCCGACCTCGCTCGGGCTCGGGTAGACGTTGAGTTCGCCGGCGTTGAACTTCGGCGGCCGTTGCATGCTCACCGCGCCAGCCCTCCAGCACTTGGACGACGTCGTCGGGCGCATGCACACGCTGGGCGGTGCGCATTGCGTTGACCCGATAGGCCTGTGCCAGTTGCGGGTCGACCGCCTGCAGGGCGCTGAGGTGACCGGCGACGGCGGCGGCGTCACCGCGCGCGACCGGTCCGGTGAGCGCGGCCTGCCCGCGCTGCAGCGTGTTCTCCAGCGCCGCGCGGGCCAGCGGTCCGAGGATGCGTTCGGCGATGCCGCCGGGTTGGTCGTCGACCAGCTGCTGGCCGAGCAGTTCGGTGCCCGACAACGCGGCCCGCAACGCGTCCAGGGCGTCGGCGACCACGGTGACGATGTGGTTGCCGGCGTGGGCCAGCGCGGCGTGGTAGAGCGTCCGGGCCTGCTCGGGGACCCGGAACGGCTCGCCGCCGATCTCGAGCACCAGGGACTGCGCGATCGCGTAGCCGACCTCGTCGGCGGCGGTGATCCCGAAGCAGGTGTCCGGCAGCCGGGCGATGTCTTCGTCGGATCCGGTGAACGTCATCGCCGGATGAATGGCCAGCGGTATGCAGTCCTGCGCGCTCAGCGGCGCCAGCACGTCGACGCCGTTGACGCCCGAGGTGTGCACGACGATGGTGCCCGGCCGCACCGCCGATGTGGCGGCCAGGCCCGAAACCAGGCCCGCCAGTTCGGTGTCCGGGACGGCCAACAGCAACAGCTCGGCGTTGCCGGCGACGTCGGGCACCGGCAGCGACGGGGGTGTCGGGCAGCCAGCGCTCGGCGCGCTGCCGCGACGCGCGGGACACAGCGCTGCACGCCACCACGACGTGGTCGACGCGTTCCAGCGCCACGCCTAACGCGGTTCCGACCCGGCCTGCGGAGATGATGCCCACCTTGAGCCGGGCGGGCCGCAATCCGTCGAACTGCACCATCGCAGACGACCCTCACAACTCTCTTGGTTCGTTCCAGTCCCGCGTTGCGGGTACCGGACGGTCGTAAAGACTCTACCGCGGTGACGCAGCTAGAGCGCTGTGGTGTTCGCCTCAGTCTTCGCGGCGCCGGCGACGACCACCCTCGGACGGAGCGGTTTGCAGCCGCGCCAGCAGTTCGGCGACCGACTGGCCGGCGGGCGGTGGCTCGTCGGTTTCGCGAGAGCGGGTCGGTGCCGCGATGCCGAGCATTGGGTGGCGGCGGCGGCGTCATCGCCGGCCCCTTGTCCGGCGCTGACGGTGGCGGCGGTGGCGGCGGGGGCGGCGGCGGCGACATCGCCGGCGCCGGCGTCGCTGAGCCGGCGAAGCCGGGGTCGGGGTAGTCCGCGGAGTGCCGGGATCGAGCGCGACGGCCCGACTCGCCCCATTCGGCCGCGGGTTCGCCGGTCTGGTCTGGCGACGGTTCGGCCGTGGCGCTGGAATGTCGTCCCCGTCGCTCGCCGGGCGGCGTGTAGCGGAACCGGGTCGCCGATGCTCGGCGCGCGATGCGACGGCCTGCTCGCGTGACGGCGCGTTGTCGTAGGCCCACGACACCGCGCGGCGCTGTCGGCCTGGCTCGGCGTTCCAGTTGGCTGCCGGGCGCTCCGGCGGGCAGCCATTCTCCCTCGGCAGCTGACCGGCTGCGAGGCCGGCGCTCTTGCTGGCGAGGCGCTTCGGTGGGCGGCGGCCATGGAATCCGCGGCTGTTGCGGTGGCGGTTCGGGCGGTGGAGGCGGCGGCACGAATTGGGGCTCGGGTTGCGGAGGCGGCGCGAACTGCGGCTGTCGGCGGCGGGGCGAACTGCGGCTCAGGCGGCGGGGGCGGCTCAGCCAGCTGATGTGAGCGTCGCGGGGCTGGGTGGCTCGAATCGCTCCGGCCCGGGGGCCGGCGCCATGCCCCTGCCGCGGCCCAACCCCCGGGCTGCGTGCCGTTCGCTTGCGGGGCCGAGCCCCGGCTTTCCGGCTGACGCTCTGCCGCATTCGCGGCTGATGCCGTCGCAGGTGGCGCTGCCGGCCCGGCCCATGTGCCGCCGCCTCGTCCGCGTGGTCGGGCTTGCTTTGACGCCATGTGGGCGCCGCGGTCTGGTTCCGATGCCCGCTGATGCCTCGGTGGCCCGGGCCGGCCGCGGGGGCGCATACGCGTCGGCGGGTGTGGTAGCCGTACGCCGGCTGGTAGTTGTCCCCGGCGCGCTGCCGCGGCGGGGTAGGGACCAGCGGCTCCTCGTGGACGTCAATGATCGACCTGTCGTCGGCACGCCGAGATGGCTCTTCGGGCCGCACCGAGGCGACCCGGTTGACTCGTTCGCGGGCGCTCTCGCTTCTCGCGGTCCCACTCGCTGTAGCCACGAACCGTCCTGCGTTCGTTCTTGCGTTCGGTCTCCAGCGCCGGTCGCTCGCTGAGCTCCGCGTCGAACAGGATCTCCAGGTTGGTGCGCAGCGCCGCCAGCTCGGCCCGCAGGGCCGCCACCTCATCGGTGGCCTGCGCGCGCAGTTCGGTGGCCAGCTCGCGGCGCAGCTGGGACTCGACGGTGAGCTCGTACTCGCGGCGCGCCGAGATCTCCCGATCCAATTGCAGGTCGTAGACCAGCTTGAGGTCCCGCGCCCGGGCCTGATCCACGTCGCTCTGCCGGCGGTAGATCACCGACACGAATGCCGCAACCACGGCGGCCCACAATGCCAGGATCACGGCAAGCTTGAGGAGCTCCACCTGATTGGTGAAAACCAGTGCAGAACTGGCACCGATTGCCAATACCAGCAACGCCGTCAGCAGCAGCCAACCCGGTCTGCGGCCGCCGCGCCGCACCCGGGCGCCGCGGGACAGATCGGTCATGGCCCGACTGTACCGGGCCAAGGTCGCTCGCGCGTGTCGCCGCGCTCGGGCGATTCTCACCAGGACTAATCGCCTGTCAGACGCTCGGATCGGTGCCCCAGCTGACCGTCATTCGGCCGGGCTCCTCGCACCTCGTTGATCGGTCGGCTCCCCCGGCGACTTACAGCAATGTTGCAACCACAGCGCAGCAATCACCAGAGCCAGCGCGCTGACGGCCGCGACCGCCGCGCCGGCGGTGTCTTCGCCGGCCACCCGCAGCCATGACCGCCGCGGCAACAGGTACACCAGAACCCCGACCCACCAGCCCAACGCCAACGCACCGACCCAGGCCGACGCCTTGGCGACAACCAGGCTGCGGGCCACCGACGAGCGGATGCAGCCAGCCGGGCCCGTCGCCGATCTCACCGTCGCTGATCTTGGCCCGCACGTAGCGCCCCCACCCGGCCTCGGCGACGCCGACCGCCAACAGCGACAGACCCGGTCCACATCGTGATCGGCGGAAACCACCGGTAGAGCAGCGCGACCAGCAGGTATCCGGCCACCGCCGTGCCGAGCACCGCGGCCGGTCAGGTCCCGTTTGCGGGTGGGGCCCATCAGCTCTACCGGCGCGCGCGGCTCGAGCACCACATCGGTGCGCCGTACGCCGGAGCGATCGGCGGCATCCAGCTCGGCGAGCAACTTGGCCACCGACTGCTTCCCGCCCGCCACCGTCAACGCCGCGTCGGGGTCCACGGCCAGCCACGGAATCAGCACGAAGGCGCGCAGGTGGGCCAGCGGATGCGGCAGGGTCAGGCCGTCGTCAAGGGAGAACACCTCGCTATCTCCGTCCAGCGACGTCAGATAGCAGCTGACCAGGTCGACGTCGAGGGTGCGCGGGCCCCAACGCTGCCCCCGCACGCGATCCGCGGCGCTCTCCATCTCCTGGGCGCGGCGCAACCAGCCGTGTCCGTCGAGCGCCGGGTCCTCGGCGATGAGGACTGCGTTGAGGAACGGGCCCTGCTCGACGCCGCCCCACGCCGCCGTCTCGTAAACCGGGGAGACCGCCTGCACCGCATCGCCCAGCCGGTCGAGCACCGACTGCAGCCGGGCCAGCCGGTCACCGAGGTTGGATCCGATCGACAGCACTACCCGAGTCATAGGCGCGCGGACCACCTGACCGTCCGCCGCGCCGTGACCGGCGGGCCACCACGGCTACATCGTCGAACGTCTGCGGGATCGGAGCCTGCGGCTTGTGCACCGTCACCTCGACGGCGTGCACCCGATGATCTTTCATCACGTCCTCGGCGATCTCAGCCGGCGACCGTCTCGATCAGATTGCGGGCCGGGCCGGCGACGACGGCCGCCGCCCGCTCGGCCAGCGACGCCGTAGTCGTAGGTGTCGGCCAAGTCGTCACTGGCCGCCGCATCCGCCAGGTCGATCCAGACGATGATGTCCACGACGAAATCCTGGCCGTCGGCACGCTCATGCTCGAACACCCCGTGTCGGCCTCGAACTGTCAAGCCGCGCAACTCGATTCGATCAGCCATCAGATCCTGCCACGCCGGCCTGCGTCCACGCCCCCACGACCTTGACGGCGTCGACCGAGGCCCGAACATCGTGCACCCGCACCCCCCACGCGCCATGCAGCGCAGCCAGCGCCGACACCACCGCGGTTGCCGTCTCGCGGCCATCGGGTGGCCGCGCCGCGCCATTCGGACCGGCCAGCAAGCTCACCGAGAAACCGTTTGCGCGACGCCCCGACCAGCACCGGGATGCCAGTGGCCACCAACTCCGGCAGCGCATGCAGCAACGCCCAATTGTCTTGGCCGGACTTGGCGAATCCCAGTCCGGGGTCGATGATGAGCTTCGGCGGATTCGACACCCGCGGCGACCGCGGCGTCGACGCAGGCGAGCAACTCGGCGCGCACCTCGGCCACCACATCGCGGTAGCGCGGCATCCGATGCGGACGGTCGGCCGACACCGAACGCCAGTGCATCAACACCCACGGCACATCGGCCTCGACGAGTAGATGCGCCATGGCCGGCGTCGGCGCGTCCGCCCGGACACGTCGTTGACCATCTGCGCGCCGTTTTCCAGCGCCGCCCGCGCCACGCCGGCGTGCATCGTGTCGATGCTGACGGTAATACCTTGTGCAGCAAGCTCTTTGACGACAGGCACCACGCGAGCGCGTCTCGACCCGCGGATCGACACGGACCGCGCCGGGGCGGGTCGACTCGCCCCCGACATCGATGATCGACGCACCCTCGGCGGCCAGCGCCAAGCCCTGCTCGACGGCACGGTCAGCGTCCAGGTAGCGCCCGCCGTCCGAGAACGAGTCGTCGGTGACGTTCACCACCCCCATCACCTGGACGTGCGTCGCGCTCACTTGCGCAAGATCAGATCGAGCGCCTCGGCTCGAGATGCACTGTCGGACTTGAACTGTCCACGCACAGCCGACGTCGTGGTGACAGCTCCCGGCTTGCGGACGCCCCGCATGGACATGCACAGGTGCTCGGCCTCGATCACGACGATCGCCCCGCGCGGATCGAGTTTGCGCATCAGGGCATCGGCGATCTGGGCGGTCAGCCGCTCCTGTATCTGCGGCCGCTTGGCGTACAGGTCGACCAGCCGAGCGATCTTGGACAGCCCGGTGACCCGGCCGTCGTGACCGGGGATGTATCCGACATGCGCCACACCGTGAAACGCCACCAGATGGTGCTCGCAGGTGGAATACAGCGGGATCTCTTTGACCAGCACCAACTCGTCGTGCTGTTCGTCGAACGTGGTGTCCAGCACCGCATCGGGATCGGTGTAGAGCCCGGCGAACATCTCCTGGTAGCTCGCTGGCGACGCGGGCGGGGGTGTCCACCAGGCCGTGCCGGTCCGGGTCTTCGCCGATCGCGTAGAGCAGTTCGCGGACTGCGGCTTCGGCGCGCGGTTGATCGAAGACTGCGTCACGTTCAAGGTCGCGGTTTGGGAATTCGGCGGCACCATCGACAGTCTCCGTTCGTTCAGCCGTGCGCCGACGGGTTCGGGTCGCCTACCGGTGCGGGTCGGCCCGGCCCGCCTCCGGTGCGGGCGTGCCGGGCGCCGGGTACGGCGGATACGGCGGGTAGGGCTGGCCCGCGTGATGGTGCGGCGGCGCCGGCCAGTGGGCCGGCGGCTGACCCTGGCGATGGCGGTGGGTACCAGTAGCCCGGCGGCTGTTGCGCGTGGCTGGCCAGCCGGGCGCGTGCCAACCCGCGGGCGCACCGTAGTCGGGTTGCATCGGCTGCTGCCCAGCGCCGCGCCGTTATCGCGGCCGCTTGGCGCACCATGAGAACCGTTGGTGCCGTTAGATGGTTCGCTCGGCCTCCGCCTGCGCCGCCTCGGCGGCGCCGCGGCGATGGCCGCCTTGAACGCCGGCTCGGGCACCGGCTGAGGCCACGGCTCGCCGCGTTCGATGGCCAGCTCGCCCGGCGTCTTGATCGGCGGCTTGTCCGACGGAATGCGGCCACCGAAGTCGTCGAACAAGCGTCAGCCGGGGCCGCTTTTCGACATCGGCGAAGATCGCCTCCAGCTCGGCGCGGTGCAGGGTTTCCTTCTCCAGCAGTTCGCCGGCCACGATGTCGAGCACGTCGCGGTACTCGGTGAGGATCTCCCAGGCCTCGGTGTGGGCGGCCTCGATGAGCTTGCGGACCTCGTCGTCGATGTCCCGCGCGACCTCGTGGCGAGTAGTCGGCCTGGTTGCCCATGGTCCGGCCGAGGAACGGGATCGCCGTGTTCGGTGCCGTATTTGACCGCGCCGAGCTTGGAACTCATGCCGAATTCGGTGACCATGGCGCGCGCGATCTTGGTGGCCTGCTCGATGTCGGACACCGCGCCGGTCGTGGGCTCGTGGAAGACCAGTTCCTCGGCGGCGCGGCCGCCCATCGCCATGACCAGCCGCGCGATCAGTCTCCGAGCGGGTCATGCAGGCCCTTGTCGTCCTCGGGCACCGCCACGCGCGTGGCCGCCGGTGCGACCGCGGGCCAGGATCGTCACCTTGTAGACCGGGTCGATGTCCGGCATCGCCCAGCCCGCCAGGGTGTGGCCGGCCTCGTGGTAGGCGGTGATCTTCTTCTCGTGCTCGCTGATGATCCGGCTCTTGCGGCGCGGCCCGCCGACCACCCGGTCGACCGCCTCCTCCAGTGCGGCACCGGTGATGACCGTGCCGTTCTCGCGGGCGGTCAGCAGCGCCGCCTCGTTGATGACGTTCGCCAGGTCGGCGCCGGACATGCCGACGGTCCGCTTGGCCAGCCCGTCGAGGTCGGCGTCCGGGCGCGATCGGCTTGCCCTCGGAGTGCACCCGCAGCACGGCGCGCCGGCCGGCCAGGTCGGGGCTGGACACCGGGATCTGGCGGTCGAAGCGGCCGGGCCGCAGCAGCGCCGGGTCGAGGATGTCGGGCCGGTTGGTGGCCGCGATCAGGATGACGCCCTGCGCGCTCGCCGAAGCCGTCCATCTCGACCAGCAGCTGGTTCAGCGTCTGCTCGCGCTCGTCGTGCCCGCCGCCGAGTCCGGCGCCGCGCTGGCGGCCGACGGCGTCGATCTCGTCGACGAAGATGATGCACGGGCTGTTCTGCTTGGCCTGCTCGAACAGGTCACGCACCCGGGATGCGCCGACGCCGACGAACATCTCGACGAAGTCGGAGCCGGAGATGGTGAAGAACGGCACGCCGGCCTCGCCCGCGACGGCCCGCGCCAGCAGGGTCTTGCCGGTTCCCGGCGGGCCGTAGAGCAGCACGCCCTTGGGGATCTTGGCGCCGAGCGCCTGATACCGCGACGGGTTCTGCAGGAAGTCCTTGATCTCGTAGAGCTCCTCGACCGCCTCGTCGGCGCCGGCGACGTCGGCGAACGTGGTCTTGGGCATGTCCTTGTTCAGCAGTTTGGCCCGCGACTTGCCGAAGCCGAAGCCCATCCGGGCGCCGCCCTGCATGCGGGAGAACATCACGAACAGGCCGACCAGCAGCAGCAGCGGCAGCACGTAGACCAGCAGCGAGCCCAGGATGCTGCCCTGGTTGACGACGGTGCTGACCTGGGCGTTCTTAGCGTTCAGCGCGTCGAACAGCGGCGACGGCGTAGCCGGTCGGGAACTTGGTGATGATCTTGTCGGTGTTCTCGGTGTCGCCGTTGCGCGCTTTTCAGCGTCAGCCGCACCTGCTGCTCGCGGTCGTCGATCTGGGCGCTCTTGACGTTGCCGCTCTTGATCTGGGCCATCGCCACCGAGGTGTCGACCGGCTTGTAGCCGCGGGTGTCGTCGCTGAAGTAGAAGAAGGACCAACCCAGCAGCAGCACGACCGCGATCGCGGTGAGCGTGCGGATCACGTTTTTCCGGTTCATCAATCATCGGCCGTCGTCGGCCAGGTCCTTCCCGATACACGCAGCTGGAATAGTCCAGGCTACCGCTAGTGCTGATCGCCAGCTCGGCGCAGCCGAGCGCAGCGGGTCACGCCTGAATCGTCACCGACCGAACAACGAATCGGAGTTCCCGACATCGTCTGCAGCACGACCCACCGCGCGTAACACCTATCGGCCGGAGCCGGGCGTGTGCTTTGGTGAGCCTGTGTCGGCAGCCTCTCCATCACCGAACGGTCATCGATACCAACGGCGTGCAGTTGCACACGTCGAGGCCGGTGAGCGGGGCGCACCGGTCGTGGTGCTGGCGCACGGCTTTCCCGAACTGGCCTACTCGTGGCGCCACCAGATCCCGGTGCTGGCCGCCGCCGGCTACCACGTCCTGGCTCCCGATCAGCGCGGCTACGGCGGCTCTCCCGCCCGGCGGCGATCGAGGCCTACAACATCGTCGAGCTGACCGGCGACATCGTCGGCCTGCTCGACGACGTCGGCGCCGAGCAAGGCGGTCTGGATCGGCCACGACTGGGGTGCCCCGGTGGTGTGGAATTCCGCGCTGCTGCACCCCGACCGGGTGGCGGCCGTCGCCGCGCTGAGCGTGCCGCCGGTGCCCCGCGCGCAGGTGCCGCCGACCCAGGCGTTCTGGCGCGATCTTCGGCGACAACTTCTTCTACATGCTGTATTTCCAGGAGCCCGGCGTCGCCGACGCCGAACTGGGCGGCGACCCGGCCCGGACCATCGCGCCGGATGATCGGTGGCCTGCGCTCGTCCGACGACCCGGCAGCCGGCGCTGCGGATGTCCGCACCCGGGCCGGCAGGATTCATCGATCGGCTACCCGAGCCGGACGGCCTGCCGGACTGGATCAGCGCAGGACGAATTCGACCACTACGTCAGCCGAGTTCACCCGCACCGGGTTCACCGGCGGCGCTGAACTGGTACCGCAATTTCGACCGCAACTGGGAGACCACGGCCGAACTCGCCGGCGCCACCATCGACGGTGCCGTGCCTGTTCATCGGCCGGCACCGCCGATCCCGTGCTGGCGTTCACGCGCTCGCGACCGCGCCGCGAGGTGGTCACCGGCCCGTACCGCGAGGTGCTGATCGACGGCGCCGGACACTGGCTGCAGCAGGAACGGCCCGACGAGGTCAACGCGGCTCTGCTCGACTTCCTCGAGCAGGATTGGAGTTGCGATGAGCGCGCCCACTGCGTTTCGGCGTCTTCATCACGCCGTTTCATCCGACCGGCCAATCCCCAACGGTGGCACTGGAATACGACATGGAGCGCGTCGTCGCGCTGGACCGGCTCGGGCTTCGACGAGGCGTGGTTCGGCGAACACCACTCCGGCGGCTACGAGCTGATCGCCTGCCCGGAGGTGTTCATCGCGGCCGCGGCCGAACGCACCAAGCACATCCGGTTGGGCACCGGAGTGGTCTCGCTGCCCTACCACCATCCGCTGATGGTGGCCGACCGCTGGGTGCTGCTGGACCACCTGACCCGCGGCCGGGTGATGTTCGGCACCGGTCCGGGCGCCCTGCCGTCGGACGCCTACATGATGGGCATCGACCCGATCGAGCAGCGGCGGATGATGCAGGAGTCCCTCGAGGCGATCCTCGCGCTGTTCCGCGCCGGACCCGAGCGAGCGCATCGACCGTCACTCGGACTGGTTCACCCTGCGCGACGCGCAATTGCATATCCGCCCCTACACCTGGCCATATCCCGAAATCTCCACGGCGGCAATGATTTCGCCGTCCGGACCGCGGCTGGCCGGCGCTCTGGGCACATCGCTGCTGTCGCTGTCGATGTCGGTGCCCGGCGGCTACGCGGCGCTGGAAAACACCTGGCAGGTGGTGCAGCGAGCAGGCCGCCAAGGTCGGCCGCGACGAGCCCGACCGGGCCGACTGGCGGGTGCTGTAGCATCATGCACATCGCCGACACCCGCGATCAGGCGATCGACGACTGCACCTACGGCCTGCAGGATTTCGCCAACTACTTCGGCGCCGCCGGGTTCGTCCCGCTGGCCAACGAGGTCGAAGGCGCGCAGTCGCCGTACGAGTTCGTCGAAGACTATGCGGCCAAAGGGCAATTGCTGCATCGGCACCCCCGACGACGCGATCGCCCACATCGAAGACCTGCTGGAGCGATCGGGCGGTTTCGGGACGTTGCTGATGCTCGGCCACGACTGGGCGTCACCCGAAGGCGACTTACCATTCCTATGACCTGTTCGCCCGCAAGGTGATTCCGCATTTCAAGGGACAGCTGGAGGCGGCGCCGGTCATCGCACGACTGGGCCAGAGGCAAGCGCGACCAATTGATCGGCCGCGCCGGCCAGGCCGTGGTGAAGGCGATCACCGAGCACGTCGGCGAACACGCAAGGCGACGAGCAACTGATGCGCGCCTCGGTGTTGCGCGACGGGCGGATGGTCTACCGCGACGACGTGCCCGATCCGGTACCCGGGCCCGGCCAGGTGCTGGTGGCGGTGCGGGCGTGCGGAATCTGCGGCTCAGACCTGCATTTCGCCGCGCACGGCGCCGACGTGCTGTCGCTGAGCAATCAGATGTCGCAGCGCGGTGCGCGGCGGCATGAGCGTCGATCTCAGCCACGACGTCTTCATGGGTCACGAATTCAGCGCCGAGGTACTCGAGGCCGGGCCCGACACCGAAACCCATCCGGCCGGGAACCGCTGGTCACGTCGATCCCGGTGCTGTTGTCCGGCAAGGGCGTCGAGCCGATCGTCTACAGCAACACCACCCTGGGCGGGTACGCCGAGCGGATGCTGCTTTCGGCGCCGCTGCTGCTGCCGATCCCCAACGGGCTTGGACCTCAAGCACGCCGCGCTGACCGAGCCCATGGCGGTCGGGCTGCACGCCGTCAACAAGTCCAACATCGCAGCCCGGCGAGACCGCACTGGTGCTCGGTTGCGGACCGATCGGCATCGCCATCATCGCTGCGCTGCGGGCGCGCGGCGTCGAAACCATTGTGGCAGCCGACTTTTCGCCGAAGCGGCGCGAACTGGCCACCACGATGGGCGCGCACCGGACGGTCGATCCCGGCGCAGGGTTCGCCGTTCGACACCGTCAAGGCCGCGGTGGTCTTCGAAGCGGTCGGCGTGCCCGGCATCATCGACGACGTCATGCGGCGGGCCCGACACGGGCACCCGGTTGGTCGTCGCCGGCGTGTGCATGCAAGCCCGACACCGTGCATCCGTTCTTCGCGATCGCCAAAGAGATCAACGTGCAGTTCGTTCTCGCCTACGACCCCGAACGAGTTCGCGGAGTCGTTGCGCGCGATCGCCGAGGGCGACATCGACGTCGCCCCGATGATCACCGGCGAGGTCGGTCTGGAGGCGTCGGCGCGGCGTTCGACGATCTGGCCGACCCCGAACGGCATTGCAAGATACTGGTCACCCCGTAGGTCTACGTCACCCCCGGCCGGCGCATGCGGCACCATTGTCGGCTTGAAACCGTATCGGCACCCTGCGCTGGTATATCTTGATGCAAGCTGGCTAACTCACCACGTCGAGCATGACGTGGAGCAACCGTCGGCGAAAGCAGTCCACCGTCCCGGCGTGGCAACCACAGATGCTCCGAGGAGGCACCATGCCAACGCCGGCGCCGAGCCTGCAACGGCAGATGCTGCGGCGCCGCCCGGTGAGCGGCGCCCCGGTCGCCGACGGCGCCTCAGCACCAGTTGCAACGCAGCCTTGGCGTCTTCCTGCTGACGATGTTCGGTGTCGGCGAAACCGTCGGCTCCGGGATCTTCATCGTGCTCTCGCAGTCGGTGCCGCAAGCCGGGCCGGCGGTGGTCATCTCGTTCCTCATCGCCGGCGTCGCGGCGGGTCTGGCCGCGATCTGTTACGCCGAACTGGCCTCGGCGGTACCGGTTTCCGGATCGGCCTACTCCTACGCCTACGCCACGCTCGGCGAGTTCGCGGCAATGGGAGTCGCGGCCTGCTTGCTGCTCGAGTACGGCGTGTCCACCGCCGCGGTGGCCGTCGGCTGGAGCCAGTATCTCAACAAGTTGCTCGACAATGTCTTTGGTTTTGTTCTGCCACACGCTATTTCGGCGGCGCCGTGGGATCCGGAACCCGGCATCGTCAACATGCCGGCGATTGCCCTGGTGGCGATGTGCGCGCTGCTGTTGATCCGCGGTTCCAGCGAATCCGCCAAGGCCAATGCCGTGATGGTGGTGATCAAGCTCGGCGTGCTGGTGTTGTTCTCGGCGATCGCGTTCACCGCGTTCAACGCCGGCAATTTCAAGGATCTGGCGCCTTTCGGCGTATCCGGCATCAGCCTGGCCTCAGGCACGATCTTCTTCGCCTACATCGGTCTCGACGCGGTATCCACCGCCGGCGACGAGGTCAAGGACCCGCAACGCACCATGCCGCGCGCGATCATCGCCGCCCTGCTGATCGTCACGGCAATCCACCTACTCGTCTCGGTTGCCGCCGTCGGCGCACAGCGGTGGCAGGACTTCAAGGGCGAACAAGCGGTGCTGGCGGTGATCTTGGACCACATCACCGGCAACACCGCCGGCAGCACCATTGTGGCAGCGGGAGCGGTGATTTCGATATTCTCCGTGACGCTGGTGACGTTGTACGGCCAGACCCGGATCTTGTTCACGATGGGCCGCGACGGGCTGCTGCCGGCGACGTTCGCGAAGGTGAATCCGCGCACGATGACGCCCGTGCATAACACCATGATCGTGGCGTTCGTCGGTGGCGGTGCTGGCCGCGGTCGTGCCGTTGGACCGGCTGGCCGAAATCGTGTCGATCGGCACCCTGACGGCGTTCATCGTGGTGTCGGCGGGAGTGATCATCCTGCGGATTCAGGAGCCGGATCTGCCCCGCGGATTCAAGGTGCCAGGTTATCCGGTGACCCCGGTCCTGTCGATCGCCGCCTGCGCCTACATCCTGTTCAGCCTGCATTGGTACACCTGGATCGCGTTCAGCGGATGGTTGGCGGTGGCGCTGAGTTATTACCTGATGTGGGGCCGCCGGCACAGCGCCCTCAACGGCGACGCCAACTCGCTGCCCGTCACCCGCGACTAGGGTGCCAAGCATGCCCGTCAGCCAACGCGCCAAAACGCCGATTCTTCTCGTGCTCGCATTGGGTCTCGCCGCCGCGGCAACGGCCTGCGACCATAGCCCGGAACGGGTCGGCGACAACCCGCGCCAGGTGACCGTCGTCGGCTCCGGCCACGTACAAGGCGTCCCGGACACGCTGACCGCGGACGTCGGCATCGAGTTCACCGCCCCCGACGTCACCACGGCGATGGATCAGACCAACGACCGCCAGCAGGCGGTCATCGATGCGCTGGCCGGCGCCGGCGTCGACCGCAAGGACATCAGCACCACCGACGTGAGCCTGCAACCGCAATACGACACTGCCGGCGGCACCATCACCGGATATCGGGCCGACAACTCGATCCGGGTCAAGATCCACCCCACCGGCACCGCGTCGCGCCTGCTGGCCCTCATCGTCGGACACGGGCGGCGACGCCGACCCGGATCAACTCGGTCAGCTACTCCATCGCCGACGATTCGCAGCTAGTGAAAGACGCGCGGGCGCGCGCTTTTCCGACGCCAAGGACCGTGCCGCGCAGTACGCGCAGCTGGCCGGGCTCGGACTGGGCAAGGTCCTGTCGGTCTCAGAAGTCTCCGGCGGCGCATCCCCGACGGGGATCCCCGCGCCACGAGGCGGCATGCAGGCCAGTGTTCCGCTGGAGCCCGGTCAGCAGACGGTGAGCTTCTCGGTCACCGCGGTGTGGGAACTCGACTAGTCCTGCTCGTAGACCCGCGGGTCCAGGGTTCCGATGTACGGCAGGTCGCGGTAGCGCTCGTCGTAGTCCAGGCCGTAGCCGACCACGAACTCGTTGGGGATGTCGAAGCCCACGTAGGCGATCTCGGTGTTGGCCCGCAGCGCGTCGGGCTTGCGCAGCAGCGTGCACACCCGCAGCGAGTGCGGATGCCGGGTGGCCAGGTTGCGCAGCAACCAGGACAGGGTCAGCCCGGAGTCGACCACGTCCTCGACGATCAGCACATCCCGGTCGTTGATGTCGCGGTCGAGGTCTTTGAGGATCCGCACCACACCCGACGAGGATGTCGACGAGCCGTAGGAGCTGACCGCCATGAACTCGAACTGGGTCGGCAGTGGGATCGCGCGGGCCAGGTCGGTGACGAACATGACGGCGCCTTTGAGCACGGTGATCAGCAGCAGGTCGCGATCATCGGCGGCGGCCCGCTCGCGGTAGTCCACGCCGATCTGCGCTCCGAGCTCGGCGATGCGGGTTTGGATCTGCTCTTCGTCTAGCAGGACCGACTTGATGTCCCCCGGGTAGAGCTCCGGCGATTCCGCTGCCACGAGCACAGCGTGCCACGTCGTCGGGCCGGAAACCAACGGTGGTCGAACTAGACCGGTTCCCGGTGCAACGTCAAGACCCCGCCGCTGCGGCCGGCGACCAGCCGCTGATTGCGCAATGCGGAGCCGACGGCCACCCCGCCCTGGCCGCGCCAGGCGGTGACCAGGGTGTCCACCCCGCGGATCTGCTTGTCGGTCAACCCGATCGCGCCGCCGGCGAGCAGCCAGCTGCGGATCACACCGCGACGCACCGGGTCGGGCAGCGCCGTCAACGCCTCGGTGTCGAGCCCGTTCGGGGGTTGCCGCGACGGACATCGCCTGGGCGATCAGCGAATCGATCAGCTCGGTGTCCCCGCGCAACGCGGTCGCCGTGCGAGCCAGCGCCTCCGCCACACCGCCGCCGAGCACCTCTTCCATCAGCGGCAGCACCTCGAGGCGCAGCCTGCTGCGGGTGAAGCGGCGGTCGGTGTTGTGCGGGTCGTGCCAGACGTTCAGCCCCAGCTCCGCGCAGACGGCATGCGTCACCTCGCGCCGCACACCCAGCAGCGGCCGGCACCAGGGCGGGTCGTAGGGGCGCATGCCGGCGATCGACCGGGCACCCGAGCCGCGGCCAAGGCCGAGCAACACCGTCTCGGCCTGGTCGTCGAGAGTGTGGGCCAGCAACACGGGCCGGTCGCGACGGGCATCCGCCAACGCAGTGTAGCGGGCGTTGCGGGCCGCGGCCTCCGGGCCACCGTCACTGCCTACCTGCACGCAAAGCACTTGAGCGTCAACGCATCCCAAATACTCGGCCTGTCGCTGCGCGGTTGCGGCCACCGCTGCCGAACCGGACTGTAGGCCATGGTCGACGATCAGTGCGGTGGTCGGCAGTATCGTCGCCGCGACAGCGGTGAGCGCCAACGAATCCGGGCCTCCTGACAACGCCACACACCAGCGATCGGCGGTGTCGAGAAATTCTGTCGCGAACGCCGCCACCACCGCGCGGAGTTCGGCTACAGCACCCGGTCGATCCATCGTTGCGGGTATTCGATCTCAATCGGCCGGGGCAGGGTTTCCGGGCTCGTCCAGACGGTGTTGAACCGTGCCATCCCGACTCGATCCACCACGTGGTCGACGAACGCCTTACCCCGGGTGTACTGGCTCAGTTTGGCGTCGATGCCCAGCAACGCGCGCATCAGCCGTTGCAGCGGCGGCTGCTTGCGGTTCCGTCGCTCGTCGAAGCGGGACCGGATAGTGGACACCGACGGAACCACAACGGGCCCAACGGCATCCATCACATGGTCGGCGTGGCCCTCCAACAGCGTGCCGAGCACCAACAGCTGATCCAGCGCTTCGCGTTGCGGCTCGGACTGCACGGCGCGCAGCAACCCGAGGATGCCCGTCGAGTTCGGGTCGCCCGGTGCGGAGTCGCCACGACCGCGGGCGAAGTCGGCCAGCCGGCTCACCACCTGCGCGACGTCGTCGCTGCCCTCCTGGGTCAGCACACCCAACGCTTGCGACATGTAACCCGACAGCCACGGGTTGGCGGTGAACTGCACCCGGTGGGTGACCTCGTGCAGGCATACCCACAGCCTGAAATCCGAGGGCTCAAGCCGTAATTGGCGTTCGACCGCGATGACGTTCGGGTAGACCAGCAACAGGGCGCCGCCGTCGCTGAACGGGTCGTACTGACCGAGGATGCCCGATGAGACGAACGCCAGCACGGCACCGGTCTGCGCTCCGGTGACCCGTCCACTGATCACGCCGCGCGGCTTGTCGCGTTCCGCCGGTCATCGCCCGCATCGACTCGGCGGCCGCCCGAATCCACCCCGGCCGGTCGATGATTCGGGCCTCGGGCACCGCGCCCTCGGTGTGCAGACCGGTGACCTCGCGAACCGGCGGTTCAGCCGCCTTGGCAGCGGTGGCCAGGTTTTCGACCACCTGGCGCCGCGTGTAATCGGTGGACGGCGGGCCCGGGCGGGCCAGCCATTGGCCGACCGTCGCCGCGAATCCCCAGTCGACCGTGCGCCCGACCGTCAAGTCCGCTGAGGCGGTCACGCGACGCACCCGCACGACCATAGGGTCGCGGCCACCGCGTCGATCGCCGTGCGGCCGGACATCCCGGCGTCATTGGAGATCAGCGCGAAGCTCAGCACCCGCCCGCTGCGGTCGGTCACCACCCCAGCTAACGCGTTGATCGCGGTCAGCGAGCCGGTTTTGGCGCGCAACCAGCCGGCCGGCCCGGAGCCGGCGGGAGTGCCGTCGATGAAGCGATCCGACAGCGTGCCGCTGCCTCCGGCGATCGGCAACAAGTCCAGCAAGCGGCCGCAATGCCGGCTGGTCGGATCCGGCTGCCGCCTGCACGACCGAGTCGAGGATTTTGGCGGTGAGGCGATCTTCCACCGACAAGCCGCTGGAGTCGCGCAAGATCGCGCTGCCGGTGTCGATGTGCGCGGTGCTCAGCCGGTTGGTCACCGCATCGACGGCGCCGGCGAAGCTCAGCGGCCGCTGCATGGATGCGGCCACCTCGCGCGCGATGCACTCGGCCATCACGTTGTCGGAGACGTTCATCATCTCGTTGAGCCGGTCGATCAGCGGGGCCGACTGGACCGCGGCCAGCTGCCGCGCGCCGGAGCTGACGGCTTGGCCGGTGACGGTCACCTGCTGCGGGTCGACGCCCAGCGCGCTGGCCAGCGCGCGTCCCGCGTCCAGAGCCGGCGTCACCGATCGCCGCGACTCGTCGGTCGCCGGCTGGATCCGTCCGGCGTCGAGCATCACCGACTCGATCGGCGCGATGTCGCCACCCTCGATGTCGGCCGGGTCCCAGCCGGGCGCGAAGGTCGGACCGCTGAACAGCGAGGTGTTCACCTGCACCGCGGTCGGCGTCACGCCGCTGCGGCGGACCTGATCGGCCAAATCGCTGAGCCGAGCCGCGCCGTGATACCAGGTGTCCTGCCCCGGCGGCGCTCCCGACAGCGTCGGGTCGCCGCCGCCGACCAGCACAATGACTCCAGCGGCCTCCGGCCTGTCGGCGGCCACGACGCGGGTGGTCACCCGCGCGTTGCGGTCCAGCGCCAAAAGCGCGGCGGCGCTGGTCAAGGTCTTGTTGGTCGACGCCGGCTGCAGGAGCAGGTCGTCGAATTGGCTCCAGAGTTCTTCGCCGGTGATCGCGTCGGTGACCCGACCGCCCAGCTTGCCCAGGTTGGGGTCGGCCACCACCGCCGCCAAGGCTGCGGCCAGGCCGGACTTGGTCGGCGTCGCGGCGCTGTCGGCCACCGGAACGACGCCCGGCTTGGCGGTGACAGCCTGCGGCGGTGGCGGCACCTTCGGACCGCCGATGCCGCGGCCGCTGCCGGCGAGCAGCGCGGCCGCAGCCACCAAGGCGGCAACGATCACCAGCACGCCCACCCCCACGATCAGGTGCGTAGACGTACGCCACGGGTGGGACGCATGACTCTCCTGACTTCTTGCGCCCATTGTGCCGAAACCCCCGCCGGTGACTGGTACGCGGGTCGCAGCGCAGGTCACCCTGGACTAGGGTGTATCGACGCCAAGCGACACATGATTCCCAGGCGAAGGAGCCGAGCCGGTGCAATTCGACGTGATCATCGAGATCCCCAAGGGTCAGCGCAACAAGTACGAGGTCGACCACGAGACCGGGCGGGTCTATCTGGACCGCTACCTCTACACCTCGATGGTCTACCCGACCGACTACGGCTTCATCGACGACACCCTCGGCGAGGACGGCGACCCGCTGGACGCGCTGGTGCTGCTTCCCCAGTCGGTGTTCCCGGGCGTCGTGGTGAAGGCTCGGCCGGTCGCCATGTTCCAGATGACCGATGAGGCCGGCGGCGACGACAAGGTGCTGTGCGTGCCCGGCCGAGAGACCACCGCTGGGACCACATCCAGGACATCGGCGACGTCCCGCAGCTCGAGCTGGACGCGATCAAGCACTTCTTCTCGCACTACAAGGACGCTCGAGCCGGGCAAGTTCGTGAAGGCCGCCGACTGGGTGGGCCGGGCCGAAGCCGAGGCCGAGGTGCTGCGCTCGATCGAGCGGTTCAAGACCGAAGGCCACTGACCTACCGCGGCAACGACCGCGGGTGGGCTTTATCGGCCGGGTAGTCGGGTGGTGATCTCTTGGAGCAGCCAGCCGTTGCCGTCGGGGTCGCGGAACGACGCGAATGTCGCGTAGCTGAGGCGCTCCGGATCCGGGCCAGGCACTCGCCCATCGGTGCCGGCATGGTGGAACACCCCGCCCACGTCGTGGAACACCTCGCTCACCTCGACGCCGTGGCCGACGAGCTCGGCCCGAGCGGCCTCGATATCGGTCACCACCAGGTGCAGTCCTTCCACAGAGCCCGGCGCCGCCGAGGTGACCTCAGTACCGAAGATGATCGAGCACACCGAGCCGGGGGCGTCAACTGCACGACCCGGAACGCGCCGTAGGTGAAGTCGGCGTCCAGGCGCCAGCCAGCTCCTCGTAGAAGTCTTTGGCCCGGTCGACGTCGGCGACCGGCAGCACGACAACCTCAAGTCTCATGTCCATGACTGCGGCTTCTTCTCCTTCCCGACGCCCCCGACAAGATTGCCGAACAACTGCGTACCTGGAGCTACCAAGAGCACTGATCGAGCGCTCAACCGTTACCCGACCACCCGGCGGGTTGCGGTTGCACTTGTCGAGCGTGACAAGTCCTTGCGCGTACCTCAGAGCCGCAGTAGTTATGTTCCTGAGCGACTCGGCCCATCGCTGCGCCAGACCTGTATCTCACAAAGATTTTTCTGTGCCGTCGGGAAGCTCGGTCCGCCCGGTGCTACCGTACGCGCAGGGAGCCCTTCGAC
>CAWGPB010000013.1:0-20436 GCA_963824335.1 uncultured Actinomycetota bacterium
GGCATAGGCGACGTCTTCGTCGTGGAACAGGTCATGGGTGCCGACGCCGATCCACGCCGGGGGAAGCCCGCTGAGATCTTCGTGGCGGGCCGGCACGGCGACCTTCGGATCGGCGTTGCCGAGGTAGGCCGCCCAGCCGAAACGGTTGCTCTTGGGTCCCCATAGCCGGTAGTTAGGGTTCTCCGGCGTCGAGCCGCTGCGGTCGTCGAGCATCGGATAGGCCAGCACCTGCAGCGTCGGCGTGATCTCGCCGCGGTCGCGCGCCAGCAGCGCCAGGGCCGCTGCCAGCCCGCCGCCGGCACTGGCCCCGCCGATCGCGATCCGCGCCGGGTCGACTGCGGGCAGCGCAGCCAGCCAGGTCAGCGCCGCGTAGCAATCCTCCAACGGCGCGGGGTAGGGGTGCTCGGGCGCCAGCCGATAGTCCACTGCCGCGACGGTGACGCCCAACACGCGGGCGAACCGGCGGCACAGTTCGTCGTCCTGCTGTGCGGTACCGATGACGTAGCCGCCGCCGTGAATCCACAGCAGCGCAGGACCGGGTTGCTCGACGCCGACCGGACGGTGCAACCGAACTCCGACGCCGGAGCCGAGGATAAGCGCCTCGACATCGCCGTGGCTGCGTCCACGTTGCAGGCCACTCAGCGCCCGAATGACCCGAAGACTCCGGGGTCCGACCAGTGCGCGGGGCGCGAAGCGGGCGACTTTGCGAAGGTCAGGATGAAACTCGGTGCTCGGCATCAGTCCAGTATTGCCAACGCCTGACAACCCCCCGGATCCGGACTGCCCGACGGTTGTCGCCGCGCCAACCCGCCAACGTCGGCCGACGCGTCAACAGGCGGCGGCTGCGATGTCAGCGCCCGGTTCTGGTGAACAGTGCGGCTGATCGTGGATGATCGCCAGCGCAGCCTGGACTGCGCTTGCGGCGGGCAGCAACCCGTGTGGGTCGCCGATCCGTAGCACCCGGGAAACTGCCTTGCCGGGCACGACCGCCCAGGCTGAGCCAAGGTGTGCGCAGCAGACGGAGATCCTGTGCAGCGCCGAGAAGCCCTCGGTCCCAAAGAAATCCAGGCCGCTCAGATCGACGATCAATCCGCGGCAACCCTCAGATGTCGCGCACTGTATTCGGTCAGACTGTCAGCGTTGGATGCATCGATGTGGCCGCGGGCGCTGATGATGACTACCGACGACGTCAACCGACGGTGGGTCAATCGTGGGCTGTGACGCTCCCCGGGCGGGCAGACAAACTCGCCGACCGGCGGCTTAGAAAGGGTGGGAATGGCATTCATGGTGATCCCGACAATCGGTTTTCACCGGTTTGTTCGGCGCGAGCTCATGCTCTGCGAGGACAGCGGCGGACGGCCGACCCCATCCCGAACTGGTTGAGCTTCTCGACCTATTTGGCGGTCCACCCCGGGGGAACAATTGTCAAGACCTGTGGTTCGGACCGTTGGTTACGGCACCGCCCATTGCTGATCAGATTTGCGACTCGTCAGATCGGACATCCGGACCGGTGGTGGTGATGAAGTCGTCAAGGATGTCGATCACCGCTGTCGGGGATTCGACGTGTGGAAAGTGTCCGACACCGGGGAGCACCTCGAGACGACTACCCGGCACCGCCTCATGGGCGGCGTAGCCATGGGCGACGGGAATGATTCGGTCCTGCTCGCCCCAAATCAACAACGTCGGTAACCCGTGACTGACGTGGATCTTGCCCAGCGCACTGACTGCCTGGCCGCGGTAGTCCACCACCGAACGCAACGTACGCAGGAAGGCCTGGCGAGTCGGGCGATCCGACAGCGAGCAATAGGCGCTCCACATCTCGCCCGCGCGCGGTGACTGGATTCCGGCCGACGTGAGCCACGATCCCAGCTTGTTGCCGAGGTTCAGCACCGGCTGAGGAGCGACCACCGGCAGCACGAACTCGGCCCCGGGTGCCGAGAGGATCCGTAGAATCCAGTTCAGGTCGGGGCCGAGGCCGCCGCTGCTGATCAGAACGAGGCGCTGGCAGTAGTCGCGATGTTGATAAGTGAACTGCATGGCCACACCGCCACCCAGGGATTGACCTATCACGGTTGCCCCGCTGATACCCAGCTCATCGAGCAGATCCCGCAGCCAGGCCGCGAACGCCCCCAATGAGTAGTCCCCGCGCGGTTTGGCCGATTCACCATGCCCGAGCAGGTCCGGTGCGACCACCCGATACCTTTTCGCCAACTCGGGGATGACTGCGCGCCAGGTTGTCGAGCTTCCCGCCATGCCATGGATCAACAGCAAGGTCTCGCCGCTGCCTTCATCGCGATAGGCAACCCGCTCACCGTGCAGATCGAGATAACGCATCTCGCTCACCTGAACCGGCCTCCGTCTATCGGTCGGACGCTGTGATATCTCAGTCGCTCCGCTGGCTTCAGGCTGACTCTACTGGTCAGTAGGTTATGGCCGCCCGACGTGTGGGCTGGTCTCGGTTGGCGCGTTCACCCGCATGCTGGTCTTGGCGCCACTGGCGCACCGCCGCGATGGCGGTCTTGAGACCGCGACGACGCCCGGTCGCCGGGTCGGTCCCGGTGAAGCCGGGTTGCAGCTCGATGAACATCCGCTCGCTGCGGGTCTCGGGGGCGTCGTCGACAGTGTCACGTAAGTAGCGGTCCGGCAGCGACAGCTTGGCGATGGTGCGCCACGTCTTGGCGTTCTGCGTAAGGAATGAGCCTGTGGTGTAAGGCAAGTCGTACTTGTGGCATACCTCGCGTACTTGCATCGAGACCTCGTGAAGCCGATTGCTGGGTAAATCGGGGTACAGGTGATGTTCGATTTGATAGCACAGGTTGCCACTCATGAATCGCAACGCCGGCCCGGCATCGAAGTTGGCACTGCCCAGCATCTGGCGCAGGTACCACTGACCCCGGCTTTCGCCGATCATGTCCGTGGTGGTGAATTTCTCGGCGCCATCGGGGAAATGCCCACAGAAGATCACCGCGTCAGTCCAGATATTGCGGATCACGTTGGCCACGACGTTGGCCTTCAGCGTCGACGTGAAGCTCGCCGCCGGCGACAATGCGGTCAATGCGGGAAACGCGACGTAGTCCTTGACCAGCTGCTGTCCGGCCTTGACGGAGAACTCGCGGATCTGCTCAAGGGTGAGGTCGCGGCCCGGACCTTGCTCGAGAAGTTTCCCGAACTCGATGGGCTGCAAGCCAATTCCCCACTCGAAGCCCAGCGCCAGGACGATGTTGAAGAGCAGGTTGCCAACGTTGTAGCCCTTCCACGGCTGGTCCCGGGTGACCCGCAGTGTGCTGTAGCCGACATCGTCGTCCATGCCAAGGATGTTGGTGTACTTGTGGTGCTGAAAGTTGTGGGTGGCTTTCCAGTGCTTCGACGCCCCGCTCATGTCCCACTCCCACGTCGAGGAATGGATCTCCGGGTCGTTCATCCAGTCCCACTGGCCGTGCATGACGTTGTGGCCGATCTCCATGTTCTCGACGATCTTGGCCACGCCCAGGGTCACCGTGCCTGCCCACCATGCGGAACGACGGGCGCTGAACGCCAGCAGCAGCCGGCCGGCGACCTCCAGCGCACGTTGTGCGGCGATGGTGCGACGGATGTAGCGCGCGTCGGACTCGCCGAGCCGTGCGTCCACATCCAATCTGATCGCGTCCAGTTCAGCGGCCAGGTTGTCGATGTCGGTATCAGTCAAATGAGCGAAGGCCGGCACATCAGTGATCGCCATGGTCGCCCTCCTTCTACGTTGGTGTGTCTGGGTCACCGGCCTGCATCGCCGGCATCAAAGGTCAAGGCACCCGGCTCGGCCGCTTGGGCCGCGGGCCGAGCCGGGGAGTCCGTCGGCAGATCAGTAGTAGTGCCGGCGGCCGCCGACGGCGCGACCCGTTCGTCCCAATACGGCTAGTACTACGCCGACGATAAGGAGGATGACACCGACGACCAAGAGCAGATGGGCGAAGGCGAAAGTGGGGACGAGGCTTGGGAGCAACAGCCCGAGAACGATGAGAACGACTCCGAGACCGATCATGACATCTACCTGGTTTCTGCGTGTTTGGAAGAAAAGGATGGACGGGCGGGGGAAGAGGACGTCATTTGGCTTGGCCCTCACGCGATTCGGTCTAGCCTGGCCTAGTTGGCGCCCTGTAGATCTGCGCGACTTGGGCTGGGGAAGCCATGCTTGTCTGAAGCCAATTGTTTGATACGAGTTGTGCGGCGCGAGCGAAAGCTCAACGAGCTCGGCGGCATGACGGCCAAACTCAGTCCGTACCGGCTGTAGGTCTCAGCGACTTCTACGATACACCGGTCGGAAGTTTCGCGCTGGCGGCTCGGAGCGCGCTCAGATCGCGACGGGCGCGGGCCTTTCAGGGCGGCGGTTAATCTGAGTCGCCACGCCCGAACCAGCCGCGGAATCGGTTGCGCTTAAACTGCTTTTCGTCACCCTTGACGTCGGTCCAAGCACCCGGGCCATAGCTGTGCGGCTCGGAGCCGTCGCGGATGACATCAAGCGTGCCGTCGTCGCGTTTGACGTACGTGTCACCGAACCGCATGTACTTGTCGGTGTCACCATCTTGGCGTGTCACGGTAACTGTCATGATCCAAACCTCCAGTTGCGCAGGCAAAATGCCCACAACAATCGTGGGTGATGCGCCCTTCTTCGACGGATCACGTAGTCAACGGGGCACACGAACCGAGAGGCTGTGCGGTGAATGGATGCGGAAGCGCCGCAGTTCGGCTAGCGAATTTTTTCGGGAATCGAATTCAGCGCTTGCAGAACGTGTTCCGCTAATTCGCTGGCTTCTTCATCTTTGAGCTTGGAATGGGACATCAGGGTGTCCCTGACGAGCTCCAGACGAAGGAAATAGGGTGAACGAGTCGCGATCGGTGCAGCCATCAGGTTTTCCTTTTCGATCGGACATTTCCGCTCGTCACCGAGCCGCCCGACACCTCAGACGGTACGCCGGTTCCTGTCATTAGGGGTGGCTACCGCGATCGGCGATGAAGTGGGCGGGATTCCGGGCTTGCCCGCCATACCTCGGGGTACGCTCGTCCGATGACAGCACGACCGGCGCCGCGCCCCGCTGGGCGCTCCCTGGCGTCGCACATGACCTGGCTGCTGCGGGCCCGCCCGGCTGACTACATGCTGGCCGCCAGCGACGCGATCGCTTCGCTACCAGTGGTCGGCCGCCATCTGGAACCGCTCGGCGGCATCACCGCGATGAGCATCTGGGGCTCCCGGTTGGCACCCGAGTTCATGTCGGCCTCGGCCAAGTCCTGGCTGACGCCCGGCATCGGCGAGACACGCAAAGCCGAGCGGGACCAAACCCAGGCGGTCACCGATGCCGCCCTGCGCGGCTTCGTGTCGAACAACGACCTGGACATCGAGTGGCCGGCGCCCGACCGGACTCCGCCTTTCTGGCGGGCGCGGCAGCATCGCCGCCACCTGCACCGGACGTCGGTGAGGTACGGCAGGGAGCCATCGCAGCTGTTGGACGTATGGCGTCGTAAAGACCTGCCGGTTCGCCCGGCACCGGTGTTGATCTTCGTGCCCGGCGGCGCCTGGGTACACGGCGGCCGCCAACTCCAGGGCTACGCGCTGATGTCCCACCTGGCCGAGATGGGGTGGGTGTGCCTGTCAGCCGAATACCGGGTGTCGCCGCACAACCGCTGGCCGTCGCACATCACCGACGTCAAGACCGCAATCGCCTGGGCCCGCGCCAATGTGGACAAGTTCGGTGGTGACCGCAATTTCATTGCGGTAGCCGGTTGTTCAGCCGGCGGTCACCTGGCATCGCTGGCAGGGCTGACCGCCAACGACCCCGACATGCAGACCGAGCTGCCGCCGGATTCGGACACCTCGGTCGACGCTGTGGTCGGCATTTACGGCCGCTACGACTGGGAGGACCGCTCAACCCCCGAGCGGGAGCAATTCGTCGACTTCCTCGAGCGGGTGGTGGTGAAACGCAGAATGAGTCGGCATCCCGAGGTGTTTCGCAACGCCTCGCCGATTGTCCGGATACACCCAGACGCCCCACCGTTTCTAGTGATTCACGGCAGCAGCGACAAGGTGATCCCGGTCGCGCAGGCGCGCAGCTTCGTCGAGCGACTCCAAGCCGTTTCCCGTTCGGTGGTCGGCTATCTCGAGTTGCCAGGCGCCGGACACGGTTTCGACATGACCGATGGAGCACGAACCGGCGCGATGTCGACTGCGATCGGGCTCTTTCTGGGTCAGGTTTATCGCGACCGCGTGATCGCGGCCAAAGAGGTAATTTAGCCGTCGCGCGGTTGTAGGGTCCCTTCCATGAAGCGGCTGAGCGGCTGGGATGCGGTACTGCTGTACAGCGAGACGCCGAATGTGCACATGCACACGCTCAAAATTGCCGTGATCGAGTTGGACTCCGACCGTCGTGACTTCGACATCGACGCATTCCGCCGGGTGATTCACAGTCGGCTGTACAAGCTGGAGCCGTTTTGCTATCAGCTGGTTGACATCCCGCTCAAGTTGCACCATCCGATGTGGCGGGAAAACTGCGACGTCGACCTGACCTACCACGTGCGCCCATGGCGTCTGCGGGCACCAGGCGGCCGCCGTGAATTGGACGAGGCGATCGGCGAAATCGCCAGCACGCCGCTGGACCGCGACCATCCGCTGTGGGAGATGTACTTCGTCGAAGGCCTGGCCGACAACCGGATCGCGGTGGTAGGCAAGGTCCACCACGCACTCGCCGACGGGGTGGCTGCGGCGAACCTGCTGGCGCGCGGTATGGATCTGGCCCCGGGGCCGCAGCACGGCGAAGGCCGCTACGCGCCCGACCCGACGCCGTCGACCGGGGAGTTGGTGCGGTCGGCGTTCGCCGATCACATGCGCCACATCGGGCGAATCCCGGGGACGATCGGCTACACCGCGAAGGGCATCAACCGGGTGCGTCGCAGCTCGCGCAAGTTGTCCCCGGAGTTGACGATGCCGTTCACGCCGCCGCCGACGTTTCTGAACCACATGCTCACGCCCGAACGTCGTTTCGCCACAGCAACTTTGGCGCTCAGCGATGTCAAGGAGACCAGCAAGGCGCTCGGCGCGACGATCAACGACATGGTGTTGGCGCTGTCGGCGGGGGCGTTGCGCAAGCTGCGGCTCCACTATGACGGCGTGTCCGACCTTCCGCTGCTGGCGTCCGTGCCAGTGAGCTTCGACTTCTCACCGGACCGAGTCTCGGGAAACCTCTTCACCGGAATGATGGTGGCGCTGCCCGCCGACGTCGACGATCCGTTGGAGCGGGTCAAGCGTGCACACGATTACGCGGTCGACGCCAAGGAAAGCCATCAGCTGCTTGGCCCGGAACTCGTCAGCCGATGGGCGGCTTACTTTCCGCCGGGGCCCTCGGAGTCGCTCTTCCGTTGGCTGGCCGGCCGCGACGGCCAGAACAAGGTGCTCAACCTGCCGATCTCTAACGTCCCGGGTCCGCGTGAGCACGGCCGGGTCGGCGGCGCCAAGGTCACCGAGATCTACTCAGTGGGACCGCTGACCACTGGAAGCGGTCTGAACATCACGGTGTGGAGTTACGTTGACCAACTGAACGTTTCGGTGCTCGCCGACGGCGCCACGGTCGACGATCCGCATGAGGTGACCGAGGCGATCATCGAAGAGCTCATCGAAATCCGGCGAGCCGCAGGGCTTTCCGAGAAGCTGACGGTGATCGAAGAAGCGCTCGCTCAGGCCTGATCTTGCAGATGGCCATGGAGGTCACGCCGGGAGATCTTGCCGGTGCTGCTGCGTGGCAATTCGTCCAGCACGATGATCTCGCGCGGCACTTTGTAGTTGGCCAGGTTGTCGCGGACGTGTTGCTTGAGATCGTCGACGGTGACTGACGCGGCCGGCGTCAACACCACGAACGCCGCCAGTCGTTGCCCGTACTGCTCGTCGTCGACACCGAGCACGGTGGCTTCGGCGACGTGAGAATGCGTGGCCAGCGTTTTCTCCACCTCGATCGGGTAGACGTTCTCACCGCCGGACACGATCATCTCGTCATCACGTCCCACGACATAGAGTCGTCCTGCCTCATCGAGTCGGCCGACATCGCCGGACGCCATGAAGCCGTCGTGAAAATTCCTGCCCGCGCCGGAGGTGTAGCCGTCGAATCGGTTGGAGTTGCGGACGAAGATCTGACCGACCTCGCCGGTCGGCACTGATCGATGCTCGGAGTCCAGAATGCGAATCTCGGTTCCCACAGCGGGTTTCCCGGCGGTGTCGGGTGCGGCGCGCAGATCCTCAGGCGTCGCGGTGGCGATCATGCCCGCTTCGGTGGCGTTGTAGTTGTTGTAGAGGATGTCGCCGAACTCGTCCATGAACTTCGTCACGACGTCGGGCCGCATCCGCGAACCGGATGCGGTGGCGAACCGCAGCGAGCGACCGCTGTACCGGCGGCGCACATCGTCGGGCAGATCCATGATTCGGTCGAACATGACCGGCACCACAACCAGGCCGGTCGCCCGATGACGGTCGATCAGATCGAGCGTGGCTTCCGGGTCGAACTTGCGCCGGGTAGCCACCGTGCAACCCAGCGATGCGGCGAAGATCATTTGCGAGAAGCCCCAGGCGTGAAACATCGGTGCAACGACGACGGTCGTCTCTTCGGTGTGCCACGGCACCCGGTCGAGGATCGCCTTGAGTTCCGTTGCGCCGCCACCGGAATGCTTGGCGCCCTTGGGGTTACCGGTTGTGCCCGACGTCAGGAGGATCATCTTGCCTTTGCGATCCGCCTTGGCGGGCCGCTTGCCGAGGTGAGCGCTGATCAGCTTCTCGACGCCTGAATCATGCCGCTCCGGGTGGTCCGTCCACGCGACGATGCGGGTGGTGCCGGGCATGTCGGCCAGCGCGCGGTCCACCGACTCGGTGAACTCCTCGTCGAAGATCACCACGTCCGCGCCCTCGCGATTGACCACGTCGGCCAACGCCGGGCCGGCGAACGACGTGTTGAGCAGCAGCACGTCGGCGCCGATCCGGTTGGTGGCAATCAACGCCTCGACGAACCCGCGGTGGTTGCGGCACATGATCGCCACCACCTCCGGGGTCCCGCCGGGCAGACTTTGTAATGCAGCGGCCAACGCATCAGCGCGCAAGTCGAGTTGACGGTAGGTCAGCGAGCCCAGTTCGTCGATCCACGCGGGCCGGTCTGGGCAGCGCTGCGCCGACATCGCGAATCCGCTCGTGACAGAGAGTCCTTCGCGCCGAACCACCCCGACGATCCGCAGATACTTGTCGGGCCGCATCGGCGCGATGATCCCCGCCCGGACCATGCTGCCCAGCAGACCGAGCGCTGCCATCGTGCTGCTACCCGATCACCGGCAGGCGACGTTGTTTGGCCAGCCCGTCGAGCGCCTTCTGCATGACCCGCCGGACATGAGAGTCGACGGTGTCGATGTCGGGCTCCTCGCCGAATTCTGTTGTCACATCGATCGGTTGGAGCACCTGCATCACGATCTTGGTCGGCAGCGGCACGTTGACCGGCAGCACCGCGGACAGGCCGAACGGGAAGCCCACCGAGATCGGCAGAATCTTGACCCGCATCAGCTTGTCCAGTCGCAGCGCCTTGGCCAGTCCAGTCCCGCGGGACAGGTAAAGCTGGCTTTCCTGTCCGCCGATCGCGACCGCCGGGACGATCGGCACTCCGGCGTTGATCGCCGCCCTGATGTAACCGGTGCGCCCGTCGAAGTCAATGACGTTCTCCGACAACGTCGGCCGGTACACGTCGTAGTCGCCGCCGGGGAACACCACCACGACCCCGCCGGATCGCAGTGCGGCGTCAGCATTTTCGTGATTGGCCCGAATGAAACCGGTGCGGGTGAAGAATTCACCGGTCGGGCCGGTGAAGATCAGGTCATGACTCAGCGTGTAGACGGGTCGCTCGTAGCCGAAGTGCTCGTAGAAGCCGGTGGCGAACACCGGGACGTCCATCGGGAACAGCCCGCCGGAATGGTTCGCCACCACCAGCGCCCCGCCCGGCGGGAAGGACTCCAACCCGCGCACCTCGGCGCGGTGGTAGCCCTTGATGAACGGACGCAGCCAGCCCATCACGCGTTCGGTGAGCCCGGGATCCCATTTGGACAGCTCGCTGGGGTCGATATCGGTCGCAGCCATTTGGCTGTGATGCTAGCCCAGCCGCACCGGCTCGATACCATCTCCGGAAAGACACCTTTCACTAATTCATAAGGAGCGCACACCGTCGTGAGCAGTGAAGAAGCCGCAGAACCCGAAGTCCTCGTCGAGCAGCGGGACCGGATCCTGATCATCACCATCAACCGGCCCAAGGCCAAGAACGCGGTCAACTCCGCCGTGGCCCATGGTTTGGCTGACGCGGTAGATCGGCTGGACGGCGATCCCGGCCTTTCGGTCGGCATCGTGACCGGAGCGGGCGGAACGTTCTGTGCAGGTATGGACCTCAAGGCGTTCGCCCGCGGCGAAGTTCCCATCGTCGAGGGCCGCGGGATGGGTTTCACCGAGCGCGGGCCGGACAAGCCGCTCATCGCCGCGGTCGAGGGCTACGCGCTGGCCGGCGGCACCGAGCTGGCACTGGCCACCGACTTGATCGTCGCGTCCAAGGATGCGTCTTTCGGCATTCCCGAGGTCAAGCGTGGGCTGGTGGCCGGCGGCGGTGGTCTGCTGCGCCTGCCCACGCGAATCCCACCCGCGATCGCGATGGAGTTGGCGCTGACGGGGGAAGCCTTCACTGCCGAACGGGCTCACGCGCTGGGCATGGTCAACGTGCTTACCGAACCTGGCGGCGCGGTGGACGCGGCGATCGAGCTGGCCGAGCGGATCACCGTCAACGGCCCGCTGGCGGTGGCCGCCACCAAGCGAATCATCGTCGAATCCCGTGGCTGGAGCCCGGACACTCAGTTCGCCGAGCAGAACAAGATCCTGCTACCGGTGTTCGGCTCCAACGACGCCAAGGAAGGCGCGATCGCGTTCGCCGAAAAGCGACCGGCCCGCTGGACCGGCACCTGAGGTCAGGCGGCCTGATACTCGGCGAAATCGTCGGCGTCTTCGCTGTCTTCGACGGTGACCGGGCCGGCCACACCCGACGCCGCGTCGGTGGTGGGTAGCGGCGCGAGACCCGGTTCCGGCGTGCGCAGCATGGCCGCGCGGGCATCCAGCACGTGGCCGATGAAGAAGTCGTACAGCAGGATTCCGACGACGGCGCCGAGCAACGGCACGAACACCGGGATCCACCAGTAGTTGGTTGTCTGGCCGTAATTGCCGGGCAACGCCAACTTCCCCCAGCCCTCGAGCCAGGCGAACACCCGCGGACCGATTTCACGAGCCGGGTTGAGCGCGTAGCCGGCGTTGGTGCCGTAGGAACAGCCGATCACGGCGATGACGAAGCCGATCAGCAGGGGCGCCAGGTTGCCGGCGGGCGCCTGATTCCGGTTGTCGATCAACGCTGCGATCAGCACGACGAGGATCGCGGTACCGACCACCTGGTCGACAACCGGCCCGACGTAGCCGCCGTGAAAGTACTGGGCGGGGGAGGTGGCGAAAATTCCGTAGGTATCCGTCGCGTCCGCTCGGGCCTTCCCGGCGTCGTGGGCCTCGATTGCGGGCCGATACACGGCGTAGACGGCCGCCGCCCCGCAGAAGGCACCGGCGATCTGCGCCACCCAGTAAGGAATCACGTTGCGCCACTCGAACTTTCGCGCGACGGCGAAAGCCAGGGTTACCGCTGGGTTGAAGTGCGCACCGCTGATCCCGCCGGAAACGTAGGCCGCAAGCATGACGGCGAACGCCCAGCCGAAGATGTTGATCAGCCAGTTGTCCGGACCGAACGGAACGCTCTGCCGGCCGGAACCGGGCAGGCCGACGGTGTTCACTGCGCAGGTGCCGAGGCCGAGCAGTAACAGCACGAAGGTGCCGAAGAACTCGGCGAGCATGGCGCCCGCGATCCCGGCGCGGACTTTGGTGAACGTGGAGTGCGTGGGCAATCGATCTGCATTAAGTGTCGTCAACGCGATTTTCCCAACTCGCTCGTGGTTGCTTGGTCAACTACTGGCGAACCTGTGGCGGGTAGCCCACCCGCCCGCAGGTAAACGCCATCGTTGTAGTGACATCAGCCACGACGCGGGTGCGATTGTGACGTCATCTAAACTGACATGACACTTTTAGCAAGCTTTGTAACGTGCGGACAGCATAGAGAGAGCGAGCGTGAGTATTTCGTTACTTCTCGAGATGGCCAGCTCGAGCGATCCCGAGCGGACGGCCGTCGTCTCCGGGGATGTCCGGCTGACAGCGCAGCAGCTCAGCGATCTCGCCGACGGCGGCGCCGGCATCATCGCCCGGTCGCAGGCTTCGCACGTCGTCTACGTGGGTGTCGGCGGCGCGATGCTGCCGCTGCTGATCTTCGCGTCGGCGCGGGCCGGACTGGCGTTCACGCCGATCAACTACCGGCTCTCGGCCGAGGGCATCAAGACGCTGATCGCCCGACTGCCTGATCCACTGGTGGTCGCCGACAGCCGCTACCTCGACGACCTGGGTGGGCCGGCCGGACTCGGAAGTGCCGCCAAGCAGGTGATCCTGTCCGACGACTTTCTGGCGCAGGCGCGCGACGCGGAGCCGGTTGTGGAGTTCGCCGATCCGGACTCAGTGGGCATCGTGCTGTTCACCTCGGGCACCACGTCGCAGCCCAAAGCCGTTGAGCTCACACACAACAACCTGACCAGCTATGTCACTGGCACGGTCGAATTCGGGTCCGCCGAGGAGACCGATGCCGCGCTGATCTGCGTTCCGCCGTACCACATCGCCGGCGTCAGCGCGGCCCTGTCAAACCTCTACGCGGGCCGCAAGATGGTCTATCTGCCGGTGTTCGATGCTGATGAGTGGCTGCGGCTGATCGACGCCGAGCACGTGACCAGTGCGACGGTGGTCCCGACCATGCTGGACCGGATCGTCACGGTCTTGGAACGTGGCGCGCATAGGCTGCCCTCGCTGCGCAATCTGGCCTACGGCGGTTCGAAGGTGCCGTTGCCGCTGGTGCGCAAGGCTCTGGAACTGTTGCCGCACGTCGGTTTCGTCAACGCCTACGGATTGACCGAGACGAGTTCGACGATCGCCGTGCTGACGCCCGACGACCACCGCGAGGCTCAGGCCGCCGCCGACCCGGCGGTTGTGAAGCGGTTGGGTTCGGTCGGCCAGCCGGTGCCGAGCGTCGAGGTGCAGATCCGCGGCGAGGATGGCGCGGTGCTGCCGGCGGGGCAGACCGGCGAGCTGTTTGTCCGCGGCGAGCAGGTATCGGGTCGCTACACCGGGATCGGCTCGGTGCTCGACGCTGAGGGGTGGTTCCCGACCAAGGACATCGCCACCCTCGACGCGGGCGGCTACCTCTTCATCGGTGGCCGCAGCGACGACACGATCATCCGCGGCGGTGAGAACATCGCACCCGCTGAACTGGAGGATGTGCTCGTCGAGCACCCGCATGTGCGCGAGGTTGCGGTCGTCGGGGTCGAGGATCCGCAGTGGGGGCAGGCGATCGTCGCGGTGGTGGTGCCGGCCGTCGGAGCGGACCCCGACGCCGAGGAGTTGCGCGAGCATGTCCGCAAGAATTTGCGGGGGTCGCGGACCCCTGACCGGGTAGTCTTTCGCGACGAGCTGCCCACCAACGCGACGGGCAAGGTGCTTCGCCGCGACATCGTCGAAGAGCTTCGCGCCGCTCCGGCCGAGCAGTAAACGAACCGAGGATCGACATCATGATCAAGAACGGAACCCGTCTGGCGAGCCAGGTCTGCGACACCCAGGTGATCGTCGTCCGCAGCGCCGACAGCCTCGACGACCTGCGCTGCGGCGGCGCGCCGATGGTGGAGTTGAACGCTGAGCGTTCGGGTGAATTGGATCCGGCGTTTTCCGACGGCGCGATCATGGGCAAGCGTTATGTCGATGACGCGGGCGCCGAGGTGCTGGTGACCAAGGCCGGCGCCGGGACATTGGCCGTGGGCCAGACGGCGTTGAGCCTCAAGGAAGCCAAGCCACTGCCGGCCAGCGACTAACCTTGTCCGGGAACCCCGTTACGGCGAACGAATTCCCTTGCCTTGACTAGGAATTCGAGCTGCTCGTAGACCTTGTGCAAGGGGTCGTTGCTGCGGCTGGACCGGCACAGCACGACGGCGCCCTCTAGAGCCGCGATCGACATCACCGACAGCGACTCGGCATCCGTTTCCGCGAAGCCGTCGGCGACGAATGCCGACGCCAGGGCTCTACGCCAGTGCGCGAATATCCGCGCGGCCTCGGCGGCCAACGGAACCTCGTCTTCGGCCGAGCCGATCGCCGCGGCCACCACCGGGCAGCCGGCGTGGAAATCGCTGTCTGCGAGAACCCGTTCCCAGAAGTCGACGAATTGTCTCAACAGCACCTTCGCCCCGCGACCGGCGGCGTCGTCGATGTCGGCGGTGATCGCCTCTCCCGCGAAATGGAGCGCTTCGGCGAGGATCTGGTTACGCCCGTTGGGGAAGTGGTAGTAGACCGAACCGCGGGGTGCGCCGCTGCGGGTGAGCACCTCGTCGATGGTCACGCCGGCGGCGCCGCGTTCGCGCATCACCTCGGCGGCGCTGATCAGCATCTTGGTCCGGGTATCGCCGCGTTTGCGGCGTGTTTGTGTCGCTGTTGTCATGCGTGGCCTAGCACCCGGTCGTCAGGCTGCGCGGGTGTAGCGAAGCTGCGGCATGCGCCACTGAATGGATCGCGGGTGGAACCGCGCGGGTCGCAGCGTGTCGCGGCGCAGGCCCGCCCACTCACCGCTCAAGCGGTAGCCGGCGACGTTCAGTTCGACGATCAGCATGGTCTCTCCTGAGGACTATGTAAGAGACCATATAAGACTGGGGTCCAGCAGGCAAACCCTGGAGCGCTCTGTTGCTGGATAGAGACCTAAAGAGACTGTCATTCTGAAAACTTCACAGTGAGCTGAAGGCGAATGGATTAAGTTTTATGCTCTATTACATATTAGATCGTGTGCCTGCAATCAGGGAAGGCGCGCACTCGTTGATTAGAGGTCGCGAAGCCCAATTTCAGCCGCGCTGACGGCGTTAAGCTGGGCAAAGGCGATCGAAAGGCGTCAGCGATGGGCCACTACAAGAGCAACGTGCGCGACCTCGGGTTCAACTTGTTCGAATCGCTGAAGTTGGACGAGGTGCTTGCCGAGGAAAGATTCGGCGACCTCGATGGCGACTCGGTACGCCAGATTTTTTCCGAGGCCGCCCGGTTGGCTGAAGGACCGGTGGCCGAGTCGTTCGCCGACAGCGATCGTCATCCGCCGACATTCGACCCGGACACCCATGTCGTCACCCTGCCGGATCCGTTCAAAAAATCGCTGAGTGCGTGGCGCGACGGCGAGTGGTTCCGGGTCGGGCTCAACGAAGAAGTCGGCGGTGTGCCGGCGCCGTCGATGGTGCAGTGGGCCGTCAACGAGCTGGTGCTCGGCGCCAACCCTGCGGTCTTCATGTATGTGGCGGGGCCGATTATGGCCAACATCCTCTACGGCATCGGCAATGAGCAGCAACAACACTGGGCGTCGCTGGCCATCGACCGCAACTGGGGTGCCACGATGGTGCTCACCGAACCCGACGCCGGGTCCGACGTCGGCGCCGGTCGGACCAAGGCGATCGATCAGGGCGACGGTACGTGGCACATCGACGGCGTCAAGCGGTTCATCACCAGCGGCGACAGCGATGACGTGTTCGAGAACATCCTGCACCTGGTGCTGGCCCGCCCCGAGGGCGCGGGGCCGGGCACCAAGGGGCTGAGCCTTTTCCTGGTCCCCAAATTCCTGCTCGACCCGCAGACCGGCGAGCCCGGCGAGCGCAACGGTGCCTTCGTCACCGGGCTGGAACACAAGATGGGCCTGAAGGTCTCAGCGACATGCGAATTGACCTTCGGTCAACATGGCGTCCCGGCGACGGGCTGGCTGGTCGGCGATCGTCACAACGGTATCGCGCAAATGTTCAAGGTCATCGAGTACGCCCGAATGATGGTGGGCACCAAGGCCATCGCAACCCTGTCGACGGGCTACCTGAATGCGTTGGACTACGCAAAGACACGCATCCAGGGCGCCGATCTCACCCAGATGACCGACAAGACTGCGCCGCGGGTCACCATCATCCACCACCCCGACGTGCGTCGCGCGCTGTTGACCCAGAAGGCTTACGCCGAAGGTTTACGCGCGCTGTACCTTTACACCGCGGCCCACCAAGACCCGTCGGTCGCCGCCGTCGTATCCGGCGCCGACGCCGAACTGGCTGACAAGGTCAACGATCTGCTGTTGCCGATTGTCAAAGGGGTGGGGTCCGAACGCGCATATCAATGTCTGACCGAGTCGCTGCAGACGCTCGGTGGGTCCGGATTCCTGCAGGACTACCCCATGGAGCAATACATTCGCGACGCCAAGATCGACAGCCTTTACGAAGGCACCACCGCAATTCAGGCGCAGGACTTCTTCTTTCGCAAGATCGTCCGCGACCACGGTGTCGCGCTGAACCATCTCGTCGCACAGATCCAGGCATTCATCGACAGCGCCGAAGCCCGGCCCGAACTCGCCGACGCCCGCACGCAACTCACCACGGCGCTCGATGATCTGCAAGCCTGGGTCGCCACCATGACCGGTTATCTGATGGCCGCGCAGGAAGACGCCCGCGAGCTGTACCGCGTGGGTCTGGAGTCGGTGCGATTCCTGCTGGCGGTCGGTGACCTGCTGATCGGATGGCTGCTAGTTCGGCAGGCGGAAATCGCGTTGAACGCGCTCGACGGTGATCCCGGCCCGGCGGACAGCGCGTTCTATGCCGGAAAAGTCGCTACGGCAAAGTTTTTCGTCAAGAACGTGCTGCCGCGGCTGACCGCTGACCGCGAGATCGCGGCGAATGTCGATCTCGCGGTCATGCAGCTGAGCGAAGCGGCGTTCTAGGAGCGGCTACAGACGGTTACGCGTCGAGGGTGTAGCCCATCGGCATCAGCACGCTCTTCTGCTGCGTGAAGTGCTCGACGCCCTCCGGGCCGTTCTCGCGCCCGATGCCGGAGTTCTTGTACCCGCCGAACGGACAGCAGGGGTCGAATGCGTACCAGTTGATCGCATAGGTGCCGGTGCGGATCCGCTCCGAGATCTTGATGCCGCGCGGCACGTCGGTGGTCCATACGCTGCCGGCCAACCCGTACGCCGAGTCGTTGGCGATGTTGATCGCGTCCTCTTCGGTGTCATAGGCGATGATGCTCAGCACCGGTCCGAAGATCTCTTCCTGCGCGATCGTCATCTTGTTGTCGACGTCCGCGAAGACCGTGGGCTGCACGTAGAAACCGTTGTCCAGCCCTTCGGGCCGCCCGCCTCCGGTCACCAGTCGGGCACCCTCTTCGATGCCCTTGGCGATGTATCCCTCGACGCGGTCGCGCTGCTTCGCCGAGATCAGCGAGCCGATTTGCGCGCCCGGGTCCGACGGCGGCCCGACAGGAAGCGATGCCGCGAAATTGCCTATCGCTTCGACGATTTCGTCATAGCGCGAGCGGGGGGCCAGGATGCGGGTCTGGGCGACGCAGGCCTGCCCGGTGTTCATGATTCCGGAGAACACCAGCATCGGCACCGAGGCGGCCAGGTCGACGTCCTCGAGCAGGATGGCTGCCGACTTGCCGCCGAGTTCCAGGGTGCACGGCTTGAGCATCTCGGCGGCGCGCTTGCCGATCTCCTTGCCGACAGCCGAGCTTCCGGTGAACGAGAAGATGTCGATGTCCGGGTTCGACGTCAGCGCCTGCCCGGTTTCGATCCCGCCGGGAACGATAGACAGCACACCCTCGGGCAGCCCGGCTTCGGCGAACACCTCCGCCAAAGCATTTGCGCTCAGCGGTGTTTCGGCGGCCGGCTTGAGCACCACCGTGCAGCCGGCCAGCAGCGCCGGACCCAGCTTGTTGATCGCGAGAAACAGTGGGACGTTCCAGGCGACGATCGCGCCCACCACGCCGAGCGGTTCACGATGGACGATGGTCTGTCCGTAGCCGCCGTTGCGGACTTCCTGCCATTTGACCTGATCGACGGCGGGGCCGGCGAAGAAGCTCAGACAGCCGATCCCACTCATCCACTGCATGGTCTCGACGGACATCGGCGGCTGGCCGGTCTCGTCGCCGAGCAGTTTGACGAAGTGGTCTTTGCGCTCTTCCATGAGCTTCAATGCGCCGGCGATGACGGCCGCGCGTTCTTTCGGCGGCGTCGAGGGCCACGGTCCGTGGTCGAACGCCGCACGTGCCGCTGCGACCGCGGCGTCGACGTCGGCCGCTGCCGCCAACGGCACCTTGCCGACGTACTCGCCGGTGGCCGGGCAGTGCACTTCGATGACCTCGGACGTCGACGGCTCGGTCCACTTGCCGCCGATGAAAAGCTTGTCGTACTCCGTTGTAGCTTGCTCCGTTGTGACTTGGCTCATGGCCGTCACCCTACCCAAGCCGCGGCGAAACGAGAACACGTTTCATTACTGCGGTTGGAGGACCAGCACGAGATTGCTCACCAGGAACTCACGCACCACCGGCATCCGCGTCAGCCGCCACGCCCATTTCGGGTGGTAGCGGGGGAAGGCGGCGATCAACGCGCCCGTGCTCGCCGCCCAGTCCAACCCCTCCGCCGCCGACACCGCGAACAACGACGACCCGTAGTTGTTTTTCGCCGGATGGCCGTGTTTACGGGTGTAGCGGGCCGCCGCCCGGGCCCCGCCGAGGTAATGGGTCAGCCCCATCTCGTGGCCGCCGAACGGGCCGAGCCAGACCGTGTAGGACAGCACCACCAGACCGCCCGGCCGCGTCACCCGGAGCATTTCGCCGCCGAGCTCCCAGGGTCGCGGCACGTGCTCAGCGACATTCGATGACAGGCAGATGTCCACGCTGTTGTCGGCGAACGGCAGCGCCATGCCCGACGCCCGGACGTACGTGCCCGCATCACGCGCCAAAACTGGCTCCGCAGCATGTATCTCGGTGGGATCCGGCTCGACACCGATGTAGTCAAGCCCGGCATCGCTGAACGCTCTCGCGAAATAGCCGGGCCCGCCGCCGACGTCGAGCACACGGCGACCGACCGGTCGTTCGCCGTGGATGCCCTGCCAGAGGTCGCTGACCAGGTGCACGGTGTCGGCGGCCAGCGGACCGTAGAAACGCGGCGGCTCGGCCCGCTCGTAGCGAAAGCTCGACAGCAGCCGTACCGAGCGGCGCAAGGTCGCCCGCCGCGCGAACACCTCGGTCACGGCCACCGGCCAACCCTAAAGCCCCAGCATCGCTAGGCTGACCGAATGTCCGGTGTGCGCTCAGTGCTGTTGCTGTGCTGGCGCGACACCGGCCACCCGCAGGGCGGCGGCAGCGAAACCTACCTGCAGCGCATCGGCGCCCAGCTGGCCGCATCCGGCGTGAACGTCACGCTCCGCACGGCGCACTACCCCGGTGCAGCGCGCCGCGAGGTCGTCGACGGCGTCCATATCTGGCGTTCGGGTGGGCCGTACTCGGTCTACGTCTGGGCGCTGCTGGCGATGGCGGCGGCCAGGATTGGCGTCGGGCCGCTGCGCGGCGCGCGACCCGACGTTGTCGTCGACACCCAGAACGGCTTGCCCTTTCTGGCCCGGCTGATCTACGGCTCCCGCGTGGCGGTGCTCGTACACCACTGCCATCGTGAACAGTGGCCGGTGGCGGGCTGGTTCCTCAGCCGCGTCGGCTGGTTCGTCGAATCGTGGCTGTCGCCGAGGGTGCATCGCCGCAACCAATATGTGACGGTGTCACTTCCGTCGGCCCGCGACCTGGTCGGCCTTGGCGTCGACAACGAGCGAATCGCCGTGGTGCGCAACGGGCTTGACGAAGCGCCGGTGGCGTCGTTGAGCGGCTCGCGGGCGGATACCCCCCGCATCGTGGTGTTGTCGCGGCTGGTACCGCACAAGCAGATCGAAGACGCCCTGGACGCGGTGGCGCAGCTGCGGGCGTCGATACCCGATCTGCACCTCGACGTCGTCGGTGGCGGTTGGTGGAGCCAACGGTTGACCGATCATGCGCGGCGGCTGGGCATCGGCGACGCGGTGACGTTCCACGGTCACGTCGATGACACCGCCAAACACCATGTCATGCAACAGGCTTGGGTACACGTGCTGCCATCCCGGAAAGAAGGCTGGGGACTCGCGGTCATCGAGGCGGCGCAGCATGCGGTGCCGACCATCGGTTACCGGTCCTCTGGTGGGCTGGCCGATTCGATCATCGACGGGGTCACCGGTGTGCTGGTCGACGACCACGACGATCTGGTCGATCGGCTTCGGCAATTGCTTACCGATCCGGTGCTGCGCGATCAGCTCGGCGCCAAGGCGCAAGCGCGCAGCGCCGAATTCTCGTGGAAGCAAAGCGCAGACGCGATGCGCTCGGTGCTGGAGTCAGTCGTCGCCGGTGATCGCGTCAGCGGCGTGATCTGACGACAG
>CAWGPB010000014.1:0-233369 GCA_963824335.1 uncultured Actinomycetota bacterium
ACTCGGCCATGTAGCCGTATCCGCCGTGCAACTGCAGACACCGGTCGACGACGCGCTTCTGCAATTCGCTGACAAACCACTTGCCCTTGGCGGCATCGACATCGGTGAGTTCACCTGCGTTGTAGGACAGCACCGACTGATCCACGTAGGCGGTGGCGACGTCGATCTCGGTGGCCATCTCCGCCAGCTCGAATCGAATGTGCTGATTGGCCGTCAACGGCTTGCCGAAGGCGGTGCGCTGCCGGCAGTACTCGGCGGTGATCTGGTAGATCGCCCGGGTGGTCGCGATGGCCTTGGCGGAGACCCCCAACCTCTCCCGGGGTAGGTGGCTCATCAGGTAGGGCAGTCCGAGTCCTTCCTCGCCGAGCAGGTTCTCGGTGGGCACGACCGCGTTGTTGAAGAACAGTTCGGCGGTGTCCTGGGCGGGCAGGCCGATCTTCTCCAGCTGGCGGCCGCGTTCGAAACCCGGGGTGTCGCGCTCGACGACGAAGAGGCTGAACCCGCGTGATCCGCCCTCGGGGTCGGTTCTGGCGGCCACCACGAGAAGATCGGACATGATGCCGCTGGAGATGAAGGTCTTCTGGCCGTTGAGGATCCAATGATCGCCATCTTTACGGGCCGTGGTGCGGATGCCCCTGAGATCGCTGCCGGTGCCGGGTTCGGTCATCGCCAGCGCGCCGATCAGCTCGCCCGAGGCGAAGCCGGGCAGCCAGCGCCGCTTCTGCTCGTCGTTGGTGAGGTCGAGCAGATAGTGCAGCACGAGGTCGTCCTGCAGGCTGACGGTCAGCCCGAAGGACAGGGCGTTGATCCGCGAGACCTCCTCGCAGACGATCATTCGGTAGCGGTAGTCCGACTCACCGGCACCGCCGTAGGCCTCGCCGACCTGCAGTGCGTAGATGCCTGCCTTGGCGGCGCGGGCGAAGACGGCGCGGTCGATCCAGTGCCCGCGATCCCAGTCGTCTTGGTAGGGAACAACTTCGCGGGAGAGGAACTCGCGCACCGATTGGCGGTAGGCTTCGTGGTCGGGGTCGTAGAGGACGCGTTTCACGATCCCAACCGTTCGATGATGGTGACGTTGGCCTGTCCGCCGCCCTCGCACATGGTCTGCAGACCGAATCGGCCGCCGGTGCGTTCGAGCTCGTGCAGAAGCGAGGTCATCAGTCGCGCTCCGGTGCAGCCGATCGGATGGCCAAGCGCGATCGCGCCGCCGTTGGGATTCACCCGTGCCGGGTCGGCGCCCAACTCGGCCAGCCATGCCAGCACGACCGGAGCGAACGCCTCGTTGATCTCGACCGCGTCGATGTCGTCGATCGACATGCCGGTTCGCTTGAGCGCATGTTGGGTCGCCGGTATCGGAGCCGTCAGCATCATCACGGGATCCGCGCCACGCACCGACATGTGATGGATCCGCGCCCGCGGGGTCAGACCGAAGCGGTCGACGGCGTCCTGGGAGGCGATCAGCAGAGCCGCCGCGCCGTCCGAGATCTGGCTGGCGACGGCGGCGGTGAGCACACCGCCCTCGGTCAGGGTCGCCAGCGTCGCCATCTTCTCCAGCGACGTGTTAGCGCGTGGCCCCTCGTCGGTCGCAACGCCGGCGTAAGGGGAGATCTCCCGTTCGAAGTAACCGTTCGCGATCGCAGCCACCGCGCGGCGGTGGCTTTCCAGCGCAAACCGCTCGTTGTCCTCGCGGCTCAACTTCCATTGGGCGGCGATCATCTCGGCACCGCGGAACTGCGAAATCTCTTGATCGCCAAAGCGTTCCTGCCAGCCGCGGCACCCGGTCCACGGATCGGTGCTGCCGAATGGTTCACCGGCGGCGAACGCGCTGAGGATGGGGTACTGACTCATCTTCTGAACGCCGCCGGCGACGATGAGATCCGACGTCCCGCTCATCACCGCTTGGGCGGCGAAGTGGACCGCCTGTTGCGCCGAGCCGCACTGACGGTCGATCGTGACACCGGGGACTGATTCGGGCAGACCGGCGGCCAGGGCCGCGGTCCTGGCGATGTCACCCGCTTGAGAGCCGATGTTGTCCAGGCAACCCAGGATCACGTCATCGATTGCGGCAGGGTCCACGTCGTGGCGGCCGACGACCGTCTTGATCACGTGCGCTGCCATGTCGGCGGGATGTTGGGCGGCGAAACCGCCACCCCTCTTGCCGACTGCAGTGCGGACCGCGTCGACGATGAAAGCTTCAGCCATGCACTTAATTTAACATAAAATCGAAAATGCGATCAAGGTCGGACGGGGAGCGATGCGGGCCGATCACGGCATGGTGTAGCCGCCGCTGACCGAGATCATCTGGCCGGTGACCTGCCGTGCGGCGATGGGCGAGGCGAACCAGAGCACGGCACGACCGATGTCATCGGCGGTGGTGAGGCGCCGCAACGGGGTGTCTTTCAGCATGAACTCGATCTGCTTGGGGTTGAAGACCTCGTCTTCGCCGACGGCCCAGAGGCTAGATGCGCCGACGGCGTCGGGACCGTCGGGGATGACGAGCCCGGGGCAGACGATGTTTGACCGAATGCCGTGACGACCGTGCTCGCGTGCGGTCGTGCGGGCCAGTGCCACCATCGCGGCCTTCGATGCGCCGTAGACACCCTGACGGATCTGGCCGAAAGCCGCGTCGCTGGCGATGAAGACGATGGATCCGCCGCCGGCGTCCTTCATCGGACCGATGGCGCATTGCGTCGCGGCGATGGCCGTGAAGAAGTTGATCTCGATGGTCCGCTGCCATTTGTCGCGGTCGGTGTCGGTCGCGATGAATCCCGGCACCGACCATCCGGCATTGTTCACCAAAACGTCGATTCCACCCCAGGAGCTCATGGCCTGGCCGATCGCCACATCTGCGCCGTCAGGGGCTGTGAGGTCGGCGATCGCCAATTCAACAGCGGCGGCACCGCGTTCGAGGGCTTCGGCGCGCACCTTCTCGGCTTGGGGCTCGTCGATGTCGCTGATGACGATCCGCGCACCCTCGCCCGCGAACTGGTGCACGATGCCGCGCCCGATGTTGGACGCTCCGCCGGTAACGACGACACGCGCGTTGCTCAGTCCCAGGTTCATCGGTCTCCCATCGCAGTGGCCCGAGTTTAACGCATATTAGAAAGCTGTGGTGGCGTATTCAGGTTGCGCATTCGCCCGCTACCGGGACCTTGACACCCCCGGCCAAATATTTTAACGTGCATTAGATAATGTTGGTGCGGATGCACCGAGGAGGGGCACATGAGGGTCACCGTTGATTTCACAAAGTGCACGGGACTGGGCATCTGCGAATCGATAGCACCCGAGCTCTTCGAGGTCAACGACAGCGGCGAGCTCGTCCTGCTCAGGGCGGACATCACCGACGACGAATTGGAGTCCGTCGAGGAAGCCGTCGCCGGCTGCCCGACCGAAGCTCTGAGAATCGAACGCTGACTGCGGTGTCACTAGCGGCTTTGTCCGTGGCCGTCCAGCGATTGGTGGTCGTGGGTGCCTCACTGGCGGGCCTGCGGGCAGTGGAGGCTGCGCGCAAAGCGGGGTTCGAAGGCTCGATCACGCTGATCGGCGCCGAGCGGCACCTGCCCTACGATCGGCCGCCGCTGTCCAAGGAGTTCCTGGATGCGACCGAACCCTGTGCCGACGCGTTGATTCCTTTCTTCCGCAGCAATGATGTTTTCGCCGACGAACTGAAGATTGAGCTTCTCCTTGGAGCTGCCGCAACGGGTCTCGACGTTGCCCGCAAGGCGGTGCTACTCGGGGAGCGTGAAGTTGGTTACGACGCGTTGGTCATCGCGACGGGATCTCAGCTACGGACCCTTCCCGGGTCCGACCACCTCGACGGCGTATACGGCTTGCGCACGCTGGACGATGCTCTGGCCATCCGGGCGGCCCTGGATGGTGGCGCCCGGACCGTAGTCATCGGCGCCGGCTTCATCGGCTCCGAAGTGGCGTCCAGTGCGCGCAAGCGCGGCGTCGACGTCACGGTAATAGAGTCTCTGCCAACACCTTTGGTACGCGCGACGGGGTCGGTCATGGGCGCGGCCATCGCCGCGCTGCACGAGCGCAACGGCACCTCGTTGCTGTGCGGCACCGGGGTCAGAGCGCTTGAGGGCGACGGGCGCGTGGAGCGCGTCGTCCTCGACGACGGCAGCATCATCGAGGCGGACCTGGTGGTGGTCGGCATCGGCGTAACACCCTGCACGAGCTGGCTTGACGGCTCAGGCCTCGCATTGGACAACGGCGTCGTGTGTGACGTGACGTTGTTCACCGGCACGCCCGGTGTGTATGCCGCCGGTGACGTCGCGAACTGGCCGAACCCGATGTTCGGCGTCCGCCAGCGGATGGAGAACTGGACCGCGGCCGCCGAACAGGGGTCAGCCGCAGCCCGCAACGCGCTAGATCCCGACAACGCCAAGCCGTACTCAACGGTGCCGTACTTCTGGTCTGACTGGTACGGGTCGAGGATCCAATTTGTCGGGATTCCCGAGTCCGAGGAAGTGGCGCTGGTCGACGGGGATGCCGACACCGACGACCGGTGGACGGCGCTATACCGGCAGGGTGATCGACTCGTCGGCGCACTGACCGTCAACGGTCAGACCGTGATCATGAAGTACCGCAGAATGATCGGGCAGACGTGTTCCTGGGCGGATGCGTTGCAGTTCGCGCAGCAACGCCGCACGGCCCGCGCGAGCTGACGGCGTCAGACGCCGCCGCGGGCGACGAGCTGAGCGGCGATGACGTTGCGCTGGATCTCGTTGGTGCCCTCGCCGACGATCATCAGCGGCGCATCGCGGAAGTAGCGTTCGACGTCGTACTCGGTGGAATAGCCGTAGCCACCGTGAATCCGAACCGCGTTGAGGGCGATCTCCATGGCTGACTCGGAGGCGAACAACTTCGCCATGCCGGCCTCCATGTCGCAGCGCTCACCGCTGTCATACCGTTCGGCCGCGTATCGGGTGAGTTGACGCGCCGCGGTGAGCTTGGTGGCCATGTCGGCGAGGTAGTGCCCGATCGCCTGATGCTTCCAGATGGGCTGACCGAAGCTCTCCCGGGACTGGGCGTAAGCCAACGCGTCCTCCAGCGCGGCGGTCGCCACGCCGAGTGCCCGCGCCGCCACTTGAATGCGGCCCGTCTCAAGGCCTTTCATCATCTGCCCGAAGCCCTTCCCCGGCTCGGCGCCGAGGATGGCAGACGTCGGCACGCGGCAGTCGTCGAATGCCAGTTCGCAGCTCTCTACTCCCTTGTACCCCAACTTGGGTAAGTCCCGTGACACCGAAAGACCGGCAGTGCCCTGCTCCAGCAAGAGGATTGAGATGCCCTTGTGCTTAGGACTGGCGGTCGGGTCGGTCTTGCAGAGCAGTGCGATCAGACCGGATCGGCGCGCGTTGCTGATCCACGTCTTCGATCCGTTGACGACCAGCACGTCGCCGTCCACGCGGGCAAGCGTCGTCATGTTCTGCAGGTCGGAACCACCGCCGGGTTCGGTCAGCGCCATGGTGGCCCGCAGCTCGCCGGTCGACATCAACGGCAGATAGGCCTGCTTCTGCTGCTCGGTGCCGAATAGTGTGATCAGTTTGGCCACCACGGTGTGCCCGCCCATCGCGCCCGCGAGGCTCATCCAGCCGCGCGCCAACTCCTGGGTGACGTCCACGTAGCAGGGCATCGACACGGGTGTGCCGCCGTACTCCTCCGGGATGGCAAGGCCGTAGATCCCGATGCGCTTCATCTGCTCGATCCAGGCTTCGGGGTACTCGTTGGCATGCTCGACCTCGCGCACGGTCGGTTTGACGTCCCGGTCGACGAACTCGTGGACCGTCGCGACAAGAAGGGACTCCTCGAGGTCTAGTGCGGTGGTCATGGCGGCCTCCCCGGGCGTTGCTTTCGGCACGTTCGACTGGCCCGTGGCCGCGGCTCGCCGTCATGCGCGACAAGTGGGTAGGCGTACGGTCAGCTAGCTAATTTTTAACACAAATTAAACTAGCGATCAATGGATCGTCGGGCTAGGCCACCGTATGGAGATCACCGCCGCTTGGTGGGACGGGCCTTGGTCAGCCCGTGCCGCACCAGCGTCTGCGCGTTCGCTACCACGGCATCGACGGAGCCCCTCCGCGAGTCCCACCACTCCACCGTCCAGTTCAATGCTCCCAGCACCAGCATCTGTGCGATGTAGAGATCCAGCTCAGCCCGCAGGACACCCGAGCGCGCCACATCGTTGATCAGCCTGCGCCAGATCTCGCCATAACGTTCTTCTTCGAGAATCTGGCGTTTGCGGATGGCATCGGGTATCTGGCCCGCATTGCGAATGGAAGCCGTCGTGTAGTCGGAGATTTCCAAGGCGTGCCGTAGGTGGGCCTCGACCGCGGCGAGCAGCCGGTCCATCGCGGACGCCTTCGCCGGCATGGCGTCGAGTACACCGACGAGGTGTTCACTCATTTCGGCGATCCCGGCCCACATGACCTCTTCGATGAGGTCGTCGCGACCGGGAAAGTAGTAGTAGATGGCCGGCGCCTGGATCTCGGCCTCATCGGCCACGTCGGTCAGGCGCAGACCGCTGTACCCCTTCACGCTGAGAACGTGTGCCGCCGCATCGAGGATGCGCTGACGGGTGAGGGCGGACTTGGAGTCGGGTTCGCGGGTGCCAGCGGGCAAGGCAACTGCACCGCTCGTGTCCTTCGCCCGCGCCATGTCGCGATGCTACCCAGCGAAGGCCCAGCCGGCGTGCAGGCGCTCCTGCGGGCGGTGCCGCGTGCCGGTCACCCCAGCTAAATCGGTTGCCGCGGTGCGGTGTTGACGAAGGCCGACGGCCCGAAATACTCAGTGGCGCAACTCATGCCATGGAGGAGAACGCTTGGATGAGTTCGGTGATGCCCTGGATGGCCTCCGGCAGCGTCGGGTTCGGCGTGTCGAGGAAGCCGTAAAGATACCCCGCGTCCGCGACCTCAGACAGTGACGGGTTGTCTACCAGGGACGTGATCTGATACGTCTCTGGGTTTACCAAATCGGCGACGAAGTCGCTGACCCCTTGCTGCAGACCGTTACCTAATGCGGTGACAATATCGCCGAGATTCAGGTCAGTTGGCAACAATCCGGAAGCGCTGACGACGTCAGCATCTCCCGGCGCCCACCCCTGGTCGATACTGCCGTAGCCGAGGTTCACCAGAATTTGGGTATCGGGTTCGAGTAGGTCATAGAGGGGCTGTCCGACTACTGGGATCAACCGCAACGGATCCAGCAACGGCAAGCTTTCGGACGGGATGATGTAGTAGTTGACCATGGTGTCAGCCGCCGTGGTCGGCAGTTGAATAGCGTCGCTGATCTGCTCGGCCGGGAGACTCAAATAGGTGCCGTGCTCGTAGATAAAGCCCAACGCGGCGTTGAGGTCTGAGAGCAGATTGATCGGATACTTCGGGAAGTCGGCGACACCGTCGTATTCATGGGTGTACACGTCTGTCGGGAACAGATCGTTCGGGGTCGCGACGTTGGCCGTGAGATCTTGCGGGGACAGGCCGGTGCCCACCAACTCCATTCCTCCGGCCGGGTTGTCCGGATCGCCGATCAGCACGAAGTGCACATCATCGCTGGGCACACCCTGGCCGGAAAGCTCACGCATGACAGCTGTGGAGATCGAGGCGCTCTGCGAATAGCCGAAGACAACCAGGGGGTTTTGCGCGCTCAACTCTCCGCTGTCGAAGTCTTGGAGGATCGCGGAGTCGAGAATCTGCTCGCCCCGCACCTCTGACGTGGGACTGACATCCTCCGGGGTGAACAACGATTGCAGGGTGCCATCGAATCCGCGCGGCTGCAGATACAGCGCGTCGGCCGCATCGAGGTAAAGCTGGCTCGGCTGCGGAATGCTGGTTCCGCCCATCAGCAGGGCCGTGCCATCCCCGAGCGGCGAATCCGCTGCGTCAGTGCTGGCCAGCCGGACTGCAGTCGAGTGCACCCTAGGAGGCGGCGCGGTCGATAGTAGCGGCGCTGAGCCCGCGATCAAGCCGGCGACCGCTATGGCAGCGACCCAGCGAAGGCACCCAAAAACACCCATGCCAGCACCTTAAGTTAATCCTGATAAGGAAGCTGAAGATATCACTTCCTACTCCGGAGAGACGCCCATCGTCGAGCCGCTGTGTTGGCGTCGTCGGGCGCGGGACGCCCGCAGGTTCGCGGCGTTCCCGCACACCTTCACGTCGTGCCATACGCCGCTGTTGTTCTTGGAACGGTCGTAGAACGTGGACCGGCAATCAGGGTTGTGGCACCGTTTGAGCCGCCGCCAGGTGCCGGTCTGTTGGCTCAGCAGAATCTCACCCCACAGTGCCGAGGCCAGCCATCGCCACCCGCTGCCGGCGGGCGCCAACCGGACGTCACCGCTATCGGACAGCGCGAAGGAAGCTGGGACGGAACCGATCCCGGGACTACCACCCACGTCTTCGGTGATGAGGCCCGCGATCGTGGCGCGAAGCGCACGGAGTTTCGTAACGTCGGTCGGGGTCAGCGTGGGCGGGAGTTCTTCGTCGCCCCGGGTCGTCGACCATGCCTGCACGGCATGGGTCACCCACGACTGCGCCAGCACCGGGTCGGCCAGCAGGTCCTGATGGTCCCCGATCGCCTTGGTGTTGAGGAAATCCTGGACCAACGCCACGCCTCCGGACGCCATCGCGATCCCAAACCGGTCCGACGCCGCCCACCGTAATGACATAGTCAAAAGATACTTGACTATGTCATTACGGTCAACTAGCTTGACAGAAGCAAAACACTTTTACCTACGTCATAAGGAGAATCATCATGGTCAACGTCAACGGAGCGACGGTCGTAGTCACCGGTGGACAACGCGGCCTCGGCAAGGCCATCGTCGACGAGCTGTTGGCGCGCGGCGCGGCCAAGGTGTACGCCACCGCACGCGCACCCCAACCCAGCCAGGACCCGCGTGTGGTGAGCGTGCCACTGGATGTCACCGACCCCGAATCAGTGGCCGCGCTGGCCGATGCAGCTCCCGACGCGACCATCGTCGTCAACAATGCCGGCACCATCGGCGCAACGAGCCTGCTCGCCAGTGACCTCGACGACGTCCGGAACGTGTTCGAGACCAACTACTTCGGCGCCCTGCGGATCGCCAAGGCCTTCGCCCCGATCTTGAGCCGCAACGGCGGCGGAGCACTGGTGGACATCCACTCGGTGTTGTCCTGGGTCGGCGGCTCCGGGGCCTATGGCGACTCCAAAGCGGCGTTCTGGTCGGCGACCAACTCCCTGCGCATGGAACTCGAAGGGCAACACACGCTCGTCACCGGTGTCCACCTGGGCTACACCGACACCGACATGGTCGCCGACGTCGACGCCCCGAAAAACGACCCCCACCAGGTCGCGCGCGACATCCTCGACGGCATCGAGCGCGGAGACACCGAGATCCTCGCCGACGACGTCACCCGCTACTTCAAAGCCGCACTCTCCGGACCGGTCGAGGCATTGCAATTGAGGTAACGACCCACGCGACTATCGAAAACCCCAGGCGCGCAGACGAACTGAGCTGATCAAGTGGCCGCGGCGGGTGATATCACCGCCAGTCCCACACGGACATGTCGCCACGCGTGTACTTCGTGCAGGCGTCGGTGGCCTTGGCTACGACACCTTTGTTGTTGAAGAAGATTTTGGCCCAGTTGCCCCAATGTGTGGCCACCTGCTCGTAGTAGACGTTGGTGGCGGTGTCTTCGGAGTACTGGCGACGGCCGGCGGGGTCGAGGGAGAAGAACCAGTGGATGCGGTCTTCGGCCATTTGTTGGATTCCGGCCGGGCGGTTGCTCTTGTCGATCATGTACCGCTCGAAGTACACCGGGCTAGTGTCCCGCACAGCTTCGAGATACTGCTCGGCGTCACAGGTCGTGACGATCATCCGATGCGGGATGGGGTAGTCGTCGGTGGCGTCGGCTGACGCCGGTGCGGTCAACAACATAGCGGTCGACGTCCAAATAAACAGCGCCACAACGCTACTCGCGGCCCAGTGAATGTGTGTCGGGATCCTCATCGCTGCTCCTTCATCGGATTGCCTGACGACTCTGCCGCCGCCCGGAGCACCGGCGTCTGCTCCGGGCAGTACGTCGCGACCGCTGCGCCCAGGAACTGCCACACCTGTTGCGTTGAGGACGTCCGGGCGAGGTTGCTCTTGAGGAACGCCGCCGACTTGAACGCGTCGGCGTCGACGTGGGTGGCCAACCGTTCGCAGGTGATCTTGGCGATCCACGCGTTGTAGTCGCGCGCGCCGTAGATCCCGTAGGCCTGCAACTGACTGGCAAACTCGGTGTCGACGTCGGCGTGCGCGAGGGGTGCGACCACGACCGCCGCGGTGACGGCCGCGAATGCCATGCGAGCCAGGGTCTTCACGAGTGTTCCCCAACGCCAAGAGGCGACTGCCGCCCATTACCGTTGCTCGTCATCGGAATCGGAGTGGTATCGCTGTCTTGAGATTTCACCGATTCGCGCTCGAGCAAATCCCTGACTGCGGTGCGGGAACCGTAGGGTCTCAGCATTTGACTGGCGGGCCGCGGGCGGACGTTCAATGGCCACCAGAACCAGCGTCCGAGCAGGGTCGCTATGGACGGCGTCATGAAGGACCGGACGATCAGGGTGTCGAACAGCAGACCCAGCCCGATGGTGGTGCCGATCTGGCCGAGCACGCGCAGGTCGCTGAAGATGAAGGAGGACATCGTGGCGGCGAACACCAGCCCTGCAGCGGTGACGACCCCACCGGTGCCGGCCATAGCACGGATGGTGCCGGTCTTGAGCCCGGCGCCGATCTCCTCCTTGAACCGCGATATCAGCAATAGGTTGTAGTCCGCCCCGACGGCCAAGAACAGGATCACGGCCAGCGGCAGAACGACCCAGTACAGCGGGAAACCGAAGATGTACTGCCACAACAGCACCGACAATCCGAACGACGCTCCCAAAGACAGGACCACGGTGCCGACGATGACCAACGCGGCGACCAGGCTGCGGGTGATGAACACCATGATCAGCAGGATCAGACTCAGTGCTGCCATCGCGGCGATCATCAGGTCGTACTTGGTGCCGTCCTGGATGTCCTTGTAGGTCGCCGCGGTGCCGGCGACGTAGATCTTTGCGTCCGCCAGCGGGGTGGCCTTGAGCGCGTCGAACGCGGCGTTCTTGATCGCGTCGATGTGCGAGATGCCTTGAGCAGTGGCGGGAGTGCCCTGGTGGGTGATGATCATCTGAGCGGCTTTGCCGTCGGGTGAGAGGAACAGTTTCAGGCCGCGCTTGAAGTAAGGGTTGTCAAACGCTTCGGGTCCCAGGTAGAAGGAGTCGTCGTTCTTGGCGTCGTCGAAGGCCTTGCCGAGCGCGGTGGAGTTCTTGAGCGCTTCCTGACTTTGGGCGTCGGTGCCCGCGGTGGTGGCGTAGTTGGACAGCGTCAAGTCGCGGTTGCGCTTCTGAATGGCGATCTGCGGTGGGATCAGCGCGACCAGCTTCGGCTGTAGGGCGTCGAGTTTGTCCAGACTGGCGGTGATGTCGGTGAATTTGTCGCCGAGTTCCGAGATGCCGTCGAGGGCGTCGAACACCGACCTCAACGCGGCGCACACGGGGATGTCGAAGCAGTGCGGTTCCCAGTAGAAGTAATTGCGCAGCGGCCGGAAGAAGTCGTCGAAGTTGGCGATGTTGTCGCGCAGCTGGTTGATGGTCTCGACGGTGTCGTGGAACGCCTGGGTCTGCTGGTGGGTGGCGTCGGCGCTGGATTGCTGCAGCGCGATCTGTTGCTTGAGGACGTCGATGGTGTTGGAGGTCTCGTTGGCCTGTTTGAGCAGATCCTCGGCGCGTTGCTGCTGATAGCCGAGGTTCATGATTTGGCCTGCGCTCTGCGCGCTGATCTGAAACGGGATGGAGCTGTGGGTGATCGGCGTGCCCAGGGGCCGGGTGATCGACTGCACCAATGCGATGCCCGGGGTATGCAGCACGCCTTGGCCACCCGCTCCAGGATGATCATGTCCGCGGGGTTGCGCATGTCGTGATCGGCCTCGATCATCAACAGCTCGGGGTTGAGCCGCGCCTCGGAGAAGTGGCGTTCGGCAGCGGCGTATCCGACGACGGCCGGCGCCGATGCCGGCATGATCGGGCGGGCGTCGTAACTGGTCTTGTATCCCGGCAGGGCGAGCAGCCCGACCAGGGCGAGGGCGACCGACACGACCAGAATGGGTCCGGGCCAGCGCACGATCACGGTGCCGATGCGCCGCCATCCGCGGACGCGGTCGCGCGTTGGGCTCCAGCAGCCCGAAGTGGCTGGCGATCACCAGCACCGCCGGCCCCAGGGTGAGTGCAGCCGCGAGCGCCACCAGCACTCCGAGGGCGGCAGGAATGCCCAGACTCTGAAAGTAGGGCAGCCGGGTGAAGCTCAGGCAGGCGACCGCGCCGGCGATGGTCAGCCCCGAACCGACGATGACGTGGACGGTGCCGCGGAACATGTCGTGATACGCCGCTTCCCGCTCAGCCCTTGGTGCGCGCTTCGTGATAGCGCCCGACGACGAAGATCGCGTAGTCGGTGCCCGCGGCGATCGCCAGCAGCGTCAGGAGGTTCGTCGTGTAGGTCGACAGACCGATGGCCCCCGAGTTGGCGAGGGCGGCGACGACCCCACGGGCCGCGGACAGTTCGATCGCGACCGTGCCGACCAAGATCAGCATCGTGACCAAGGAGCGGTAGACGATCAGCAACATCACCGCGATCACCGCGAAGGTGATGAGGGTGACCATCGCGGTGCCGTCGCTTCCGACCTCGAAGTTGTCGGTGGTCAGCGGCGCGGCACCGGTGACGTAGGCCTTGACACCCGGTGGCGGCGGGACGGCCACGATCTTGCGGATCGCGTCGACCGATTCGTTGGACAGCGCCTCGCCCTGGTTGCCCCGCAGGTACACCTGCACCAGGGCGGCCTTGCCGTCCTTGCTCTGCGAGCCGCCAGCGGTCAGCGGGTCGCCCCAGAAGTCCTGGACGTGCTCGACGTGCTTTGTGTCCTGCGACAGCTTCTTGACCAGGGCGTCGTAAAAAGCGTGCGCGTCGGCGCCCAGCGGCTGTTCGCCTTCGAGCACGACCATCGCCGCACTATCGGAATCGAACTGCTGAAAGACCTGCCCGATATGCCCCATCGCCGATAGCGAGGGCGAGTCCGCGGCGTTCATCGCCACCGAGTGCGCCGCCCCGACCACCTCCAATTGCGGGACGAAGATGTTGGTCAGCGCGGCGATGGCGACCCAGGCCAACAGGATGGGCGCCGCCAGGCGTCGGATGGTGCGCGCGACCCGAGTCCCCCCGACCCGAGGGCGCCGTCATCGGCGCGATGCACGCTCATGCGGACTTGTCCAAGCAGGCGATGTAGCCGTTCACGTTGTTGGTAGACCTTTCGTCCTTGACGACACCGTTGACGGTGATGCGGCATCCGATCGAAGCGCCGTCGCCTTGCGCCCGCAGATCGGCGTACAGGGTGGGATCGGTCGTGGTCAACATGTGCGACCACGGCAACGGCGCATCGTTGACGCGCTGCGGCTGAGCGTGCTCGTCGAGGTAGTTGATCGTCGCCACCGAACCGGGGCTGCCGAAGACCTCGAACAGCACCCGCTTGGGGTTGTATTTGGTGTTCTCCAGTGCGTCCGCCGCCGGCCATGTGACCGCGTTATTGGAGCCGAAGATGCCGTGCAGCCGGTATACGCCGAACCCGGTGACCGCCACCACCAGCACCGCCACGAGTAGCGGCCACTGACGTTTCAGCACTTGACTCTCCATGACTCCCAACACCTTTCGAGGTCTGCCCGTCGCGGCGGCGAACGATCCGCCGCCGTCCTTTGCGTCGTCTACGCCAAGGTGCACTGTACGGTACGGTACAGTTCAGTTGGTCGCAAGCCGGGATTCAAATCAGGGCGACGTGACGCTCATCGCAATCGGATTGGCCTGCAAGACGAAACACCAACAGAAGCGGACTTAACATGAGGCGGATGTCAGCCAAACCAGACCGTGATGCGCCGGGCTCACCGCCGAGATCGCCATGGACCCCTCGAGAGGCAGAACTACTCGCTATTACGCTGCGACTGCTGCAGCAGCACGGGTACGACGGCTTGACCGTGGAGGCAGTGGCCACCGAGGCAAAGTCCAGCAAGGCCACCCTCTACAAACGATGGCCGACCAAGGCCGACTTGGCGGTCGCCGCGTTCATCGAGGGCACGCGCGTCTTCGCCGTCGCGCCGCGCACTGGATCGCTGCGCGAGGATTTGCTCACGGTCGGCGCCTCGGCTTGTCGGGATGCCCGGGAACACGCGGGCACTATGCGGGCCGTGTTGACCGAAGTAGCCCGCAACCCGGCCATGAACGCAGCCATCCAGGACGAGTTCGTGCGACCCCGAAAGCTGATCATGGATGAGATTGTCGCGGCGGCCCTCCAGCGAGGAGAGATCGACGCCGCGGTGGTCATCAACGACGAATTGTTTGACTTGTTGTCGGGTTATCTGGCATTCCGCGCCGTCATAGCAGGACAGCTGCCGACAGCCGAGACAGTCCGCATGCTGGTCGACGATGTCTTGATGCCCGCGCTGACGGGCAAACGCCGTCCGGCAGCCTCTAAGAAGTCCCGAGCCGAATCTCGTTGAGCGAGAGCTCGCTTCAGCGCGAAATCACCATTCACCACACGAGCCGACGACTCGCGACACCCTAGAGATCGAGGGTCAGTCGTCCACCAGGTGCTGCTCTGGATATGCAGACCAGCATCATGCCGCTGTCGCGTTCCGGAATCGTCAAGAGGGTGTCCCGGTGTTCGACCTCGCCATCGAGCACCCGGGTGCGACACGTTCCGCAGAAGCCCTGCTGACATGAATAAAGGGGCGTCACCTCGGCACGCCGCAGCGCCGAGAGCAGCGTCTCGTCGGCACCGACGGTCACCGTCGCCCCCGATCGAGGCGACGGTGACCTCGAATTCACTGCCGTCGAGCACCGGGGGCGCCGCGAACCGCTCGAAGTGCAGTTCGACATCGCCGCGACCGGCCAGTTTTTCCCGGATCGCGGTCAGCATCGGCGCCGGACCGCAGGCGTACACGGCCGTGTTGTCCGGGCAGTCGCCTAGTAGGTCCTCAGCGGTGGGAATGCCGGACTGGTCATCGGTGCGGATCTGGACGCGGTCGCCGAAGCGGTCGAGTTCATCGAGGAAGGGGAGGCTGTCGCGGCTGCGGCCGGCGTAGACCATCGACCACTCGACGCCCAGACGTTCCGCCATGGTCAGCATCGGCAGGATCGGCGTGATGCCGATACCGCCGGCGATGAACCGCAGCCGCCGGGACGGCGAGCCGTAGCCGGGCACTGTCAGGGGAAACGCGTTGCGCGGGCCGCTGGTAGTTACCGTCGCGCCGACCGGAAGCGCGTCATGCACCTCGATCGAGCCACCTCCCCCGTCGGGAATCCGCCGCACCGCGATCCGATACGCATCGCTGACCTCGGGGTCGCCGCACAGCGAGTACTGGCGCACCAGTCCGCTCGGCAGATGGATGTCCAGATGCGAACCCGCACGCCACGGCGCCAGTCGGCCGGCGTCGGGAGAGGTGAGAGTCAGGGCCACCACATGTTGGTCGTGGGCGACCACCTGCCGGTCCGCGACCGTCAGTGTCACGGTGCGGTCGAATTCGCGTGGCGCCGCCATCTGCCGGATGTTTCCCGTCATCGTCCACACCCCGGACACGGCCGCATCGATCAGACCGATGAAAACGTCGTGGCGTAACCGTCCGGACGTGCTCGGCGGCAGCCGCCGGTAGCGGTCGCGAAGCGACATCACATGTGCGCTGCGCGAGCGGCAGGGGACCGGGCGAGGTAGGCGACTGCCTGCGCCGTCGATCCCATCTGCTCGGGGGTGAATCCGGGCCGGAAGTAGGCCAGCGTGTTGGAGCCGAAAAGCTTGCGGTACTTGGGGAGCAGACCCAGCTTGGAATCGCGGGCGCGCAAGCGCTGCGTTTTCCACCACCCGATGTCCACGTTCGGATCGGCCTTCATCAGAAAAGTGGCGCCGCGCTGGAAGAACGCATAGATGCCGATCATCGCCATCACCATGGCGCCGATGCGGTCGACGTAACTGTCGTGGAAGTAGACCGCAACATCGTGGGCAACGCTGCGGTGCTCGACCTCCTCGCTGCCGTGCCAGCGGAACACATCGGCCATCGTCGGATCGGCGCCGTAGTCGTCCCAGGTGCAGTTCAGTGCGAAGTCACCCATCACCGCGGTGTAGTGCTCGAGGGCGGCGATGAACCAGAGCCGGTCACACAGGTGGTTCATCCGGCGCTTGGGGTCCGCTGATGTCGACGGGGCCAGCACCTTGGTGAAGACGTACTCCATCTGGTCCAGCATCGGCGTGGGATCTACGCCCCGCTCCTCCATGAACTCGTGCAGTAGCCGCTCGTGCACCTCGGCGTGAGCACCTTCCTGGCCGATGAAGCCCCGCATCTCCTCGGCCAGCTTCGGATCCTTCACCAGGGGGAGCGCCTCGTTGTACGTAGCGACGAACCACCGCTCGGCCGCCGGCAGGATCAGGTTGAGGAGGCCGATCACGTTCGCGGCGACGGGGTGGCCCGGAATCCAGTGCAGCGGCACATCGGTGATGTCGAAGTGCACCTTGCGGGCCTGGAGCTGAACCGGACCCGGATCGATCTCGTCAGCCGAACGGATTGATCGTGTCATCACGGACCTCCCCCGGACTATGCAGCGAAGATTAACAGGCGTTCACGACGCGTGGTGCTCGACTCGATACGCCTCGAGGCGGTCCGTCCAGAAGTGCACGTCACTGGGATCGGCGAAGCTTGCGGCGAAGCTGTTGCGGGCCAACGCGATCACGTCACTGACATCGAGTGCTAACGCCTCGGTAGCGGCGAGATAATTGGCGTTGACATAGCCGCCGAAGAAGGGTGGATCGTCGGAGTTGATCGTCACCCGCACACCCGCATGCAGTAGCCGCTGCAAGGGGTGCGAACTCAGGTCATCCACCACCCTCAGCGCCAGATTCGACAACGGACACATGGTGAGGGCGATACCGGTGTCGGCGAGCCGCCGCACCAGCGCGCTGTCTTCGGCGGCCGAGACGCCGTGGTCGATCCGATCGGGGAGGCAGATGTCCAGCGCTTCGGTGACGTAGGACGCTGGCGTCCCCTCGCCTGCGTGCACGGTGGTCCGATACCCGCGGGTGCGGGCCCGGTCGAAGTAGCGAGCGAACTTGCCTGGTGGATGGCCGAGTTCGGCCGACCCGAGGCCCACCCCCAGGATGCGTTCGGCCCAGGGATCCAAGAGCTCGAGTAGCTCCAGTCCGTCTGCCTCCGAACGCTGACGCTGAGCTGTACAGATCACCTGACCGTCGATGCCCCACTGAGTTCGGGCGTCGTCGACTGCCTGGAAAACACCCTCGAGCTGGTCCGACATCGGGACGCCAAGATCGAGGAAAGTCTGCGGACCGAAGAACATTTCGGTTCGCAGTACGTTCTCGTGGGCAGCCCGCTGCAGGTAGGCCAACGTGAGATCGTAGAAATCCTGCCGGCGGCGCAACACCTGGCCAACCCGGAACAACACCGCGAGGAAGTCTTCCAGACTGCTGAACCGATAGGCGGCACGAACCTCTTCGACCGATCTCCACGGCAGGTCCACCCGATTGGCCCGAGCCGTCCGCAGCATCATCTCGGGCTCGAGTGTTCCTTCGAGGTGAACGTGCAGTTCCGCCTTGGGCATGCCGATCAGGAACTCGGCGCTCACGCCCACGACGACTCCATCCCCAACGACCACTTCAGATAACCCCTGTTAGGCACTGACGGTCAGTTATGCTGGCCGACAATGTAATTCGATAGCTCGATGAGATTCCCGTCGGGATCGCGCACGTATACGCTCGTCATTGGTCCATGGGCTCCGGTGCGCTCGACCGGTCCGTCCGCGATGGGTATGCCGCGCGCGGTTAGTTCGGCGACCACCGCGGCGATAGGTTCTTCGACAATCAGGCACAGGTCGGCGCTGCCGGGTGTTGGCTGAAGAGATTTCGGGTCGATTTCATGGCCGCTCAGGTGCAGGTTGATCTTTGACTGGCCGAATCGAAGGGCTTTGCGCCCTTCGTCAAAGGTCACTTCCTCCATGCCAAGGGCTTGCGCATAGAACTTCACGGTTGCGCCCACATCGGCCACGGTTAGGACCAGGTGATCGAGCCGGTTGATGTTCACAACTGCCTTCCTCGGTCGGTGCGGTCTCGGCTATCGGTAGAGCTCCGAATTTTTCGAGCAGTGGGGCTGCGGGGCTGGAATCATGGCAACCGTGATGCGAGGCGGCTGGACGGGGCGGTTGTGGGCCGAAGCTTCCGGCACCTACGCGGCTATCCTGAAGCACCCATTCCTGGCCGGCCTGACCGACGGCAGCCTCGACCCGGAGCTGTTCACCCACTACGTCGTCCAAGACGCACATTACCTGCGGGATTTTGCTCGCACGCTGACCGTTGTAGGCAGCAAGGCACCGACGCACACCGGTGTCGGCATGTTTGCCCGGCACGCCGCCGCCACGGAGGTCGAGCTCGACCTACACGAGTCGTTACTACGCGAACTGGGCATCCAGAACATCGATGCCATGCCGGTGGCGCCAACCACCCTCGCCTACTCGAGCTACCTGTTAGCGACCGCGTACCGCGGCACCTTCGCTGATGGGCTCGCTGCGGTGCTGCCGTGTTACTGGATTTATGCCGAGGTGGGTGCCGAACTCGTGAAGCGCGGTTCGCCGGATCGGCGCTACCAGCGCTGGATCGACACGTATGCCGACGACGAATACCAGACCATCGTGGCTGAGGTGCTGGCGTTGGCCGACGATGTTGGCCTGACCCTGGGCGTTGCCGACGAGGCATGTGCCCGGGCCCATTTCGCCACGACGGCCCGCTACGAGTGGATGTTTTGGGACGCCGCGTGGCGCCGCGAGGCATGGCCGGTCTAACGCCTTACGTCCGTATCTCCCTATGCATGCTTCGACCTTTGCAATGAAGCTCGATTGTGGCGCACCCCGAGATCAGACCTCTTTGCTAACGGATGCCCTAGGTCTGACATGGGCCCAGAGCTGTTAGACAAGGCGGCTGCGCCGCGGCCGATAGGCATCCTCCCTGCCGCCACTGCAGTGACACAATGATGTGATGGGAAACCGCGATGGCGACAACGTCGTGCCGGTTGACATGTACGGGAACGGGTTGAGTTCGTTGGCGGCATCGCGCAGGCATCCTCGGCCGTTTGGTTACCTCCCGATATCACCGAAAGGCGCACAAACCGTATGAACGACGTACCAGGAAACGCCCGTCGGGCCTCCCTCAAACCGAAGTTCGACGATGTCCAGGCGCACTACGACTTGTCGAACGCGTTCTTCCAGCTGTTCCTCGATCCGACGCAGACCTACAGCTGCGCCTACTTCGAGCGCGAGGACATGACCCTGGAAGAGGCCCAGATCGCCAAGATCGATCTCGCGCTGGGCAAGCTTGACCTGCAGCCCGGCATGACGCTGCTCGACGTCGGCTGCGGCTGGGGCGCGACCATGTTGCGCGCGGTCGAGAAATACGACGTGAACGTCGTCGGCCTCACCCTGAGCAAGAACCAACAGGAGCACGTCCAAGAGCTTTTCAATACGTCGTCAAGCACCCGCGTTAAGCGCGTGCTGCTCGAGGGGTGGGAGGAGTTCGACGAGCCCGTCGACCGGATCGTCAGCATCGGCGCGTTCGAGCACTTCGGCCATGCGCGCTACCCTGACTTCTTCAAGATGGCCTACGAAGCTCTGCCCGCCGACGGGATCATGTTGCTGCACACCATCACCGGTCAGGATGTGAGTAAGGCCAAGGAGCTTGGTCTGCCGCTGACGTTCTCGCTGGCGCGCTTCATCAAATTCATCCTGACTGAAATCTTCCCCGGCGGTCAGTTGCCCTCGATCGAGATGGTCGAAGACCATGCCACCAAGGAACGATTCGAGGTGATTCGAGTACAGCAACTGCAGCTGCACTACGCGAAGACCCTGGACATCTGGGCCGCATCGCTCGAAGCGCGCCACGACGAAGCCGTCGAGATCCAGTCCCAGGAGGTCTACGACCGATACATGAAGTACCTGACCGGGTGCGCTCAGCTGTTCCGCGATGGTTACATCGACGTCTGCCAATTCACCCTGAAAAAGGGTTAGGTCTTTCGCCAAGATGTAGGCAGAGCCCGCCCAGCGCACAGCCGTCGACTGGGAACGTACGTTTAAGTGCGGCTTGAGATTGCCATGGCGTCGGCTCGGCGTGCTTGCCGACGGAGTCGAATGAACGGTGAATCAGGTTGATAGACAGCAGTATTAGTAGTCTGTCGGTCGCCGGAACCAACCTGCAGGCCAAACCTGGACAAGAGGACGCGCTGCAGAAGTTCCTTTCTGACATCAACGCCGGCATTCGACTCGCGGGCTACGGCGATCTGCTTCCCAGCTGCCAGGACCGTTTCTGAGGCCATCCTGGCGCGACGGGTGATTTAGTCGGAGAATCCATAGCGCAATGTCTCTCGACCATCACGCAGGAGTTGCACCATGACAGAAGACCAACAGCAGCCAGGCACTCCCCCCTGGGTGCAGTTCCGAGAAAACATGCTCACGGCGCGTGAAACCCGTCGCAAGGCGGGGATCGACGCGGTGCGGCGGTTCGTTGGTGTCCATCCAGTAGTCAGCCGACTCCCTCGGGTCAAGGCCGTCATCGACGCACGGTTGCAGCTACGCGAGGACCTGGTTTCCGCGCGATTTCAATTCCGTCGCGCGGTCGTGCGCAGCGTGGGCCAATTGGTTTCCGGCGCATAGGGATTGATTAGCCCGCTGATAGCCCACAGCTCCGGGTCTCTTGGCGCAAAACACGCCGTTGAACTTCAGTAATCGTGGTGCGCGCTACTGGGATTGAATCAGCCGAAACTCGTGCGCTCGCCACTATCCGTGACAAGGAAAATGTCTCAAATCAGACGAGACACGTGAGTCTCAAAATTCTGTTCCGGAATCCCCGTGGAGGCTGACGGCCCATCGTGGAGTGTCCAACCGCCTATCCATGAGCGCGACGGGACGATCTTGGGATTCCTGACGACCGCCGGCTGGGGCAGCGCCGCGCGTACGGCCTTGGCGGGCGATGCCTCGTTCCGCCGCTACTGGCGCCTGACAGACGGCGCGCGGAGCGCGGTGTTGATGGACGCGCCGCCCGACAAGCTCGACATCCGCCCGTTCCTGGCGGTCGACGCCCATCTGCGCGGCCTGGGTTCTTCCAGTCCTGAGATTCTTGCCGCCGATCCGGCGACCGGGCTGGCGCTCTTGGAGGATCTGGGTGACGCGACTCTGGCGCAGCGACTCGCGGCCGGCGACGATCCGGATCGGATCTTCGGCCTGGCGATTGATTGGGTGATCGATGTGCACGGGCGCGGCGCGGCGGCGATTCCGGCTGGCCTTCCCGCCTATGACGATGCGCGCATGCTGGAAGAGGTGGAGCGTTTCCTGCTGTGGTACGTCCCCGCTGTGCGCGGAACGCCTGTCGACGAGGACGCGCGGCAGCAGTTCGGGGCGATCTGGCGCGCGCTGTTGCCCACGGCCCGCGCGGTGCCCGACACGATGGTCCATCGCGATTTCTTCGTCGAGAATCTGCTTCTGCTGCCGCGCCCGGGTCTGACGGCGTTGGGGCTGCTGGACTTCCAGGACGCGGTGGTGGGGCCGATCACCTATGACCTTGTCTCGCTGCTGGAGGATGCGCGCCGCGACGTGCCCGCGCCCCTGATCGACGCCATGCGCGCGCGCTATCGGGCGGCATTCCCGCAGCTATCCGGCGCGGATTTCGATGCCTCGTGGGCGGTGATGGCCGCGCATCGCCATCTGAAATGCCTGGGCCTGTTCGTGCGTCTGGCAAAGCGCGACCGCAAGCCCGGCTATCTGACCCATATCCCGCGGCTCTGGCGCCTGCTGGGCCAGGCGCTGACGCATCCCGCGCTGTACGAGCTGGCGCATTGGCTGGAGCGCGAAGTGCCCGCCGCGCGCCGCGTGGTGCCGGACCTATGAGAGCGTCTCGATGACCATGCCGGGCCACGCAATGGTGCTGGCTGCGGGGCTCGGACTACGCATGCGCCCTCTGACCAAGCGCACGCCTAAGCCGCTGATCCCGGTGGCGGGCCGCTCGATGCTGGACCGCGTTTTCGACCGGCTGGACGAAGCGGGGGTGCCGAACCGCGTGGTCAATGCACATTGGCTGGCGGACCAGATCGCCAGGCATTTGGCCAACCATTCCGGCGCGATCCTGTCGCACGAGGACGTGCTGCTCGAAACCGGTGGTGGCGTCGCCCGCGCGCTTCCCTTGCTGGGCGCGCAGCCCTTCTTCGCCTGCAATGCCGATATCGTCTGGCTGGGCGGTGCGCAGCCGGCGCTGATCCGCCTGGCCGACGCCTGGGATGCGGCCCGGATGGACGCGCTGCTGCTGCTGGAACCGGTGGGCCCGGCCGTCGGCTATGACGGGCCGGGAGACTTCTTCCGCGCCGATGACGGACATTTGCAGCGCCGCGGCGGTGCGGCCACGGCGCCCTTTGTTTTCACCGGCGTGCAGATCCTGCATCCACGGCTGTTCGCCGATGCTCCAGATGGAGAGTTCTCGCTGAACATCCTCTATGACCGTGCACAGGCGACCAGGCGCCTGTTCGGCCTGGTCCATGACGGGGACTGGCTGCATATCGGCACGCCAGAGGCTCTGACAGGGGCCGAGTCCTGGTTCGCCGCGCACGAGGCGCCGGCTTGAGGGGAGCCGGTGAGCGGGTGGTTGCCGGGGATCCATCAGGGGCCGAGGTGACCGCCCGGTCCACCGATTATGTTGCAGGCCAACCGACTTCAGCTGGTGCTGTACGCCCAGTAGTCGTATGCGCCGGGCACCGTGCATAACGAATTGGACGCGGCCAGCACGAACTGACCCGCTTGGTCGCTGGTCAGCTGCGGATTGTCCCGAACGAGGTTCGCCGCCACCTGGGTACCAGGCATTTGCAGACTCCACAGTTGCCTACACACGCTGTAGCCGTCTTCCAGCATCGCAGGATCTGTTCCCGTGACTCCGGCTGCCCGTACGGCGGCCAAGAAGCTCGGGACGCTGTCAGGTTGCGGCGCCCCGACAGCGCCGACCGTCGTGGCCGGGTCGGCGCCGGCTGGCGCGGCCAGGCCGATGGCGATGAGGGCTCCAACCCCACTGAGCAGCACTCTTCCGATCATCAGAGATCTCCTGTTTGCTTGCTGTTTACCTAATAAGGTACCACGGTTCATGTAAGAGACCCCTCCGCTTAATGCTGCGCGGCGCGCTCGGTGGCATCTAACTGCCGTTTTGCGGGCGCGTTGCTGTGCACGATCGGGGAGAGGGGTTGTCCCGATGCGAAGCGCTGCAGGTGTGTCGCCCTATGTCAGCGTCGGCAGCCGTAGCCGTCGCGTGGCGAGGACTTCGTCGGCGACCTTCACCCGAAAAATAGGGAATACGCCCTATTTGCTAGTCGCCGGATCACACCAATACTTGAAAGCCGAGTGGCGTTCAACGTTTACCGGCTAGCGCCCGCACTTATCAGCCCCTGGCGCGTCGCGCGGGAAGGGATATGTCAATGAGGAGACTCATCGTGGGTGTAGCGACCGCTCTGCTGGCGTCTGCCGGTTTGGGGTGCGTTGCTATGGGGCCCGCCGCCGGTATCGCGCAAGCCGGAGCTTGGCACTGGTGCCCAGGGGATCCCCCGCCGCACGGCATCCATCCAGCTTGGGACACGTCCGTCTGCCACGACTACGTCATCAGCGGCAATCACGTCGAAGAAGGAGCCCCATGTATTTTGCCGCAGTTTCAGTGGTTTATGTGTCCGCCCGGCACGACCCCTAACCCGCTCATGACGCCCGTCCCGAACCAGGGTGAGTGAGTGACGGGGGCTGGCGCACGCGTTTTTCGCCGCTGCGGCGGCACAGAACTCCGGCGAGGACTTTCGTAGGTGTCCGTTCATCAACGCCGCGACCGAATGCCCTGACCCCAAAGGCGCTGTGCACCAAGCGGTTCATGTTTATCGGGAGTGGTTCCACAACAGCCGTCGCTGCGGGGGAAGCAGTCGCGAGCATGGCGACGTAGACGGTTGGCTGCGGTGTAGCGCGGTAATACGAAATCGCTTGTGAGGCAAAGTCGCGGCGAGTAACGTAAGCGCCCCAAGCGCAGGAAGTCCCAACCCAACCTAGGGGAATGCCGTGCGACAACCTGAGCTAACCAGCCTCATCGGCCTGCGAGACCGCGTTGGCGATCGGCTCATCCTCCTACGCATGGATCGGGCTGACGGGACGCGCGGCTACATGCTGAGGGTCGGAACGGGGATCGTGCTCCTGAGTGCCGGCGATCTGGAGCGACTGAGCACTGTCATCCGGTATGAATTGGCCTCGGCGAATCCGTTCCGATTCTTCGCCCGGGTGATGGGGCTCCTGAGCTTGTGCGCAGTGGCGTGGCTCCTCACTTATGCAGCCACCGGGCCTTTGTTCGCGTACCCCTGGTCGAACTGAAAACTGCCGGGGTGACGGCAGACCTGTTGAACACCAACGACGTTCACGCCCAATGCATCTAGTTGGCGCTGACATGAGCGCTTCCCGGCCCGACTTCTGGGCCACCAGGGCCCGGTGTCAGGGCGACGGGGTCCGCACTTCGCTGAGCTGATCAACCAGGTGCGCAGGGTGTGAGCATGGACGGTTTCGTCGCCGACCTCGGCCGCAGTCAGCGATCCAACGCTCAGTGGCACGTGTAGCGCGTGGCGTTGTATGTATCGTTACCGTAACCCATACCGCATAGCTCAAGAATCCTCATCAGCGATTCCTCCGACGCTGTAGATGAGCGGGATTCGATGGACCGCGGAGGCGGTCGATCACGCCAGGAAGGTGACCCGATGCAGGTGCCCAATGTGCATGATCCGTCGTTTTGGCAGAGCGAACCGGATCACGAGCTCGGCGATCTCCAACGTGCCTGCCCGGTCGCGCGGCATCAAGACGAGGGTTTTTGGGTGGTCGCCAGCCACGAAGAAATCTCCCGGATCAGCAAAGACCCCGCCACCTACACGTCGGCGAAGGGCGTCCTGATCGGCGACCTCAAGCGCGAGGTCGCGGCGGCGGGCTCGATTCTCTACGTCGACCCGCCGCGACACGTCACCCAGCGGCGCATCGTCAACCGGGCGTTCACCGTCCGTCGCGTCGCCGAGCTCGCGCCGGTGGTGGAGCAGATTGTCGCGGACGTCTTCGACGCTATCGACCCGACATCACCGGTCGACGCGGTCGACGCGATCAGCGCTCCCGTGCCGATCCTGGTGATCGCCCACATGCTGGGTGTGCCCGCCGCGGACCTACCCACCTTCCGGGCCTGGTCCGACGCGATCGCGATCGCCGCGACCAATCCGACGGACCCGAGGGCCATGGCCGCGATTGACTTCTTCACATACTTCAACGAAAGGCTCGATGCCCGAACGGCCGAACCGAAAGACGACCTGCTCAGCGCCCTCGTCGCCGACTCCAATCTCACGCGGGCCGAACAGCTTGGCTTCTGCATGACCCTCCTGGTCGCAGGTAACGAGACGACGCGCAATCTCATCAGCGGTGGGCTGACCGCTCTGGCTGATCATCCGGAGCAGCGCGCCAGACTGGCAGCAGAAGAGTCGCTGATCCCCGCGGCGGTCGAGGAGATGCTGCGCTGGGTCACACCGATTGTCGCGATGTCCCGTACCGCCACATGCCCGGTCGAAATCGGTGGCGAGCACGTTGACGAAGGCTCGTATCTCGTCATGCTCTATGCCGCCGCCAACCGTGACGAGAGGGTATTCGGCGCGGACGCAGGCGACTTCGACATGACGCGCTCACCGAACCCACATCTTGCGTTCGGAATCGGCGAGCATTTCTGTCTGGGGGCGCAGTTGGCACGACTGGAGGCCAAGATCGTCTTCACTGAAATCTTGCGCCGATGGCCGCGCTATCAGGTGCTCGACGGCCGGACGATGGGCGCATCGACGCTGCTGCGGGAAACCGTGAAACTACCAATACTGTTTGCGCCCAATGAATAACGACATCAGCCGCGAGTTCGCATTCAGCAGCGGTAGATGCGCTCCGCGTTGGCGGCGAAGAGCTTGTCGCGAGCGTCAGCGCCGAGGCCGGCGGTGACGGCTGAGTAGCAGGTGTACAGCTCATCGAAGCTACCGTGCATCCCGTCAACGGGGAAGTTGCTCGCGAACAGACAGCGGTCGACGCCGAATGCGTCGATGGCGTGCTCGAGCCACGGAGCCAGAACGTCGACGGCCATCGAGCCCAACGGCATGGCGAGGCCGGAAAGCTTGCACAGCACGTTGTCACCAAGGCCCGCAAGGGCATTCATGCCCTTCGTCCACAAGGCGCGCTCCTCGTCGGAGTCGTTCCGAGGCCAGCCGGCGTGTTCGATGACCACGACCAGGTCACCGAAATGCTCGAGTCCCTTAGCCGTTGCCAGAAGCTGATCAGGGTGGTTCATCACTTCGAACACCAAGTCGCGCTCCTGCAGGGCGCGAAGCACTTCGGCCGGAGAAAGGGCGCCGTCAACGGCCCCCATCGGACGGACGCCGCGAAACCGGCGCGCCGCCATCTGCGCATCGATTGCAGCCACTGCCTCGGCCACCGAGTCCGTGGGTGGCAACCCGCCGATGATGGCATCGGGGTGGGTGTCGGCAGCTGCCCGTCGGTCCAGCTCGAGGGTCTCGTCGATCGAGTGGCTGCCGGTCGCGGCAGCCACGTTGACGAGTTTCTCGATATTCCAGCCGGCGGACTCCGTCAGATAAGTGGCCACATCGAAACGGCGGGACATTCCCGACACGTCGCCCATGTTCAACTCCGCGCCGCTCGTCGACAGGTACGGATACCAATCGCTCCGGGCCGGGTCCCACAGATGTACGTGAGCATCGACGATGCGAGCGGGCTTGGACGTCACCGCGGCCGACGTCATCGTGGCCCCGTCACTTCTCGGAGGGTGTCGTCGAACCACGCGGGTACCGAGGGCCCCCCGAAGCTGATACTCCCGATGGGTCGTGGGTGGCTGCGCAGCCCGAACCACCCTGCGCCCCAGACTAATTCGGCACCGGCAAGGCCGCCTGCGCCTGGGCTACATGCCAGGTAGGAGGCCAGCGCGGCGGGGATGTCTGCGGACTCCGCGCTGATGGCGAAGGACAGGACCAGATCGCCGGTGGCTTTTCGACCGGCCCGGGCGAGCTGTGCGCAGGCCTGCGCCCGGCTACGGCCGCCGGCGGTGGTGGCCTCGGTGATCGTCACCAGGCGGATGGGTTGATCCTCGCTCGTGGCGAGTTCGGCTACAGCTCTCACCCATTGGGCGTCAGCGTGGATGTGGTCGACGATGCCGTCATGCTCGGACAGGATGCGCTCCCAGGCCGATGTCGCATCGCTCCCGGGCGAACGACCCGATAGGGCGACCACCACGGCATCCAGCCCGTCGAGGTCGGCCAACGCTGCGGGAACCTCGATCGCATGGGACGCCACGCCCCATTCCTTCAAGGCGGCATTCAGGGCCGCCGCCACCCCGGGCCGGTCGGTGACGACCGCGCACGACCGCACGGCGGGACTCGGCAGGGCATCGGCGGGTGCCTTGTCGAAGGTCGATCCGAAGCGGGCGTTGCTGCCGCCCCCACTCACCTGATGGGCCTCAGCCGGGGCGAGGGCGATGGTGGTCGCGACGTCGAGCAGATGGGGCAGCGAGGGAACCTCATCGCAGCGCACCACTTCGATGAGCCGAGGCTCGTCGATCACCGCGACCTCGGACCCGCCGACAAAAAGGACCCGACCCTGGCAGGAAGTAAACGCGTCGTCCACCAGGTGAACACCCAGCGGCCCAAGGTGTTCCGGTGCGGGCATGGAGCCCAGCGACAGTCCGCCCGTGGCGGCGCGGCTGGTTTGCTGCGCGTTGCCGAGCGCTGCGGCCACCATGCGGGTGGCGGCGATCGGCGAGATCGCGTTCAGCACCACGCCCGCGGGAACCTCTCGGCCCAGCTGCCAGGTGAGCGCGGCCACGGCGCGCTTGGCGCACCCGTATGCGCCCGCGTCGGCTGAACGCCAGCCCGACCCCGACGTGACTCCGAGGATGTGACCCCGCCCGGCCGCCGCCATCAACGGCAGGGCAGCGCCGAGGACGTTGCGATAGCCATCGAGGTGCACCGAAAGCACGCCGAGCCAGTCGTCATCGCTGCCCTTGGCGAAGCTGGTGGGCCGGGAGATGCCTGCCACGTTGACCACGGCGTCGAGCCCACCGAACTCGTCGGCCAACTCTTGAAACAGTCGGCGGACCCCGAGCTCATCGGTGACCGACACTCCCGAAGCGCGGGCGGCGCCGCCGGCCGCGACGATGCGACCAGCGGTGGTCTCCTCGGGCTGGGGGAGTCTTTCCGAGCCGTCGACGGAGACCAGCGGGTCAACGGTGACGACGAAAGCACCGGTACGTCCAAGTGATTCGGCGATGGCCGCACCAATCCCACCACCACCGCCAGTGACGACGACCAGGCGTTGCCGATCGCTCACGTCAGGTCCAACCCATCCAATTCGCCTGAGGCGAGCCAGCTCTCGAGTAGGTCGCGGTAGGCGAAGAAGTCGCCGAAGCCTCGACCGAAGTTGGTGTTCTGCGCCTTGATGCCGCCGGGGTCGCCCTCGTTGTTGAGCCGCGACGGCGTGCACGCCGACATGACGGCGCTGGGGTCCACGTGGGTGTCGATGATCTGCCGAATCCAGTCGGCCTCCGCGTCGGCGCTCACGTCGAACACGTGATGGCCCTGCTTCTCCAGCAGGGCCACCGTATCGGCAATGAACTCGGCCGCCAGCACGGCGAGTTGGGTGTAGTTGACGGTGACGACCGACTGTTGACCCGGGCCCGGCATCGCGAACATGTTCGGGAAGCCACGGCTCATCATCCCGAAGAGGGAGGCAGCGCCATCCGACCACTTCTCGGCCAGCGAGATGCCACCGCGGCCGACGATGTCATGGCCGGCTCGGCGCTGCAGAGGCGTGACCTCGGCCTCGAAGCCGGTGCCGTAGATGATGCAGTCGACCTCGTACTGATGCCCGCCGACCACCGGTCCCCGCTCGGTGATCTTCTCGATGCCGGCGGGGCAGTCGACGAGGGTGACGTTGGGGCGGTTGAACGCGCCGAAGTACTCGTCGTGGAAACACGGCCGCTTGCAGAGGTAGCGGTAGTACGGCTTGAGCGCGGCCGCGACGCCGGGGTCGGCGATCAGCGCGTCAATCCGCGCCCGGTGCTCCTCCATGATCCCGAAGTCGATCTCCTCGGCGGCCCTGGTGAACTCCTCGACACTCATGCCCTTGTGGCGGGGCGGGTTCTGCACCGCGGCGTAGTGGCGCGTCCAACCGTCGTCGGTAAGGTCTGCCTCGACTTTGCGACCCAGCATGACCGACTGGAAGTTGTCCATCCGAGCCTTCTGCCAACCCGGCTGCAGCCCTTCGGCGAACGATGGATCCGTGGGATGGTTACCTCGCACCCCGATCGCCGACGGCGTGCGCTGGAAGACGTAGACGTGCTTGGCCGCTTCGGCGAGCGGCGGCAGGCATTGCAGCCCGCTTGCCCCGTTCCCGACCAGTGCGACGACCTTGTCGCCGAGGTCGGTGAGCGCCTCGCCCGGGCCGCCTCCGGTGTAGCCGTAGTCCCATCGCGCCGTGTGGAATGCGCGACCGCCGAAGTCGTCCATCCCCCGGATCGCCGGCAACTTCATCAGATTGAGGATCCCCACCGCCAGCAAGTAATAGCGGCAGGAGAGCGTGTCACCCCGGTCGGTGTGAACCGTCCACCGGCGGGCATCGTCGTTCCAGATCGCCTGGGTGACGCCGGTGTGGAAGAGGGCGTCGGGAACCAAGTCGAAACGCTCGGCGACGGACTGCAGGTGCTGTCGGATCTCCTCGCCGAAAGCGTAACGGCGGGTGGGGATGTAGTCGAGTTCCTCGAGCATGGGGAGGTACTGGTAGGACTCCACATCGCACATCACGCCCGGGTAGCGATTCCAGTACCAGGTGCCGCCCATGCCGCCGGCCGCATCGACGATCCGGATGCGCTCGACGCCGGCTTTACGTAGGTGAGCGCCCGCGAGAATCCCGGCGATGCCGCCCCCGACGATCACGACGTCGGGGTCGTCGATGATGGGTGCTCGCTGCGCGACGGGGGTGAACGGGTCAGCCCGGTAACCGGCGACGCGCTCATCGTGGGTCAAGTCCCGGATCGCTGCGCGGCCCGCGACGAGGCGCTTGTCGCGCTCAGCTAGGTACTTGGCGTGGACGGCTTCGGGATCAAATGCCACGGTTCTCCCATTTCGACAGCACCATGCTGATGTTACAAAACATACGTCAGATGTAAATGAATTAGCCCGCGGCGCCGGTCTACGTTCCGACGCGGGGGCTGCGATGATTTCTCAAGCCGAAAGGCGCAGGCCAATGTCGACGCGCGAGAAGCCTTGTGTGTCGGCGGGCCCTACTTCTGCCCACGTTTATCGCGGTCCCCAGCCGACGCGAGGGCATCCTCGGCACGCTTGATGATCGCATCGAGGGTGAACTCGAACTCGACGTCGACGATGGTGTGCCCCTTCGTCTCCAGTTTGTTGAGCAAAGGGTGCGCGGTGGTCACTCCGGTGACGCGTCGGCGGCCGTTCTGCTGCGGGATGGCGTTGAGGCGTTCGATCATCGCGGCGCCCCGGGTGTGCACGGAGAGGGCGAGGTAGACCGTCAAGGCGTCGTCGGGCTTGAATCCCTTGTCCACCATCGTCTTGATCACCGCCTCCAGATTGTCGACGGAGGCGTGGGTCGCCTCCGGACTCAGTTCTCCAGAGCGCATCAAGATGAGTTCGCAGAGCACCGGGTTCTCGTGGAAGACGTGGCGCATCTTCCGAAAGTGGTCACGCAGCGCGTCCTGCCAGGTTCCGCCCCCGTCGAACGGGGTGGTGAAGTGGTACCGCTTGATGGCGCGATCTGTCATCGCATCGAGCAAGTCGTCCTTCTTACGGAAGTGCCAATAGATGCTGGTCAGCGGGACGTCGAGGTGCCTGGCCAGAACGGGCATGCTCAGCCCGCTGATTGACACATCCTCGGTCAACTCGAACGCACCGGTGATGATGTCCTCGACATCGAGCGACCCGCGCGGCCGCCGCTTAGGCTTGGCGTCCCGCCGACCCGATGCCGAGACAGCACTGGAATCGGTCATCTTCCCTCCTCCGGTGAGCCCCGCGGGTGCCAAGGCTTGGCGGATTCGGCTGACTCGATCCGACGATCGCCTTCAGCGAAGGATACCGTATTAGATTCGGTATACCGCACGGTAACTTCGGCTTAGGCTGGTCGTGCCCACCCCGCGGCGGTGAGTTCCACGGCATCCGGCGGCGCCAAAAGTATTGCCCCGGAGGTTATTTTGGCTACCCCGGAAGCAGGCGTGTAGAACCGCTGGCTGCCCGGTCTGTTGCGTAGGCGAGGACCTGTGTCGGGGTGCGGTCGGCATCTGAGGTGCGGGGATCGGGCCGCTCACTCATCGCCCAACCAGATTCCTGCTGGCGCGCAAGGCAATCCGACATCTTTGAGGGTCAGGATGCCAGCGGGTGCGGCAGCGACGTTGAGGGCGGCACTGACCGCCGGCATGGCGGTCATGGTGTCCCATTCGTGGTTGCCCCAGTGCTCGGGCGGGAGGAAGCGGATGCGGGTGTCGATGCCGGGTTCGCCTTCGACCACGACTTTGTAGTGGTCGTCGTCGAATACCCAGTCTCCGTTGAGGTTTTTGGTCAGATACCAGGCGACGTTCGACACCAGCACGGTCTTGCCCTTGACCTTGCCGTTCCATCCGGCACGCATCGCGGCGATGGTGTCCTTGGGGATCGTCATCCAGCCGAGATCGACCTCCTCCGAGGCGGTCTGGTGTTCGATGAAGAACTCCATGTCGTCGAGTGGGTAACCCAGCGCGACGCCCATCCGCTGCACCGAGTCATGGAACGTGCTCAGCCACATCTTTGCCATCTCCAGCACGGCGGGCGGGGCCTCGGGCAGGGTAAAGCCCAACGCCTGCCAGGTCTCCGGCGATTCATAGACCGAGACGTCGGCCGACTCGAAGATGGACACCTTCTGGACGTCGCGACAGATGGCGGTCATCGCCGTCACCATCGTGTTGATCCAGCCTGGATTGATGCCGGTGATATAGAGCGAACTGTCACCCTTGTCGCACGCCGCAGCCAACCTGGCCTCGGTCTCGCCCTGGATGCCGCCGACGTTGAGGAACAGGTTGGTGCTGATGACGTCGAGTCCGTTTTCGAGCAGGCGGACGGCGTGGTCGAGGTCGGCCATGAACGGGTTGTAGAACACGGTGTCGGCGTCCAAAGCGATCAGCGCGTCGATGTCGGTGGTAGCGAGCACCCCCGTATCGGGGCGGCCGCACAAGGTTCCCGCATCAGTGCCTGCCTTCTCCTGCGAGTAGGCATACACCCCGACCAGTTCGAGTCGCGGGTCGTCGAGAATGCCTCGCAGGCTGAGCTTTCCGACTTTGCCGGTGGTCCATTGAATGACGCGCAGCGTGTTCATGACTTCCTTCAGTTATGACGCCCGTCGGCTGATCGAGTCTCCGCTTGAGCTGGCCGATCGAATACTAGACAGTATTTCTAGTAATTGGAGTGGATTGACGAGAGTGGCCGGGCACGACCCTAAGCTGCCCCCATGGACCAAGCGCCCCGCCGTGGGCGACCCCGAAGTCAGGCGACCCACGACGCGATCCTCGAGGCCGTGCGCGACCTCCTGATCTCCGGCGGGTACGGCGACGTCGCCATGGACCGCGTCGCCAGCGTCGCCGGAGTCGGAAAACAAAGCCTGTACCTGCGTTGGTCATCCAAGGCCACGCTGGTCGCCGAAGCAGTCATGGATGCCTATGGACAGCACGGACCGCTCGAATTGCCCGACACCGGGGACATCGAAGCAGACCTGCGCACCTGGCTGCACGGACAGGCCACCTACCTCGGCTCGGCGCGCAATGTCGCACTCAGTCGCGCACTAGCCGTTGCCGCCGCCGACAATCCGGTCGACGGCGATGCCCTGTACAGCCAGCTCGCCGGCCCGCATCACGAGTCCCTGCTGCGCCGACTCCATGCTGCGGCGCAAGCCGGCGACATTCGCGCGGACGCCGACCGAGAAGCGGTCGCGGACGCGATCATTGGCGCCACGTTGTACCGCATCCTCACCCACGTCAGATCCGTCGAGGAAACGATCAAGCACTTCGACGGACTCATCGACACCCTGATCAGGGGGCTGCGGAGATAGCTGGTGTCAGGCGTCGGTCGTGGGTGGGCGTTGGAGGGCTTGAGCGGCGGCGTGGGTGCGGTTGTCGACGCCGAGTTTGGTGATGATGGAGCTGACGTGATGGCCGACGGTTTTGCTGCTGATGTACAGGGCGGCGGCGATCTCGGCGTTGGTGCGCCCGGCGGTCAGCAATTCGAGCACCTCGCGTTCCCGCCCGGTCAATCCGTGCGGGTCGGCAGGGACGTTGGTGTTGCGGCTTCGGCGGGTCGGGCCGCGCAGCGCGGTAAGGCGTTGCTGGGCGCGGCGGGCCGCCGCCTTGGCGCCGAGTTGACGGAAGGTGGCCAGCGCGGCTTGCACCGCGTCGATGTCGCCGCCGAGTTGGGCGATGGCCGCGTTATAGGTGCAGCCGCGCAGGGTCCACGCGTCGACGGCAGCCTGCCAATCCCCGCGGATCTCCAACTCGAAAGGCGTGAGCGGATCGCCGCTGATGGGCTCGGGTGGCTCGCCGGGCAGATGGGCCCAGCGGCGCAGGTGCCCGACCAGCCATGGATTGATGCGGTCAGCGGGTGTCGCGGCCAGCCCGGCCGCCGCTTCGCTTCGGGCGATGTCGTCATCACCGGCCAGCCAGGCGGCTTCGGCACGCGCCGCCCGCACCAGCGACATGAGAAAAACGTCGTCGGGCTGAGCGCCGGCGCTCGACTTGTCGAGCAGTGGGGCGACGTCTTGCTGGCCGCGGCGGGCCCGGATCAGGGCGATTGTCAGCAGCGGCAGGATCCGATGCTGCGGGCTCAGGTCGGGGTGCGTGAGGACGTCGTCCGCGCACGCGGCGGCCTGTGTCCAGTCGCCGCGATGCAACGCGGTCAGGGCTTGGGCGCTGGTGACCCCCGTCTGGAAGTTGCCGAGGTCATGGGTGACACACCACGCGCCGGTTTGGGCGATGCAGCGCTCAGCGCGATCGAGATCGTGGTGCGTGGCGGCGGTCCAGCAGATGATCATCCCGATAAATGCGGCGTGCACCGGCACCGCCGTATTGTTCATGGCCTCGCGCCAGGCCTCCTCCACCTCGTCCCACCCGGTGTCGGTGCGAAACACGGTGGCCAACCCCGAATAGCTGCGGGCCTGCAGTACCACAGCGTCGTCACCGAGTTGGCTGCCCAGGGCGATCGCGCGGTCCACATACTCGGTCAAACGCGGGTCATAGCTCAAGGCGCTGATCTGGGCCAGTTGCACCAGCGTCCAGGCCATCTGCGGGGAGGGACCCATTTCTTCCAGCAGCCGCAGCGACACCCGCGCGGCCTCGGCGGCCGGGCTGGTCCCCTCCAAGGCGAGCAACATCAGCGACAACCAGCGCCAGCCCTCGCCCTCTCCTAGCCGGTCGCCCAGCGCATGGCGCAGCGCGATGGCCTCCCGCCACGATGTGATCGCCGCCTCGACCTGTCCGCAGAGATAGCTGCTGAAGGCGTGCTGCTCGTGCCAGACAACCCGTCGTTCATCGGGAACGGCGCCGGCGTGACGAAGCGCAAGGGTGTAGGAGGCCGCGGCCTCCCGGTTGGCGCCCAGTGATGTGGCCCGTTCGGCGGCGACGATGCCGTAGCGGACGGCGGCGTCGGTGTCGCCGGCCTGATCGGCGTGAAAAGCCAACGCCGCCAATGTTTCCGCATCGACAGGTGGTTCTGCGAGGCGGGTCAGCGCGTGTTTGTGCAACGCGATGCGCTCGAAGTCGGGGATCTGCGCCAATGTTGCCCGGCGCGCCAGCTCGTGGCGAAACCCGATAACACCACCTTCGGCGATCAGCACCCCCGCGGCCACGCATTCGCTCAGCGCCGTCCCGGCGCCCGGGCATATCGCGTGCACCAGCGCGACATCGGCGCGCGGGCCGCACACCGCCACCGCATGCGCGGTCTCTCGCCCCGCAGAAGATAGCCGCGCCAATCTTCCGGCCACCGCCTCGGACACGCTGCGCGGCAACGCAACCGAGCCAGGCGCAGCGAGGCCGGCTGCCAGGATTTCGGTGACAAAGAACGGGTTACCGCCAGTCAGTTGGTGCAACTGGTCGGCGTTGATTCCGCTGCCGGTGGCGAGCACCGCCACCGCCTGCCGGCTGAGCGGCTCCACCTCAATGCGGTTGACTGCGCTGGTCGCCATGTCGCCGAGCGCGACGGTCAACGGGTGCTGCGCGCCGAGCTCGTCGTCGCGGTAGGACAGCAGCAGCAGCAGCGGTAGCGAATCGATGCGCCGCGCCACGAACTTCACCAGGTCAAGCGTGGCGCTATCGGCCCAGTGCGCGTCCTCGATCACCCATACCCACCGGCCCCTACCCCCCAACGCCGCCAACACCCGCTGATACAGGGTGGCGGTGTCTCCAGCATCCACGGCCTCGGCCAGCCCAGCCGCGGCTGCGTCGCCGAAGCCGGCGAGCACGTCGATCAGCGGGCCCAACGGGCGCGGCGCATCCAGCGGGTCGCACCAGCCACGCAACGTCCGCATCGGGGAATCCAGCCCGCCGACAAACTCGGCAATGACGGTGGTCTTGCCGACCCCGGCCTCCCCCCGCAGCAACACCAAGCGTCCGGCGCCCCGCCCAACCCGCCGCCATATCCCACTCAACTCGGCCAGCACCGCATCACGCTCGGCAAGCACTCATCAACCCCGCGTCTTGTCGGCACCACAGCTAACCGTCTGGTGGCGCAAAGATAACAAAATTGCCACCAACCGGCGGAGTCCGCCAGGTTGTCCGTCAGCCAAGCCAGGGCTCGCGCCAGCCCGGATGGCCGGCCAATAGCTTGTCGGCGCCGGGCGGGCCCCACGTGCCGGATTGGTAGGCCTCGACCGGCGGTGGGGTGTCCAGCAGGGGCTGGACGATGCGCCAGGTCTCGGCCACATCGTCCTGCCGGGTGAACTGGCTGGAGTCGCCTTTCATCGCGTCGGACAGCAGCCGCTCGTAGGGTTCGGGAGCTTCACCGAGCTCGTCGGCGAATATCAGCGACAGGTCGACGGAGCGAGTGCGGTTGGCGCCCGGCATTTTTGCCTGAATTAGCAGTTCGGTGCCCGGCTTGGGGTCGATGCGCAAAATGAGCTCGTTGGCGTCGGGTATGTGCGCGGTGATCGGCAGTCGGGGCGGACGCTTGAAGATGACCCGAATCTCGGTGGCGCGCACCGGCAGCGCCTTGCCGGCCCGGATGAAGAAGGGCACCCCCGCCCAGCGCCAGTTGTCGATCTCCAGTCGAAGCGCCGCGAACGTCTCGGTCGGCGAATCGGGTTGGACGCCGTGGATGGATTGGTATCCGCCGTACTGACCGCGCACATAGCGCGCCGGCTGGATCGAGGGGATGGCCCGGAACACCTCGACGCGTTTGTCGCGTATCCCATCGGCGTCGGCCGTGCTGGGTGGTTCGGCGGCGAACAGCCCGACGAGCTGCAGCAGATGGTTTTGTACGACGTCGCGCAGCGCACCGACCGCGTCGTAGAAGCTGCCGCGGTCCTCGACCCCGAAGTTCTCGGCCATCGTGATCTGCACGCTGGCGATCCGGTCGCGATTCCACAGGGGTTCGAAGATCGAATTGGCGAACCGCAGGAACATGATGTCCATGGCGGGTTCCTTGCCCAGGAAGTGGTCGATGCGAAAGATCTGCCACTCGGCCAGGTGCCTTCGCAGCTCGTCGTTCAACGCGCGGGCCGAAGCCAGGTCGTGGCCGAAGGGTTTCTCGATCACGACCCGGGCGCCGTCGGTCAGGTTGGCGCCGGCCAGGCCGTCGACCACCAGGCCGAACAGCGACGGCGGGACCTCCAGGTAGAACACCGGGGTGTGTTTGCCGTCGATCGCCTTGCCAAGCCGCGCATAGGTTTTCGGGTCGTCGTAATTGCCCGAGACCATCGACAGTCGCTTCGCGAAGCGGGCGAAGACGGCGTCATCGATGATCTCGCCGCTGTCGGTGATGGCCGTGCGCGCGTGGGTGTGCAATTCCTCGTCCGACCAGCTGCGGCGCGCCACACCGACGATGGGGCAATCCAGTAGCCGTCGACGTTCCAGCCGGTAGAGGGAGCGGAAAGTCATCTTCCTGGCCAGATCCCCGGTGATGCCGAAGATCACCAGCACGTCGGCCGGTGGTGTCGCTGGTGTGGTCATGTCACGCTCTTCTCCGCGTAGTAACCGAACTCGCTGAGTATCGCTGACAAGGCTTGTCGGTGGAGGGGTAAGCATGGGCCGCCGCGATCGAATGCTTCCGACTAGCCCGCCCGCCGCCACAGCAGGCTGCTGTGTGTCGTCACACCGGCGCCGTCGGTCCTCGTCGCGGAGAGAGTCAAGGCGTCGCCGTCGATGCTGGCATGCCGAAACTGCGCCTGCGTCAACAGCTCCGGCATCATCGATATGGTGACGTCGTGGCGCAGGGTTGAGGTCTCTTCGTTGACCGAGAATCGTCCGCCGTACGCGATGTAGTCACTCATGTCTGACTCGGCGAGCTGGGCCGACATGTAGCCGTCGGCAGTGTAGAGAATCAGGCCACGCGGTGCTGTGCCGAGTGGATGGCGGTTCTCGCCGGTAGTCCCGTCGCGGGCGACGAACGACACCAGTTCCCAGGCGCCGAGGACGGCATCCCGCAGTGTCGGGCTCACAGGGCATTCACGGATGTAGGCTGCCACTGGCCGCAATCCTGGGCCAGGGCGTCGCTGACGTCGACTTCGAGCCCGCCGACCACCGGTCCCGGAGTCGATGCAGTGCTCACAATGCGCTGGTAGAGAACTGCGGCGGGGTCGACCTGCCCGTGCGACCAGGACCGGGTCTGCCAGGCCCAGCCGGCGACCGGGCGTTTTCGAGATTCCCGATGACGCCGTCGGCGGCGGCCCACTGGCACGCGTTTATACCCCCGTAGATGCCGGTGCGCTGCACTCCGAGCACCGAGTTGATTCCGCGAAACCACTGCAGCGCAACGTTGTTCCAGGTGTCGCGGTTGATGTCGTCGTCGACGGTGAAGAAGACCGGTGCACTTTGGCCGCCGCCCGCCGCGCTATGCAGTTGCCAGGCGGTGCGGGCGTCGGAGACGCCCCCGGCGTACCCGCGGGTGAAATCCGATGGAGCTGAGCCGCCCGGCTTGCCGTATTGGTAGTTGCTCACGATCGCCAGCCCGGCGGCGGCCAGCGACTCGGCGTAGGGCCGGGTGATCGGCTTGGCGCCAAAGGACGAGCCGGGACGCGAGAGTCGAGACGTAGTTGACCACCCCGGAGTGGCCCGCAGCCTTGATGTCCTGGGCCGGAATCTGGCGCATGGCGAAGTCGATCAGCGTGGGAGCGGCTGCCGCCGCGGGGGTTGCGGCACTCAATGCTGCCGCACCCAGACCGGCCAGCGCCGACGCCGCGGCGGCGTAGCGCAAAGCGTCGCGTCGGGAGACCGGACGCGATCGTGCGGAGGTCGAGACGCTCCGACGAGTCCTGCATCGCGTGATGTTAACAATGTGGCTGCTGTTAACGCTGTAGCCTCGCGGGACGAATGCGGCCCGGTTTCGGTGGGCAGCCGGTAGAGCGCTAGAGAGGCTATTCGCGCGTCAGGCTCACTTCGGTGGCATCCGGATACCGCCGTCCACCCGTACCACTTCGGCGTTCATGTACGAGTTGGTAAGCAACTCGACGACCATGGACGCCAGCTCGTCGGGCTTGCCCAGTCGGTGCGGGTACAGCACGGACTCGCCGAGCTTGGCTTTGAACGCCTCGGAGGCCTCACCCTCGCCGTAGATCGGCGTATCGATCAGCCCGGGAGCAACAGTGTTGACGCGGATACCGACAGCCGACAGGTCGCGAGCCACTGGCAGGGTCAGACCCACGACGCCGCCCTTCGATGACGAGTAGGCCGCCTGGCCGATCTGACCGTCGAAGGCGGCGACGCTGGTCATGTTGACGATCGCGCCGCGCTCACCGGTGTCGCTCAACTCGTTCTTGCTCATCTGGGTGGCTGCGATGCGGATGCAGTCGAAGGTGCCGACGAGGTTGATCTCGAGCACCTTCTTGTAGGCACCGAGGTCGTGCGCGGACGAGAACTCGCCGTCCTTGCCGATGGTGCGCTGGGCCCACCCGATACCGGCAGAGTTGACCAGCGCGCGCAGCGGGCCGAGGTCCGCAGCGGTCTTGACCGCGTCGATGATCTGGTCGGTCTTGGTGACGTCGACGGTGACGAAGACGCCGCCAATTTCGTCAGCGAGGGCTTCTCCCTTGTCGGCCTGAAGGTCGGCGACGACGACCCGAGCACCCTTGGCGGCCAACTGACGGGCAGTCGCGGCGCCGATTCCTGACGCGCCGCCGGTGACGACTGCGCTAGCTCCATTGATATCCACGTCGATAGGTTATGCAATGGTCGGGCAGGCCTATCAGTCGGATCTGCCTCGAGTGTTCAATCAGGCGGCTCATCTTCCGAGACGCGGACGTCAACGCCTTCCCGGTCGCTGGGTTTACCGGGCACGCCTTCTGCCTCGCGTTCGTCGGCAACCTTGTCGTCTAGCTCATCGACAAGGTTCGCTAGCTCATTCGCCCGACTCAGCGGGTCTTCTTTTTCGGGTTTCGTCATATCGCTTCCATTGGCTGCGGGACATCGGCCAGCGGCTACGTCGACGCGAAGGCACGGTTGTTGATACCCCGCTGTGCGCGTCGGCAACCCGGCGTCGATGTCGTACGTGCCGTCGAGCCTGATCGCGTGCACAGTGGTAGTCGGGGGACGTCGCGAGCGAGACGTCGATAGCAATGACGAGGGGAGCCGAACATGTTGGATGGGCTTGTGGGTGTGGTCCGCGGACTGGTCAATGCGGTCGGTCAAGTTGTCGGTGTGCGTCACGGCACCGAGGAGCCGACATACACCGCCGAGCAGGTGACCTCGCGGGTGGAGATCCGCCACTACGGACCACGGATTGCCGCGCAGACGACAGTGACCGCCGACGAAGTCGCCGCACGCAGTGACGGATTCCGCCGGCTGGCGGGCTACATCTTTGGGGGCAATCAAGTCCGGGAGAAAATCGCCATGACTGCACCGGTTGCGCAGCAAGGCGGCGCTGTTCGCGGGCAGAAGATCCCGATGACTGCGCCAGTCTCGGAGAGCGCCGCCGGCGAGGGCGAATGGTTGATCCGATTCTTCATGCCGGCTGGGAAGTCATTGGATTCCCTGCCGCTACCCAACGATCAGGCGGTACAACTCGTCGCTGTCCCGGCAGAGACCGTCGCCGTGCGCCGATTCTCCGGCAGCACGAGCGCCCAAGCGGTCGCGCGCGAGACCGCCAGGTTGAGGCGAACTTTGAACGAAACGGGTTTCGAACCCATCGGTGTACCGGTCGCGTGGTTCTACGATCCACCGTGGACCCTTCCGCTGTTGCGGCGCAACGAAATCGCTATACCCGTGGAGTCTGGAGCATGAAGTGCTCGCCGCGTCCCATCGAGCGTGCGGCTTACTCATTCGGGCGACTCAGGCGCGGTCAGCCCCGTTTCGGGTCGCCGCGAGCCGCCCCAACTCGGCCAGATCTCTCTCGGCGTGACTCTGGCGGATGTAGACAGTGAGGTCCGCGACCCGCTGCGCGTGGCCGCTGTCCTCGCAGAGTGGGCCGGGTCCCAGGGCGCGACCAGTGCGAGTGATGGCTTCGTCGGCTGCTCGTTCTACCACCGCCCGAACTCGGCGAGCCAATAGCTGAGCAGTCCCATTGCGGTCCAACGGATCCCGGTCAATCTGTGCCGCAGCCACGTCAAGCATCGAAGTCGCCGCCGCAAGCGCAGCGTCGACGGCGCCGAGGTGCGCCAGCGCGTGCGGATCAGCCGCGTCGTCTGCGGCACGACGGTAGAGGGGCTCCGCTACCCGTCGAGCGCCCCCGAGCCAGCAGGCGGCCACCCCGATCGCGCCGTACCAGAAGCCAGGCCGGTCGAGGTAATCGCCCGGACCGCCGACAGCGACCGCGGGCGCATCGGCGAACCGCACTGCGCGGGTGTCGCTGCCGGCCATCCCGGTGTTGGTCCATGTGCTGGGCAGCGGTGTGACCGCCGAATCATCGAGGGCGACGGCGAATAGGCCGCGCCGAGTCTCCGCCGCGTCGTCCAGTGCGGCAGTGACGAGAGAGTGACTGCACAAACCGGCACCAGAGCACCATTGCTTGACACCGTTGAGAACGAAGGCATCGCCGGTCTGGGCGGCAACGACAGGACTGCCTCCGGACTCGGCCGCCCACACACCCCACAACTGATCGGTGCCCGGCGGCTTGGCGTCGAGCTCGTCGAGAATGGCGACAGCATCGAGATGTGCCTCAGCGATCCGGGCCGCTACCACGTCCTCCTCGGCGAGCGAGGCGAGTCGCTGCCAGCGCTCGGCGGTGCGTCCCGAGGCAGGCAAGGGCAACTCGAGTCGACCCGAGCCGAGCCAATATCGCACGAGCTGAGCTGTCACGAACGATCACCGGACCCGAGATCTGCTACGTAGCTGGCGAATCCACCTTCGACTCGCGACTGCGTGCGTGCCGACGTCCGCACATTTGTCCGATGTGTCGTCATCCAGCGACTGGTGCATCCTTTGACTCGGTTGACCAGATCGAGGTCTTCGTGCAGCGACACCGCCGAGAATCCGCCCGCCTGCACGTAGGTGCTCGCCCGAAGCCCGAGGTTGGCTCCGTGCACATGATTGTGACCCTCGGCCAGTTGGTGCCTTTGTCGCCAGATTCGCTCCAATCGGGAGTCGAGTCCGGCGGGCGTGACGGTTCCGATGACAGCGTCGAAACCTGCGTTCGACAAGGTGAATTGGGTGGTGAGCCAGGTGTCGGGCACCGTGCTGTCGGCGTCGGTGTTGGCAAGCCAGACCTGATGGTCGGGAATGCCTGCATGGCGCGAGCGTGTGATCGCATCAACGGCGCCCAGGTGGCGGGCGCCGCCGACCCGCCCGACGGTGCTGATGATGGTGCGGTCACCGTAGCCGGCGACGAGGGCACCGGTCTGGTCTGCACAGCGATCGAGGACAACGACGACATCGCAAGACACCGAGGGATATTCGCCCTGAAGCCGACGGGTCGATGCACGAATACTACGGAGGCACAACGCGATGTGCTCTTCCTCGTCGCAGGCGGGCACGATAATCGCCATGTGGCGTAGAGGTTTCATGCGGTGTCCGCGCATTCGCGGTAGACCGACAACGGCTCCCCCCACACCCGGATAGTCAGATCGGCGTCGTGGTAGCGGGCGCGCGGCGGCAGGTCGAAGATCGCGGCCGCCTGGGCGTCGACGGTGGGCCCATCCAAGGGGATGTCGTCGGTAGGAGCCGACCAGTTCGCGAGGAGTATCTCGCCGTGCGGGCGCAACTGACGGCGGGCGGCCCGCAGAGTGGCCAGAAGTTCGGGGCCGTCGAGGAAGTAGGCGACTTCGGAAAGCACGACGAGGTCGAACTGCAGGTCGGGAATGTCGTTTGGGGCCGCCCCGAGCAGCCATTGGACAGCGTCGGTTCGTGCGCGAGCTACGTCGAGCGCCATCTCGCTGGCGTCCATCCCGATCACTTTGTCGGCGCGTTCACGCAGCTGTGCGGAGAGTTGTCCAGTGGCGCAACCGATCTCCAAGACGTTCGGATAGTGCTGGCGACCCAGGCAGGCGAGTGTCAGCGCAAGCCGCCGCTGCTCGTACTCGGACTCGTCGAGGCGCCAGGGATCTGTCACACCGTGGTCGAGCATTGTGTCGAAGGGAGCCGCTATCTGCGCCCGCGAACGGTGTTCAGCGGTATCACCCGCGACGCGCGTGGCGAGGTCGTGCGGCAGCGGTAGAAGGACGGTTTCCATGACCCGCCGGGCTCGGGCGATAACCGAGGGTCCAACAATGGGGTGGCCGTCGGGAGATGCGAGTTGACTTGTGTAGCAATCGATCGCGGCCGACTTTGAGGCTAGTGCCCGCAGCGATGGTGCGAGGGTGCGTAGGCGAACCCAGTCAATATCGTCGGGGGTTGCCCAGTGCCAAAGCCAGACCGGGTAGTGCAGCAATGCCGCGTCACGCTCGCGCGCAACTACTTCGGCCGACGCCGCTACCGCCTCGTGGTCTGAGTGTCCGTCGCATTCGACCGGCGCCATCAGCAGGGTGTCAGAGTCGACGAGTTCCGAGAGTCGCTCGCTCATCTCGCCGACGGTGTTGTGAAGGTTCCCGTCAGGCAAGTCCCACCAGACTGTCTTGATGTGTGCACCCAACGTCGAGATGGCGTGTTCTGCTTCGATGCGGCGCTCGTTCGAACCGGGTCCGCGGCCGCCGTAGGTGGCGATGACGACGGTCACCGTCGCCGCGCGGTCGGCCAGGTCGGCCAATGCGCCGCCCAGAGCTAATGTTTCGTCATCGGGGTGCGGCGCAACCAGCACAACGTGTGGATATCGCTGGAGGACGGTGTCGAGCCCAAGCCGAGGAACCCCGTCCCATCGGGAGTCGAGAAGCCAGGTTGGCTCGTCGGTTCCGTTCTCACAATGCGTGAATGGTCGTGCGTCAGGCATCCGCTCGTCTCCAGCTTCGGTCGATATCTGGCCGCTCGGCTTTTTGACGGTGCAGATTCAGGCAGGTCGCTTTGCGGGGAATGGAGCAACTCTGGAATTTCGGCTCTCGTCACCCGCGGGGCTGGTTATTTCAGAGTTAAGTACCCGCTGCGCGGCGATCCAATCGCCGCGATGATGTGGACCGCCGTGTCACGGCCTGCTGAGCGTCAGCATGCCCTCTTCGTGGTCGAGTCCCCGCCCGAGAGCGCGGAGACCCCGATCGGGAAGCATGCCGGCGTCGCGCCAGCGCACCAGTTCGTCGCGCTGGGCGTCGATAGCCGCCCGCCGCATCTCCAGGAGGGCCTCGTCGAGAGGAAACGCGGGAATGTCGTCGGTGTCGGTTACTTCGAGCACGTCGAGTTGCTGCTGCCGAGACTTCAGCCGAGCCGAGAGTTGCGCCCGCACGGTGTCGATGGCCTGCCGCTCAATGGGGTCGTGGCTCTGCTGATTCAGCGCGTCCATCCGTTCGACGGCGGCTCGGATCGCGGCGATGCTGGCCAGTTTGCGTAGCCGTGACTCGTCGGCGGGCTTGGCGCGAATACCCAAGGCGCGCGCCAAGGGGGCGAACGTGAGTCCTTGTCCGATCAGCGTCACCAGCACTACCACCAACGTGCAGAACAGCAGCAGATCTCGGCACGGAAACGGTGCGCCGGTTTCGGTTACCAGTGGCACGGTGAAAATCGCGGCGAGGCTCACGACCCCGCGGGTGCCGGCCCAACTCAGCACGAACACCTCACGGCCGTTGAGTCGCTGCGAATCCCGATCGCGATGGCCCGGAACGGACGCTGGGGAGTCGTCGAGATCCGCAGCCGAGACATCCCCGAGACGGGTGTGCAGCGGCCGAGGCAGCATCTGGGTGACCAGCAGCCACAGCGGGCGCATCAACAGCACCACCGCGAGGGTGACACCCACCGCCACCAGGATGGTTGATATCGAGAAGGCGTTGAGGCCCTTGAGAATTCGTGGCAGTTGCTGGCCGATGAGCAGGAACACGAAGCCCTCGAGCAGGAAGTTGGTCAACCGCCAGACGGCCCGCGTCTGCAACCGGCTCGCGCCGGACTCCGAACGCGGCAGATCGTGTCCGACGATCAAGCCGCAGACCACCACAGCCAGCACACCGGAGGTCGAGAGCTCCTCGGCCGCGAGGTAGGCCATAAATGGTGTGGCGAGCGACACCGCATTGGCCGTCAGAATGTCGGATGTCCAGCGGCTGATGAGACGCCGGAAGACGGCGATGACCACTCCCACCGCGAAACCGCCGACAGCCGCCAGTAAGAATTGTCCGGCTGCCGACGGCGCGGAAAAGCCGCCCCCGCTGGCTGCTGCGATGGCCACGGACAGCGTGGTGAGCGCCGTCGCGTCGTTGAGCAAGCCCTCGCCCTCGATCAGGGTGATGATGTTGGCCGGCAGGCCGACCCTGCGCGCGACGGCGAGTGCGGCCACCGGATCAGGAGGCGCGACCGCCGCACCAAGCACGGTCCCGACCGCGAACGTTGCGCCGCCGACCAGCACGGCGAACGCGACGCCGACCGAACACGCAGTCAGCAGAACGAGAACCACCGACAGGCTGATCACCGCTCGCAGGTTGCGCCGAATCTCGACAAGCGACGATTCCAGTGCAGCGTAATAGAGCAAGGGCGGCAGGATGCAGTACAGCGCGGGCTCTGGACGAAGAGTGATATTGGGCCCCGGCAGGAACGCGTAAGCGATACCACCGAGGGCCAGTAATGCCGCGCTGGGCAACCCGGTACGTTCAGCGATCCAGTGCACCGCCACGATCACGGCGACCGCAGCCAACAGCAATACCAGACCCAGATGCAGACTCACCGCTCCATCATCCCGGCATGTCGACGCGGCCGGCACGCCCAGGCAGCGGTCTCAGGGCTGATTCGTGGGGTTTCCGGGAAGGCCACCTGGGTACATGCACTCCGGGGTGTGCGCTCGCCGCCCCCAGAGATCAGGCACGGAAGGCGGACATGGACAACGTGGCTCGAGTTCGGCAGGCGTCAATTCGGGTCGCGAAAGTCCAACGACGCATCTGGCTGCTCCAAACGATCTTCGTGCCTGTCGTCACAATCGGCGGCATCGTCGCGGCAATCGCGGTCGGCAGCTGGGTATGGCGTCGCCGCAATGCGGCAATCGAAACGAACGATGTCGTGCATGTGTCGCCGAACGGTTCCGGCCCAGCGAAGCCAGCCGAGGAGCGATTGAACGGCGCCCCAAGTGGGAATCTCTCCGGTTGATCAGCGGGCAGGCGCCGCAAACTTGATCTCCGTCGCACCGAAGCGGGAGGAGTGCACGCGTTGCATGACAAGGCGTCCCTGCTGACGTTGGCCGAGCGACACGACGGCGACGCGGTGGTGCTTTCCGTGGAGGGCATCGTCGACATGGCCGCCGCTCCGACTCTGACGGATCACATCCGTGCGATCCTGCGCCAGCGACCAGCAGTACTGGTGATCGACCTCACCGGGGTTACCTTTCTGGCAACGGCCGGCATGAGCGTTCTGATGGAGGCTCACCGCAAATGCGAGGAACTAGCTGTTTCGTTTCGCGTCGTGGCGCAAGGTCCGGTGACCGTTAAGTCTATGCAACTCTTGGGGATTGACGACCTCTTGGCTGTTTACCCGACCGTGGCGACGGCGCTTCACGGCGTCTCGCCGAGCGGCACATCAACCGCATAGGCGCCCAATCTCTCGGCTCCGCCCGGCCCCGAGAACCTACTCTAAATTAATAGAGTAGGTTCTCCTGGTGGTGCGCCCCCGTGAAAGGATGAAGGACATTGAGTAACGCCATTGCGGTCTTCAACCCGTCCACCGAGGAGCAGATCGCGGAGATCCCTGATTCCGATCAGGCGGTCGTCGATGCGGCGGTGGCCCGGGCCCGCGAGACCTTCGAGTCGGGCGTGTGGCGCAAGGCGCCGGCCGCGCACCGCGCGAACGTGCTGTTCCGCGCTCACGAGATCATCAAGGAACGTACCGAGGAACTCGCCGAGCTCGAAGCGCGTGACAACGGCATGAACACCACGGCCGCCAAACACATCATCTCGGTGGCCAACGGCATCCTGCATTACTACGCCGGCTGGGTCGGCAAGATCCACGGCGAGTCGAGCAGTGTCGTCTCCGACGGCCTGCTCGGCGGGTACGACGACTACCACAACTTCACTCAGCTCGAGCCGATCGGCGTCGTCGGCCTGATCATCCCGTGGAACGGCCCGTTCTTCGTCGCGATGCTCAAAGTCGCACCCGCCCTCGCCGCCGGCTGCAGCGCCGTCCTCAAGCCCGCCGAGGAGACGCCGCTGACCGCGCTCAAGCTCGAGGAGATCTTCCGCGAGGCGGGTCTGCCCGACGGCGTCCTCAATGTCGTCACCGGCTATGGCCATACCACCGGGGCGGCGCTGACCGCGCATCCCGACGTCGACAAGATCTCGTTCACCGGGTCCACCGAGGTCGGAAAACTGATCGTCCAGGCGGCCGCCGGCAACCTTAAGCGGCTCACCCTCGAACTCGGCGGAAAGTCACCGCTGATCATCTTCGGCGACGCCGATCTCGACAAGGCGATCATGCTGGGCGGCATGGGCCTGCTGGCCGGCTCGGGGCAGAACTGTTGCTGCACCTCGCGCATTTATGTCCAGCGCCCGGTCTACGAACAGGTGGTGGAAGGCCTCGTCGGTCTCGCCCAGATGATTCCAATGGGCGGCAGTGAAGAGCCCGACTCGATCATCGGTCCGCTGATCAGTGAGAAGCAGCGCCAACGCGTGCAAGGCATCGTGAAAGACGGCATCGCCGGCGGCGCGCAGGTGATGACGGGTGGCGAGGCGATGGACCGCAAGGGCTACTTCTATCAGGCGACCATCATGACCAACACCACGCCTGACATGCGCCTCATCCGAGAGGAGATCTTCGGGCCGGTGGGCTCTGTGATCCCGTTCGACGACGAGGACGAGGTGCTGGCCGCCGCCAACGACACGGACTACGGGCTCGCCGCCGCCTTGTGGACCGAGAACCTCGGCCGCGCCCACCGCATGGCGAACGAGCTACGCGCCGGCCAGATCTGGGTGAACTGTGCAATCGCAACGGATCCCTCGATGCCGATCTGCGGCCACAAACAATCCGGTTGGGGCGGCGAGCGTGGCCGCAAGGGCATCGAAGAGTACTTCAACACCAAGGCGGTCTACATCAAGCACTAAGACCGCGGGGCCGTCACACGCTCGTGTACCGGCTCTGCAACTTGCTCAGCGTGGACTCGATGCCGGTCACGTTGAACTTCGTGGCACCGATCAGGTGGTAGTAGCCGAGCGCATTCTTGATCGGGCCGGCGTCGTGGTAGTCGAAAGTCTCTATCACCCTCGTCGTCGTCGGCGAAAGCGCCTGGAACTCCCAACGCCAGTGGTGGCCCACGGGATGACGCCATTCAACAAGCTCGTTCGGTTTGAGGGCGGTCACCGTACTGGTGATGCGATAGGGCACGCCCAACATTTTCATACGCGTCGAAAACTTCGATCCCACAGACAGATTCGCGGGTGCATCGATATTGCCACGGACGGTGCCCGAACCGTCGAGGTCGTGGTGGCGGCGTGGATCGACCGCCATCGCGTAAAGCTCCTCGACCGGCGCGGCCACCTCTACCGATCGGCTGATCCGGCGCGGTCCCGCATCGACGACATTGACGGTCACGGTCAACTGACCTCGATGACGACTTTGCCTCGCGCGTGGCCGATCTCGACCGCTGCGATCGCGTCCGCGGCCTCGTCGAGAGGTCGGACGTCCTCGACGTGCGGGTCCAGTTTGCCCTCCGCGACGAGCGCCCCGACTATCTCGAGGACGCGACTGGTTCGGTCCCGTTCGATCATGTGTCCGCCGAGTTCAACAACGGAGGGATCGCCGGCGCTGATCGACTTGCTGCGGTCGGCGACCAGGCCTGCCACCGCCCGCAGGCCGTCGTGTCCGGCCAGGTCGAGAATCGCGTCGACGCCGTCGGGCAGGATCTCTTTGATCCGCTCGTCGACCCCGTCACCGTATGGCACCAACGTCGCACCGAGAGTCTCTACCAACGCGCGCTTGTCTTCACTCGCGGTCCCGATCACGTTGATGCCGAGGTCTCGGGCGATTTGTGCGGCAGCGACTCCCACCCCACCGCCGATGCCGTTGATGAGGAGCGTCTGACCTTCCTTCAGGTCCAGTTGCGTGACGCCGTCGTAGGCAGTGGCGGCCGCGACGGGCAGCGTGGCAGCGTCGTGGAAGGAGACCTGAGGCGGTTTGGGCGCGGCGGCATTCGCCGTGACGAGGGTGTACTCGGCGTAGCCACCCGAACCTGGTGCCACCGATCCGAAGATCTCATCGTTCTCGGCGAAACCCTCGACGTCTTTGCCGACTTCGCGGACGACACCCGAAACCTCCTGACCCAGTACAGCAGGCAGGTCACTCGCCGAAGCTTCACCCAACATTCCGGACCGAATCTTCCAGTCGACGGGGTTGACGCCTGCGGTACGGACCTCGACGAGCAACTCGCCTGGCAGCGGGGACGGCATCTCGAGTTCGAGGAACTCCTGCACGTCCGGCCCGCCGTTGCTGGTGTATCCAAATGCTTTGACCATGGGCGACGCGTACCCGGTCGTGGCTTGGGTAAACCGGTCGCCTAACCGTCCGCGCCTTCGGCTACGCGTTTGAGTGCGTCCAGGGTTTTGCGGATGTTGATTCGCTGAAACTCCGGAAACGACTTGCCTGAGGTGACGACCCGGTCGAAGACCGCGACCAGCGGATCAGGCCACGATGTTCGGTCGTCACGCCACGTTTCGGTGACCCTGGTCTTGTCCGGTGCGGTCGGTTCGAATCGGTACTCCCAGGATGCGTTGGCCGCGCGCACGCGCGGCTTTTTCACCCCGATGGTGTGCACCGTGAAGGCGAAACGTTGCCCGGGCTCGGCAGCGGTGACCGTGCACCGAGTGATCCACGCAGCCCGGCCTCGCTTGTTGCGCCCCTCGAACGTCATACCGACGAACGCCGACCCGTCTTCCGATGGATTCAGGACGGTTGCTCCGCGGTTCTCCGGACTCCAGTTGGGCATCCGGGTGGGGTCGCTGATCAGCGTATAGAGCTCGCCTGCGCCCGCATCGATGTCGACGCTGTCCGACACCGTCAGGATTCGCGACATGTCAAAGCCTCCTCGTCAGATGTCCGTCCGAAGGGTACCCAGCACGGCAGAGAAGTCTCACCGGGGATGACCGGGCATCACCGGCAACGTTCGATGCGACTCTGTTGCTGAGCCAATAGCTATGTGCCCCAACGCTCTTCGGGCAGATCTGCCCAGATCAGCTCGGTCAAGTCAGTGACGCCGAACAGTAGTATCTCGTCGGTGGCGCGGAAGAACAGCGTTTCGGATATCAGGCTGCGGACCGGAAAGCCTTCTGAGTGGAGCCAGTCGACGACGACATTTTTTGCGGTACGCAGTGTGGTGACGCAGTCAGCCGGCGGCGTTGCCGTATGCCCGTCCAGCAGGGCTGGAAGACCATATCCGCTCAGCATGACGTCGGGCCGGTGGCCGAGCATGGTGGCGAAAGCGGGGTTGTTGTAGACAACGATGCCGTCGAGTGCGGTGGCGAGCATCGGTACCGGTAGTCGGTCCAGCAGCACTGACGCGGGGAGCGCGTGGAGGTATTTTTCCGGGCTGGGCGGTCGGGGTCGGCGGCGGCGTTCGTTGCGGCGCACCTGTTCTTGCGGGGGTGTGTCGTCGCGGCCGGAACGGCCGTTGGTCGGCTGCCAAGAAGAATCGGGGGGAGTATCCATTCTCGATCCGCGCATATAGACGATCACCGTGACGCCAGGTGGCGGCGCGGTGCGCCTCGGAGTTCCGCGGCCCAAACTCTTGCGGCGCAACTCTTACCCAGACCAGCATGTTTTTCAGCTGTCATGGAATTTACCCGACCGAGTCAGATAGCGGGAGTCACGCGGACCAATTTCACCCGTTTAGCCGACTTGACAACCGCGAAGCAGCGCATTGGACATGCCACTAGCTGCTTCTTACCGTTCAGGGTGTGGTGAGCGAGCAACCGGGAGATGGCGACTGGGCCGGGCATACCCGTGGCACTGCCGACTACGGACGCCTGCTCGCCGCGTTAGCGTGTGCGGGCGTTGCGACATTCGCGCAGCTGTACTCGCCGCAAGCCGTATTGCCGCTGATCTCATCGGATTTAGACGTCGGGGCGGCCAGCGCCGCGTTGGTGATCTCGGCGTCGACGGTGGGCCTCGCGATCGGTGTCATCCCGTGGTCTGCGCTGGCCGACCAGATCGGCCGGGTGAAGGCGATCTCGATCTCGGTGACCGTCGCCACCCTGGTGGGAATGTTGGTGCCCTTCTCCCCGACGTTCTCCTTGCTGCTCGCCGGCCGCTTCGTCGAGGGTCTGATGGTCGGCGGCGTGCCGGCTATTGCGGTGGCCTATTTGACGGAAGAAGTGGATCCCGTGCACGCCGCACGAGCGGCGGGCATATTTGTCGGCGGGACGACGATAGGCGGACTGCTTGGCCGCATCGTGTCCAGTCCGATCGCTGAGGTGGCCGGCTGGCGCGTCGGCGTCTTCACCGTTGCGGTGATCTGCGGGATCGCGGCAATGGGTTTCGTCAGGCTGGCACCCGATCCGCGCGGATTTACGCCGGTGTTGCGTCACGACGCCAATCCCGAAGGCAGCCTTGGTCATCGCCTCGCCGCCAACCTGCGCTCACCGCGGCAGTTGGTGCTGTTCGCGCTGGGATTCCTGCTGATGGGCGGATTCGTAGCGCTCTACAATTTCCTCGGCTTTTAGTCTGACTCGCGCACCTTTTCACCTGGCCCCCTCGGTGGTGAGCCTGATGTTCCTGGCCTATCTGGCCGGCACCTGGGCGTCTTCGCGGGCGGGTGCCGAGGTCACCCGCTTCGGCCGCAAACGAGTGCTGCTCGTGTCGGTGTCGATCATGCTCGTCGGAATCGTAATGACTCTGAGCAGCAACGTGATTGCTGTTTTGATCGGTCTCGTGGTCGCCACCGCCGGGTTCTTCGGCGCACACTCCACCGCATCCGGCTGGACAGGCCAAGCTGCACCAGTAGGTAAAGCCCAAGCGTCGTCGCTGTACAACCTGTTCTACTACGGCGGTTCCAGCGCGATCGGATGGTTGGGGGGAGTGGCCTTCGATGCCTACGGCTGGACGGCGGTTGCCGTGACGATCGCGGCGTGTGTCGGTACCGCGGCGGCGCTGGCCGCGCTGTTCCTTCACGACACGTAGGCCGCCGCTGAAGTCCGTCGAGGTCGGAACATTTCCGTGCGCGAACGGTCGACGTGCTCCAGCAAGCGATCGACGACGTCGTTGCAATGAGCGCCGGCGTCGAGTGGGCGATTTCCATCCGGGATGCGGCTGGCCACGAACTGGCCCGCTGTGACGCTGACCGGCTATGAAGACGGCGAGCGTCGGCAAGCTTCTCCTGCTCATCGAGGTCGCGCGGCAACGCGACGCGGGTGAGCTCAGCGGCACAACCTTACTCGAGTCGGGATCCGGAGCTCCTGGTCGCTGATTCCGGTCTATGGCAACATCTTCAGGTCGAGAAGCTGTCCGTGGACGATCTTTGCGTCCTGATCGCCAGCGTCAGCGACAACTTAGCGACAAATGTCGTCCTCAAACAGGTTGGCTTGCAGGCACTTCACGCCCTGGCCGAATCCCTCGGTTTAGTTCACACGGCGTTATTCGATTACGTGCGAGATCGCCGCGGCCCGGCCAATCCAGCGGCCCTGTCGACCGGGTCGGCTTCGGAATTGTCGCGCCTGCTGAGTCAGCTCTCGCGCAACGAGCTGGTATCTCCGGTTGTGTCAGAGCAGGTGAACACCTGGCTGGCAACAGGAGTGGACCTATCCATGGTCGCGTCTGCGTTCGGCCTTGATCCGTTGGCGCACTTGGTGATCGACCGAAACATCTTGATTCGCAACAAAACTGGTTCTGATCCGGGCGTCAGGGCCGATGTCGGGACGATCGGGCGAGGCACTGGGCGGTACTCCTACGCTGTGATCGCCAACTGGGATGCCTCGAACACCGACCTCCGAGACGTGGTGCTGTCGGGAATGAACGGCATCGGCGCGCTCCTGAGGACCGCCATCGAAAGTGAATAGACATGGAATTGCGGTCGAATCGCGACGCGCCAAAGCGAACCCGCGTCTATTCTGCAGACCAGAAGTTCCACAGTTACGCGCCAATTCTTCCGAGAAAGCGAACCCAGATGACCACACGTCGCGCGCTCACCAGACTTGCCTTTCTCGCAATGACGGGTTCCGCATTGATGAGTAGCACCGGTATTGCGAACGCCATCACTCCGCAGGACAACGCTTATCTCGCGAAGCTGAGTGCCGTCGGCCTGACGTGGCCGCCCGCCACCGAAGAGGCGCTCATCGGTGAGGCACACCTCATCTGCTACGACCTCACGTGGGGTTGGCAGCCGCAGCAGATCGCCGACGACATTCACGACCACCTGAACAAGCGGGGTGTGACATTGCTCGATGTCGGAACGATGGTCGACGCGGCGCACAAGACTTACTGCCCCGGAAACGTCTGCGACGCTCCCACTCTGTGCACATAGCTCAGGTTTGCAACTCGCAGATCACCACCGGGATTTCGCGATCGGTCCGTTCCTGATAGCCGGCGTAACCCTTATATGCGGCAACGATCTTCGGCCACAGCTCGGCCCTTTCCGAGGCGTCGGCAGTCCGCGCATGAATCTTGTGGCGCTCGCCATGGATCACCAACTCGGCGTCGGGGTGCGATTGGAGATTTCGGTACCAGTCCGGATTGCGATCATCACCGCCTTTGGAAGCGACGAGCACCACTCGCTGGGCGTCGTGCACGGGTGCGGTCAGATAGCAGGATCGGGGAAGCCCTGACTTACGTCCCGTGGTGTGCAGCTCGACCGCAGGCATTCCAAATGGGTTGGTCAGCAGTCTGTTACCGCTGAATTTGAGGATCAGCCGGTGGCCCAGGTTCATCAGTTTGGCCGTGGAATCCGCGAAGGTGTTGCGGTTCATGGTGAGTGCTTTCTCGAGTTGGTCTCACTCGGTTTTCAACGGTACGCCCGCGTCGCGGAAGACTTCTCGTATCGCATCGAACAGCGTCCGCTTCCCCTGACTGATGTCGTCGAGGCAGCGGCGTGACAGCGCACTGTGTTGCCATTCGAATTCGAACGGCCGGTACTCGGGGGTGCCGAATCCGCCCCTGAGACAATCAGCCAACGCGTCCAGATTGCGCCCGAAGTATCCCCCCGGGCCGTTGACCGCCGATCCGATCTCGCGATAAAAGTCGCTGGCGGACTTGATCTTTCGGCCGTCAATACGGTAGATCACCGGCGGACTCTTGGTGGGCTCTCGCGTCATCGTTGCCTTCCCGCATCCACGACCAGACAGAACGAGTCGTAATGGTCGCCGGTGTAGAAGTACTGATTCGGATCGGCCAAGGGTGCTCCACCGGTGACGATGCGCCGCACGGACCGGTCCCGGGCACGCGGTGTGATCACGGTGTACTCGTGGTAGTACCCCCTGCGCTGCTTGGGCAGATGGCCCTCGTGGTTGGTGAACACCGCACCGTCACTGCGCGGGAACGGAAATGGACCGCCCGCGTGGATGCGTCTCAGGGTGTCGACCACCTCGTGCGGCAGAGTGGCTATCGGGCAGGTGGATTCGCCGGTTCCGCTGCTTGCCTTGGGTGCCGACTCTGAGTGATCAGTCCGCGCCAGCATCCACCCGCCGACGATGACGATCAGCGCGCACAGGGCGACAGCTGCCATCCTGCGTCGACTCACCTGCGCTCCTTCGCTGCCGCACCGACGAACCACGGCACCTGGCCGAAATGTACCCCAGCACCTGCGCCTTTCGGGCGGGGCGAATGTTGGGGCAAGATAAGTGCGGTGATCGAGGCGTTGACGCCGGTCGCTTGACTACCGAGCCGGAGGTGTTCTCGAGTGGGTGCGACATTCAATGACGCCAAAGAAGACCTCAAACGCCGCTCACTCGACGCGATGGAGCAACATTTCGGCGACATCGGGTGGACGCTGCGCCAGAAATTGGCGCTGACCTGCCGGGCATTGTTCGACGCCGGACACGACTCGGGACTTGCCGGACAGATCACCGCTCGGGCGGAACAGCCCGGCACCTTCTACACCCAGCAACTCGGCCTGGGGTTCGACGAGATCACCGACGCCAACCTGCTTCTGGTCGACGAGGACCTCAACGTTTTATCCGGTGACGGTATGGCCAACCCCGCCAACCGCTTTCACTCGTGGATCTATCGCGCCCGCCCCGACGTGCAATGCATTGTGCATACTCACGCATTCCACGTCGCCGCGCTGTCGATGCTCGAGGTGCCGCTGGTGGTCTCCCACATGGACCTCGCACCCCTCTACGACGACTGCGCCTTCCTGGCCGACTGGCCGGGAGTGCCGGTCGGCAATGAAGAGGGAGAGATCATCAGTGCCGCGTTAGGCGACAAGAAAGCCGTATTGCTGGCACATCACGGGCATGTCATCGCCGGGGCTAGCGTCGAAGAGGCCTGCTCGCTGGCGGTCGTGATCGAACGCGGCGCCCGGCTCCAACTGGCCGCGATGGCCGCCGGCACGATCAAGCCACTGGCCGTTGAACTGGCTCGCGAGGCCCACGACTGGGCTTTGGCTCCCAAACGCAGCGAGGCGAACTTCGCCTACTACGCGCGACGCGCACTCGCGCGTCACCCCGACACTCTCAGTTGAAGCGCACACCCAGCGTGGCCATGCCAAAGATCTTCTTGCCGTCGGCTTTCGCGGTGACGATGACGACACCAGAGCGGGTCTCGGGGTCCAAAGACTTGATCCTGCCGCCGAATTCGATATCGCAGCCCTCCTTGGCCGACACGATCGCCGGAGCCGACAGCCGCACCGCGTAGCGGGTGACCGCGCCGGGGTCGCCGGTCCAAGTGGAGGCGAACGCGGCGCCCAAACCCATCGTGAGCATTCCGTGCGCGATCACGTCAGGCAGGTTGGCCAGCTTGGCGATGTCCTCGTCCCAATGAATCGGGTTGGCGTCGCCGGCCACGCCGGCATAGTTCACCAGGTCGCCGCGAGTCAGCCGGGCCTGGTGCACCGGTAGCTCGTCGCCGACCTTCACGTCGTCGAACGACGCCGTCCCCGGTGTACGGGTGAGACTTCCGTCGGAGATTCGAATCGCGCCCTCGGGGCGCACCGTCTTGTGGTAGTCGTCTTCGCCGATCCCGAAAATGTCGACGTCGTGCATCATCGCGTTCTGCACCGCCGTCTTGATCGCCGGATCGATGTCCGCGGCGGTGACGCCCACCACGGTGGTGTGCAGGGTGTGCACCCGCTCGCCGGCCGCGTCGGTGAAGGTGTTGGTCACGGTGATCAGGTCTCGGCCGGCCATCCTGCGCACCGACGTGAGCTCGACGTCAACCGTCAGTTCGTCGCCGGCCACGATCGGGCGGTGCTGCTCGAACAATTCCTCGGTCTGCATGTAGGTGTCGTAGCCGACAACAATCTGCTCGAACATCCGGCGATTGCAGGTCATGCCCGGGGTCGAGGTAAATGTCAGCGGCGCCACCAGGTCGGAGTAGCCCAGCTTGATGGCGGCGTCGACGTCCCAGTGGGCCGGGTGATAGTCCTGCACCGCACGGGCGTATTCGCGTAGCTTCTCTCGGCCCACCAGGTACGTGGTGCCCATTTGGTAGTGGTGGCCGACCCGCGCTTCAAGTGCCGATGTCTCTGCCGGTGCAGTCATTAATTGCTCAACTTTTCTATCGGCTTGTTCGCTGAAGCCAACCCAAGGACACTAACGCGCGCGTGCAGCAGCAAGACAGCGCGTGCCACGATTGTGGGGATTAGTAAAGGTCACGTCGTTGCGCGCGAAAGTGCAACTAGCGGTGCTGCGTCTCGACAAATGTGTTGCTGGGGACACTTTCGCGGCCGGCCAGTCCCGCCGCCCTAGTTGTGCGCGGCGCGGGCCAAGTCGATGGCGTACTGGTTCATGAAGTGACCCGGGCCCGGTTCGCCGCGTCCGCACGATCCGTCTGAGTCGCCGGGACGCTTGACCCAGAGATAAGCATCCGCATGACCACCCGAGGTCGCCGTCGTGGGCGGCACACCGAGTGCCCGGCCGCTGGGATTGCACCAGTTCAGCGGCGCATCGGGCGCAGGTCCGACACCGTTACGCGAGGTGTCAATCACGTAGTGCGAACCTCCGGTGCGCCCGGAGATGTCTTCGCCGTAGCCGGTTTCCTCGTCTGTGCTGAAGAAGTTCGAGGTGTTGAGGCTGAACCCGCGGGCGTGGTTGATGCCGACCTGGTTGAGCCGGTTGGCGATCTCCGCGGCGGGCAGCCAGCGCGAGTGCCCGCCATCGATGTACACCGCGGCGGCGGGATTACGCGTGAAGGTGTCGACGGCGTAGCGGATCAAGCTGTAGCGCTCCTCGCGTTGGCCGCCCGACAGGCAGTCGGCCATGTCGAGGGCGTCAGGCTCGACGATGAACGTCGTCGGCGTGCCCCCCACGGTCGACGCAACGCCGTCGATCCACTGACGGTAGGCGTCGCCCGACCCGAATCCGCCGGCGGCGAAGCTGCCGCAGTCGCGGTGGGGCAGGGCGTAGACCGCCAGCACCGGCATGGCGCCGGCAGCGTTCGCGCCATTGACGTACCTACCGATCGCGGCGGACGGGACCGCGTTATCGATCCAGAACGCCTGCGGTGTGTTGGCGATCGCATCGAGTTCGCCGCTCGGCGGGTTGGCGCGGTGCGCCGCGGCCATGGCCGCCGACGTGGGATCGACGTAGAGGTTGTGGCCCGCGATCGGGTTGCCCGAATCGACCAGCCGGATCGGCGGGGCGATACCAGTCTGCGTCGAGACGCCGACCACAGCCACGCCGACAACAGTCAGAAAGGGAACGATCCACCGGGCGACTACGCCCATTGCTGAGGAGACCACGTGAAAAAAATTTAGTGCGCCGATTCACTGAGCGCCAATCCGGCCGCAATCTCGACCGTGGCCTGGCAGAGAATCAGGGCGTGACGAACCGCATCCAATCGCTGCTCGACGTTCAGTATCCCGTCATCCAGGCGCCGATGACCTACATCGCCAGGGCCGAACTCGCCGCCGCTGTCTCCGAAGGCGGCGGCCTGGGAATGATCGAGACACTGACCCCCGAAGGTCGCGCTGACCTGCGCAGGGTACGTGAACTGACCGACCGCCCGGTCGCGGCCAACCTGATGATTCAGGGGTGGAAGCGCGACCCGTCGATCGTCGACGAACTGGTGTCCGCCGAGGTTCGCCACGTGTTCACCTCCGCGGGCGACCCGGCTCTGTTCACCGCGCGACTACACGACGCCGGTATGACCGTCATTCACGTCATCGGATCGCTGAAGGGCGCGATGAAGGCCGTCGATGCGGGCGTCGACGCTCTGGTGGTCGAGGGAGTGGAGGGCGGCGGCTTCAAGTCGGCCCTGGGTGCGTCGACGTTGGTCCTGCTCCCACTCGTCGCCGACAGCGTCGATCTTCCGATCATCGCGGCGGGAGGGATCTGTGACGCGCGGTCCGCCGCGGCCGCCGTCGTCCTCGGCGCCGAGGGTGTGCAGATGGGCACCCGGATGCTCGCCAGCCACGAAGCCGGCGTGCATGCCAACTTCAAGAACGAAATCATCGCGGCCGGCGATGACGGCACCGTGATGCTGGATCTGCCGGGGAACCCGACGATGCGGGTGCTGCGGACCGGTCTCGCCGCCCGGGCCGCGGCTGCCGAGCCCGGGGTACAACTGCTCGGCCGGATCACCGATCTCTACTTCGACGGCGACATGGACGCCAGCGTCGCAAACACCGGCCAGGTGTCCTCGCGGATCATCGACCTGCAGCCGGTGTCAAAGATCGTCAAGGAAACGTGGGCGCAAATCGACAATGCCTTGAGCGACAGCCGATCCCGGCTGGGCTAGTGAGCGGCGAACCACTCGAGTAGCAGGTCGGCCAACTTGTCGGGTTGTTCATCGGGTATCCAGTGCGAAACCCCGGGCAGGATCTCGAACCGGTATTCCCCGTCGACGTATCGGGCGGTGTTGTGGGCCGATTTGGGCATCAGCGCGGTGTCCCCGTCGCTCCACACGTAAAGCGTTGGCACGGATACCTTTTGGTTGATCGCGCGCGGGTTGGACAGCGGCATCGCGCGGTACCAGTTGATCGCGGCGGTCAGGGCTCCCGGTTCGCGCATCGCCTGCGCATCCCGCGTGGCCGCCGCCGGCGTCTGCCCGGCCTGCTGCAGCAGTCTGGACATCATGGCGCCGTTGCGCCACTTCATCGACCACTCCGGCACCCGCGGCAACTGGAAGAAGTACATGTACCACGACGCCAGGCCTTGCCGACTGTTGGCGAACGACTTGATGAACGCCGCGGGATGCGGCACGGACACCGGCGACACGGTCTTCAGCCTCTCGGGCATCTCCGCGGCCGCGCCCCACGCCACCGCGGCGCCCCAGTCGTGTCCGACCAGGTGCACCTGCTCCGCTCCGCTGGCGTCGATCAGTGCGCCGAGATCGCCGACGAGTTCGGGGATCCGGTAGTCGCGGCGACGGGGCGGGCGGGCACCCGGCGAATAGCCCCGTTGGTTGGGCGCCAGACAGCGGTAGCCCTGCGCGGTCAAGCGGTCTATGACGGCATCCCAGCTGTCGTTGTGTTGGGGGAAGCCGTGCAGCAACACAACAACAGGCCCGTCTGCGGGCCCGGCATCGCGGACATCAAAGGTCAGGCCGTGGTGGCTGTAGTGGTCCATTCGTCAAGAGTGCATGCGCGTCCGGAGTAGTTGCACGCCGGGTCCGTCGAGATCGTCGACGTAGGGTGAGCGACCGGCCATGCTCATCACCAGCGCGAGTGTTGATCCGGTGACCAGTGGATCGCTTCCCGCGGTGAACGGACCGTCGTCTGCCCGCACTTGCAGATCGGCAATGCGGCTGCTGCTGGGCACCGCGAAGTTGCCGCGCGCGAAGAAGCACGTCGGCGCGGAAACGCGCACCGATCATGCTGCGCAACCACTTCCGCTGCGTGAGACTCGCCGCGGCCGTCAAATGCGCCACCACGTCCTCCACATCCCATGCGTCGCACAAGGTGCCGTGTCCCCACTGCTCAGCGCTGAGGCCCGCGAGGTCGTCCGCCAGCGCGGCGCGCTCGGCGTGCGCCAATGCCCATAGGTGGTCGTATCGAGGTTTCGCCATATCGCAGTTCTCCGTCACTCTGACGTGGTCACTCGACAGTGTGAATGGCCTGAAACTCGCCAGCGATGCATACTCACCGGTGTGGGTACGGGGTCCAGCCCAGGGGCCGGCTCAGCTGGAAGGTCGTTGCCGCGTGACGATCGCCGTGAGCGGCTGATCGACGCCGCCTTGAAACTCTGTGCGCGGCAAGGGTATGAAGCCACCACCCTTGATCAGATCGCTGCGGACGCCGGCATACCGGTAGCCGACTCCGCGAAATTTTTCCCCACCACCGAGGCGGTCATCATGGCGATCGCTGAGGACATGGCTCGTGAAACTGCCGCTGCGCTCGCGCGGATCGAGAAGGGGATCGCCCCGGAGCGTGCGCTGCTGAGCGCCGGCGCCGCGGCGGTGACTGCGGTCGTCGAGGGCCGCGGTGAGCTGGCTCTCGACCGACTTCTCGCGATGGCGCGAGTCGTCAGCGCAACCCGGAATCTGCACAGGAGCGTTTCGGCGGCCCGCAAGCGAGTGATCACTCAGGCGCTCGCCGACTGGATGGGAGTCGATCCGAAGGACCGACGGTTGCAGCGCGCGCTGACGATGTGGTCGGCCGTGACCGCAAGCGCCTACGTCGCCGCCTCGGAGATGCCGGAAGACTACGAATCGCAGCATGATGGCGGACTCCAGCAGGAGATGATCGCTAACCTCTCGCAAAGTTACGGCGACGTGATGGGCGTGGATCCGCACAGCCCGGAGTGATCATCGGCGTTGTTTACGCGTCCGCCCCCGGCGGGACCGGGTTGCGCGGCTGGTACAACAGCGCACGAACCAGCGGGCGCGGCCCGACGGACCGAAGCATCTGGCTGGCCGGGCGGACCCGTACCCGCTTCGGCCACCAGAACCAGCGTCCCATCACCGTCATGATCGACGGCGTGATGAGCGATCGGACGACGAAGGTGTCGAACAACAGGCCGATGCCGATCGTCGTGCCGAATTGGCCGATCGCCCGGAGATCGCTGAGGATCAGACAGGCCATGGTGACGGCGAACACGACACCGGCGGCAGTCACCACGGGGCCGGTGACACCCATGCCGCGGATGAGTCCCGTTTTCAGGCCTGCGCCGATCTCTTCTTCGATTCGAGACACCAGCATCAGGTTGTAATCGGATCCCACTGCCAGGAGCACGATCAACGCGAATTCGGTTGCCACCCAGTGCAACTGGAAGTTACCAAGGTGCTGCCAGATCAGTGTCGAGAACCCGAAGGCGGCCCCCAACGACATCACGATCGTGCCGACGATGACGCCCGCGGCGACCAGGGCGCGGGTGACGATCACCATGATGATGAAGATGAGCACGATCGAGGCGACCCCGGCGATCATCAGGTCGTACTTGGCGCCGTTGGCGATGTCGTAGAACGTCGCGGCCGTCCCGCCGAGGTAGATGTCGGCGTTCTCCAGCGAGGTGAGTTTCAGCGCCTCCTTGGCCGCTGCCCGCTCCTGAGGGACGGACGCGATTCCCTCCGTCGTCGCCGGATCCACCGCGTGGGTGATGATGAAGCGGGCGGCTTTGCCGTCCGGCGACACCATCAAGCTCAACCCGAATTGAAAGTCGGAGTTCTGGAAGATCTCGGGCGGCAGGTAGAACAGGCTCTCCACCCGAGAGTTGTTGAACGACTTGCCCATCACGGCGCTCGTGTCGGTCAGCCGGTCGAACTGATCGATCAGACTGTCGAACGAGCTGTAGATGGTCAGCGTCGTGTCCCGGATCGCCTTCGAGACAGCGATATTCTCCGGGATGATCGCTAGCAATTCGTGCGTGGCACTAGCCGTGTCGCCGAGGTCTTTGGTGAGTTTGTGGAACTGCTCGGCGAGCTGATCGAACCCGTCCAAGGCGTCGAACAGGCTTCGTAGCGACAAGCAGATCGGGATGTCGAAGCAGTGCTTGTCCCAATAGAAGTAACTGCGAATCGGTCGCCAGAAGTCGTCGAAATCCGCGATGTGGTCCCGGATGTCGTCGGTGATGGCCGCCGTGTCGCCCGTGGTTTTCGAGCTGTCGTCAGCGGCGTTCGCGAGGTTCTTGGTGACCGTGTACTGGCGCTCTAGCAGGGCGATCTGGGTGTCGAGGAAACCGGTGATCTTCTTGATGTCGCCGACGCGGGCCCTCAGGTAATTGAGGTTGTCGCGGATCGGCGCGCTTTGCACGCTGAGCTGGAACGGAATGGATCCGTCTTCGATGGGCGGGCCGAGTGGTCTGGTGATGCTCTGCACCCGTTCGATGCCGGGCACATGGAAGATGGCGCCGGCGACCTTGTCCAGGACCAGCATGTCGGTGGGATTGCGCAAATCGTGGTCGGATTCGATCATCAGCAGGTCCGGGTTCAGCCGGGCCTGGGTGAAGTGTTGATCGGCCGCGGTGTACGCCTTTACTGACGAAGCGCTGTCCGGCAGGTAATACAGGTCGTTGTAGCGCGGGTTGAAGCCCGCCAAGCCCAGGGCGCCGACGATCGCCAGGATGACGGAGATGGCGAGGATGGGCGCCGGCCACCGCACGATGGCCGTCGCCAGACGGCGCCACCGGGTGTAGTTGAACTCACGCTTCGGGTCGAAGAGACCGAAGCCGCTGGCGAACGCGATCAGCCCCGGCGTCAGGGTCACCCCGGCGGTGACCACGACCAGCAGACCTACTGCGCAGGGAACCGCCAGCGAGCTGAAGTACGGCAGCCGAGTGGCTTTCAGACAAAACAGCGCCCCGACGATCGTCAGACCCGAGCCCAGCACCACTTTGCTGACACCGGCGAACATGTCGTAGTACGCGGCTTCGCGGTCCAGCCCCCGTTCGCGGCCCTCCTGGTAGCGGCCGACCATGAAGATCGCGTAATCGGTACCCGCCGCGATGGCCAGTGACGTCAGCAGGTTGACGGCGAAGGTCGACAGCCCCATGATGCCGGTGTCGCCCAGCAGCGCTACCACGCCGCGGCTGGCAGCCAGTCCGACGAACAGGATGACCATCGTCAGCAGCACGGTGCCGATGGACCGATAGACGAACATCAGCATGATCGCGATGATGATGATGGTGATGATCGTCATCTTGGCCAGGCTCGCGTTGCCGACAACGATCGTGTCGTCGGTCAGGGCCCCCTGACCGGCGACGTAGGCCTTCACCCCCGGCGGCGGCTTCGAATCGTCCACAATCTCGCGAACCGCGTCAACCGACTTGTCCCCGACGGCTCCGCCCTGGTCACCGCGCAGGTTGACCTGGACGTAGGCGGCCTTGTGGTCGTAGCTCTCGACACCCGAGGACGTGAATCGCTGCCCCCAGAAATTCAGCGCGTGCTCGACGTGCTTGTGGTCTTGATTGAGCTTGGTGACCAGATCGTCGTAATACCGGTGAGCGTCCTGGCCGAGAGGCTTGTCACCGACCAGGGTCACCAGGACGAGGTTGTCGGAGTCGTACTCCTTGAATTTCGCCCCGATGTGCTTCATCCCGGTCACCGACGGCGCGTCGGACGGCGAGAGCGGCACCGAGACTTCCTCGGCAACCTTCTCCAACTGTGGGACGAAGACGTTGACGCCGACCGCGAGCAGCACCCAGAAAATGACGATCGGCAGGGCGAGGACACGGATGGAGCGGGCCAGTCGCGGTTTGTGCTCGACTTCGCTGCGCTGCGCGACGGGGATTTTGTCCGTGTCGCTCGTATCGCTCTTGTCGTCGGTCACGCGGACTTGTCCAAGCAGGAAACCTGCGCGTCCCGCGTGGTGGCCTGCTGCTGATCGACCAGTTTGCCGTCGACAGTGATCCGGCAGCCGATGGAGGGGCCGTCACCTTGGGCGACGACGTAGGCGAAGATGCCGGGCATGGCGGCGACGATCGTCTTCGACCACGGCAACGTGGTGAAGTCGGCCTTCTGGGGTAGCGACTCCGCGTCCATCCAGTTCACAACGCCGGTCGTCCCGGGAGGCCCCAGTATTTCGTAGATGGCGGTCTTGGGCGCGTACGGCGGAGTCGCATCCCGTGGGTCGGGCTTGGGCAAGCCAGGTCCTGGGAACACCGCATTGAGCCGAGAAACAGCGACGCCGCCGATGATCAGTGCCACGACCACCACGAGCGGAACCCATGCCCGCTTGAGAATCGTCAACACCGTATCCCCCGCTCAGGAATGCTCGATGGGCTGATATTAAGGCAAATCGTCTTGGGCGCCACCGCTAGCCGAACGCCATCGCTTCCGAGTTCATTCCTGCGGTGCGCCGTCGCGTCGAAAACGCGCCGCCCGCCCGGGCCTCGCGTGCGGAGAATAGAAAACGATGCTCAACCGGGGATACGAACGGCCGTGTCTACAAGGCGAAAGGCCCTCAGCGACGGTTGTGGAGTCGCAGACATGGAAAGGTAAGCGCTACAGCCGATTTCGTGAGCCGGCTGAGTTAGTTTCAGAAGGTAATTAGTTCGCGACGCGTGGCTGTGAATCTGATTTCACGCCAAGTGTTTTGCGAGGCGTCGATGTTTGCCCCCGATCTGAAAACTTCAACGATTTAGGGCCTTTGCGCGTAAACTAAGCCGGCATGGCTACCAAGACCAAGGCCAAGATCAAGACCTGCGTGCATTGCGGTCACACGTTCGATCCGAACGGCCGATGGCGTGACCTATCTGATCCGCAGTGGCTTCCGGCCGCATCAAGTTACTGTTCGCCTTATTGCAGCGATCGGTACCACCTTGACATGGTGCATTGCTGCTCGACCCACGTGAAAGCTAAGGCTCGGCGCGAAGCCCTCAACTCTGCGCGATGAGCTGGACGTGCACCGGATTGCTCTACCACGGGGGAGCTGGAAAATACCTGCGCGAGTGGGCTATTACCGCAATCAACTCTTGGGGATAAAGATCGGGTACGTTCCTTATTCTGCAGTACGGTTCAAACTTCCACGCACGTCTGCGTAATAGTCAACTTAAGAAAATGTACTTTCGGGGCGACTGGCCTGCCCTCACGTCTTAATCTGCACTGAGCAGCAGCTGCTATTGAATGCTGCCGATTGAAGGCCGGGGCGGATGGACAATCACCTCAGCGCGGAACTGATCGCCGGGCGAATCGAGGTCGCGACAGGCGATTCAAACGCGTCGCTGGGGTCCGACGCTGAAGAGCGCTACCGCTGGCTACTCGATCACAGTCCCATCGGTATCTGCGTTCACGTCGACGGGCGCTATGTCTACGTCAACGAGGCGCTGGTGCGGAACCTAGCGGCCGAGTCCGCCGATCAGCTGTTGGGGCGCAGAGTCGCGGATTTCCTGCATCCGGAGTCGCAGATTGCGGTGCGCGAGTTCATTTCCGCGCGCCGGCACGAAGGCGACGCGACCCCGGCTCTGGAAATCACCGTCCTGCCGCTGGACGGAACCACCCTTACCGTCGAGGCGCTTGGCGTTCGCACGCGATGGGAAGGCAAGCCGGCGCACAAGGTGATCTTTCGGGATCTGAGCGCGCAGAAGGCCCTCGAGTCCGCCCTGCGTTTTCAGGCGGCGCTGGTGACTCATGTCAGCGACGCGATCATCGCCACCACCGCGCACGGCGAAGTCACCAGCTGGAATCCGGCCGCCGAAGCGATCTACGGCAGCACGGCCGCACGCGCCTTGGGGCTTCCGGTCTCCGAAGTGGTCGGCGCCACTCTGGATCCGGCGAGCATCGTCGCTGGCGGGGGAGTCGAACACGCCACTCACCGCGCCGCCGATGGTTCCGCGCTGACCATGCGGGTGTCGGTCTCGTCGATGAGCGACGGGTATGTGGTGCTGTGCGCCGACCAAACCGCGCTTCGGCGCGCCGAAAAGCACTTCCAGACGGTCGTCCGCTCTCTGGAAGAAGGCGTGGTCGTCATCGGCGCAGACGGAGGCGTGGAATTTGTCAATCCGGCCGCTCTGCGAATCGTGGGCGTGCCGGAGACCGGAATCGATGCCATCGAGTTCGCCAAGCTCGCGTCGGTGCCGGTCTACGACGGTGGCGGCGCGCTGCTGAGCCCCGACCAACAACCAGTCCTGGAAACCCTCACCGCCAGCCCGCGTCACGCCACCATCTACGGCATCGACAGGCCTTCCGACGGCCGGCGGATATGGGTGTCGGTGAATTGGTCGCTCCTGGACCCCACTGATCCCGGACGTTCGTCAGTGCTGATTTCGTTCGTCGACATCACCGAAAGCCACAACGTCCACCAGCAGCTCCTGCACCAGGCCACCCATGATCTGCTGACCGGGCTGCCCAACCGCGCGCGGGTGCTCGCGTTGATGACCGAGTACATCGGAGCCGGCGATTGCAGTCTGGGTGCGGTGCTTTTCATCGATTTCGACAACTTCAAAGAAATCAATGACGCATTGGGGCATCACGCCGGAGACACCGTCCTGCAGATCGCGGCGCAACACCTCGATCAAGCAATGCGTCCCGGCGACGTGGTCGGACGTGTCGGTGGCGACGAGTTCGTGGCGCTGTTGGCCGCTCCCCTAGAACCTGCAGAGATCGACGATCAGGCCAGGCGACTGCACGCGGCCCTGGCCGAGCCCATTGCCGTCGATCACCACCTCGATCCCACTGCAATACGTTATGTCTGGATCAGCGCCAGCATCGGCTTAGTCAGCGTCCGGCCGAACGACAGCCGTAGTGCCGAAGAGATTCTGCGGGACGCGGACCTGGCGATGTACCAAGCGAAACGAACGGGTCAGGCGACGAGCCGCTACGAACACACCCCGACCCCCAAGCCGCTCTATCGAGCGGTGATCGATCGACTGTTCGCTCGCGGCCGCCGGAGCACCTAGGAACTTGCCGCGTGAGCCAAATCTGCTGTGACAGAGCGTAATTGATCAGCGGAGTTCAGCGGTTCCGGGAAGCCGACGCGGGTGTAGGCGACTCCGCGCGGAGTGTGCACGCGCACGTCGAGGCCGTAGCGGTCGATGCCAGTACACACCGCGTTCTCGGCATCGGGATAGCCGCCGAAGGCCTGGGCCATCGACGCCAGGGCGTCGGCGTGATCGGCGTTGAGGTGCGCGATCGCGCGTGCCGCCCCGGGAGTCACCGGATCAGGCTCGGCGGCAGAGTAGTTCGCGCCGGTCGCCGAGTCCATCCGGCCGTATCCACCAACCCATCGCACCCGATCGACCCGCAGCACCCACAGGGTGAAGTCGCTGTATTCGATGTAGAACCGCGCAGCGGGCACCGCAGCCAGATATGCCGCTCGCGCAGATTCCCGATCGGCGCCAAGTGGCGATTCCACAACGCCGGCCAGCGTGATCCTACCGGTCGCCAGCGGGTCGGCGTCGCTGCTTGCCGTCACGATCGACAGGCTGGCGCGCGGGTCGCCGGCCAGGTTGCGGCCGTGCTCGGCAAGATTCGATACGCACAGCACCGGCGCGCCACCCACCAGTCCGTACGCCACCAGTGACGCCCAGGGATCTCCATCGGCAGTCAGAGTGGCCAGCGTCGACGCATTAGTGCCGGCCGCGATGGTGCGGGCCTGCTCTGCGGCCGACGGCTGGGCGGTAATGGTCGGTGGCCGCAGCGGCGGCGGCACTGAAGGCGCGTCTCCGACATCACCGTGATCGCGATTCACCACAGCCCGCAGCCTACGGAATAAGGTGGTCCGTCGGCACAGTTGCACTGCTCCTCGCTGTCCAACAAATGTTGGTTGGCTCTGCGGTGCGGGAGGAAAGCGGCGATGCGTCTAGGTGTATTCACTTTTTTCAATGCCTCAGCTATCGGCCCGGTCGACCTCGCGGTCGCGCTCGAGACGCGCGGGTTCGGGTCGCTGTTCGTTGCTGAGCATTCCCACATCCCGGTCGACGCCAAGACTCCCTACCCGATGGGCGGCCCGATTCCGCCGCAGTATTACCGAACGTTGGATCCGTTTGTGTCGTTGACCGCTGCCGCGGTGGCTACCGAGTCACTGCTCGTAGGCACCGGTATTGCATTGGTCACGCAACGCGACCCGATCCAGACGGCCAAAGAGGTCGCCTCGCTGGATTTGGTGTCGCAGGGGCGCTTCATCTTCGGTGTGGGCGTGGGCTGGTTGCGCGAGGAGATCGCCAACCACGGCGTCGATCCGCGAGTGCGCGGCCGCGTGATGGACGAGCGGCTACGCGCGATGGTCGAGATCTGGACCAAGGACGAGGCCCAATTCCACGGCAAGTACGTCGACTTCGACCCGATCTACAGCTGGCCCAAGCCACTGACGAAGCCGCACACACCTGTGTACATCGGCGGTGGTCCGGCGAACTTCTCCCGCATCGCCGACCTCGATGCCGGCTGGCTCTCCCTGAGTCCATCCGCTGATGCGCTCGCCGGTGACCTGACAGGCCTGCGCGAGGTCGCCGGTCCCGACGTGCCGGTGATCGCGTCTCACATCGGAAAGGTCACCGCTGACGTCCTGGCGGGCTACCGCGATCTCGGCATCGGACATGTCACCGTCGAGCTGCCGACTCAGCCTCGCGACGAGACCCTGCGCCGCCTCGATGCCTTGCATGCGGAATACGCCAAGCTGAGCTAGTTTTCGCGGCTCCCCAAGACTGCGTGATATAGTTAATTAGGCTAAGTAAATGGCACACGCAGAAAGGGGCCGTCGAAAATGGCTCGTACTGACAATGACTCGTGGGATCTGGCATCCAGCGTCGGAGCAACCGCCACCGCAGTCGCGGCATCGCGCGCACTGGCCTCCCAGAATCCCGATCCGCTGTTGAACGACCCATGGGCCGACCCGCTGGTCCGTGCGGTCGGCATCGACACGTTCGTGAAGCTCATCGACGGGGAGATCGAGCATGGTGACGATCCGCTGCTGAATCGTCGCGCCGTGCGCGAGCAGATCGCAGTGCGCACCCGATTCTTCGACGACTTCTTCGTGCAGGCGACCGAGGCGGGCATTCGCCAGGCCGTGATCCTCGCGTCAGGTTTGGACACCCGGGCTTACCGCTTGCCGTGGCCGAGCGGCACCACCGTCTTCGAAATCGATCAGCCCCAGGTCATCGCGTTCAAGACGGGTACTCTTGCGGACCTCGGTGCCGAACCCACCGCTCAACGGACGACGGTCGCCATCGATTTGCGCGAAGACTGGCCGGCGGCACTGCTCGAGGCCGGATTCGACCCACAGCAACCGACGGCTTGGAGTGCCGAAGGTCTGCTCGTCTACCTGCCACCGGCGGCCCAAGACCGCTTGTTCGACAACGTCGCAGCCCTCTCCGCCCCCGGTAGCCGAATCGCCACCGAACACATGGACTTGAGTAATGTTCCAGCAGACTGGGCCGAGCGGCTCACCGAACGTTCGCGACGGATCGGCTCGGACATCAACCTGGCCGAGCTGTTCTACACCGGCGATCGCAACCCGGCCGCCGATTATCTCGGGGCGAACGGCTGGCGAACGGATATCAAGACCACCGAACAGGCATACGCCGCCAACGGTTTCGAGGTGCCCAACGACGAGCTGGCATCCTTCGGTAGCGGATCTGGTTACCTGACAGCCGCTTTGGCGTAGGAGCCGCGACGGATACCGTGCAGGGATGGCCGTCGAAGAATTCGTCTACGCGCACCGGGCCACCGGCCCGCTGAAGTTGCGAGTCTTTGTGCCCACCGGCCCGGCCCGGCTCGCGATCGCGGTGCTGCACCTGCACGGCGGCGCGTGGCGAGTGGGAACGCCGGCCATGCTCGATTCCCGGTCGGCCTCGCTTGCCGCACGCGGATACACCGTGATCCAGGTGCAATATCGGTTGCTCGGTCACGCCCCGTGGCCGGCGCCGATGACCGATGTCCGGTCGGCACTGCGATGGGTCACTGGTCACGCCGGTGAATTGGGGGTGCGGCCGGATTCGCTTGTGCTGTGGGGACACAGCGCAGGTGGACACATCGCGCTGACGACGGCTGCGACGCTCTGCGACAGCACATTCGATGACAGCGACGACGACCTGAGTGCGCCGATTTCCGTTGCCGCGGTGATCGACTGCTATGCGCCGGTGAGTTTCCGCGCGGGGGACGCCTCACTTCTCCAGATCGGGCCCGCCGGAATCGATCTCGCCGCAATACTGGCCAATCAACGAAGCGATGGGGCCCTGCCGGCTGTCGACCTGCTCGAAACGGAATGCAGGCAGGCGCAGGCCGACGCCATCAGCCCGCTGAAGCTCGTCGGCGCGGATTTCCCGCCGACCATGATCGTGCACGGTACCGCCGACGTGCTGATCCGGCCGATCAACTCCCGACGGCTGGCGGACGAACTGGCCCGCCTCGGCGTGATCTCCGAACTGGTGGAATTCGCCGAATGCAACCACGAATTCGACGCCGCGCCCAGCTACGCAGCAGCCGTCGTCGCACACATCGATGTATTTCTGCGGCGGGTGCTGCACGAGCCGACGCTCGCTGCGGAAATGCGGCAGTACTCGATGTTCCGCTGACAGGATAGGGGCATGCCGTTCGCACCAGTCAATGGCCAAAGGTTGTTCTTCGAGGACGGCGGCGGCGACAAGCCCGTCGTTGTCTTCAGCCACGGCAACCTGATGAACCGCTGGATGTGGGCCCCGCAGATCGAAGCTCTGCGTGCCGAGTTCCGTTGTCTGGTATGGGATGAGCGTCTGCACGGGAACACAGAAGACGACCACGGTTTGTACACCTACTGGGACTCCGCCGCCGATCTACTGGGCCTGATGGATCATCTCGATATCGATCGCGCGGCGTTGGTAGGGCATTCACAAGGTGGGTTCTTGTCGCTTCGCGCAGCTCTGCTCGCGCCCGAGCGGGTCACGGCGCTGGTTCTGATCGACACCGCGGGGGTGGCTTGGCCGCCTGAGGCCTTGGCTCAGATGCAAGGCATCAGTGACGGATTCCGCACCGGCGGCCCGGATGCCGTCGCTGCGGGCCTGCTCGACATGCTGCTTGGCGACCCGGACATTCACGACGATTGGCTCCGGTCCTGGCATCAGCAGCCGAATGATCGACTGGCCGATGCGGTGACGGTGCTGATGGGCGTCGACGACATCGCTGCCCGTCTCGGCGAAATCTCCCAGCCGGCGTTAGTCGTGCATGGCGAAGCCGATGAGCCCGTGCCGCTGCAGCTCGGGCAAATGCTGCGCGGCGCTTTGCCCCACGCGGTCGACCTGGTCGTGGTGCCGGGGGCCGGACATACCCCGAGCTTGACGCATGCCGAGCAGGTCAACCCAGCCCTGGTGGCGTTCCTGCGCCAATATGTCTGAGCCGCAACATATCCGGCTTCAGCCCTGCAGCGTGTTCAGCCTGTCCTCCACCTGGAGTGTTCGCAGTGCGTGCGCCGCTGTCTCGTAGCCTTTCACGACGCCCTCCAACCGCGCGGTGGAGCCGTCGAAGCAAGCCCAGTCGAAGACGGCTTGGCAGACATGGTCAGCCAGGTTGCGCAAGATTCCGTCTCGGGGAGGGTTGTCGATGACCCTGATCGCGGCCGCGCACAGCGGCCCCTTGTCGGCGTCATCGTTTCGTAGAACCTGGTGAGCCAGCGACATGAGTTCGCGGGCATTGTCACCCTCGAAGTCCATAAAACTCCTTGCCCATCATCGATTCTGAGCCCTGTGCCATCAGGTGGGCCGTCGATTAGCTGAGTGGTAAACGTAGCCGAACAACGGGCACGTCCAGGCCACGGTCAGGTCACAGAGCTACATCTTCCGTGACGAGCGCGTGACTCGGCGTTAGGTTTCAGTGATGGCGGTGCCACGATGACCGGGCCTGCGCGGGTACCCCGGGCGGCCGAATGGATCGCCGAGAACGAGACCTTGATCAGCAGACGCGGCCACCGCATCGCATACCGACGTCGCGGCACCGGGCCGACAGTGTTTATGCTGCATGGGTTTCCGACATGGTCCTACGACTACGCCGAGGTAGCCAGCGACCTGGCGGCCGACCACGACGTGATCACCATGGACTTCCTTGGCTACGGCGCCTCGGACAAGCCCAGCAGCTACACCTACTCGGTGGCCGAATCCGGGGATACCGTCGAGGATCTCGTCGCGCACCTCGGGCTCACGTCGGTGCGGCTGGTGGCGCACGACTACGGCGGAATCGTCGGTCAGGAACTCCTCGATCGCGCCAACCGGGGTCAGCTGCCCTTCGCTGTCGAGGACGTCACGATGCTGAACTGCGGGATCGTCTACAGCGCCTACCGCCCGACACGGACGCAGAAGTTGCTGATCCTGCCGGTGGTCGGCCGAGTGATTGCCGGCCGGGTCAGCGCCGCCCGGGTCCGCTCGGCACTCGACGCGGTTCGCGGAGCGCCGCTGAGCGACAACGAGTTCGACGACTTGTGGCTCGGCATGTCCAAAGACAGCGGGCACAAGCTGTCACACCTGTTGATCAAGTACAACGCCGAGCGAGCAGTTCACCATCAGCGGTGGGAGTCGGCGCCGGCCGACTCGACCCGCCCGCTGCATCTGGTGTGGGGACTGGCCGACCCCGTTTCGGGCAGCCACGTGCTGAAGCAGGCGGTGCAGGTCTTGCCGCGCGCTGCGGTGACCGAACTGCCCGGGGTAGGCCACTATCCGTCGTCCGAGGCGCCACCCGCGGTCGCTGCTGCGGTGCGAAGCCGCCGCTGACGGCGCTCTGAACTACCCAGGCAGAGTGGTCTGTCCGCGAGTGCGCTATTCCGCGGCAATGATTTTGGCGATCTGCTCGGCGACCGCCGCACGGATCTCGGTGTCATCGAGATCTTGCAGCCCGAACGCAACCCGCAGAGTCGATCCCAGCAGGCCCCATCCGACTTGCAGAGCCATGCCGTGCGCAGCCAATAGTCGCGCGGTCCGATCGTCGCTGTGGCCGGCTCGCACCTGTTCCAAAAACGCCTTCATGCCCGGAAAGCGCTGCTGCAGTTCCTCCACTGGAAAGCCGTCGAGGGTCGAGCGCACCATGACCCGCGCCTGGAACTCGTAGGCGGCCTCCACTTGCGACTGCGAGGCCCCGGATGCACGAAGGGCGGCCGCCGTGTCGGCGAGATGCTGCAGCGTCGCCGCCAGGAGTTGGCGCTTGCTCCCGAAGTGGCGATGCAGGAGACCGTGGTTGACGCCGGCTCGGGCGGCGACCTCTCGGATCGAGGTGGCGGCTGGGCCTTTCTCGGCGAACAACTGTCCGGCCGCTTCGATGACGGCCGCGCTGACCTCGTCTTTGCCAATTGGCTTCGCCGTGGTCGAAACCGTTGCCTCCGCTGTAGCCATCTGTGTACGGTATCCCACAATGGCCGGTGTAGACGGTCGCCTACGTCGTAAATGTCGAAAAGGGAGCAGCGATGAGTAGTGACATACGTGTGGTGCAGCTAGGTGAAAACATCGGGGCGCGCGTCGATGGAGTACGCCTGGGCGCTGTCGATGCCGAGACCGCGGCGGCGATCAACCAGGCGCTGGTCGCCCACAAGGTGATTTTCTTCCGCGGGCAGGATCACCTCGACGACGACTCCCATTACGCCTTCGCCGAAAGCCTGGGCGTTCCCACCACGCCGCATCCGACGCTGAAGTTCGACGGAAGCCGCGTGATGAAACTGGAAGCCATCGGAGGTGGCGGCGCCAACCAGTGGCACACCGACGTCACGTTCGTCGACCGCCCGCCGAAAGCATCCATCCTGCGTGCCGTCGAGCTGCCGCCCTATGGCGGCACGACGACGTGGGCTTCCACCGTGGCCGCATACCAACAGCTTCCGCAGCCGCTGAAGGACCTCGCGGAAAATCTGTGGGCCGTGCACGACAACGCCTTCGACTATGCCCAGATCGATCCGGCCAAGCTGGCGGCGGCGGAAGCCGACCCCGAGGCGATCCTGAAATACGCCGCCCAATTCCACTCGACGCATTACGAGACGCAGCATCCGGTCGTCCGGGTGCACCCGGAGTCGGGTGAGAAGTCGTTGCTGCTGGGCTCGTTCGCCAAGTCGTTCGTCGGGCTCAACGGGGCCGAGTTCCAGTCGTTGTACCGGATCTTCCAGGATCGGATCACCTGGCTGGAGAACACGATTCGGTGGAACTGGGAACTCGGTGATGTCGCAATCTGGGACAACCGCGCGACTCAGCACTACGCCGTCTCCGATTTCGGCAATCAGCGCCGCGAGGTACGTCGCATCACGCTCGCCGGTGAGATCCCGGTCAGCGTCTACGGAGAGCACAGCCGCGTGGTCGCCGGCGATGCCAGCGACTATTCGATTGTGGACACTCCCAAATCGCTTGTCGCCTAGAGTTCTGACGACCCAGTGCCCGGCCAGCCGGGGTCTGACGACCCAGCGCCCGGCCAGCCGGGGTTTCGCGGTGCTACGGTAATGACGGCTAAGTAACAATTATTAGAGTCAGGTGCTGATGGGGTTACTCGACCACAAGACCGCCGTCGTTACTGGTGCCAACTCCGGCATCGGGCTGGCCACCGCCGAGCGATTCATCGCCGAGGGCGCCGAACAGGTGTTCATCACCGGCCGTCGGCAGCCCGAACTCAGTTCCGCCGCAGCTCAATTGGGCCCCCGAGCAGTCCCGGTACCCGGTGACGTAGGAATACCTGCGCACCTTGACCGGCTCTATGCCGAGGTCGCCGCGGCCGGTAAGGGCCTCGACGTCGTCGTGGCCAACGCCGGTTCGACGAGAGTTGCGCGACTGGGTGAGATCAGCGACGAGGACCTCGACACGCTGCTGACGACCAACGTCAAAGGCGTGGTCTACACCGTCCAGAAAGCGCTGCCGCTGCTCAACGACGGTGCCTCGGTGATCTTGATCGGATCCACCACGGCCGACCGCGGCCGGCCGGGACTGAGCATCTATGCCGCGTCCAAAGCCGCCGTGCGATCACTGGCGCGCGGCTGGGCCAACGAACTCGCCGACCGCGGTATCCGGGTCAACGTCCTCGTCGCAGGCTCGACCGCGACACCGGGAAGCGACAACTTGGCTACCCAGACCGACCCCAACTCCTCGATCGAAGAGTTCCGTGCCGCTCGCGTTTCGACCATCCCGTTGGGGCGTTTCGCCGAGTCCGTCGAAATCGCCAATGCGGCAGTGTTTTTGGCCAGTGACCTATCCAGCTTCACCACCGGTTCCACCGTCACCGCCGATGGCGGATTCAACCAGATCTGACTGTTTGCCCTTACTGGGCAAGCAGATTCACGATGCCGGTGAACAACGTCGGCATGGCCACCGCGGCCGGCACGATGCGTGACCGTGCCGGAGCGTAGGCGCTGGCTTGCAGCAGAGCAGCGGTCAGCATCCGATAACGTCGGGTCAGTTGACGCCACCGCCGGTCGTAATCTGCCGGCCGGCCCGCAAGGACGCAATCCACCAACGCTTCGGCCGCTCCGAAAGCCAACCCGAGGCCTTCGCCGGTGAGCGCATCGACATAGCCGGCGGCGTCGCCGACCAGTAGGACTCGCCCGGCCGTTCGACTCGAAACCTTCTGCCGCAGTGGTCCGGCCGCACGATCGGGCTCGTGGGGGTGACCATCGATCCGCGCACGCAGCGCGGGGAACTCCTTGAGGTGGCTATCGAATCCGCCGCGGCTCGAGCTGAGCAACGCGACACCCACGCAGTCGTCCGCGAGCGGTGTCACGTACGCCTCGGCGCCGGCCGCCCAGTGCACCTCGACGTGATCGGTCCACGGTGCGGTCTGCACATGACGGCGGATGCCCCATCGCCGCGGGCCGGGACTGGTCTGTTCCAGGCCCAGCGACCGGCGGATCGGGGAGTGCAACCCATCGGCCGCGGCCAGGTATCGGGCCCGCCAGCGCCCGGCGTGAACTCCGTTGGCGTCTTGGCTTATCCCGCGGATCTCGTCACGGACTATGTCCACGCCGGCTTCGACTGCCGCGTCGATCAGTGCACTGTGCAGCACCGTTCGGCGCACGCCGCGGCCGGTGCCGCGGGTGAATTTCGCGTCGACCTGGCGATCGCCGTCCAGGTAGCTGATGCCGCGGATCGGCTTACCGAGTGGATACACCCCGAGCCCCTGCAAATGGCGCAGGGTATGCGGCATCAGGCCTTCACCACACGCTTTGTCGATCGGTCCGCGGCGCCGTTCGGCGACAACCACATCCAATCCCGCTCGGGCACCGTGGATCGCGGCGGCCAGTCCTGCCGGTCCGCCACCGACTACCAGGAGGTCGATCACGTCAGGCTCGCCAACGCGGCGTTCTCGACTTTGATCCGGGTGCTGAGCAGCCACGCGTTGAGCAACGAAAAGACCAGGGCGGTAAGCCATGCGGTGTGCACCAGCGGCAGCGCCACGCCTTCGGTGATCACGGCGACGTAATTCGGATGGGGTATCAGCCGGTAGGGGCCGCCGGTGACGCGATCGGCACCCGGGATGACGATGACGCGGGTGTTCCACTGGTAGTCCAGCGTGATGATGCACCACCAGCGCAGCGCCTGCGCGGCCAGCACCACCGCGAACATCGGCCAGCCCAGCGCAGGAATGAAGCTGCGGTGCAGCGTGATTGGCTCGACGAGACAGCCGACCAGCAGGCTGAAGTGCAGCGCCACCATCGCCGGGTAGTGGCCAGCGCCGAACTCGACGCCGCCGTGCGTCTTGCTGACGGCCCGATTACGTTCGGCGACGCGGACTTCGAAGAGCCGCTCGATCGCGACGGCACCGACCAGCAGTGCGTACCAGATCATCGCGGCGTCACCGCCAGCGCAGCATGACGAGCTCGGAGCAGAAGCCGGGCCCCATGGCCAGCATGACGCCCGGGCTGCCGGCCGGCGGCTGCTTGGCGATGGTGTCGCGGAAGACGTGCAACACCGATGACGACGATAGGTTGCCGACCTCACTCAACGAATGCCACGTCAATTCCAGTGCGTCGTTGGGTAACCCGAGCGAAGAGACGATTGCCTCGATGACCTTGGGGCCGCCCGGATGACTCACCCACGCACCGATATCCGCGATGCCCACCCCGTAGGTGGACAGCAACCCCGCGACGTCGTCGGCCAGATACCGTTCGACGACGTTGGCCACGTCCGGGGAAAGGATGAGTCCGAAGCCGGTGGAGCCGATCTTCCAGCCCATGGTGTCCCGCGAGTCGGGGTAGAGGTGGCTGCGCGATCCGAGTACCTCCGGACCGCGGGCGCCGATCTGCTCGGCACGCCGTGCGCCGACCGCGACCACCGCGGCGGCGCCGTCGCCGAACAGCGATGTGCCGACCAGGGAAGCCAACGAGGGACTCGTCGCGGGGAAGGTGAGTGAGCACAGTTCGACGGACAGCAGCACCGCGACATCGTCGGGGGCCCCGCGAAGGTAGTCATTGAGCCGGCCGACGCCGGCGGCGCCTGCGACACAGCCCAGGCCGAACATCGGAACCCGGCGTACATCGGGGCGAAGGCCCAGCCGCGTCGCGATGCGGGCTTCCAGGGATGGCACCGCGAGACCGGTGACTGTGGTCGACATCACCACGTCGACATCCTCGGGCCGCAGCCCTGCCTCGTCGAGTGCGGCCGACATCGCCGTGCACCCGAGTTCCACCGCGTTCTCGATCCAGATGTCGTTTGCGCGACCGAAGTCGTTGAGCGAGGCGTACTGCTCGAGCGGCATGACCAGGTAGCGACTGTCGACTTTGGAACTCGAGTGGAACTTGCGCAGCAGTTCTCCGTGATCCTTGAACGCCGGAAGCGCGGCGAGCATCTCGGTGATCTCGCTCTGCTCATAGCGATGTTCGGGCAGAGCACCCTGCACGCCGGCGATGACGCTGCCGGCTTTGTGGGTCCGAAATTCGTTGCGGCTCAGACGTGTGCTCATTTTCCTGCCCCTCTGTGGACGACGTGGCGTGCCGGCAACACTGCCGTTCGTGAAACTGGGAGCTGGCTCGGCAATTGCGCCGCGGCAGCCGGACTTTCGTTGATTCCGAATTGCTCATGTAGACGCATCAACAACGCGGACGTCCGCGGTGATTCCGGACGGCGATGTCCAGGTCTGTCATCTAGCCTATTGCTTCGCACCGCGATCATGGGACCGCCCATCCCTTCGATTTCAACAGCCGGTGACTTTTGTCAACGATTGGTGACTTGAACATACGTGTGGCGATGCACCTAGTCAACGGCTGATGACATAAAGTTGATCTGCAATGACGAAGCGACCGCGCAACGCTGCGCAGACCAGGGCTGACATCCTGGACTCCGCGCGCCGCAGGTTCGCTGCAGACGGGTACGACCGAGCCACGTTGCGGGCGATCGCGTCGGACGTCGGCGTGGACGCCGCGATGGTCACGCGGTATTTCGGGAGCAAGCAGGATCTCTTCGCGACCGCCACAGAGTTCGCCATCGAACTTCCCGATCTGACCGACGCGGCTCCCGACGACATCGCGGACATGTTGTTGCCGCAGTACTTCGCCGTGTGGGAAGAGGACCACTCCTTCATGGCGCTGCTCCGGGCGGCGATGACCAGCCGTGTCGCCGCTGACAAACTCAACGAGACCCTCGCCGTGCACGTCGCGCCGACGCTGAAGGCCGCCACCCCCGACCACGATCAGCAGCGCATCGCGCTGACCGACGCCTTCGTCATCGGACTGGCCGCCACCCGGTCGGTGCTCGGCAACGTTCCGGCAGCCGAGCTCAGCCGAGAAGAACTGCGGCAGTGGGCGTCCCCGGTGTTCCGGCAACTGCTGGTGGGACCGGCGCCGTCATGACGGTGACCCGGCCTCGCAACGCTGCTCAGACGCGCGCGGACATGTTGACCGCCGCCCGCCGCCGGTTCGGCTCCGAGGGATACCAGCGGACGACCCTGCGGGCGGTCGCCGCTGACGTCGGCGTGGACGCCGCGTTGGTCATTCGATACTTCGGCAGCAAGCAGGATCTGTTCGCGGCCGCGGCGGATTTCGAGATCGATCTGCCCGACCTGTCGGACGTCGATCCCGACGACGTCGCCGGCATCCTGCTGCCGCGCTTCTTCGCGGTGTGGGAAGACGACGAGACGTTCTTGGCGCTGTTGCGTGCCGCGATGACCAGCCCGCTCGCCGCCGACGCGTTGCGGCGGGTGTTCGCCGAGCAGGTGGCGCCCAAGCTGATCACCGCCACCCCCGACCATCCTGTACAGCGGATCGGGCTGATGGGCGCCTTCGTCATTGGCCTGGCGATCACCCGGTACGTGCTGGTGAATCCACCGATTGCCAGCCTCAGTCGTGTGGAGCTCAGCCGGTGGGCCGCCCCGATCATTCAGCAACTCTTGGTGGGTCCGGCGCCGACGTAGACTCGGTGTCAGCTGTGTTGGTGTAATTGCAGAATCGCTTCCGTAAAGGCTTCCGGGGCTTCCTGTGGAACGTTGTGTCCGGTGCGCACCCGACGCACAGCACGCAGTTCAGGGAAGTGCTGCTCATGCGAGTCAGCAGATGGCACAACAGGAATGAGGCCGTCGCGCTCAGGATCGAGCACGACCGTCGGCACCGTGACCGGCGGTTGCCCGGCGATCGTGTCTTCTAATTCCTGGTAGGCCGGGTCTCCGGCGACCAGCGCGTAGCGGTGCCGGTAAGAATGCACGACGACGTCGACAAAGTCGGGATTATCGAATGACGTTGCGGTAGAGTCGAACTCGTCGTCGGTGAAAGACCAGTCCGGCGACCATTCGTGCCACAGCAGACGAGCGAATTCGCGGCGATAAGTATCCAGTCCGGCTCGCCCACGCTCCCCATGCAGGTAGTACTGATACCAGAGCAAGCGCTCGAATTGCGGAGGCGCCGGATGTCCGGCGACCGGAATATTCTGCACGTGGTAGCCGGATACGGTCACCAGTGCTCGCACCCGCTCCGGCCACAACGCCGCTGTCAGGCACGCAGCCCGGCCACCCCAGTCGAACCCCGCCACGATCGGCGCCGACAAGTCCAGTGCGGCAATGAGTTCGCGAAGGTCGACAGCAAGCGCCGCCTGCTGACCGGAGCGCAGCGTCGTGGAGTCGGGGAAGCGGGTCGGCCCGTAACCGCGTAAATACGGCACGACCACGTCGGCTCCGGCCGCAGCCAGCGCGGGAGCGACTGCGTCGTAACAGCGGGGGTCGTAGGGGAATCCGTGCAGCAACACCACCGGCCAGCCGTCTGGGTTGCCGTGCCGCTCGAACGCGATATCGAGTGCACCGGCCCGCACCGAGGCTATCGGTCGACGTGTCACACCGGAACCGTCGAGGGCTGAGCCTCGAGGTCTCGGCTGATGTCGTCGAGTGCGCGTCCTCCCGGTTCGCGGATCAGCATCGTCGTCGCGATGGCCGCCGTGTAGCAGCAGAAGCCCATGAATGTCACCGCCCGCAGTCCGTGGCTACTGAGCAGCAGCGGCACGATGAGCGCGCCGCCGAACGCACCGATCTTGGCAATGCCGGCGGAGAGCCCGTGGAAGGTACTGCGGACGGTGGTCGGGTAGGACTCGGCGGCCAGCAACATTGTGGTGTAGTTCGGGCCGAATGCGACGCCGAACAGGGACAGGCCGAAGACGGCGGCGAACGGCACAACAGTGGCGCTCAGGCTCGGCACGATGGTGATCAGCAGCATCGACAACGCGCATAGCCCGAATCCGACCGTCTGAAGCATGCGGCGGGGTATCCGGTCGAGCACGAGCAGACCGGCGACGGCGCCGATGAGACTGAACGTCACCACCAGGATGGCGTTGACGGCGATGTTCGACACGACGCTGCCGTGCGGGCTGATGCTTTTGATCAGCAGCGGCTGGCTGACGTAGTTGCCGTAGACCGCGACGTTGAAAAAGAACCAGCTGCCCGCAGTGCCGGCGAACACGAGCCAGAGTCGTCGGTTCTTCAGCACCGAACGTGCCTGCGGGGCGGTTTCGTTCGAGGTCTCCGGCGCGGTGAACGTTTGCGTACCCGCACGGGAGAACGCGTCGAAGTCTTCCTGCGCTTGTTGCTCGTCACCGTGTTCAGCGGTCCACCTCGGTGATTCGGGCATGTGCCGGCGCTGGTAGAGCACCAATAGTGAAGGCAGCACACCGAATCCGAGGATCAATCGCCAGGCAAGTTGGTTGGGGACACCGGTTGCCAGCAACAGCAGGCTGACAAGGTAGGCGAATACCTGGCCGAAGACATAGAAGATAAACGTCAGGCCGACCAGCGAACCGCGGTTCTGCCTGTTCGCGTACTCGGTCATGATCACGCCACTGGCAGGGTAGTCGCCGCCGATCCCGAGGCCGAGGATCAGTCGGCCGATCAGCAAGACGGTGAAGTTGGGTGACAGCGCCGACACGAGCGCGCCGATGATCATCAAGACCGCTTCGAGTCCATAGACCCGGCGGCGGCCGAACAGGTCACCGAGGCGGCCGAACGATACCGCGCCGAAAGCGACTGCCAGCAAGGTCGAACTCGTCAGCATCGAGATCTGCCCGCCGTTCAGATGGAACTGTGGCGTGGCGAGCAGGGTCACCGTGCCGATGACGTTCAGGTCGTAGGAGTCGGTGAAAAACCCGGCTCCGGCGGTAGCGGCCGCTTTGAAGTGAAAGGCGCTGAGTTTCGCGTCGTCGATCGACTGCGCGACGCCGGGCCGAGCGGGTGCGGTGGTCACATGTCCTCCAGGTGGATGCCCGGCGAGTTCAGATCTCGCTTTCGCAACTTGTCTTGATAAGTACCGTCAGCGATGGCCGACCCACCTGTCAATGCTTGTACCGGCAGTATCGGGAGAATTCAGTTTCAATTCACCCACCAGCAAGATCATCGGTCTCGCCAGCCCTTCTCAACCATCCGCACACATGTATAGTCAAGTTTGTGACGATGGCATTGCATGAAGAGATTGCCGGAAGCCTGCGGGAGCAGATCCGCCTCGGCGAGCTGACCGTCGGGGTGGCGCTTCCGTCGGAATCGCAGCTGTGCGAACGATGGAACTCTTCACGTGGGCCGGTGCGACAGGCTCTTGCGACATTGCGGTCCGAAGGACTCATCGCGGGCGGGCGCGGCAAGCCGCCCGTTGTGTGTACGAGTTCGATCGGCCAGCCGTTCGACACCCTGTTGTCCTACTCGGCCTGGGCCCACTCGATTGGTCGAACACCCGGGCAGCAGACGCTGGAGTTGGCGCTGCGCCGGGCCGACGAGCACGCCGCGTCGGTATTGCAGATCGACGAGGGCGCACCCGTCGTGCAGATGTTGCGGCTGCGCTACCTCGACGGTGAACCGGCGATGCTCGAACGCGCGACGTTCGTCGAGCACGTCGGTCGCCGTCTGTTCGACTTCGATTGCGACTCGGGCTCGCTGTGGGCGTATCTGCTTTCGCAGGGAGTGCAATTCGCTACCGCCGCACATGTGATCGACGCGGTCGCCGCCGACGTCGTCGATGCCGAGCATCTGGCGGTGCCCGAAGGCGCGCCACTGTTGCGCCAGCAGCGCACCACGCACGGCGTGGGCGGCGACATCATCGAATACCACGACGACCGCTACCTGCCGGCGATCGTCAGCTTCACCCTGCAGAACACCCTCGACGCCCGCTGCGCGTTGACGCGCAACGCCAAACTCTGACAAGGAGCACCCATGACCACTCTCCGGCCCGAACTCGTTGTCCTCGACATCGCCGGTACGACCGTCGACGAAGGCCAGCAGGTCTACCGCGTTCTCGGTGAAACGGCAAAGGCGCACGGCGCCAACCCAACTGAGGCCGACATTGCCCGCTGGCATGGCTCAGCCAAACATGAAGCGCTACAAGCGTTGTTGACCACGGCCGACGGCACGCCGCCCGCTCTCGAGCTGCTCGCGACGGTGATCGACGATTTCCGTAGCCGGCTGGTGGCTGCTTACACCGAACATCCTCCTACGCCATTGCCGGGCGTGCCCGAGGCGTTGGCTGCGCTGCGCGGTGCCGGTATCCGAGTCGCGCTGAACACCGGATTCGACCACGACATTGCCGACTCAGTGCTGAATGCGCTTGGTTGGCAAGGAGATTCGGTAGTCGATGCGGTGGTCTGCGGCAGCGACGTGCCGTCCGGCCGTCCGGCGCCCTTCATGATCTTCCGGGCGATGGAGCAGCTGGGTGTTACTGACGTCGCGCGAGTGCTGGTCGCCGGCGACACCCCGCGCGATTTGGAAGCCGGAACCAATGCCGGCGCCGGCTTCGTCGTCGGAGTTCTCACCGGCGCCAGCGACGCCGCTGAGCTCGGTGCGTATCCCCACACTCATCTGCTGTCTTCCGTCGCTGACTTACCCGCATTTTTCGGGATCGACGCCAAGGTCGGTAGCCCGTCATGATCGGGCAGACGACGGCCGCGGTCTGGCGTGGTGACGGCGACATCGCCGTGGAGCCCATCGCGGTACCGCCGCTTTCATCCGGCGACGTCCTGGTCCGGGTGCGACTCGCGACCGTGTGCGGCAGCGATCGCCACACCGTCAGTGGACGGCGTGCTCAGCCGTGCCCGTCGATCCTCGGCCACGAGACTGTCGGCGAGATCGTGGCGCTGAGTGCCGACGACTCGTACGACGTCGACGGGCGAGCCCTGCAACTCGGTCAGCGAGTCATCTGGTCGGTGACATTGCCGTGCGGGACGTGCGACCGATGCCGGGCCGGCGTGAGCGCCAAGTGCCGCACCGTGCGCAAGGCCGGCCATCAGGCACTGCACTCGGATTGGGGACTGTCCGGCGGGTATGCCCAGCATGTCCTGCTGCCAAAGGGATTAGCGATCGCCGTTGTCGACGACGACCTCAGCGACGCGGTGGCTGCTCCCGCCGCCTGCGCCACCGCCACCGTCATGGCCGTTGTCGAACGTGCTGGCGCGCTGGCCGGGCGCCGGGTCGTGGTCATCGGGGCGGGCATGCTCGGACTCGGCGCGATCGCGGCCGCGGCCGCGGCCGGAGCCGCAGGGGTGACGGCCGTCGATCCCGACCCTGAACGACGTGATCTGGCAAGACAATTCGGCGCGACTGACGTTGCCTTGTCGGCTCGCGACGCCGGTAGCTGCGATGTCCTGCTGGAGTTCTCCGGCTCGTCATCGGCGCTACACGACGGACTCGGTGGACTCGACGTCCAAGGCGTCGCCGTTCTCGCGGGCGCGGTGGCCGCAGATGCGCCCGTCGCATTCGACCCCGAGCGAGTGGTGCGCCGTCAACTGTCGATCCTCGGCGTGCACAACTACGAACCGCGGCACCTGAGCGCGGCGCTGAGGTTTTTGAGCGACACCGGCGAGCGGTTCCCCTGGTCGGCGTTGGTGGCCGAACCCCGGCCACTCGACGACCTGGTGAAACTGCTGGTCAACCCGCCTGGCTCGTGCCCTCGGTACTCAATCGCCCCGTAATGCCGATAAGAAACGAGACTGTTAGTCTCGGAGACTTGGGGCTAGGGCAGTTGCATCGCTGAAGGGGGTGGCGCGTGGTCGAGGCTTTGACCCACCCGACCCAACGCGGCGACTTCGCTCTTGGCGGCTTGTCGAAGCGGGCCCGCCTCTGGCTTCTCACCGTCGCCTGCTTCGGCGTGCTGCTGGTGATCTCCTCGATGGTCGCGCTGAACACCGCGCTTCCCGACATTGCGATCGCCACGTCGGCCACTCAGACCCAGCTCACCTGGATCGTCGACAGCTACACGCTGGTACTGGCCTGCCTGCTGTTACCGGCTGGCGCACTCGGCGACCGATACGGTCGGCGCGGCGCGATGCTGGTTGGTCTGGCCGTATTCGGCGCGGCATCCTTGGTGCCGGCCGTTCTCGCCGACCCCATGATCGTCATCGTCTCCCGAGGGGCTGCCGGCGCGGGCGCGGCGCTGATCATGCCCGCCACGCTGTCGTTGATCACGGCAGCCTATCCAAAAGACCAGCGCAACAAAGCAGTTGGTATCTGGGCTGGGGTGGCCGGGTCGGGCGCTGTCATCGGGATGCTCGGATCCGGGTGGACTGCTGAATTTCTGGTCGTGGCATTCCATCTTCTGGGTGTTCGCGGGTGCGTCGCTGACCATCTTCATCCTGACGTTGACCATCGCGAGTTCGCGCGATGCTGACGCGCATCCACTGGACTGGCGCGGCGCTCTGGTCATCGGTGGCGCCGTGGCGACCCTCGTCTTCGGCATCCTCGATGCGCCAGAGCGCGGCTGGACCCATCCGCTGGTGGTCACCAGCATCGGTGTCGGATTGCTACTGAGCCTGGCTTTCGGCTTTGTCGAAGTGCGGCAGCGCTATCCGCTGCTGGATGTGCGACTGTTCGCGGTTCCCGCATTCGCCACCGGCGCGGCCACCATCACGGTGTTCTTCCTGTCGATGTTCGGCTACATGTTCCTGCTCATGCAGTACATGCAGCTGATCCTCGGCTACAGCCCCAACAAGACCGCGCTCGCGTTGACCCCCATCATGGGCCCGATGCTGGTGCTGTCGGTGCTGTCCTTCTGGTACCTGCCCCGACTCGGCCTGCGCGCGGTGGTGTTCAGCGGGCTGCTGCTGATCGCGGTCGGGCGTGCTCTGCCTGCTCGGAATCACGTCAGGTTCGGGCTACTGGCGAGCGGCCTGGCCGATGTTGGTGATGAGCGTCGGTATCGGCCTGTGCACCGCACCGACGACGTCGGTGATCATGACGACCGCTCCCGACGACAAGCAGGGAGTGGCCTCTGCGGTCAACGATGCCAGCCGAGAAATCGGTGCCGCGCTGGGCATTGCGCTCGCGGGTTCCATGCTGGCCGCACAGTATTCGAAGACGTTGGCGCCCAGCCTGATCGGATTGCCGAAATCGGTGGGTGACGCCGCCTCCACCTCGCTGAGCCAGGCGCTGGAGGTCGCCCGACGACTGGGACCGGCGGGCACCCGACTGGCCGACGTCAGCAAGACCGCGTTCATCGACGCCATGCATTCATCGCTGTTGGTGCTCGGCATCCTGATCGCCGTCAGCGCCGTCCTGATCGGACTGTGGGCACCGGGGCGCGACGACCAGCAGTTGCGGCCAGTGCGAAAGCTTCTGGAGTGGCGACGCTCTAAGTAGTTCACGCCGTCCCGACACTCGAGCGGTTGCGAGCCTGACGGACGGCACTCTTTTTTCGTTTCAGCACCACCCGCGATGTCACCCGGGCAGGTGATATCGCGGGTGGCCACGTTTCGAAGCAGTGGTTAATGGTCGGACGCAGGTACCGGAGTTGCCGATGTGACGACTCAGCTAAAACGCGAGGCCTCCAGGCCCATTGCGATCATGCTGATTTGCACAGCTGTCTTTCAGGAGCGCCGTCGCTACGCTCCAAATCTCACGCTTGGTAAGCACGACCAGCGCGTAAGCAGTGAGTCGCCGGCAGCCGGCAACTATCACAATCCCGGTTACCGGTACGGAGGCAGCAGCAATGACGGAGCCCACGCAGAGATCGCCGCGATGGCGCAGGGCCCTCTCCTCGGTACCGCGACTCAACGCGTTGGGAATCGTGGCGATCGTCGTCGCAGCCGGCCTGCATCGCCGTCCACAACCTGCATCACGACAATTCGCCGAACCAGATCCTCAACGTCTCCTACGACCCGACCCGGGAGCTGTACGCGGCGATCGACAAGACATTCGTCGATGAGTTCCGGAAGAAGACCGGCGTCACGGTGGAAGTCAAGCAGTCGCACGGTGGTTCGGGACGGCAGGCCACTGAAGTCATCAAGGGCCATGAGAAGGCGGACGTCGTCTCGCTGGCACTGCCGAGTGACGTGGACGCGCTGCGCAAGCGCGGCCTCATCGCAGCCGACTGGCAGAACCGTCTGCCGAACCATTCGGTCCCTTACACCTCGACGATCGTCTTCGTCGTCGAGAAAGACAATCCGCTGGGGATCCACGACTGGCCGGATCTGATCAAAGACGGCGTTGACATCATCAACCCCAATCCCCACACCTCGGGCAACGGAAAGCTGAGCGTTCTCGCGGCCTGGGGTTCGGTGACAACGCGCGGCGGCAGCGAGCAGGAGGCCAGCGACTACGTCAGGGCGTTGTTGAGCCACGTCAAGGTTGCTGACAGCGGAGCGCGCGGTGCCGCCACCACCTTTTCGACCGAGAAAATCGGCGACGTCCACTTGACCTGGGAGAATGAGGCCCTGCGGGAAGTGGCGGAGAACAAAGATCAATTCCAGATCGTCTATCCGCCGGTCAGCATCCTCGCCGAACCAGCGGTCACCTGGGTCGACGCGAATCTCAAGGACAAGAAGCTGGCGTCCTACGCCAAGTCTTACCTGGAGTACCTCTACACCGACGCGGCGCAAGAGACCGTCGCCCAGTACGGCTACCGTCCGCTCAAGCCCGAGATCCTGGCCAAGCATGCGGATCGGCTACCGCCCATCAATCTGTTCCCCATCACTGCGATCGCCAAGAGTTGGTACGACGCGCAGGAGAAGTTCTTCGGCAGTAACGGCATCTACGACGTGGTCTCCTCGGCTCCGGCCAGGGTCGCGTCTGCACACCCGCGGCGAAAGACGAAGACCCCATGAGTATTGCAGGGATTTCTGCACGCATAAAAAGCGTGAACTACGACAGGGACAAACTGCGTAGCGACCTGATAGCGGGCCTCACGGTCGCTGCGGTGTCGCTGCCGCAGGGCATCACCTACGCGTTGGTGGCCGGCGTCGACCCCAAATTCGGTGTCTACTCGGCGATCGTGGTGACCTTCGTCGCGTCGATCTTCCAGTCGTCGTCGCACCTGGTCAACGGCCCGACGAGTGCCATCTCGCTGCTGGTGTTCAGCTCGCTGGCGTTCATCGACCCGGAGAACCGGACGGTCCTGTTCGAGGCGCTATTCCTGCTCGGCGTTCTGGTTGGCACCTTCCAGATTTTGATTGCGGTGTTCAGGCTCGGCGATCTGACCCGGTACATCTCCGAATCCGTGATCCTGGGCTTTCTGCTGTCCGCGGCCGTTCTGATCGCGCTGGGTCAACTCGGCAATGCGCTGGGCGTGAAAGACCAAGGCAACGCCCGGCAGTCGGTGATAAACCGTACCTACCTAACCCTGTTCCATGGCGAGGCTTTCAACTACCGCGCGCTGATCATCAGCGTCTCGACCATCGTCCTCGCCGTCGTGCTGCGGCGGTTGGTCAAGCGATTCGGTCTGCCCCAACTCGATCTGCTGGCAACACTGATCTTTGCGGCCCTGATCGCGTACGTGGCCGGATGGGCGACCGAAGATCACACCGGCAACACCGCGATCAAGCTGACCGCGAAGATCCCGCAGAGCCTGCCGCACCCGCACATCCCGTCCGTGCAACTCAGCGAAGTGACCCAGTTGGCACCGGGCGCGTTGGCCATTGCGTTCATCGGACTGCTCGAGGCGCTGTCGATCGCCAAGGCCATCGCCTATCAGAGCGGGCAGAAGATCGACTACAACCGGCAGATCATCGCCGAAGGCCTGGCGAACCTGACCGGTGGCTTCTTCCAGGCCGTGCCGGGCTCGGGTTCGGTGACGCGCTCGCCGATCAACTACCAGGCCGGCGCGAAGACCCGGTTCTCCGGCGTGATCGCTTCCATCGGCGTCGCGATCATCGTGCTGTTGTTCGCGCCGCTGCTGCACTACATGCCCCGGGCCGCGCTGGCGGGACTGCTGCTGATCACCGCCGCGCGACTGATCGACATCAAGCGGTTGAGCTACGCGATCAAGGCGTCCCGCTACGACGCGGGCCTGGTGATCCTCACCGCGCTCGTCGGTGTGTTCGTCGACCTGGACACCGCGGTCCTGCTCGGTGTCGCGCTGTCGATCCTGCTGTTCGTGCCGCGGGCGGCCAAGCTCAAGGCAAGGGAATTGGTGGTCGCCCCTGAGCGGGTGGTCCGCGAGCGGGTGCCGTCCGATCCGTCCGACCCGTCGACGCTCATCTATGACTTCGAGGGTGAGCTGTTCTTCGGCGCCGCACCCGACCTCGAGCAGTATCTCGAGGATTTGGGCACGCGAATCAAGGACGACGACATCAAATACCTCGTGCTGCGGCTCAAGCGGGTTCGTCACCCGGATGCCGTCGTGATCCAGCGGATCGAGAAATTCGTTCGGGAAGAAACCGACCGCGGCGTCACGGTCCTGCTCGCCGGTGTGCAGGACGACCTGTGGACGCTGCTGACGAACGTCGGATTCGACACATGGTTCCCCTCCGAGCGCGTCTTCCCCGAGGAAGAAAAGGAATTCTCCGCGACGCTCAAGGCCGTCCGCTACGCCCACGCGCTGCGTGGCTTCGACGAATCCGGTGAGGCGGTGCCGGCTGCTGCCGTTGGCACCAACGGAGACGCCAAGCACTACTACTACCTGGTCTGATCCAGCAGCCGCGAGCGGCAGACGTACTCTCGCCCAATGGCATTGGAATCTTCAGGTACTGGCGGCCGCCGCTATGTGATCGTCGGCGCCGGTGCGATCGGTGGCACCGTCGGCGGTGTGCTGACGCGGGCCGGCGTGCCCACGGTGCTGGTGGCCCGGGGCCGCCACGCCGAGACGCTGGAGTCTGCCGGCTTGATGTTGAGAACGCCGGACGGCATCTTTCACACACCGGTCACCGCAGTGGCAGCGGCTGAGGAGCTGCGGCTGACTCCCGACGATGTCCTGGTGTTCACCACCAAGACCCAGCAGCTCGACGTGGCACTGCAGCAATGGGTGGATCAGCCGGTTCACGGTCCCAACGGGCCAATCGGCACCGCCGGCGATCTGTTGCCCGTGCTGACAGCCCTCAATGGTGTTGTGGCCGAGGAGAAAGCGCTGCGCTATTTTCGACGTGTCTTCGGCGTCTGCGTGTGGCTTCCTGCCGTGCACCTTGAAGCCGGAGAGGTGATCGTCCGCTCGTGGCCGGTGGCTGGTCAGTTTCACATCGGACGGTGGCCGGCAGCGCTGGGCACAGCCGCCGACGACGAACTGCTCGGCGAATTGGACACCGCCTGGACCGCAGCGGGAATCCGGGTCAACGTCGTCGACGATGTGGCTCCGTGGAAATACAACAAGCTACTCAGCAACCTGGGTAATGCGGTGGGCGCGCTCGCCGTCGGCGGGACCGACCTGGGCGCTCTGGTGGCGCCACTGCGCGACGAGGCTGAACACGTGTTGCATTATGCGGGAATAGATTTCGTCTCGTTTGACGTCACCACCGCAGCGCGGGCCGACGGACCGACCCCGCGGCCGGTGCCCGACACCGACACCGGGGCAAGCAACTCCACCTGGCAGTCGCTGAGTCGCAACACCGGCGATGTGGAGACCGATTTCTTCAATGGTGAGATTGTGCGCATCGCCCATCAGCACGGGATCGAGGCGCCCATCAACGCCGCATTGGCACGCGCAGCGCGCGAAGCAGTGCGCGATCTGGTTGGGCCAGGGCATTATTCGGTCGCTCAACTGTCCGAATTGCTCGGCCTCACCTGACCGACGGGCGTGGTGAGGTCAGAAGAAGAAGCCCGCATACGGGGCGTCCTGCACCGCGAACAGCCGATCAGCCGCCACGAGATGGGCCGGACCATCGGCGCGCGCGAGTCCTACTTTGGCCAGACTGTGCCACGTCGCGCCACCGAGCAAGACCGCAGCGAGTCCGGCGATGCCGATGTGCAGCTGCGGGGGGCGATCGGTTCGTTCGGCGCCGTCTCCGGCGATCGCCACAGTGATCGAATTGTCCGGCAACAGGGGGTCGTCGACGGCGATGGTCACGGTCCCGTCACTCGCGTATTGCCTTGCTGCCATGGTCTTCTCGACATCGATAATGCGGAGCCAGGTTTCGTCGTGGGTGGCGGTCACCCGCGCCGCCCGCCGATCGATCAACAACCAGGGCAGCGGGTCGTCGACCGGAAGCATCCAGAACACCACGCGGTCGATCAGGTCGAGCCCGAGCAGGAAACGCATCAGGCCGAGGTAGGAGTCGATGTCGGGGGCGAAGAAGTCTTCGACCACGATGGTGCGCTGATCGCTGACGAACCATTTATCGGTGTCGATCGGGCGGTAGCGGACGAAGCCTGTCTCGGATCCAGGTGCGCCGTGAACTGCGACATACCAGGGCCCGGGACCGGATTCAGTGCGCAATCGTGCGCCATGCCACCACACCTCAGGGCGATCGATGGTTCCGGGGCGCGACGGCCGGTGTTCGGCGTAGATCCGCGGCAACGCATCCCATACATCGGCGGGCTCCAGCAACCGCACCGGACCGCCCGTGCCGACGCCGGGACGCAGCGCCGCGCGCGCTGTCTGCACCTCGACGGTTTGTGATGAGCTCGCTGCGCCGTAGCCGTACCGCTCGTAGATGGTCGCCTCGGATGCCCGCAGTGTCGCAACCGCCTCGCCGCGCGCGCCGATGTCGTGCAATTGATGCCGAACAAGATCAGTGGCGACACCTCGTCGGGTGAACGACGGCAGCACCCCGATATGCGTCACGGCCGCATGACCGACGATGGTTCCGCCCGGAAGAGTCAGCGTGCTCGTCACCGCGTCGGCGGTGCCGACCAGTTGGTCGTCGACGAAAGCACCGATCGTGCGGCCCGGTTCGAGCAACCGGGTGATCTGCCCCGGGGCGAGGTCCGCCAGCCGCGGGAATCCGATCATGGCGGTGCGGAACACATTGGCCGCGGCAACAAGGCCGGCGTCGGTGTCCAGCACGCGGATATCGGTAGTCACCCCGACATCATGTATCGCGCTACGAAACCAACGACCGACCGGGCCCACACCCGCCAGGGTCAGCACGCCTAGAGAGGTTGCAAGGCGGAGCGTGCTCGCTGTCCGGCCGCGTGGTGGGCCTGGGAGAGCGCGGCGTCCTCGACAGCCGGATCGGCGTGCAGGAAGCTGCCTGAGCCCGGGGCTCCACCCGAGCCGAGCTTGTTCATCCTGGCCGGGACCGGGGCGCCCTGGTACTCCAGCGGCAGCGGTCCAAGTGGTTGGTGCACTTCGACGTATGCGCCATGCGGAAGACGCTTGAGGATTCCGGTTTCGATGCCGTGCTCGAGGACAGCGCGGTCGCTGCGTTGCAGTGCCACGCACCATCGGTAGGCGACGAGGTAGACGATCGGCGGCAGCACGACCATGCCGATACGCCCGATCCAAGTGGTCGCATTGAGCGAGACGTGGAACGTCAGCGCGATGATGTCGTTCATCGCTCCCAGGGTCAGCACCAGATAGAAGGCGATCGCCATGGCCCCGATGCCGGTGCGCACCGGCACGTCACGTGGACGCTGCAGCAAGTTGTGGTAGCACCTGCGGTCGGTTCCGGCGCCGCTGAACCGCTTCTCCAAGAACGGGTAGACGGTCAGCACAACGAACACGATCCCCATGATCATCGCGGCACCAACGGCTGCGGGCACGGTGTGGTGGCCGACGTAGATCTCCCATGCCGGCCACAATCGCTGCAGGCCCTCGGTCCACATCATGTAGAAATCCGGCTGCGATCCGGCCGACACGTGAGATGGCCGGTAGGGGCCCAGGTTCCAGATCGGGTTGATCTGCAGCAGACCGCCCATCAGGCCGAGGACGCCGGTGGTCAGTGCGAAAAAGGCGCCGGACTTGACGGCGAAGACCGGCATGACGCGCACGCCCACGACATTGCTTTCAGTGCGGCCGGGGCCGGGGAACTGGGTGTGCTTCTGGAACCACACCATCGCCAAGTGTGCGCCGATCAGCGCGAGAATGATTGCCGGCAGCAGCAGAACGTGCAGCGCGAAGAGCCGGGGAATCAGCGTGTTGCCCGGAAAGTCGCCGCCGAAAAATCCCCAGTGCAGCCAGGTGCCAATCACGGGGAATCCCAGCATGATTGACGAGAGTGCGCAGCGCAGACCGATGCCGGACAACAGATCGTCGGGAAGCGAGTAACCGAAGTAGCCCTCGAACATGGCCAGAATCAGCAGCAGCGAACCGATGACCCAGTTGGCTTCACGCGGCCGGCGGAAGGCGCCGGTGAAAAAGACACGGGCCAGGTGCACCATGATCGACGCCGCGAACAGCAGGGCGGCCCAATGGTGGACCTGACGGACGAACAGTCCGCCACGCACTTCGAAGGAGATGTTGAGCGCCGTCTCGTAGGCGCGCGACATCTGCACACCGCGCAACGGCTGATACACGCCGCGGTAGGTGACCTCGGTCATGGAGGGATCGAAGAACAGCGTCAGGTAGATCCCGGTGATCAGCAGAACGAGGAAGCTGTACAGCGCGATCTCGCCGAGCAGGAACGACCAGTGCGTCGGGAAGACCTTGTTGAGTTGCCGGCGTAAGGCAGCTGAGTGGTGATATCGCGCGTCGACGCTGTTGGCCGGGCGCATCGCGGTATCCGCCGGTCGGAGGTTCATGGCAACCATCCCCTCACGGCTGAAGCCGCTGCTCCGCGGCCAGCCGAACACCTACTATGCAACGTAGTACCACGGAGCGTAGTACTTATCGGGGAGAGCGTAAAGAGCTGATTTAAGCCTTGCCGGTGCGCTCGCGGTGCTTGCAGCCCGGCCAGCAACACGGCCGTCGCAGACCTTCCTCGAGCTCTTCCTGCGTGCGGCGGATGCGACGCTCTCGGGTGGCGTCCTGCTTGGCGTCGTCGACCCAGCAGATGAATTCATTGCGTGCCAAGGGCGTGATGTCCTGCCACGCCGCTAGTGCCGTGGAATTGGCCAGCAGCGCCGCGCGCAGGTCTGCGGGCAGCTTGTGCACCACCCCGCCGGGCACTCGGTTACCGCTCATTGCGCCAGATTAATCGCCGATCCCGGTCGGGTTGGCGAGCTAGCGTGGATTTGTGACCGATGACGAGGGAGATCGGGCCTGGGACATCGCTGTCGCGCCGCCGCGGATCGCGCCCGGCGTGATGTCGATGGTGGGGTTTCGCGCCCTGGACAACCCCGACGAACTGCATCGTGGCATGCCGTCATCGACGCTGACCTTCATCGTCAGTCTTGACGACGGGGTCGAGGCGGCCGAGACGGCCGAGGCACTTCCGGCCGCGCGGCCGAACCCGCTGTTGTTGGGTGGCCTTCATGTCCAGGCCGCTCATATTAGACAACGCCCCGGTCAAGCAGGTGTACAGCTCGCGGTGCATCCGCTCGCGGCCCGTGCGCTCTTCGGAGTGCCCAGCGCGGAGTTGGATGCGGCCGAGTGGGATGCCATTGCGGTATTGGGCCGCAGTGGAATTCGACTCCGCAACCGGGTAGTCGAAGCCAGTCAGTGGCCTGATGCTTTCAGCTGGATTGCCCAATACCTGTCGGACGCGTGGCAGCGACGCGACGGCGCGAGGGTGCGTACCGAAGTGGCGCACGCCTGGCAGCTGTTCCAAGCCAGCAACGGGCGGGCGTCGGTGGGCGCGGTGGCCGACCGCGTCGGGGTTACCAGCCGGCACTTGACGACGCTGTTCCACCGCGAGGTCGGTCGTTCACCGAAGACGGTCGCGATGTTGATGCGCTTCGAGTGCGCGACCGCCTGCATCTCAGCTTCAGTGCGGTGTTGCGCGACGGTCGATCTCTCCGCTGTGGCCGCGAGCAGCGGGTACAGCGATCAGGCCCATTTGAGCCGTGAATTCACGCGGTTTGCGGGCGTGCCGCCAGGTCGTTGGATTGCCGAGGAGTTCCGAAACATTCAATACGGTGGTCACGCATACCGAGCAGACTCCTAGCATGACTGCTACTAATCCGACCGTCTGGCTGACGTTGCAAGCGCACGATGCACCGAAACTCATTGATTACTACGTCAACACGTTCGGGTTGGTCCTTGTTGCGCGTTACGGCGAGGGCGATACGGTCGATCACGCCCAACTCCTGTGGCCCGAGGGAGGCGGCGGCATCATGCTCAGCAGCTACACGCCCGGCGCCGAGTGGTGTCGGGAGCCTGGCGCAGCGGGTGGCTACATCGTGACGGCCGATCCGACGACGGTGTACGAGCGGGTTCAGGCTCACGGCGCCGACATCACCCGGCCATTGGGCAAAACCGATTACGGCGCAAACGAGTTCGGTGTCCGCGATCCCGAGGGCAACCTGTGGTCGTTCGGCGACTACCGCGGCGAGTCGCTACCGAGCTGACATCAACAGAACGGAGACGTGGGTGCGAGCCACGAAAATATTTGCCAACTTGCGAGTCGACGACATCGAAGCCGCGAAGGGCTTCTACACCGGCTACCTGGGGCTTCCCAACGAAGAGTTCAACATGGGCTGGGTGGCCCGGTATTCCTCTCCTGACGCCGAGGCGCGGCTGCAGCTCGTCACCAATGACCGCACTGCCAGCGAAGACTCGGTGATCTCGGTCTGCACCGACGACATCGACGGCGCTTATGCCGAGGCCCAAGAGTTGGGCTACGAGATCGTCCATCCGCTGAGGTCAGAAGCGTGGGGGCCGCGCCGATTCTTCGTCCGCGCACCGGACGGCAACGTCGTCAACATCGTGAATCATCACGACTGAAAATCGATGTTTTGGACTTTTCTGGATGGGGTAAAAAAACTGACATGTCTATTTTCAGAGTGATCAAACCGTTTGTTGTTGGTAGCGCGGTTGCCGCAGCGATGGCTGTAATGCCTGTTGCAGCAGCAGAAGCGAGTGCAGGCCCGACCGGCGCAGCCCCTGCTCAGGTGATCTTCAAGCAGGATCCGGGTGGCAGTGGATGCGCTCCGAATGGCACCTGCGGATCTGGTGGTCAGAACGGTGGCCCCGGCGGCGGACCTGGCGGCCAAGGCTGCGTGCCTGGTGTCGGCTGTGGGGAAGGCGGACAGTTCGCGGGTCCGGGCGGTGTGCCGGGCGGATGTATTGCGGGCGTCGGCTGCGGCCACGGCTGATCCAACCTACTAGCAGTTAGGCGCTCATGCGGCCTGGCTAAGCCCAGGCCGCATGAGTGATGCACCGGGCGTGCGTTATTCGCCCTTGAGGCTGCCGATGCCAAGTGAGTAGTCGGTCCGCGCCCGCTTCGGGTTGCTCTGCTGCTCTGCGACATACTCTTCCGGGTCGCGGTCGACGATCTTCAGTCCACGCGTGGTCGGGTGTTGGTTCATGAATTCGCGGTACTGAAGACCGAGGGCCTCGCGGAGTCCGACCGGGGCGTTGCGTCGAAAGTCGGCAAGGCCTTCGCGCTCCTCCTCAGCCATGTGGTCGTCATTGGCCACTCGGGTCCGGCCGACTGCCGCCCACCACTCGTCGGTGGCTATTCCCGCGGCGCCGGCATCGCGCACGCCATCGCGAATGTCGTTGTGGTCGCCGATTGCATCGAGCGTCTCACCCTCGGCGTCGTCGCTGCCACGGGTGAGTAGCTGCGGGTAGAAAATCTTCTCCTCGATGTAGGCGTGCACGTCGAGTTTGTCCGCGAGTGGACGCCAGACCCGTTCGAGAGCGCGCTGATCGACGGGCGTCTGCGCCTGCAGTTCATCCAGCTTGGCGAACTGTTCGCGAAACCAGTTGTGGTCGTCGAGGATCAGCATGGTGATGTCGGCCATTGCGTCCAGTAAATCAGCAGTGCGGTGAGCGCGCTCCGATGTTGCACCTCACGCAACGTCAGGTCGTAGGTTCACGGCGATGACGGAATCGGAAATCGGGAGCGGCAACCGGGAATGGAGCGTCGGCGAACTCGCCGGCGCAGCCGGCGTCACCGTGCGGACGCTTCACCACTACGACCAGGTCGGGCTGCTCGTGCCCGCCGCGCGGACGGGTGCGGGCCATCGGCGGTACCGATCCGAGCAGGCAGAGCGGCTCTACGAGATCACCGCGATGCGGAGCCTCGGCTTCGACCTCGAAGAGATCCGGCGGGCACTCGACGGCGGCGAGGGCCTCCCGGCCGTCGTCCGACTCCATCTCCAACAGATACGCAACCGTTTGCATGAGACCTCGGAGCTGAATCACCGGCTCGAGCGTCTGCTGGCGGCGCTCGAGTCCGCCGACCACCCGTCGACCGACGAGATATTTCGAGCCACGGAGGCGACAGTGAACGTGAACCTGACGAAGATCTACACCCGCCACGGCGACCGGGGCGAGACCTCGACCGGCAGCCGGGCCCGGGTCCCCAAGGACGATCCGAGGATCGAGGCCGGCGGCGACGTCGACGAGCTCAACGCCCAACTCGGGGTCGTCCTCGCCCATCTGCGGCAGCAGCCCTTCGCCGGGTGGCTCAGGGAGATCCAGAACGAGCTCTTCGATCTGGGCGCCGATCTCTGCCGACCGGCGGACGGCGAGGGGCTCCGAATCGACGCCGGTTACGTCGACCGGCTGGAGAAGCGCTGCGACGAAGCCAACTCGCAGCTTTCTCCGCCGGCGTCGTTCGTGCTGCCCGGGGGCGGCCTAGCCTCGGCGGAGCTGCACGTGGCCCGTACCGTCTGTCGGCGGGCGGAACGGCGTGCGGTATCCGTCGACGATCTGAGCCCGGAGATCGTCCGGTACCTCAACCGCCTCTCCGACCTGCTGTTCATCGTCGCCCGGGCCGTCGCCGTCGAGCAGCGGACCTGGGCCCCTGGGGTCACGGCGGGTTGAGACGGCCCTGGCCGGCAGGCTTCCAGCAGATCGCCAACCCAGCGGCGATGAGCGCCGATGCGTCGGCGGCCGAAGCGACGAACACCCATCCGCGCCGGACCGCGGCGAGGTCGACCCCGGGCTGGTAGATCATCGTCAGCGCGGTGGTGCCCAACACCATGCCCAGCTGCCGAGCGGTGTTGGTGACCGCCGATCCGGCACCCCACCGGTGGGCCGGCAGCGCGACACCGGTGACGGCGGACAGGCTCGGTATCACCAACCCGACACCGATGCCGGTAAACAGCTGAGCTGGAAGGTAATCGGTGAAGTAGTGGGGTACCGGTCCGATGGTGCACAACCAGATCCCGATCCCGACCGCGTAGGACGCCGCACCGACGGCGGCAACCACGCCGATGCCGGCTTTACCGATCAGCCGGCCGGCCATCGTCAGTGAAACGATCGCGACGACGATCGGGCCGGGCGACAGGCACAGGCCGGCAATCGCAGGCGGCATACCCCAGACCGTGGTCAACAGCAGGACGCCGCTCAGCAACATCGCGCCATGTGCGGCGGAGAAGGCCAGCAGCGCGAGGCAGCTCGACCACATCGGCAGTATGCGCACCGCGGCCAGGTCCACTGCCGGCGATGGATGGCGCAGCGAACGCCACACCGCCAAAGCCATTGCGCAACCGGCCCCGACAGCCGCGACCGCTATCGCGGTCGCACTGTGACCGACCACCGGAAGTTCGATCAGTACCCACACCAGCGCACCGACGCCGACCACCAAACTCAGCGCACCGAACAGATCGGGAACGCCGGTACCGGTTCCGGCCGCTTTCGACAGCACCACGCTTCCGGCGACGACCGCCAGTAATCCGATCGGCACGTTGACGAAAAAGATCCATCGCCAGGACAATTGGACCAACAGGCCGCCGACCGGCGGCCCGAGGGCGGCGGCCATCGCACCCACTGCCGACCAGGTACTGACGGCGGCGGCACGACGCGAAGCGGGGACGGCCGCGAGTAGGAGTGCGAGCGAACTCGGCATCAGCATCGCGGCGCCCAATGCCTGAACGGCACGGGAAACGACGAGCGTCATGAATGACCCGGACAGCCCGCAGGCGGCTGATCCCAGTGTGAACACCAGCACGCCGAGGAGGAAAATCCGGCGGTGGCCGTACCGATCGCCCAGTCGGCCCGCAGGATTCATGAACGCCGCGAAGACGAGCGTGTAGGCGTTCAGGATCCACGACATCGCCCCGAGGCCGGCCGTGCCGAAGGCTTGCCGGATATCGGGAAAAGCAATGTTCACAATGAACAGATCCAGGCTGGCCAAAAACGCTGCGGCAGATACCACGAGCAGGGTGGCTGCAGGCCGCGCCGCCGATAACCGCGTCGTCGTCACGCTCGCCTCGCGGTTGAGTTCGATCGACAAAGAAACCTCGCTCGCACGATTGCTGGATATAGCCAACAATACTTAGGTGGCAGTCGGTCGGATACTGCTACACGAGTTGAATAGATCACTACGATCGCGGTCATGACCATCCCTTACGGCCACGAACTGCGCGAGCAGATTCGCGATCGGCTCGGTGCTCATGACCGTCGTGTGGTGGCCGACCCGACCAAACGGCATGCGGCCGTCGCGGTGGTGCTTGTCGACTCGGAAGTCGGGGAGGACCGGATCGACCCGGCGCCTGTTGACGATTGGATCGCGGGCCGCCCAATGCCCGAGGCGCTTGACGGCCGCATGGTCGAGGTATCCGGCGGTGCGGCATTCCTGTTGTGCCGCAGAACCTCTCGCCTGACGTCTCATCCCGCACAATGGGCGCTTCCGGGTGGTCGTCTCGATCCGGGGGAGATCGCGGTCGACGCGGCCCTTCGGGAACTGGACGAAGAGGTCGGTATCAAACTTGCCCCGTCCAACGTGCTGGGCCTGCTCGACGACTATCCGACCCGGTCCGGGTATGTGATCACCCCGGTGGTGATCTGGGGTGGCGGGCGACTCGACCCGCGGCCGGCGCCCGACGAAGTCGTGGCGGTGTACCGCGTCGGGCTCCACCAATTGCTGCGGTCAGACTCACCGCGATTCGTCACCATCCCGGAGAGTCCGCGGCCGGTCGTTCAGATACCGCTTGGCAATGACCTCATCCACGCCCCGACCGGTGCGGTGCTGTTGCAGCTGCGCTGGCTCTGCCTCGATGGCCGCCATGATCCGGTCGACGAGCTGGAGCAACCGGTGTTCGCCTGGAGGTGACGACAAGCTCGCGGCTATCGAATCGACGGCGAAATCGACGGCAGCGCGGACTTTCTCGACAACCATCCGCGCTACCGTCGATTTCGATGCGCCAGGTCGCGAGAGTAAGGTCAGCCCATGCGACGTGGCATGCTCAGCGCGTTTCAACGATGGCAGTACCGCAAAGGACGTCCGGGACTGTCTGCGCGTATCGCAAACCGGTTGGGCGCCTTGTCATTTGCTGCGGGTGTCGGGCCCACTGGCGCCGCGACACTAGAGGTACGCGGACACAAATCCGGACGCACGATTTCGTTCCCGGTGGTCGTCGCCGACTACCAGGGCCAGCGATACCTGGTCAGCATGCTCGGCCACAATGCGAACTGGGTGCGCAACCTGCGTGCCGACGGCCATGCGGCGCTGCGGCAAGGCCAGCGCGAAGAGGTCGAGTTAGTGGAAGAGGCGTCGGAGCGCCGGGCGGGAATCCTGCGTCGGTACCTCGAACTGGCACCGGGGGCGCGTCCGTTCTTCCCGATCGACCGCCGTGCACCGCTCGAGGATTTCGAACGAATCGTGGATCAGTATCCCGTCTTTCGGGTCGTCTGAGTTTTCGCCAGCGCAGGCTCCCGGAATCCGGGCCCGGGTTCGGGCGTGACGTTGTGTGCGGTGATCTCCCGCCGGCAGTGCGCACAGACCAGCATCGGCTCGGCGGTCTGGTCGCACGTTTGGTGATGCAGCACGATCGGCGGGCCCTGGGGATGGGGGAGATGCTGATCGCCCCATTGCATCAACACCACGATCGCCGCGAACAGGTCCCGACCGGGGTCGGTCAGCCGGTACTCGTGACGGTCGGGATCGCTCGCGTAGAGCACCTTTTCCAGGAGCCCCTTGTCGACGAGTGTCTTTAGCCGGGTGGACAACGTGGGCCGCGGAATCTGGAGGTTGCGGGCCAATTCGCCGAAACGACGCACTCCGAAGAACGCCTCGCGCAAGATCAGCAGAGTCCACCGTTCGCCGACGATCTCCAGGGCCCGCGCGACGGATTCGCCCTCGAAGCGGTGTGACAGATCGGGGTAATCCATGGTTCATCGAATGTACCGGTTCAAAAACTAAACCGGTAGTGCTAACGTGACTGAATCACTCACACCGTCGTGCAAAGCGAGGACGTATGGACACCGACGTCATCACCGCGCCCGTACTGATCCGCGCGCGGGAGATCGCCGAGTTGGCCCGCGGCATGGCCGATCAGATCGATTCTGCCCGCAGGCTGCCCGCCGGAACTGGTTGAGGCACTGCGCGATTCAGGCCTGCTGCGGGCCGGCGCGCCGGTCGAGGTCGGCGCTCTGGAGCTGCCCGCGGGCATCGCTCTGCGGTGCGCCGAGGAGGTGGCACGCGGCGACGCATCGGCCGGCTGGTGCGTGTCGATCGGGATCACCAGCACCCTGCTGGTCGCCTATCTGCCGCCGCAGAGCCGTGACGAACTGTTCGGCGACGGCCGCGGCCTGGCGGCCGGGGTGTGGGCACCGCAGGGCAAGGCCACGGCGCGTTCCCGGAGGTGTGGTGGTGTCGGGCCGCTGGGCGTTCTGCAGCGGCATCACCCACGCCGACGTGCTGTTCGCCGGCTGCGTGCTCGAGGACCGCCCGGCGGTGGTGGCGCTGCCCACCGAGCAGCTGCAGATCCTGGACACCTGGCACACCCTCGGTCTGCGCGGCACCGGCAGCCATGACACCGTCGCCGAGGAGGTGTTCGTTCCCGACGATCGGGTGCTCTCGATATTCGACGGTCCGGTGATCGACCGTCCGTTGTATCGATTTCCCCCGTTCGGGTTTTTCGCGGCCTGCATCACCGCGGCCGCGATGGGTAACGCGCGCGCGGCGATCGACAACTTCGTCGAGCTCGCCTGCACCAAAAAAGGTGTGGCAGCCAGCCGCACGCTTGCCGAGCGGTCCACCATCCAGGTGGCGGTCGCCACGGCCGAGTCGGCGCTCGAGGCCGCGCGAGCCGGTTACTACCAGGCCATCGAAAGTGCGTGGCAGGCGAGTCGAGGACGGGCCCGCGGTGCCGTTGGAGGCGCGCACGCGGTTGCGCCTCGCGGCAACGCATGGGGCGCGCGTCTCGGCCGACGTCGTTCGCATCGATGTACGACCTCGCCGGGGGCAGCGCCATCTACGACGGCGCACCGCTGCAACGACGCTTGCGCGACGCGTTCACCGCTACCGCGCACTTCCAGGTGAACGAGGCATCACGCGAATTGCCCGGCCGCATCCTGCTGGGTCAGACCAGCCGAGGCGGCGATGTTGTGAGGTCGTCGGATCGAAGCGGTGCTTGCCGCTCTGGCTGGACCGGCCCGATCGTGGAGGCGATCGAAATCGCCGAGGCCGCCGGCGCCGCGGGACTCGGCGGGCTGTGGATCGGCGAGATGGCGACGTTCGACGCCTTCGCATTGGCCACCGCCATCGGTATCTCGCGTACCGGGTGTGGGGCTTGCGGGTCGGCCCGCTGCCGGTCAGCGTGCGCACGCCGGTCTCGATCGCGTTGGGCGCGAGTTCGGTTGCGGCGCTCACCGGTGCTAGGGTCGACATCGCGCTGGGCGCCTCCAGCCCCTTCATCGTCTCGGGCTGGCACGACCGGGACTGGTCGCACAGTGCGGCGCGGATGCGGGAGACCATCGAGTGTCTGCGGCCGATGCTGCGCGGTGAGCGCGGCGACTACGACGGCGGTATGTCAGCAGTCACGGATTTCGGCTGCGTAACCCGTTGCCGGACAGCCGTATCGGCGTCGGCGCGTTCGGCCCGTCGATGATGCAGCTCGCGGCCGAGTATCGCCGACGAGGTCGTGCTGAATCTGGCCTCACCGCAGCGGGTTTCGCAGGTCCGCGAACAGATCGAGCACGACGCTGCCGCCGCGGGTCGGACGCCGCCGCACATGACGGTGTGGGTCCCGGTCGCGGTGCAACCCGGTGAGGCCGCGTTGCGGCAGCTGGCCGGGCAAGCTCGCGGTCTACCTCGCCCCACCCGGCTACGGAGAGATGTTCTGCGAACTCGGATTCGCCGAACTCGTCGAACGGGCCCGCGCGGGAGCGCGGCGATCGGACCTGGCCGCGGCGATTCCGCTCGAATTGGCCCAGCAACTGGCCGCATTGGGCACCCCGGATCAGGTCGCCGACCGGATACGGAGCTACCTGGAGGCCGGTGCCGACACCGTCGCCGTGATACCCGTGACCGCCGAAGACCCAGCCGGCCGGATCGCCCTCGGCTGCGCCGCAGACATCTCTCGCACAACCTCGCCAGCCCAGGAGACCGCCTCATGACCACCGTCAACACCCAGTGCCGACTCGCCGCCCGACCGGTCGAAATGCTCAAGGCGAGCAATTGGACGATCGTCGAGGAACCCAAACCCATTGCCGCCGAAGGTGAATTCGTCGTTCACGTCGACTACCTGTCGATCGACCCGGCGATGCGCACCTGGATGAACGCCGGCCGCAGCTACGTCCCGCCGGTCGAGATCGGCGAGGTGATGCGGGCGCTCGGCGTCGGCCACGTCGTCGAATCACGGCATCCCGGCTTCGCGGTGGGAGACGACGTGTCCGGGATATTCGGCGTCCAGCGCTATGCGGTGTCCGACGGCGCCGAGGTCAACAAGATCGACACCGCTCTGGCGCCGGCGCCGGTGTATCTCAGCGCTCTCGGTATCAGCGGTCTGACCGCGTACTTCGGCTTGCTCGATGTCGGCAGGCCCGAGCCGGGCCAGACCGTGCTGGTCTCCGGAGCGGCCGGCTCGGTGGGCAGCATCGTCGGGCAGATCGCCCGGATCAAGGGGTGCCGCGTGGTCGGCGTTGCCGGTGGCCAGGACAAGTGCCGCTGGCTTGTCGAGGACGTCGGATTCGACGCCGCGATCGACTACAAGAGCGCTGACCTGCGTAAAGAGCTCAAGGCCCACGCTCCGGACGGCGTCGACGTCTATTTCGACAACGTCGGCGGGGCAACGCTGGAGGCCGCCCTGAACCGGCTCGCTCGCGGTGCCCGCGTCGTGCTGTGTGGGGCGGTGTCGCAGTACAACGACACCCCAAGGGGCCCGTCCAACTACATGCAGCTGCTGGTCGCCCGCGCATCCATGACCGGGTTCGTCATCTTCGACTACGCCAAGCAATATCCGGAAGGGGTTGCGCAACTGGCGAAATGGCTGCACAGCGGCGAACTGAAATCGCATGAGCAGATCGAGCACGGCGGTGTCAGCGACTTCCCCGACACCCTGCTCAAGCTGTTCCGTGGCGAAAACACCGGCAAGCTGATCCTGGCGCTCGGGGAATAGCCCAGCCGTGCTAGCAAGCCACGCAAACAGCTTTTCAGTCAAGGCGTCTGGGACTGCTCGAGCTGCGCTCGCGACGATGGGCCAGACCACGGTGGCGCCGACGTCAGATCGGGCGTCTCGACGATATGCCCGCGCAACATGTGCAGTACCAACAAAGGCGTCCAACGGAACCCGGCGGATCACCTGTGCATGGCCGGCGAGCTGCTGCCCGAGGAGTCCGCCGATGCACGGCGGTTGATCCGGGGTGAGGTCCTCGAGCTGATACCGGTGACTTCCCCCGCTCATGACGAGCCGTGAAGGTCAGGCCGACTGAGGTCCGTTGCCGACGTTAGATATTCGCGTCGGTACGGGCCAATGTCGGACCTAGGTCCAGAACTGCCATCCGGGCGGCGCGGGCGGCCACGACGAGTCTGGCCTCCAGTCCGGGCCAGGTGCCCAGCCGGGAGGATTCGGAGGCCAATTCGGCGGAGTGTTGAACCGGCTCGATCCCTGAGAGTTTCCGCGGTGCGCAGCATTTGATCCGGGCAGATCCTGTGCAGGATAAGGCGAATGGCTATGAACCGGAGCAATCGGTTGCAGCGAGAGACCGGCGACGCTCGGGGACGTGCCGAATGCTGCCGACCAATCCGGGGTTGTCTGAGCGATAGTCGGCGGCGCACCGTAAACGCCCGGACCGGGGTTCCAGCCATTCTGCAGCTGCGGGTCGCCGCCGTGTTGGGTGCGGCTTTGCTCCGCCTGATACAACCTGGTGCCGATCAGCATCACCCCCATCCCGATGACGATCATGCCCAATCCTATTATCGCGCTTGCGGTTCGGGCGACGATGATTCCGCCGAATGCCAGCACTATTCCGGCAATCGCTAAAACGTTGATCGGCGCAACCGGTTTTCCTGCCGCCTTATCCGCCTGGCGTTGTTGAACGACGCCCACCGCCGTTCGGACACTTCGGACACCGCGTGCGACGCGTCTGGGCAGGGTGACAATGCGCCACACGGATACGGCAACCGACAGGAAAAGCAACGCGAGAAACAGGAATACCAACCCGGTCACAGATAGCCCCTTATCAGAAAATAGTTGGGTCAGCGCGGCAGCGATGGAGCAAGCTAAAGCTGTCCTGGACGGGAGTCTGCTGCGTGCACGGAACCGACTGCTATTGCGACAGAAAGTAGCAGTTGTAGGCCCCTGAGCACGGGCGAAGCCGGCAAAATCGTACGAACGGTCGACAGCGGTACCCGTTGTGCACCTCGGCGCCGACTCGTCGTCGGCGATGCGAGGTGCCGAACCAGGGGCGTCGTCACGGCCGGCCTCGACCGCCGATTCGCTCGCGGACTTCATTGTTCCGAATGAGCTGAAACCCGTTGAGCCCGATCACGTAGCGCGGGTCTTCGGCAGAATTGGCCGCGACGAATTCGCGGGATTGCGGGATACAGGTCGATGCCGTGTGTGCGCCAGCGTGCGGCGCGTCCGTGGCTCCGAAAATCTGCCGGTTAGGCGCGCTGCGTATCCACCACGGTGCGAGGACGCCTGGTGAGCCTGAACCGAGTTGGCCCCCAGCGACAGGCGCTGCCGGATAAAGCAGGTGTCACAGATCGCCGAGGCTCAAAATGCCGTCCTCGATTGCCCGGGCCAGCAGAGCCGACTTGGTCGGGGCGTGCCTGCCCACAGCTGCGTACTTCACTCTCGCCCGTTGCAGATGCGTGCGCACCGTCGTCGGAGCGATGAAGAGCCGCTTGGCCACCAGCTCCTTGCTCTCCGTCTGGAACCAGGCGATCAGCACTTCCTTTTCCCGCTGGGAAAGCTTCGTACGGCCCAGCGTGGTGTCATTGATCAGCGCCTTCGCCATTCGGGGACCGACGCACGGTTCGGTGGTGTGAGCCGACTGGATCGCATCGATCAAATGGCGCTCTCCCTCCGACTTGACCAGATATGTAACAGCGCCCATGTCCAGACTCGTCAGAATCACTTCGTCGGTGAACATGTAGGAGTAGACGATCACCCGCTGACCGGCTTCAGTGAGTTTTGCGAGGGTGTCCCAATCCGGGCGCTTTCCGTCGAATTGTAGATCGAAAATCAGGACGTCGATTTCATCATTGGGAAGCGCGGAGTACCTGTCGAAATACTGGTGCGGACTATGGAAACTGCCAACAACGGTGATGGCGGGATCGGCCTTCGCGCACCACGCTTCGATGCCGGCATGAACGACGTCGTGGTCATCGATGATGGCAACTCGCGCTGCCCGCGTTGCGCTCTCGCTAAGGGCCATGGGCGTGCTCCTCCTCCCCGGGATGATCGCAAATTGAGGCGGGTTCATCGCTCGGCGGTTGTTAGCCACGTGTCACATACGCCGTCCCTGCGGCTGATTCGTCCAGCAAACACCTCGCCGAGACAATTCACATGCTTCATGCCCATCGTGCCCGCCTGCCTGCGCATCCGTAGTCTGCGATTCAACGGTGGTCCGTGACCGGATTGAAGCAGAAAAAACCACGTCGCGCGACTTATTGGACCGTAAGGTAAAGAAACTCGACGTTACCCCAGAGCTGTCAACGCTTCGGTAATAAAGCTAACTTTTCCGGTAGCTTCGAGGGGCTCTCAGTAATGCACCAAATTTCTTAACAAGTTAGCTGGGGCCGGTGATCCGTGTAGTGGGGAAGTATGGGGGTGATGATCTCGTCCGAGCCGGTGGACAGTACCGCAGGCGCTTCTCAGCGTCATCTGATGCGGCGCGCCACAACGATCGGTCTCTTGATGCGCCAATCTGCCAATTTGTTAGTCGCGGCGGTCGATTTGTTGGACACATCGGCCGGAAATTGGCCGTCTGGTAGGTGGATGCTCGCCGCATTCGGGTTGTGGTCGCTGTATCGCATCGCCACGCGTTCGCACAGTTACGCGTTATTGGCCGCCGACTATCTCTTAGTCATAGGCGTATGTTTCGCCATACCGCTGCTGACGGCTGGACCCGATATCGCCACCCGCAATACTGCGCCGGTCGCCATTGCCGGCACCAGTGTGATCGGCTTTGCGGTTGCGCTGCCCGCCCGGATCACGTTGGCGATGACAATCGGCCTGGCCGCAGCTTTTGCGATCGGATGTGCGGAGGCTGTTGGGTGGGCGCACGTTCGGGACATCTTCAACCTGTATTACTTCGCCATTCAGTGGGCAACGATTGCGTTAATCCGGCTGATGCTGTTGCGGGTCGCGGCCGCTGTTGACGAGGCTCGCCGCAATCGGCAGGCCATCGAGCTCGAGCAGCAGGTGGACTCCGCGGTCCGACACTATGAACGGGAACAGCTTGCCTTGCTGCACGACACCGCCGCATCGACCTTGCTGATGGTCGGTCAAGGCGCGGCGCTGCCGCCGCAGCGGCTGGCCGCCCAAGCCCGTCGCGATCTGAAACTGCTCCGCGAGAAACCGTGGATCCCCGCGAGGGAGCGCATCGAGCTGGTCAGCGCATTGCGGCAGAGCGCTGACCACCTGTCCACCCCCGTCGAATTCACCGGCCCCGACGCGGTCTGGCTAGACGGCGACATCGCCACCTGCGTGCTCGCCGCATCACGCGAGGCGATGAACAACGTGGATCGCCACGCACGCGCCAGCCTCCTGACCATCACGGTCTCGTCTGCGGCGGTATCGCTGGCCGACAACGGGATCGGATTCGACCCGGCCGCCTCGACCGGTGGCCATGGCATCACCGAATCCATCGCCGGACGCATGCGCCGTGCCGGCGGCGGCGCGGACATCGACTCTGCGCCCGGGGCAGGCACCCGGATCCTGCTGTCATGGCCGACGGCGCCCAGTCTGACCGAGTCGCCGTCGCCGCCGAATGACCCTGACCGACTGATCCAGCGGAGCCGAGTCCGCTACGGCCTCGCCCTGACCGCGTACGCGGCCACAAACTTGATCATCATGGCGCCCTACGCCGTCACGCACGGTGACCACCCCGTGGCCCAGGTCGCTCTGGCCGGCGTTGCCCTGCTCGGCACGCTGAGCGCGGTGCCGGGTGTGAGACATCACGATTGGCTCGGCAGAGCACTGGCCATTCTCACGCTGCTGCTGGTCGCGTTGATCCAGCCGATGCTGCTGCCACTCAACGAGATTGGCGGTCAGCACTATTGGGCGCAGGGCGCGATCGGGTGGTGTCTGCTGCCGCTGGTACTTGAACTCTCGGTACCTACCGGCACGGCGGTACTGCTGCTCGCATGGCTCCTGGGGTCCGCGGTGGAATTGATCCGCGCGCCCACGGACGCCCACTGGGTCAACATCGGACTCGGGACTGCGAGCATCCTCGGCGTGCAACTGTTCGCGCTGGCGTTCAACGTCCTGATGCGCGATGCGGCGGCCGATGCCCACGCCGAGACCGAGGCCCGTCAACGCCTTCTGGGGCGCGAGCGCGTCAGGAAAGCTTTACGTGCGGAGTACCAGCACCGGTTCGCCTCTTTGATGCACAGCGTGACGCCGTTGCTCGAAGAGCTCGGTCGCGGTCAGTCAGCCGACGACGATCTGCAACGCAGAGCCCGAGGCCAGTCGCGGCAGTTACGGGTCTTGTTCGACCAGGCGGCCGTCTTCGACCACCTGCTCATGCGGCAATTGCGTCCGTTGACGGACGAGGCCGCGGCGCGGGGTATCGACACCGCCGTCGACGTCATCGGCGAGCTACCCCCCCTCACCGAGGTCGAGATCGCCGGATTGCTTGCACCGCTCGCGCACGTTCTCGAAGCAGGTGCATCGACTGCCAAAGTCGTTCTCGCCACCACACCGGACGAGGTCACGGCCAGCATCGTCTGCGAGCACATCGACGACGTCGAACAGCTGACCGACCGCCTGGCGCAGTGGACCGACGAGACCGACCTCGTCGTGGCCGACAGCACAGTCTGGCTGCTGGTACGTCATCGACTGTCAAGCCTGGGCGCACTCGCCGGAACGGCCTGAACGTGTCAGCCGTTCGAATGCACCGGGCGGTTACCGCCTCCGTCTGTAGTCGGCGACCGTTTGGCTCCGAGCCGTGAACACATTGCATGTCGCGTCGCGGGGCATCATGATCGCGCTGATTTCTGCAGCCGCGGTCGCCGCCGGTCCGCACGCAAGCGCGGCACCGCAGGTCGTGCTCGGATCAGCGACAGATTCGGGCGCAGTCGGCTACGAGACGGAACGGACTCCGACAATCTCGCTGGGTACTTGTACCAACGCGATCCACGGATCACCTGGGAGGACTGGGGCGGGTCCACGGCCCACGGCGAGGGAACGGCCTGTCAGCAATCCGGCACACCGCCCCGCTACAGCCTGGTCGCGTCCGACATCGGTCCCTGCCGACGGCCAAACCACCTATCGGACAGTGCGAATCAGCACCAACAGTCCGCAATCCATTTGCCAGTAGTTGCCACCAAGCAGCAGCCCCGGGTCGGTCGAACGGCCGACATCATTTGTCATCGCCACGCAATTGTTGTCTATATGATCTGCCCGTGAATCACCATGAGGCCGGACGGGTGGCGGCGCCGATCCGGTCACGTTTCCCGCTGCCGGTACGCCGCGCCGTGCCCATCTCCGTCGTTGCCAGGGTCCTGACCGGCACAGTAATTGTCACCGCGTCGCTCGCGACAGCGGCGGTGTGCTCAGCAGACGTGCCCTCGAACGCACAGGTCCTGCAGGCACTCCAGCAGAAGTCACCCCAATACTTCGACAGCAGCGGCCACTGTCAGCTCCACATCGTCAACGTCGTTGAACCACAACCGAATTGGTTCGTCGCAAGGGTGCACGCCGAGACTACCACCGAGACCGCCAAAATTATTCTGCGTCAAGACAACCCGCCCAACGGTCCACTTGTCGTGGTCGCCGGATCGGGAACGTCATTTCCCCCCGGATATTTCGCCTTTCCCGACCCCGTCCGCAAAGACATAGGACCCGCATAGTTGGCGCGGGGGCCGCGATGGCCGGTCTGACACTCGCGGATAGATCGGCGATCGAACTGGGTTCGCTGATCGCGAAGGCCGGCGAAGGAAGTGTCTATGCGGTAGTGGGACAGCCGAATTCGGTGATCAAGGTCTTTCATCCCACGCTCTCAGACCTCGCGTCAAAGTTGGACAAGGTGGCCGCGATGGCGGCCACGGTGCCGCGGGGAGCGGTGCAGTCCGACGGATTCCCGGTCCTGACCTGGCCACAGCAGCAGGTGTTCGACGGCGATCGGACGGTGGGTTACCTGATGGCGCGGGCCGATATCGCGACGGCCGTCGAAATCCACACGTTGAGTAATCCGTCGAATCGGGCCAATCCGTTACCCGGCGCACCGCAATGGACGACTGATGCAAGCTGGGCTCATCTGGTCAACACCGCTGCCAACCTTTGCCTGGCAGTGCAGGTGGTGCATCGGGTCGACGCGGTGATCGGTGACTTTCAGGAGCGCAACATCCTGGTCTCTGACACCACTCGGGTCACCCTGGTCGACTGCGATTCAATGCAATACACCGACGAGGGCGGGCGCCAATTCCTCTGCGGGGTAGCGCGTCCGGAGTTCACCGCCCCGGAATTGGCGTCGCTAAATCTGCGAAGCCAGGCACGGGAGCAGCCCTCGGACCACTTCGCCTTGGCCGTGCACATCTACCTGCTGCTGATGGCCGGCAATCATCCGTTCATGCGCGGAGTGTGGATCGGCCCGGGAGAGCAGCCGAGCGCGTTGGAGCTGGCGAAAGCTGGCGATTGGGCCGGAGGTCCCCGGTCATGGCTGCAGACCCATCCGCTGGCTCCGCCGCCGATATTTCTGCCGGCCGAGGTGCAGATGTTATTCGAACGCGCTCTCGCCGGCGGCGCAACCGATCCCTCCCGGCGCCCCAGCGCCGACGAGTGGCGAGAAGCGTTGCTGCGCATCACGTTCACCCGGTGCGCGGGCCCGCTCGCCCATCAGATTCCGGTGGGCTGTATCCGTTGCCCGTGGTGCGATATCGACGACGAGCGGCGCAACCGACGGCGCGAAGCTGGCGAGCTCCCTGACCAAGTCGTCTACACGGCGCCGAAAAGTGTTGTTGCACCGACCGGCACCGGGAAATCCGGATCGACGGCGCTCGCCGCGGTCACGGCCAACCCGGCTAATGCTGCGCGTGTCGACTGGACCCTGCGCCTGGCTGCGGCGATAAGCGATGCCGCCAGTCCGTCGGCCAGACCTGCGAAACCATTCCGGCGGCCGCGGACCCCGACAGCGATATCTCGGTGGAGCATCGTGAGGGCGGCCGGCACTGTGCTGGTGGTACTGGGAGTGCTGGCAGTGCTGATCACCATCGCGGTGCTTGCCTCCATCATCATCATCACGCACCGCGACGTGCTCATGTACTGAACAATGCTGTCAGCTAACAGTTTTACGCGATGGGGCCGCGCTCAGGCCCACTGCTCGGTATCACAACTGCGACGACGAGATGCTGATGTCGCCGAATTCGACTGCCCCTGCCCACACCCGAATGACGGGCTTCCCGCACAGCTTGCCGATCTGCTGCTGCACCAAGACTTTTCCGTCGACCGACTCCGACGCCATACCTTGAGCGTCGAATGACACCTCGATGTTGTGCCACTCATGGTCCAATGCGGCCGGCGCGAGGCCAAGATCACTGTCCTCCGGGTAGATCGCCGTCCGGTAGCCCTGCAGCCCGAAGTCGTACTGGATCGCGGTCCCGATGAGTACCACCTGACCCGGCGGGTCCTCCTTCGTCGAGACCAGCCCGATTCCGTAACCGCCAGGCACCCCCGGGGTGTGCGAGATATCGCGCACCCGCGTCGAAACATGAAGGGTGCATGACGGTTCGGCGGGAGCGATCAGGCCGGACCACTTGGTAGCCCAGTTCGCGGTCGTGTCATGGGTATCGAGCACCACCGTGTCGCCGGTGGGTCCGGCGTGGGCGTCGATGCCGCCGAACTTATTCCAGCCGTTGAGGCTCATAGCGTCGTGGACAGCCGGCGGCGTGCTCGTGGTGTTACCCGCGGATGTCTTCTGCGGTCGGACGGCGACCGCGATCGCGATCGCCGCCGCGGCGGCGAGCACCACAGCACAGGCAACGATCAACGCAATGCGCAGCGTCCGAGCACTGCCCGCCTCGGCCGGAGGAGGGGTCGGCGCACCATAACTTCGGTTGGGGGGCAGATTCATGGCCGATTGACTCCAGGCATGTCAGTTACTCCGATACCGTCGGCGGGGCAGGCAGCGCTGGGACAACGTTGTCGGAGCTTACGTTCTACCCGCTGGACCGCACCGGGGTCCGATGTCCGCCGAACGGACGATATCCGCGATACTCCGGAACCATCGAAAATGAATGTGTTTGACTCGGCAATCAGCGCTTCTTTGGGTTTGCCGGATGGTGGCCCGGCCGAAAGAGTAGAAGTCAATGACCGATCGCGACGACCAGTCCATGCCCGGAAACGGTGCCGACGCTGATCCGCACGCCGCGTACCGCCAACAGGCGGCCGCCCACTTCGGCGATACGCAGAACGACAATGCTCGATCAGACGGGTCGCAGTCAGCAGGCCAGCAACCCGGGCGTGGCACCCCGCGACTGTTCCGTCCAACCGACGATGTGACACCGAGCACCACGGCTAACGCCACGACACCACCACCTCCTGCTCCCGCAACGCCGAGCGGTCGCGGCCTACCGCCGGCTTCGGGGCAACGTTTCGGCGCGGGAACCACGTACACGGGCCGTGGACCTGACCAGCCCGCCGCACCATCGCAGCCGGCATACGTCGCGCCGCCGTCCCCGCCGCCATACGTCCCCCCGACGAACCCCCCCAGCGCTCCGCCGCTACCCGATCCGACGCCGGTGAACCCCACGAACTGGCAGACTCCCTCGTCGTATCCCGCACCCCAGCCCCCCGTCAACGCGCCGCAACCGCTTTCGTTGCCGCTGTCTGACATATTGCGGCGGTTCAACGACGCCGTCGATCGACTTCTGTTGCGCGGCACCAACGGCGAACTTCTTCGACAGCCGTGGTTCGACTCGATGCGGTATCAAAACGCCGACTTGTTCGTTTATCTGAGCTACGGCGCCGCGGCGGTTATCAGCATGATCCTGGGCGCGGGAATCGGGTCAACTGCTGTGATGATTCTGCTGTTCGGGTTGTGGGCCGGCCTGGCCTACCTCTACGTCGCTCTCAACACCAGGCTCGCCCGCCAGTTTCTGGAATACGGCATTTGCCTAGTCGCAGTGGTGGTTTCAGTAGGTACGGCTCTGGCGGCTCTGGGGACACTGTTCGGTGATGGCTTCGGGCACGGTTATCCGACGGCAGTCGCGGAAGGCTTGCTCGGGCTGTTTTTCAGCCTGGCGGCCGGATTGTTCTTCGGCGGCGTCGGGCTGCGCGTTCACCAAGCGGTCCCCGTGCCACCGCCCGCTGCCGGGCCGGGGGCGACGCCGCAATCGTTCCCACCCTTCACCACGCCTGCCGGCCCCAACCCGGCCAACACGCCACCGTCCCCGCCGGGGCAGCCGAATTGGTCTGGCGGAGCTCATGGTTCGTCCTGGCCACCGCCGACAGGCCCACAGGTCCCGTACCCGGCCTTAACCGGTGGTGGTGGCACGGCGGTCGCGGCGGCCGTGCTCAGTTTCATCGGCACGCTGTGGTTCGGGATCGTCGCGAAAGATGCCGCGAAAGTGCTTGCCGCAGTGGGGCAGATGATGGACAGCCTGAGCCACCTTGGCCTCAAAGTGGGCTGGCCGTTTTACGCGGCTATCGGGCTCAGCGTCGTGCAGATCGCTATCCCGATCCTGTTGCTCATCGGTGGGATTCAACTGCTCAGCCGTCGGCTAGCCGGTCGGCGCACCGTCGCGTGGGGGTGCGCTCTACTGCTCGCACTGAGTGCCTTCTACTTCTTGACATTCGTCGGCGCGGCCGAGTGGCTCAGCACGTGGACCGCGGGTATCGGGTACCGCGCAGGGTTCGGAGTCAGCTCGGTGTTCGCCGAAGCGGGATTGCGTTGGGTCGCAGCCCCGGCCGTGTTCGCCGTCGTCACGATGATCTGCGCGCTCAGCCCGTCCACGCGGCAGTGGTGTCGGCCCCTTGGCGGTGCGTACGGGGCCCCGTGGTACGGACCTCCAGCGGGCCCCTAGTGGATTTCCTCGAGGGGACGCCGCTCATCGAGGTCGTCATTAACGCGGTCGTCGAAATGCTCAATGATTTTGCGAGCAAACGTCGTTACCACAGATCGCGTAGCACTGGGAGTGCAACAAACGAACGCACGTGGGTGCCGCCACGTCCCTAGTTGGGGAGGTGGTGGAAAGCATCTGCGAGCATCATCCCCATCAGCAGAAGAACAAATGAGCTGGCGCTTCCGATGGTCGAGATCAAGACCGCCGCGGTGCAGGCAGCCTTGCCCCGTCCGGACAAAAGTAGTCCGACACAGCCGATGGCGAATGCGATCGGCATCAATATCCAACCCGTAACGCACACCACAATGCCGAGAATCCCAGCCCCGAGAGCTGTGCCGAGCGGCATGGCCCCCCACATGCACATCAGTCCGATCACGCTGACCCCCAACGCCATTCGTCCGAGGACGTTCGTCCTTTTCGGTACCTGAGGAGCGCCTGCCAGCGCGTCAGCCACAGCAGAATATCCACGGCGACACGCTAGCCACTCATTTCCGCGCGCTGTTCCCCGCGTGAACGATCCCTGCTCCGGCCACAGCGCTCCTAGTTGGGGAGGGCGTTGTGCCCCATTGCGAACAACATGACTACCAACACATAACCGCTGGCGATGCCGCCGAAGACCGAGACGAACAGTGCGGCGATGCTCGCGGTCTTCGCCTTTTCGGGAAGTATCGATCCGCTGACGCCGAGCATGAAGGCGATCGGCAGCAATACCCAACTGATTATGAGGAGAACCCCGGACGCGATCGGCGGCCTTGCCAAGGTGATGAGCGCGAGACCCGCACAGACCGATCCGATGACACTGACAGCCAACGCTATTCCCCCGACGATATTGAACTCTTTGGAGGCGTGAAATCCGTGTGCCGGCAGATCGGGAAGCGCGCCGTGCAAACCGGGCGAAGGATGAGCTGCCATGGCGGTCTCCGCCCCGCTTCGACGTGCGTCGGCGGCGTAGATCGTCCCGGCGGCAAAGCGTCGCGTCGAGGCCTGCAACAGGGCATCTGATCGGTACTTGGTCGGCGGTCGACCGGGCGACGGATTAGCTGCCATCGGCGCTTCCGTCTGGGGTCGACGTCCCCCGGCCGGTGTAGGTCGTGCCGGCGCCAAAGCGTTGCGTGGAGGCATGCAGCACGGCATCTACCCCCTGCTTCGTCGACGGGGTGCCGGAATCGGCGCTCGGCGTCGCGGTATCACCTGTTGCCGCAGACGTCGACGGCGCGGCTGCGGGCATCGGAATTGCCGGCTGCAACACCGAATCGACGAGCCGTTGGGCAGCCGGGTCGAGGTGCTGCGAAGCGTGTCGTACGGTGTCGAAGACATCGGAAGCCGACTCGGGCGGTGCAGTCCGAGCGACGACCAGAGCGGCCGCCGCGATCCCCAACGCGAGAAAACACAGCACGATGTCGAACGTCGAGGTGAGTTGCTGGGACAGCGCGTTACCGTACACGGGTTGCGCATCAGCTGCGGCACTGAGCCCGGCCTGCCGCGGGGTCCACACGACCGCCGCTGCCACCCGAGAAACACTGAGCAGTACCAGGATTGCGTAGGCCGCCGGCAGCGCTGGTACCACCCGGGGTCGGGAATCATGATCGATCCGCAGCCACCACGCCAGCGCCGCAGCCGCGGTATTGATCACTATCAGCACCACGCCGTTGAAGATCGGACGGTCCACGCCGAAGCTGACCGTGATCACCAGATCAGCGAAGCGCATCATCGCCGCTCCGGCACACCCGACCACCATCAAGAGCAGCCCCTTGCGTGCAGCTTGGCGCCAAGTCTGTGCCTCGAAAGGCGTCTGCGTCAGCACAGCCCGAAGCGTCAGCGGTGCGAATATCGCTGCCGCCACCGCCCACGCCAGATACCCTTCGAACCCGACCGCGGACGTCAGCGAGGTGATCTGGGCGACGCCGTGATAGACATCGATCTTGCGGCCGACATGGCTGATCCAGACCAGCAGCCCGGCTGCCAGTGTCGACATGCCCAGGGCGATAATCGCTAGCCGAGATCCCTTGTTGCGCTGCACGATCCACCCGGATGCGACGACCACCGGTGCCAGCGCGGCCGCGTCGTAGACCAAGGCGGTACCGATGGTGGCGACACTGCGGCCGAACAAACCGGCATGGCCCATCCCGGGTATCGCGTCACTCGTCTGCCAGAACAGGTTGAATCCCACGGAGAGCGCAGCAAGGACCACCGAGGCGGAACCCACCAGTCGCGCGGCCGCCAACCACGGGCGGCGTTGGTCAATGTCGGTCTGCGGCATCCCGGTGAGAACCGGCTGACTGGCCAGCACCGCGCCGGCGGCACCCAGCCACACACCCGGACCTACCCCGGGCGCCCCCGGGTTGCCGCCGTAACTCAAGGTCTCGTACAGATCGAAGAGCACGACCGCGACGACGAACAGCGCGTACGGGGCGCAGAGCTTCGTCCGCAAGTCGGGTCGGCGCGCGTACGCCGCCGCGATCGATCCGATCGCCAGCGCCGTGACGGTAAGCAGCACAGCGAACCACGCCGTGTTGCTGCCGGGTATGCCGACGCCGAAGAAGAGGTTCCACGGCAACAGCGTCGCCCCACCGAGGAACACGACGGCGGCCGCGTCGCGGCCGACGTTCCACCGGCGGATTGACAGGCCCGTGGCCGCTGATGCCGACGCATCCGTCAGTGGGATGGAGCGGGCGTCGTCTGCGGCGCGGCCAGGGCGGCGAGTGTCTTGATCCAACGGAGGTGCCTTCGTGCGGGCCACAGGGCGTGTGACGTTCGTTCGTGCTGGTAAGAGCAGTTAACCGCACCGTGCCCGGGGTCGGCTCAGATATCTGTGGAAGTCGTATGTTCGTACGACGCTCAACCGGCCCTGTGCGACCGAATTGAGCCGAAAACGCGTCGACCTTGGACAGCAGTGCCGGGCCGGTTCGGTCCGACCGATACGACGGGTTCAGGCACGGGCTCCACGGTCGCTAGTGTTCACGGATTGAACGCGGTGCTGTCGGCGATCGGGTGGGTCGTGCTCACCACCTTGGCATAGCAGTGGTCGAGGTTATGGTCATTGCACCGGGCCAAGCGCCGCCGGCGCCGGCAAGGTGACCCCAGCGATGGTCACCCAGAAGCCGGGCGTCGAAAACACTTGCCCGAAAGAAATCTTCAACCGTACCGACAGCGAAAAGTATGCAGCGGGAGTGCCGTGATCGGCGGCCACCTACGGCACGTACGGTGGCTGGCCGGGATCGCCGAATTTGACCACGTAGCAACGGGACCCACCGAATCCCATCCCATAGCCCTGATCGCATCGGGTGAACTCGCCGAATGGGTCGACCGGGCCGTCGCAGCGTTGGCCGCTGCCGAAGATACCGAGGGCCATGCTGTTGCACCCGGCCGCCGCGGGCGAGGCCAACCCGATGCCACTTGTCAGCAGCATCCCGATCGCTGAAGTGAGAAGCAATTTTTTCATGATTCATCCGTTCCAGAAATATGTCGTTAGTCGTGCCGCTTTATTTGTCACGGCACGACCTGAAAAAGGCATGCTGCATCCGTCCGTGGAACGCCGAAACTGTGAATGGACGGTGCATGCCTTATCGCAGCGCCGGCGTTTGCCTCAGGTCGCGGAAGCGGTCCCGGGCAATCTCACTGAACGCTCAGAAGTCTCTGAGCAGCGTGGATGCGGCCGCAGATCGCGACGTCGCCAAAAGTTGGTCGACGATCTCAGCTGGATATGGTGAGCCGCAGAAGGGAAGATCGATCCCCACCTCCCCGCTTTGTGTTCGTGCTGTATTGGTATTAAGAAAATTACGCTGCGATTGCGCAGCGATAAAGGCAGAAAGAGTCAAATGGGACGTTCGTACGACAGTTCCGAAACGATGGCAAATACCATTCAGTCACAGCAGCAACAACGGCACCAATTGCATTGCACCGCTGTCATCCGAACGTAGGACAGTCGGCGAGTGGCGCGCCCGGCCACCTTGATCGCATGATGGTCACCGGATCGTCGCAGCCAAGCAAGAAGGGCCGATACTGGTGCGCAATGGATATGGCGATGCCAAAATGGCTGCCGGAGTGTCCGTTACATCATGGGGGATAGATTTCCAGTGACCGATGTGTGGTCCGTCGATCTCAACGATCAGAACCCCGACCCTCGGGTAGCCTGTGTCGTGTTGTGCGACGTGTCGAAATCCATGGCGGGAGAACCGATCGCCGCGCTGGAACGCGGATTTGCGAGTTTCTGCGATTACCTGCACCACGAGGTCCTGGCGAGCAAACGTGTCGAGGTGGCCGTGGTGACGTTCGGCACCGCCGCCACCGTGGTGGTGCCGATGCAGGAGGCGCGCACCCTGCAGCCGATCAGTCTCACCGCGTCGGGAACGACCAACATGGCGGCCGGTATCCATCTGGCACTGGACATCATCGAGGACCGCAAGCACGCGTACAAGGCCGCCGGCCTGCAGTACTACCGTCCGTGGATCTTGATGCTGACGGACGGAAAACCCAAAGCCGACGGATTCGACGAGGCCGTGGCGCGGCTGAACGCCGCGGAATCGTCCAAAGGCGTCATCGTGTTCGCGGTCGGCGCCGGTCCGCGGGTGGATTTCCGCCAGCTGGAGAGGATTTCGGTGCAACGCAGCCCCGCGGCGCTCGACGGCCTCAAATACGCCGAGTTGTTCGCGTGGTTGTCCGCGTCGCTGAGCAACGTGTCGAACTCGCAGGACTACGTCAGCAGTGATGACGGCCTGGCCGCCATGAACGGGCAGACGCCGCTGCCCTCGGTCAGCGGCTGGACCAGCGTATGAACCTCGATACGGCAGCGCACGAGCCACCGGGAGGCTGGGAGTGGGCGGTCTGCGGCGCCTCGGTCACCGGCTCCGAGCATCAGCGCCGCGGGCTCGGATGCGACGATGCCTACAGTTACGGTGTGGCAGGCGATTTCGTGGTCGCGGCCGTCGCGGACGGGGCTGGCTCAGTGACCGGCACTTCTGCGTTCGGCTCTTACGCGGCATGCCAAAGCGTGCTGGCCGATGCGATGCGGCGGCGATTCATCAACGCATATCAGGCGGCGCCAGCGACTGAGCGAGAAGCAATGGTGCGTCAGCTGTTCGACCGAGCCCTCGAGCAGGTCCGAAAGCAAGCCGATCTGCTCGGCTTGGATGTGGCGTTGTTGGCCACCACGCTTTGCGTCGCGGTCGTCGACCGCAACACCGCGACATTCGGTCAGATCGGCGACGGCATCATCGCCACCGAATCCGACGATCACATCAAGACGTTGCTGATGGAAACGAAGGACGAATACGCCAACGCCACGTGGTTCATCCAATCCGAGGGCGCCTTCGAGACCGCATACCGGAGCGTAACCCATTCTGGTCCAACAGCATTCGCGCTCAGCACCGACGGGATGAGTTACAAGATCACCAATGTGGCCACAGGGGAGGCCTACCAGCCCTTCTTCCGCGGATCCTTCGAACACGTCCGCACGGGGGTCAGCTCGGCCAACTTCACGGCGTTGCTGCGCGGCATCGAAGACGACCAGACCGGTGACGACAAGACGATGGTGCTGGCCGCCCTTCGCTGGCAGGAAGACCAGTTCCATCCCTCGGCGCGACCGGATCAACAGCTGCGCGTCAGTTCTGCGCCACCTCCACTCCCGGGTGCGAGTTCCAAGGCGCCGCATAGTGATCCGCCGCGTCTGGAAAAAAAGCCGGCTCAACCCGAGTGGGTCACTGTTATGCCGACCGTTGCCGACGCCCAGACACCGAAGGCAGGCGAAACCGACACCGACGAGCTTCCGCTCAGCGGTCGTGGCGGCCGCCGGCGTGGGATCATCAGGCGGCGGTAGGTGTGAGCCTACGACTCGAGAACGGTGAGCCGGCGACCCTGGGAACCGTGCTGGCCAAGGCAGGCGAGGGCACCATCCACGACGTCGTGGGACGACCTGACTGGGTCGCCAAGGTCTTTCATTCCACGCTGGCGGGCCTCGACGGCAAACTCGCCAAAGTTGCCGCGATGGTCCGATCAGCCCCGCCGGGAGCTACCCAACCCAACGGATTCGTGGTGTTGACCTGGCCACTGCATACCCTGTCGGACGAGCGCGGGCCGGTCGGTTATGTCATGCCGAAGATCAACACGACCAACGCCGTGGAGATCCACGCCCTGAGCAATCCGTCGAATCGGGCCGATCCACCGGCGAACGCACCGCAGTGGACCAAGCGGGCAACCTGGGAACATCTGGTCAACGTCGCCGGCAACCTCTGCCTGGCGGCTGAGGTGGTGCACCGTGTTGATGCCGTGATCGGGGACTTTCAGGAACGCAACATCCTGGTCGCTGATACCACCGAGGTGACCCTGGTCGACTGTGACTCAATGCAATTCACTGACGGCGCCGGTCACCAGTTCCTCTGCAGAGTCGGGCGGCCGGAGTTCACCGCCCCGGAGTTGGCGACTCTCGACTTGAGTGTCCAGGCCCGGGAGAAAGCATCGGATCTCTTCGCCTTGGCGGCGCACATCCATTTGTTGTTGATGGCGGGTAATCATCCTTTCCTGCGCGGAGAGTGGACCGGGGCGGGGGAGCAGCCCACCGCGCTGGCGTTGGCGCGGTCAGGATTTTGGGCCGGTGGGCCGTCGTCGCCGCTGCGGACCCACCCACTTGCTCCTCCGATCACGTTCTTACCGGATGAGATTCAGCAGATGTTTGTGCGCGCCTTCACCCACGGAGCGCGCGACCCGCAGTTGCGGCCCACCGCCGCGGAGTGGCGTGCGGCGTTGTCGCGCATCCGAGTTCGGGCCTGCGAGCAAGGCCGCCATCAGGTGCCCGTCAGTTGTGTGCGCTGCCCTTGGTGTGCGATCGAGGCAGAGCGTGCGACCCGCAAACGGCGGCAGGCTGGCACGGCTGCGCCAAGAGCTATGCCGCGCAGCGCACCTCAGGGTGCAGGACGGTCGATCCCGACCGGCGTGGTGCCCGACACCGGTTCGGATCCCGGCCAAGCGGCTCAGCCGATTCTGAGCACACGGGCGATTCTGGTGGGGCTGGCAGTATTCGTGGTGATAGTTGTTGTGCTGACAACGTTTATCGTGTGGGCCATCCTGAGCGGTCAGACGACGTTCGGGGCGATAGGGCCGCCGCAAACTGGCGCGGCAGCCACTACTGCTTTTTGAAGTTCGACCAGTTGACGCCTTTGTCGATGGTCGAGTCGGGGTGGTTCGCGCAGTAGGCAGCAATCTCCTCGGACGCGACACTGACATTCATCATGTAGCTGCCGGCCGCGGAATCGTAATGGTGGTTGCCGCCCGGATTTATCCCGTGCGCGAGAAGCAGGTCGCTCTCGGCGTTGGTGTTTTTCATGTACCCATTACCATTGGCATTGCCCGTGTTGTAGGTCGAGCAGCTCATCGCCGAGCCGACACTGGAGCTCCCGCCGCCGCACCCAGCGACAACCGCCACCGTCAGCGGCACCAGAACAGTCGCGGCAAGTCGTGAATTCATCGCTTCCTCTTCGGTCGCAGTTCTCAAGCGTGGTAATCCTATTTGCGGAGCAGACGGGCCGGTTATCGGTCGTTCGACGGACAGCGGCGAAATAGATCGACGAGCCGCGTTTGTCAGGGCGGCGTGTTGGTTGCGATGGGATCGGGCAGCGACGAGCTCGAGGCGCTCATCGTCGGGATGTCGATGGTCCCACCGGCCTTGCGGGTCTGCATATTACCGCTGTCGAGGTCGATAAGGCTGAATTCGCTTGCGGCACGGGTCGGTACCGGATCGGTGAACGACGAGGGTGCATTCGTGTAGGCGATCGCGACGACGTTCTGCGGCGAGTATCCCGGCCAGCTCGTCTTCGATTGGGGTAGCGCGGCGATGTTCTCGCTGGCCGGCGGGCGCAGCGCGCTGCCGGAGACGCAACGCAGCCTTGGGACCCCCGCCTGGTCGATCATCACGGCGGTGCCCGCCTGCAGCACGGCCTGGGTGGCGGTCGCCTTACCGCCGGACAACGTGTGCGACGTGACCCATGTGTCGGTAGTCAGCACCACCGGCGTCAGGGTGTTCATGTAGGACGGGATCTGATCGGGCGGAATGTTCTCCAGCTGCGCCCAAGCCGATCCGACATCGGGCTGGCTGTCGAGCGCGTTGGTGATCGCCGCAGCATCACACGGATTCTGTTGCCCAGCAACGCCGTATAGGCCGGGATGAGTACCCGAGACCAGGCGTATGCCGCGCTCCGGTGAGGCAGGTAGTTGCTCGGTGGTGGTGGCAATCTGCTGAGCGGCGGCCGCGGACACGGTCGGTAACCCGACCGCCAACCCGGAAATGAACGGGCCCTCACCAGGAGCGTTGGCCGCGGCTAATACCAGCGTGCCTGGGGCGGCGTGGTGCCTGAATACGATGTGCCGCTTTACGATCACCACGCCAGCCAACGTTGCCAAGACCACGATGGTGAGCACGACCGCGGCGACGGTCAGGATGACCTTCGCGCGCGGATTGATTGGCGGCGGAGTGTCTAGCATCGGCGCCGATGAGGGGGTGCCGGTCATTGCTGCGGGGCCATCGTCAGACAGAGGTGCGCCTCAAGCGACCGCTGTGTTGTTTTTGTCACCTCAGCACGCCAGCGGCTCAAGATGAGGACACGATGGTTCCGTTGTACTTTTGCATGCTCTGTTTGACCGCGGCGAAGTGAGGATCGGTGGACTTGTCGAAGTCGTTAGCAACGTTTTGGTAGGTCGCGACGCTGTGATTACCCAAGGGGTTTAGCTCGGTGCCCAACGACCCTGCGGGAGCGTTGCTCGGATCTGCTTCGTAGATCCAATTCGACTGCGTCGAGGTGCGGGCGAGATAGTTGGCCGTATCGCCGACGGCCTTGGCGCCGCCAACCAGGCCCCCCTTCTGCACCATGTCCGCTCCGTCGTCGATGCCAATCCCGATCGGACCCATCCCGGGAACCTTGTCGCCGTAGGCTTGCAGGTGCACGGTAGCGATGGAAGGGGTATCGGGCTGGATTAGCGGAGATCCGTAAGTGACCAGGTTTGTGACGTTATAGCGGCCGGAAGCCGCAATGTTCTGGGCGTCCATTCCGCCTTGGCTGAAGCCGACCAGCATGACATCGCTCTTCACCCCATCAGGCAGTTTACTGAGCTCCTTATTGATGCGATCAGTCAAATACGGGGTTGTAGTGCCGTTGATGGCCGCCGGGTTGTCCAGTAGGCCCATCTGTTTGCCCTGGCCCGTGCCTTCGAGGTAGACAATCAGGCGCGTCTTGCCGTCTGGGCCGCGCACCTCGTCGAAATGGATGCCCTCGCCGTGGGGATCGATATTGTTGTGATCAGATTTTTTACTCGGCTGCAGGCGATTGAACAGTCCGGCGGCTCCCCCGGGTTCTTGACTGCCGACACTTCCGCCTCCCGCGACCGCCGTGCCGCCCGTGCTCACCGCGCTGGCCTTCTCCTGCTCGTCGGCGTTGCGCTGCAAGGTTTTCGCGGCCTGCTGCAGTGCCTCAACTGCAGCGTTGATCGTCCGGGTGGACTGACCCGACCATTGGGACCGAAACCGGTCCGCGTCGGGTCCTCGCCATTGCGTTGCTGAGCCGATCAGAGAGTGCAGCGCTTTAGCCGATGTCTCTAAAGCGCTAGCACCCTTACTGAATTGTGTTGCGGCAGAACGTAGTTGAGCTACGTTCGCTCCCTCGACGGTCATCGTGACCCGCTCAGGCGTTGCTGGCTTGCTGCTGCTCCTGGGCGTTCTTCTTGGCCGACTGCGAGGCCGCTTGCAGCGCGGAGACGACAGCCTTGAGCTTGGCGGTGTGCTGGCTGGACCAGTCGGAGCGGAACCGGTCCGCGTCGGGGCCCATCCACTGCACGGAGCTGATCGCCGACGTCAGTTGCGACATCACTTGCTGGATCTCTTCCGCTTTGGAGTTGAGCTGTGTGGCCAACTTCTGGACCTGCTCGATATCTTGACCGTATACACCCATGATATTTCCTTTTCTCCGTTGATATGTGGTGGAAAACTAGTTGCTGGGCTGGGCGACCTGCATCCACACCCCCTTACCCCTGTCGATGAGAACTCCACGGCCCGGGGGGAATTGAGTTCGGCGCACGGTGCCGATAGGCGTACTCAGCAAAGTGTCGGTCTCGACGCCGTTGGGTGCCAGAATGATCCCGCGCCGGGCCGCTTTGAAAGGCTGCGCCAGGGCCCAGGCCTGCCCCCACGCCGATACCTCGGCTTCCCCGACGACGAATCCCGATGCATCACCAACGACCTTGACCAGCCGCGCGAGCTCATCCTCAGCCTCGGTGTTGCCGAAATCGCCTACCGAGTCGACCACCACCATCAGGTCTGCCGGAGCCGGCCCGCGACCACTCAGGCTTGACACCAGCTCGGCGGCGAGCTGCACGACCGGCTGAACGCCAACGGCGACATTGCTCCACACCTCCGCATTCGCGATCGGCGAATCATTGGGCGCCAGATAGACGATCCGAGTCGCGCCGCTGCGCCGGCGCATCGCCTGTGCGAGGCTGAGCAGCGTCGCGCTGCGGCCACTGCCGGGCGGTCCCGACACCATCAGCGCACCCTGGGTGGCCAATCCGATCGGGTCGAGTGTCTCGTCGGCGATGCCGACCGCGAGAAGGCCTGCCGGTGTGGTCACTGGAAGGTTGTCCAGCGCGATGTGCTCAGGCAGCCACGTCACCGGTTCCGGTGACGGGAATCCTTTCTCGCGCATGGCCGCTACCAGTTTGTCCACCATGCGACCCTGCACCGCGACGTTCGCGTCACCGCCCAGGACGGCGAGCTGGAGTTCTTGGCGGTCCATGATGGCGCGCCCGGGTGGCGCTGCGGCGGTCAGGATGTCGGACGGAACGCCGGCCAGCGCGTAGTCCTCGTCGGAGGCCTGACGCAGCACCAGACGGCGCTGGATGGTGGACGCCAGCGACGTCGACAACGCCCCTGGGCGGTCCGCGGTCACCACCACGTGGATTCCCAGCATCCGGCCGTCGGTGGCCAGCTGCGAGAACATGGCGAAATATGGTGAGTGCGTGGCATGTTCGTACGCGTCACGAAACGCGCCGATCCCGTCGACGAGCAGCAGGATGCGCGGCTCGGCCGAGCCGGCCAAGCGGCGGTACTCGGTAATCGTCGAGGCGTGCACACCTGCGAACCGCCGGGAGCGATCCTCGAGCAGTGCGCTGAGCCGTCGCAGCACCCGTCCGAGACGTTCATCGTCGTCGCCGTCGACGATGGCCGCGACATGGGGGAGCGGCTCAAGCATGCGCAGGCTTCCCGAGGCGAAGTCGAAGCCGTACACATGGACTGGCCCGTCGCCGGGCGCGAGCGCGGCCGAGTTGGCCAGCGTGCGCAGCGCAGTGGACTTGCCCGACCCGCCGGTGCCGATGAGGGCCATATTCCCGTCGCGATCGGGGTCGAATGTCCCGATCGGCTGGCTCTGGTTGACCGGATCATCGCCCCGGCCCAGCACCAGCTTGTTGTCCCGGGCATGGGTGACAAGGGATTCCAGCGCGTACACATCAGCGAGCGGCGGAAGCCACGGCTTGCGCGGGGCGGCGATACTTAGCGATCGGGCGGCGGCTGCGACGTTGGACACCACGCGGTGAATGTCGGTGGCACCCAGGCTGGTTGCCGTTTGACCGTTCACAGTGTCCGTCCGCCACGGGCGGCGCCGGCCGAATTCGAATTCGTAGATGTCGATCGGGGCGCGGTCAGGGGTATCACCCGACCACCCGCCCGCGTAGGCGGCCTGAAAGGTGGTGAGGCGGCCGGGGCCGGTCTTCGCCACCGCGCGCCCCGGCAGTTCCGGCGGAAAGTACGCGGCCATCGGATCCTCGACAACATCCAGGGAGTCGTCGACATCGTTGACCCGCAGCGCGATCCGCAGGTTGGTGTTGGCGCGCAGATTGTCTTTGATCACCCCGGCGGGGCGCTGCGTGGCCAGAATCAAGTGCAGCCCCAGTGACCGGCCGCGGGCGGCGACATCGATGACGCCGTCGACGAACTCCGGGACCTCGGCGGCCAATGCGGCGAATTCATCCACGACGATGACCAGGCTCGGCGGTATTTCTGGATCACCGGACAGCTCCAATGACGCAAGGTCTTTCGCGTGCTTGAGGTTTAAGAGCATCTCCCGGCGGCGCAATTCGGCGCGCAACGACGTCAATGCCCGGCGCACCAGATGAGGGGACAGGTCGGTGACCAGACCCACGGTGTGCGGAAGCGCTACGCAGTCCGCGAACGCCGCGCCACCCTTGTAGTCGACCAGCAGGAATGTCACCCGATCCGGGCTGTGGGCGGTCGCCATGCCGAGCACCCAGGACTGGAGGAACTCGCTTTTACCGCTGCCGGTGGTGCCGCCGACCAGCGCGTGCGGCCCCTGCTCGCGCAGGTCGAGAGAGAAGTCGTCGCTGCCGGTCGATCCGACGACCGCGCGCAAGGTGCTTGGCCGCCCCGATGGCTGTGCGGCGTGGCGCCCGGCGACCGAGTTATTCGCCATCCACGCGCGACTGACCGCCGCGGGATCGGTGGCCAGGTCGGTGCCCGCGATACTCAAGTACGACACCGTCCGCGGCAGATCCGTCTCGTCCTCCATCGCGGCGCCCACGTCGACCACCGGCGCCAGCAACAGCGCGATCTGCTTGGCGGCGGGGACATCGATGCTCTCGCAGGCGACCGGGAAGGTATGCCGGCCGCGGCGCACCTCCCCGACGGTGGAGCCCTGACTGGCGTTGTCGACCAGGACGAAGGTGCGACACGCCGCCGGCAGTGCGCTGACCTGAGTCGCCACCCATATGACGTGGATGCCCGCTCGAGCGCCGCTTTCCGCCAGACGCGTCAACCGGGCTCGGTCGATGGGCGCGGTGTCTTCGACCAGCACCACCACTGCGGGCAGCACGCCCGGATGCTTACCCTCGGTGACAGCCCCCGCCTCATCGGGAACCGCACCGAAACCATGCTCGGTAGTGTTGGCCAGCAACGCATCCCGGCGTTTCACGAGATCTTCCAGCCGCGACAGCAGGGCGACGCCACCGTTGCGGCTCGCGGTCAGGTGGGTACCCGAGAGCGGGCTGTGCACCGAGCCGGCGTGCGGGAGCCACTCCAGCCATTCCCATGATGCGCGCGACTGCGGCGAGCTGAACGCTGTGATGACCAACTCGGCGGGGGAGTGCAAACCGATCAGCTGCATCACAAGCCCCCGCGCGACACCGTCGACCAGGCCGCGCGGTCCGCACACGCCCAGCGATCCGCACTCGCGCAGGTCGGCGATGATCGGTACCTCTCGGACGTCGGCGAGTTCGTCGCACAGATCGGTCAATTGCTTGAGGTACTGCGGCTCGGACTCCCGGCCGGTGGTCAGTTCTATGCGGCACCGCGACGGCGCGTCGCCCAGACCCAGCCGCAACGCGAGGAACTCTGGGTGCTCGGGGCGGTGCGTCCACAACAGCGGCCCGAGCCGGTGAATGGCGTCGGCCACCTCGGTCAGCGCCGGGGCCTCGGCCAACCTGGTTGCTGCTTCGACCCGCTGGGCTGCCAGCACGTCATTCGACAGCTCCTGCAGCGAAGCGGAAAAGCGCCGCACCGCTTCGTCGTTCTTCTTCTTATTCTGGAATCGGGTGTCGAGGTACATCCCGACCATCAGCAGCGGGCTCAGCGCGATGAACACGACACCCACCAGGCTGCGGGTCACGGCGAACAGGCCCAGCCCCAGCACCAACGGCAGCAGCATCGAGATGATCGGCAGGTGCGCGGGTTCGGGGCGTTGCGGCGGCGCCGGCGCGGGGAAGGTGCGCGCACCGAAGCGCGTGACCACCCGCGGGGATCGGTTGAATTCGATTGCGGCACTGTCGCCGTCGGCGGATCCCGCACGCGCGGTCGGCAGCACAGCGATAGTCGTGTTGGCCAGCCGCAACTCATCGGTCGCGCCAACCGCGCCACGCTGGACCGCCTGGGTGCCGATCGAGCACCCCGGATGGGCCGGCCAGGTTGGACACCTCCACGCTCTCGCCGACAGTCAGCGCGGCGTGCACATCGGCGATGCCCGGATCGGTCAGCATGACATCGCTGGTCACTGCCGTGCCGATGGTGGAATTGCCTGCCGGAAGGGAGAATTCACGGCCGGCATCAGGCCCCGACAGCACCCGCAGCACCGCCACCGACCGGCCGCGACGAGTACGGGAGGCAGTCGGTTGTGCGGCGGCCAGGCTGACCGTGCAGCCCGAGCGCATCCCGGAGTCCAGCAGGCTGCGCCGTGGGTCCAGCACGCGACCGCGGACGTTCGCGTTGGACGCGCTCTGCTCCAGTTTCAATGTCGGAGTGCCGTGTTGGCGTCCACGACGTTCGGGGTCGCCGACCGTAAGTGCCGCGGCGAGATCGGCAACTGACGCGGTCGCGTCGGCGGTCACCGCAAGCTGCGCGTGGCTGCCGTCCTCACGCCGCAGGATGAGTTTCAGCTGCATCTACGTCAGGCCCACGGCGATGCGGTATCCGGCCGCCGGCGGATGCGTTGTCGGCACCGGGATCGGCGACTGCACGACCCGCAGGCTCCGATCGATCTGCCTGCGCAGCGCGCTGTGCAGGCGCGGGCCCAGCGGATTGTCGCCCATGGTGACGTCGATCAGCGCGATCCCGCTGATCCGGTCGTGCCATCCGTCGCACGGTCCCGATGTGGACAGCACCGGCAGCGCCGCCAAACCCGCTGTGCCGGTGAACAGAAGAGCCCGGACGAGGCTGGCGGAAAAGGGTGCCGGCCGCTGGTCGGTGAGGCGAATCGCGCGGAGCCCAAGCATGGCTTTGCCGAACGACATTCCCGTCAGCGCCTGCCAGATCGCCATCCAGATCCATCCGGCGAGGAATGCGGTGGGTGTCACCACGTAGGCCACCTCGGCGACTTTGAAGATCGCCGCCGTCATCGCCAGGGGCAGGGCAGGGCTGGCCAGTACCGCAAGGTCGAGAGCGTAAGCGGTACAACGCACTCCGCGGGGTGCACCCACCAGGCCGACCGACGGTGACGCGGCGTCCGGCGCCGACGTCGCGGGCGCCGCAATAATCCGGGCGGAGGTGGGGCGACCGGTGACCGCCTGGCCGCAGGCGGCGCAGAACGGCGCACTTGCGCGCAGCGCAGAACCACAGTGGACGCACACCGCGTCGTCACGTGTCGCGTCGCCCATGGCGCAGGCTCCATTCCGCTAAAGCGCTTGGTCGGACCTTATTCGATGCGCGACAGCACCGATGCCGTCCGTTCGTATTACATTCGCGGGCGTCGATGCTGCCCCACAATGGGGCAATTGCGATGGCTTTTGCCGGTCGCGGTCCTAGGCTTCGATCACCCTTCCGGACCGGATCGCCGGGCCCGTCAGAGCAAGGAGTGCTGACAGTGTCTTTGCCGCCCAGCCGGTTCGGCGCGGGTTTCACCGTGGGCGGCGGATCCGTGACCCCGGTCAGTGCGGCCGGACCCACCGCCTCGAATGTCAGCGGTCCGCCGAGTGTTGCAGCACCGGCGGCAAACACCGTTGCGCCGACCACCGCCAAGGATATGAACGCCTTGGCGGTGCTGTCGTTCGTCAGCGTGTTATTGCTCGGGCCCCTCATTGTGGTCGTCTCCATCCCCATGGCACTAACTGCCCGCACGCAGATCAATCGTCGCGGCCAAGGCGGAAGTGGCCTGGTCATCGCCACGCTGGCGCTCAGCGTCATCTACCTCGCGTTCGGCGTCGTAGTGCTTCTGCTGTTGCTGTACGCACAGAGTTCCAGCGGCGCCGGCGCGACGTGACGGTTGGCGGCCCTGTCGTCTGAACGGCGGATAGTGAGACCGTGGCCAAACTGTAATGATCCTGAGACAAACTCGCCGCTGCGCAGGTCAGCGGCGTTTGGACTTATCGGGGTTGGGCAATGATGCGAAGTTGTTCTGCTGAACTGGCCGCTGAGAGCGGAACGGTCGACTGATGGACGTCGTCCTGGGGGCCGCCGTCACCGGCCCGGTAGCGCGGCTGGCGCTTGTCGATGGATCGCCCGGTGACAGCCGCGACATCATCGATCATTCCACCGTCGACCTCGGGTCCGACCCCGCGCGTGAGCTCGCCGACGCGATTGTGGGCACCCAGCGGTTGCTGATCGAAGACGGTCACCGACTGACGGCCACCCGGGTGTGCTGGTCTGATGAAGGCGGCGTTCAGGAACTGCGCCGACGACTCTCCGAGGTTGGCATTTCCGATCTCGCCTCGGTGCCCCAGTCCGATGCCGCGCTCGCGAAAGTCCGCGAGGTCAGCCAGGAAGCGGGCACCTCGCCGACGGCCAAGCCCGGGAGCGCAGCGCTGCTGTTCTGCGACGACGACACCGCCACGCTGTCGATCGTCAACCCCAATGCGCCTGCCGCACGGGTCTGGGCCGCCGAGAAGGTCACAGATTCCGACACCGCGACAGCATGCAAGAGACTGCTGAATCAGCTGAGTGAACAGTGCGGCGCAGCCGGCAGCCTGTTCCTGATGGGCACGTCACCCGACATCGGCGACGTGGCGAGACAGATTCGTGCCGCGGCGCCCATTCCCCTGATGATTCCCGACGACATCGATCTCGCGTTCGCCCACGGAGCAACGCTGGCCGGCTTCAGTGCGGATGAGTTCCGCGGCACCGCCGGACCATCAAACGAAGCCCCGATCGATAGCGTGGGAATGGGGACGACCGCGGTGAGCCCGCAGATCGGCCCGCAACTGGCCTATTCGATGGTCGACGACTCGGCATCACTCCCGATGCTGGGGGGCTCCGGGAATCAGGATCCGGGCCACATCCCGAATCAGTCGAAGATGTCGCCGCTCAGCTGGGCCGACGACGACGACGAAGACGACGACACCGTCGCCGTTGGCGCTGCGTCCACGCGGCCACGATTCGTGCTGCTAGGGTCCGGTGTTGCTGCGGCGGTCGTGGTCGCGTTCGCGGCGTTAGCCATCACCGTCGCCATCGGGATTAAGCCGGACGCTCAGCAGGTCGCGATAGCCCCACCGAAATCGCATGCGATGCCGACGCTCTTCCCGCTGCCGACCAACGTGGCCGCGCCGATGCCGATCAATCCCGGCTCCGTACCGGCCGTGGAGGCGACGGCGCCCTCCGGGCTGGACGGCGGAGGACCGATACCGGCTGAACTGGCCTCGGCGATCGGAGTTCCGGCCGCTATACCGCCGGGAGCGCCCGCCGCCAGTTGAGCTGCCGGATGTACCACAAGCACCACTGGGGACGCAGATGCCGGGCTGGGGCATGCCCGGATTCGTGATGCCGCCGATCTTTTTCAACGTGATTAGCCCCTTCGGTACACCGGAGACCGGCTGGCACTGGGTGACCAATGGTCAAGGCACCCTTCTGTGGGTGCCGAACTCGGTCCAGGGCGTTACCACCCTGGTGATCCATGACCAGTCGCCCATTCATAGCGAATTGGGCTCCGCGCTGAACGCGAGCAACGGTAACTCTCTTCCGAACCCGAGTGGAAATCCCACTGATCAGGTCCCCGTGCTCAGGCACAACAAAGATGGCCGTCCGATCCTGACCCTTGACCAAAAGAACGATGGTCCGCCGGTCTTAGGGGACCCAGGCAAGAATCTGGTGCCGGGTGGAAACCCCAACGGTCTGATCCCGGATCCCGGTGGAGTGAAAAACAACCCAGTCGTTCCGCACGTGGAGCTTGCACCTGCAGTAGTGCCGCAGCAGCCGGCAACGCCCCCGGTGGTGGAGCCGCCGAAGGCTCCCGCGCAGGCGCTGCCCGTGCCGCCTCCGGTGGTCCAGAAGCCGTCGCTGCCCGAAGACGGTGTGAACCGGTTGCCCTCGGTGGTCGAGCCGCCCAAGGCTCCCGTGCAGGTACCCATCGCACCCGCTCCGCTGCCACAGGTGGAACCGCCGGCCCCGCCGGTCCAGAAGTGGACGCCGCCGGCGTGGACCCCGCCGGTTCCGAAGTGGACCCCGCCCGTGCAGTCGCCGCCCGTATTCCAGCCGCCGCCCGTATTCCAGCCCCCGCAAGTGCCCGTATTCAAAATGCCGCCCCTCTTCGGCGGAGGCGGCGGAGGACTGCCGCCGATCTTCGGCGGACGGCGCCACTGAGTTCTGTGGCTCGGCCAGCGACTTGTAGGCCGAACGGCGGACACAGCGAACGAATGTGGCGTGCGAAGATGCACGCGTCGATGCGGTCGTAGGGCATGCTGAGACGTCGACCGGCGGGCGTGCTGAACAGGGGAGGGAACACCGTTGACCCAGTCTGCATGGGCTGTCGAACTCAATGATGAAAACCCCGATCCACGGGTGTCATGCGTTGTGCTGGTGGACGTCTCGCTCTCGATGAGCGGCGAGCCGATAAAGGCGTTGCAGCGCGGGTACGCCGCTTTCACCCAGTACTTGAACACCGACACCCTCGCCAGCAAGCGAGTTGAAGTGGCAGTGGTGACTTTTGGGGAAGTCGCGACCGTCTTGGTGCCGATGCAGGAAGCCCGCGGCCTCGAGCCAGCGCGCTTCACCCCCGATGGTCGGACGAACATGACCGCTGGCATTCACCTGGCGCTGGACATCATCGAGGACCGCAAGGCCGCCTACAAGGCAGCGGGGCTGCAGTACTACCGCCCGTGGATCCTGATCCTCACCGACGGCGAACCCAACCCGACCAACGGCTTCGATGAAGCAGTAGCCCGGCTCAACGCCGTCGAATCAGCCCGCGGCGTCACCGTTTTCGCCGTCGGCGCCGGCCCCCACGTCAACTGGAGCAAGCTCGGCAAACTATCGGTGCAACGGAGCCCAGCTCCGCTGGACGGCCTGAAATACGAAGAGCTCTTTGAGTGGCTGTCCGCCTCCCTCAGCAACGTCTCGAACTCGACCGATTACGCGCGCAGCGACGAAGCGTTCGGCGCAGTCGCCGAGCAGGTACCGCTCCCGCCGCTGACCGGCTGGACCACGGTGTAACCGTGGCGAAGCCGATGCACGGCAACGAAACCGCGGGCATTTCCGAGCCGGCCGGCACGCGGGAGAGCGCGGTTCGCGTTGTCCCCAACCAGAAAATAGTCGAGCCCGTAGAAGCTCGGGCCGAGCGAAGGTCCACGCGCAGAACTTATTTGAGCCGTGACGGCTGGATTGGTTTGATACTGCTACTAACGGCAGTAGTCGCCTCAATCTCAATGTCCGTCATTCATCGAAGTCACATACAGCAGCAGGAATCGACACCCCCGGTGATAGGAGAGCGGTCCTCGCCTCCGGCGCGTACCTACCTGCCATTACCGACCGCGGGTCCTGACCCGCAGGCGCCATCCACCGCGAGCCCCAATCCGCGGTCGCCACTGACCTTCATTTGGCATCCACCGCCAGATCAGTCGCCGCCGCCAGATAGGCCGCCAATGCCTGAGATTCGGCTGCCGTGGTTCGGTGCGCCCGCCGTGCCAATGCCGACAGTCCCGGCTCCTGCTCCCAGCGCCAGTCACGGATGAGTCGCGAGAATGGGCTGGCGCTTTGGCGCACGCAAGCGACGGCGTTCGACCGTTCAGGCCATCACTGCCAGGTCAAGCCAGAACCCGACCGGCGGCACGTGACGGTTCCCTCGTGACCCGTAGCGGTCACATCACCGAGCCGTGAACACGGTTGGCCAGGCTGCATAATCGGCGCGCCAACGTGCAGCCAAATCGAACGCATACCGTCGCACGTCAAGGTCCCGTCCGGTGAGTTGGTGCCGGCAATGGAGCCGGGGCACTTCGCGCCAGGCGTCGGGTCAGCTGAGGCAGTCGGCATTACGCTCAATGCCATCACCCCGAACGTCAACGCGGCGGCGCACATCGTGCGACGAATGATCATCTGGGCCTCCCAGTGCCGAGGGTAATTTGAACTGTAAGAGGTTGAGCTGCTGTCGATTTGGTCGACCGCGCGGAAGAGAGGTTCGACCGACCGCGGGCTGCGTCGTACCGACGCGCGCCGCATTGCGACTAGCGAATCGGCGGAATCAAGCACCGCACGGCGAAGTATCCCTCATCTGCTCGTCGTGCGTGCAGAAGAGTAGATTCTCGCCGGGCTGTCCGGATGGGGTGAAACGTAACAACGTGTCGCCGTGCACATTCTCAAGAGCTGCCGTGTATCGATCGCCGACATGCAGACCGCTGCCGTTGCCGCTATGCGTCAGCAAGGACGCCACGGTGATCGTGACGCTGCGGTTCGGATCTCCTGTCCACGTGACGGCCCATTTGTCGCCATCGGAAGCCCCGGCGTACATGCTGAGGGTTCCCGTTCCGTTAGGTGCGAGCTGCGTACCGCGGCCATGCCCGCTCCAATCGGTAAACAACGAGGGCTGGTCGGCTCGGGCAAGCGCCGGACCACCAATAAACGCGACGGCCATCCCGAGCGCGGCTGTCCCGACGCGCAACCATCTGCCAACTACCGTCCGCCGTCCGTGAGCTGAATCCCGTTCTGGCATCAACGACTTTGCTGATAACCATAGTTGTGTTCTCTGCTCATCACGTTGCGCCATTCGTCGCCTCCCTACGATGCCGCGCTTTGCTAGCTATGTCCTACCAAAATCACCAAGGGCAGCAGGCACAATGAGAGGCAAAGTCGTGCCGGAGAACTGAAATCGTCCGTTCGGATGACAGTGAACGCGGGCGGACCTCAACGATTTGCCGGCGGCTAAATTGTCGGCTCGTGTAATCCGTTCGTACTAAATCCCGCGAATCTTCATGTTCCTCGGATGTGAAGCAGTAGCAGTGTCAAGATTCCACCGTGGTATGTGCTGCCAGATTGGAGTCGTTGAATGATCGTTCGCAACGCGCTGAGTATCGCCGCAGTACTGCTGGGCCTGATCGGTGCCGCGCCGGCAGCATCGGCCGAGCCAGGGAATGAGCAGCCCGGAGCTCAATGCGATGGTCCCGGCGCGACATCCGCCGATGGGACACTTACGTGTTCGGGCCAAGCCAGCATCTGGATGCATCGAGGCATGCCAATTGCCCAACCCGGTCAGCCCTGCACCCGGGCGGGTGACGTCACCTACGCGCCCAAAGAGCAAGTCGTGCATTGCCAGCCGAGCGGTGGCGGACTCGCCTGGCAATAGCCGGACTGTTGCGAGAGCATGGTGCTCGCAGGACTTCCACGACTTGGCACGCAACCAAATCGTGAAAGTGCTACTGCAAGAATGGGATTGGTGGGCCAGCGCTGAGCACACGCTGCTGTCCGAAAAGCGACGTCGAGATCGGGACTGACTGAATGGACCACATAACGCGCCTCCGGCAGTCGCTCATCTTAAACTTTGCAGGTCAGCCTCACATGGCTAGGAGATCAAGATGAGTACCGTTTCGGGTGCCGATGTCAGTGAAATGCGCAAGCTGTCTCAGACGCTGCAGCAGGCAGCGGATCGCATCGAGGGCCTTATCGGCAATGTCCAAAGCCAGATCTCATCCACAGCGTGGACTGGCCCCGATGCCAACCGGTACCGAAGCCAATGGCAAAGCGATTCATCAGCAAAACTTCGCAGCGTCGCGGGCGCGCTGCGCGATGCCTCCAAGGTTGTCGCCCGTAACGCTTCCGAGCAGCAGCAGGCGAGCGCGGCCGCCGGCGGGTCGACTGCGAGCGCGTCTGCGGGCAGAAATCAAGCCGACCCAAACAACGCAGCGCCCACGTCGACGTCGGATTTGTACAGCCGGCTGCGTCAGGTGACCGGCAACGATCACAGCGACGGAGCCAATGACGGCGTCTACGTCGAGAAGGTCAAAGACCCTACGACGGGCCAGATTCGCGCGATTGTCTATCTCGGCGGAACTGATCCGCTAAGCGCGACTAACCAGCCCCTCCTCAGCAACGCTCCCGATTTCCTGCAGGACGCGGTGAAGCAGGAGCAGGTCAATGCAATCAACAAGGCTCTGCACGGCTTACCGAAAGACACGCCGATCATGCTCGCCGGTTACAGCCAGGGCGGCATGGACGCCCAAATACTGGTGCAGAGCGGCAAACTCGACGGGCACGTGGCCTCGGTGGTGACGTACGGCTCGCCCATCGTTGAGGACCCGGGCAAGGGATACACCACAGTGCACCTACAGGACGCGGGCGACATCGTGCCGAAGGCGTTCAATCCGGCGGCCGAAGTCACCGCAGTCGGGGACGGCGATGTCTTCGTCGGTGTCTCCAAAGACGATCTCTTTGGACCCGGCTTGGTGCAGGGCGCCGCGGTGCACATGGACCCGACCACCTACCAGCAAGTGGGTGCCGAGTTCGACTCCGCATCGGGTTATGACAAAGCGAAATCGGCGATGCAACAGTTCCGCGGCCAAGTGGTGAACTGAGTCTCGTGAGATTCAGCGTGACCAATCTAGTTCGCTGAACCGCGCCCCACCTTCGAGACGAGAGACTGTCGGTCGAACGTACGACGCCGTGCCAGCAGCTGGGTTGGCCACCGCCACAGTAGATTTCCACAGCCGGACCGGATTCGGCGTCGACCGAACGGACGATACCTCGGCAGACGGTGGCGATATCTAATGAGCCAACGAACCAGGTGCACTGCGCATGGCCCTACAGCAAGGGGATTCCGATGTTGACTCAACGAACTCTGGGTATTGCCGCTGCGGTGCTCGTGGCATTGGGCGCGGCGGGAGTGCCGACCGCGGTCGCGGCTCCGGCGACGGTGAAACCGGGAGAACCCTGCAACGGATCCGGGCCGATGGAGACCGACTCTGCGTGGTGCGACATGCAGGCCGGCAGGTGGCTCAGCAAGGGCCCGAACGCCGTCCTCGGACAGCACTGCGACACCGTCGGCGACCAACGGATCGAGCACGGCGAATATCTGGCCCACTGCGCCCAGACCGCGGGGGGCCCGGTCTGGAAAGCAGGCGTACACGATTGAGTCGCCGCCCGCTCGGACCACCACGGGTCGATGCCCAAGCCCAAGTGCAGTTTTCCGCGACCACGGCTGTGGTACCGGGTTCGCGTGCGTCGGTCCCTATTGAACAACTAGTCGGCCAGCCCCTGGCCGCACAACTGTGAGAGGTCACCATGGCAATTCACCGATCGCTACTCGTGGTATTCGCGTTCGGCATGCTGCCCATCGCGGCCGCACCCGCCGCGTACGCGGATCCAACGCCGGGTCAGCGCTGCTCATCTGGCGCCGATAAGGACCCATCCGGTCGGCTGTTCTGCGCCGGCCAGGCCGGCATCTGGATCAGCAACGGCCCCAAAGTCACGGTCGGCGCTCCGTGCACCCCACCAGGAGATGTGCGAATGCGAGCCGGAGGCATGGAGCAGGATCACGCCACATGCCGAGGCGGTGTATGGCAGTGATGGAGTTTGCGCGGGCTGATTGCACACGACCACAAAGAGTTGACGGTATGTCTACACGTCTCATAGTCGCTGCAGCGGCGCTCTTCATGTTGGGAGCCGCAGCGTCAGCGACGGCCCTCATACCGGTCGCCGGTGCGTCGACCGACTGCGGGTCATACACGCCGCCGATCAATCAGGGAAGCTTCAACCTGACGGTCACCCAGGGAGCGATCACCTGCGCGCAAGCCCGCGGGGTGCTGGACGACAACTTCGCCGGCAAGGCAACTCCCACGGCTCGCAACGCCGGCACCGTCGACGGCTACCTGTGTACCGGTAACCCCGCCGGAGTCTTCTCAGAGACCGGTGTTTTGAGTTTTTGCGACGCCAACGGGGTGCACTTCGAGCTGCGCAAGCCCTAACGGCATGTGTGCCCACCGGAATGCTTGTGATTCGACCAACCAAACGAAGGACAGAAGCAACATGAAGAAGATCGCAACCGCGATCGCCGCTACCGCAGCGGCTATCGCAGTCGCAACTGCCACCCCAGCCAACGCGGCCCAGGGTGGTTTCAACCGCAATGGTGATCCGCACGCCTGGATCAAGATTGGCCGGGCCGAAATGGCCCAGGCCGGGAACGATCCACAGCAGAATTGCTGGGCGGTGCTTCGTTCCACAGAAGGCAACCAGAATCGGTTCACAGCTTGTGCCAACCTGGTCCCTGGCGTGAAGGCGGAACAGCTTGAACGCCCTAATGCTCAAGGGTATTGGGCTGAGTGGTACTACAACAGCGGAAAGAGTCGCTCAGGAACGTGGTGAGGCGGCTATGCCACTGGTGAATATCGGGAGCGAAGGGCGGCTGGGACGCACAAAGCTATACCGGACTGGTGCTGCCGACAGACTCGGCGATCAAGCGAGCCACCGTCGACGCGCTGCTGCTAGTCGACCCCGTTCGCGCCGTGCAACAACGCCAAGGTGGGATCGACACGGGCAACGGCTTTCCCGCTGGGGAATTAATGGTCGACAACTTCAGATGAAGGAGCGCACGTGAGGTCACGCGTAGTCAACAAACCATATCCAATCGCGTCGACAGGAGCGCGGAGACCGCTCTCCGTTCTGATCGCTGTTGCAGGCATCATGGTTGCTGGGTGCGCGTCCGCGTCCCGCGACTCCTCACCTCCTGCCGCAACACCGGCTTCTGTTGTCGCACAACATGACTCGACTGCATCGACGAATGCGCCAGCTACTGGCATACTCATATTGGACTATTCGGTCAATGGCCAGTGCAACATCAAAGCTATCGATCCGCGTACCGGCGTAGTGAGGTCTGTCGCGAATTACACAACGCCTTCGTGTCCTGGCACGCACGAAGGCGGCCTGCAGTCTTATTCGCAAAATTTCGACCGGATGGCGGTGCTGAGTGACACGATCCTTAGAGCGGGATGGGTCGATAAAAGCGGTCGAACTACCTACATCGCGCCACCCGCCACAAGCCCCGACTTCGGTCCCGCACAGCCCCCATCGCGATCGATGGGGTTTGATAAGTTCGACAACTTCTACTACTACCTTGACGATGGGCGATACTTCAAAGTGCCGGCGGGTTCAGCGTCAACTGGCGACCAGATCGGCAAAATCAATTCGCCCAGCGACGACGATTTCGGCAGATTGCCCGGCGGAGGCCTCGGCCTGCACGCACCTATTCCCTTCGCGGATACGGGATGTCCCGGAAATATCACCCCGCCGTATGACCCCGATGTGCACACCTACTACCGCAGTGGCCCTGGAACCATATACAAGACGGATAAATGGTGCGGTGATCGCGGTGTTGACATTATGACTGGAATCAACGAGGGCCCAGGCAGTTTGGTCGTCAGCCCGGACGGCACGCAAATCATGTTCACCACCAGCGCGATCAACAACAACAACCTCGAGTTGCACTTTTACATCGTCAACACAACGGGCGAGCCCAAGCCGATGCGCCTCAGTGTGCCCTCGTTGTCAGCAGGCAAGTTTGAGGCGCTCATCTGGAAATAACGTGTGAATCAAGAAGGCGCGGAAAGCTTTAGTACAATTAAAATCTGAAAAAGAGAGCGATACGTCATAGAATGACAAATGAAAGTTGCCTGCGAGGCACAGGGCCACAGCCATATGCATTGAACAACGTTAAATCGCCGCTAATAAGACCAACCATGCAATTACGCTTATTGGCGATAGCGGGTGCAATTGCCACGGGGCAGTTTCAAGGAGGACAATGAGACAACTCGTCGCCTTGGTCATAGCAACGGCAAGCATCGCCGCAGGCGGGAGTGCGTGCACGGAAAAGGATCCGTCTCAACCGTCTACCACTGGCCCACCAACTCAGTCAGCTTCCGCGAACGGTCCTAGCGGTGCGAACAACACCGGCGGTTCGACACCGGGAGCGACGCAGGGTGCAGCTAGCGGTGACATCCCGACAGTCATTGTCGACGGACAGCCACTCAACTTCCCATCGAACACCATCAGCCTTGAAGGGAAGTGCCAACCACCTTCGAGTGAATTGGCGTTGAGCTACAACTGGCTCGGTTATCATGGGCCTCTAGGGGACGCCAAGTTCGGGTCGAGCATCGAGATATCCCTGGAAACGGACTACGCGGCGCCGCCGGTCAGCAATTACCAAATCTCTAGGATCATCATCACGCCAGATAACGGCGCACTCGATAGTGCCGCAGACAGGCACGGCTTCCAGGACGGTCAATACTGGGCAAGCACAAGCCCCACGCAGAAAGACAGCACTGACGGCCTGCGAAACGTCCAAATTGCTAAGACATCTGACGGCGGCTTCACCCTAAACGCTAACGTTCGATGGATCGACAAAAATACTCACGAACCCGCCGACCCCTGGCACAAGCTCGTAATCACCGTCCCGGCATCTGCAAGCCAAAAGTGCAATATCAGCTGAACTTAGACTTCTTGGTGATTCGCCCCACGAGGACCACACGTTCACGATTCAAGCCACCGAACGCAAGGACCCCGAAGCACACATCGATATACGTGCGCCGCGCGACTTCAAGACCGACAACTACAACGTCGTGGATTCACTGACCCTGCCGATCTACCAACTATCGATGCTCATAGGTGAGCGAGAGCATTTCCAGACTCAGCTCGCACCGTAGTAGCAAACACATCAGCCATGACTGACAGACCGTGTCTAATAAGGAATCCGCGTCAACAATCTCAACTGACCGTGTCTAATAACGGACCATCTGCAAACATGCAGGTCAGGGGGGTGCATCAGTCGCGGGCGGGAACCGGCTTCTCGGAGTCGAGGGCCCCGCATTTTTCGCCAACGGGTTTTGTCACTCTGTCACTTTGTCTAATAACTGCAGTTGAGTGTGCATAAATGTGGGCTTACTCCAAAGTTAGGTTAGCTAACCCGGGGAAACCGAACCCGGGGGGAGAACGCTGCATCACAACGCTCAGCTCACTGCCTTGACTTGCGGACACAGCTGGAGCCGCACGGGTCTGCTGCATGAATAGGTGACATCTTGACCTGACCTACCGTTGGGGTTCCAGATTTAGTGACTAATTGGCGGCCTTTCCGAAAGGCTGACAGTCATGCCACGTCCTTATCCGGCCGAGTTTCGTGCTCGCGCGGTCGCGCTGGTACGCGCGGGCAAGCCGCAGAAGCAGACCGCCGACGATCTCGGTATTCACGCGGTCACGTTGTCGAAGTGGATCAAGCAAGATGACATCGACCGGGGCGCACGACCGGGTGTGCCGTCGAGCGAGTCGACTGAACTTCGTGCGGCTCGCCGCCGTATCCGAGAGTTGGAAACCGAGTTAGCGATTGTGCGCCAGGCCGCAGCGTTTCTCGGGGAGGACAAGCCCCGCCCAAAAGGCTGTACCCGGTGATCGACCGACTCGTCGACGCCGGGGCACCCGTGGACCGCTGCTGCGTCATTCTCGGTGTGGCACGCCAGAATTACTACAAACACAAGCGCACACCGACTACGCAGACCCAGCTACGTCGCCAATGGTTGACCGGACTGATCCGTGAAGTGCACGTCGCCTCCCGGGGCACCTACGGCTATCGCCGCATCCATGCCGAGCTCACCCTGGGCATGGGCATCACGGTGTGCCCGCGCACGGTGTCGGTCCTGATGACCCAGGCCGGCATCTACGGCCTGCCCGGTCCGATTCGGATCAAACGGCTGCGCGGGGTGGTCACCGCCGACGATCTGGTCAACCGTAAGTTCCACCGTCTTCGTCCAAATGAGTTGTGGGTCAACGACATCACTCAACATCGCACCCGAGAAGGGTGGCTGTACTGCTGCGCGGTGCTCGATGCGTTCAGCCGCAGGATCGTGGGGTGGTCGATGGACTCGCGGGCTGATTCCACGCTGGTGGTTAACGCACTGGATATGGCCATCCGCAACCGCCGTCCCGAACCCGGTGTCATCGTTCATGCCGATCACGGAACCCAGTTCACCTCATGGGTTTTCGGTGAAAAGATCCGCGCCGCAGGGCTTGTGCCGTCCTTCGGCACGATCGGTGACGGCCTAGACAACGCCATGATGGAAAGCTTCTGGTCCTCCATGCAGATCGAACTGCTCGACCGCCGCAAGTGGCACACCCGGGTCGAGTTGGCCAATGCGATCTTCGACTACCTGGAGATCTTCCACAACCGCCAACGCCGCCACTCAGCGCTGGGCTACCGCACCCCGATCGAATACGAACTATCCTTCACCAACGACACCCTCACCGCCGTCAGTTAGCCACCGCCACTGGAACCCAGCAGGTAGGTCAGGTCATCTGAGTTGGCTTGCCCGTGATGGGTGGGCTGGAAGGATGTCATTGTGCCCAGGCCTTATCGGCAATGTCCAAAGCCAGATCTCATCCACAGCGTGGACTGGCCCCGATGCCAACCGGTACCGAAGCCAATGGCAAAGCGATTCATCAGCAAAACTTCGCAGCGTCGCGGGCGCGCTGCGCGATGCCTCCAAGGTTGTCGCCCGTAACGCTTCCGAGCAGCAGCAGGCGAGCGCGGCCGCCGGCGGGTCGACTGCGAGCGCGTCTGCGGGCAGAAATCAAGCCGACCCAAACAACGCAGCGCCCACGTCGACGTCGGATTTGTACAGCCGGCTGCGTCAGGTGACCGGCAACGATCACAGCGACGGAGCCAATGACGGCGTCTACGTCGAGAAGGTCAAAGACCCTACGACGGGCCAGATTCGCGCGATTGTCTATCTCGGCGGAACTGATCCGCTAAGCGCGACTAACCAGCCCCTCCTCAGCAACGCTCCCGATTTCCTGCAGGACGCGGTGAAGCAGGAGCAGGTCAATGCAATCAACAAGGCTCTGCACGGCTTACCGAAAGACACGCCGATCATGCTCGCCGGTTACAGCCAGGGCGGCATGGACGCCCAAATACTGGCGCAGAGCGGCAAACTCGACGGGCACGTGGCCTCGGTGGTGACGTACGGCTCGCCCATCGTTGAGGACCCGGGCAAGGGATACACCACAGTGCACCTACAGAACGCGGGCGACATCGTGCCGAAGGCGTTCAATCCGGCGGCCGAAGTCACCGCAGTCAAAGACGGCGACGTCTTTGTCGGCGCTTCCACTAACGATCTAGGAGGATTCGGCCCAGTGCAAGGCGCGGCAGTGCACATGAAACAAAGTACCTATGAGCAGGTGGGTGGCGAATTCGATGCGCTACCGGGCTACGACAACGCCAAGTCGGCGATGGGACAGTTCCGTGGCCAAGTCGTGAACTGAGGTCTGGTGAGGATTCAACGTCGACCGAACGGACGATAGTTGGGCGGACGACGGCGTTATCTAGTGAGCCAAAGAGCCACGCGCACCTGCGCGTAACTACTGAAAAGATGTGGGTCACGTGGTGACCGAACGAACTCCGGGTGTTGCGGCCGCCTTACTCGTTGTGATCGGCGCGTCCGTTGTTCCTGCCGCGGGCGCGGCACCGGCGACGGCGAAACCGGGAGACCCATGCAACGGAAATGCTTCGCCGATGGAGATCGCCACCGAGTGGTGCGGCATCCAGGCCGGTAGGTGGCTGAGCAAAGGGCACGCCGTCCTCGGTCAGCCCTGCGACACGGTCAGCGACCTCCGCATCGAGCACGGCGAATATCTGGCTCACTGCGCTCAGACCGCGTCGGGTCTGGTCTGGAAAGCGGGCGTACACGACTGAGTCGCGGTTCGCCCGCGAACCGCACAGCGGCCGTCGTGGCGCACGCTAACGCCCAACAGTCATAGCGCATAGCCAAATTCGTTTCGCCCGGCTGAGCGGGCGCCGGGCCTGAGGATTATCAACGGACGTCGGGTTGTGGCTGAGATCGATTGCAAGACAGGAGGAAACGATTTGAAGCGTTTAGTAAATGCCGCGACTACGACGTTGATTCCTCTGGCGGTGGGAGTGGGATGTTCCGCTTCCGCGTCGGCGGACCAGCTGCCAACCCTGGGTAGCGCACATCCCTCCAAACTTCCGTGGGCAGATGGCCTCGGGACAGCCCGCCCTGTCACCTTCTCGTTGGCATCAACGGGGAGTAGCACTGTGCGACAAGTGGTTTGGGATTCATGGGGAGGGGCGCAAGCCACGGGGCACGGCCTGACAGCCGACGGAGCCGCTAGTCCCAACGTCCGGGGATGCCGGCTGGGTCGACCCCGGCATCTTTTGGCGACCACCATCTGCATCGCCTCCCGCGCTTTGCTCCCGTTGACGCGCTCGCTGTCGCCGCTCGCGAGCGTGCGACTAGACGTGCGCCCACTCGGACGCGAGAGCTGGCTTGTTTTCGCGCAGGCAATCTTGGACTTGCCTTCCCATGATTCTGCCGAGCTCGGTGTAGGCGGCGAATTGCCCCTCGTTGAACCATTGATCGAAGGTCGGGTCGTGCGGAAATTCTGGATGAGCCGCTGCATATGTCAGTAGCCATGGTGGGCAGGCTTCGCAGAGAACGGCTTTCGCGTAGATCAGCAGACCCGTGCGCTGATCTTCATCGTCGAGCAGTCCCGGTATCTTGGGGTAGGTGATCACCGCCGACGCGACGGTGCGTTTGGCCAGTCGGGGCTGCAGGCCCGAAAAAATGTCGCGCGCACCCCGGCTGTTCCCGGAGCCCGGTGCGACGTCGGCGAGCAGATAATCGTGAGAACCATCGAACTTGACGAGCGCGCCCAGCTCGTAAGTCGCTAACCGCACTGATTCAGCCAACCCGCTCAACAGCGGAGGCGTGTCTCCGCCCCCATCAATACAGATGATGAAGCGGCAGCGCCGCCGCAATGCTTCCACAAGCCCGAGATTGTCGTAGTGGCCGCCGTCAGTTACTTGGACCAGGCGCGCATCTTTGTAGTTGAGGCCGAGGAGCTCGCGGTAGAAGTACCCGGCCCCTCGAATCCGGGGCAATGATCTCGGCCAGGATTTTGCGGCATTCTGCGGGCCGCTGCTTCCGCGGCTGGCATAGAAGTTCGGGTTGGGCAGCCACGTGCCCAGTCGCGCGCCCGATACCGCAAGTAGCTTTTCAAATCCCTTCTGGTAGCGCCCCATAGCCGAGGCGAATGCGGCGCCGCTGACAGCCACTGCCGTGATCACGGTGAGGTCCCGCTTGATTCTGGGCGGCGCGTGTTTGAACAGTTCCCGTGTGTTCCAGTAGCCGAGTTCGGGCCCCCCGATGTGATCACTGCTCAACACGAAAGACACCGCGTTCAACCCCGGCGCCGGCCTTCCGTCTCCGCTGAGCGCTGCGGCTGCGGCGAAGATGAACGCGGGTCCACCAGCCGGCTCGCTGGGCGACGTGGTGCCGGGGGTTACCGCGTGCACCCTGCCGTGTTTGATCAGCCACGTGTACTCGTTGTCCGCGTAGGGCGCTGCGGATTCGCGACCCGATTTGGTGACGCGCCGCACGGCGAACGCGCGGCCCAATCGGTGTCGGTAGTAGGGATGCAAACTGAGCGACGTGACGTCAAGGACGCTGATGACCGCCAGCGCAGCACCTGCCGCCAAGAGCCATGCAGACGGACGAGGATGTGTCCCCTCTGCGCCACCTGAGGTCAAGGCTTCGAAGACGCCGGCGGCTACGCTGCCCAGAGTGACTACCCACGCGAACGCCAGCAACGCCAACGTCGCCGTCACCAGGATTATCGGAAGTACACCCGGCGGGACCGTCCGCCGCCACCACGACAGTTTTGTGATTTCTGTGCGGGCCAACGCACCGCGGTCTTTCCACGCCACCGCCGCGATTGCCGCCAGATAGTTCAAACCCACGACACCGGATGCTGCGGCGGCAGCAACCCCGCGATTCTCCGCTGCGTGCTGAAACACCCATTCGCACAATCGCATCAGCGCTGGAATTCCCGCCGCGACGGTCAGCACCAGAAGCGCGAAAACCGCGCTTGCGGCCGCGGCTCGCTGGAGTCCAAGCTTGACCTGCTCGCTGCGTTTTCTCCACCTGAATACCTCGACAACGATAGCCGCAGCGGTGAAAATAACTGCGCAGCAAGCGAAGAAGGCCACGGCTAACCAGGAGCCGTGGTGGTCGATCAGGCAAAGAAGATAGTCGCGGGGATGTTTCTTCTCAAAGTCGGCATCGTGGCTCGGTACGGGGACGAGTACCGCGAACGAAAAGTCCGGCCGAGACAACAGGTATCCTACGGCCCAGCCCAACAACACCGGCAATAGGAAAAGCACGGACAGCGACGCGAGTAAATTCTTCAGTAGCACTGCCAGTGCCCAGACCAACTGAGCCGGAGTGTCCGCTATATAGCTGGAGTGGCGCCGAAGGTAGTCGAACTCGGGCGATCCTTCACCGAACCGCTCTGAAATCAGATGGGCGCCGTTCTGGGTGGTGTGGCCGCGGTCGTCCTTGTCTTCAGTTGCGTCGGGGTCAGGGTCGGCGTCATCGGAGGATTGCACGGCCAGTAGCCGGGCGGCGGCGCTGAATCCGCCGCCCGAGACCGATATGACGTAGTCGAGGGCATCGATCAACTTCGGATCAGACTCGGCTGGGAATTTCGAGAACTCTTGCATTGCACCCATTGCCACGCACGCAGACCGAACCCCACCGCCAGACAGACAGAGGGCCTGAGGTTTCCCTGACCCGCTGCGGTCGATGACGGCTTGGGCGTTGGGCACCCAGTAGGCGTTGAACATCGTCGACTGTCCTTCGGGTGCGCTCCCTGGGGGCGGTTCCGCAAGAGCACTGGTCTGCCAATGTGTGCTGCGTGCTCGTGAAATCCAGGCCCCGACGAACCTCAGTAGTATTCCTGCCGCGGCGGGGATTCCCACGAGTGCGACCAGGCTCGCGCACCATTTAATGGTGATCGCCGCACCGACAACGGCGGCCAAGGTCGCTGGGCTATGGGCGATTAATCGGTAGGCCACCTCGTCTTCGACGAGATCCGCGGCAAGTGCGATCAACGCCGCGGCAGCGACATACTGCGCCAGCTTTCGTCCGGGCTTCGAGGCGGCCCCTAACAGGAAAATGCACGCGCATCCGGTCAATACCAGCATGTATCCCAGGTCGAGCACGGTTCTGTCCGCTAACTGGTGGACGTTATCGGGGATTGCTGGAGGGTCGCCGTAGACGTATCGGGCCAAGTGCGGATTGAGCGGCGAAACGCATGATCCCAGCACGACTTTCAAGCCGAATACAACGGTGGCGACAGCTGCCAACCATCGCGTCCCTGCGCACCGAACGCTTTTGTGTCTGCCACGGGATGCGTTGGAGTCGGACGAGAATTCGGACACGGCCTCAACTCCTCTGCGGTGCATTAGCTAGTCGAAGAATAGTTCGCTCAGGACCTGTCGTATGGCTCATCGCGAGAACGCGCCAGCCACGCTTTTACGTGGCAGGCGTGATATCGCGGCCGGACCCCTTGACCGACGCCTTGGCGCGCTTCTCGGCCCGTACAGCCCTCTTGCCCCGCACGAACCCGGTCGCCGAGACTTCCGCGGCTAGTAGTGCAGCCTCGCCGTTGACGAAGGGATGCAAGCCGACCCCCGTGCCACCGCGGCCCTTCACCAGGATGTCGGCGACTTCGGTGACCTTCCAGCCCTTTTCGGAGATCGACAGGATGGCTTCGCCGTTCTCACACGTCAGTGGCAACGCGGCGATCACCTCGTCGCCGTCGGCCGCCAGCTTCACGCCGGCGAGCCTACTTCCTGCCGCGCCCTGCGGATTTACCGCGGCAGGGTCGATACGCAAGATCTTGCCGCGTCGCGTCACCAATGCCAGATGCGATCCGGGTGGGAGAACGCCAGACGCAACAGCCCGGTGATTGCCGGAGCTACCGGGATGTCGCGGATCCTGTGTGGCAGCGTCGTGATCCTTCGCTCTGCGTGTGCTGATTCATCGGATACGTCGACTCAGATGATTCGGGCGCGGTTGGTTTGAGAGTGTTCGCGGCGTGAGCACCGCTCCCCCGGGGGGAGATTCGCGGGTGACTGGCCTTGGCTTGTTTCGAACCGGTTGGCGAGCTGGGCGGTCCGCTCGATGGGATAGCGATCGTCGATGACGGATGGTCATCGTTGACGAAAGAGGTTGTTCGCAAAGCGGGCACCGAGGATGGCCTTGATGCCGAGCTCGCCCAGGACTGCGCAATCCTTGTCGAGAGTGTGGGCACCAAGGCGCTGGACTCAGCCGGCTCGGACCTCAGCGGCGGCCGCCACACATCTACGGGGATGCATGCAATTGTCGTTCGAGCATGACGCGTTAAGCAGTGTTTGTCGGTCGGACGGCCGACGGCAGACCAATTGCATTTATGGGAAAATCCCCTCGTCTCAAAGACGATTGCGGTGACGGGCTTTTCAGACGCGAAGCCGAGCGGACGCGGGACGATCCAGATGTGGATGTAGCCGGCGAGGGAGTGGTTTGACTTCGGTAGTGCGCTTAGCCGACGGTGCGGACGTGGCTTTGGGCGCCGTGCTGGCACGCGCAGGGGAAGGCACAATATACGAGCTCACTGATCGTGATGACTTGGTGGTCAAGGTATTTCACTCTGAACTGAGGAACCTCGATGCTAAGCGCGTCAAGGTCAGCGCTATGATCGCGTCACCTCCGGTCGGATCGGTTCAGTCCGATGGATTCGTAGTATTAACCTGGCCGCTGCAGGTGGCGACCAGTGCTGACGGAGCCATCGGATACGTCATGCGCAGGGTCGATACCACCAACGCCGTCGAAATCCACTCTCTGAGCAATCCGTCCAACCGGCGGAATCCGCTGCCATCGGCGCCCCAGTGGACTACGCACGTCACCTGGCATCACCTGGTCAACGTTGCGGCCAATTTGTGTCTCGCCGTAGACACAGTGCACCGGGTCGACGCCATCATCGGAGACTTTCAAGAACGCAACATCCTGGTATGCGACACCACGCGAGTAACGCTTGTCGACTGCGACTCAATGCAATTCACCGATGCCGACGGACAGCAATTCCTGTGCGGAGTTGGCCGTCCCGAATTCACCGCGCCCGAATTGAGCGGCAGTGATCTGTCACTCACCGCGCGGGTCAAGGCATCCGATAACTTCGCCTTGGCCGTGCACATTCACCTGCTCTTGATGGGCGGAAATCATCCGTTCCTCCGTGGTGAATGGACCGGCGGCGGCGATCAACCCGACGCAATCACACTGGCAAAGTCGGGCCAGTGGGCTGGCGGCCCAGACTCTGGCCTGCGCACGCATCCCCTTGCACCACCGATGACCTTCCTGCCGATCGGGATTCAACGACTTTTCATCCGGGCCTTCACCGACGGAGCTCGCGATCCAGACGTGCGTCCCTCGGCCGCCGAATGGTCTAGCGCGCTGAATGCGATCGCCATCGTCACCTGCCCGCGCGAACATCAGATCCCAGCCGGAACGGAACATTGCCCGTGGTGCGCTACAGACGACGAACGCACCAAGCGTCGCAGCGAACGCGCGAAATCCGATGCCGCTCAAGCGATCCGCGTCACCGCCCCTAGCGGGCCGCCTGATTCCCTGCCCGCCAGCGGAACGCGCAGGCGCCGCCAAGCCGTCGTCGCCACGGTCAGCAGCAGCGCCGCGTTCATCGCGGTGGCCCTCATCGGCGTCGCAGCAGTTGCCAGTCAATCCGACAATGCCTCCGCGCCGACCACATCGACCGATATGCCCACCACATCAAGCTCCACCGAGATCTCTACACCCACGGATACACCCACGGATACACCCATATTCACGCCAACGGTCCCGTCGACATATCCGCCGCCCGATGCCCAATCGTTCGACAGCGTGTTTCAGAACGCGAAAGTAGGCGAGTGCGTCAACCGCGTAATGGGTCCGCCGCAGGGAGATGGGTCTTTAAGCCTCACGTCTTTCTACTTGACCGATTGCGGCGCCCCCGATGCAACGGACCAAATCACTGAGAGAGCTAGCGACATAAGCGAATGCCACGAGGGCTGGGCTAACCATCACCCGCCGCCAATCGTGCTGTGTCTGACGACGCACCGCCCGTGAACAGAGCCTCGGCTCACCGTGACGGGTCGGGATCGAACGCCAAGCACGCAGCCGGGCCGGACTGCATACGGTAAGCCACCAGCAATCGATGCACTTGTCGACGACTCGTAGAACCCGAGGGGTGGCACGTACCGCCGTCACGGCTCGATCAAGGCAAAACCGGGTTGGTGCCAGAACGAGTTAAGCACCGAGGTTTCGCCGGCTGACACGGCGCTTTTTACCGAGCTTGCTAGCACTGCGGTCGACTCTTTTAACGCGCGACCGGCGCCCCGCCGCTTGTGCGGCTTACACATTGCGCAGCCGCGCCACGAGCGCGATGGGTGGTGAGCAGACATGCGGCGACCTATCAGGAACTCCGCGCGGGCGAAGTCGACCAGGGTAACACGTCATTTACTCAAACCACTGGGTCGCGTCGTGAGCATATCGACCGTAGTGGCCTTTAGTTTGAACGAGTTTGAACGAGTGTCGCCGCCGGTGTGTTAGCCGCATCCGCCCCGCGGAGTAGCCGTACTTTACCCATGACGATGCATGTAGTCCCACGCGTCATTCGATCCGTCCGGAGGCGGCACGTGGTTCCCTTGGTCGTCGTGGCCTCTTTTATAGAGGCCGGGCGCCGTGCCCCAGGGACCTGGTTCATAAGCGACCTGGTCGCAGTGAATGCTGTTGGCCCAGGCCGAAGCCGGCTCGAGGGCCAACAGCATCGAAGCGCCGCACGCAGTGAATGCTGCGGCCACCAGACCGCACACGATCCGTCGTAACAGTGCTGAGTTCGACAAGTGACTCTCCCCTGTTCGAGTGGCTTCCTGGTTACAAGTGCTGACGTTATCCCGAGAACATGCTGCGAGCGTAGGAGATCTGCGCGGAAGGCCGAATGGTATTGCGACCCTACCGGTAACAGTGCCAACTGTTGGCGTTGTGCGGGTCTGAGGGTTTGGCGTAGGCACCTTGACCGTACTGTTCACGGCACGCCAGGTTCATATCAACCTGAGTCGTATGAACGGGGTCCAGGCCGCCACCGTGATACTCGCATCGCCACGAGTAGGCGTTGTTCGGGTCACGGCTGGTGCTGACGGTGCCGAGCAACGGACCGCTGTTGACGTTCTCGCAGTACTTCTCCACGTCGACACCACCGAGTTCCCCGGCCAGAGCCTGGGGGGCCGTGGCGATCGATACCGCAACCAGGAGTCCGCCCGCGACTGCTGCCGCAGTGCGGGTACCGGTCGCGTCGGATAGTCGCAATCGCCTGTCGTAGAACCTGATTCGCGTGCCGCTGCGCAGGCGGGCAGCCCAGCTGTGACGACGGCGCATCACGACGAACGCTCCCTGCCGTCGATAGCGCCGCGCGTTGTGGTTGACACCTCATGTCCTCGGCTGACGGCTCTGCGCGCATTCGCCACTCCATGTGCCCGCGACGAGATTGTCGAGTCCGCAGCCAGAGGCCCCGTCGACGGCCATGATGCGGCGGCGAAATCAACAGACGAAAATGTCCTCAAAGCCCCACCTTTCGTTTGGCATCAATTGCTAACCCACTGGCTAGCAAACCAAACCACCGAACGCCACCACTTTCTCAGCAGCCGTGCATCGTCGGTATCCGCCGAACGGACGACGCTAGGCGCTGTTCGTTCGGTGGATCGGCGAGGCAAACGAGGCACTGACCAAGCTTGAGGGCGCGGAATAGCGCACATGCTGGCGAGCGTGGTCCGGCGCGACGGCGCCATAACCGGGCAAACGTCGCTTGCCGGTCCAGCAGGAACCATGATTCTGCCTTTCACTCGCAGCTTCGCAACCTCGACCCGATCGGGTGGTCGGCGGTGCTAAGACGTACATCGACACCAAACCCATTGAACTGAATCAGCTTTGGGTGCCTCACCACGAAAGCCGACAGCGTCGTTGTCGACTTGGCCGCCTGGTCAGTAGTGGCCGCGTCCCTAGATCTGCCGAATTGTCTGGCGCACCGCCCGACCCAGTGCTGCGGCGATCTCACCCAGTTCCGCTTCGGTCAGCCAACTTCGGTCCGGATACAGCACTTGCGCTGACCAGCGGGCTAACCTCAGCGGTGCGCAACTGGCGAAATGGCTGCACAGCGGCGAACTGAAATCGCATGAGCAGATGACGGCGGTGTCGGCGCCTTCCCCGACACCCTGCTCAAGCTGTTCCGTGGCGAAAACACCGGCAAGCTGATCCTGGCGCTCGGGGAATAGCCCAGCCGTGCGGACTCGTTGACAAAAGCCATGGCTGCTTTCAGCGACACCCAGCGTGAAGAGTTCCTGGCCGGCAACCACGTCGCGGTGTTGTCCGTGGCGGCGGCCGACGGACGCCCGCCGGCGAGCGTCCCGATGTGGTACGGCTACCAGCCCGGCGGGAACATTCTGGTCAACACGGGCGTGGGGGCACGTAAGACCAAGCTCATCGAAGCGTCAGGCGTGGTGACCCTGGTGGTGCAGCGCGAGGAGCCGCCGTATCAGTATGTGGTCGTCGAGGGCACCGTCGTCGACACCACCACGCCCGCCCCGCTGGACGTCCGCGAGGCCATCGCGATCCGCTACCTCGGTGAGGAAGGCGGCCGCGCCTTTGTCCAGGGCATGGCAGATCAGCCCGGAATCCTGTTCACGATTCGGCCCGACCGCTGGATCACCGCGGACTTCTCCGGCGAACTGTAAGTCGCTATTGGGGGCGCTGCCGCTCGTCGTGTCGCGGCCGTCGACGGCCTGACCTGTCATACGATCACGGTCTCAAGGTCGTTGAGCTCGAAAACCTTTAGGAAGCAACTCAAATGGACGTCGACCGCATCACCAGCCCGTTGCGAGTTGCGCGGGGATCGCACCAGCCCGGATCGGGTAAAGGGTGCGCTATGAACGTGATCTCCTACATCAACGGCGACGAGCAGATCACCGACTTCCCGGCGACGTCGGCCCGTCCGTTGGCGTCGTTCGTGCAGTTGTGCAACGACTTGCTGGCCGAGCCGGACGGCTACCTCTCGCCGCAGAACAGCCTGCTGGTGCTCGATCTGGGCTGGCTGACCGTCGGGACCGCCGACGTCGCCGACGCGATCATGCACATCTGGGTAACCAAACTGCTGACCAGCCCGCCGTGGGGCGTCCTCCGCTATGCCGGTGACGCCGCGGCCAAGGCCATCGCCGATATCGCGGACCTGCATCGGACGTTCGTTCCCGGCGACGTGCCGTCGATCGTCAACTGGGACGGCGCCGCGCGCGCCGGCCGTGCCGCCGCTGAGGCGTCCGAGGGCGCCGAGTTGTACGCGGTGCGGGCCGCCTGCCAGTCCACGTCGCTCGTCGAGACCGACGACTGGGACACCCTCGACGCCGTCACCGGCAACGCGCTGCGCGCGCACCGGCTGGCTAACGGTGACGCCGGGGCTGAACGAATCGTGGAGGTCACGCGCAACGCGATTCGCTCCTGGCGTCGTCTCGCCGGGTTGAGCGTGGTGAGTAACGACCCGATCCCGGTTACCGGCGTTCGGACACGCAAAGTCGTTGCCGCGTAAATCAGTTCTGCCGGTGGCGGTCTCGTCGTAGCCTGATTGTCCTGAAGATCGCGGCCGATGCCGCCAGCGCTGCCATGCCGACGAGGATGATGGGCGCCCCGCTGAACCCGACGGTGGTCAACAGCAGCGGTAGGCCGAAGCCGATGTACGTCAACGCATAGAACGCCCCGGTCAGCGCGCCCCGGACATGTTGTGGCGCCGCGGCTTCCAGGTCGATCAGGCCCTCGCGTAGCGACAGACCGGACGCGCAACCAAGAATCAGCAGCAGCGGTAAGGCCAGCGTGAGCGTCATTGTCGGCGGCGCAACCGCGACGAGCGCGTAGGCAAGCGCGGCCAGCGCCGCGCCGACAGTGCCGGCCCGCGGGCCCCAGGAGCCCGCGCGAGCGATGAGCTGGATGACGCCGCTGGAGCCGTTGACGATCAACGCCGCCGCGCCCGCAGCGATAGGTGCCGCGAGCCCGGTGTGCACCCGGGCGGGGATGGTGATGAATCCGAGCGTCGCCGAAGCGAACACCCACGGCGCCATCGGCATGGCCCAACTCAACGCCCGCATCGCCGAAAGATCCTGTGCAACATACTGCTTCGTATCGGGCGAAGCCGATGGCGCCGCTGTATACCGCGCCGCCATCACCACGACGACCATCGCGATCACAACCAGGACCGCGGCCAGCGCGAACGAAACCCGAACGCCGGAATCGCCGGCCCCGGCGATCAGCCCACCGGCGAACGGCCCGATGGCGAACCCGGTGATCAGCACCGCTCCGGCGGTAGCTGCCCCGGCGGGGCCGCGCAGGTCGGACGCCCACGCGGTGCCCGACGTCATCGCCAGACCCACGCCGACGCCCACGACCAGGCGTCCCACCAACAACACGTCGGGCTGCTGGGACAGCAGCATCGCGACCGTGCCGATCACCGCGGTCGCCGAGCCCGTCAACGCCACAGCCTGGCGGCCGAACGCGTCCGAGGCTCGGCCGCCGATCAGCAGGCCGGGCAGCAATCCAACCGCATATATCCCGAAGATCGCGTCGAGTGTCGCCGTGCTCAGGTGCTGACTGTCGCTGATGGAGGGCATCAGCGCGACGAAATGGTTGGCGACCCAGCCGGTGACCAGGAGGACAGCCAGAACGGCCCCGAACTGGAGGCTGGAGCCATCGCGCGCGCCCGAGCGCGGCCCTGGCAGCAGGCCCGTTGCTCCTTCCGGCGCGGTCATGAACCCATTCCTCCTCGTAGACGCGATCAGATACGACCCCGACGCCTGGAAAGTTATTCCCGGCCGGCCGGCGACCGCAACGCAATTATCTCGATGTTCAGGTCAGCGAACGGTCGCTGCTGACGCCGATGCAGCCCGCGGAGTCGGGCTCCGGATCTATGATCCGCACGTGGCAACCAGCGGCGATGCGGCGATGTACGTGCCGGTACCCGGCAAACCCGCACTCCTGTTGGGCGCCTTCGACATCGCCGATGTGGGATATGTCGCAGAGGAATTCTTCATCTCGGGATCGGCACGGTCTTACAGTCCTGCCGCGGAACTGAGCCCGGACGGCCGCGTGGAGGGTGTCTCCGGCAGATGCCGCCGACTACACCACCCGGATCGTGGTGCTGACGCCTGGATCAGTCCCGATTCAACGGAACGGTGCTGGTCGAGTGGCTCAACGTCAGCGGCGGCATCGATGCGCCGGCGGTGTGGATGATGGCGCATCGCGAAATGCTGCGCGCCGGCTTACGCCTACGTCGCGGTGTCGGTGCAACGCGTCGGCGTCGAGGGCGGCGCGAACCTCATGGGCATCGACATGTCGCTGAAAAGCCAGGATCGCGGCTCGGTATTCGACGCTGCATCATCCCGGCGACGCGTACTCGTATGACATCTTCTCCCAAGCTGGGCGGCTGGCACAGAGACGAAGAACTTCTGCGGTGGGCTGAGTCGCCGAACACGTCTTCGCGCTCGGTGAGTCGCAGTCGGCGTTGTTCCTGACGACCTACATCAACGCCGTCGACCCCATCGCCGAGGTTTACGACGGCTTCCTGGTGCACTCCCGCTTCGGATCCGCTGCCCCACTCGACGGCAGCTCGATATTCGATGCGTTGGACAGCGACTCGTCGCAGGCAGTCGACGTTTCGTCCCGAGCTGCGCGTCCCGGTGCTGACGATCATCACCGAGACGGACCTCTTCGACGGCCGGCGGCTGGGCTATCACAGCGCGAGACAGCCTGACAATGAACGACTTCGGGTGTGGGAGATCGCCGGCACGGCTCACGCCGACAACTACACGATTCAGGTGGCGCCGATCGACAGCGGGTCCGCGGCACTGGCGGACGTCGTCGCGGCGTATGCGCCGACGAACATGCTGATGGGTCAGGAACTGGACCACTGCATCAATTTCGCACCCCAGCACCACTACGTCCTGCAGGCGGCACTGGCGGAGCTGAACGGCTGGGTGAGCACCGGACTGGCCGCCCCCAGCGGCTCACCGATCGAATGACCGGTGACCAGCCCGCGCTCGATTCGGATGGCCTCGTGCGGGGTGGTGTCCGGACACCGTGGGTCGACGTGCCGATCGCCCGGACATCCGGCGTCGGGGGCGGCGAGAACACGATGTCGTCGATCTTCGGCTCCGGCGAGCTGTTCGATGCGGCGACAGTCCAACGGCTCTATCCGGACGGTGTGGCGGACTATCTGAAACGCTTCACCGCGTCGCTCGATTCGGCGATCAGCTTGGGCTTTCTGTTACCCGCGGATCGCACGGAGATTCTCGATCTCGCCGCCGCGATGTTCCCGAGCGCAGACTCGAGTGTCACAGCGGCGCAGCCTCGAGTGTCAGGCTGAACAGGGCGTAAGCCAAGCAGAACAAGAAATTCAGCGTGACGAGAACCATGCCGACCACCAGCAGTGAGCGGGTGCCGCGGCGCTTGAGGCGCCGAATCTTAGCGCTGAACTGATCTCGTCTGAACTGCGTTGCGATCAGCGCGAAATTGAAGTCGGCGACCTCGGCGCAGGCGACGGGCGAACCGGCCAGCATGTGCCGGAGCCGATCGGGCGGAGTCGTGACGCCGACGCGGGCAAATCGCCGGCTCAGGCGCCGCGCCTGCCGGCGACTCGTGACGTGATGAGTCGTTCGCAGTAACTGCCCACGCTCGTTCCCCCGCGGGGTTGACGGCGACATCACACGCCGAAGTGTAGCCAGCTGTCGTCGACATTGGGCACTGTCGGAATAATGATTGCACGTATAATTTTTCCGCAGCGGGTTGGGTGCGCCGATGGCGTCGAATGGCAAGGGGCAGTGATCATGGGTGTGCTCGACGGCAAGGTCGCGATCGTCACCGGAACCAGCAGGGGTGTCGGCGTGGGCATCGCTCATGAATTGTTGCGCGCCGGGGCGACCGTCATCGGGTGCTCACGGTCACCGCTCGACGCCATTCCCGGTGTGGACGCTGAGCCGGGGTGGGCGGATCGTTCACACCAAATGGTCTGCGATCAAGGCGATTACCACGCGATCGACGCCATGGTCACCGCGGTGGCCGAGCGCCACGGTCGGGTCGACATCCTGGTCAACAACGCCGGCGGCACAGTTCCCGCGCCGCACGCCGAGGACATTCCGGCACTGGTGTCGCGTATCCAGGGCGCGCCCCGCTCCGACGACGATTTCGAACGCACGGCGCTGTTTCACGCATTCGCCGTCCAGATGAACCTGATCAGCCCGTTGTGGTTCGCCATCCGGGTGTACCGCCAGATGCGCGCTCAGGACGGCACCGGCTGCATCATCAATGTCTCCAGCGGCGCGGGCCACCCCGCGGGTTCGCCGACACTGGTGTCCTACGGCGCGGCGAAGTCGGGACTCAACCACCTCACTCGGTCCCTCGCCGAGGAGTGGGGTCCGGCGGCCCGGGTCAATTGTGTGGCGCTCGGACCAACGATCACTGAGAACTTCCGTTCGTTCGTGCTGCCCAAGGACGATCCGACGGGCTCGACGTACTTCGACGCGCTGCCGCTCAAGCGTGGTGGTGAACCCGAAGAGGTCGGTCGCACGTGTGTCTTCCTCGCTTCCGGCGCCGCCGATTTCATCAACGGCACGACCATCGAAATCGACGGCGGCATGCTTCCGGGCGTGCTCTACGAGGCTGGCCTGAAGACCATCACCGATCTGCTCTGAAAGGACTCATGTGACCCATCGGATCGTCCAATTCTCCACCGGCAATGTCGGCGTCCACGCGCTACGCAGCATCATCGAGCGTCCCGATCTGGAACTCGTCGGCGTCCACGCACGCGGGCAGGACAAGATCGGGCGCGACGCCGCGGACCTATGCGGGCTCGACCGGCGCACCGGAGTGTTGGCCACCGACGACATCGACGCGTTGATTGCCCTGAACGCGGACTGCGTGGTCTACACCTCTCAAGCCGAGACCCGCCCGCGCGAAGCGTTGGCCGAGATGAGTCGATTTCTGCGAGCGGGCACGAATGTCGTTGGGACGTCGTTCGTCTGGCTGGTCGCCCCGGAGCAGGCCGACGATTGGTTGCGCGAGCCACTGGCACAGGCCTGTTCCGAGGGCAACACCACGTTGTACATCAACGGAATCGACCCGGGGTTCTCCGGCGACACCCTGGTCTACACCGCATTAAGCCTTACGGCGCGGGCCACCACCGTCACCGTGCAGGAGATTTTCGACTACGGAACCTATGACGACGCCGAATTCACTGGTGTCAGTTTCGGTTTCGGGACCGCGCCGGATCACACGCCGGTGATGTTCTCGCCCGGTGTGCTCACGTCGATGTGGGGTGCCCAAGTACGTAGCCTGGCCCTGGATCTCGGGATCGAACTCGATGAGGTCCGGGAGCGGGTCGAGAAGTGGGTCACGCCCGCTCCCATCCACTGCACCATGATGACGGTCGAACCCGGCGCAGTGGCAGCGGTCCGCTTCGCGGTCGAAGGGGTGCGCGGCGGCGAGGTGATCATCACCATGGAACACGTCAATCGGCTCACCGATGCCGCCGCGCCGGATTGGCCCTATCCGCCCGACGGACATCCCGGTGTACATCGCGTGCGCGTCGAGGGCAGCCCCGGCGTCGAGATCAACACCCACGTAGGCATATCGGGCATCGACCACAACCAAGGCGGTGTCATCGCCACCGCGGCCCGCGCCGTGAACGTCATCCACGCCGTGTGCCAGGCCCCGAGCGGGATCCTCGCCGCGCACGATGTGCGGCCCACCGACCACATGAGTGGCGTGCTGTGGTGACTCCGACGCCATGACCGCACCCCGCCGGCCGCCCACCGGCGCCCAAGCCCGCGCCGAACGCACCCGCGCAGTCGTCATCGACGAGACGGTGCGCTGCATCCTCGACGAGGGATTTGCGCCGCCCAGCGTCCGACACATCACTGAGCGAGCCGGCTTGACCTGGGGCGTTGTCCAGTATCACTTCGGCGATCTGGACGGCCTGTTAATGGCGGTTGTGGACAAGGGTTTCGGCGAACTGCTCGACGCGTTGGACGAGCTGCCTTCCCCGGCCGTCCGGGAAGGCAGCGTGCGGGCGCGCACCGAATTCGTCATCGACACGATCTGGGATGCGTTCTCCAGCCCCACGTCGATGGCGGCTCTGGAGATTCTCATCTCGACCCGCGGCCTTCGTGGCGCCGTCGCCAACACCCATCTCGCCGACCTGATGGCCACCCTGACAAGTCTCGGCAGACACCTGGGCGAAGATTTGTCTGCGCCACAGGCCGGCCGGATCGGCAACCTCATCTGGGCCACCCTGCGTGGCCTGGTGGTCGCGCAGATGGTGTGGCCAGAACCCGTGGACTCCTCCCGCGACCGGCAGGCGCTGATCGAAGTGATCACCGCCTACGTCGAGTCGCGTGGCGGCTGAACCGGGCTACGGCAGATCGGTGGACAGCAACGTCAACGGGAGTCCCAGCACCGAGATCTCGATCTCGTCGAGCTCGAATCCGTCACCGCCGCGGTGCTGCTGGAACTGAGTCCGTGCACCGTATCGCTGCGCCACCTGTTCAGCGGCCGAGGCGTCACCGACCCGGATCACCACCGAATACACGCCCGGGCCGTTGCGCTGCAGGTACTTCGCCACCTCGCCGGTGCCGTCGGCGCCGAGGGGGGGTCACCAGTTCAAGGCCGCCGTCCCAGTCCAATAGCACCCGCAGGCCTACGTCTTCGAGCTCGATGGTCTGGAATCGAAAGCCCAACTCCGAGAAGAACTGCGCGGTCTCACGGAGCTGTTCGGCCATCACCGCGAACACCACGTGATGAACGCTCGTTGCTCTGTGGCTGACCGTCGATCGATCTTACTGCTGATCGTTGAGCAGGTGCGCGTAGGGATCGCCAGCAGAGCCTACGGATTCGGGCATCGGGTAGTAGGTCTTGATGAGCAGATTACCATCGTCGTCCCACGCGAATGTTTCTATGCTGTAGGCCTTTGAACGTTCGGCTCGGTGCCGAAGTGGTTCTCGCAGACCCAGGCCATCTCGTTCCCGTTGACCTGGACCGTAATCATTTTGATCTTGAGGATAGACTGGAACATGTCGTATGCGTCGCCCGTCGCGGCGTCGAAACCGTGTTTTTCCTCGGTGCCTACGGGGTCGAACATGCGAACTTCGGCCGGCACGATAGTGCGCCACGATGCGATCCAGTCTTCTCGTTGGCCTGCGTTCCACAACTCGGCGTGCTTGTCGGCGTGGGCCAATCGTGCCTGGCGACTCGGAACTCCGCTCATCTTCGAATCCTTTCTCGGTGACTAGGGGCGAGCCTGCGCTCAGGTGGTTCGCGACAACCCGACCATCGCCACGGCCATGTGCATGCCGGGTTGGTTGTGTTCATTGGTTTCTGGTTTCCTGGTTTCCAGGATGCCGGGAAGCTTCTCTTGAAGCTCACGCAAACCGGCTTCGATGTCAACGCCTTCGAGGTCGGTGCTGCCCTCGCCGGGAGGGAAGGTGAGCAGGAAGAACCGGTAGCCGCCAACCGGGGGAAAGAAACTCGTCTTCGGACCATTGAGGCCGGCGTCGGGCAGCGTGGGCGGTGAGTCCGCTCGCCAGAGTTCGTGATAGACCGTGGGGCTCAACGTCACGGTCGTCGGTTCGACGACGCCATCGCCGACGATCACCGCTTTGCCTCTCGTCATGGCCCGTCACTACCCGGCGTACATGCATCGACACCTCTCCTCTCGTCGTGGTGGCAGTTAATTCGGACCGAAGCCGGTCAGTGATTCACCCGCCGCGGGGTTTTCGAGGTTCGGCCTGCGGCGCCCTCAGTGCGCCGGAGAAGACCGCACGAAATTCCTCCCGGCTCAGGGGTAGGTCGGTGAGCACGTATTCGTTGGTGAGCACCGACGCGAGATGGGCCAGCGCGCGGGGATCGCCGGCGCGGATCTCGCCGCTCTGCTGTCCTTCGCGGATCAGGTCGGCCATCAGTGCCATCGCCTGCCCGTAGCGACCGTCGATGTCCTCGGCGAATGCGGCCAGCACTGGGCCGAGGATCGCTTCTCCACCTTGGACCTGGCGGACGAGCGAGCTGAACTGTTTGTGAGCGCCGAAGTATGTCGGCCGACGTCGTCGACGATGAAATGAAGCCGCTCCAGCGCAGTGCCTTCGCGTTCCGCGGCCGCCCTGATGCCGATGAGGTATTCGTCGGCGCGGCGGTTGAGCGTCTCAATGACCAGGTGTTGCTTGCTGTCGAAGAATTTGTAGATGGCAGCGGTGGAATACCCCGACAGTTCGGCGATTCGCCGCAATGAGCCGTCGCGCAGACCGTCCTCGCTGAATACGCGCTCCGCGGCGTCGAGGATATCGGCCGTGCTCGCGGCGCGTCGGGCCGCGCGGCGCCGGGTGCGTGGGTCTTCACCCACCGAATCGGTCACGCAGCACACCCTAGCGAACACCGGTCTTGTTTTCTAAAGGTGCGTCCACCAAAGTGGACGAGTGTCCACGAGATGGTGTAGCCGGTGAAGGGCAACGAGGAAGAGGCCCTGTTGCGGCAGGCTGTGGCGGCACTGAACGAGGGTGACATCGAGGGCTACCTGAGCGGGTTCGCACCCGACTGCCTGCGCCGGGTGGGCGGGCTGAATATGGCGCTCACGGTGTCGGACATTCGCGAGAACCTCCGGCAACTCTTCGCTGCGTTCGACGGGCTCCACCTCGACGAGGACCTGCTGTTCGGCGGCAACGGTCACGTTTGCGCGCGGTGGACGCTGCGCGGTGTCCACACCGGCGAGTACGGGGGCATCGCGCCGACACATCGCGAGATCGCCGTGGACACGTGTGAGGTCTACACGTTCACCGGGGACAAGGTCACCGAGTCTTACGTCTACGGGGAATCGATGGGCCTGTTCAACCAGCTGGCCAAGAGTGCGCATGAGTGAGTTGAATGCTTCGATGTTGTTGCGGCCCAGACATCCTCGACGAACCGTACGACTTCTACCGGACCCTGCGGGACCACGCGCAGGTCTGGACGGTGCCAGGCACCCAAGTGGTCACGGTTGCCACGTTCAACTTGATCACTGAAGCGGTGGGTCGCCCCGAAGACTTCTCCTCCAACATCTTGTCGCTGCTTTATCGCGATGAGGACGGCCTGCCAGCGCGGCTCGACTTCGGGGGCACCGCGCCACCGACACTCGCGACCGCCGACCCGCCGCTTCACACGGCACAACGGAAGGCCGTGTTCCCCGAACTGGTGGCCCGTCGGATGCTCACCCTGGAGGACGACATCCGCGCGCTGTGCGCCACGGCCATCGACCAGGCGCTGAGTCACGACCAGTTCGAGTTCATGAGCACCGTCGGCAACGTCGTGCCAATCACTGTGGTCGCCAAGCTGATTGGGTTCCGTGATATCAACCCGGCGCAGTTGCTGGAGGCCGCGTTCGACTCGACCGCCATGATCGGCGGCACCATGACCTTGGACCGCCTGACCGAACTCGTCACCCGTATCGGCGTCATTCAGGAATGGATCCGGCTGCAGATCGCCGGCACCACGGAATCTGACGAGGACGGCATCCTGCTCGCGGTGCGAGCGGGCACTGGATGCCGGCACCCTGCAGGAGGGTGAGGTGCAGATCATCCTGCACACGCTGCTCAGCGCGGGCGGCGAAACGACCAGCAGCCTGGTCGGCAATGCCGTTCGCTTGCTCGCCGACGACCAAGAACTGCAGCAGCAGCTGCGTGAAAAGCCGGCATTGATAGACACATTCGTCGAAGAGGCATTGCGGCTCGAATCGCCATTCCGCCAGCAGATGCGCAGCATTCACCACGACACCACGCTGGGTGGGGTCGACATTCCCGGCGGGCTCGACAGCCGTGCTGCTGTTCGGATCGGCGAACCGCGACCCTGCACAATTCGACAACCCAGACATCGTCGATCTCACCCGAGCGTCGCCACGTCGCCATCTCGCGTTCGGGCACGGTATCCACTACTGCGTCGGAGCCGCGCTCGCCCGCATCGAAGCCAAGGCAGTGCTGACCACATTGCTCGACCGAACGCATGAGTTCGCGGTCGATCCGAACGACGCCCCGCGGTGGGCCGAGAGTTTCCTGGTCCGCCGGCACGAACACCTTCCACTCACGGCCACACGCCGCTGAACCAGCGGCTACGTCGGTTGCCGACAACTAGAACCTGTTACAGTTTTTTCGCATGGGCCGCAAACGCGTCGTCGTCGCGGGCTTGGGCGACGTAGGCATCCTCGCCGCGATCCGGCTCGCCAAGCATTTCGACGTCGTGGGCATCTCGGTCAAACCGGGTCTGGTCAGCGGCCAGGAGCTCGGTGTCCGGTTGGCCCGTCCCCGCGATTGGGCCCGCGACTACTGGATCCCGTTCGACAGATTCCGCCGCCTGGATCGGGTGCGGATCATCCAAGGCGCGCTGACCGGGGTCGACTTGGCCGCGCGGAAGCGTGTCCGGTGACAGTGACGACGGCACGACGTTCGTCGAGGAATACGACGCGCTGGTCATCTCGACCGGAGTCAGCAACGGCTTCTGGCGCCGGCCAACCCTGCAGTCGGCCGCCGACGTCGGCGCCGATCTCCACGCCGCACACGATCGCCTGGCCGCCGCCGCGTCCGTGATCGTCGTCGGTGGCGGGGCCGCCGCGGTGACCACCGCCGTGAACCTCGCAACCACCTGGCCGGACAAGCGAATCGACCTGTACTTCCCCGGTGATCGCGCGCTCGGCGACTACCACCCGCGGATCTGGCAGCGCATCCAGCGCCGCCTGACCGGGCTCGGGGTCGGGCTGCACCCGGGCCATCGAGCCGCGCTGGCCAACGGCTTCGCGGGCGACGAGATCACCAGCGCGAGCGTCGACTGGAGCACCGGACAGCCGGCGGCTTCGGCAGATGCCGTGCTCTGGGCGATCGGGCGGGTGCACCCCAACACCGACTGGCTGCCGCGCGAGCTGCTCGACGACGGCGGCTTTGTTCGCGTCACCCCCGAACTGCGGGTGCCCGGCCACCCGAACGTGTTCGCGGCCGGTGACGTCGCGGCCACCGACCCGCTGCGCAGCTCCGCCCGCAACCGCGGGCGACGCGCTGGTCGCGCGCAACGTCCGCGCCGAGCTGGCCGGCGGGCGTCCGGGCACCTACCGCGCGCCCGGCCGCCGGTGGGGCTCGATCCTGGGCATCCAGCCCAACGGGTTGGAGGTCTTTCTCCCCACCGGGCAGGCGTTCCGCCTGCCGTCATGGCCGGTCGAGCGGCTGGTGATGCCGTTGGTCGTGCGCCGAGGCATGTACGGCGGGGTGCGGGAAAACCGGCCCTCGGTCTGAAGGCTGCGCCGTCAGCCGCGCTTGCCGCGCACCCACTGAAACGTGCCGACGCTCTTGACCCGCACGCTGGTGAAGCCGTGGCTTTCCAGGATGTCGCCGACTTCGTCTTCGCCGAAAATGTGCGCTCCGCCGGTGGGAAGCGCGCGCCACAGGTCAAGCGGCGGACGCAGGGTCGGGACCATCACCGCCAGTCGGCCGCCGGGCTTCAGCACGCGTGCGATCTCGGCCAGCGCCGCCGCGGGATCGGGGATCAGCTGCAGCACTGCGATGGAGATCGCGGCATCGAAGCTCTCGTCACGGAAAGGAAGCTTCTGCGCGTCGGCCCGCAGGAACCCGACCTGCGGTCCCGCTGCGGCGCGCACCGCCCGCGCCAGCATCGGCTCGGAGATGTCGACGCCCAGCGCGAGCCCGTCGGGTCCGGCGGCGTGGGCCAGCGATGTGGTGACCGAGCCGGGGCCTGCGCCGACGTCCAAGGCGACGCCGCCCTCGGGGATGTCCAGCCAGTCGATGGGAAGCTGCCATGCGGCGATGAACCGGCGGGTCAGCGCCTGAGCGTTGTCGTAGACGAACGACCCGATCGGCGACGCCCACGCCGCCTGGATGGCGCCGTTGTTCTTGGCGACGTCCTCATCGGCGGCCGTAGTGCCGAGCAGGTCCAGGTAGCCGTTGCTGACGTCCGGCTCGGCAGGTGGGTCGGCGAGTAGATCCAATGCTCTGCTCAATGCGGGCGGCAGCGTCGTCTTCAGCTCAGTCATCACATGTTCCTTCGACGAAATCCCAAGTTTCACAGGCGTTTACGCAATGAAAACCGCAATTCGCAGAGCCCGTGCTTCCGTCCGCAGCCTACGCCGGGCGGCCGATCGGCTCCACCCGCCGAGGTTTGCAATCCCGGCGCGCCGGCGCTAATCTCGCAAGCGTGACTACACACTGGTCGCCGAGCCGACTCGGCAACCTGTCCGGCAAACGCATCATCGTGACCGGTGCTACCAACGGGGTGGGTCTGGGCACCGCACGCCTGCTCGCCCGCGCGGGCGCGCACGTGATCCTGGCCGTCCGCAATACCGAGTTGGGCGCCCAGCGAGCCGCCGAGATCGGCGGGTCCACGTCGATCGCCAAACTTGATCTCGCCGACCTCGCGTCGGTGCGGGCATTCCCCGACCAGTTCGACGGCGACGTCGACATCTTGATCAACAACGCCGGGGGCTTGAGCCAGCATCGCACCGACACCGTCGACGGCTTCGAAATGACGATCGGCACAAACTTTTTGGGCCCGTTCGCGTTGACCAACCTGCTGCTGGGGCGGGTGCGCTCGCAGATCATCAACGTCGGATCCGACGCCCACAAATCGGCGACACTGCGCCTCGACGACATGCACCTGCGCTCGCACAAGTGGGCGGCCTATCCGGCGTACGCGCGATCGAAGCTCGCCGTGATGCTGTGGGCTCTCGAACTCGACCGCCGGCTGCGGGCGGCGCAGTCGCCGGTGATCGCCCAGCTCACCCACCCGGGGTGGGTGTCGTCGAATCTTTCCAAGTGTCGGACAAGCGCCGTGATGGCGGGTTTTCATCGCGTGGTGACGGCGTTGGCGGACCGGTTCGGCAACGACATCGAAGAAGGCGCCGCCCCGACGCTGTACTGCATCAGCGAGCCGATTCCGCCGGGCAGCTATGTCGGTGTCGACGGCCGTCTCGGCCTGAAGGGCGGCCCGGTGCTCATCGGCCGCTCGGCTCTCGCGGCCGACTACGAGACCGCCGCGCAAAGTGTTCGAGTTCGGCGAAAAAGAAACCGGGACAACGTCTTCGGTGTAGCTACGCCGGCGTGGCGAAAATAGCCACCGCATCCCCGCCCACCGATACGCCGGCTGGGCCGATTCGCTCGATAAGCCGTGCCCGCAGTTCGGTCGCTTTGTCGGCGGGGACCAGTCAGCTGATTGGAGAACGTGAACGCGATGTCGACCCACTGCTGCGCGGAGTAGTGCAGGTCGTGCGGGTACTTGCGCTGCGGTGACGGTGAATCCCGCTGCGGCGATCATGTCGACGACCTCGCCGGGATTGCCGTCGCCCCTGCGGGTTTCGACGTTCATGTAGTCCGGAGTAGATCGCTTCGAACTCGGCGCGGGTCGGATTGGTTGGCCGCAGCCGGTTCCAGATCAGCGCCAGCTTCCCGCCGTCGTCGAGGATCCCGCGGATCTTCGGCAGCGCCACAGCCGGATCCACCCAGTGGAACGACGCGGCGAACACCACCCGGTCGAATCGGCGGCCCGCGGGATCCCAGTCTTCGAATGTCGCGAGTTCGACGGGGATGCCTTTGGCTTGCGCGACGGCGGCCATCCGGGCATCGGGCTCGACGGCAAGAAGGTCGGCGCCGCGTTCGATCATCTGCATCGAGGCGATGCCCGGTGCCGGCACCGGCCTCGAGGACGCGGTGCGCATCGGGTGCCAGCACGTCGTCGATCAACTGGTCGGGATAGCGCGGACGATAACGCGTCGTAGTTTTGTGCCGCGCCACCAAATGAGTTGGCGCGCTGACGATTAGTGAAAAGATTCAGTCGCGGTGGCATGTTGTCGAGCGTATCGAGGCAACTTGTGACCCGGCTGTGAAATCGAGCGTGGGGTCGCTGCACTACTGCTTGACGGTCGCGAGCTCCCGTACGAGCGCACACAGCCGCCAGTCGGCCCGGCACGCCTTTGAGCTCGTACTCGCCACGATCGGCGAACCGGTGGCGCGAGCCGGTGACGATGTCGCGCACCGTCGATGACACCAGCACTTCGCTGGCGCCCGGCCAGGGCCGCGACGCGCGCGCCGATGTGCACGGCCATCCCGGCGACATCTTCTTCAAGTCGCCGCGCACTTCGACCTCGCCGGCGTGAATGCCGACCCGAATCTCGATGCCCAGCACCCGGATCGCGTCGATAATGGCGTCGGCGCACGCGATCGCGGCGCTCGGGCTGGGGAACGACGCGACGAATCCGTCACCGGCGGTGTTCACTTCGCATCCGCCGAACCGTTCGAGTTCGTGGCGCACGATGGTGTCGTGGTTGTCGAGCAGGTCCCGCCACCGGCCGTCGCCGAGCACGGCGGCGCGCTCGGTCGAGCCGACGATGTCGGTGAACATGATCGTGGTCAACACCCGCTCGGCACCGAAACCGCCCCGCACGCCGGTGACGAACTCCTCGATCTCGTCGAGCATCGGCGCGGTGTCGCCGACCCAGTAGAGCGCATCTGCGCCCGGCAGTTCGACGAAGCGTGATCCGGCGATGTGCTCGGCGAGGTACCGGCCGTTGGCGATCGGGCGTGAAATCCGGGTTGTCGCGATGCATGATCAGCGTCGGCGCGGTGATACGCGCCAGGGTGTCGCGGACATCGGACTGGCGCACGGTCTGGATGACGGCGCGGGCCATGCTGGGTGAGGCGGCGCGGTTGCCGGCCATGTCCCACCAGCGTCGGAATGCGTCGTCGCCGGCGACGCTGGGCGCGATGACACCCAGGATGTCGACGCCCTGGTCGACGGCATCCGGCTCCATCGCGACCGTCGCGTAACGGGTCGGTCTCGACGATTTCGAATCCGATCGGATAGTCGTCGGCGCGCAGGGTGCGGGCCGCCCCGTTGATGATCACCAGGCTGCTGACCCGCTCGGGATAGTCGGCAGCCAGGACCAGTCCGGTCATCGAGGCGAAGTAGGGGGCGAGGATCGTCGCCCGCTCGCATCCGATCGCGTCCATCACCGAGATGGCGTCTTTGGCCCAGAACTTCGGCCCGATCACGTCCAGCGACGGAACGCGTGACGACATCCCGATGCCGCGCTGGTCGAGCCGGATCACCCGGGCGAAGGATGCCAGCCTTCGGTGAAAGCGGTACATCGACGGCTCGGCATCGACCGTGTCGATCGGGATGGAGGGCCCGGGCAGCACCAGCAGGTCGGTCGGCCCATCGCCGAGGACCTGGTAGGCGATGTCGACTTCGCTGCAACTGGCGTAGCGAGTCCGCGGAAACTGCGCCACGGTTACAGGCTAGAGCAGGAAACCGACACGTTTAGCGGTTCTTCTTAGCGGTAGTCGCTTCCTGGCCGCGCTGCCACGAGTATGCAGGTATCAGACAGCGACGAGAGGAACAGCGCATGCAGTTGACGGGTAACACCGTTCTGGTCACCGGAGGGGGCACCGGAATCGGTCGCGGCCTGGCCGAGGCATTCCACCGATCGGGCAACAACGTCGTCATCGCGGGCCGGCGCGTCGAACTGCTGAAGAAGGTCGCCGAAGCCAACCCAGGCATCGAGTACCTGTCGCTGGATCAGGGCGACTCCGGCGCCATCCGGCGATTCGCGATCGAGCTGAAAGACAACCATCCCGACCTCAACGTGCTGGTCAACAACGCCGGGATCCAGCGGGTCGAGGACATCACCAGCGGTGGCCCCGGGACGGCCGAGCAGACCCTCGCCATCAATCTGCTCGGCCCCATCCGGCTCACCTCGGCGTTGCTGCACCAACTGCTCGGCAAGCCGCATGCGGCGATCCTCAACGTCACGTCTGCGCTGGCGTTCATTCCCAGCGCGCTCACGCCGACCTACTGCGCCAGCAAGGCGGCGCTGCACTCCTACACGCAGTCGCTGCGTTTTCAACTGCGCGAGACCGCGGTCCAGGTCATCGAGATCATTCCGCCGCAAGTGCAGACGGCGTTGCAGGGCGAGCGTGGATTCGATCCGCGGGCAATGCCGCTCGAGGAGTACGTCACCGAGACGATGACACTGCTGCGGACCAATCCCGACGCCGAAGAGATCGTCGTCGAGGCTGCCAAAGGATTCCGGTTCGCCGAGCGGGACGGGTCCTTCGATAAGGTTTATCCCATCCTCAACGAGCGGATGACCGCGGAAGCCAACTAAGGCAGCAACGCTGAGCGTGCAGTCAAGTGCCGGCGACTCAGCGCTCCTCACGGAACTCGACGTGCCGGCGGACCACGGGGTCGTATTTCTTCAGCGTCAGCCGGTCAGGATCGTTGCGCCGGTTCTTGCGCGTGACGTAGGTGTAGCCGCTACCCGCGGTGGATCGCAGCTTCACGATCGGGCGAATCACGTTGCCCGCCATCAGATTCGCTCACCCGAACGGCGTAGTCGCGCGACCACGGCTTCGATGCCGTCGCGGTCGATGACCTTGATGCCTTTTGTGCTGACGCGCAACCTGATTCGCCGGTTCTGCGACGGCAGATAGTAGGTCTTGGTCTGGATGTTCGGTGACCATCGCCGCCGGGACCGCCGGTGTGAGTGCGACACAGTGTTGCCGAAACTCACCGAGCGTCCGGTGACGTGGCAGCGTGCGGACATGCGTCCGTCCCCCTTAATGAAAATCGTTTTCGACAAGGCTCGCGATGGACTGTAGCGTGTCTGGAGGCTTAATGAAAATCATTGTCAAGAGGGAGTGGGATGCGGACACCTGTGGTTCTCGTCGCCGGACAGCACGGAACCGACGCAGCGGCCGGTGAGTTGCTGCGGCGACCCGGAACGGTGGTGGTCGAGCACCAATTCGACGGCCAAGTGGTGCGCCGGACAATCGTGAGGCTGCGGGACGGCGATCTGGTGATCGCCGAGGAGGCGTTGGAACTGGCACACGGCTGCCTGGCGTGCACCATCCGCAACGACCTGCTGGTGCTGCTACGCAAACTGCACCGTCGCGCCGACGTCGAGCGGATCGTCGTGCACCTGGCGCCGTGGCTGGAGCCCGAGCCTATTTGTTGGGCCATCCACCACACCCGGGTGCGGGTGGGGCCCGGCTATTTCGACGGGGTAGCCGCTCGCGATGTGGTAATCACGGGAGTCCTGACATGCGTGGACACCGTCGACTGGCTGGGACAGGCGCTCGGCGAGGACGAACTGTCCGACGGACGCACGGTCGCTCAAGTCGTGGTCTGCCAGGCTGAGTTCGCCGACGTCCTGGTGCTGAACAATCCCGATCCCGCGACCCTCGCCGTGCTGCGGAGGCTGGCGCCCCGCGCGCGGATCACCGTCGGCGTCGATCGCATCGAGATGACGCTGGCGCATGTGGACGAGCAATCGCGGCGCGGCCGCAGCGACCATCCGCACGCTCCGCTGCTGGCGGGTCTCCCGCCGCTGGGCGCCGACGGCGCGATCAGGATCCTCGAGTTCAGCGCTCGCCGACCGTTTCACCCCGAGCGGTTACATGCCGCGGTGGACACCCTGCTCGACGGCGTGATCCGTGCGCGCGGCCGACTCTGGCTGGCCAACCGGGGCGACCAGGTGATGTGGCTCGAGTCGGCCGGCGGCGGGCTGCGGGTCGCTTCGGCCGGAAAGTGGTTGGCGGCCATGACGTCAGCGGAGGTCGCCTACGTCGACCCCGACCGCCGGGCTTTCGCCGACCTGATGTGGGAGCACCGGTTCGGCGATCGGCACACGTCGATGACGATTCTGGCGTGCGGGGCCGACCCGGTCGCGATTGCCGACGCGCTCAACGGCGCCTTGCTCACCGACGACGAGCTGGCTCACCCGGATGCCTGGAGTCACTACGACGACCCGTTCGGGGACTGGCACCAAGACCCCTGCTACGAAACACCCGATCTGGCAGGCGAATTCTCGGCACACCGCAACAGCAACGGAGAATCCGAATGAAACCTGGCATCCATCCCGATTACCGACCGGTGGTATTCCAAGACGCCAACACCGGGGCGCAGTTCCTCACCCGCTCGACGATCACCAGCTCACGCACCATCGACTGGGAAACGCCGCACGGCATGCGGACCTACCCGTTGGTGGTGGTCGAAGTATCCAGTGACTCGCACCCGTTCTGGACGGGCACCAAGCGCACGCTCGACACCGAGGGCCGCGTGGAAAAGTTCTACCAGCGCTACGGCCGACGGTCGAGATAGCGCTCAGTCGCGGATGAACCCCTTGTTGCGCATCAGGAAATCGGCCAGGAAACCGTCGTGCGGAATCTCCGGCGCCGTGTGGTGAGTCGGGTGCCGGCCGCCGTACACGTTCGCGATGGTCGGCTCGGCAAGCAGATCGTCGATCAAGTCGTCGTCACCGGTGATCGCACTGATCACCAGCGAATTCCGCAGCGAATCCAGACCGTCAGCGCGCGACCACGGCGCCACCCAGACACACGGGAATGGCAACTCGACGTTGAGCTTCGCCACGTCCGGTGTGGCCAGCAGGTGTACGGCCGGTCTTAGCGCCGCGTAGCCGTCGCCGAGTGCGGCGACAACCTGATCGGCGCCCAGTAGTGCAGTGCTGCCGGCGGCTACGCCGGCCAAATGGCTCGCCAAAGCCGTTGCAGCGTCGAGGTTCTGAGTCGGCAGAGCCGCGTTGTCGATGCTCGACAAGCGTTCGGCGATCGCCTCGGCCAGCGGCGCGGGGTCGCCTTCGTAGAGCACGGCGGTGGTGTTGACGCATGCCACCCCGCCCAGGTCGGAGATCGAATCGACGATGATGTCGAGGTAGTCGCGCCAGTCGTGGTCGGCGGTGATCAGGATCTTCGCCCGGCCCGGTCCGTTGACGAAAACCGTCGGGTCGCCGGCGTATTTGTCGACGACGTCCTGGCCGCCGTAGACCATGGCGAGATCGGCCGACCGGATCATCTCGTCGGCCCCGCGATGGTCAGTCGGTAGGTAGACGGCGTCGCGCGGCCGAAATCCGGACTGGCGCAATGCGTAGATCAGGCGGTGGGCGGTGAGCGGTTCGCGGCGTGACGGTCGAACAGCGACCCGGTATCCCAGAGCCAGCGCTTGCGGCCACAGCCCGTGCACGCCCGGGCCGTTGCCGGAGGCAAGGACAGCGAACACGTTGCCGCGCCGGGCCCAGACCGCGCCGCCTTCGCGGGCCTGTTCGTCATGCCAGTCGAGCACCGCGCCCGTCGGCCGGGCCGGCTGCACCGCGCCGAAAGCCGCTGCGACACCGTCGGCGACAGCGCGCGCCCCGGCTCGGGTCACCGAGATCGGCACCCCGGAAATCCGGCTGGCCAGATCGGTGTAGGCATCGAAGTCGAGTCCGGCGATCACGCCGTGGGCGAACGCGTCGGCGGCCTTGGCCAGCGCGGCTTCCCGCTCATGGATGGGCAGTGGCCGGACACCGCGTTGAGCGCTGATGGCGCGCGAGACGTACAGCGGCGGCGCAAGAGTGAGCTCGGCGACGGCGACGCCGTCGGTGGTCGTGACGGGCTCGCGGCTGCGGGTCCGATACGTGCCGTCGGGGCCGAGTGCGTCGATGGCGATCAGATCGGTTGCCTCGGAGGTCATTTCAGTAGACACCTTCGATGACCGGCTCGCCTTCGAAGGCGGCGACGGGCCGCACCTCGCTGACCGAATCACCCACTTGGCCTGGGAGTCCCGGCATCCGGATGGCGCTGTCGCGTTCCAGGTTGTTCGGCAGGAACATCCCCTTGCTGATGTGGTTCATCACCACCTGCCCGCGTTGGCCGTACGGCACTTCGTCGCCGGTGTCGGGATCCACCACCCAGAAGGTCGCATACGGGCTGCGCGGGTGGAAGACGAACGGGTCGTCGCCGTCGACGCGGCTGGGTGATCGCCTGGGACAGAATCATCGTGCTGCCGAACGCCATCGTGATCGTCGTCTTCGGGAAGATCCCGCTCAGCAGATCCAACGTGTCGACGTCCACATGCGCGCCGCTGAGCAGCATGAAGCGGATCTTCTCGTTGACCAGGTTGACCACGTCGTCGTAGCGGGCCATCGCCTCGAGCAGCGGCGGAGTGGTGTGCAGATTCGCGATGTGCTGGGTCTGCAGCACGTGGACGGCCTGCTCGACGAGGTGGTCGACGTAGGCCGGTCACCTCCGCGGCGGCGTTGCGGGCGGCGATCTTCTTGACCCAGCGCGGGTCCAGGTCGATGGCGTGAAAGGTCGAGCCGAGTCGCTCGGAGACCAGGCGCGAGAAGTAGCCCACGCCGTGCGGCCCGCTCGGCATCATGCACAGGAAGCCGCGGCCCCGCAGGAAACCGCCGCCGGCGAAGTCCTCGGTCTGCCATTCGACGATCTGCGCGACCCAATCCGGCAGCTGCACAGTCCTTTTCGGCGCGCCTGTGGTGCCACCGGATTCGAAGATCTGCGGGACCGGCGGCGGTGATCCGTAGCCGCGCGGAATCAGGTCCTCGACAGGCTCGGTTCGCAACTCACTCAATAGATTGGGAAACAGTCGTAGGTCGGTCGAAGGTGTTGACGTCGGTCAGCGGGTTGAAGTCCAGCGTGCGGGCCGCCCGCAACCAGAACGCGCTGCCGGTTTCTTCGCCGAAGTGCCAGGCGATCGCGGCGCGCAGATAGGCCTCCGGGTCGTCTGCCGGCGCTGATCGCGGCACGTCCAGCAGCGAGAAATCGATGTCGGCCATGGCGTCCGATCATGTCGCAGCGCGTGATCGCCCGGGCAATCCGCTACTCGCCAATCCGCTTCATCCGGAGCGGTTTTCGTGCGCCGTTAACCGGTTGTCGCAGCGCCATTCGCCGCACCGACATATCCGGCGACGCCGGCACGAGGCTGATCACTCCGTGACGAAACCAAGCGCAACCGTTAGAACCCCAGGGCCTCCACTCCACCGATGAGGAGTTCCTGAGCGGGGAGGTCAAGGGTGAAGATGGAACCGAGGGCGTCGGAATATGCCGGCGCCGCCATAGTCACCGGCGGATAAGTCCGTCGCGGCGGCGCTGAAATAGTCCCGACCTTCTGTGAGGAGCCCTTGCACATTACTGAGGGCGTCAGAAAAATCTGTGGGTGGCGGGTCCGCATTAAAGTCCAAAGTCGCAGGGCTGACTGTTTCGTTGGTAAGCGCTTCGACAGTCCCAACGTAGACGCTATCGGGAGCACAAGAGATCGTCGTACGAACCGTTCACCAACGCCTGCAGTCCGTCGGTCACGTCACTGCTGCCGAAATCTGTAAAGGCGGTAGTGAAAGCGGTCTGCCCAAAAGCCAACTCGCCCTCGGCGGCGTTGACGATGTCTGTGAAGTCATCTGCCCGGGCGGTGGGTGCGGTGGCCGCCGACATCATTGCCGCGGCCCCGAAGGCGCCGGCAGCCGCGGCGAGGCCGACCAGCACTCCGGAGCGTGATCTGTTGTTGTCCATGGGAGGTTCCAATCTCGAAGGTGGGACACCAGCGCTCTCTAGATTTCGCCATCAGACGGGTTCGCGCATCGGGAGAATTCCCTATCTTTTCAGAATTTCTCAGGGCAGGCACTAGACGCTTCTCAGCGTGCTTCGCGCGGCCGACCAGCAACGGCCCCGCGCCATGCAAACGTCACAGGGTAGACGAAAGCGCGGCGTCTAACCGCCGGTACGGCCGCCAGCCGTCTTCCGGCTGAGCGAGCCGGTCGGCGATCACCGACAGGGTCTGCACGTTGTGCCCGTATCCCAAGTGGCTGCTGCGCACTTCGACGTTCTCGGTCTGAGGAGCGGGCATGCTGATGCAGCACTGCCACGCCACGATGCCATCGGACTTGCTGTAGATGCAGGTCGTCGGGACGGACAGCGGTTTGGCGCGGCGGTCGAGGGACCGCTCAGAGACGGACTCGGTGGCGTCCGCGCCGCGGTTCACCAGCCGCCAGACCTTCCATGCTGTGCTGGCCTGATGGTTGCCGCGGAAGGGTGAGCCCAACGTGATCACCGACCGGACATCGTCGGGCAGCCCGCGGGCCAGTTCGCGGGCGTAGATACCGCCGGCGCTCCATCCGATGAGACTCACCCGTCGGCCGTCGTTGCGTTCACGAATCTGATGCAGGCGCGCCGGCAACGACTCCTTCATGCTGGCGCGGTAGCCCATGTTGGTGCCCAGCCCCCAGTCGTAGACCCGATAGTCCAACTGGCGCAGCACATTACGCAGCAGATCGGTCGACAGTGGGCCGGCCAGGAATCCGGGCAACACCAGGACGGGATGGCCGTCACCGGGTTGCCAACCTGCGATGCGCCGCATCGCCAGCCGCGCGGAAAGGTACTCCACGGCCGTGCGCCACTCGAGCGTGCGGAGCAGGTGTCCCGGTGGTGCCGCGTTGGCGGCGTCGGGGAGTTGAGCCGACTGCTCGACGACCGGCTCAGGAATAGAAGCCATCCAGGGTCTCCTTGTTTTGCTCAGCGACGACCCCGCGCTTCACCTTGAGCGATGGTGTCAACTGGCCGCCCTCGACCGAGAGGTCGTGGTCCAGCACGGCAAACTTCTTGATCGTCTCCCAGCGGTTCAGGCTGGCATTGAGCTTCTTGATGTCGTCGTCGATCATGTCGCGCACCGCGTCGGACTTCGTGAGCTCCTCGTAGCCCTTGCCGCTCAAGCCGTGGTCCTTGGCCCATCCGCCGATCGAATCCTCGTCCAGGGTGACCAGGGCGACGGCGAAGTTCTTCCCTTCGCCGAACACCATGAACTGGCTGGCGTACGGGCACAGCGTCGCGAACTTCGCCTCGATCGCCGGCGGGGCGACGTACTTGCCGTTGGACAGCTTGAACAGTTCCTTGATCCGGCCGGTGATCGTCAGGAAACCGTCGTCGTCGAGCTTGCCCTGGTCGCCGGTGGCCAGCCAGCCGTCTTTGAGAGCGTCGGCGGTGGCGTCGTCCAGGTGGTGGTAGCCGGCCATCACACAGTCACCGCGGAACTGGACCTCGCCGGCGTCGCTGATGCGGACCTCGGTGCCCTCGAAGGGCAGGCCGACAGTGCCGAGCTTGTAGTTGTCCGGCCGGTTGATGAAGCCCGCGCCCGACGACTCGGTCAGCCCGTAGCCCTCCAGAATCAAAACTCCTGCTGCTTCGAACCATTCGGCGATATCGCGGTTGAGCGGAGCGGAACCCGAAATGAAGAACCGGATCCGCCCGCCGAACACATCCCGGATTTTCGAGAACACCAGCTTGTCGAACAATTTCTGCTGCAGGACCAAGTGCGGCCAGACGAACTTGCCCTCGCGTTTGCGGCGGGCGACCTCTTTGCCCACCGCGAACGCCCACCCGAACAGGACTGCCTTGGAACCCTTTTGCTGCGTGATGATCTTGGAGTAGGCCTTCTCGAAAATACGCGGAGCGGCGCCCATGAAGGTCGGCTTGACCACGCCGGTGTTCTCGACGATCTTGTCGACCCGGCCGTCGATCGCGCTAGCGAAGCCGCATGCCAGTTGCGTCGAGATCAGCACTTTGCCGAAGGCGTGCGCCAGGGGCAGCCAGAGCAGTTGTACGTCGTCCTCGCTGAGCAGTCCCATGCTCTCGATCACGGCGCCGTCGTACACCCAGGCCTTGTGGCGCAGTCGCACACCTTTCGGCTTGCCGGTGGTACCCGAGGTGTAGATCAGCGTCGCCAATTGGTCGGGTTTGGTCTCCTCGGCCACCTTGCTCACGCAGTCGGCATGCTCGGCCAGGTATTTCGCTCCCTGGTCGGCGAGGTCGTCCAGGGTGATCACCCAGTCGTCGTCGGAGTCACCGTCGAACAGCACGACCTTGGTTAGATTGGGCAGCTCGCTGCGCCGCTCGGTGAGTTTCTCGAGCTGACTTTCGTCCTCGGCGAAGACGATCTTGGAGTCGGAGTCGGCGAGGATGTAGGCGGTGTCCTCGGAGTTCGTGCTGGGGTAGACGGTCGTCGTCGCCGCGCCGGAGCACAAGATCGCCAGATCGGCCAGGATCCACTCGAGCCGGGTGGTCGAGGCGATACCGATCCGGTCCTCGGGTTCGACGCCAAGAGACAACAGTCCGGCCGCCAGCGGCTCGACCCGGGCAGCTGCCTGGTTCCAGCTAATCGAGGTCCAGTCGCCGTTCTCCGGAATGCGGAAGGCCTCTTTGTCGCCGGACTTATCGACGCGCTGTAAGAACAGCTGCGCCAGGTTGGCGGCATCGATATGGGTTGCACTGCTCTGGCTCATCGGACTTCCTTCAACTCTCAGCAACGTCGCAGACGAACCTAATCACGCCAATCCGTCGACTATTCATGAGACCCGGCTTCGCCGCGCTTGCGATCGTCGCCGATCCAATTCATGACGACCTGCTTCACCCGGCTTCGCCGCGTTTGCGGTCGTCATGACGATCTTGCTGGGAGTGCCCACCTTCGGAAGGCCAAAACGTAAATTTGCCGCCCGATTAGGCGTTCGCGGTGGCCTCCGCCAGAGCGGGGTTCACCATTCCGGCGGTTTTGGCCAGCCAGTTAGGCGCGAGCACCGACAGCCCGGTGGCCCCCGCGGTTGCTCCCACGACGCCCGTCCAAGCGACCGGCCCCAGCGGCGTGCAGCCGAAGAAGTGACTGACGCCCGGCGTTTGCACGATGGCCACCAGCACCGCCGAGCTGCCGAGCGCCGTCGCGACCACGAGCGGGCTGTGCCGGCGGGTCAGCAGCGTCTGCGCGAGCTGCGTCGTCACCAAGGCGGTCAATCCCATTGTCGAGGTTCGCCGTTCGGTGCCCGGCGTCCAACGGCCGATGGCCCAGGCTGAGGTCGCGCCGATGGCGGTGACCGCGCCACGGGTGACGATCTGGCGCATGAGCTCCACGTCCAGCGACGGCGTCGGCCCGGTCAGCACCGACCGCTGATACGCGCGGCGTGCTTCGAGGGCTTCTTCTTCGGTCTCGTATTCGTCGGCGTCGGGTTCCTCGAATTGGGGCGTGACGGCGACCGCAAGCGCCGGGAACATGTCGGTGAGCAGGTTCACCAGCAGCAGTTGGCGGGTTCCCACCGGCGCCCGCCCGCTGCCCAGGGCCGTGCCGATGATGGTGAACAGCACCTCGCCGACGTTTCCGCCGACCAGGATGGTCACCGCGTCGCGCACACCGGCCCACATGCTGCGGCCCTCGACCAGCGTGTCGAGCAGGACTCCCAGGTCCTCGTCGGTCAACACGATGTCCGCGGCGCCGCGGGCGGCCGACGAGCCTCGACCGCTCACGCCGATGCCGACGTCGGCCATCCGGATCGCGGCGGCGTCGTTGGCCCCGTCACCAACCATCGCGGTCACCCGCCCACACCGCTGCAGGGCTCCGACGATCTGCACCTTCTGCTCCGGGCTGACCCGGGCGAACACCTGCACGTCGGCGACCAGCTTGGCCGCCGCGTCCTCGTCGAGGCCGATGAGTTCGGCGCCGGTGATCACCCGTGCATCGTCGGGCAACCCCAACTGACGGGCGATCGCCCGCGCGGTCACCGGGTGGTCGCCGGTGATCAGCACGACGTCGCGGCCGGCATCGACCAGGGCTTCGATCAGCGGGCGCGACGACGGGCGTGCGGTGTCCGCCAACCCGACGTAGCCGATCAATTCCAGATCGTGTGCGGCCGCGTCGACGGCGTCGGCATCGGTGCCGTCGTCGTCGGTGGCGTGCTTCCAGCTGCGCTTCGCGACGGCCAGCACCCGCAGGCCTTGCTCGGCGAGGGTGTGCACCAACGATTCGGCGTGATCCAGATCGGCCTGCGGGTCGTCGAATCGGCAGCGCGGCAAGACGACCTCTGGGGCGCCCTTGAGCATCAGGACGGGTTGTGTGGGATCCGCGTTGAGCGTGCCGATCGATGCGGCGAAACCGCGGCTGGACTCGAACGGGACCTCGGCGAGCAGATCCCATTCGGAATCGCTGTTGCCGGCATAGGATTCCGCGGCCTTGAGGATCGCCTCGTCGGTGGCGTGCGCGTGGCCTTGCGACTCGTGCGGTTGGGACGATGCACGCCCGGCGGCCCGCAGCACTCGGGTGGCCTCCGGGTCGGCGATACCGGGGAACGGCCCTTGCGGGCTGGTGGCGGCCGGTACCGAAAGCACCAGGCGCAGGCGGTTTTCGGTGAGTGTGCCGGTCTTGTCGAAGCATATGGTGTCCACGCGGCCCAGCGCTTCGATCGTCCGCGGAGCGCGAACCAGCACGCCGCGCGTCGAGAGCCGCTGCGCGGCGGCCAGCTGGGACAGCGTCGCCACCAATGGCAGACCTTCGGGCACGGCGGCGACGGCGATGGCGACGCCGTCGGCAACGGCTTGGCGCAACGTGGCACGGCGCAGCATTGCCAGACCCGTCACCGTGGCGCCGCCGGCCAGGGTCAGCGGCAGCACTTTGGAAGTCAGTTCACGTAGCCGGGCCTGCACGCCGGCCGACGACTCGACGTCGATGACCGCCGAGATGGCGCGGTGCGCGGCGGTGCCCACGCCGGTGGCGACAACGATCGCCCGGGCGTGCCCCGCGACGATCGTGCTGCCCTCGAACAGCATGCTGGCCCGCTCGGTGTCGGCGGCGGCGACCGGATCGACCTGCTTGTCGACCGGCAGCGACTCGCCGGTGAGCAGCGATTCGTCGACCTCGAGATCCTCGGCCACCAGCAGTCGGGCATCGGCGGGCACCACGTCGGGCGCCGCCAGGTCGATGACGTCGCCGGGACGCAGGGCGCTCGCGGTCACGGTGACCAGACGCTCGGCCTTGCGGGCCGCCTCCAGCCGGCGTCGCGCGGTCGCCACGGTCGGGATGACCACCCGACGGGCGAACTGGTCCTGCTCGGCAAAGAGTTCAGCAGCGGCTGCCTCGGCACGTAGCCGCTGCGATCCACCGATCACCGCGTTGACGGCCATGACGCCGCCGACCAGCAGCGCGTCGACGTTGCTACCCAAGATCGCCGAGGCGGCGGCGCCAACGGCCAGGATCGGGGTGAGCGGGTCGGACAGTTCGGCCCGGGTCGCGGACAGCAACTTGCCAGCCTGTCGCGCCGGTCCCCGCAGCGGCGAGACGATCGGGCTGTCGGACAGATCGGAGAGGACGCGGCGCCAGCCCGGCAAGCCGGGCTCGATCGCCAGCGGGCTGACCCGCCCCGCGAGCCGCGCGTAGACGATCTCCGGATCGAGGGCGTGCCAGGCGGTCAGCGGTTGGGGAGTGGGGTCGGGTTGACGCAGCACCCTGGTGGCGGCGAAAGCCCCGGACATCAGCGCGCTGGCCGCGGCGGCGTTCACCGGGTTGAGCCAGCGCCGGAGCGCCATCGGGTTGGTTGGCCCGGTCGGGTTGCCGGTGACCAGCAGCAGTCCGGCCAGCGTGGTGCCGCCCTTGGCGAGGTTGACCGACGACTCGCTGGCCTGACGGGCGGCCGGCAGCGCCGAGAGGATCCGCACGGCGGCGGCCAGGTCGGTGCCGGTGATGATGTCGGCGCTCCACGGGGTTGCTGCCTTGGGGTCGTCGAGTGCGACACCGACATCGGCAATGGCCAGCGCGGCCAGGGTGTCGGTCGAGGCGAAGTCGGGATGCAGCGCGGTGATCAGCAGCACCGGTCCGCGGTCGGCGCGCAGGTCGCGGACCAGCTTGAGCAGCGGCGTGCCGCTCGGATGGCTGGCGGCGACGCTGGCGGCGAGGTCTTGTGTGCCGGCCACGTGTCGGAGCACGACGCGGGCGCCGGTGCGGTTGGCGATCTGCAGTAGCGGAATCGCGAACGGGTCGACCTCCCAGCCTACTTCGACGTGGCCGACGGTTTCGCCGTCGACGACGAGGTCGGCGTGCTCGAGGCCCTGGGCGGGGGTGGCTGAGGGTCCCTGCGGCCGCAACCAGCGCAACCGCGCCGTGTTGGCCGGCAGTTCGTCGGGGTCGGGCTCCGGCGGTTCCTCGGAGTGCAGCAGCGCGTCGGCGACCTCGTAGACCCGGTCGTCGTCCCAGCCTTGGATGTCGCCGCGGGCGAGCAGCACGGCGCGGTTGTCGCCGCGCAGTGCGGCGCCGTCGATGACGACGACCTTCACCCGGTCCAGCCGGCGCAGGGCGCCGGGGTCGAGGATCATCTGTCCGTCGTCGGCCAGTCCGCGGCCGAGCACCGCGGCAAACGACTGCCGGCCCATGTGGGCGGCCTTCGGGATTCCGGCCAGCACCGCGCCGGCCGCGTCTTCGGGGCCACCGCCGGCGACCAGTGCGCTCGCGGCGGCGATCAGCGAACCGTTGGCAGCCGAAGCGACATACTCCTCGATCGGTCCGGCCATCGACCCCTTCGCGGTGTCGATGGCGGCATCGATCGATCCGTCGACCACGACGTGTGATGCTTCACCGGCCGCCGCCGCCCAGTTATGCTGCGTCGCTTGCATTCTGGCGACACCGGTCGACGAGATGACGGGGACGACGGGAGCTTGCGGCCGGTTGGGGGAGGCCAGTTGCGGCTCCCGGTCGCGCCATCGGCGGCGGTGCGCCTCGGCTTCGGAGATCTGCAGGACGCGTTCCGCCAGGTTCAGCAGCGGCGTGCCGACCGCCTGGGTCAACCCGTTGGCCGCTGCCGTGGTTGCCGCGAGCGCGAGGTCGGTGCCGACCCGGCCCAGCCGCGATTCGAGCACCGCCACTACCCGCGGCTGATCTTTCAGCAGGGCGGCGGCGGCCCGGGTGGTTTTCGGTGCGGCGGGCAAGTTCACGACCCAACCGGTCACCGCGGCGCCGATCGCCAACGCGTCGAAGGCCGCCGCGGTCAGCGGCACGAGAACAGCCAGCGGGTTACCGGGATCGGCGAACGGCGCGATCCGGATCTGCGGCTCGCGCCCCGCGGCGAACAGGTCGGACGCCGCGGAGTTCACCGCATCGCGGACGGTTTCCAGCACGACGTCAGCGTCGGCGTCGTCGTCGAGTTCGACGACCAGGCGGCCCAGCGCACCCTCGACGTGCGCGCTGGCGACGCCGGCAACGGCACGAACCGGTCCTTCGACCACGGCGGCGTGTTCGTGCCAGCGCGGGAACGGCAGCAACGGGTCGAGGTCCAGGTGCACACGTCGCCCGCTTTGCCAGCGCACGGTTGCCGACGCTTCTCTGCTGCGGTTGGTCGAGCGGCCGGTGCCCAAGACGCGCGCCGTCGAATGACTCACCGTGTCGATTACCGGGGCGGTCAGTGTTTGCACGGCATCGGCTGCACTGGCCACACTCTGTGCGCCGGCCTGCAACATTTGGAATGCTCCACCGGCCACACCGCCGACCAGGGCGGTCACACCTGGAACCCTCATCACACATCCTTCACACGTCTGCTGTGTCGATCAGTGCCGCTCGGCAACGCGGCGGCTCTCGACGAAATGGGGACAAGGCTGACGCCCCCGCTATGAGACGAGCGTACGTGTTGCGTCAGCGCCCGGCCGTGTGAAGAAGTGGCACTGCGGCTAGTTGCACCCGCTGACGTGGATCCGCCGCCCGGCACCAACACAGACACTGACCGGCGGCGGCGGAGGCGGTGGCGGCGGGAAATCCCCAGGCAGCGGCGCATAGTCGCCGGGCGGTGGGACATAGCCGTTCACGGTGTCGGCCACGTTGGTGCATCCGCTGACCGAAATGCGCCTGCCGACGCTTGCGCACACGTCGGCGTTGGCGGTACCGGCGGGCAGCACGAGGCAACCCGACGCGATCGCCGTCATCACCGCTCCCGCGGCTATCCACGACCGGGATCGATTCCGGATCATGCCGCGCCCTGGCCAAGCAATGGTGTCCACTGGCAACGTTCCCGGATGTCGGTCAGCGGTTGCCGGATGCCCTCGAGCTCTGCTTCCTCCTGAGGATTGGCGCCGAAATAATTCTGCACCTCGGTACCGATCTGATCTTTGGGCTGGTCTTGAAGGCCGGTGTAGAAGCCGTTCACATCGGGATGAGTGAAGAGATATGTCGACAGTGTCGTTGCCACGCCAGCCGCGACGCCGGCGACGTCCGCGGCCGAGCAGTTGGGTGGTCGGGGCGCCGGGTCAGCGGTGGCTTGTCCGGCGGCGCCAGATATCAATGCCCCGGCGCCGATCACGCCGATGATCACCCGCCGTGACATGAATTCTGAAAGGGACACGTTGGCTCCTTCGTAGAGCGATCGATGGGCGGGCGTCCCCCGGCCTAGAGCTAAACAGACACGGCGGACCGTTCTGGTGGATTGGTCCAAAACGGATCACCGTGTCGGTGACAGACCAAACACGGGAAAACAGTGCGGGATCGAGGAAGACGATGCTTCCGGCGATCGCTGTGTCACCGCCGGTGATGACGTGGATGGAATGTGCCCTCAGAACGTTGTCGGCGGCTCGGCGGCATCGCTGTGCGTGGTTTTCCAAGCATAAGGTTGACTTGTAGCCGTTCGGGCGCACATACTCAATCTATGCTTGCAATCTAAGGCATTAGGAGCACAGTGTCGGATCCACGCAGGACAAAGCCCAGCCGAACATCATCTATGCCTGCCATTGCACGCATAGGAGAGCGGCTGGCAGGTCGACGTATCGAGCTTCGGCTGACCCAGCAGATGCTCGCTGACCTTGCTGGCGTGTCTCGCTCGAGTATCCAGGCACTCGAGTACGGCAACGGGTCCATCAAGTTCGCCTCGGTTGTCGACATCGCCGACGCCCTCGGCCTGCGTCTCGAGCCAATTCCGGCAGCAACCGATACCGAGACTGAGCGATGACCGCCGAGATCGGCGCCGTCGACCTGCGAGAAGTCACCGCCGCGGATGTCTACCACGGCGACGAAATCGTCGCCCGCCTCGAAAGAACGGCGCATGACGATGACGTCAGTTTCGCGTACACAGGCTCGGCTACCGACGCCGGCGCATCGGTCCGCGACCGCTCAGTGTCCTGGTCACTTCTTGTCACAGGGGACTATCCACTCATCACCGGCGGAGGAGCGGTTCCACCATTCTTCGCCGGCCTCCTCCCAGAAGGGATCCGGCTGGGAGTCGTGACGTCGTCGACAAAGACATCCGCAGACGACCACCTCACTCTTCTGCTCGCCATTGGTGCCGACACCATCGGCAACGTCCGTGTCATCCCCGCCGGCTCTGCACCACCGGAGCAGTCCGCGATGTTCCGACCCGAACGCGACACAGACTTCCGGGCGGTCTTTGATCGCCTCATTGGCTCGGTGCAGGCAGATCCCGTGGGACTGGCCGGAGTTCAACCCAAGGTGAGCGCCGCGATGTGGTCCACACCAGCGACAACGACGTCCGGACCCGCGATCCTGAAACTCAACCCCCCGACTGGCTTCCCCCGGCTGGTTGAGAACGAACACTTCTTCATGCAGATGGCTACGGGCTGCGGCCTGCGCGTACCCAAAACGTGGCTGCTCTACGACGCCGATCAGCGAGCAGCGTTGCTGGTCGAGCGATTTGACCGGCAGGACAACGTCCGCATCGCGCAGGAGGACGCCTGCCAGGTGACAGGACTCTATCCCGCGTCAAAGTATCGGATAAAGACTGAAACGGCGATCTCTGCTCTGGCTGACGCGTGCCAGCGGGGTGGTGGGTCCCGGGCCGCGGCGGTTCTCGAACTGCTCAAAACGGTGGTGTTTTCGTGGCTGATCGGTAACGGCGACCTGCACGGCAAGAACATGTCCATCTACGCCCCGAAAGGCTTGTGGCAACCGTCGCCCGCTTACGATCTACTCACGACCCAGCCCTACAGCGGGTGGCGGGACCCGATGGCACTGACCCTCTACGGGCGCGCGAATCGGCTGGATCGGGCCCATTTCCTGGACGCCGCCGCGCGCCTCGGTCTTCGCGACCGAGCGGCGGCCAGGATGATCGACGACGTTGCCGAAGCGGCTCACGGATGGATAGATCGCAGCGCGGAGATCGGTTTCACACCACGCCAGACCGAACTGTTGGCAGATATGCTCGGCGCCCGCATCACAAGTCTGCAGCGCCCGGCGCTGTGAGCTTACCGGGGAGCTTCGCCCATTTCTGAATCGGGAACAGCGTCGCCTTCCTGTGGTCGGGGCCTGTGTTCCCGACGGTGGCAACGATCAGCCTTCGTCGAACATTGCTCGCACGAACCGCTCTACTAGGTCACGTTCAGCGTCGTTATCCGCTGCCGGCCAGGTCAGCAGTGAGAATGCTATCCGCAGATAAAACTGCATCTGCCGGTCGTCAAGGTCTAGTCCGGCCCCCTGGAGCAGTGCGCTGACATCGACCGACGCCAGGTAATCACGGATCTGTCGGGTAGAGGTCTTCCCGAGCAGCTCCATGGTGATTTTATCGGCACGGACCGCGTCGACCGAGGCCAGGATCGCCACGACGACCCGTTCCCTTTCAGACTCCTGGCACCCAGCGAGCGCGCGGCGGACCTGCTCAACGCTTGACACCGCTCCCCGCGCGACAACGCCGTCCAAGATCGCGGGTTTGCCGCCTACGTAGCGGTACATCGTGGCACGCGAACAACCCGCCAGCCGTGCGACATCCTCGGCGCTAACGTGCTCAACGCCTCGCTCGCCGAATAGTTCTTCGGCAGCACGCAAGATCCGCTCCCGGGCGACAGCGTGCCGACTCTCCCCGCCAGTCAGCCAATCCGCCGCGTCGCGTTCGTCGGCCATCCGCTTACCCCTAGCTGGTTACCGTACGAATCCGGGCTTCACAAACCGTTCGACGTACTGGCGTTCGACATGAATGTCTTTCATCGGGTTCTGGATCAGCGACCACGTCGCCCGCGTCATCGCATGCGCAGACATGGTGTCGGTAGGGTCCAGACCGCTCACGGCGAGGCACAGGCGGAGGACTTCCGGGGAATTGAGAGTACGACCGACCGGATAGTTAGCGGCGTGCTTGAGCGCGTCGTTGACTATCGGTTCGGCCCGGCAGGCCGCCACGGAAGCCAGCACCACCTCGACCGCGCGGTCGGCTCCCTGAAATTTGCTGACTTCGTTCTGGATTTGCTGGACCACTGAGATCGCGAGTTGCAGGACAACCGCCTCGCGGATCGCATCTTTGCCGCCGACGTAGCGATACATCGTTGCCCGTGAGCAACCCGCCCGCGCCGCCACCTGGTCGGGGTCGAGGTTGTCGAAGCCATGCTCACGAAGCAGTTCGGTCGCCACCGTGATGATTCGTTGTCGCGAGGCGTCACGACGGCTGCCGCCGGCGAGCCAGTCCTGCGCATCGCCCGACTCCTTGGTCATCGTCGCCGCAATCGCTCTAGGTACCAGTGATGTCTCGGCTGACTCGAGCCTAGATTCGTTACGATCCCGAAAATCCGGCCAGCCGTTGGCGTATTCGTCGAATTTCTTCGGTCATGTGAAGCGGCTATTGGAGAATGCCGGAACTCCCCGCGGAATTCCTTCGAGGGCACACCGGATGGCAGCGCATAGGCTCGAAAACCCGAGCCCCTCTGGCGCCGATCGACCAACGAAGTGAGCGCGCCGTCTGAGATGCTCACCGAACGAATCCGGGCTTCACAAACCGTTCGACGTACTCGCGTTCAACGGCAGGATCTTCGATCGGGTTCATCATCAGCGACCCAATCGCCCGCACTATCGCGTGACCGGACAGGGTGTCGGTGGGGTCCAGGCCGCATACGCCGAGGGCCAGGCTGACTTCCTCTGAACTAACAGTACGGCCGATCAGCTCGCTGGCTGCCTGCTTGAGCGTGTCTTTGATGATGGGTTCGACCCGGGCTGCCGCCACGGCAGCCAACACGACCTCGACCACCCGGTCGGCGCCCTGAAATCCGGTCACGGCGAGCTCGACTTTCTGAACGGCCGAGATCGAGAGCTGCGTGATGACGGCCTGGCGGATGACATCTTTGCCACCGACGTAGCGGTACAACGTTGCCCGTGAGCAGCCCGCCCGCGCCGCCACCTGATCGGGGTCGAGGTTGTCGAAGCCATGTTCGCGAAGCAGTTCCGTTGCCGCAGTGAGTATGCGTTCGCGAGAGAGGTCACGACGGGCGCCACCGGCGAGCCAGTCCTGTGTGTCGCCCGGCTCCTTGGTCATCGCCGCCCCCATCTCCCCGGGTGCAATTATCAATCTCGACCAGACTAAGCGACGGGTGAATTGCTGGTCGAGGTACACCGGCCACGGGTTCGGCCAGGCACCCGCGGTGGCCAGTTGGATGCTCACCGAACGAATGCGGGCTTGACGAACCGCTCGACGAACTCCCGTTCGACGTCAGGATCTTCGATCGGGTACTGGATCAGCGACCACATCGCCCGCACGATCGCGTATCCGGACAAGATGTCGGTGGGGTCGAGGCCGCACACGCTGAGGGCTATCCGCGGGATTTCCGGTGATGCGACGTTCCGAGCGACAAAGTCGCTAGCGGCTTGCTTACGCACGCCGTCGATGATGGGTTCGGCCCGGCAGGCCGCCACGGCAGCCAACACGACCTCGACCACCCGGTCGGCGCCCTGAAATCCACTGACGGCGTGCTCGATTTGCTGAACCACTGCCATCGAGAGCTGGATGACAACAGCCTGGCGGATGGCCTCCTTGCCACCCACGTAGCGGTACAACGTCGCCCGTGAGCAACCCGCCCGCTCCGCGACCGTGTTGGGGTCGAGGTTGACGAAGCCATGTTCGCGAAGAAGTTCCGTTGCCGCAGCGATTATTCGTTCGCGAGAGAGGTCACGACGGGTGCCACCGGCGAGCCAGTCCTGCGCATCGCCCAGCTCCTTGGTCAAGCCGCGCCAACCTCCCTGGGTGCAGGTCTCCTCAGTCTCGACTGAGCCGAGCTTATATTCACGACGCTGTCCTAAAACCCGGGCACTCACCCGTTGGTATGAGGTCCGAGTCCTTTTTCTTGCAGCCAAGCGAGGGATTTTTGAGCAAGTTCCGGCCAGCCACTGTCGACCGTCAGAGAATGGCCGCGGTCGTCGTAGCAGAAGTATTCGGTTGAGGCCCGTGAATTTTTATACTGTTTGAAAGTCGACCGGGTGAGCACGTCAGGTACCGTGTGGTCTTCTTTGCCGGACAACAGCAGTAGCGGTCCACGCGTCTCATTATTTACATTGACCTTGGCCGGCGAATGTGGCACCAGGTTGCTCAGCGCTAATTGAAATAGCGGGCGCGCTGGACTAGGGATGGTCCACTGCGCGAATAGCTGATCGCACTCTTCCTGTGACACGGCGTTGGCGAAGGCGTAACGGAATTGGTCGGCGCTAAGCGAGACTGCGTTGTGAACGTTGGCCGGATTCGACAGAAAGGCAAACGTCGACTTCGCTTGGGCAGGGCCGATGGCCTTCACACCCTTGATCTGGCCCGGGCAGATCGCGACCGCGGCTTCGGCCAGGCCTTCTCCGAGCAGCCATTCGACGATGAACCCCCCGACCGAGTGACCGATGACGATCGGCTTGGCGTCAAGCTTGCCGACGATGTCGGCGTAATGCTGGCACAGCTCGGCCAGACCATTGCCGGCCTGCAACTCGGGCGCCTTGCGCGCTTCGGCCACAGTGGGAGGCTCGCCCGGCCAACTGGGGGCGACCGGGTCGTATCCGGCTGCGCGGAACACGTCCTCCCAGCCTTGCCAGCTGGTGAAATGCAACCAGAGTCCGTGGATGAACACGACAGGGACAGGGACGGCATGACTCATTGATGAGACTCCTTGGTAGAGGCCTTAGTGGGTTTCCTTGATCCCAGTTCTCACGCTCGTAGTCATCCCCGACCCGCTGCTGGTGGGCAGTCGCAGTACCGGGTGATCGAGCGCCGTCGTCACCACGCGCTCACGCTGGGCCGTTTGACACCCTCCTTACATGCCGTGGACGGTTGGTTGCTCCATAACCATTCGGTCATGTCGGTGACGGTGATCAGCAGCAGTGGGTCGTCGTCGCGGATCAGCAGCGGTTGGGATACCAGGGTGGCCACGGGGTAGCCGTGGGCGTGGCGCCAGAGGGTCACTGCGCCGTTTTCGGGAGTGCGCAACAGGGTCAGGCACTTCCTGGGCGCGGTGTGCGACTGGCCGGCCAGCAGCGCGTTCAGCGGTCGCCCGGTCAGCGTTGTGCTGTCGGGCTGGCCGAGCAGCCTGGCGCAGGCCGGGTTGGCGTAGACGAGGACGCCGTCGAGCCCGACTGCCAAGGCGGGTGTAGGCAGTCGATCCATCAGGATGCGGGCGGGCAGCAGATCAAGATAGCCGGCCGTGGTGGCGGGGGGTGGCCGGCGGCGTTGGCTCGTATGCCCCGGCTCGGGGCGGTCAGCCATGTCGATGTCGGCCGTCGTGCTGCGTTGCCGTGCTCGTGCCACGAAGGGCGCGACATCACCACGTCGGGCGCGCGACTCCGAGGCTGGCGCGCTGATCGTTGCGATGGGACGAAGGCCGCGGCGAGTAGCCCGGTGGCTACCGATGTTGCTCCATGCCATATTTGCCCCCTGCGTATCGCCCACTTGCTGGAGCGGTATCGGCAGGCTGGCACCGTGCCAGCAAATGTGTCAACACGTCGTATTTAGGCGGAGAAATACTCGTCAGCGCCTAGCTCGCCGGCGTCTCATCAGGTTGGGTTGCCATTCTGCAAACAGCGAGGCAGCCCGCTCTAGGCGGAGGCTGGGGACGGTCGTTGCCCGGTCATTCGTTGTCTCACGCTGAGAACGCCTGAACCTGCTGTGTGACCGACATCACACAACAGGTTCGAACGTTGGTGTGCACGCACTAGGTTCTTCCGGGGCGGGAAGCCAGAAGGGAGACGGCATGCCGGGAGCGACCAGCGACGTCTGGGAGGCGATGTCCACCGCGCGGACGATCCGACGGTTCACCGACGAGCTGGTAGACGACGCGACGCTGGAGCGTTGTCTGCAAGCGGCGATGTGGGCGCCCTCGGGTGCCAATGCCCAGGCCTGGCGTTTCGTGGTGTTGCGTTCCGCCGAGCAGCGGGCGGTGGTGGCCAAGGCCGCGGCCCGCGCCCTGGAAGTCATCGAACCCGTCTACGGGATGAGCCGGCCGGCCAATGATGATGACAGCCGGCGCGCCCGCACCAACCGGGCAACCTACGAGTTGCACGACCGCGCCGGTGAGTTCACGTCGATTCTGTTCGCGCAGAAGCACTTCCCGACGGCCTCGGAGCTGCTACTCGGTGGATCGATCTTCCCGGCGATGCAGAATTTCCTGCTGGCCGCACGAGCCCAGGGTCTGGGCGCGTGCCTCACCAGCTGGGGCGCCTACGGCGGCGAGCAATTGCTGCGGGACGCCGTCGGCGTGCCCGACGACTGGATGCTGGCCGGGCACATCGTGATTGGCTGGCCCAAGGGGCGGCACGGGCCGGTGCGGCGCCGGCCGTTGAGCGAGGTCGTCAACCTCGACCACTGGGACGTGTTCGAAGGCTGACAGCCTCTTCAGCTCTTGATGCCGACGGTGATCAGGTCGGAGATCGCCCGCGTCCATAGCGGCCGCCGCACTCGATGTTGCTCGCTGATGGTGAACCCGGCGTCTTCGAACAGCTGTCGCATCTCGGCGGACGACGGATTGTGCGCCGGTGTCCACGTGCTGCTCGCCGTGAGGAGCGGTTGCCGGGCACTCATCGTCGACACGGCGACCAACCCGCCGGACGCCAATACGCGATGGAATTCGCTTAGTGCGGCCGGCTGGTCGAAGAAGTGGAATGCCGAGGTCGTCACAACGGCGTCGAGGGTCCCGTCGTCGAAGGGCAGCCGTTCGGCAGGGCCGCGCCGCCAGTCGACTTCGCTCGATCGGGATTGGGCTTGTTTGAGCATGCCCTCGGACATGTCCACGCCGTAGACCGCAGCGGGGTGCAGGTCTCGCTGGATGCGGTCGGCCAAAATCCCGGTGCCACAGGCGATATCAGCCACCCGCGCCGACTGGTGGTCGCGCAGTTGCGCGACCACCTCGTCGTGCGCCGGGCGGTAGACCCACTGCTGCAGAAACGGCAGGTTGTAGGCCGGGGCCGCCACACCCCAGAACCGAGTGACGGCGTCGTTGAAACCGCGACGTTGCGGTGTCTGCTGCGTCACTTGGTCGAGGTGTAGTAGATCGTGTCGGCCATCGACACCGAGTCGGTGGTCTGCGGGACCGGCGGAAGGCCGTGCTCGGCCAGCAACTGGCTCATCGGTTGGCCGGTCGAGCGCCAGCCCAGCCCGTTCAGGTACTCGGCGACATCGTTGCGGTCACCCTGGTAGCCGAGTTCCTCGAAGTTGAGGTCGAAGCCGTGGGCACGCCATTGCTCGGTGGCCTGCTGCATCAGCTCGCGTGCCTTCTCTTGATCGACCTCGGGCATGTCCGGGATGGCCTCGGTGGCCAGCCGGCTGCCTTCAGCGCTGAGCGCAGCGATGTTGTCCAGCAGGCGATCCTGTGCCTCCGGCGGAAGATAGCCGAGCAATCCCTCGGCGATCCAGGCGGTCGGCTGGGTCCGGTCGAAGCCGGCTTCGGTCAGCGCGGCCGGCCAGTCGTTGCGCAGGTCGATGGCGACCGTACGACGGTCGGTGGTCGGGCTGGCACCCAGATCGGACAGCGTCTGAGTCTTGAACGCGATCACCTCGGGCTGGTCGACCTCGAAAACCGTTGTGCCGGTTGGCCAGTCCAGTCGGTAGGCGCGGGCATCGAGACCGGAGGCCAGGATGACGGCCTGCCGAATACCGGAACGGGTCGCCTCGGCGAAGAACGCGTCGAAGAACCGTGTCCGGGCGGCCATCGCGTCGGGCATCTGCTGGAGCTTCCAGGTGGAATCGTCGGCGTCGACGTCCGCGGCATCGAGATCTCCAGAGGCCCAGCGGGTCAGGAAGTCGACGCCGACGGCGCGGACGAGGGGCTCGGCGAACTGGTCGTGGATGATGGGGTTGTCGGCCTTGGTGGCGACGGCCCTGGCTGCGGCCACCATCGTTGCGGTGGCTCCTACGCTCGTGGCGAGGTCCCAGGTGTCGTTGTCGGTGCGCGGCATTGCGTGCTCCTTGGTTTAGTCGGGACGTTATTTAGTTAGCATAACAAGTAATTAGCCGACCTATCAAGTTTGGTCGAGTCTTCCCAGCGAGTGGCCAGTTATGGCGGTCGGACGGCCGAAATCGATGCATAACTGGCCACTCGGCCGAGTCAGCGCCCGCTGATCGCGGCGGTGAACTGGGCAATACGCCGTCCGACGGCATCGATCCGTCGGCGCGACAGGGCCTGCAGCGGGTGGACGGCAACGATCATGGGCACCCGGCCGTGGTGATCGAAGACCGGCGCGGCGATAGTCGCAACCGGCCGCTCTTGGCGTGCGGTGTCGTCGTCGGGCAAAAAGCCGATGGTGGTGAATTCCATCAGCAACTGATCGGTGATCTCGCGGACGTGATCGGGCAGCCCGTCGCTGGGCAGTGTCTCCATGACGCGGGCAGCTTGGGTCAGGGCCGGCGTGGTGCAGTCCACGTCGAATCCGCGCTGCCGGGTGCGAGCCAGTACCTCTTCGAGGCGACGGGTGAGCGCCGGGTTGGTGGCCGCACTGCGCTCAATCCAGGCCTGCTGCTCCTCTGGCGTATCCCACGCGGCGAAGGCGACTCCGAAAGGCGGGGCGTAGCGGATCTGCTCTCCGGGTGCGCCGATGGACCGCTGGCCGGCGTCCTCGAACGAGGTGATCACCAGCGAATCGCTAATTCGTTCGACAACCGAAGTGGCATAACCGAATTCGTCGGCAAGATCGAGTGCCGCCGTTCGCGCCGCGTGCGCCGTCGGCCGGGCCGTCTCAACCCGCGTCGCCACCACCGCCAGCGCTGGGCCCAACGAGTAGGTCTTGTCAACCGGGTCGCGACTGACCCAACCGCGATCGCACAGGGTAGCCAGGATGGCGTGGGCGGTTGCCTGGGTCAGCCCGAGTTCGCGCACCACATCGGAGAACCGCAGTCGGTGTTCGCCGGAGCCGGCGAGCAATTCGACGACGTCGAGAACCCGCGCGGTCGGAGGTGACGGTGGAATGGCTTGACTTCCTTTCGCCGGACTTCCTACTCTGAGCCTCAGATTATCGAGATGCTAACTCGAATATCCGAGAAAGACCAAGCGCAAAGGAGTGCGCCCATGCGTGCGGTGGTGTTGCGCGACGGCCGACTGGATGTTCGCGAGGTCGACGACCCGGTGCCCGGTCCCGGCGAATTGCTGCTGCGGACACTGAGCACTGCGATCTGCGCGTCGGACGTGCACTTCATGGATCACCCGGAGATGGGGATCGACGATCCGACGGGCCGTTCGCTCTATGACGCGGACCGCGATGTCGTCCTCGGCCACGAGTTCGTCGGAGAGGTGATCGGGTACGGACCGGACTGCACCGAGCAATTTCCGGTCGGCACTCGCGTCACCTCCATTCCGATTCGCGCGGCGCGTGACGTCCCCGGCGGCGGTGGTGGCGTGCGGATCATCGGTCAGCACCCGGAGGCTCAAGGCAGCTTCGGTGAACTGGTCGTTGTCGGTGAGTCACTGGCTAAACCGGTCGACGGCAGCGTATCCAGCGACGCTGCGGCCCTGACCGATGCGTTCGCGGTCGGTGAGTTCTATGTGCGCTCGGCGCGAATGGAACCAGGAGAGATCCCGCTCGTCATCGGTGCCGGCGCGATCGGTCTGTCGGCGGTTGCCGCACTGGCCACTCGCGGCGTGGAACCGATCGTCGTGTCGGACTACAACGCGGACCGTCGAGATTTGGCGCTCAACAGCTTCGGCGCTCACATCGCGGTCGACCCGGCGGAGAAGTCTCCGTTCGACGTGTGGCGTGAGCTGCGCGCTGAGCGGGGGCTCTGGGGTGCGCTGGTCATCTTCGAGTGCGTCGGCGCCGCGGGCCTGATCCAGCAGATCGTGCAGTCGGCCGACATGGGTACCCGGATCTATTGCGCCGGTGGGTGGTACACCGGTGACTCGCTGAACATAACCGATGCCACCCGCCAAGGCGTCACCATCCAATTCGGCGGCGGCCCGCACCCGCAGGACTGGTACGGCACGCTGGACGCCATCGCTTCGGGTCGACTCGATCCGCTGCCCAGCGTCGGAGCGGTCGTCGGCCTCGACGAGGTCCCCAACGCACTGGACTCAGCCCGAAAGTCAACCGGCCCAGCCCGAATCATCGTCCATCCGAACGGAGACGTGAAGTGAGCGAACGTGAAGACCGCCAGGATATTTCGGAAGTGCTACTGCGCTATGCCACCGGCATCGATCGACGGGACTGGCCGTTGTTCCGCACGGTCTTCACCGACGACTGCGAACTGAACTACGGCGAAGTCGGCTCGTGGCATGGCGTCGACGCGATCACCGAATTCATGGAGCAGGCGCACGCGATGGCGAGCCATACCATGCACCGTTTGACCAATCAGGTGATCACCGTCGACGGCGACAAGGCCGAGTCGCGGACCTACGTCGACGCGCTGATTCTGGTGGGCGACGGCAACTCCGGGGTCAACGCCGCCGGCTTCTACGACGACAATCTGGTACGTGGCGACGACGGCTGGCGGGTAGCCCGCCGCCGGTTCGTCCAGGTGCGGATCGCTCCGGTAGGCCAGCCGTCATGACGTTCGCGGCCAAGTACGGTCCCTGGGCACTGGTGGCCGGCGCCTCCGACGGAGTCGGAGCCGCGTTCGCCGAGGGCCTTGCCGAGCGCGGGGTCAACGTCGTGCTGTTGGCGCGACGCCAGGGCCTCCTCGACGAGGTGGCGGCCGGGATCACCGAGCGCACCGGCACCGAGACGCGCACGCTGGCAGTCGATCTCGCGAGCCCCGATGCCTCGGCGCAGGTGGCCGCCGCGACGGCTGACCTGGAGGTCGGCTTCCTGGTCTGCTGCGCGGGAGCCGATCCCAATTTCGAGCCGTTTCTCGCCAACCCGATCGGCACCGCAGAGGCGATGGTGCAGCGCAATTGCGTTGTGCCTATGCAGTTGTGTCATCACTTCGCTCCAGCGATGGTGGGCCGGCGCCGGGGTGGCATTGTGATCTTCGGCTCGGGCGCGGGGCTGGCTGGCGGACCGAACATGGTGGCCTATGGCGCCACCAAGGCGTTCGACATGGTGTTCGCCGAGGCGTTGTGGAGTGAATTGCACGACAAGGGAATCGACGTGGTCGGCCTGATCCTCGGCAAGACCAACACGCCCGCCCTGCGTCGCCTCGAACACAGCCGTGGACATCTGAGTTCCGAAGACGCGGCACCGACGGACGCCGACAGCGTCGAGCGGGTGATTGCCGAGGCCTTCGAAAACCTCGGCAATGGGCCAACTGTGATGGTCGGCGAGATGATGCGCAACGTCGCGCCGATACTGGCATCCCTGACTCGCAACGAGGCTGTCAATCTGATCACTCAAGCTCAAGCCGTCGCCATGGGCGCCGACAGCTAGGAAAGGCGAAAATGGATGCCGCCACCGAACTGCGCGAGATAGAGGCGATCAAACAACTGAAGGCCCGCTACTGCCGGCTCCTGGATACCAAGGATTGGGCGGCGTGGCGCACCATCTTTGCCGACGACTTCGTCAGCGACACATCGGAGTCAGGCGGCCAGGTACTGCTCGGGGCTGACGAATTTGTGGCCTACATTCGCAAGACGCTCGGAAAGCCGTCCCAGCCCACCGTGCACCAGGTGCACGCGCCGGAGATTGAGATGGTGTCGGAGACGACCGCCCGGGGTGTGTGGGCGCTCGAGGATGTGGTGCGCCTGGCGCCCGGCCTGAATTTGAACGGCTATGGCCACTACCACGAGACCTACGAAAAGATCGACGACCAGTGGCGGATCAAGACGTCGAGACTTACCCGGCTACGGGAAGACATCTTCAATCCCTTTATTTCGCTGCGTGTTTCGCAGCGCGTCCGCAATGTCGGAGCCAAAGTGGCGCAACGTTTCTTGCCGCAATGAGCCTGAACGCCAAACATCCCAGGCCCCGAAGGACCTGGGATGTTTGGTTGTAGCTGGTCGGTCCTACAGACCGAGGAACGCCAGCGGGTCGATCGCGGTGGCCGCGGCAGAACCCGCATCGGCGGCCGCCCCGAAGGCGTCGCCCGGGTCCAACCCCGCAATGGCGTCTATACCGGCGACCAGCGAGTCCAGGTTGAGGTTCCCGAACGGCGTTACCAATGTGTCGGTGACGGTGTCGGCTCCGCCGTCCAGACCCGGGATCGCTGTGTAGACATTCTCGATCCCGCCGCCGATGTTGAAGACGTCGTACACCGATCCTTCGGTCGGCAGATCCGCTGATGTGCCGGTGACTGTCGCGACGGTGAATTCCGTGTTCGTCAAGCCCAGTAGTTCGGTCACATCCTCGTTCCCGACGATGCTTCCGACCTCAGTCGTGCCGCTGTAGACATTGAAGTCCTGAGGCGCAAGCGATAGCACGAACCCGTCGAGGTTCGGGGTGCCGCCGCCGATCTCCAGCAACGGCGGTGCACCGATGATCGAGTAAACGGTGTCGTAGCCCTCAGCCCCCGAGGCGGCCAGGGTGGGATCGAACGTCGTGCCGCCGATCGTGAAGGCATCGGCGCCGATGCTGCTGTCGCCGGCCTGGAGACCGGTGAAGGCGTCACCCGGGTTGAGCGGTTCAGCGGCGTCGATGTTGCCGAACAACGAATCGAGGTTGACGTTGCCGAACGGCGTCACCAGGGTGTCGGTGACGGTGTCGTCAGCGGGAGTCGCGCCCGGGATCGCGGTGTAGACGTTCTCATACCCGTTGCCGAGGTTGAACGCGTCATAGACGGATCCCACGGTCGGCAGGTCCGAGGCGCTTCCATCGCCGCTAACGGTGGCACCCGTGACGATGAGTTGAGTATTGGTGAAGCCCAACAGGTTTGTGACATCCTCGCCGGTGGTAATGCTTCCGACATCGGTGGCAGTTGCCCCGCTGCCGCTGTACACATCGAAGCTCTGGGTCGCGAAGTCGTCGACGCCGTCGGCCGGGTTACCGATCGACGAGCCGCCGATCTCCAGCAACGGCGGGAGACTGGCCAGCGGGGTTACCCCGTCGAAGCCCTCGCCGCCGGCCGCAAGTGTCGGGTCGAGCGTGAAGCCGCCGATGCTGAACGCGTCCGCGGCGCCGCTGATGTTGCCCACTTCGAGACCGGTGAAGGCGTCGCCGGGCTGCATGGGCGCGGCGGCATCGATGCTGCCGAACAGCGAGTCCAGGTTGTAGTCGCCATTCGGCGTCACCAGCGTGTCGGTGATCGTGTCGGGTCCTCCGGTGGCGCTGACGATGTCGGTGTAGACGTTCTCGTACCCGTTGCCCAGGTTGAACTCGTCGTAGACGGATCCCACCGTCGGCAGGGCCGAATCGCTTCCACCGGCGGCAGCGGTGTCACTGGCGACGGTGAACTCTGCGTTGGTCAAGCCGAAAAGGCTCGCCACGGTCTCGTTGCCTTCAATGCTGCCCAGGTCGGCGCCGCTGGTCGGGTCGAACACCTCGAGGTTCTGCTGGGCAAGAGGCAGGATGCCCAGGACGGTCCCGCCGCCGAGGGTTAACAGCGGCGAAGAGCCCTCGAGCGGGGCGACGAGGTCCCAGCCCTCGACGCCGGGCGAGCCGACCGGATCGACAAGTGGATCGAAGGTGTAGCCGCCGACGGTGAAAGCGTCGACACCGGTGGCGCTGACGTCGACGTCGGCGACGGCGACCGCCGCCTGCAGAAATGCGGTCGTCAACAGCCCTCCGGTGGCCGCCAAACCGGCCAATATCAAGCGATTGTGCATAGGTCTTGCTCCTACTTGGTCGTATGTGTGATGCAGGGCGGGCGTGTTGTTACTTGTGAGTAACGTCACGGCACGCTACTCAGCAGTAATATAGAAAGTCAATACAAAATCTTGGGCTGCTCTCAGGTTGACAGGTAACTTTCAGCTTGTTGACAGTGCGTCAACAGGGCTAAAGCTGCAGTTCAAAGGCTCAAGTTCCGGCTTATTGGACCTTTGAGCTGGTGTTACGCAGTGCTCACAGCCTGAGTTGATCCTTACGGCACTCGCGTCGCGCTCGGCCCAGAAACCCAGTCTCGGGCGTGGCCTGACCCATATACTTCCACTGTTGGAAACGTCATTCTCCATAAAGGAGAGGCTGTGTCCATGCGCAAAGGAAGCGGGTTGAGCGATGGCAGGAACGTGCGACGGGAAGGTCGCTCTGGTGACCGGTGCCAGCCGCGGATTGGGCAAGGCGATCGCGCAACGACTGGCCCGTGAGGGCGCCACCGTCGGGCTCACCGCCCGCACCATGGAGCCTGATCCCAAGTACCAGGGATCGTTGCAGCAGACTCTCGACGAGATCACTGCCGTCGGCGGCTCTGCGGTCGCGATCCAGGCCGACCTGTCGCAATCCGACCACCGGGATCGGATATTCGACGAGCTCATCGGAAAAGTTGGTGCGCCCGACATTCTGGTGAACAACGCCGCCGTGACGTTCCTGCGTCCGCTCGATGAGTTCCCGGAACGCCGGGCGCGCCTGATGATCGACATGCACGTCCTGGCCCCGATGCATCTGATCCAACTCGCGATCCCGGCGATGCGCGAGCGAGGTCGCGGGTGGATTCTCAACGTGACGTCGGTCGGCGGTGACCTGCCCGAGGGGCCGCCGTTCTCCGAATTCGACCGCACCGCTGGCTTCGGGGTCTACGGCACCGTGAAGGCGGCGCTGAACAGGCTCACCAAAAGTTTTGCCGCAGAGCTGTATGACGATGGCATCGCGGTGAATGCCGCGGCCCCGTCGAACCCGGTGGCCACCGAAGGTGCCGGCGCGCTTGACCTGGCCAAGACCGATACCGAAGACATCGAGCTCATCACCCAAACCGCACTCGCGCTCGTCACCGGCGACCCCGCAACGATGACCGGGCGGATCGTCCACACGCAGCCGTTCCTGCGTGAGATCGGGTGGTTGCACTGATCGACCCATTCCTGGCCCAGCTCACCGAGCGGCTTGCGCCGCAGCATATTTCCGAACTGAGCCCGCTGGCCGGCGGGGCGTCAAGCCTCACCTTCGTGGGCAGGCGCGGGGATCAGCGCGTGGTCATCAAAGTCGCTCCGCCGGGAGTCCCTCCCGTCGCCCACCGCGACGTGTTGCGGCAGGCCCGAATCATCAGGGCCCTGGGTCCGACGCCGGTACCGGTACCGCAACTTCTCCTCGAGAACGCGGGTGATCCGCCCGGCGTGCCGCCACTGTTCGTGATGTCCTTCCTCGACGGAGTCAGCTGTGAGCCGCTCTTCGACGATTCCAACGACGGCGGCCCCGAAGACATTGTCGGAGAACGCTTTCGGAATGCTGCCTTGACCCTGGCTCAGCTGCACAGCCTGGACCCGGGCACCGTTGGGCCGGCGGTGGAGTCGGGGGCTGGGCCCATCGACGAAGTCGAACGGTGGTGCCACACATTGGAAACGGTCGATCCCGCGCTAGCCCCGGGCTGGCGCAGCGTCGCTGCCGCATTGCGCAGCAGCGCACCGGCGGCTCTGCCGTCCGCGATCGTGCATGGCGACTTCCGGCTCGGCAATCTGCTGGCCGACGGCAACCAGATCACCGCTGTCATCGACTGGGAAATCTGGTCAATCGGCGATCCCCGCATCGACGCCGGATGGTTCCTGATCAACTGCGACCCGCAGACCTACCGACGGCCCACGCGATACGCCACCGCGGTGCCACCGCTGGACGAACTCGCCGCTACTTACCGTCAGGCGATGAGAAGTGAAGTACCAGAACTAGATTGGTTCTGCGCGCTGGCTTGCTTCAAGTCGACCGCAACGTGGTCGCTGATCGTCAAACACAACCGCCGGCGGAGTGCGCCGGACTCGGGGCTGGAGGCGATGACCCAGGTGCTGCCGCGGTTACTTCGGCGGGCAGCTGAACTACTCGGTTAGACGTGTGTCGTACTGAATCGAACGAATCAGCGCTGTGTTGCTTCGGGGTTGGCGTCTAACAGCCCCTGCTGGAATCCCTGATCGATCGGATCTTGCGGCCACAAGAAGAAGTGCGGAAAGAGAGGTGCCTGGGGGGCCGGCGCTTGGCACGAGCAGCTGAGGTCGCTGAATGAGCCCGGATCGGCGAACGCCGGCGCCGCCGTTCCTGCACCCGCGAGGCCGGCGATGGCGGCGGCGACGAGGACTTTTGTGATCATTGAGGTTCTCCCGAAGTAGCTGCCCCGATGATACCCATCTGGGGCCGCCTGTGCGTCGCGCACAATTTTGCTCTCAATTCACCGAGGCATACTGCGAGCAGTAAGCGCCGACGCTCGCGCCGACGAAGTATCCCGCGTGGTAGGGATCAAGGTCGGTCTGGTCGATCACATCTTGGGCGACCTGAGACTTGGGTTCGCCGTTGTCAAGTTCTGCGCACACCACGTGAGCTGCCGCGATGGCAGCCTCTGGTGACTGGTAATGGATGTCGCGAGACTGCAGTGCGGCAATGAATTTGTCGTCGACAGGGTCGGCGCGAACAGCCGGAAGTTCCGTGGCGAAAGGTCCCAGCAGCACGGTAGTCATCAAGGTCGCGGCCACCGCGAGCGCTCGGCCCATCGACCGGTTGCAGGCCAATGCCATGCCCAAGCCTTTCTGCGCGGAGGAGAGGGCTTTCCGCAGATTAGCCGGACTGTCCTTCGGCAGCCGGGTTAACCACGTGGAATGTCGGCTAGCTGTTTGGCGAATTTCTCCTCGGCCGCCTGCCGAAGCCGCAAAATATGCTCGGACGGAAACATGTCGGGGGCGGCCTCGACATTCTTGAGTAGCAGCCGCGCGAGAGTCACCTTGTGCACTTCGGTCGGGCCGTCGGCCAACCCCAGAACAAAAGACTCGGTGAGGTACTGCACGAACGGCATCTCGTGCGAGGTCCCCAGCGAACCGTGGATCTGCAGCGCCCGCGCGGACACGTCGTGAAGTACCTTCTGCATCATCGCTTTGACTGCCGAAATATCACCTCGCACCGCTTGATAGTCGTTGAACTGATCGATCTTCCAGGCGGTCTGAAGGGTCAGCAGCCGAAATGCCTCGATCTCCATCCACGAGTCGGCGATCATCTCCTGCACCATCTGCTTATCGGCCAGCACGCTGCCCTGCGTGTATCGCGATACCGCGCGTTCGCAGATCATGTCGTAGATGCGACGCACCAATCCCACGGTGCGCATGGCGTGATGGATGCGCCCGCCACCGAGCCGGGTCTGTGCGACCGCGAACGCGCCACCGCGTGGGCCGAGCATGTGGTCGTTGGGTACTCGCACGTTCTCGTACCGGACGTAGCCCTCTCGGCCGCCGCCGCCGAGCGGCTGATAGCCGAGCCCGACGTCGCGGAGCACGTTGATGCCCGCAGTGTCGCCAGGCAGCACGAACATCGAATACCGTTGGTACGGGGAAGCTTCCGGGTCGGTCATCGCCATCACGATGATGAACGACGCCATCGATGCAAACGACGAGTACCACTTCTCGCCGTTTATCACCCAATGATCGCCGTCCTGTGTGGCGGTCGTGGTGAACACCTTCGGGTCGGCGCCGCCTTGTGGCTCGGTCATCGAGAAGCAGGAGATGATCCGGTTGTCCAGCAACGGTTCCAGGTAGCGCTGTTTGAGTTCGGGCGTTCCGTAGTGAGCCAGGATCTCGCTGTTGCCGGAATCCGGTGCCTGGGAGCCGAAAACGATCGGCGCACATTCGGACCGGCCGAGGATCTCATTGAGCAGCGCGAGTTTGACCTGGCCGAAGCCGGGTCCGCCGAGGTGCGGCCCCAGGTGGGTAGCCCACAGCCCGCGCTCCTTGACGATCTTCTGCAGCGGCGGGATCAACGCCTGGCGTACCGGATCGTTGAGGTCGTGAGATTCCTTGATGATCAAGTCAATTGGTTCGCACTCCGAGCGGACGAACTCGTCCACCCACTTGAGTTGCGCCGCCCATTCCGGGTCGGTTGAGAAGTCCCAAGCCACCGATCGCCCTTTCGCTACTCAGTTACCGCCGCTGTGCAGCGGACGGGTCATGACGACCACGATTGCCGGCGTGCCGCCGCTTCCTCGGTTGCGTGGCTGAGCACCTGGTTGCGGTTCTCGAGTTCGAGGGCGGGACCCAGTCCGGCGGCGTCGGCGTTGACCTGCAGCGCCCGCTTCGTCAGTTGGACGCCCAACGGCGTGAGTTCAGCTATCCGAGTCGCGATTTCGAGTGCCCGGTCAGCGAGTTCCTCCGGTTCGGTGACCTCGCTGACCAGTCCGCGGCGGTCGGCCTCGGCTGCGGAGACCGTGCGGGCGGTCAGCATCCAGTCGGCGGCCACGCTGGTCCCGACGATCCGTGGCAGGAAGTAGCTCATTCCCATCTCGGCGCCGGAGAGACCGAGCAGGATTGCTCCATTGCCGAATGTCGCTGCGGTCGAGCAGATCCGGATGTCAGCGGCCAGGCAGAGCGCCAGTCCGGCGCCGACGCAGGGACCGTTGACCGCGGCGATCACCGGTTGCGCGACGTCGCGTATCGCCTGCGGCAGCGCCGCCATCGTCTCCTGGAAACGTAACCGGTCGATCGCGGGATCGGTGGCCTCCGGTAGTCGCGGGCCGAAGTCGCGCATGTCGATGCCCGAGCAGAAGCCGCGTCCGGCGCCGGTGATCACGACGGAGTTGACCGTGGCGTCGGAGCCCAGGCTCGCCAGCGTGTGGGTGAGCTCGTCGACCATAACCTCGTTGATCGCGTTCAGCCGCTCGGGTCGATTCAGGTGCAGCACGACCACACCGTCGTGTGGCCGCTGCACGCTCAGCGTCTCGGTCGCCGTCAATCGAGCCCCTCCGTCGTGAGCTCTGGAACACTCATTCGCAGAATAGGAGAATGCTATTCTTCCCGACCGCGCTAGCGCAACGGACCTAGACGAAGTCCGATCCGCCGTCGACGTTGACCGTCGCGCCGGTGACGTAGCCGTTCCGCTTGGACGCCAGGTAGGTGGTGATCGACGCGATCTCCTCAGGGAGCCCGGCGCGCCCGAGGTCGCACGGCTGGTGGAAGTTGTTTTCGATCCATGTCATGACGTCGTGCGGGTCGGACGCGTCTAGCCCGTCGGCGGCGAGGATGTCCTTCAGGTTCTCGGTGAAGCTCGCGGTCACAATGGTGCCCGGGCAGACGCAGTTCACCAGGATGCCGTCCTTGGCAAGGCTTTTCGACAGGTTCTTGGTGATGCTGGACAGCGCGGCCTTCGACGCCGTGTACGCCACGATGCGCGGGCTTTGTCGCTGAATGGAGTGCGCTGACAGCGTGACGATGCGGGCCCACTCCGCGGCGCGCAGCATCGGCAACGCGGCACGCACAGAGCGGACGCCGGACATGGTTCCAAGTGCGAAGGCCGCGTCCCAGTCGGTGTCGTCCATCTGCTCGAAAAGCCCGTCACCCGGACCGATCGTGTGAACCAGGCTGTTCAGCCGGCCCCACCGCTTGGACACCTCGTCGAAGCCGCCCGCGATCGATGCGGCATCGGTCATGTCCACACTGATCCCGACGGCGTCGGGAGCGCCGGCCGCGCGCAATGAGTCGACCGCCGCGTCCAGGGCCGCCTGGCCCCGCGCCATCACGGCGACGCTGGCACCCTCGGCCGCCAGAGTCTGCGCGATCGCCAGACCCATGCCCTTGCTGCCGCCGGTGACAACGGCCGTCGATCCGGTCAGTCCCAGGTCCATTGCTGCTCCTTACAGTCGGTCGCGTGCGGCGACGTCGTCGATGGTTGCGGCTTTCACTCCGAGTCCGCGCAGGCAGAACCGAAGAGCGCGGCTGCGGACCTCGGTTGGTTTGCAATCGCCTGCGGCCCAGTGCCGTTCGGTGCTCGCCCACACGACGCCTTGGATGGACTGGGCTTCGGTGACCGGATCGATGTCGTGGAACACGCCGCTGCTGACCCCACGGCGCAGCTGTTCGATCAGCGGCTTGAGCATTTCTTCGAACGCCGGCTGAATCAGCTCGGGCGCGGCGAAGATCTGCGATTGCGCCTCCAGTGACAGTCGGCGCAGGTCGGATTTGATGTTCTCGTCGAATGCCAGATCGAGGCGGCCGTCGATCCAGGCGCCAACCGCCTCGACCGGGTCGGCGGCCTGCGCCATTTTTCTTTGCAGCCGGCGCTTTTCGGCCTGAGCCATCTCGAGAAAGACCGCGCCGACCACGTGATCCTTCGACTCGAAATGCCGGTAGAAAGCGCGGGTGCTCAGCTCGGCGCGGTCGAGGACGGCTGCGACGCTGAGGCCTCGAACTCCATGCTCCCGCAATGCTTCTGCGGCGGCGGCCACGATGGCGCGGCGGACGTCCGGGTCGGGTGCCAGCTTGCTGCGGCGCCGCGTACGGGGAGCGGTCATGCGGTGCCGTCGCGGTCGCTGCTCGAGCGCCGTGGGTGCATACCTAGCCTTAAATGAGAACAGCATTTTCGTTTAGTGTTCGATCACTACACAGCGGATCGCCGAGATTGTCAATGCCCGGTCGAGATCGTCCGCTTCTGCGCCGACACAGCAGGCAGGGCTGTAAGAATCACAAAGTCACGACCGTGACGGCTGGCTCGCGGCAAGGAGGGCGTGTTGACAGATCTCGAGAGCGGCCGACGGCGTGACGATCGTGCGGTTCGACAACGCACCGGTGAACGCGCTCGACCTGGACCTGCTCGAGGTCATCATCGCCTCGATGCGAAGCGTGCAGGGCCCGGTCGTCCTCACCGGCGCCGGCCGGGCTTTCTCCGCCGGAGTCGACTTGCGCGCGTTGGTCGACGGCGGCAACAGCTACGCCGAGCGTTTCGTCGTCGCGTTGTCAAAGGCGTTTCGGGCGATCTTCGATCACCCGGCGCCGGTGGTCGCGGCGGTCAACGGACATGCGATCGCGGGCGGGTGTGTGTTGGCCATGTGCGCCGATGTGCGGCTGATGTCTGGCGGGACGATCGGTCTGACCGAGCTTGCCGTCGGTGTTCCGTTTCCGGTGACCGCGCTCGAGATATGTCGTTATTCGATGGGGATATCGGCGCCCCGCGCCGCGCTGGGAGCCAAAACGATCGACGCCGATACCGCGTTGGCCCGCGGATGGGTTGACGCGGTCGTTCCGCCGGACGACTTGATCTCCAGGGCGCTGGCGATCGCGCGTGAGCTCGGTCAGTATTCGCCGGCCGCCTACGCCGCCACCAAAAAGCAGCTGCACAAGCCGGTTCGCGCCGCGATCAACGACGGTGGCGCAGCCGATGCTGACGTGCGGGCCAGCTGGATATCCGAGGAGACCCGCGGCCGGATCGCCGGATTCCTCGAGTCGATGGCCCGGGGTCGCTGAAACACCGTGAGCCTCTGGATCGCCCGCGCCGAGCGGACAATCAGCGAAGAGATACCCGCTCCGCCGGCCGTGGTGCGCGACTTCTACGTGGACCTGGACAACATCAAAGAGTTTCATCCGCTGGTGGTTTCGGTCCAGGTGCTCCTCCACAGCAAGACCGATGAGGGCTACCAGCAGACGTATCGGGTGCGCGACCGTATTCCACTGGGGCCGTTGTCGATGCCCATCACCTACTGGGCGCGGGTCCAGGTCCCGGCGGACGGCGACGTCATCACCGAGGCGCGTCAATTCCCCAAGGTCCGACTCAACGGGGTGGTGAGCTTCCAGCCGACCGACGTGGGCACCCGTCTGACCGAGCGGCTGACGATCGCAGCTCCGCGCCTGCTTGCCGGCCGTGACCGAACGCGAGGCGGTCGATGCTCACGTCGTCATGCTGGCCGGCATCCGCAGCCACTTCGAAAGTCGTTGAGCGTCAGACCAGTTGCTGACGCAGGTCTTTCTTCAGCACCTTGCCGTAACTGTTCTTCGGTAGTGAGTCCACGACCAGATACCGCTTCGGGCGTTTGAAGCGGGCGATACGCGTCAGCAGATGCGCGTCGAGGTCAGCTGTGTCGATCTCGTCGGCCGTACCCACAATGAACGCGACCACGACCTCACCCCACTCCTGGTCGGGCGCGCCGACCACACACGCTTCGGACACCCGGGGATGTTCAAGCAGCGCTTCTTCCACCTCGCGTGGATAGATGTTGGAGCCGCCGCTGATCACGACGTCCTTCGAGCGGTCGTGCAACGTCAGGAAGCCACGCGCATCGAAGGAGCCCATATCGCCGGTGCGTAGCCAACCGTCCCGCAGGGTCTCGTCGGTGGCCGCGGGATTGCGCCAGTAGCCGCCCATCACGACGTCGCCGCGGCAGACGATCTCACCGATCTCACCGACCGCCGCCGCCGTGCCGTCGCCGCGGAGCACCGCGACTTCGGTGCCCGAGCGCGGGTAGCCGACCGAGCCGAGGACCGCATCGTCGGCCGCCTCATGGTCGGCGCGACGCAGGCCGGTGATCGTCATGGGTGATTCGCCCTGGCCGTAAATCTGCGCGAACACCGGGCCGAACGCCGCCAGCGCTTTCTTCATGCTGTCCACGTACATCGGGCCGCCGCCATAGATGATGGTCCGCAGTTGTCCCGGACGCGCACGCCCCGTCTCGACCACCCGCTGCACCATGGTCGGCGCCAGGAACGCGCTGCAGCCCGGGTGGTGTTCGCAGAGATCGAGGAATTCGGCCGGCTCGAATCCGCCACGCTCGGAGATCACTTGGCGGGCGCCGCGGGAGACATAGGCCGGGATGTAGAGGCCGGAGCCGTGCGACATCGGTGCGGCGTGCACCAGGCTGGAGTCGTGGTCGGGGTGATCCATGTCGGCCAGATGCGCGACCGTCATCGCCATCAGGTTGCGGTGGCTGAGCATGGCGCCCTTGGACCTGCCGGTCGTTCCGCTGGTGTAGAACAGCCAGGCCAGCGTCGACGGTTCGGTAGTCGGCGCCGCAGCCGGAGCGGTGCGTAATCGTCGTGAATACTGCTCTGAATCAACGACATCCACTGGGTAAGTGGAATCCAGCTGGGCGGCGATCGAGGCTGAGGCGAAGACGTGCGAGGCTTCGGCGTCGTCGAGGATCTGCGCCATCTCGCGGGGATGCAGCTTGTAGTTGATCGGCACCGCCACACACTCGGCAGCCCAGATCCCGAACAGCAGCTCGACGATCTCCGGCCGGTTCTCGCTGGCGATCGCGATCCGCGCGCCCGCCGGGTAGTCGAGGCGGATCGAGCCGGCCAGGCGCAGCGCGCGCTCGCGCAGCTCGCTCCAGGTACAGCGGCGACGCTGGCCGTGGTACACCGCGCCGTGGTCGGGAAAGCGTTGCGCGGCTTGGTCCAGCAACGCGAACAGATTCACTGCGCCGTCCACTCCGATGTCAACGCATACTTCGACAGGTACTTCGTCGAACTCCATCCGCCGTCGACCACGATGGTCTGCCCGTTGATGAAACTGCCGCCCGGCGAACACAAGAATGCCACCGTGCTCGCCACGTCGTCGACCGTGCCGAGCCGCTGGTGCGGGGTCATCTCGATCTGCATCCGGCGAAACCGGGGATCCTGTAACCGTTCTTCGGTCATCGGCGTCTGAATCACGCCGGGGGCGACGGCGTTGCAGCGGATGCCGTGCGCCCCGTACTGGCAGGCGATGTGGGTGGTCAATGCCGTCAAGCCGCCTTTGGCCGCCGAATACGGACCGCCGCGCAACCCGCCCACGACAGCGAACGTCGACGTGATGTTGATGATCGCCGAACCGGCCTGCATGTGCGGCAACACATCTCGAGCGAGCCGAAACGGTGCGCGCAGCATCACGTTGAGAAAGTTGTCCAACGTCTCGTCGTCGGTGCCGTGCAGCGGGGTTGGGCTGCCGACTCCGGCGTTGTTGATCAGGAAGTCGACTCGACCCCAGCGCTCGACCGCAGCCGACACGATGCGCGCGGGCCCATCGTCATCGGTCACGTCGACCGCCACCGTTTCGAGACGGTCGGGATCGGCGATCGCTGTGGCCAATTCGTCAAGCCGGGTCTGATTCCGGCCGGTGGCCAGCACGGCCATTCCCACTCCGGCCAGCTTGGTCGCGCACCCGAATCCGATTCCACCGGTCGCGCCGGTCACGATGGCTACCTGCATGTCATCCATCCGTCGTTGTCAGGGCCGACTGGATTCGGTGTTTGAGCACCTTGCCGGCGTCGTTTCTTGGTAATGCCTCCCAGATGACCACCTGCTCAGGCGTTTTGAAGATGGCGACGCCCTGGGTTTGCAGGAAGACGCGCAAGCTCGTCCACGTCGGGATGTGGTTGATCGTTGGGCACGACGACCGCACAGGCCCGCTCGCCGGTGCGGGCATCGGGTAGGCCGACGATGGCGATCTCCGCGACACCGGGATGACCGATCAGGATGTCTTCGATCTCTTTGGGTGCGATGTTCTCGCCGTTGCGGATGATGATGTCCTTCGCCCGGCCGGTGACGACGAGGTAGTCGTCATCCACCCAGCGGGCCAGGTCGCCGGTGCGGAAATAGCCTTCCGCGTCGAATGATTCGGCATCGTCGGCAGCATGCAGATATCCCACCAGCATCTGCGGGCCGCGGGCATGAATTTCGCCATCGTCGCCGCGCAAAGCGATCTGCGCGAATCCGGGTCGTCCGTCGGTGTCCGCGGCATGGTCAGGGTCCCGCGGTGCGCCGACTGTGGTCACCGGAACTTCGGTGGAGCCGTACACCCGGGTGACGGCGGCGCGATCGAAATACTCTGCGGCTCTGCGGATCAGCGACGGTGAAACCGACGCGCCACCGCAGACGAACAACTTCAGCTCAGGCAATCGGGTGCCGGCCTGTTCGGCCGCCGCGAGCAGCTGCTCCAGGAACGGCGTCGCGCCGGCGATATGAGTGCACCGCTGCTCTCCGATGAGCTCGACAGCGGTGGCGGCATCCCAGCGGTCCATCAGCACGGCCGACGTGCCGAGCAGCAGCGGACATTCGAAGGCGTAGATACTTCCGCCAATGTGAGCGATCGGCGATGGCACCAGGAACCGATCACCTGGACTGATCTGCCAGTGGCCGCGGAGTTGGGTGATCAACGCATGCATTGAGTTATGGCTGTGCAGAACACCTTTCGGGCGGCCAGTCGTGCCCGACGTGTAGAGAATCATCCGCACAGCATCGGAATCCAGCGTGGGCAGGCCGATCGTCGGCGAGTTCGCCGTGGGCAACGATGCGCCATTGCGCACCACCACGACCTCGGGTGGGTCCGCCATCTGCGCGACGACCCGGTCCAGCATTGCCGCGTAGTCGTGCCGCCCGAACAACGCCGGCACGAAGATCATCCGGGTGTTCGCGTCGCTCAAGATGAACAGCAGCTCATGATCCCGCAGCGAGGGGAGGATGGGGTTGACCACCATTCCGGCGAGCGTCGCCGCGAGGTAGATGACCCCGGCCTCATGCCAATTGGGCAGCATGAACGACACGACGCTGCCGATCGGCATCCGTTCCAGCATCGCCGCGGCCAGCGCCGTCGCCTGCTCGTGCAGGTTCTGGCAGTCGACCTCGTGGTCGCCGTCGATCAGCACCACTCGCTGCGGGGTGCGTTGCGCGGCGTCGGCGAGCGAATCAACCAAGGTCTCGGGCACCCACCAGCCCCGCGCATAGGCTTCCGCGGCCCGCGCGTCGTCCCAGCGGACCGTTCGTCCGCCGATCAGTTTGGTGTTCGACATCGCCGCATGTGAGATTAGCCGCGGACCCGTCGCATCGTCATCGTGTGGCGGAAACGGGACGCGGGATGCGTGTTGATCGTCAGCTGCGCGACTTCACCATCTGAGGTCGCATAAGTTCGGTGCACCTCGAGCCCGGGGCTGCCGACGTCGACACTGAGCTGCTCGGCCAGCGTCGACGAAATCAGCACCGCGGCGATCTCCTGGCGAACCTCGACGATGCTCAGCCCGAAGATGTCTTCGATAAGGGGAAAGATCGGACCGGTGTGTCGTGGCAGCAGTCGCCCGACCCCGGCGAATGCCCGGTTGATGTAGTACTCGGTCCGGCAGACCGGATACTCGGCCCCCTCGATTCGGCGAAAGCCCTTGACGACCAACCATTCTCCACCGCTGCCGAGTCCGGTCCGGCCGGCCAGCTCGTCTTCGATCACCGTCATCCCGGTGGATTCGATCGCGAACTGCGCACCGGTGGCGAAGGCCAGCAGGTCGTTGATCGAGACGACGTCCTGAACGTAGGAGTCTGAGGACGGGCGCGGTACCACGAGCGTGCCGGCCCGCGGCCGCGATGCGACGAGGTTGTCGTCGCGCAGCCGTCGCAGCGCCTCCCGGACGGTATACCTGCTGACCGAAAAGCGCTCGCATAGTTGATGTTCGGTCGGCAGTTGCGACCCCACCGGGTACACGCCGTCGACGATCTCCTTCCGTAGCGCGCGCGCCACCTGCAGGTAACGGTGGTCAGTGGCCTCAGCCATCGCGACCGCCCCGCCGAAACGCCAGCAGGCTGCCGTCCGCATCCGCCGATACATACAGCGTGCCGTCGGGGCCGGCGGTGATTCCGGCGAACGGTCCCTGCGGCCCGGAGAACGGCGGCATGCCCTTCAGCGGTTTGGGCACCACACCCGGCGCAGCGCCGAGCGGCAGCCCGGAGGCGATCGCGCGCCGCGAGCCGTCGTCGAGATCCACCTCGACCACGGCCTTGGCGCCGGCGTCGACGACGTAGAGCCGGTTACCGTCGACCAGAATGCCTTGCGGACGGTCGAATTCGGCCGCTACGGTCTTACGCCCGGACCCGGTGAGCATGACCACCCGGCCGCCGCCGGCCTCCGACACCAGCCACCCGCCGTCGGGCGCGACCGCGACCCCGATCGGATCGGCCAACCCGGACGCGATCACCTCGACCTGCCCGCTCCGAATCGACACCACCCGTCCCGTCCCGAATTCGGCGGCCGCGATCGTGTCGTCGGCGGCGATCGCCACGCCGTAGAGCTGATCGAATCCGTCGGCCAGCACATCGCTTTCGCCGTCGGCCGGCCGGTAGCGCGAGATCTGGCCTCCGGATGTGGTGACGACGAACTCGCCCGGTCCAGCGACAGCAAGCCCGCGAAGGAACCCCGGATAGCCCGGGGTGAACAGCATGCCCACCGTGTGCAGTACCCGGTCGGGACCGAGCACGTAGAAGTAGGTGCCGTCGGCGACATATAGCCTGCCGTCAGCGCCCACGGCCAGATCCAGTGGCCAGTTCAAGCCGCCCGGCAACAGGGCCTCGGTCGAGCCGTCGGCGAGGATCTCGGTGATCTCGCCGGTGAAGTTCGAGACGAACAGCCGGTCGTTGACGAAGGTCGAATTGTCCAGCCCTGGACTGAGATTCGCCAGGACCGTCTGATTGCCGGAGCGCGGGTCGATGCGCAACACCTGGCCGCTGTGCACCTGAGTCGAGACGATCAGGCCGGCTGAGTCGAATTTCACCGAGTCGGGCACGCCGAGGCCGGACGCGACCGTCTCGGGCTCGCCGCCGTCGAGGCCGATGCGCCAGATCTCGTTGGCGCCCATCACCGGGAAGTACAGCAAGCCGTCCGGGCCGACTTCCATCGCGTTGGGCGACGGGACGTTCTCCGCAAGCACCCGCGGCGCGCCACCGTTGAGGTCCAACTCGAGAAGCCTGCCGCCCTCACGGCACTCGCCGATGAACAACCGGCCCTGATGAACGGTGATGCCGTTGGCCGAGGGGATATCTGCGCGCAGCACGCGGGTATGGCCGTCGACGCCGCGCACGCTGACCCGACCGTCCATCACCTCGGTGGCGTAGAGATCACCGTGTGGACCGAACGCCACGTCGTCGGGTGCGACGATGTCGCCGCCCTTGGCGCTGATGGTCTCCAGTTGACCGGTACCGACGTCGAGCGCGCTGATCTGGCTGCCGGTCACCTGTGCGATGTAGATCCGGCCATCGGGCCCGGTCCGCAGGCCGTTGGCGCCGAACAGCCTGCTGGGGGGAGTGAGCCGCTCCATGCTCCACCCCGCTGCGAGGGTTTCAGGCCCCGCTGTGCCGGAGCGACCTTCGTGCAGCAACATCGGTGATGACTCCCGTGGGCTTGGTGCCGCCATCTCGCGGCTGTTTCAGCCGGTGACGTTAGCAACCGGGCCTGGTCCAGACAATAGCCAGCCACAGTTCCACCAGCGCCACTTGACGCTCAGCCATTTGCAGAGAATCATATTCTCAATTATGCGCATCTTGATATCTTGTCCGGACAATACGTAGGCGAATTCTTATAGTGGTCGTTAATCTGCTGGATCTACAGGGGCGCGTGGTCATCGTCGCCGGCGCCGCCGGCGGCGGCATCGGCACCACCGTTGCCCGCATGGTTGCTGAGGCGGGCGCGACGGTCGTCGCGGTCAGTCGCGGTAAAGACAACCTCGACACCCACATCTCTCCGCTGGTCGAACGCGGACTGCCCATCGTTCCCGTCGCTGCGGACGTCGCCACCGAGGACGGCATGGCCGCCGCCATCGAGCAGGCGTTGCATGCCGACGGCGACCTGCATGGACTGGTCAACGTGGCGGGCGGGGCCGGGCCGGAGACCTGGATGCCGTCGACCCGGGTGACCCGCAGCGACTGGCGCGACCTGTTCACCCAGAATCTGGAGACCGCATTCTTCATGAGCCAGGCGGTGGCCGCGGAATTGAAAGCTGGCGGTCGCCGCGGGTCGATCGTGTCGATCTCCTCGATCAGTGGGATGAACACCGCCCCGTTCCACATTGGCTACGGCACGGCCAAGGCGGCGATCGCGGCGATGACCCGCACCATGGCCGTCGAACTTGCCGTCGACGAGATTCGGGTGAACGCGGTAGCCCCCGGCGTCACCGCAACCCCGGCTTCGCTCACCTACGTCGATGACGACGCCGAACGGGATCGCCGCGCGATCGCGATGGGCCGGCGCGGCCGTCCCGATGAAATCGCCGGCGCCATCCTGTTCCTGTTGTCCGATCTGTCCAGCTACATCACCGGCCAGACCCTGCTGGTCGACGGCGGACTGGACCTCAAGTGGACACACCTGGACGCCGACAACACCTCGCTATTTCTCAAGGACGACTCCTTCCGGGCGGCGATAAGGAGCATGGAATGACCGACCTAGCGAAAGACGTGAATTCCGAAGCGGCCGAGGAACTGTCGCGGCCGGTGACGATCAACGTCGAGGCCTACATCTCCGAAGACTATGCGCGCGCCGAGCGGGACAAGCTGTGGCGCAAGGTCTGGCAGCAGGTCGGCCGCGTCGAAGAATTGCCTGAGGTGGGCAGCTACCTGACCTACGACATCCTCGACGACTCGATCATTGTGGTTCGCACCGGCGCCGACGAGTTTCATGCCCACCACAACGTCTGCATGCACCGCGGACGGCGGCTGATCGACACGCCCGATGGCGCCAAGAACGCATCTGCCCGCGCCCGGAAGTCATTCGTCTGTGGCTTCCACGGCTGGACCTATGGCTTAGATGGCGCATGCACCCACGTCCGTGAGCGCCAAGACTGGCAGGACGCGCTGACGCCCGACAACACCCACCTTCGATCGGTCAAAGTCGAGACGTGGGGCGGCTGGTTGTGGATCAACATGGACCCCGACTGCGAGCCGCTGGCCGACTTCCTGTTTCCCGCCGCCAAGATTCTCGATCCGTTCGGCCTGGAGAACATGCGTTACAAGTGGCGTAAGTGGCTGTCTTTCGACTGTAACTGGAAAGTCGCACTGGAGGCCTTCAACGAGACGTATCACGTCTTCACCACGCACCCCGAGTTCAACAAGTTCGGTGAATTCAAGGGCTGGGCGAAAGCGCAAGGGCGACATAGTCATATCGGTTACGACGCACCTGAGGACCTGGAGGCCACCAAGTCCAAGATCCGTCTCGGTATCGGTGCCGACCCGCGCGTTTCCACCGCGGAGATGCAGGTCTACACGATGGAGGAGACCAACGCCACCACTACCCAGACGTTGGTGAACGCGGCCAAGAGACTGGTCGACGAGTTGCCCGAGGGGACACCGCCCGACAAGGTGCTCGAGCACTGGCTGGCGTCGGCGCGTCGCGACGACGCGGCCCGCGGAGTGGTCTGGCCCACGATTCCCGCCGACATTCTCGGGCAGGCCGGCACCGCGTGGCAGATCTTCCCGAACTTCCAGATCGGCCAAGGCTTGACCAGCGCGCTCTGCTACGGCGCGCGCCCGCACCCCAGCTACAACCCCGACAAGTGCATCTTTGAGGTCTCAGTTTTCGAGCTGTATCCGAAAGGTGAAGAGCCGCCGACGGAATGGGAGTACACACCGGTCGGTGACCCCAGGTGGCGGTCGGTGCTACCGCAGGACTTCTCCAATATGGCCGCTGTCCAGCAAGGCATGAAGTCCCTCGGCTTCCCAGGCACCAAGCCCAATCCTTACCGAGAGCGCAGCACCGTGAATCTGCATTACCAGCTATCGAGATATATGGGTACCGGCGAACCACAGGAGCTTTGACATAGATGACATCGTCCGAGACCTGCGGGCCGACCGACGTAACGCAGGACGTCGACATCGACGCGATGCGGGCCAAGTACGCCCAGGAGCGCGAGAAGCGCCTGCGCAAGGACGGCGGCGCGCAGTACCTCGAACTCGACGGTGACCTGGCCGGCCTCTACGAGGTAGACCCGTACACCCCGGTGGCCGATCGCGCCCCAATCGACGAGGACATCGAGGTGGCTGTACTCGGCGGCGGGTTTGCCGGATTGTTGTCGGGCGCCTACCTGAAAAAGGCCGGCGTGCAGGATGTTCGGGTCATCGACATGGCCGGGGACTTCGGCGGAGTGTGGTACTGGAACCGCTTCCCGGGCATCCAGTGCGACAACGACGCCTACTGTTACATCCCGATGCTCGAGGAACTCGATTTCCTGCCGAGCAAGAAGTTCGCCGACGGCGCCGAGATCTTCACCCACTGCCAGGCCATGGGCAAACACTTCGACCTATACGACGGCGCGATCTTCTCGACGCAAGTCGAGACCATGCACTGGGACGAGAAGAGCAAGCGCTGGCGGCTCATCACCAACCGCGGCGACGACATCCGCGCGCGGTTCGTGGTGATGGCGCAGGGCTCCTACAACAAGCCGAAGCTGCCCGGTATCCGCGGTATCAGGGAGTACCTGGACGGCGGCGGCCACGCATTCCATTCCGCGCGCTGGGACTACGAGTACACCGGTGGCGACGCCAACGGCGGCCTACATAGGCTGGCCGACAAGCGGGTCGCACTCGTCGGCACCGGGGCTACCGGCGTCCAGCTGGTTCCGCACCTCGGCCGGGATGCCAAGCAGCTCTTCGTGTTCCAGCGCACCCCATCATCGGTAGACATGCGCGCCAACACGCCCACCGACCCGGCCTGGGCGGCAGCCCTGCAGCCCGGTTGGCAGGAGGAGCGCAAGCGCAACTTCCACAACTGGTCACCGTTTGTCGGGGTGGTCTTCGGCGAACCGGATCTGGTGTGCGACTTCTGGACCGAATTGGGCCGCAACATGACCGCCCGGATCGCCGCCAGCCCGGATCCCGCCTCGCTGACCATCGAGGAGATCATGGCGATCCGGGAGGAAGAGGACTACAAGATCATGGATCGTCTGCGGCACCGCGTGGCGGCCTTGGTCGACGACCCCGACACCGCCGAGGCGCTCAAGCCGTACTACCGCTTCATGTGCAAGCGCCCGTGTTCGAGCGAGACGTACCTGCCGGCGTTCAACCTGCCCAACGTGACGCTGGTGGACGTGTCGGAATCCAAGGGCGTGGAACGCCTGACAGAGAAGGGCATCGTCGCGAACGGCGTCGAGTACGAGGTCGATTGCGTCGTATTCGCCAGCGGGTTCGAGATCTCCACGGAGATCAGTCGGCGCTTCGCGGTCGACGTCATCGAGGGCCGAGACGGGCTGTCGCTGTTCGACTACTGGCACGACAAGTACCAGACGCTGCACGGCATGACCACCCGCGGCTTCCCCAATCAGTTCTTCACAGGCTTTATCCAGGGCGGCGTCTCGGCCAATACCACCGCGATGTTCGAGCAACAGGCCGAGCACATCGCGTACATCATCGCCGAGGCGCAGAAGCGCGGCGCGGCCAGCGTCGAACCCAGTCAGGAGGGCCAGGACCGCTGGGTCGCAACGGTCGCGGAACTCGCGATCGACAACTCGGCCTTCGAGATGTCCTGCACCCCAGGCTATTACAACAATGAGGGTCATGGCGGCGCCAAAGACAACGGTGCGTTCCTCGGTGATTTCTACTCGCCGGGCTTCTACGCCTTCGGCGATCTGATCGCCGATTGGCGCGCCAGGGGTGACTTGGAAGGCCTTGAGCTGTCGTGAGCGAGTTGCGGTTCGACGGCCGGGTCGCCGTCATCACGGGCGCCGGGCGGGGCCTGGGCTGCGAGTACGCCCAACTGCTCGCCAAACGCGGCGCAAAGGTCGTCGTCAACGACCACGGCGGCAGCCTGGCCGGTGACGGGGCCGACGCGGCACCCGCCGAACAGGCGGTCGAGGCGATCAGGGCGGCCGGCGGCGAGGCCGTAGCGTCCACCGCGTCGGTCGCGAGTCGCAACGGCGCCGCCGCGATTATCCAAACCGCGCTCGACCACTACGGCCGCGTCGACATCCTGATCCACAACGCCGGCAACGTTCGTAGCGGCTCGCTGAAGGACATGAGCTACGAGGACTTCGACGCCGTGCTCGACGTGCATTTGCGCGGCGCTTTCAATGTTGTGCGACAGGCATTTCCGGTCATGGCCGGGGCGGGCTACGGGCGCATCGTGCTCACGTCGTCGATCGGCGGCCTGTACGGGAACCACAACGTGGCCAACTACGCGGCCGCCAAGGCCGGCGTGATCGGGCTGTCCAACGTCGCCGCGCTCGAAGGCACTGCGGACGGCGTGGCCTGCAACGTGATCGTGCCCGCCGCGGTGACCAGGATGGCTGCCGGCATTGACACCTCCGCTTATCCGCCGATGGGCCCGGAACTCGTTGCGCCCGTGGTGGGCTGGCTCGCACACGAGTCCTGCTCGGTGACCGGTGAGGTGTTCGTCGCCCTGGCGGGCCGCGTGGCCCGCGCCGTCATCGCCGAGAGCCCGGGCGTGTACCAGCCGTCCTGGACGGTAGAAGACGTCGCCGACAATCTAGAGGCGATCCGAAACATCGAGGCGCCATTGGTGTTTCCCGTCGTGCCGGACGGGCACGACCAGCACATCCGCTACAGCTTCCGGCTGTCGCATGCCTAGCACCCCGAAGGCCCCAACGGGCCCGATGGCCGGTGTGCGCGTCATCGACCTGACCGCGATGGTAATGGGCCCGTACTGCACGCAGATCATGGCGGACATGGGCGCTGATGTGATCAAAGTCGAACCGCCGGAAGGTGATAACACCCGCTATATCTCAGTCGGCCCGGCGCCGGGCATGAGCGGGGTTTTCGTCAACGTCAACCGGGGCAAGCGCAGCATCGTGTTGGACCTGCGAACTGACGCCGGGTCGGCCGCATTGCGCGGTCTCGTCGAGACCGCCGACGTGTTCATCCACTCGATGCGCGGCAAGGCAATCGCCAAGCTCGGCTTCGGCTACGACGACGTCGCGGCGATCAACCCCGGCGTCGTCTATACCAACTGCTACGGGTACGGGCGGCGGGGCCCGGACCGCGACCGCCCCGCCTACGACGACACGATTCAGGCCGAATGTGGTCTGCCCGCGTTGCAGGAACAATTGACCGGCCAAGCAGACTTTGTCGGCACCATCATGGCCGACAAAGTCGCCGGGCTGACAGCGCTTTACGCAACGATGATGGCGTTGTTTCATCGCGAGCGCACCGGCGAAGGGCAGGAGGTCGAGGTCGCCATGTTCGAGACCATGGCCTCATTCGTTCTCGTCGAGCACGCCAACGGTGCCCTATTTGATCCGCCGCTCGGGCCCGCGGTGTATCCACGGGTGGTGGCGCCCAACCGCCGCCCATACCGCACCAGCGACGGCTATATCGCCGTTCTGATCTATAACGACAAGCATTGGAACGCTTTCATGAAGGCCGTACGGCCAGCGTGGGCCAGCGAGCGGTATTCGACCTTGGAACAGCGCGCCGGCGAGATCGACACGGTCTACGGCCTGGTGGCCGGGACGATGAAGGAGCGATCCACCTCTGAGTGGCTGGAACTGCTGCGCGAACTCGAGATACCGGCCGCGCCGCTGAACACACCCGGCGCGCTCTTCGACGATCCGCATCTGAACGCCGTCGGCATGTTCGAGACGGTCGAGACTCCGCACGGACCGGTGCGCTTCCCAGGCGTACCCACGTGGTTCTCGCGGACACCGGGTCGCGTTGCGGGACCGGCGCCGGAACTCGGTGCCCACACCGCATCAGTCCTCAACCAGCTGGGGCTGGCCGCCGGCACAAATCCGATGTCCGATTCGGCCTAGCGCTTACTCAACGAAATATACTGTGAATAAAGGAGTTTCCCATCATGCCTGTGCCCGTCTACAAACGTATCCTCGACCTGTTCGAGGCCGAAGGCGTGAATACCCTATTCGGCATCCCGGATCCCAACTTCGTGCACATGTTTGCCGAGGCCGACGCTCGTGGCTGGTCCGTGGTGGCACCGCATCATGAACTGAGCGCGGGTTTCATGGCCGAGGCGGCATCGCGAATGACCGGTAGGCCTGGTCTGTGCATCGGCACGCTCGGCCCGGGCATGGCCAACATCGCGGGCGCAATCCAGTGCGCGAAAGTGGAGAACTCGCCGGTGATCTTCCTCGGCGGTCAGCGGGCTCGCATCACCGAACGGCGGGTGCGTCGCGGTCGCATCCAATTCGTCCGGCAGGAACCGCTGTTTGCGCCGTCGGTGAAATACAGCGCCTCCATCGAGTACGCCGACCAGACCGACGAAATCATCCACGAAGCGATCCGCCAGGCCATGTCCGGCACACCCGGTCCGGCCTATGTCGAGTATCCTTCGCACGTCATTCTCGAGGAGCTCGACGTGGCAGATCCGTTGCCGCCCAACCGGTATCGTCTCGTCAACCAGGGGGCGGGTGCAGCCGAGATCGCTGAAGCCGCGAAGCTGATTCGCGAAGCGAAGAGCCCGATTCTGTTGGTGGGCCACGGCGTGCACACGTCGCGCAGCGGTCCTGCGGTCAAGGAACTCGCCGACTTGATGGGCTGCCCGGTCATCCAGACCTCCGGAGGTACGTCGTACATCTCGGGTCTGCAGGACCGAACGTTCCCCTATCTGTTCTCCCCGGCCGCCAACGAGGCAGTCGAGGAATCGGACCTGTGCGTCGCGCTGGGAACCGAACTAGGTGAGCCCATGCACTATGGCCGGACCCAGCATTGGGCAGCCAACGATGCGAATCGCAAATGGGTGTATGTCGAGCAGGACCCGACCGCCATCGGCGTCAACCGCCAGTTCGACGTGCCACTTGTGGGCGATTTGCGCGGCGTCGTGCCGCAGCTGGTTGACGCGCTCCGGGATACGCCGCGCACCCCGTCCGCCAACCTCGACAAGTTGGTCACCGCCGACGCCGAGGAACTCGCGCAGCTTGCCGTGAGTGCGCCGTCGGGACGTTCACCGATTCACCCAGCGCGCTACGTGGTTGAGGCCACCAAGGCGTTCAACGATCTCGACGACGGCATCCTGGTCCGCGATGGCGGCGCAACCGTGATCTTCCAGTGGACCTACTCACAGTCCAAGCCGCGGGATGTCATCTGGAACCAGAACTTCGGCCACCTCGGCACCGGATTGCCCTACGCGGTCGGAGCGTCGGTCGCCGAGGGTGGTAAGCGGCCGGTGATGCTGCTGACCAGTGACTCGGCATTTCTCTTTCACATCGCTGAATTGGAAACCGCCGCGCGCCTGCAGCTTCCGCTGGTATGCGTAGTGGGTGTCGATCACCAGTGGGGTCTCGAAGTGGGCGTATACAAGCGCACCTTCGAGCAGCCGTCGCCGCAGCCCGGCGTGCACTGGAGCAAGGACGTCCGGATGGACAAGGTCGCGGAGGGCTTCGGCTGCCACGGCGAGTACGTCGAGAAGGAAGACGAGATCGGACCGGCCATCGCCCGCGCCTACGCCAGCGGCAAAGTCGGTGTGGTGCACGTGTGCATCGACCCGAAGGCTAACTCCGAGGAGATGCCCAAGTACGACCGATTCCGTACTTGGTATGCCGAAGGCACCCAGTGAGCGTCGCTACTAAGGAAGAGTGCAAGCTATGCGCGAATACCTGAAGTTCTACATCGACGGACAGTGGGTGGACCCGCTGCGGCCCAATCCTTTCGACGTCGAAAACCCGGCGACCGAGCAGGTGTCCGGGAAAATTTCGCTGGGCTCGACGGCCGATGTCGATGTTGCGGTCAATGCCGCCCGCCGGGCGTTCACGAGCTGGTCGCAGACGACTCGCGAACAGCGCCTCGATCTCTTGCAGGCGATCCTCTCCGAATACCAGAAGCGTGCCGATGACTTGGCCGAGGCGATCACCGACGAGATCGGCGCCCCGCCGTCCTTGGCCGCGGGGCCGCAGGTCTTCCTTGGCATCGGACATCTGACCACGGCCATCGACGCACTGAAAAACTTTTCGTTCGAGGAACAAAAGGGCGCAAGCCTGATCGCCAAGGAGCCGATCGGTGTCTGCCGGGTTGATCACGCCTTGGAACTGGCCGATCAACCAGGTCGCGGTCAAGGTCTATCCGGCATTGGCGACCGGCTGCACCGTGGTCCTCAAACCTTCCGAAGTCGCCCCGTTTTCGCCATACATCTTCGCGGAGATCCTGGATGCCGCGGGCGTGCCGGCCGGCGTGTTCAACCTGATCAACGGTGACGGCCCTGGCGTGGGCGCGGCTCTGGCGAGCCATCCCGGCATCGACTTGGTGTCCTTCACCGGCTCGACTCGCGCCGGCATCGAGGTGGCGAAGCTGCCGCCCCGACCGTGAAGCGGGTGACGCAGGAGCTCGGCGGCAAGAGCCCCAACATCGTCCTCGACGACAGCGGCTTTGCCGAGGGCGTCAGCGCCGGCGTCACCAACATGATGCCGAACTCGGGGCAGAGCTGTAACGCGCCGACCCGCATGCTGGTTCCGAAATCCCGTATGGGCGAAGCCATTGCGATTGCGCGTGATGCAGCCGAGAAGGTCACGGTGGGCAGTCCCGGCTCCGATGCGACAATCGGGCCGGTGGCATCGAAGGCGCAGTTCGACAAAGTCCAACGCCTGATCCAGAAGGGCGTCGACGAGGGCGCGACCGTGGTCGCGGGAGGTCCGGGCCGGCCCGTAGGTTTGGACAAGGGTTACTACGTCAAACCGACCGTTTTCGCCAACGTCACCAACGACATGACGATTGCGCGCGAGGAAATCTTCGGGCCGGTGTTGTGCATCCTCGGCTATGACGACATCGATCACGCCGTCGAGATCGCCAACGACACCGACTACGGCCTCGCCGGCTTCGTTTCCGGAAGCGACCTGGACGACGGCTCGCGAGGTTGCCCGCAGGATCCGGGCCGGTTGGGTGACGATCAATCACGCATTCGACATGAATGCGCCATTCGGCGGCTACAAGCGCAGTGGCAACGGCCGCGAGTGGAGCGAGTTCGGGTTCCACGAATACCTCGAAGTGAAAAGCGTTTTGGGCTACGCGCCGGATAAGGCGGCGCAATGAAATGTCGCGCCGCCGTGATACGCGGGGTCGGCATGGACTGGGAGATCTGCGAGATCGATCTTGATCCGCCCCGCGCCGGTGAGGTTCTGGTGCGGATGGCCGTCGCCGGAATCTGCCACTCCGACGACCACCTGTTCACCGGCGATGTGGTGCCAACACCCGAAGTGCTGGCTGCCAGCGGTCAGCCCGCGCCGGACTGGTTCCCGCTGCTTGGCGGTCACGAGGGCGCCGGTGTTGTCGCGGAGGTCGGGCTGGGAGTGACGGCGGTGCAGCCAGGGGACCACGTAGCGCTGTCGTTCATCCCCGCGTGCGGCAGTTGTCGGTTCTGCGTCAACGGGCAGAGCTACATCTGCGACATCGGTGCCAGCCTGTTCGTCCGCGAAATGCCGACAGACGGCACTTGCCGCCGGCACCTCGGTGACGAAAACCTGCTGGCCTATGGACAACTCGGCACTTTCGCCGAATACGCAGTGCTGTCGGAAAAGTCCGTCATCAAGATCGACGAATCGATTCCGTTTCATGCCGCCTCACTCGTTTCGTGCGGGGTCAGCACCGGGTGGGGCTCCGCGACGGTGTCGGCAGGCACCGAACCCGGCGACACCGTGGTGGTCATCGGTACCGGCGGCGTCGGGATGAACGCCCTACAAGGGGCGCGCGCCGTCGGCGCAAAATATGTGGTCGCAGTGGATCCGGTTGAATCCAAGCGGGATTCGGCTAAAATTTTCGGTGCCACACACAGCGCCGCGTCCGCGGAGGCAGCGATACCGCTGGTGCGCGAGATCACCGCCGGGCTGATGGCCGACCGCGTCGTCATCAGCCCCGGCGTGGTGCACGTGGACTTGATCCCCTTGGCGATGGCGTTGCTCCGCAAAGGTGGGATCTGCGTACTCACCGGGATCACCCCGTACACCGAGCCTCCGGTGCCGATGGTCCTGCAGGAGATGACGCTGTCGGCCAAGCAGCTCAGAGGAGCGCTCTATGGCGGAATGAATCCGCGTACGAGCGTGCCGATGCTGTTGTCGTTGTATCAGGCGGGCGCCTTGAAGCTCGACGAACTGATCACCCGGCACTACCAGCTCGACCAGATCAACGAAGCGTTCGTGGATTTACGCGAAGGACGCAACATCCGCGGAATCATCGATTTCGACGGCTAGAAAGCATGGCTAATCCGTAGGAAAGAATCGGCGAAACGTCGGCAAGTAGAAGTCGCCGTGTTCGAAATCATGGCATGGTTCACAGTGGTCGAGCATGTCAACGGTGCCATGTTCGACCCTCTGGGGCGCGCGATCTAGCCGCGCGTCCGGCGACATCGGGTGGACCAACGGCGAGCCGATCGAAGCCATCGGCGGAATGATGCTCTGGCGTCGCCTCGGAGTTGCCGCGCGGCAGCATATTTCGGCTGCCACCGCGCCGTGTCTGCCGCTGATGCGCACTGCCCGGACCTAAACTGGCGCCTGCATCAGCAGGGAGGGGCACCCGAGTATCGGCGGCATCAAGGCCTCCGACCAGGAAACCGGTCGGCGCGCTGGAGAGGTGAACATGGAACCGGCCGGGGCATCCCCCGTGCCGGTTCATTCTGCTCGGAAGGCCCGATGGGTCGCCCCGCCACCGGCCAGCCGGTCGACCACCCGCCGGGCGAGCGACGACGGTGCCGAGCGCCGCCCGGGTATCCGCGCGCTGGATGGTCTGCGCGCGCTGGCCGTCGGACTGGTGCTCGCCGATCATGGCGGCATCCCCGGCATGGCCGGCGGGTTCCTGGGCGTCGACGTGTTCTTCGTGCTCAGCGGTTTCCTGATCACCTCGCTGCTGCTGGACGAACTGGGCCGCACGCGGTCGAATCGACCTGGCCAACTTCTGGATTCGGCGGGCCCGCCGGTTGCTGCCGGCGTTGGTCCTGATGGTGCTGACGGTGGCCGTCGGGCGTCAGCTCTTCGCACCGGAGGCGATCGCCAGCTTGCGCGACGACGCCGTCGCCGCATTCTTCTGGATGGCGAACTGGATGTTCGTCGCGGACAAGACCGGCTACTTCGCGCAGGGATCTCCACCGTCGCCGCTGCAGCACGCCTGGTCGCTCGGCGTGGAAGAGCAGTACTACATCGTCTGGCCGCTGGTATTGGTCGCGCTGGCCGTGGTGACTGGCGGCCCGCGCACGTCGTCGCAAGAAGCGGGCCACGGTCGGCGCGGTCCGCCTGACCGTGTTCCTGCTCGCCATGCTCGGGGCGCTGGGATCCGCGACGGCCGCGATCCTGCTCGCGTCCGATTCGACCCGCGACCGGGTCTACTTCGGCACCGACACCCGGGCTCAGGCCCTGCTGGTGGGCGCCGCGGCCTCCGCGCTGCTGGTCGGCGACTGGCCGGCGCTCAATCGCGGGTGGTCGCTGATCCGCTCCCGAACGGCTAAGTGGATTGCCCGACTGCTTCCGGTGATCGGCTTGGCGCTACTCGGGACGGCCGTGCACTTCGCCACCGGTAGCGCCCGCGAGTTCCGGGGTGGGCTCTTGATTGCGGTCGCCGTCGCGGCGGTGCTGGTGATCGCCCCGGTGGCACTGGATCAGGGCGGACCGGTAGCCACCGCGCTGGCCTGGGGTCCGCTGGCCTGGCTCGGCGGTATCTCCTACGGCATCTACCTGTGGCACTGGCCGATCTTCCTGGTTCTCAACGGCCAGCGGACCGGATGGCACGGGCTCTCGCTGTTCGCCCTCCGGTGCGCCGTGACGCTGGCGATATCGGTGGTCTCGTGGTGGGCAATCGAGCAGCCGGTCCGAAAATGGCGACCGATGCGGGTGCCACTGCTTCCGCTGGCCGGAGCCACCGCGGCGACCGCGGCGGCAGTGACGTTGTTGGTGGTTCCGGTTGTTCCGAAGGCCGGGGTCAGCGCACTCGACGCCAGTCTTCCGCCCGGTGTGTCGCCGGTTGCGGTGGTCTCACCGTCGCCTGCCGAGGGAGTCCGGCCTGCGCGGGCGATCACGAAGCGAGACCCGCAACGACCGTTCACCGTGTCGGTGTTCGGCGACTCGATCGGCTGGACGATGATGCACTTCCTGCCGGCAACCCCGGGATTCCAGTTCGTCGACCACACCGTGATCGGTTGCAGCCTGGTACGCGGTGGGCCGTACAGCTATCTCGGCCAGGCCCTGGATCAGAAGAGCGAGTGCGAATCCTGGCCGGGCAGATGGACCTCGCAGATCGCCGCCGACCAATCCGATGCTGTCCTGCTGGTCATCGGGCGCTGGGAGACCGTCGACCGGGTCAACGAGGGACGGTGGACGCACATCGGGGATCCGGCCTTCGACTCTTACATCAGCGCCGAGTTGCGGCGCGCGGTCGACATTCTCAGTTTCAGCGGTGCGCCGCTGACCGTTGCGAATCTGCCGTACAGCAGACGGGGTGAACGGCCGGACGGCAGTCTGTATCCCGAGGATCAGCCCCAGCGGGTGGACGAATGGAACACCATGCTGGGCAAGACGATTGGCAATCGCCCCGACGTTCACATCCTCGACCTCAAGAAGAAGCTGTGCCCGCAAGGGACCTACACCGCCGACGTCGACGGCATCCATGTCCGCAGCGACGGCGTGCACCTGACCGAGGAGGGCGTGCAGTGGATGACGCCCTGGCTCGAGCAGGCGCTGAAACCGCGCTAGCCTACTTCGCGACGTAGCTGCTGAGTTCCATGCTGTCGCTGTCGCGGACGGCGAAATTAAAACTGACGTAACCACTTTCGCTGCCGTGGACGTAGTCGAGGTAGGACCGGGTGTCTGGGCTCTCGGTATTGTCGGCGATGACGAGGGCGCCGGGCGACAGCTTCGGCTCCAGCAGCTTGATCACCGGCAGGTACAGCTCTTTCCACCCGTCCAGTAGAACGAAGTCGACCGGTCCATCCAGATCCGCAAGCGTGGACAGGGCATCGCCTTCCAGGACCGTGATCAGGTCGTCCAGACCGGTGTCGGCGAACGTCCGCTTGGCAGCCGCGATTTTGGTTTCGCTGATCTCCGTCGTCACCACCCGGCCGGAGCCGTTGTCGCGCACTGCCGAAGCAAGGTGCAGCGCCGAAATACCAAACGACATGCCGAATTCCACGATGGTGGCCGGTTTGGTTGCTCGCACGAGCGCGTAGAGCAACCGGCCGGATTCCGGGGTGACCGGGATGTAGAACTCGCTCATCGCGTCGGCGCGTTCTTTGACGGTGGCTGACGCCGACATGTTAGGGCGTCGCTCGCGCAACGTCGACATCTGTTCCTGCGACTCGGTGTACATCCGGTCCAGGGTGTCGGCGACTCGGGAGTCTTGCAATGTAGTAGTAGCCATGTTGTGCAGCCTAGGCGTTAATGAACGCTAACGGGCACTTCCCTCAGGCGGTGGACTGCGGCAGCAGCACGATTTTGCCGTGGGTGTGCCGCTGCTCGAGTTCTTCGAAGGCGTCGACGACCCGGTCCAGCGGATAGGTGGCAGCAACGTCGAAGTCCAGCGCACCGGAGACGATCAGATCGGCAATTTCCTGCAGCACAGCCGGGGTCGACGCCTCGGCACTGCCTTCGGTTTTCGCGCCGACTTCGGCGGCCTTGGCAAACGAGATGATCGTGTTGATGCGCTCGCGTGGCACGCCGAGATCGACGGCGAGCTGTACATACTCCGGCCCGAACAGGTCGATGAAGGCGTCGACGCCGTCGGGTGCGGCCTGCCGCAGTCGGTCAGCCAATCCGTCGCCGTACTCGACCGGCTCGACGCCGTGCGCGCGGAGCCACTCCGCATTGGCCGAGGAAGCGATGCCCAGCACCCGCACGCCTTGCAGCGCCAGCAGTTGCACCGACGAGACTGCCGACTCCGCCGGCGGCAGCCGAGACCGCCACGGTCTCACCGGACTGCGGCGCGACCGCCCGAACCGCGGCATACGCCGTGGCGCCCACGACGTACAGCGAGCCCGCGACCTCCCAACTCAACTCGGCCGGTTTGTGAATCAGCTGGTCGACCGGGACGCTCGCATGGGTCGCATGACTCGACCGCTGAAAACTGAACCCGAGCACCTCGTCGCCGACGGCGAAATCGCTGACGCCGTCTCCGACCTCGATGACGACACCGGCCAGGTCGCTGCCCTCGCCGGAGGGAAAGGTAGCCGGAAATCGCTCGTGCAGCGCGCCGGTGCGGATGCCGGCCTCACCGGGATTGATGCCGGCCGCGCGAACCTCGACGAGCACCTCGCCAGCCCCGGGCTCCGGTCTCTCGATATCGGTGACGTAGAGGACGTCGGGCCCGCCGTAACTATCGAACCGGACCGCGCGGGTGAGTGGATTCGCCATGCACGCGCCAACTCGGCTCCGCGCGGATGTATTCCGACAGCCCGCGTCACGACACGAAGGCTAAGCCACCACTTTGATCGGGTCGCCGATGTGAACCGTGTCGAAGTACCACGCGGCGTTGTCCGGACTGAGATTGATGCAGCCGTGGCTGACGTTCGCATAGCCCTGGGAGTCGACCGACCACGGCGCGGAGTGCACATAGACGCCGCCCCACGTCACGCGGACCGCGTACTGCGCGGTGATCTTGTAGCCCTCGGACGACTCGAGTGGGATGCCGATGGTGCGCGAATCCATCACCACCGTGCGCTCTTTCGACAGCGCGGAGAAGTCGCCGATCGGGGTCGGGCGGGTGGGCTTGCCCATCGAGGCCGGCATCGTGCGCAGCACCTCACCGTTCTGGGTGACCGTGAAGGTGTGCGCGGAAATGCTTGCCGTGCCGACGACTTCGTCGCCGGTCTCGAAACCGGTCGACAACGCGTGCACCGCAACGCCGACGTGGCTGTGCGCGGGCCAGTACCCGTCCGGCTTCCACTCGACGACGTTCGGTTCGGGCCAATCGAAGGCGCCCGTCATGTGGTTCGGCGCAGTCGACTGTGATCGCCCGCTCGGCTGCCGAGCGGTTGGTGACAGGGCTGGTGAACGTGACGATCACCGGATGGGCCACCCCGACCACCGCGCCGTTGGCCGGCAGGATCGATGCGACAGTGCCGGACGGGGTCGGGGGTGCGATCGCCGCCGTGCCCGGTGCGGCCGAGCCCATCACGGTCAGCGCGGCGATCACTGCCGCGCGCCAACCCGTACGAATCGCTTTACCCACGGTGCCCACCCTCCGAGACGATGCGGGGCCCCGCCCGCAGTGCACATCTCCAATATGCCCTACGTTCCGCTCAGCAAAGCGAACATAAGTTGCGCACGTCGCAATTAGTGCCCCATAGTACAGGCCATATGCCCAGTTGAACGGCCTATTTTCGGCAGCGACACCGGGTTCGCGCCCTTGAGCTGAAGGCGGGTTGGCAAGCGCGGGTACGGATGTGGTGTCGGACCGGGGCCGGCTTCAGCCGTGCCAGCTGCTCCAGTGCCGCACCGCGACGGCGATCACTGGGCCGGTAAGTGAAACCGATTGATACTGAAGATATTTCGCTCGCAGCAGATCCAGTCCGTCATGGAACGTGCTGCCGTCGTGATGGATGGTGGCAATCCCGTCGGCGCGGACCCACCACAGCTGCGTCCAATCCTCGTCGTAGTGGTCGACCAGCAGGGTTACCTGCGGGTTGCGCTCGATGTTGGTCAGCCGGCGGAGCCGAGGCGTGGTCTTCGGTTTGGCGTCCACCGCCGTGTAGACGACCCCGTCGCGCAGCGCGAACACCACCGGCACCAGATGTGGGCGCCCGTCGGGGGCGGCGGTGGCCAGTCGGGCTACCGGCGCGTGCGCGAAGCGGGCCTCGGGGTCGAAGTCGGCCATGTCTAGTTGATGGACAGGCCGCCGTCGACGACGATCGTTTGCCCGGTGACGTACCCGCCGGCGGCCGACGCCAGCCACACGGCGGTGGCAGCCAGTTCGCGGTCGTCGCCGAGGCGGCCCAAGACCAGTCGATGCGACTGGCTCTCCAGGTATCCGGGTGGGTACTCGTCGGTCATCTCGGTCTTGAAGAATCCCGGAGCCAGCGCGTTGACCCGAATTCCCTTGCGGGAGCCCCACTGCTGCGCGAGGTCCCGGGTGAGGCCGATGATGGCGGCCTTGCTCGCGCTGTAGGCGGCCTGCGGAAGGCCCGCGGTGGTGATCCCGAGGATGCTGGCGATGTTGATGATCGAGCTGCCGGGCTTCATGACCCGCCCGCAGGCCTGTGCCACCCAGTACGAGCCGTTGAGGTTGACGTCGATGACCGACCGGAATTCCTCGGGTGTTTCGCGGGTCGCCGGGTGCGCGGTGCCGACGCCGGCGTTGTTGATCAACACGTCGACGCGGCCGAACGTCTGCATCGCGGCGTCGACCAACGCCTGACTCTGCTCGGGCACGCTGACGTCGGTGGCGACCGTCAGCGCCTTGCGGCCGCCGGCTTCGACGAGCGCAGCGGTGTCGGCCAACCGCTCGACGCGGCGCGCCCCCAGCACCACGTCGGCGCCAGCCTCGGCGAACACCTGGGCAAACGACACGCCCAAGCCCGACGAAGCGCCGGTCACGATGACTACTTTGTCGTCGAGTCGAAACGAATCAAGAACGCTCATGCGAGAAACACCTTTGCCGTCGAGTTGCCGTCCAGCCAAAGCTTTGAAGCTACCGTCCGCCCGGCAACGCCGGCCCAATCATCGATATGCCCGATTCGGGGACGCACGCTACGGTTAGATGAACGAAGTTGTGTCGTCACGTCACGCGTGGCGACATTGTGGTTAATCGGGGCTGTAACAGATGCAGGAGGTGACGGGATGAGCGGATCGCACCGCCGCAAACCGCGGAGGTCGCTGAGCTTGTTCAGTCTGTTGGCAGCGGCAGGACTTGTTCTGGCCACGGTGCCCGCGAACGCGTCGCCGGTCATGCCGCCCCTCCCGCGGGACGCGGCGTCCGCGGCCGCGCAGGTGGGCCCGCAGATCGTCGACATCGACGCCAAACTGGGATTCCAGAGCGCCATCGGCGCCGGGACCGGCATCGTGATCGACCCCAGCGTGATCCTCACCAACAACCACGTGGTCGCCGGCGCGACCGACCTCACCGCGAGGTCGATCGCCAACGGTCAGGTCTACCCGGCCAACGTGATCGGTTACGACCGCCAGCACGACATCGCGGTCCTGCAACTCGCGGGCGGCGGCCTGCCGGTGGCGAATATCGGCAACTCGGACGGTCTGACCGTGGGCGAGCCGGTGGTGTCGCTGGGTAACGCCGGTGGTGTCGGTGGGGCGCCGAGCGTGGAGGCCGGGCGCATCGCGGCGCTGAACCAGACGGTGTCGGCGAACGACGCGCTGACCGGCAGCACCGAGACCCTGAACGGCCTGATCCAGGTCGACGCGAACATCCGTCCGGGCGACTCCGGTGGCCCGACGGTCAACTCCGCCAACCAGGTGATCGGCATGAACACCGCCGCATCGCAGAACTTCCACCTCGGCCGCGGCCAAGGCTTCGCGATCCCGATCAACGTGGCGATGGCGCATCGCCGGGACAGATCCGGTCCGGCGCCTCGTCGCCGAACGTGCACATCGGGCCGACCGCGTTCCTCGGCGTCGGAGTCAACGACGCCCCGGGTGGCGCGGGCGCGATCGTCCGTCAGGTGATTCCGACCGGCCCGGCCGCGGGCGCCGGGCTCGCTCCGGGTGACGTGGTCAACTCGATCAACGGCCAGCCGGTCAACTCGGCCACCGCGCTGACGAACATCCTCGACCAGCATCACCCCGGCGATCATGTCAGCGTGGGACTGCAGGGACGGGTCATCGATGTGGCGCTGGGCGACGGCCCGCCGGGCTGATCCAACGTCCCAGCTCAGCGGCTGCACTCAATTCGTTTGGCGCATAAGGTTTTCGATGGCGCGCCCCGGGTACGTGTAAGGTCGTGGACTTGACGAGCGGACAGAGACGACACCGTCTGAGCATGATCCTGCCAAGGGAAGTCACGTCGAAGCCGGTGTAGTCGAACATCCCAGTGCCGACGAATTCGGCGACGCCAAGTCGCTGCCGGCCGATCCGACCTGGTTCAAACACGCAGTCTTTTACGAGGTGCTCGTTCGAGCCTTCGTTGACGGCAACGCGGACGGCTCGGGAGATCTGCGGGGGCTCATGGAGCGCCTGGACTATCTGCAGTGGCTGGGTGTCGACTGTCTGTGGTTGCCGCCGTTCTACGACTCTCCGCTACGCGACGGCGGTTACGACATTCGCGACTTCTACAAGGTGCTGCCGGAGTTCGGCACCGTCGAGGACTTCGTCGCGTTGCTCAATGCGGCGCACGAGCGGGGCATCCGGGTCATCACCGATCTCGTGATGAACCACACCTCGGATTCCCACCCCTGGTTTCAGGAGTCACGGCAGGACCCCGACGGCCCCTACGGCGACTTCTACGTCTGGAGCGACACCAGCGAGAAGTACACCGACGCTCGCATCATCTTCATCGACACCGAAGAGTCGAATTGGACCTTCGACCCGGTGCGCAAGCAGTTCTACTGGCACCGCTTCTTCTCGCATCAGCCGGACCTGAACTACGACAACCCGGCCGTGCAGGAAGCGATGATCGACGTCCTGCGATTCTGGCTCGATCTCGGGATCGACGGGTTCCGGTTGGACGCTGTGCCCTATCTGTTCGAGCGCGAGGGCACCAACTGCGAGAACCTGCCCGAGACGCACGCCTTCCTGAAGAAAGTGCGCAAAGTCGTCGACGACGAGTTCCCGGGCCGGGTGTTGCTGGCCGAGGCCAACCAGTGGCCCGCCGACGTCGTCGAATACTTCGGTGATCCCAGCACCGGCGGCGACGAGTGCCACATGGCGTTCCACTTCCCGCTGATGCCGCGGATCTTCATGGCGGTCCGCCGCGAGTCACGATTCCCGATCTCGGAGATTCTGGGGCAGACCCCGGAGATTCCGGACATGGCGCAGTGGGGGATCTTCCTGCGCAACCACGACGAGTTGACGCTGGAGATGGTCAGCGACGAAGAGCGCGATTACATGTATTCCGAGTACGCCAAAGACCCTCGGATGAAAGCCAACGTCGGAATCCGGCGCCGGCTGGCCCCGCTATTGGATAACGACCGCAACCAGATCGAACTGTTCACCGCGCTGCTGCTGTCACTGCCCGGCTCACCGTGTCTCTATTACGGCGACGAGATCGGCATGGGTGACGTCATCTGGTTGGGTGACCGCGACGGCGTGCGCACCCCGATGCAGTGGACACCGGACCGCAATGCCGGGTTCTCGAAGGCCAACCCCGGCCGGCTGTACCTGCCCGCCAGCCAGGACTCGGTCTACGGGTATCAGGCCGTCAACGTCGAAGCGCAGATGGACACCTCGACGTCATTGTTGAACTGGACCCGCACCATGCTGATGGTGCGCAGGCGACACGATGCGTTCGCAATCGGGTCGTTCCAGGAGCTCGGCGGAACGAACCCGTCGGTGCTGGCCTACGCCCGGGTGTCCGACGACGACGTGGTGGTCTGCGTCAACAACCTGTCGCGTTTCCCGCAACCCATCGAACTGAACCTGCAGCACTGGAACGGCTACATACCGATCGAGTTGACCGGCCGGGTGAAATTTCCGCCCATCGGACATCTGCCGTATCTGCTCACCCTGCCAAGCCATGGGTTCTACTGGTTCCAGTTGTGCAGGTCGGAGGAGTCGCAATGAATCTCCCGTGGTCAGAATGGCTGCCGCAGCAGCGGTGGTACGCCGGCCGCAGTCGACAGCTGGCGACCGCTGAGGCTTCTCAGGTGATAGGTCTGCGCGAGAACCTCGATCTGACGCTGGTGGACGTTTCCTACACAGACGGCTCGGCCGAGCGCTACCAGGTGGTCGTCGGCTGGGATTCCGATCCGCCCACCGAGTTCAGCACCGTCGCCACCATCGGCGCCGACGGCGACCGCGTCGGCTTCGACGCGCTGTACGACCCGGGTTCTGCTGCGTTTCTGCTGTCGCTGGTCGATTCGTCGGCCACCCGCGACGGCGTGTCGTTCAGCAAGGAGCCGGACGTCACCCTGCCGCTGAACGCCTACCCCCGGGTCTCCGACGCCGAGCAGAGCAACACCAGCGTGATCTTCGATCGCGACGCCATCTTGAAGGTGTTCCGCCGCGTCAGCCCGGGCATCAACCCCGACATCGAGCTCAACCGGGTCCTTGGCCGGGCGGGAAATCCGCACGTGGCGCGGCTGCTGGGCACCTATGAACTGACCGCTCCGGACACCGATGCCACTGTCCCGTTGGGGATGGCGACCGAGTACGAGGGCAATGCGGCCGAGGGCTGGGCGATGGCCACCGCCAGCGTCCGTGACCTGTTCGCCGAAGGCGACCTGTACGCCTACGAGGTGGGCGGTGACTTCGCCGGCGAGTCCTACCGCCTGGGTGAAGCCGTTGCATCGGTGCATGCGGGGCTCGCCGAAGCGCTGGGCACCTCGCAAGCCCCGTTCCCGGTCGACACCATGCTGGCCCGGTTGTCGTCCGCGGCCGCCGCGGTGTCCGCGGTCGAGCAGTACGTCCCGGCGATCGAGCAGCGCTTTCAGAAGCTGGCGGAGCAGACCATCACGGTGCAGCGGGTGCACGGCGATCTGCATCTGGGCCAGGTGCTGCGCACGCCGGAGTCCTGGTTGCTGATCGATTTCGAAGGTGAGCCGGGCCAGCCGCTGGACGAGCGGCGCGCGCCGGACTCCCCGTTGCGCGACGTTGCCGGTGTGCTGCGATCGTTCGACTATGCCGCTTACGGGCCGCTGGTCGATCAGTCAGCCGACAAACAGTTGGCTGCGCGTGCTCGAGAGTGGGTGCAGCGCAACCGAACAGCGTTCTGCGATGGATACGCGGCGGCGTCCGGCGTGGACCCCCGCGACTCCGAGTTGGTCTTGGCGGCCTACGAACTGGACAAGGCGGTGTACGAGGCGGGTTACGAATCTCGGCACCGCCCCGGCTGGCTACCCATCCCGCTACGGTCGATCGCCAAGTTTGTAGCAGACTGATGTGAATCGCGCCTGAATGGCCGCCCCCACGCTGCACAGCGTCTAGTCCCGATGGAACCATAGTTGTATGGCTGGTGAGACGTTCGACAGTGAGGCTCGGCTCTCGTATCTGCTGGCGGGCCTTGCCGGTGTGCTCGGAGCGACCGCCTTCACCCACTCCGCCGGATACTTCGTCACCTTCATGACCGGCAACGCGCAACGCGCCGTGCTGGGGTATTTCAACGACGACGTCGTGCTGTCCATAACGGCCGGACTGCTGCTGCTGAGCTTCATCGCCGGCGTGGTGGTGGCCTCGGTGTGTCGGCGGCATTTCTGGGTCGCACACCCGCACGGGCCGACGGTGCTGGCCACGTTCAGCCTGGTGGCCGCCACGATCGTCGACGTGTTCGACGAAGGGTGGTCGGAAAGCCAGCTCGACTTCCCACCGATCATGTTGGTGGCCTTCGGTATCGGCGCGCTGAACACATCATTCGTCAAAGACGGTGAGGTGTCGGTGCCATTGAGCTATGTGACCGGGACGCTGGTCAAGATGGGTCAGGGCATCGAGCGTCATATCGCCGGCGGAGATATTCTCCGATTGGCTCGGTTATTTCCTGCTGTTCGGCAGTTTCGTCTTCGGCGCCAGCGTCGGCGGTTTCATCAGCTTGTTCGTCAACGGCACCGGGATGCTGGTGTTCGCGTCGGCGATGTGCACGCTCGCAACCGCCTACACGTATTTCCATCACGATCGGCGCGC
>CAWGPB010000015.1:0-169827 GCA_963824335.1 uncultured Actinomycetota bacterium
TCACCGGCCGGCCGAGCGCAGCGTCGGCCTGCTTCCACCGCGACAACGAATAGTTCGAGACGCCGGCCGCGCCGATCTCACCGCTGTCGAGCAGGTCGCGGATGCCCGGCATGATCACCGAGTCGGGGACCACCGGGTTGGGCTGGTGGATTTGGTAGAGCGGAATGTGCTTCAACTGCAGCCGCCGGGCGCTGGCCCGTTCGCGTTGCTTCACCACGGCGGGAAACGGTGCAACCGGAAAGATCTTGCTGGCCACCGCAACCTGATCGCGCTCGTCGCCGAGTGCGTCGCCGAGGATCCGTTCGCTCTTACCCAGCCCGTACACCTCGGCGGTGTCGAAGAAGGTGACGCCCAGCGCGAGTGCGCGACGGACGATGTCGCGAGCCGGCCCCGAGGCGTAGCTGTCGCCGTAGCCCCACTCGCGGGATCCGAACTGCCAGGTGCCCAGGCCGATCCGGCTGACGCGGCCGACGCCGTCGACATCGAGATGCTTCATTTAGCTCACGGTACTGACCGTCGGGATGCGGTGGCTAGCCGATCACACCGTGCCTGGTGAGTACGTCGATGACCTCGCTGCTACAGACCACGTCTTCGTGTTCGCATAACTGGCGCAATTCGTTGACAACCGTCTGCAGGACATCGAGCCGCTCCGACGCTTGGGTCAGTGTGGCCAGCCAGTTGTCGTAGTCGCGCTCGTTGTGGGCGAGCTCGGCGACCGAAAAAGAGGTGATGCTCATTGCGATTGCGCTCCCGCCATCGAGGTACGCAGCGCGTACCGATTCCTCCAAGTTGGGTAGCGGTTAGCCGGGTGAAAACGTGTCTAAACTCACAAACCGGCGCGTCGCCAACTATCCGAACCCGGTGTCCGGCTGCCCGGAAATTGACATGCGTATGGAATGCCGGAGCGACGGCCGATACGCTGTCCCTGCAGCGGGGACGTTACAAGAAAGGGCGTAAATGTCACGGACGGTGGTCGTCGGAGCGTCGAGTGGGCTCGGGCGTTGTATCGGTATCGGTCTTGCTCAACGCGGCGGACAGATCGCGCTGCTGGCGCGGCGTCGCGCGCGCATCGAGGCGGCAGCCGAGGAGGCCGGCGCAGGTGCGATCGCCATCGAATGCGATGTCGTCGACGAACAGTCGTGCCGGTCGGCGTTCGATCAGGCGGCCGAGTCGATGGGCGGCATCGACAACCTGATCTACACGCCCGCCATCAGCCCGCTGGTCCGGATGGTCGACACCGGCGCCGACACCTGGCGGCGCATCTTCGACACCAATGTCATCGGTGCTTCGCTGGCGACCGCGGCGGCGATTACGCATCTGACGGCGTCTGCCGGCAAGGCGGTCTACCTATCCTCGGACGCCGGTAGCTTCGGGCCGCCGTGGCCCGGCCTCGGCGCATACGGCGTCAGCAAGGCGGCGCTGGAGAGACTGGTCGAAGCCTGGCGGGCCGAGCACCCGGACGTCGGCTTCACCTCTCTCATCGTCGGAGAGTGCGCGGGCGGTGACGGTGACGCGGCAACCGGGATGAACGCCGGCTGGGACATGGATTTGGCGATGAAGGCCTACCCGCTGTGGGTGTCCGGTGGCTGCATGCCCGGCAAGCTGATGCCTGTCGAAGATCTGATCGAAGTGGTGCAGACGATTCTGCAGACCAACGCCTCGACCTCGATGCCGGTGGTGGTTGCCCGAGGTGCTCCCGCGGCCCAGGTTGCCTTCCCTGAGACGAATTAGCCCAAGCCGCAAAGCCAACAGGCACTGCCACCATCGCTCGTCCTTTACAGTTGCGCTGACAATCACGAGCGAAGGAGACGCGGATGGCGTGGTTCATGTCCCTCCAGGGCCCACACCACACGCCCCACCAGTCGATGGTCTACGAACTCCAAGACGGGGTGGACGTGGACAAGATCGCGCAGGAGTTGGTCAGTTCGGCGACCCTGGATCGGGTCGTGGCCGTGCCTGCGGTACTGACGGCCAACAAGCGTCGGCATCAGAAGGTGACGATCTACGTCCGTCCCGCGGCGTGGGGGCTGTGGTCCTTCTACGAGCTGTCCGACGAGGATCGCCGTGAGATGGCGAAGAACAACGCGGTGGTCAACGCGCTCGCCCAGGCCGCGCAGCAGCGTGCGGCGGCCCAGGGTAAGCAGGCGGCCGGCGGGCCGATGACCGTGCAGGTCAACCCGTTGACCGGCCAAGTAGGTCCGCCCAACTCCGGGTAGGCAGCTAAGCGGTGTGTTGAGAGTCGCCGGGGTCGTCGTCCAGCGCGGCGGCCCCGAGGGTGCTCAGCATCTCGACCGCGGCCCGTTGCCAGGTGAACATCTCGGCGCGTCGACGCGCGCAGGCGCGGCGATGCTGTTCGGGGCGGCGGACGACCGCGGTGACGGCTTCGGCGATGGCCGCCGGGTTGTTGTCGGCCAGCGCACCGCTGTCGGCGGTGATGATCTCGCCCAGCGCCGACGTGCGCGACACCACGGCCGGCGTCCCGCAGGCCAGTGCCTCCAACGCAGCCAGCCCGAAGGTTTCGTGCGGCCCGGGTGCAAGCGCGACGTCGGCTGACGCCAGCAACTCGGCGACACTGTGCCGATCGGAAACGAACCCGGTGAAGTCGACCGGCAGCCGCGCGGCCTGCCGCTGCAATCTGGCCCGCAGTGGTCCGTCACCGACCACAACCAGGCGGGCCGCCACGCCGGTGTCGCACAGTGCTGCAACGGCGTCGATGCTGCGGTCGGCCCGCTTCTCCACCGACAGCCGCCCGCAGTGCACCAGCAGTAGCTCGCCAGGGTTTGCCCAGCGCTGGCGCACCGACGCCGAGCGGCGCGACGGGTGAAAGGTCTCCAGGTCGACCCCGAGCGGGATGGTGACGGTGTTTGTCGCTCCGATGCGATCGAACTCCTCGCGCGCAAACCCAGTCGTGCAGACCACCGTGTCGTAGTCGGCGGCCGTGCGCCGATTGGCGAAGTCGGCAAACCGGCGGGCCGTGCGACGCGGAAGTACTTGGCCGGCAAGGCGATCGAGGCGCTCATGGGAGATCATCACGGTCGTCGCGCGGTGGTCTCGACCCCAGCGGCCCAGCGATCTCAGCGTGAGGCGATCGGATACCTCCAGGGTGTCTGGCTGCAAGCCTGTCAGTAGCGTCCGCACCGGCCCGGGCAACACCGCACGATAACCGCCGGTGAACGGAATCAGCCTGGCGGGAACGGTGATTCGTTCGACCCCGGAGGACAGATGCGCGCGCTCGGCATGACGCCCAGGGACGATCAACACCACCTCGTGGCCCGCGGAACAGTACTCCGCGCCCAGTCGATCGACGGCCGTGCGAAGGCCACCGGAGCGAGGCCCATAGAAGTTGGCGACCTGAACGACACGCATACTCCCCAGCTCAACCGGCCCTTGTGTGCGGTCAACGATCTAACACTGACTTTTCGCTGAACAAGCCGTGAACACCGAAGATCGCGGACCCAAGAGCACGGTGTCCCAAGCGTATTCCGCAAACAACCCCGCGGAGCTCGGCGATCGGTCAGCGGAGCGGATACCGGCGATTGCTCTGGGGTTATCCGGGGTAACTCACGGTATGGTTGCTCGCGCGGGTTCTGACCGGCAACGCCGAGGGGTGTCACAACGCGAACAGGTCGGAATGACGACGGGATGGGAAAAAGGAGATGCACCAGTTGGCGGCCACGTTCGTGGTGGCCGGTGTCGGGATGTTCGTCGCCGGCTGCGGCGGCAGCGATCAGGCCCATCAGACTTCGACGACGACCGTCACATCGCTGATCCCGCGGCCGGTGGTCGAGCGTGAACTCGACCAGTTGTTGCTGACCCCCGCCCAAATCAATCCTCTGATGGGTGCGACCGGCATGGCGGTGATCAGAAAGCACGATGCGATGTCCGACGACAGCGCCACGATGAGGCCCGCCGAATGCCTGGCCATCGACGGTTCGGCGCAGGCGCAGGCATACGCTAACAGTGGTTTCACCGGCGTCCGCGATCAGGAGCTCAACGACGGCGACAGCTTCAATCACTACGCCGAACAGGCGGTGGTGCTGTTTCCGACCGTCAAGCAGGCCCACGTCTTCTTTGTCGCCTCGGCCCTACGCTGGCCGGCCTGCCACCACTACATTCACACGCAATCCCGGACGAAGTGGGACGTGGGGGAGATATCGGACGACAACGACGTGCTGAGCGCGCTGTCGACGCAGGAAGAAGCGAAAACCGGCGGGTGGGCCTGCGGTCGCGCGCTGGCAGTGAAGAACAACGTCGTCGTCGACGTCAACACCTGCAGTCCGAACCCGGCGAACTCCGCCGTCGACATTGCCAACCAGATCGTCGCGAAAGTTGTTTCGCGTTAAGGGATGTCGCTAGTCGGGGCCTGATGGTCCCAGCAGCCGTGCTTCTTCGAGGTCCATCGAGGCCTGCAATTCGAGCAGGACGATGTCGTCGATGCGGCGTTGATCGCGCAGCTCGGTGATGGCCCGGCGTTTGTGCTCGAGTACGCCCAGACGCACTTGTCGAATGAGGTCGCTCTTTGCCTCGGCATCGTCGCGGGTAGCGCCGTTGTCGCTGGCTCTGACCAATGCCGCGTGCTTCTGGTATTCCGCGTGCATCCGGCTTTCCAGTTCGTCGCTGATGCCGAGCTCGGCGGCGACCAGTGGCAGCGCGTCGAGCGCGGCTTGCGCGCCGGCGCAACGGGCCAGCCGCAATTCGTCGGCGTGGGCCTCGTCCTGGGGGATCTTGGCCCAGCGGACGATGCTGGGCAGGGTGCTGCCCTGGATGATCACGGTCGTCAGGATCACGAAGGACACCACGAAGATGATCAGGTTGCGATCAGGGAAGGGCGCGCCGCTATGGGTGGTCAGCGGGACCGCCAGAGCCGCGGCAAGCGACACGGCCCCGCGGAATCCGGCCCAGCCGGACACCATGCGCTGGCGCCAGTCGACCCGACGCTCGCGCTGCGCCTCGCGCCGGTCCAGGGTGCGGACCAACCATGTGGTGGCTTCGCCCCACACCAGCCGGGTTCCGACGACGACCACGGTGACGGCAACCGCGAGCGCGATGGCGTGGTGGATGCCGTGGTCGATCCGGCCGGCTCCCCGGATCGCTCTGGGCAGCTGCACACCGACGAACACCCATAGCGCGCCGTTGATCAAGAACGTCGCGATGTCCCAGAACGCGAAGGTCACCAGCCGGGACCGCGCGCGGATTACCCGCGGCGAGGCGTAAGCGAGCATCAGCGCGGACACCAGGACGGCGACAACCCCGCTGCAGTCAAACGCGTAGGCGAGCAGGAATGCGGCGAACGGCGTGAGCAGGCTGAGCGCGGCTTCTTCTTGTGGCGCGTCGAGCCGCGTCCGGATCAGCGTCACCGCGCCGCCGATGATCAGGCCGGCCGCGATGCCGCCGAGGTAGGAAACAACGAACCGGACGGTCAAGTCGATCGGGCCGACTGGCGCGCCCCCCATCGCGACCGATACGGCGACACCGAACAGGACGAGCGCCGTCCCGTCGTTGATGATGCTCTCCGCTTTCAACACCGTGAGGGTGCGGCGCGGCAGCTGCTTGGCCAGACCGGCGACGGCGGCGGCGTCCGTGGGAGACAGGACGGCGCCGAGCACCGAGGCGGCGTGTGATTCCATCCCATAGGCCCGCGCTGTCCAGGTCACGGCGACCGCGCTGGCGATCACCAAGCCGATGCTGAGCAGAACGATGACGCGCATGTTGGCGCGGATCTCGCGAATGCTGGTATTGAGGCTCTCCCAGTAGAGAATTGCCGGCAGGAACAACAGCAGCACGATTTCGCCATCGAGCCGTACGTGGCCGAACTGCGGGATCAAACCGAGCAGCGCGCCGAGCCCGATCAGCAGCACCGGCGGCCCCACGCGGTAGCGCCGGCCCAGCACCGTCCCCACGATGACGATGGCGAACAGCGCAACGATCACGACGAGCCCGAACATCAGCACATCATGCTGTACGCAGAGGGCAACTTTCATCTTGTGGGCGGGTGTGCGCCCGGCACCCGTTCACGGCCAGATGGGGATTCGGAGGTCCTAGTGGCGCCGGGAATCAACTAGTAGCGCTGGAGCTGGAACGGGTACGACACCGTCCCGCCGGGCGCATTCCCGCATCCTTTGTCGAAAGATGAGTCCACAGAACCCTGTAACGACACCATGTCCCACGACCAGACATCGTGGGAGGGAAGGAAATAAATCGTGCAGCGCACTCCATCGGGAATGTCCACAGCCAGCGTGTAGCGGCCGTTGACAAGTTGCGCATCGGTCCGCCAGGGGGTCGCCTGACCGTTGGGGCGTGGTGAGGCCTGGACATGGACGCAGTCAGGCGTGTACTTGATCTGGTCCACGCCGCACTGCCGGACCTCCCAGAGCCAGGAATGCCCCGAGTCCTTCTGGGTGCGGACTTCGTAATTGCCGATCTGCATGCCGGCAACCGCGGCCGGTGCGTGGGCCAGGGCGCTGGCGGCGAGCATCGCGCCGACTGCCGCAATCTTCGAGGTCTTCACGGGTTTCCTCCGTATATGGTCCGCCAGCCGACTATATGGTCCGCAGTCGGTGCAATGAGCCGGAATCAGCGAGGCGGAGTCCAGGAGATCGGCAAAGCCTTGATGCCGTGGATGAACGGCGACAGCAGTCGCGCGGGTTCGTCCGTAGCGACCACGTCCGGTATTACGCGGTGCAACTCCTCGAACATCACCCTGATCTCGCGACGGGCCAAGTTGGCACCCAGGCAGAAGTGCGCGCCGCCGCCGCCAAAGCCGACATGCGGATTCGGGTCGCGGGTCACGTCGAACTTCCACGGGTCGGCGAACTTCGACTCGTCGCGGTTGGCCGAGCAGTACCACAACGTGGCCTTGTCGCCGGCGGCCATCGCGGTGCCGTGCATTTGGAAGTCGCGGGTGAGCGTGCGTCGCATATAGACCACCGGCGAGGCCCATCGCACGATCTCCTCGACAGCCGAATGCGACAAGGCATCGAACTCAGACCACCAGGTCTGCCGCTGTTCAGGATAGCGGGTCAACGCGACCAGGCCATGGCTGATCGCGTTGCGGGTGGTCTCGTTACCGGCCACCGCCAACAGGATGAAGAACGACGCCACCTCGGCCGAGGTGAGTCGCTCGCCGTCGACCTCGGCCTCCACCAGGCTGGTGGTCAGATCGTCGTGGTGATTGACCCGACGATCCTCGGCCAGCGCGGTGGCGTACGCGCCGATGTCCATCGAAACGTGCAGGAATTCGTCGAAATCGGTGCTCAGATCGGGATCGCCGAAGCCGAGGATCACGTTGGTCCAGTGGAAGATCTTCTGATGGTCGTCGTCGGGGATGCCCATCATGTCGCAGATGACCTGCAACGGCAGTGGCCCGGCCAGCTCGGTGACCGCCTCGCCGTTGCCGTCGGGATGGTTGGCGACAAGGTCGGCGACCAGCCGACGCGCCCGCTCGCGAACCGATGTCTCGATGCGCGCCACCACTTTCGGGGTGAACGCTCTGCTGACGATCGATCGCAGCCGCTGATGCCGCGGATCGTCGAGCACGATCATCGAGCCGAAATACTCCGATACTTCCGGCGTCTGGTCGTTGATGGTGATGTTCGGGCTGGAGCTGAAGATTTCGGGGTGGCGGCTGGCGAAGAACACGTCGTCGAGTCCGGTCAGCGCCCAATGTCCGGCGCCCTGTTGGAAGCCTTCTTGAACGGGCTCCGGCCAGAACGAGATGGGCGCTTCGCGCCGAAGCGTGGTGAAGGCAGCGTCGCGCTGGTCGTCGTCGAGTGCCCAGAACTTCCAGTCGCCGAGGTGGATGTCGGCGAGCGCAATGTCCGGCGGCGCCGTGCCGTTCATCCGCGTCGCAATGCTCATGTCGGCCGTCCTCGTCGCTGAGATGGCTGTAGCGCGAGCTTAAACCGGCCGTAGCCGATTGGGGGTTGATTCATCGAATTCGCCTGTTGCGCAAGCACTCTGGTACGTACATCAGCTGCAGCAACGAGTGCGGGTGCGCCGTGCTCAGGTCGAGCAGACGGTGCGGGCGGGTGCCCCGTTGGCGGTCGCCTGATTGACGACTTTGCCGTCGACCCGGATCGTGCAGGTGATCGTGCCCGCGGCCTGGGCGCTGATCACGAAGACGCGGGGGCCGAGGACGGTGAACTGCGTCTTCCACGGCAACGGTACGTGCGCCTGCTGCGTTTGGCCGTACTCAACTTGGTAGGAGACGTAGTCGGCGATGGGTGCGCCGCCACTCAGCTCGTACGTCACCTGGGTGGAGTCTGCCTGCGCCGTTCCGCCCGAGCCCACCGTGGCGGCGAATGCGGTCAGGGCCGCAACAAGAATCGCTTTGCTGGTCATGATCATCCCCCCGGGATCGCGTCTCTCGGGATCGTGTCACTCGCGCCCGCTGTGTGGGCCGGTTTTCGGACTCTTTGTCCAAATGCCGAGTTCCGATGTGCCGCGGTTGAACCGATGTCCAACAATGATCGTCATAAGAGACGAACTCCGCGGCGAGGAGCGAAAAGATGAGCGAACCAGTCGGACCGCCGGGACGCTGGCGTCCGGCGCGCCGTGATGTGCTGCGCGGCGCCGTGGCGGTGGGCGCCTTCCTGGCGATCGACGTCGCCGCGTTCCTAGCCGCGAACAACTGGATCGGGCCCGCGCGGCTGACACCGGGGGCCTTCCTCGAAGCCTTCAACAATGCCTTCGGTCGGCATCCGGGATATCGCACCAACCACGCCAAAGGCGTGTGCGTCACCGGCTGGTTCGACAGCAACGGCAATGGCGCGGAGTTGTCGAGGGCGGCTGTGTTCGCGCCGGGACGCAGCCCGGTGCTCGGCCGATTCTCGGCGGCCGGCGGCAACCCGCACACCGCTGACACGTCCGTGGCGGGTCGTGGACTCGGCTTGGCCTTCGGATTTCCGAACAGCCAGCAGTGGCGGACGGCGATGCTGAATCTTCCCGTTTTCCCGGATGATTCGCCGCAGAGCATGTACGACCGGCTGGTCGCGACGGCCGTCGTCGCGGGCACCGGTAAGCCCGATCCCGCGGCGATGACCCGGTTCTACGCCGCCCACCCGCCGGCAGCGCGCGCCCTGACGATCCTCAAACAACACCCGCCGACACCCGGATTCGCCGACAGCGTCTTCAGTGGATTGAACGCCTTCTTTTTCGTCAGCCAATCCGGTGTGCGAACCCCGGTGCGGTGGAAACTGATTCCGCTTCAGCAGGCGCTTCCGCCCACGTCGGGGCCCGATGCGCTATTCGATCCGCTCGTGCGGCAACTGCGGGCCGGCCCGCTGCGCTGGCGTCTGGTGCTGACGGTCGGGACGCCGGACGATCCGACCCATGACGCAACCGTGCCGTGGCCCGGCGATCGCCGCGCCATCGACGCGGGAGTGCTCACCCTCGACGCCGTTCAATCCGAAGCCAAGGGCAACGCCCGCGATATCAACTTCGATCCGCTGGTGCTGCCGCCGGGCATCGAGCCGTCCGACGATCCGCTACTGAGTGCGCGGTCGGCCGTATACGCCGCGTCCTTCCGCCGACGCGCAGGGGAGAACACGCTGTGACCGATTCACCTGAGGTCAACAGGTTCACCAAGGTCAGCAGGATCCTGCACTGGCTGACAGCTGTTCTGGTGTTCGCCGCGCTATTCGTCGGCTTCTTCATGGTCAACTCGGTCGGCCGCCACGGCGTGCTGGTCATGGTGCACATGACGCTGGGAGCACTCATCCTGCTGGTCATGGTGGTGCGGGTGATCAATCGGCTAACCCACCACCCGCCCGCGTGGCCGCCGACGATCGGCGCACTAGAAGGCAAAGTCGTGGGGTTGTCCGAAAAGCTGTTGTACGCGCTGCTGCTGCTGCAGCCGCTGGTCGGTTGGGCGATGATCTCGGCGGCCGGGGGACCGGTAGTCGTATTCGACTCGCTGCGCCTGCCGCGGATCGCTCCGTTCGATGTGCAGCTGTACTGGATTCTGCGACAAGCTCATTCGGTGATCGCCTATACGCTGATGGCGGTCATCGCCGCACACATCTCCGCGGTGCTGCTGCACACTCTGACATTGCGCGACCGACTGATCGAGCGGATGACTTTCCGGTTTCGGACCAAGGCCGACCGTAGCCGCGCCTAGGGTGAACCGGGGTTGGTTGATCGGAAGGTGGCGCATGGCTAAACGGGTTGTGGTGTGGGGTACCGGCTTTGTCGGCAAGATGGTGATCGCTGAGATCGTCAAACATCCCGAGTTCGAACTCGTCGGCGTCGGTGTCAGCAACCCGCAGAAAGTCGGCCGTGACGTCGGCGACATCTGCGGTCTTTCCGGACCGATCGGGGTGACGGCCACCGACGACGTCGATGCGCTGATCGCCTTGAAACCCGACGCGCTGGTGCATTACGGCCCGACCGCGGCGCACGCGGACGCCAACATCGCGTTGATGACGCGCTTCCTGCGCGCCGGTATCGACGTGTCTTCGACGGCGATGACGCCGTGGGTGTGGCCGACGATGCATCTCAACCCGCCGAACTGGATCCAGCCGATCACCGAGGCGTGCGAGCTCGGTGAGTCGTCGTGCTTCACCACCGGCATCGACCCGGGATTCGCCAACGACCTGTTCCCGATGACGCTGATGGGCCTGTGTTCGGAGGTCCGCACGGTCCGGGCCTCTGAGCTATTGGACTACACCAACTACGAGGGCGACTACGAAGTCGAGATGGGCATCGGGCGCGAGCCGGAGTTCCGGCCGATGCTGGAGAACCGTGACGTGCTGATCTTCGCGTGGGGCGGCACGGTCCCGATGATCGCGCACGCCGCCGGCATCATGCTCGACGAGATCACCACCACGTGGGACAAGTGGATCACCCCCGATGAGCGCAAGACGGCCAAGGGTGTCATCCCCGCCGGCCACGTCGCCGCGGTCCGCTTCACCATCAACGGCGTCTACCAGGGCCAGACCCGGATTCAACTCGAACATGTCAACCGCATCGGGTTGGACGCGGCGCCGGACTGGCCGGCCGGCACCAAGGACGACGTCTACCGCGTCGATATCGAAGGCACGCCGAGCATTTCGCAGGAGACCGCATTCCGGTTCACCGACGGATCCGGGCGGGACGCGGCCGCGGCCGGTTGCCTGGCCACCGGATTGCGGGCACTGAACGCAGTCCCCGCCGTCAACGATCTTCCGCCGGGCTGGGTCACGGCGCTCGACCTTCCACTGATCGCGGGGGTCGGCACGATTCGCTAGACGACGTCAGCTACCGGGGAGAACCGGAATAGCCGATAAATTGGTGCGCGATGCGCACAATGAGACGACATGGCTAACGGAGAACGCTCGGCGTTAGGCCTTTCGGTGGGGGCCACCAACCTGGCAGCGGTGACCGCCGATCGGGCGGTGACCCGCAGGCCGGTGCTGACGCTGTATCGGCAACGCCCACCCGAGGTGGGCGTTCCTTCGGAGAACCCCAAGCTCAACGAGCCCGGCTTGGTGATCACCGACTTCGTCGACCGCGTCGGTGATCCGGCCGGCATCGCGGCCGCCGACAACACCACCCACCGCAGCGAGACCCTGATCGCCGATGCCCTGCGGGCGTTGGCGTACACCGCCACCGACGGGCGCGCGCTCCCGGACGCGGTCGCCGTCACCCATCCCGCGCACTGGGACCCGGCCGCGGTCAATGCGATGCGCGTGGCGTTGAGCCGGGTGTCGGAATGGTCGCGCGGTCGGCTGGTTTTGCTGCCGGACTCGGCGGCCGCGCTGTTCGCACTGGACGCCAACCCCGGCATACCCAACAGCGGGATCGTCGCGGTCTGCGACTTCGGTGGTTCCGGAACCACCCTGAGCCTGGTGGACGCGGCGAACGATTATCAGGCCGTCACCCCCGCAGTCCGGCACACGGAATTCTCCGGCGGCCGCATCGACCAGGCGCTGTTGACGCACGTGATCAACGACCTTTCGACAGGGGGCTCGTTCGACACGTCGGCCACCTCGGCGATCGGCTCGCTGAAGCAGTTGCGGACCGCATGCCGCTACGCGAAGGAGCGACTGTCGTCGGCGAACGCGACCGCGCTGACCGCCGACGTGCCGGGTTATCGCGGTGAGATCCGGCTGACCCGTGACGACCTCGAGGACGCGATCCGCCAGCCATTGGACAGCTTCATCGGCTTCTTCCATAACGTGTTGCAGCTCAACGGAATTCGCCTGGAGGACCTGACCGCGGTCGCGTCGGTGGGTGGCGGCGCCAGCATCCCGCTCGTGACCAGGACGTTGTCAGAGCAGTCGGGCGCGCTCGTCATCTCCGCGCCGCGGCCACATCTGACCGCCGCGGTGGGTGCCGCGCTGCGTGCCGCGCGTGGGCCGGGCGATGCCGCGACCGCGCTGGCGCCGACGGCGCTGGGATCGGTGGGCGACGCAACGAGCATTTCCGAGATCCCGGTGGAACCCGCCGCCACGCCCGCGCTGGCCTGGTCGGAAGCCGACGACGATTCCGGCATCGTGCCGATCCGGGCCGGCGAGTACGACAGTGTTCCGCCCAGTGGGCTGACCTCATCGCGGCCGCGCGCACAGGTGGACCCCGCTGCCGAACCTGAGGTGTTCGGAGTGGCTGCTGACACCTGGTATCGCCGTCCATTGGTGGTGGCGGTCGCCACCGCGCTAGCGGTCCTGGCCATCGGCGCCGGTGTACTGATCACGCTGCGGCACACATCCGGAAGCGCTCCGAGTGCGCCGTCACCCAGCGTGAGCACGACTCCCGCGCCGTCACCGGCGACGACTGCGAGCCAGGAACCGGACACCAACCCGCCGTCGTCATCGGCGCCCGACACCAGCACCCCGGCGCCGACGACTAGTGAGACGCCGACCACCACAACGACAACGACTGACGCTCCGACGACCACCACCACACCGCCGCCTACGACTACGGAGCCGCAGCGGCCGGACCGGCCGCGCTTCCCCAGACGCCCAGGGGATCGGTTCTTCGACCCGGGGCAGGGCGGTCGCTAGCCCGGTTCGCCCTGCTGCTTGTCCTGTTCTTCGGCCTTCTTTTTCTGCTCGTCCTTGCCGAACTTCGGGTTGCCGTCGTCGTCGATCCATTCGTTGACTGCTACCCCGGTGATCGTCCCGTCGGTGCCGGGCAGCACCGCCGTCTGCCGATCGTCCTGGTAGGCCGCCTGCATCTGCGCAACTTGTTCTTTGCCTTCGTCGCTCAACTCAGGCGTCTCGGCCCGGGTATTTTCGTCCGCGCTCATGGCTCTCCGTCCTCATCGCGACCCTGGTAGGGCCATGCGATGCCTACCCGATGATGGGAGGTCCAAACTGCGGCTCTCTGCCACACTGCGTGAGTGAGCAACAGACGGGTCGCGAGGGTCGCGCGGACCACCGCCATCGTGCTGATGGTCGGATCGGTTATTGGCTTCATTGCCACCCTCTTTCTGGGCGCATTCGTGCTGGACAAATACGACGCGTACGGCGAAGTGCCGATCCCGGGCACCGGCAAGCTGCACCTGCCCGCGGGCCAGGTCACCGTCAGCTTTCACACGGTGACCGTCGGTAGTTCATCCGGCGGCGGACTACCGGTGCCACACCTAGTGGTGGACATCGACCCCCCGCCGGGTGTTGCCGAACCGAAGGTCACCGAGGATGTCGGCGGCTCGACGTCGGTCAACAACGACATCCACCGCCGGGTATGGCTGGTCGACATAACAGTCGAGGGTGACTACATCATCACGACTAGCGGGGAGATCAACGGGTTCATCAGTCCCCGAATGGCTTTCGGTCATGACAGCGACTCGAAGGGTACGTTGCTGGTTGTCTTCGCCGGGGTGTTCGTCGTCGGCCTGGTCGGCACGATCGCGACGTCGTTACGGCGGTCCCGCACCAAACCCGCCGAGTTGCCGGCGTGGCAGGCGAGTGCGCCACCGCCGACCCACGCCGAGGGGTTGATAGAAATGCCCTCCGATGAGGGAGTGAAGATCCAGCAGCTCAAAACGCTTGCCGCACTGCGGGATTCGGGGGCGCTGACAGAGCAGGAATTCCAGGCCGAAAAGCGCAGAGTGCTCGACGGCGGCTAGTCGCTCTCTAGTGCCCCCGGGCGACCCACTCGTCGTAGTGCACGATCTCGTCGCCGATGCTGGTGGTGTCGCCGTGGCCGGTGTAGACGACGGTGTCGCCGGGAAGGCTGCCGAGCCGGCCCGAAATCGATTGCAGGATCGTCGGGAAATCGGAGAACGATCGTCCGGTCGCGCCGGGCCCGCCGGAGAACAGGGTGTCGCCACTGAACACGGCGCCCAGTTCCGGGGCGTACCAGCAGACCGAACCGGGGGAGTGCCCGGGCGTGTGCAGCGCGTGCAGCTCGAGGCCGCCGACGCTGAGTGTCTCGTCGTCAGTAACCGCACGAAAGCTCTTGTCCGGGTGCGTCATCCGCCACAGCACATCGTCGGCGGGATGCAGTAGGACTGGCGCATCGAGCGTCTCGCCGAGTTCAGGTGCGACGGTCACATGGTCGTTGTGGCCGTGCGTGCAGACCACCGCCACCACATTGCGTCCGCGGACAGCGGCGACGATCGGCTCCGCGCTGTGTGCGGCGTCGAAGACCACCACGTCGGAGTCGTCGCCGACCAGCCAGATGTTGTTGTCGACTTCCCAACTGCCGCCGTCGAGTTCGAAGGTGCCGTGCGTGACGATGCGTTCGATATTGCTCATCTACAGGATCACCACCGAACGCAACACCGTGCCACCGTGCATCTTGTGGAACGCCTCCTCGACGTCGTCGAGCCCGATGCGTTCGGAGACGAATTTCTCCAGCGGCAACCTGCCCTGTAGGTAAAGGTCGATCAGGGTGGGGAAGTCGCGTTCGGGCAGGCAGTCGCCGTACCACGACGACTTCAGCGAGCCGCCGTGGGAGAAGAAGTCGATGAGCGGCATCTCGAGTTGCATGTCAGGTGTCGGAACACCAACGAGCACAACGGTTCCGGCCAGGTCACGTGCGTAAAACGCCTGCTTCCAGGTCTCCGGGCGTCCTACGGCATCGATGACGACGTTGGCGCCGAAGCCGTCGGTGAGGTCTTGAACGGTCTTGACGACGTCGAACTCGCGGGCGTTCACCGTGTGGGTGGCGCCGAACTTTCGGGCCCACTCCAATTTGGTGTTGTCGGTGTCGACGGCGATGATCCGTCTGGCGCCGACGAGGGCAGCGCCGGCGATCGCCGCGTCGCCGACGCCGCCGCAGCCGATGACCGCGACGGTGTCGTCGCGGGTGACCGCGCCGGTGTTGATCGCCGCGCCGAGACCGGCCATCACCCCGCAACCCAGCAGACCGGCGACGGCCGGGTCGGCCTCGGGGTTGACTTTGGTGCACTGGCCGGCGGCCACCAGCGTCTTGTCGGCGAACGCGCCGATGCCGAGCGCCGGGGTGAGTTCGGTGCCGTCGGTCAGCGTCATCTTCTGCTCGGCGTTGAAGGTGTCGAAGCACAGATGTGGGCGTCCGCGCTTGCAGGCCCGGCATTGGCCGCAGACCGCGCGCCAGTTCAGCACGACGAAATCGCCTGGCTCCACCGCGGTCACGCCGTCGCCGACCGCTTCGACGGTGCCCGCGGCCTCATGGCCGAGCAGGAAGGGGAACTCGTCGTTGATGCCGCCGTCGCGGTAGGTCAGGTCGGTGTGGCAGACCCCGCACGCGGTGATGTCGACGACGACCTCGCCCGGTCCGGGGTCAGGGATGACGATGTCGACCACTTCGACGGGTTCGCCCTTTTTCCGCGAGATCACCCCGCGCACTGTCTGGCTCATGGGCTTCAACCTAGCGCTTGGTCGGTAGGCTTCTGCGCGATGGCCGCCCTCCACGTAATCGATGACTGGCCGGTGCCGAATGCAGCCGCGGCGGTGGTCGGGCTCAACGGCGTGCTGGCCACTCATGGCGACATCCAACGGCAGTTCGCGCTCGCGTCGGTGACCAAGCCTCTGGTGGCGCGGGCCGCGCAGGTCGCCGTCGAAGAAGGCGCGGTCGAGCTGGATACCGCGGCCGGCCCGCCCGGTTCGACCGTGCGTCATCTCCTTGCCCATGCATCGGGGCTGGCGATGCTCAACGCGCAAACCCTGGCCCGGCCGGGCGCCCGCCGCATCTATTCGAACTACGGCTTCGCGTTGCTGGCCGAAACCGTGCAGGAAGCCTCCGGCATCAAGTTCGGCCGCTACCTCGCCGAAGCGGTGCTGGAGCCGCTCGGTATGAACTCCACCCGGTTGGACGGCGGCGCGCAGGCCGCCGGCTACGGGGTGACGTCGACGGTCGCGGATCTCGCCGCGTTCGCGATCGATCTGCTCTCACCCGCAACGGTGTCGCCGGAGATGCATGCCGAGGCGACCAACGTGCAGTTCCCCGGCCTCGACGGCGTTCTGCCTGGCTACGGAGTTCAGCGACCCAACGATTGGGGGCTGGGATTCGAGATCCGCGACTCCAAGACACCGCACTGGACCGGGGCGAATAACTCACCCGGCAGCTACGGTCATTTCGGGCAGTCAGGCACGCTGATCTGGGCGGATCCGGTCGCGAAGCTGGCGCTGGTGGTGCTCACGGACCGCGATTTCGGCGACTGGGCGGTGCCGCTGTGGCCGGTCATTTCTGACAATGTGCTGAGCACCTTCAACTCGGACTAGCGCAACATAGGCCTCACAGGGCACAATAGACACGCAAGGCACATCAATCGTTATATCTGCTCGTCGGAAACACCAGGTCGTTGGGGAAGACGTCCCTCGTGGAGCCGAAGGAGCAACAAGATGCGTGCGTCGAACCAGTTCGCTGACGCAACGACAGGTGTGGTCTACATCCACGCCTCGCCCGCTGCGGTATGTCCGCATGTCGAGTGGGCGTTGTCGTCGACGCTCGGATCCAAAGCCAACCTCAAATGGACGCCGCAACCGGCAATGCCGGGACAGCTGCGCGCGGTCACCAACTGGGTCGGGCCGGTGGGTACCGGCGCCCGGTTGGCCAACGCCCTGCGGTCCTGGTCGGTGCTGCGCTTCGAGGTCACCGAGGACCCCAGTGCCGGCGTCGACGGGCACCGGTTCTGCCACACGCCGCAGCTGGGCCTGTGGAACGGGGCGATGAGCGCCAACGGCGATGTGATGATCGGCGAGATGCGGTTGCGCACGATGATGGCCGCCGGCGCCGACGCGTTGGCCGCCGAGCTGGACTCGGCGCTGGGCACCGCTTGGGACGATGCCCTCGAGGCCTACCGCGACGGTGGCGACGGCGCCGAAGTCTCCTGGCTCAACCGCGGGGTCGGCTAGTCCCCTGGTGCGTCGGCTGCCGCAGGATGTGCAGCGCGCCCGGCACCGCGGAGATCTGAGCGGGCAGTGCGCATGCGAAATCGCCGTCGGCGTAGACGTTGATGCCCGGCGATTCGACGTCCACAGTCGTCACCCGGGCCGTGGTGACCTCGTCCAGATTGATGTGAGTGCCTTTGTAGACCGTCGGAAAGAGGCGGATCAGCCGAGTCCGTGACGCCGAGTTCACCATGGTGATGTCGAGTTGACCGTCGGTCGGATCGGCGTTGGGGCACACCAGCATTCCACCGCCGTAGCTGCGGGTGTTGCCGAAGGCCGCGAGGGTGAGGTCGGTGACGATCTCGTCTCGGCCGTCGAGCACCAGCCGGAAGGGCAGCAGCCGCAACTGGGAGAGTTCGGCGAGCATCGCGAGGTTGTAGCGCATCCGGCCGCGCGGCCACCGCATCCGGTTGGCCCGATCGGTGACCAGCGAATCGAATCCCGCCGCCGCTACCGTGCCGAACCACTTGGTGGTGCCGTTGCGGTCCTGAATCCGTCCCAGGTCTACGGTTTCGGCCCAACCGTCGGCGACGATGTCGGCGGCGGCCACCGGATCTTTTGTCGGCACACCGAATTCGCGCGCATGGTCGTTGCCGGTGCCGGCTGGAACGATGCCCAGCGGAATGTCGGTGCCCGCGACGGCTTGTAGCGCGTCGGCGATCACCCCGTCGCCGCCGACGACCACCAGTGCGTCGGTACCGTTGTCGACTGCAGTGTGCAGCAGGCGACGCGCGTGGTCGGCGTCGCTGCCGACGATGGCCACCACGTCGACGCCGCGCCGCTGCAGGCGCGCGATTGCCTTTCCGGCGGCGTGGGGGGCGTTGCCGTGTCCTGATGCCGGATTGGTCAGTACGGTCACTCGGCCAATCTGGCGCGCGGTCACGGGATCAGCTTGCCGGGGTTGAGAATTCCCGCCGGGTCCAGCGTCGCCTTGACCGCGCGCAACACTTGGACACCCAGGTCGCCGACCTCGTCGCTCATCCAGGGGCGGTGATCGGCGCCGACGGCGTGGTGGTGGGTGATCGTCGCGCCGGCAGCCACAAGCGCGTCGCTCGCGGCGGTTTTGGCGGCGCGCCACTGCTCGATCGGGTTGCCCCGCTGCCCCGCGACGACGGTGAAGTACAAGCAGGCGCCGGTGGCATACACATGCGAAATGTGGCACAGCACCAACGCCGGCGTGCCGGATTCAGCCAGCGACGCTGTCAGCGCTTCGGTGACGGCGGCTTTCAGCACCGGGATGTTCGACCAGTCGGTAGCCGTCTCGAGGGTCTCGCAGAGCGCGCCGTTGGCCAGCAGCGCGTCGCGGAGGTACGGCGCGCCGAACCGTCCGCGCTCCCAGGCGCGGGCGGGCTCTTCGCCCAACGATGTGCCGCCTTGCGCGGTCATCAGCGCCCGGGTTTCGGCGTGTCTGCTCTCCGCGTGCGCCTGCGTGCCTTCGAACACCGTGATCGCCAAGCAGCCCCCGGTCCTGCTAGTTCCGCCGATCGATTCGGTGGTGGCCAGGTTGACCCCGGTCTCGGCCTCGTCGGAAAGCCGTATCACGGTCGGCCCGGTGCCGGTCTGGGTGACAGCGCGCAACGCCGCGGCGCCGGTGGCGAAATCGGGGAACGACCACGCTTCGTAGCGGGTGGCCTGCGGCGCCGGGTGGACCCCTACCCGCACCCGGGTGATGACGCCGAACACACCCTCCGAGCCGATGACCAGTTGCCGCAGATCCGGGCCGGCCGCTGACCGCGGTGCCCGGCCGAGATCGAGCACACCGGCGGGCGTGATCACCCGCAGCCCGCGGATCATGTCGTCGAACCGGCCATAGCCCGCCGAGTCCTGCCCTGACGAGCGGGTGGCGGCGAAGCCGCCGATGCTGGCGAATTCGAAACTCTGCGGAAAATGGCCCAGCGAAAACCCTTGCGCGCCAAGCAGTTCTTCGGCCCGCGGTCCGGTGACCCCGGCACCGAACTCCGCCTCGCCGGACACCTCGTCGAAGTCGAGCAGTTGGTCGAAGCGTCGCAGGTCCAGCGACACCGCCGCGGCGAAGTCGCCGCGGATCGGATCGAGCCCGCCGACCACACTGGTGCCGCCGCCGAACGGAACGACCGCGATGCCGTGTTGCGAGCAATACCGCAAGATCTCGGCCACCTCGTCGTCTGAGCCAGGCAGGAGCACAGCATCGGGAGCATCTTGGAGGCCGGAGTCCTTGCGTCGCAACAGGTCCAGCGTGGACTTGCCGCCGGCCCGCAGCAGGCGATCCCGGTCGTCGACGCGGAGATGATCCCGGCCCACGATTGTGGCCAGCGCCTCGCGGTGATCCGGCGCCAACTCGGACGGCCGCAGCCGCACCTGGTCGGCGTCGAGCGCAGTTTCGGGTGAGCCCGTGACGCCCAGGGCCTGGCTCAACAGCGCGCGGATGCCCTCCGAGAGCGGCTTGGCGTGATGGGGGTCGCCCCAGGCATTCCACTTCATCGGGGGTAGCAAGTCGGCAGGCATGCGTTACAGTATTACATATGCTGTCAATCAGTAACGCGCCGGTGGAGGATCGCATTCTTGCCTCCGCCGCGAGCTGCGTGATCGATTTCGGCGTCGATCGCGTGACGCTGGCCGAGATCGCGCGGCGCGCGGGCGTGAGCCGTCCGACCGTGTATCGCCGCTGGCCGGACACCCGCTCGGTGCTGGCCGCACTGCTGACCAGTCACATCACCAAGGCACTGGCCGAAGTGCCGGTGCGCGGAAGCGATCGTGCGGCTCTGGTCGAGCGGGTTGTCGCGGTGGCCGAGCGTCTACGGGGTGATGAGTTGGTGATGGCGGTGCTGGGCTCGGAGTTGGCGCTGGTCTATATCGCGCAGCGGCTGGGCAGCAGCCAGCAGATGCTGATCGACGCGCTGGCCAAGGACCTGTCGGCGGCCCAGCGCGCCGGCAGCGTTCGCGCTGGCGACCCGCGCCAACTGGCGGCGATGGTGCTGCTGATCACCCAGTCGACGATTCAGTCGGCGCAGATCGTCCGACCGATCCTCGACGCCGATGCCCTGGCTACCGAGCTCGCGTACTCGCTGAACGGATACCTGTCGTGACGTCGGCCGCGCTGAACGCCGCGCGCCGCACTGCGGACCTCACCGCGCTGGCCGACGGCGCGCCGACCGACGTCGTCGTGATCGGCGGCGGCATCACCGGCGTGGGCATCGCCCTGGATGCGGCATCGCGGGGACTGCGAGTGGCGCTGGTGGAAAAACACGACCTCGCCTTCGGGACCAGTCGTTGGAGTTCGAAGCTGGTACACGGCGGGCTGCGCTATCTGGCGACAGGCAACGTGGGAATAGCCCGGCGCAGCGCGGTCGAACGCGGGATCCTGATGACCCGCAACGCCCCTCATCTGGCTCGGGCGATGCCGCAGTTGGTTCCGCTGCTGCCGTCGATGAGCCGGACGAACCGGGCCTTGGTCCGCGCCGGGTTCCTGGCCGGCGATGTGCTGCGCAAGACCGCAGGTACACCAGGATCTGTTTTGCCTGGCTCGCAACGTATTTCGGCGCGCCGCGCGATCGACCTGACACCGGCCGTTCGGCGCGATGGTCTTGACGGCGGCCTGCTGGCCTATGACGGACAGCTGATCGACGACGCCCGCCTGGTCACCGCGGTCGCGCGGACCGCGGCGCAGCGGGGCGCCCGTATCTTGACCTACACCGCCGCGTCCCAGGCCACCGGTACCTCGGTCACGCTGACCGATCAGCGCACCGGCGAATCGTTCGACGTATCCGCGCGAGCCGTGATCAATGCCACCGGAGTATGGGCGGGGGAGATCGATTCGTCGCTGAAGCTGCGCCCCAGCCGCGGCACTCACCTCGTGTTCGACGCTGCGACGTTCGGGAATCCCACCGCGGCGCTGACCATTCCGATCCCCGGCGAGCTCAACCGATTCGTCTTCGCGATGCCCGAACAGCTCGGACGCGTTTACCTGGGGCTGACCGACGAAGAATCGCCCGGACCCATTCCCGATGTGCCACAACCGACCTCGGGGGAGATCACCTTCCTGTTGGACGTGGTGAACACCGCGCTGGGCATCACGCTGGACCACGACGACATCATCGGCTCATATGCCGGGCTGCGGCCGTTGATCGACACCGGCGCCGGCCACACCGCCGACATATCGCGCGACCACGCGGTGGTCGAGTCGGCGTCCGGTCTGATCAGCGTGATCGGCGGCAAGCTCACCGAATACCGGCACATGGCCGAGGACGTCCTTGACCGCGCAATCGAATTGCGCAACCTCGACGCCGGGGCGTGCCAGACGCGGAACCTGCCGTTGGTGGGCGCCCCGAGCAACCCGGGGTCGACGACCTCGCCGATGGCCGGGCTGCCTGAGTCGCTGGTGCTTCGATACGGCGCCGAGGCGGCGAACGTCTTCGCCGAGGCCACCTGCGAGCGCGCGGGCGACGCGGTCGCCGACGGCATCGACGTCACACGCGCGGAATTCGAGTACGCCATCACCCACGAGGGTGCGCTGACCGTCGACGACATCGTCGACCGGCGCACCCGGATCGGTTTGGTGGCCGCCGATCGGGAAAGAGTCACCGGTGTGGCGGAGGAGCTACTGTCGCAGTTCAACTGAGGCGAGCGCGATACCATCAAGCGGAACTATTTCGTATCGGCAAGGATGCACCATGGAGCATGCGGCGAGCACCCCGCGTCCGGCGCGAAGCCCGGGACGCCTAGATCGGTCGCTGGATGCGACGATCCTCGATGCCGCGCTGGCCGGTGTGGCCGAACAAGGTTTCGACCGGTTGAGCATGGATGACATCGCGTCCCGCGCGGGTGTCGGAAAGGCCGCGATATACCGTCGCTGGCCGTCGAAGGCTGTCGTGGTGGCCGACGCGATCGCCCACTGGAGACGGCGACTCGGACCCGTCGAGCCGCCGAACACCGGCAGCCTTCGTGGCGACATCGATGCGCTGATCGCAGCCGTCCCTGACCTGAATGACGCTGATGTCAGCACAATTCAGGTTATTGTCGGGGTGGCGACCGCAGCGATGCACAATCCGGTTTTGGCCGCGGCCTTGGATGATCTTGTGTTGTCTACTCCGCGGCAGGTAGTCCGGGCGGTACTGGACCATGCGGTGGCACGTGGGGAGATATCCGCCGCCCGCGATCTGAGTTTGATCCCCGACGTGGCCCTGGGTCTCAATGTGCTGCGGCTGATGACGGGACGGCCGATCGACCGCGTCTACGTCCGGCGCGTGCTGGAAGGCGTGATCCTGCCACTGGCCGGCGCGTCGGCGCCCTGACAGTTGCGCGTTCCATCCGAAGATGCCAGTCTAGCCAGGGCGGAACGGATCAGTTCCGTCTGAGAGGAGAAGGCAATGAACGGCGCACGCGTTCCGGTCCTTATCGTCGGCGCGGGCGCCGCCGGACTTGCCACCTCGGCGCTGCTGGCCAAACACGGAATCAGCTCACTGCTGGTGGAAAAGCGGCGCGAGATCTTCATTTACCCGAAGGCCCGAAACCTCAGCTTCCGCAGCCTGGAGATCCTCCGCGGTCTGGGCCTGGACGACCAGGTCCACGCGGTCGCCGATCGAGTTTCCGACATGGTGGTCAAGCCGACGCTGAACAGTGAGGAAGAAAACCTGGCGATCGACGTCGACGCACTGTTTGCCGGCCTGGACCAGCTGAGCCCCGAGCCCGCCGTGCAGTACTGCCCGCAGAGCAGCCTCGAACCAATCTTGCTCGCCGAATCCCGGCGGCGTGGCAGCGAGGTGCGTTACGGGACGGAGTTGCGTTCGTTCAAACAGGACGACGCATGCGTCACAGCGGTGCTGCGCGATCTGGATTCCGGCGAGGACGAGACGTTCCGGGCGGACTTTCTGATCGCCGCGGACGGTGTGCACAGCAAGATCCGGGAGTCGCTCGACGTCACAACGTCGGGATACGGGGCGTTACCGATCTTCGTCGTGTTTATCTATTTCCGAGCCCCCTGGCGGAAGTTCGTCCCGCATCTGAGCGAAGGCGATGGCGTTCAGGTCAAGAATCCCGACGTGGACGGCATTTTCTTGGTGGCCAAGGACGACCTCGGCATGTTCATCACCACGTACTTCCCGGATAAAGGGGAGACCGCCGCGCAATTCACCCCGCAGTACTGCAGCGACTTGCTCACCGACGCCATCGGCGAGCAGATCGATCTCGAGATCATCGAGACTGCCGCGTGGCAACCATACGAACAGGTAGCTGACGAATTCCAATGCGGGCGAGTATTTCTCGTCGGCGACAGCGGGCACACCATGCCGCCGTTCAAGGCCGGTGGAGCCAACACCGCCATCCAGAGCGCGCACAACCTGGCCTGGAAGCTGGCCGCAGTTCTGGGTGGACTTGCCGATGCGTCATTGCTGGCCAGCTACCACGACGAGCGGCATCCGGTCGGTCGGTTCGCCGCTCGTCAGTCGCTGACCGGGCCTACGGTCGGCTTGCTCCGGCTCGAGGACAAGGGTCCGGGATTGCCGCCGGAGGAGGAGGCGTCCATGTTTTCCTTGCTGATCGGCTACCAATACCGTTCAGCGGCCGTCATTGTCGACCCCTCACCACCGGCGAATTCCGATGCCGTGTCACTCGTGGAGGAGTTGCGCGCCCAGCCCGGCACCCGGGTGCCTCATGCCTGGGTGCAACGCGCGGGTCTCCGCGTCTCGACGCTCGACCTGGTCGGACCCGGCTTCACACTTTTCACCGGACCGTCCGGCACGGCCTGGGCAACTGCAGCTGATGCGGTATCTGCCACGCTGCATGTCCCTATCCACGTGCACAGGATCAGCTCCGACGGCGAAATATGTGACATCGACGGTCGATGGGAGCATGTGACGGGTTTGTCGCCCGATGAAGCGCTACTGGTGCGTCCCGACGGCTTTGTTGCCTGGAGCACTGGTGCCCTCCCGCCTTCGCCTGAGCATCGCCTCAGTCAGGTGCTGTGTCAGATCCTCGGCCGCGAGCGATGAGCGTGGGCAGTTCAGCGAGCGTCGGTGATGCCCGTAATTTTCGCCGACTATTTGCTGTTATGCCTTGCCGCAACGGTTTTCGCCGGACTCTGGCTGCACTCTGGGCGCGTGTTGACGACGCGCTGCAGGCGTGCTTACAGCGGGATGTTCTTGTGCCGTCCACGCCGGGCCGGTGCTTCGGCCAGCGCTGCGGTGATCCGGCTGCGGGTATGCGCGGGGTCGATCTTCTCGTCCACGACGCCGATCTCGATGGCGTTGTCCACACCACCGGCGATCCGCTCGTGCTCGGCGGCAAGCTCCTCGTGCAGCGCGTCACGCTCGTGATCCGCGGCGGCGGCCAGCTTCTTCTTGTGCAGAATGCCGACAGCTGCTTTGGCGCCCATCACGGCGACCTCAGCGTCCGGCCACGCGAACACCTTGGTGGCGCCCAACGAACGCGAGTTCATCGCAATGTAGGCCCCGCCGTAGATCTTTCGGGTGACCAGCGTGACGCGCGGGACGGTGGCCTCACCGAACGCGTGCAGTAGCTTGGCTCCGCGGCGCACGACGCCGCCCCACTCCTGATCCACGCCCGGCAGGTAGCCGGGTACGTCGACGATCACGATCAACGGTATGCCGAACGCGTCGCATAGCCGCACGAAACGTGCTGCCTTCTCGGCGCTTTCAGAATTCAGGCAGCCGCCCAACCGCAACGGGTTGTTGGCCAGCACGCCCACCGAGCGCCCCGACAACCGGCCCAGACCGACCACCATCGACGGTGCCCACTTGGCCTGGAACTCGTCAAACGGTGCATCGTCGTCAAGCAGCGCGTGGACCAGCGGGTGCACGTCGTAGGCACGCCGCGATGACTCAGGCAGCAGCGCGTGCAGGTCGGTCTCGTGCGCTTCAGCTTTGCTGCGGTCGAAATGTCCCTGCTGGCAGAACAATCCGACCAGCCGGCGGCCACGCTCATAGGCGTCGTCCTCGTCGTCGGCCACGATGTGGCAGACGCCGGACTTCTTGTGGTGGGTGTCGGGGCCGCCGAGGGAGGCCATGTCGACGTCTTCACCGGTCACGCTGCGGACGACGTCCGGCCCGGTGACGAACACCCGGCCCTCCGGCGCCATGATGACGACGTCGGTCAGCGCCGGCCCGTACGCGGCGCCGCCGGCGGCGAAACCGACCACGACGGAGATCTGCGGGATGTAGCCGGACGCCCGGATCATCGCCTCGAAGACCAGTCCGACAGCGTGCAGGGCCTTCACTCCCTCGGCCAGTCGCGCCCCGCCGGAGTGCCAGATGCCCACGATCGGGCTCTGCTCCTCGATCGCGGTGTCGTAGGCACTGACGATATGAGTGCAGCCCTCGAGTCCCATGGCGCCGCCCATCACGGTGCCGTCGGTGGCAAATGCAATGGTGCGCAGGCCATTAACGGTTCCGCTAGCGGCGAGCACGCCGGAGCGGTCACGCTCATGCAGCAGTTCGATGCTGCCGTTGTCGAAAAACCTGCTCAGCCGCAGCAATGGGTCTCGCGGGTCGAGCGACTCGTCTATTGCCTCCGGGGCCAGGGTCGTCATCGCAGGTCTCCTCGTCTCAGTGCTGTTCGCGGATCCGGGGTCAGTAACGGCCAAAAGCCAGCGCCACGTTGTGTCCGCCGAATCCGAACGAATTGTTGATCGCGTACTCGTAGTTACCTTCTCGAGGCTTGCCTGCCACCACGTCCAGGTCGACCTCCGGATCGAGGTTCACCAGATTCAGGGTGGGCGGGATGACCTGCTCGCGTAGCGCCAACACGGTCAGGATCGACTCCACGGCGCCGACCGCTCCGACGGAGTGGCCGAGTGCGGACTTCGGTGCGTACACCGCGGCGTTGCCGCCGTGCGCACCCAGAGCCCGGTTGATGGCCTTGCTTTCGGCGAGGTCGCCGACCGAGGTGCCGGTGGCGTGGGCGTTGACGTGATCAATGTCGGCCGGGGTGAGGCCGGCCAGCTGGATCGCCCGCGTGATCGCATGCCCGGCACGTTCGCCGTTGGGGTCCGGAGCCACCATGTGGAAGCCGTCTGAGGTGACGCTCGCCCCCATGATCCTGGCCAGGATGTTGGCTCCGCGCGCCTTGGCGTGCTCTTCGGTCTCGATCACCATCAACGCGCCCGCCTCGCCGAAGACGAACCCGTTGCGGTCTTTGTCAAAGGGGCGGCAGGCGCCGGCCGGGTCGTCGTTGTTCTTCGACAACACGATGCGCATCGCGGCGAACGAAGCGATCGGTACCGCCTCGATCTTGGTCTCGACGCCGCCGCAGACCGCGATGTCGGCCTCACCGAGCACGATCTGCTGCCAGGCCCGGGCGATGCCCTCCGATCCGGAGGCGCAGGCCGACACCGGGGTCATCACCCCGGCCTTGGCATGGCGTTCCAGACCCACTGCCGCGGATGCGCCGTTGGGCATGTACATCTGCACACCCAGTGGGTTGACCCCGCGCATGCCGCGTTCGCGCATGTTGTCGTAGCCGAAGATGAGCTCCTCGCTCGAGCCCATTCCCGTGCCGATGGACACCATCAGCCGGTTGGTGTCGACCTCGGGCGAACCGGCGTTTTCCCACACCCGCCGGTTCAGGACGGTGGCCATCCTCTGCAGGTAACCGAGTCGGCGGTTTTCGATCCGGGTCAGCTGGCTTTCGAATTCTTCAACGAGGTGGCCGCCGATGCGGACCGGCAGGTCGAATTCCTCTACGAACGGGTCGTCGAGCAGACGAATCCCGCTTTGCCCGTCCAGCAGCAGTTTCCAGGTGGTCTCGGCGTCAGATGCGAGCGCAGTCGTCATGGCGAAGCCGGTGACGACGACATTGGGAAAACCGTTCCCGGTAGTCAAAGTTGACGATGTTGTCATGAGAGCTACGTACGCATCCTTTCCTGCTCACGTACCCGCCCGGCATCGTCGCCGGGCGCCGGACATCGTGCTCAGTACCGACCGAAGGCCAACGCGACGTTGTGTCCGCCGAAACCGAACGAGTTGTTGATGGCGTACTGGTATTCGCCATAACGTGGCTCGCCCGCGACGACGTCGAGGTCGATCTCCGGATCGGGCGTTGTGTAATTAAGTGTCGGCGGAATGACGCCGTCCCGCAGCGCAAGCACCGTCAGGATCGACTCGAGCGCCCCCACGGCGCCGATGGAGTGACCCAGCGCTCCCTTGGGTGCGTAGACCGCGGCCTGTTCGCAGCCGGCGACCCGGATCGCGTTGGCCTCGGCGGTATCGCCGATCGGCGTGGCTGTTGCGTGCGCGTTGATGTGGTCGACGTCCTTGGGGGACAAGCCCGCCAGCTCCAGCGAGCGCGCCATCGCCCGTCCGGCGCGTACGCCATCGGGGGCCGGGGCCACCATGTGGAACGCGTCCGACGTGATGCCAGCTCCCAACAACCGGGCCAGGGGCTTGGCGCCCCGGGCCTTGGCGTGCTCTTCGGTTTCGATGATCATCATCGCGCCGGCCTCGCCGAACACGAAGCCGTCGCGGCTCTTGTCGAACGGACGCGACGCTCCTTCGGGATCGTCGTTGCGAGTCGACATCGCACGCATCATCGAGAACGCCGCAATCGGCAGTGCCTCGATGTTGCCCTCGACGCCACCGCAGACCGCGAAGTCCGCGTCGCCCATGACGATTTGCCGCCATGCGTGGGCAATGGCCTCCGAGCCTGACGAACACGCCGACACCGGGGTCACCACCCCGGCGCGGGCGCCGAGCTGTAGACCGACGACTGCCGCGGCGCCGTTGGGCATGATCATCTGCACGGCGAGCGGGGACACCTTGCGCGGCCCGCCCTCGTTCATCAGGTCATAGGTCTCGACGATCTTCTCGGCGCCACCCAGACCGGTGCCGATCACAACCGCGAACCGGTCCGGGTCGACCTCGGGGCTGCCGGCGGACTCCCACAGCTGCCCGCTGAGGTGCTTGGCCAGCCGCTGGACATACGACATGCGCCGCAGGTCCAGCCGGCCCATGTGGTCGTCGACGGCCTCTTTGAGGTGGCCGCCGATCCTGACCGGCAGGTCCCATTTCGTGACGAACTCGTCCTCGAGCACGCGGATGCCGGATTCCCCGGCCAACAAACCCTTCCACGTGCCTTCGATGTCTGGCGCGAGCGATGTCGTCGCCTCGATGGCGGTTACCACAACACTGGGGTAGCCGCCGTTAGCAGTGGAAGGTTTGGTCACTTGCTGTCAGCTTCCTGCTTCGGGCTGTCCGACTCGAACTTGGCGCGCAGTGCCTGGGCAGCTTCGGGGTTCTCTTCTTCGAGCTTCTGGATGTAGTTGACGACGTCACCGACGGTGCGCAGACCGGCGAGGTCTTCGTCGGGGATCTTCACGCCGTACTTGTCTTCGGTCTGCACGGCGATCTCCACCATCGACAGCGAGTCGATGTCCAGGTCGTCGACGAACGACTTCTCCGGGGTGATCTCCGAGGGCTCGATACCGGTGACCTCTTCGATGATCTCGGCGATACCGGCGATGATTTCCTGCTGGCTGACGGACACGTTGTGTTTCCCTTCGTAATGTGTTGAGTACTGCTGATTGACGTGCTCTGTGCGGTTGTAATAGCGAACGGATTTGGTGACATGGCCTGGTGGCCAACTTTTTTGGGGTTTACAGCTCTCCCAAACCGTCCAGGTCTGCGGGAGTCTTGACGGCACGCGTCGGTGTCCCGCGGAGTTCACGCTTGGCGATGCCGGATAGAGCCCCCGCCGGTGGGAACTCGACGATCGCCGTCACACTGCGCTGACGCAGCGTCTCGGAGCACAGGTCCCAGCGCACCGGCTGGGTCAGTTGTGCGACAAGCTTTTCCATCGCGTCGGCGGCCGAGCTCACCGGTTGACCGTCGCGGTTCGACAGCAGAGCAGCGGTCGGCTCGGAGGTCGCGACGTTCTGCGCCGCCGCGGCGTAGCCCTCGAGGGCCGAGGCCATGAACTCGGTGTGGAAGGCCCCGGCGACGCCCAACGCGCGCACCCGGGCCTTCTCCGGTGGGTCTTCGGCGAGCTTGTCCAGCGCGCTCAGCCGGCCGGCGGCAACGATCTGGCCGGCGGCGTTGCGGTTGGCCGCGACCAGGTCGAGTTGTTCGAGACGCCCCAGCACCTCGGCTTCGTCGCCGCCGAGAACCGCCGACATTCCGGTCGGCTCGGTGGCGCAGGCTTTGGCCATCTCCGCACCGCGGGTGGCGGCCAGTGCGACGGCGTCGTCCGCGGAAAGCACTCCGGCGATGGCGTAGGCGGCAATCTCACCGACCGAGTGGCCGGCAACGACACGTTCGCTGTCGGCGAGCAGACCGCGAGTCGTCAGCTCCTGGTACGCGAGCAGCGTGGCGGCGACGATCAGCGGCTGGGCGATTGCGGTGTTGGTGATTTCCTCGGTCGAGGCGGTGGTGCCCAGCCGCGCGAGGTCCAGCCCACTGGCTGCCGACCACGACGCCAGGCGGTCCGCGGCGCCGGGCAATTCCAGCCACGGCGACAGCATCCCCTCGGTCTGCGACCCTTGTCCGGGCGCCAGCAATGCGATCACATTATTAAGGGAACACTGTGAAGACGTCTTTGGACCGTGTAACAGATTATGAACCTTGTCTTATGTTTTTGTGGAAACTCCACAAAACAGCATGGGATGCGACGTGTTCGATATCGTGCCGCGATCTGTCAACCGGCCTCGGCGGTGGCTGACGGCGCGTTCAGGCTCTTTTCCCTCGACGGCGTGACGGGCGTCACGATCTTGCTCGCAGCACTGGACTGCTGAGCCTGGTAGGTGAGGTGGCCGACGGTCGCAGCGACCCGGAGGACGTAGGCGTCGCGCGGGAGGGTCGGATCGCGGCCGGTGAAGTCTGCGATCCGGCGCAGTCGATAGCGCACCGTATTTGGATGAACGAACAACATGCGGGCACACGACTCGATCGCCCCGCCGCAGTCGAGATAGGCGTCCAGTGTCTCGGTGAGGGTGGGACCGGCGTCGGCGAGCGGCCGCATCACGTCGGTGTGCAACGCCGCGACCGCCGACGCGTCGCCCATCAGTGCCCGTTCGGGTAACAGCTCACGCGCCAAGACGGGCCGCGGCGCACCCCGCCAGCCGGTCACGGCGTTCATCCCGGAGATGGCCTCGCTCGCGCTGTGGTAGGCAGCGGTCAGCATCGGGGCTGTCGGGCCGATCACCACGGGTCCGTCGGAGAAGGCCTCCAGCAGGGCGCCGTAGACCTTCTCGGTCTGGGTCAACTGTCCCGACACGATGGCCACCAGATACGTGCCGTGCACGTCGGTGAGTGCGGCGCGGCCGTGCCGGGCGGCGATGTCCCGAACATCTTGGCTGGCCTGGCCTTCCCGGCCCGGCGGCGGAGTTCCCACCACCACCGTCGCCGGGGCGGTGGTATCCCAATTCAGTGCCGCGGCCCGGGACAGCAACTCCGGGCCGGTGTCGCCGCGCACCACGGCGTCGACGACGTTCGCCTCCATCCGGCTGTCCCAGTTCCCGCGTGCCTCGGCGGCGTCGGCGTAGGCAGTGGCGGCGCTGAAGGCAAGGTCGCGGCTGTATTTGAGGATCCCGACCGTCATCGCGGTCAACTGCTCTTCCGAGCGGGCGACCAGGGGAACCACTTCTTCGAAGAACTCCATCGTGACCCGCAGCATGTCCACCGAGTGCCGTAGCGCGATCTGCCGGGTCAGATCCTGCGGCATCAGTTCGAAGGCGCGTGCGGTGTAGTTGATGTTGCTGCCGGGGTCGGCCATCCACTCCACGAAGTTGACGACCGCTGTCTGTACGACCAGCGCCAGACTGGCTCGCTGAGAGGCTTCCAGCTCGGCGAAGAACGGCAACCGCTCCTGCATGGCGTTGACTGCCTCGGTCGACAGCCGCCCGGAGTACTGCTTCAAACTGCGTAGTAGCGACTCGGGAACGCTGTCCAGTAGATCCAGCGTCGTTCGGGGCGTCGGGAACTGCTTGTCGCTCATCCCTAAAAGCTACGCCGATTTTATGGATGATTCTGCTAAACGTGCCGCCTCAACCTCGCGCCTCAGGCTCCGGGACCGGGGTCGGAGGTCTGCGCGGGCGCGGCCTGCACGTCGTCGATACGGTACTGGCGCGCGGCCGCTACCGGCACTGATGGGTCGATCTCGCCGTCGCGGGCCAGCGCCTCCAATACCGCCACGACCTGGGATTCGGCGTCAGTGTTGAAGTAGCGGCGGGCGGCCGGGCGGGTGTCGGAGAAGCCGAACCCGTCGGTGCCCAAGGTGATGTAGCTGCCCGGCACCCACGGCCGGATCTGCTCCGGCACGGCCCGCATCCAGTCCGAGACGGCGATGAACGGGCCGGTCGATGTAGACAACGCCTGTGTCACGTAGGGCTGGTCCGCGGGCTGGTCGGGATGGCGCAGCCGCTGCTTCTGGATGGCGACGCCGTCGCGGTTGAGTTCGCTCCAGCTCGTCACCGACCAGACGTGGGCCGCGACGTCCCATTCGGCGGCCAGCATCTCGGCGGCCCGCAGCGCCGCGGGCATCGCCACCCCGGAGGCCAGGATGTTGGCGGTGTTGGTGCGGTGTTCGGTGGCCGGCCGGTAGCGGTAGATGCCGCGCAGCACGCCTTCGGGGTCGAAGTTCTCCGGCTCGGGCGGCTGCACGTACGGCTCGTTGTAGATGGTGAGGTAATAGAAGATGTTTTCGGCGTTCTCGCCGTACATGCGGGCCAGCCCGGCTTCGATGATGTGAGCAATCTCGAAGGCGAACGCGGGGTCATAGGAGAGCACCGCCGGGTTGGTGGCGGCCAGCAGCAGCGACTGACCGTCTGCATGCTGGAGGCCTTCGCCGGTCAGGGTCGTGCGCCCGGCGGTGGCCCCGAGTAGGAAGCCGCGGGCCATCTGGTCGGCGGCGGCCCAGAGTCCGTCGCCGGTCCGCTGGAAACCGAACATCGAATAGAAGATGTAGATCGGGATCATCGGCTCGTTGTGCGTCGAATACGACGTGCCGGCGGCGGTGAACGAGGCGACTGATCCGGCTTCGTTGATCCCCTCGTGCAGGATCTGGCCGGTCTGACTTTCTTTGTAGGCCAGCATGAGTTCGGCGTCGACCGCGGTGTAGAGCTGGCCGTTGCGGTTGTAGATCTTCAGCGACGGGAACCACGAGTCCATCCCGAACGTGCGGGCCTCGTCCGGAATGATCGGCACGATGCGCGGCCCAATTTCCTTGTCCCGCAACAATTCTTTGAAGGTTCGGACGGTCGCCATCGTGGTGGCGACTTCCTGGTTGCCGGACCCCTTTTTCAGGGGTGCGTAGATGTCGCGACCCGGCAGCTGCAGCGTTTTAGTCTTGGTGCGCCGCTCCGGGACGAAGCCGCCGAGCGCGTGGCGCCGCTCGAGCAGATAGCGGATCTCCGGGGCCTCCGCGCCGGGGTGGTAGTACGGCGGCAGATAGGGATCCTTGTCGAGCTGCTCGTCGCTGATCGGGATCCTGATGGCGTCGCGGAAATCCTTGAGGTCTTGCAGCGCAAGCTTTTTCATCTGGTGGGTGGCGTTGCGGCCCTGGAAGTGCGCCCCGAGTGAGTAGCCCTTGATGGTCTTGGCCAAGATCACCGTCGGCTGGCCGTGGTGGTCGACGGCGGCGCGGTAGGCGGCGTAGACCTTGCGGTAGTCGTGGCCGCCGCGCTTGAGGTTCCAGATCTCGGCGTCGGTCATGGGCTCGACCAGCGCCTTGGTGCGCGGGTCGCGGCCGAAGAAGTGGTCACGAACATAGGCCCCGTCGTTGGCCTTGTAGGTCTGATAGTCGCCGTCGGGCGTGGTGTTCATCAGATTCACCAGCGCGCCGTCGCGGTCAGCGTGCAGCAGCGTGTCCCACTCGCGGCCCCACACCACCTTGATGACGTTCCAGCCTGCGCCGCGGAAGAACGATTCCAGTTCTTGGATGATCTTGCCGTTGCCGCGTACCGGGCCGTCGAGGCGCTGCAGGTTGCAGTTGACCACGAACGTCAGGTTGTCCAGGCCTTCCAGTGCGGCGACGTGGGCCAGGCCGCGGCTTTCCGGCTCATCCATCTCGCCGTCGCCCAGAAACGCCCACACGTGCTGATCCGAGGTGTCCTTCAGGCCGCGGTCGTGCAGGTAGTGGTTGAACCGCGCCTGATAGATGGCGTTCATCGGGCCCAGGCCCATGGAGACCGTCGGGAACTCCCAGAAGCCGGGCATCAGCCGGGGGTGCGGGTAGGACGGCAGCCCGCCGCCCGGGTGGCTGTGCTCTTGGCGGAAGCCGTCGAGTTGGTCGGTGCTCAGCCGGCCCTCGAGGAATGCCCGGGCGTAGATACCGGGGGAGGCGTGGCCCTGAATGAACACCTGGTCCCCGCCGCCGGGATGCGACTTGCCGCGGAAGAAGTGGTTGAACCCGACCTCGTAGAGCGCCGCCGAGGATGCATACGTCGAAATATGGCCGCCCACACCGACTCCCGGGCGTTGCGCCCGGTGCACCATGATCGCGGCGTTCCACCTGATCCAGGCCCGATAACGACGCTCGACGTCCTCGTCGCCGGGGAACCACGGCTCCATCTCGGTCGGGATGGTGTTGACGTAATCGGTCGACGTCAGCGCCGGCAGCGCGACCCGCTGCTCACCGGCCCGCTCCAGCAACCGCAGCATCAGGTAACGCGCCCGCGCCGGCCCTTGACGCGCCAAAAGCTCGTCGAAGGATTCCAGCCACTCGGCGGTTTCCTCCGCGTCGATGTCCGGCAGGTACGACGCGACGCCTTCGCGGATCACCCGCACCCGGTCGGGTTCGCTTGTGCCGGTTGGATTCTTCGCCAGATCGTGGCGGACGAACTCGGTGGTCAACGCACTACTCCTTTGTAGGCGGCTGACCGGCTTGTGGCTGATCGAGCCGTCGCGGATCGACGTCTTCGGTGGTGTCTCGGTGCTGCGGCCCTTGTGGGGGTTAGTCCTATCGTGCCGCACCGGATGTCGCGACGCGCAGTCCCCGGCCAAGCCGGTCCGCAACGCCACGATCGCCGCGGCCCGGTAACGTCGGATCTTGTGCGGATCGGATGGCTTGGCTGGCCCGGATGGCCCGCGGCTGCGCGGGCGGCGGGCTGCGTCGCGGCCGTCCTGATCGCCGTCGTCGGGTGCACGACCGTCACGGACGGCTCACCGGGTGCCGATGAAGCAATCGCCCCCGCCTATCGGACGTCGGTGTCCTTGTCGGTCTCGGAGTCGTCGGTCACCTCGAGTATCAAAGAGTCGCGGCATCAGCAGTCGCTGACCACGCAGGCCGTCTTTCAAGTGTGCAAGGCGTTCGCCGAGAGCAGCAAAGAAGCGGTTGACCGAGTGAACGACTACGTCGCCGCCACCAACCAGGGCCGCGATACCTCGGGCACCGAGCAGCCGGCGATCGACGCCCTCAACCACAGCGCAGAAACCGTCGCAGGGGATGACAAGGGCCCGGTGTCGCAGCAGCTGCGGGAGGCCCTCAATGCGTACAACGACGCCGCACGAGAGGTCGCCAGCGCGATCCGCGCGCACGCCGGGATCGACCAATTCAATCAGCGGGTCAATCAGCTCAACGACACCAAGACCATAGCCGTCAAGCTCTGTCGGGCATCCCTTTGAGAGGCCTGATGTGCAACGCTTTGTGCTATGCGACGATAATTCGCAGTGCACGGCGTATTTGACGCTCGAGTGCTTTGAAACTGACAAGGAGGTCGCACGGTGGTGGCCGCGGATGACGCCCCGAGCTTTGCCCGCAAACTGGGCATCCAACCAGGGCAGGTTGTCCAGGAGTGGGGCTGGGACGAGGACGCCGACGACGACATCCGTGGGGATGTCGAAGATATTACCGGCGGCGAGATGCTCGACGAAGACACCGACGAGGTGGTGGACGTCGTCTTGCTGTGGTGGCGCGACGACGACGGCGACCTCGTGGACACACTGATGGACGCGATCGCCTCGCTGGCCGACGACGGGGTGATCTGGGTGCTCACACCCAAGACCGGCAAGCCCGGCCATGTGCAGCCCGCCGAGATCGCGGAGTCGGCGCCCACCGCCGGCCTCATGCCGACCTCGTCGGTCAACCTCGGCGACTGGAGCGCCAGCCGCTTGGTGCAACCGAAGTCACGAGCGGCCGGACGTCGCTGATGCTGCCGGTCGGCAGCACCGCACCGGACTTCACGCTGCACGACCAGAACCGACAGCCGCTCACCCTCAGCGACTTTCGCGGAGCAAAAGACGTACTGCTGGTCTTCTTCCCGCTGGCCTTCACCGGCATCTGCCAAGGCGAACTCGACGCGGTGCGTGACCATCTGCCCGACTTCGAGAACGACGACCGTGCCGTGCTGGCGATCTCGGTCGGCCCGGCGCCTACTCACAAAGTGTGGGCCACTCAAAGCGGGTTCCTGTTTCCGGTGCTCTCGGATTTCTGGCCGCACGGAGCCGTCAGCCAGGCCTATGGGGTGTTCAACGACGACGCTGGCGTTTCCAATCGCGGCACGTTCGTCATCGACCGCTCCGGGACGATTCGATTCGCCGAGATGAAACAGCCCGGCGAGGCCCGTGACCAGCGGCTGTGGGTCGACGCACTGGCGGCGCTCAACGCTTGAGCCGTTTCTCGGCGTTTTGGGCGCCGGGTGGTCGGGGCGGTATCTTTGCCCGGCACGGGCGCGTAGCTCAGTGGTAGAGCTCTGGTTTTACACACCAGCGGTCGGCGGTTCGATACCGTCCGCGCCCACCAAACGTTGAGAAGGAAGTCGCCATGCCTGCCCTCGCGCCCACGCCCTTCTTTTCTTCCGAGGGCGCTACCTTCGTTCCCCATCAGGTTGCGCAGGGCGGCTGGGGACCGACCCTGGGTGGGCACGTGGTGGGAGGCTTGCTGGCGAGGAGTGTCGAAAGCAAGCGAGCCGATTCGGACTTGATTCCGGCACGCTTCACGGTCGACATCTTGCGCCGCGTGGCCGCAGAACCCGTCGAGGTCCAGTCGAACGTGCTTCGAACCGGCCGGCGCAACCAATCGATCGACGCGACCATGACGCAGCACGGCGAGGTGGTTGCGCGCGCCTCCACGCTTTTCCTTCGCCGGAGCGCGCAGCCCGCTGAGCTGCCGTGGACAACGGACATTGCCATGCCGCCGGTACCTGCCGAGCCCGCGGAGTTCGACGACTCGGCGCCGCTTTTCATCAAACCTTTCGGTCGCGACGGCGACGACGTTGACAACCCCTGGCAGTGGGCAGGCCCGCGCTTCGCCTGGGTTCGGCATATCCACGCGTTGGTCGACGACGAGGAACCGAGCCCTTTCGTGTACGCGGCCATGGCGGTCGACGTCACGGCATCCCTGACCGGTTTCTCCGAGGCAGGACTGGGATTCATCAATGCTGACTACACGATGACGCTGTGCCGGCTACCCGATGGTCCCTTCATCGGCCTGGCGGCGTTGACCCACTACAGCGATGCCGGAATCGGCACCGGGAGCGCCAGCTTGTTCGACATCCACGGGCCGATCGGTACCGGCGTGACGACGGCTGCGGCCAATCCGCACTTCCTTGGGGCAAGCAGCTAACGTCTGCCGACTCCGGCGAAGTAGGGGCGATCTCGGCATTCCCGGGCGAGACACCACCGTAGCTGATTACTGTCGGTGCAACAGTAAATCAAACAGCATGTTCGAGAGCGCCCTGATCCGCTCGCTTTCCCGTCCGCCTCCACGGGCGTGGGCTATGAAATATGTTGCGGTGCAGGTGAAGCCGGTGACGACGTGGTGGTCGTGGGCCTGGGCGGCGTGGGCACGGCAGCGGTCCTTGGTGCCGTGAGCTGCGGTGCGCACGGCGAACGTCGACGAGACCGTGTTCGGTGATCCGGAGAACTTTCGGATCGACCGTTATCCCAACAACCACATGGCATTTGGCTTTGGGACCCATTTTTGTCTCGGTAATCAGCTGGCGCGCCTGGAGCTGTCGATGATGAATCAGCGGTTGCTGCAGCGGCTACGGAACCGCTGCCTCTGCGACCGGCCAACTTCGTCAGCGGTCTGGAGACAATGCCGGTCGTATTCACGCCGTCGGCGCTAGTGGGTACCCGATGACCGCTTCCACTGCAACCGACTGTGCGTGGTCACCCCCGCGTCGTCGGTCCTGCTCGCCGACAAAGTGAGCGTGTCGCGATCGATGTCGGCATGACGGAACTGCGGCTGCGTCAACAGCTCCGGCATCATCGAGATGGTGACGTCGTGGTGCAAGGTCGAGGTCTGCTCGTCGACCGAGAATCGCCCACCGTAGGAGATATATCCGCCCATGTCGGAATCGGCGAGCTGAGCCGACATGTGGCCGTCGGCGGTGTAGAGAATCAAGCCGCGCGGCACGTTGCCGAGCGGATGACGGTCCTCGCCGGTGGCTGCGTCCCGAGCGACGAAGGACACCAGTTCCCACGCGCCCAAGACGGCATCCCGAAGCGTCACGATATTCAATCCTCACCGTCGGAGTCGCCGGCCGAGCGACTGTTGCCGTGACACTACCGACAACGTGAACTCGAGATGGCCCTCGCGTGACGGTTCGGCGTGCGCCGCGCCGTCGCACTCGGAGCGGGCTATGAATCCATGGTGAGCAACCACCACGTGAACCTGACCCCGCAGGAAAATTCGTTGATCGACGAGAGTCATCCCGACGTTCTCGAGCGCTTGGACGAAAATCAGCTGAAGGATTTGCAGCACCGGCTCAGGACCGCGCGCGAGAAGAACTTCAGCCTGCTGCGCCGGGAGGGTGCAGCCCGGGTTCAGGCCGAAGGAGCTCGCGGCGCCGCACAGCCGGCCAACGAGCGACGTGGCGAGAAGGTCGAGGTCTTCGACGAAGCACTGTCTCGGGTCAGCCAGCGCTTGGAGTCCGTCTAGGGATCGTCGCGTTCGCTGGCTCAGGGCACTAACACGACCTTGCCGACGTTTTCTCGCGCCGCCAGGATTCGGTGTGCCTCAGGCGCATCGGCGAACGGCACCGCAGCGTGCACGACGGGCGAGGCGGTGCCGTCGGCCAGTGCCGCCGACAGCGGTCCGATCCAGGGCTCGAGGGTGCCGCGGTCATCCCACAGCCTCAGCATGTTCAGGCCGATCACCGTCTTGGAGGTTTCCATCTGTTTGATCAAGCTGAATCCGCGCAACATCGCCAGCACTTGCGGCGCCGCGCGGCGCAGCGACCGCTTCTCGCCCTGCTGCATCGCCGAGAAGCCATACGCGACGACGCGTCCGCCCGGCCGCAGCAGGTCCATCGAGCGCCGCAGCGACGTGCCACCGAGGGCGTCGAGCACCATGTCGTAGGGACCCAAGCCTTTCCACCAACCGTCGCGGCGATAGTCGATGGCCTTGTCGATCCCGAGCGTCGTGAGCGCAGTGTGCTTGCCCGGCGACGCGGTGCCGTGCACGATCGCGCCCGCCGCCTTGGCCAGCTGTACCGCGGCGATACCGACACCACCGGCCGCGGCGTGCACCAGTATCTGCTCGCCGGCCCGCAGTGAGCCGTAACCGTGCAGTGCGGCCCACGCCGTCGCGTAGTTCACCGGGACCGCGGCGCCCTGCTCGAAGCTCATCGAGTCCGGCAGGGGGACAGTGTCATTGGCGCCCGCGTTGACGATCTCGGCGTAGCCGCCGAAGCGCGTTCCAGCCAGCACCCGCTGGCCCACCCGCGTGGGATCGACGCCGTCGCCCGTCGCCTCGATGGTCCCGGCCACCTCGTAGCCGACGACGCTGGGCACTGTGGGTGCATCGGGGTACAAGCCGACGCGGGCGAGGTGGTCGGCGAAGTTCACGCCGGCCGCGCGAACCCGGATGCGCACCTGACCGGCAGCGGGCGGCGGCGGATCGGGACGCTCCTGGACCTGCAGCACCGATGGCGGACCGTGCTTGGTGATGACGACCGCGCGCATGGTGCCCACTTCCCCGGAGGTGCGGAAAACTCTAATGTGATGCCGTCGGGATCGCGGAAGCTCTACCCAGGCCATCCAAGTGTGACCTAGGTCGCATCGCTGGTTCGAGGGTGGCGAGCGACACATTTACTTCGACTGCCTAATTAGTCAGACTTGGTACATGACTTCGCAGCTGACTCCCGAGCGCACCGATTCCGACGTTCTGCCCAAGGACTTCGACGCCGTCACCGGGCCGATCTGGCTCCAGCCGTGGTTCTGGTTGGCCATCGTCGGCGTCATCGGCATGGTCGTGCTCACCATCACCATCTAAGTTTTACCCAACTCGCTGGGCGAGTCGGCGGTCGCGCGCAACGGGCAAGGCGTAAGCGCGGATATCGCTCGCCGCGAGGCTCCATCAACCGAGCGCACCACGTGTGAGACCCTGCGGGAGTGTTGGGCACCACGCGCCGTATCCGGATTGTGGGCGTGCTGTTGGGCTACCTGGCCGATCTCGTGCTGGCCGACCCGCGGGTCGGCCATCCGGTGGCAGGATTCGGCACTACGGCAGCGTCGCTGGAGCGGGTCACCTATCGCGATAGTCGGGCCGCGGGCACGATTCACGTCGCCGTTCTGGTCGGCGCAGTGAGCGTGATCGGTGCTGCTGTGCAGCGGCAGGCCCGCCGGTTCGGGGTGTGCGGCTCGATCCTGTCGACTGCTGTGGCGACCTGGGTCGCGCTGGGCGGAACATCGCTCGCGCGCGTCGGATCAGCGATGGGCGAACTGCTGGACCACGAGGATCTCGAGGGCGCACGTCGTCTGTTGCCGTCGTTGTGCGGGCGTGATCCGGCGACGCTGGATGCGTCTGGCCTGACCCGGGCGACAGTGGAATCGTTAGCCGAGAACACCTCTGACGCGCAGGTGGCCCCACTGCTGTGGGCGGCGGCAGGCGGTGCGCCCGGCGTGCTCGCATATCGCGCCATCAACACCCTGGATGCGATGATCGGGCATCGCTCGCCGCGCTATGCCCGATTCGGTTGGGCTGCAGCCCGATTGGATGACGCGGCGAACTATGTCGCCGCGCGGGTGACGGCGGTTCTGACAGTGGGGTGTGCGCCGGTGGTCGGCGGCTCGCCAGTGCGCGCGGTCGCCGCGTGGCGTCGCGATGCGGCTCGACACCCCAGCCCCAACGCCGGGGTTGTGGAAGCGACGTTCGCCGGTGCGCTGGGTGTGCGACTCGGCGGCCCCACCCAGTATCACTACGAGCTGCAGATCCGACCGGCTCTCGGTGATGGCCTATCGCCGATGGTGCCCGACATCGGCCGCGCCGTGCGGCTTTCCCGCGCGGTGCAGGCGGCCACATTGGTGGTTGTTTGTGTCAGCGTCGCCGGCCGTAGCGGTCGGTGAGCTTGTCTTCAACGGTCGCGGGCGCCGGCTTGCCTGCGGGTTGCGTTGTCCGCGCCTTCTCGGCGCGGCGTGCTTGAACCTCGGCATACACGAAGTAGCCCAACAGAATCGGCGCGATGACGCCGAACGTGATCCACTGGATGCCGTAGGACAGGAAGGGACCCGCATCCAGGTGAGGCAGCTCGATGACACCGAGCCCACCGGGTTGGTTGTCGACGAGTTGCAGGTACGAGCCGGTCAAAGGCGCGCCGATCAACGTGGCGATCTGACTGGTGCTGATCGAATACACCTGCCGCACACCATCACTGACAAAAGATTTTTTGTCCAGCACCGGACCCTCGGAGTCGCGCAGACGACCCGTGATGGTCACCGCTCCGCTGGGCGGGGGGGCGACCGGCGGTACCCGCGACCCCGGAAGTGGCCGCACATAGCCGCGGTCGACCAGCACGGTGGGACCGTCATCGACGACGAACGGCAGCAGCACCTCCATGGCCTGGTCACCTTCGGCGACCCGGAGCCGGGCCACCAGCTGCTTGTCCGGAAGGTAATGTCCGGTGGCCGTCACTCTGCGCCACTGCCCGTCGGGGGCCGACGAGTCCTGCTGCGGCAAAAGCGTTTTCAGCGGAACCGGCTCGGTTGTCAGCGAATGCTGAATCTGATCGTTTTCCCGCGACGTCTTAGTGTTCTTTCCGAGCTGCCACGGTGCGAGCACGGTGAAGCACAGGTAGGTGAATGCGATCACCACGACGGCCAGCGTGATCCAGCCCGGCCGCAGCAGGAAGGCCAGGCGGCGCATCAGCCGGGCCCGCCCTGGGCCAGCTGCTCGTCGACCCAGCTGTGCAGCCCGGGCAACGACGCCTCGATGGCGGCGAAGGTGATCTCGAAGTCGTGGTTGTCGCCGTAATACGGGTCATCGACGTCGAGAACGTAAGCGCCGGAACGGGGGTCGAATGACCGCAGCATCCGGATCCGGTCGTCGCCGATACCCAGCTGCTGAAGCAGCGGCACGTGGTTGCGGGCCAGCGCAATCACCAGGTCGGCGTTGATGTGGTCGATGTCGACCTGCGCGGCGTTGTGATCGGTCGGATAGCCATGTGCGCGCAGCACCCGGGCGGCCCGCTCGTCGGCAGACTTACCGATGTGCCAGCCGGCGGTACCCGCGCTGGTGACTCGCACGGCGTCGTCCAGTCCCCGCTCGCTGATCTGCTGGGCGAACATCTTCTCTGCCATCGGCGAACGACAGATGTTTCCGGTGCACACGAACGTGACATGCAGCCTTTCGGTCCGGCGATTGGATTCAGACACCCAACACCCTCCGCAACTCGTCGACCGTCGCGACGTGCACCGCGCCACTGGGAGCGTCGCCGTCGGGGAAATCGGCCCGGCCGTAACCCCAGCCGACCACCACGGCATCGATGCCGTGCGCGGCCGCGCCTTCGACGTCGTGAAGGCGGTCTCCGACCATGAGCACTCGTTCGGGCACTGGCCGCAGCTGCGCCAATGCATGGGCGAGCACGTCCGCCTTGGCGGCGCGAGTGCCGTCGACACTGGCGCCTGCGATGACGTCGAAGTGCTCGTCGAGGCCGAAGTGGGCCAGAATGCGTTGCGCGGTGGGCTCCGCCTTTGAGGTGGCCACCGCCAGACGCACGCCCGCGGCGCGCAAATCGGCCAGCAGTGGCGCGATCCCTTCGAAAAGGCTGTTGATGGCCCAGCCACGGGTGGTGTAGTCGGCGCGATAGGCCGCGATCGCTGCATCGGCGTGCCCGCCGAGTCCCATGGCCTCGAAAGTGTGATGCATGGGCGGCCCGACGATCTTGCTCGCCAGATCCCCCGCGGGGACGGTGGCACCGATCTCGCCGAGTGCGTGGCGGAAGCTGGACACGATGCCGGCGGCGGAGTCGGTCAGGGTGCCGTCGAGGTCGAAGATCACCAGCTGAGGTCGAACGCGCGAATGGGGATCGGAGACCGTGCCTGTCACGTTCCCATTGTCGCGGATGCTGCCACCGCCCGGTGATCGTGTCCCGGTACCGGGCCTTGCCGCGCGGTCGTTACTGTTTCAGATGTGGCGAGTCTGGATTCGAGCGCGTCGATTCCGCTGGCTGTGGCGCGCTATCACGGCGATCAGGCCGCCGAACCCGGCATGCTTGATTTCGCCGTCAACGTCCGCGGGGCGCAGCCGCCCGCCTGGCTACTGGATCGGCTGGCTGTTCGGCTCCCCGAGCTGGGGCGATACCCCTCCGCCGACGACGAGCGCGCGGCGCTCGAGGCCGTCGCCGCCCGGCATGGACGGTCCGTCGATCAGGTCGCGTTGCTGGCCGGAGCCGCCGAGGGATTCGCGTTGCTGGCCAACCTGCGCCCGGCACTGGCAGCGGTGATCGCGCCGTCGTTCACCGAGCCCGATGTCGCACTGCGGTCCGCCGGCGTCGCGGTCCAGCATGTGGTGCTCGATCCGCCTTTCGGGCTGGACGGAGCGCGGGTGCCCGAAGAGGCCGATCTCGTGGTGGTCGGCAACCCGACCAACCCGACCGCGGTACTGCACACCCGCGAACAGATCTTGGCGTTGCGGCGGCCCGGCCGCATCGTCGTGGTCGACGAGGCGTTCGCCGACGCTGTACCCGGCGAGCCTGAATCGTTGGCCGACGACCCCCTGCCGGACCTACTCGTGCTGCGCAGTTTGACCAAGACGTGGTCGCTGGCCGGGCTTCGGGTGGGCTACGCGCTCGGGGCTCCGGAGCTGCTGGCCCGGCTGACCGCCACCCGGGCGCACTGGCCGATGGGCACCCTGCAGTTGACCGCCGTCGCCGCATGCTGTGTCCCCTCGGCGGTGGCCGAAGCAGAGGCCGGTGCCCGGCAGCTTGCGTCGACACGGGCGGAGATGGTGGCCGGCCTGCGGGCGGTTGGGGTCGAGACCGTCGACGGCGTCGCTCCGTTCGTGTTGTTTACCGTCGGCGATGCCGTATTGATGCGGAAGCATCTGCACAGCAAAGGAATTGCCGTACGGCGATGCGACACGTTCGTCGGCTTGGGCGGGCAGTATCTACGCGCCGCGGTGCGAACGGAATGGCCGATGCTCGTCGAGGCGATCGCCGACAGCGGGGTGGCGCGATGACGGTGCGGTTGGGCACGGTGATCGAGGCGCTGGACGTGGCGTACCCGCCACGGCTCGCGCAGTCGTGGGATTCGGTGGGTCTGGTCTGCGGTGACCCCGACGATGTCCTGAGTTCGGTGACGATCGCGGTCGACGCCACCGAGGCGGTGGTCGGCACGGTTCCCGACGGTGGCCTGCTGCTGGCGCACCACCCGCTGCTGCTGCGCGGGGTCGACACGGTAGCCGCCGACACCCCGAAGGGTGCCTTGATCCACCGCCTCATCCGTTCTGGGCGTTCGCTGTTCACCGCGCACACCAACGCCGACTCGGCGTCGCCAGGTGTGTCCGATGCGTTGGCGGACGCGCTCGGGTTGACCGTCGAGGCCGTCTTGGAACCCACGCCCGCGCATCAAGAGTTGGACAAGTGGGTGATTTTCGTGCCGCCGGAGAATGCGGATGCTTTGCGGGCGGCGATCTTTGCCGCCGGGGCGGGGCACATCGGCGACTACTCGCACTGCGGCTGGAGCGTCACGGGTACCGGCCAATTCCTGCCCGAGGACGGCGCGACGCCGGCAATCGGCAGCGTCGGCGCTGTGGAACGAGTGGTCGAGGATCGCATCGAGGTCGTCGCGTCCATCGGAGTGCGGCATCAGGTGCTTGCGGCGATGCGCGAGGCGCACCCGTACGAAGAGCCGGCGTTTGACGTCGTGGCGCTGGAGCCGCTGCCCGGCAACGTCGGGCTGGGGCGAATCGGCTCGCTGCCACATCCAGAACCATTGAGCGCGTTCGTGTCCCGGGTCAACACAGCGCTGCCGCAGACCTCGTGGGGAGTGCGTGCCGCAGGTGAATCGGACGCGATCGTGTCGCGGGTCGCAGTGTGCGGCGGCGCAGGCGACTCACTGCTGGGCGCCGCGGCGTCCGCCGACGTGCAGGCCTACGTGACGGCGGATTTGCGTCACCATCCGGCCGACGAGCACCGTCGCGCCTCCAACGTGGCGCTGATCGACGTCGCGCATTGGGCCAGTGAATTCCCATGGTGTGAGCAGGCTGCCGACGTGTTGCGATCGGCGTTCGGTGCCGCGCTGACGATCGACGTATGCCGGACGCGCACCGATCCCTGGAACATCGACAACCCCTGTGGGGGAGAGGACGCATGAAAGCCGAAGTCGCACAGCAGCGCTCGCTGCTCGAAGTCGCGGAGCTCGATGCTGAGCTGGCCAAGATGGACCATCGGGCCAGCCGCCTGCCAGAGCGTGCCGACATCGAGCGGATTCAGACCGAGCAGGTCGCTGCCGGTGATCGGCTGGGGGCGCTGCAGATCGCGCTGGAGGACCTGGACACGCAGGTCTCGCGCTTCGAGTCGGAAATAGACGGGGTGCGTCAGCGCGAGGATCGGGACCGCTCGCTGCTGCAATCCGTGGCGGATTCCAAGCAATTGTCGGAGTTGCAACACGAATTGGAGACCCTGCAGCGCCGACAGTCCAACCTGGAGGATTCGCTGATCGAGGTGATGGAGCATCGCGAGCAGCTGCAAAACCAGCGGGCCGCAGAGGAGGCCGTCATCGAGGGACTGCGATCCGAGCTGGCCGCCGCGCAGCATGCCCTGGACACAACTCTGGCCGATATTGATCACCACCGGCGTGTTCATTCGTCGCGCCGCGACGAACTCGCAGCCGAGCTGGCTCCGGACCTGTTGGCGCTCTACGAACGACAGCGCTCCGGCGGCGGGCCCGGCGCAGGTCTGATGCAGGGTGGGCGCTGCGGGGCGTGCCGGATCGAGATCGACCGCGGCGAGCTGGCGCGGATCTCCGCGGCTGCTGACGACGAAGTGCTGCGGTGCCCGGAATGCAGCGCAATCCTCTTGCGACTCAAGGGCGTTAGCCGGTGAAAGTCATTGTCGAGGCTGACGGGGGATCGCGCGGCAACCCGGGGCCGGCCGGCTACGGATCGGTGGTGTGGAGCGCCGACCGGTCGATCGTGCTGGCCGAGAGCAAGCAGGCAATCGGTCGGGCCACCAACAACGTCGCCGAATACCGCGGCCTGATAGCGGGTTTGGAGGAAGCGGCGAAACTGCACGCCAGCGAAGTCGCGGTGTCGATGGATTCCAAACTGGTCGTCGAGCAGATGTCCGGACGCTGGAAGGTCAAGCATCCCGACCTTGCCGAGTTGCACGCCCAGGCTCGCACGTTGGCATCGCAATTCGACCGAGTCACCTACGAGTGGATCCCGCGGGCGGAGAACTCCCACGCCGACCGGCTGGCCAACGAGGCGATGGATGCCGCGGCCGACCTGCCCGCACAGCCTGCCGTCAGCGAGACTCCTTTGGCGCCAGGGTGGACCGGCGCGCGCGGCGCCGCCACCCGTCTGCTGTTACTGCGGCACGGTCAGACCGAATTGTCGTTCCAGCGGCGCTATTCCGGCCGCGGCAATCCGCCGCTGACCACGCAGGGCCGACAGCAGGCCGATGCGGCCGCCAGCTACCTGGGGGCGCGCGGCGGAGTCGCGGCGGTGATCAGTTCGCCATTGCAGCGCTGCCAGGACACCGCGGCCGCGGCCGCCAAACGGCTGGGCCTCGACGTCGCGGTCGACGAGGATCTGATCGAGACGGATTTCGGCGCGTGGGATGGGCTGACGTTCGCCGAGGCCGCCGACCGCGATCCTGAACTGCATCGACAGTGGTTGCGCGACACCAGCACCGAGCCCCCCGGCGGGGAAAGCTTCGATCAGGTCAGTCAGCGGGTTTCGCGGGCGCGGGACCGCATCGTCGGGGAGCACGGCGGCAGCGCGGTATTGGTGGTGTCGCATGTGACCCCGATCAAGATGTTGCTGCGCGAAGCCCTCGATGCCGGGCCGGGCATCCTCTACCGATTGCACCTGGATCTGGCGTCGTTGAGCATTGCGGAGTTCTATCCCGACGGCGCGTCGTCGGTCCGACTGGTCAATCAGACCGGGTATCTGGGTTAGAGATCGACGGCATCCGGGTAGTTGGCCAACTGTGGACTGGTTAGCGTCGCACGCCCTCGCCATCGGATCGGCGCTACTGGCCGCCCTGTTCGCCGCGGTGGGCATCGTCGTCCGGCAACGTGCGATCCAGGCAGAAGCCGACGATCCGGCGAACGCGGGTGCGATTGTGACGTCGTGGATCCGCCAGCCGTCGTGGTGGTTGGGCACGGTGGGCGCGATCGGCGGCTATGTGTTCCAGGCACTTGCGTTGGCGCACGGCTCGCTGCTGCTGGTGCAGCCGCTGTTGGTTTCGTCGCTGCTATTCGTGCTACCGCTGGGTGCGCGATTCTCCAATCAGCATGTGCAGGCGCGTGATTGGGGCTGGGCGTTGTTGTTGACGGCAGCGCTGACCGTCTTTGTCCTGGTGGGTCAGCCGCGTGAGGGCCACTACCGCCCGCCGGTACCCGCATGGAGCGTGGCACTGGGCACTTCGGTGCCTGTGGTGATCGTCTGCGTGCTGGCCGCGCGCCGCACGGTTGGTCGACGCCGCGCAACGCTGCTGGCCGGCGCCGTCGCGGTGCTGCTCGGCATGGTCGCGGTCCTGACGAAGGTCAGCACGCACCGCCTCGCCGTACACGGTTGGCACGGACTGCTGACGGTGCCGGCGCCGTATCTACTGGTGGCGCTGGCCGTCACAGTTACGGTCTTGCAGCAGTCGGCATTTCATGCCGGCGCCTTGCAGGCGTCCGTTCCGATCATGCTGGTTGGCGAGCCGGTCGTCGCGGTGTTGTTGGGTGTCGTGATACTCGGCGAGCACCTTGTGGTGCACGGCGCCGGGACGGTGATCCTGGCGGTGGCGGTCGGCGCGATGACGGCCGCGACGATCGCGCTCGGGCGCGACTCGGCTTCTGCCAGCCAATCGGCCGAAAGGTCCGAGAGGCCGGAAGTAGCTCGAAAATAAGCTGTGGCGCGCCTAATATCTGTAGCTCATTAGGCTGTGATACGCCTAATAACCAGCTCGGGTCCTCCTTGTGTCAAGAAAGCGGCGAAGGATGTTGACTAGCACTACACACGCTCGCGGTGGGGCCACGGTCATCCAGCTGTCCGGGCTGCTCAACGCGCGCACCTATCAGCAGGTGCGCGACTCGGTGATCAAGGTCGCGGTCGATGAAGCCACCGCGGTGATCGTCGACATCAATGACCTCGAGGTACGGGACGACCAGAGCCTGGCAGTCTTCACCAGCGCTCGTTGGCACGTCCAGCAATGGCCGGAAGTCCCGATAGCGCTGGTGTCCGGCGACCCGGGTGTACGGCAGCGCTTGACTGATCAGTCGGTTGCCCGCTACGTCCCTGTGTACGACACTCTGGCGGCCGCCAGTGACGCCGTCGGCGGGGAGTGCCGCTACCGACACCGCGCTCGCGAACAATTCGACCGCTACCCGTCCAGCGTCAATTCCGCGCTGACCTTCGTACACGAATACCTGGTGGCGTGGTCGATGCGCGACAAGGTCCCGGTTGCCAGCACGGTGGTGAGCGTGTTCGCCGAGAACGCCCTGAGCTACACCGACGACGGATTCGACGTACGCCTCGAGGGCACGTCCGACGAGGTCGTCGTCGCGGTATCCGATTCCAGTAACGCGCCGGCGGTTCGGCGGGAGCGCCCCCGCGGGAGTTGCCCTGCGGGATTGGATATCGTCTCCGCGCTCTGCCGTCGCTGGGGTAACACCCCGACGTCGACAGGAAAAACGGTGTGGGCACGCATCGGTCCCGACGACACGTTCGCCGGAATCGCCGGAGTGCTGCACTAATCCGCTCTAGGCGGCGTCGTGAAAGATCAGCCCGAGTGCGTAACGCTCGCCGGACCGTACGACCGACAGGCCGTGGCGTACCGCGGCGGCCGACCACCCGCGCGCCGACTGCACCGGCCGGTCGCGGGTGGTGAACAGGTAACCGTGGCCCTGGGGCAATTGGGTTGCGGTACCGCGAGACTGGGCTCGGGCCCGTTGCTCGACAAGCAAGAATTCTCCGCCGGTGTATTCCGTGGCGGAGTCGCTGAGGTTGATCACTACCTGAAGCGGGAAAACCAAGTCTCCGTACAGATCTCGATGTAACGCATTCCAGTCGTCGGTCCGGTACTTGAGCAGCAGGGCCGTCGACCGGGTCTGACCGGCGGCATGGCAGATGTCCAGCCACTCGTCGAGGCTGTCCGGCCACGGCGCCTCGCGGCCGAGCTTGGCCCACCAATCGCGGGCGATCGGCAACAGCCGCGGATACAACGCCTGCCTGAGCTGCTCGATCGGCTCCGGGTAGGGAGAGTGCAAGTAGCGGTACTGACCAGATCCGTAGCGACGGGGACCCATATCGACGGTGGAGCGGAACAGGTCGTCGTTGGCGTAGAGCTTGCGTAGCCGCCGGGCCTCGGTGGGCGTCAGGAGCCTCGGCAGGAGGGCGCCGCCGACATCGCTGACAGCGGCGGCGACCGCGGCCCAGTCACCGGTGTCCACGCGCTTTTTCCACGCAGTCTGCGGCATCGGTGCGGGGCTGGCTTCCATGCCCTGTAGACGATAGGGCTGCTGCGAATGTGAGTTCTTGTCGGAGGCGTCGCCTAGGATCGAATGTATGTTCGAATCACTGGCGACGATCGACCCGGACAGCGCGGAGTCGGCGCTGGTCGGGCGGATCGCCGAGTTGGAGCAGATCAAAAGCGCTGCGGCAGCGGGTCAGGCTCGAGCGGCGGCTGCGCTCGATACGGCGCGCCGTGCCGCCGAGGCTGCGGCCGGAATGCCTGCCGCGCGTCGGGGGCGCGGAATCGCCAGTGAGGTCGCGCTGGCCCGGCGGGATTCGCCGGCGCGGGGTAACCGGCATCTGGGTTTCGCCAAAGCCCTGGTGCACGAGATGCCGCACACGTTGGCCGCTCTCGAGACCGGAGTATTGACGGAATGGCGGGCCACGTTGATCGTGCGCGAGAGTGCGTGCCTTGACGTTGCGGACCGGCAGCTGCTGGATTCCGAACTATGTTCTGACAGAAGCGGTCTGGAAGGAATGGGCGATGCCCGATTGGCCGCCGCGGCAAAAGCGATCGCTTATCGGCTCGACCCGCACGCGGTGGTCGACCGGGCCGCAAAGGCGGAAACCGAGCGTACGGTGAGCATCCGACCGGCGCCTGACACTATGACGTATCTGACCGCATTGTTGCCGGTGGCGCAGGGAGTCTCGGTGTATGCGGCGCTGCGTCGGGCGGCCGACACCTGTGCTGACGGACGCTCCCGGGGCCAGGTCATGGCCGATGCCTTGGTGGAGCGTGTTACCGGCCGGAGTGCGGCGGTGCCGACGCCGATCGCGGTCAACCTGGTGCTGTCCGACGAAACCCTGCTGGGCGGCTCCAATGCGCCCGCCGACATCAGCGGTTACGGTCCCGTCCCGGCGGCAGTCGCCCGCGAACTGGTGGCGTGCGCAGTCGGCGACGAGCGGTCGCGGGCGACGCTTCGCCGACTCTATGCGCGTCCGACCTCCGGCGCTCTGGTGGCGATGGAGTCCAGAGCCCGGCTGTTTCCTCGCGGGCTGGCGGCCTTCGTCAGGTTCCGGGATCAGCGCTGCCGGACGCCGTACTGCGACGCGCCGATTCGCCATCTCGATCATGCCCGGCCACGGGCGGGCGGGGGGCCGACCAACGCGGACAACGGGCTCGGATTGTGCGAACGCTGTAATTACGTCAAAGAGGTCGCCGGCTGGGTCGTGACACCGCAGGTCGATGGAACAGCCCGGCACGCAGCGGAATTCACCACCCCGACCGGAGCGGCTTATCGTTCGGGGGCGCCTCCCCTTCCGGGATCAACTGTGCGGATAGAGATCAGCGAGATGGAAGTCGCCGTCGCGATAGCGATCTCTGGCCTGCACGCCGCATAGCCGGCCGCTGGCCTGGGCATTCCGCAACGAGTACGGTGTTAGCGCGGACGAGTTGGCTGGGCGACCGCGGCTCGGGCTCTCGTAGCGCCGAGTCGAGGAAAGTCCGGACTTCACAGAGCAGGGTGATTGCTAACGGCAATCCGAGGCGACTCGCGGGAAAGTGCCACAGAAAACAGACCGCCACCCTCGCGGTGGTAAGGGTGAAACGGTGCGGTAAGAGCGCACCAGCATTCCGGGTGACCGGAGTGGCTAGGCAAACCCCACCCGAAGCAAGGTCAAGAAGGCCGCACCACGGTGCGGTCGCGCAGGTGCCTGAGGGCTGCTCGCCCGAGCCTGCGGGTAGACCGCTCGAGGCACCCGGCAACGGTGTGTCCAGATGGATGGTCGCCGCCGCGTTACCTGGTAATGCGGAACAGAATCCGGCTTACAGGCCAACTCGCCCGCCTTAGTCCTTCAGCCTGCACGTTCAGCGGCCTAATTATCTCTAGTCGTCCGCGCGCAGAGCTTCCCCGCGTTACTCTTTGCCGATGATCGAGGGCGATAAGGCGCCTGACTTCACTCTGTACGACCACACCGGTCGGCCTCGGATGCTGTCCGTGCTCCTTTCCGAAGGCCCGGTTGTGCTGTTCTTCTTCCCGATAGCGTCGTCACCGATCTGTACAGCCCAGGCGTGTCACTTCCGGGACCTCAGCGACGAATTCGCCAGGGTGGGCGCCCAACGGGTGGGCATCAGCACCGACACCGTTGACAAACAGGCTCACTTCGCTCGTCAGCGTTCATTCGACTATCCGCTGCTCTCCGACGCGGACGGCGTGGTGTCCGAGCTGTTCGGGGTGCGCCGAGGCAGGCTCGCCAAGCTGCATGGCTCCGTTGTGGCGCGTGAACCCGCCCGGCGCGGTCGGCACACTCGGCGCCGTGGCATGCTGGCCCGGATCTGGCCGGTCAGACGGACCACATTCGTCATCGACACCGACCGCACCCTTCTCAAGGTCGTCTCCAGCGAGGTGCGCGCATCGGTGCACGCCGACCAGGCGTTGTGGTTCCTGAGGAACCGGGCGAAGCCGACAGACGCGCGTCAGCGGTCGGAGGTCAACGACGATTGGTTCACAGCACCGGAAACCGCGGACGAGCCAAGCCGTGCCGGCTCCGGTGTCGATCTGGCACTCGAGGCTCCGGTCGAGGCGCTCGATATCGCAGCGAACCCACCGCGCTGGCGGAGAAATGATGTGCGCGGACAGATCCTGACGGCGTGTGTGGAGAGCCCCTCGGTCGCAGAGATCGCTTCTCGGCTGTCCTTGCCGCTCGGCGCGACCCGGTTCCTGGTCGATGACCTGGCGACTCAGGGGTATCTGCGGGTGCGCGCTCCGCTTGGCGACTCGATGACGATCGACGAACGACGTGAACTGATCAGCAGGACCCTGCGCGGCCTACGAGCGCTCTGAGGGGGTGTCGAGTACGCGCGCCAGCTTGGAGCCATGGCCCGCCGGTTTCGCGCCGGCGTCAAGCAGGCGGTCACACACCCGGTCCATCAGCTCGGCGTTCGCGCTATCGCCGACGAGTTCGAGTTCCCATTCCCGCCAACGCTGCTCGGCCGCACTGCCGTCGGCACCCAGGCCCGCGGTGACCTGGTCGTCGCAGAACTCGGCGATGACTGCGTCGTCGGCGCCGCGCAGCAGCTGTACCTGCCGGGTGGTGCTGATACGCGCCACCGGGGTCACCGGGTAATCCCGCACAATAGCCAGCACCAAATCCAGCAGCTCGGTCGGAACCTGATGCGACGCATCGTCGTCCAGGGGTACCCGCATCTCGGTGCGGGCGTCGGAGCCCGCCGGCAACTTCAGATGCCAGCCCGCGTCGAGGCCACCGGTGCGGCGGCGCAACGTGATTCGGTTGGCCGCCAGATCACGCTCGACCGTGTCGAAGTACACGGCGTCCAGTGACTGGACTTGGACGCGTTCTACCCGGGCGACTCCTTCGAGACCATCGAATGACGGTGGCTGTATGGACGCGTCGACGTCGAACTTGCGCTCGACTTCGAGATGGCGGGACGGGCCGTTGGCGGACATCGCTCTAGCGTGCCACGCCGGGGAGCCGGCCAGACCGGACGTTCAGAAACTGTGCTCGTCGTCGGGGAATGTTCCCGATGCGACCTCATCCGCGTACTTCGTTGCCGCGCGGTGCAATTCGCCGCCGACGTCGCCGAATCGCTTGACGAACTTGGCGGTCTTCCCGTTGGTGAGCCCGGCCATGTCCTGCCAGACCAGGACCTGGGCGTCGCAGTTGCGGCCCGCGCCGATCCCGACTGTGGGGATCGTCAACTTGCCGGTGATCTGAGTTGCCAGCTCGGCCGGAACCATCTCCATCACCACGGAGAACGCACCGGCTTCGGCGACGGCAATCGCATCGTGGATGGTCTGCTCGGCGGCGTCCCCGCGGCCCTGCACCCGGAAGCCGCCCAAGGTGTTGACGCTCTGCGGGGTGAAGCCGATGTGGGCCATCACCGGGATGCCGGCGGCGGAGAGGGCAGCGATCTGCGGGGCGACCCGCTCGCCGCCTTCCAGCTTCACCGCGTGCGCGCCGCCTTCCTTCATGAAGCGGATCGCGGCGTCGAGCGCTGCAGCGGGGCCGGCCTCGTAGCTTCCGAACGGCAGGTCCGCGACCACCAGGGCGTGCGGAGCGCCGCGCACAACGCCGCGCACCAGCGGAATCAGCTCGTCGACGGAGACCGGCACGGTGGTGTCGTAGCCATAGACGACGTTGGCCGCGGAATCGCCGACCAACAGCACCGGGATGCCGGCGTCGTCGAAGACGCGGGCCGTGGAGTAGTCGTAGGCCGTGAGCATCGACCACTTCTGGCCTTCGGCCTTCATTTTCTGCAGGTGGTGAATGCGGGTCTTGGTCCGCGGCACGGCTTGCGACGAAGAGGGGGCGCCATAAACAGTCTGTTCAGACATCATTGTCCCTAAGGGTGGTCGGTTCGATCCTCGAGGCCCAACAGGGTCCCCGGGTTCGGCTGACTCGATCAGTGTGCCACTTCCGGTCGCCAGAGTGGACGCCTACCCCAGTGGATTTCCTCACACGGTGACCCATCGGGCCATTCCGGTACCGCCCCTCGGCGGCGGACATACCATCGGCGCATGCAGCGCCTCAGCGGACTCGACGCCAGCTTCCTCTACCTCGAAACTCCGGCGCAGCCGTTGCATGTCTGCTCAATTCTGGAGCTCGACACGTCGACAATGCCAGGCGGCTACACCTTCGACCGGCTACGTGACGAATTGGCGTTGCGTATCAAGGCAATGCCGCAGTTCCGCGAGAAGCTGGCCGACAGCGCCTTCAATCTCGACCATCCGGTGTGGGTGGACGACGACAACTTTGACGTGAGTCGGCATCTGCACCGGATCGGCCTTCCGCCACCGGGTGGGCGCATCGAGCTGGCCGAGATCTGCGGGCACATCGCCTCGTTGCAGCTGGACCGCACCCGCCCGTTGTGGGAGATGTGGGTGATCGAGGGCGTGGCGGGCACCGATGCCCAACAGGGCGGCCGCCTGGCCGTGATGACCAAGGTGCACCACGCCGCCGTGGACGGCGTGACCGGTGCCAACCTGATGTCCCAGCTCTGCAGCACCGAGGCGGACGCACCCGCCCCGGACCCGGTCGACGGCGTCGGCGGTGCCAACGACTTCGAGATCGCGCTGACGGGAGCGCTCAAGTTCGCCGCGCGGCCGATGCGCTTGGCCAATGCACTGACCGACACCGCAACCTCGGTGGTCAAGACGGTTTTGCGGGCGCGCAGCGGCCAGACGATGCCACCGCCGTTCGCTGCCCCGCGAACGGCGTTCAACGACAGCATCACCTCGCACCGCAACGTCGCCTTCGCGCAGTTGGACCTCGAGGACATCAAGAAGGTCAAGGATCACTTCGGCGTGAAGGTCAACGATGTGGTGATGGCCCTGGTATCCGGTGTGCTGAGGCAATTCCTGCTCGACCGTGGCGAACTGCCGGACTCGCCGCTGATCGCGATGGTGCCGGTTTCGGTGCACGAAAAATCGGATCGGCCTGGGCGCAACCAGGTTTCGGGTATGTTCTCCAGCCTGCAGACCCACATCGCCGATCCGGTAGAGCGGATCAAGGCCATCGCCGACGCGAATTCGGTTGCCAAACAACATAGTTCGGCCATCAAAGCCACGCTGCTGCAGGACTGGTCACAGTTCGCGGCGCCCGCGGTGTTCGGTATGGCCATGCGGGCTTACGCCCGGACCAGTCTCACCAAAACTATGCCAGTGCACAACCTGGTGGTCTCGAACGTCCCCGGGCCCCAGCAGTCGCTGTATTTCCTGGGCAGCGAGGTCAGGGCCATGTATCCACTGGGGCCGATCTTCCAGGGCTCAGGGCTGAATATCACCGTGATGTCGCTGACCGGCAAACTCAACGTCGGGATCATCGCCTGCCCGGAGCTACTGCCGGACGTGTGGGAACTGGCCGACGACTTCGCAGTCGGCATGGAAGAACTGCTGCTCGCGACACGGTAGAAGCCCCGGCGACCCGGGCACCGCGCCGACACATGGCAGCATGTGTGGGATGGGGACCCCTCGCCGCGGCAAGTTCGCGCGCACGATGCTGCTCTGGACCGTCATGGCGGTTATCGCGGTGACATTGGCCAGCTGCACCCAGGTCGTCAGGGGGCGTGCGGTGCTGGCCGGCCCCAAAGTCGGCCAGCCGGTGGAGTGGGGGCCGTGCCGTGTCGCGGTAAGCGGCGCACCGGCGAAGCTGCCCAGTGGCGTGCAGTGCGGCAAGCTCGCCGTGCCTGTCGACTACCGGCACCGCAACGGCGACGCGACGACACTCGGGCTTGTTCGATTCCCCGCAACCCGGGACAAGATCGGTTCGTTGGTCATCAACCCCGGCGGCCCGGGGGAGTCGGGTATCGAGGCGGCCGTAGGGCTGGTGCAGTCGTTGCCGCCGCAGATCCGGGAACGGTTCGACCTGGTCGGGTTCGATCCGCGCGGCGTGGCGACGTCGCGGCCGGCGATCTGGTGCAACTCCGACGCGGACAACGATCGGCTGCGCACCGAGACGCAGGTCGACTACAGCCCGTCCGGCGTCGCGCACATCGAAGAAGAGACCAAGGAATACGTCGCTCGCTGCGTCGCCAAGATGGGGAAGAAATTCCTGGCGAACGTCGGAACCGAAAACGTGGCACGCGATCTGGACGCCATCCGGGAAGCGTTGGGCGACAGCAAGCTGACGTTCCTGGGCTACTCCTACGGCACCCGGATCGGCGCCGCCTACGCCGAGGCCTTCCCGCGGAACATCCGGGCGATGATCCTCGATGGGGCGATCGACCCCAACGCTGATCCGGTCGAGTCGGATCTGCGACAGGCCAAGGGTTTTCAGGACGCGTTCGATGACTACGCGAAAGACTGCGCCAAGTCGCCGACCTGCCCGCTGGGCACCGACCCGGCCAAAGCCGTTGACGTGTACCACGATCTGGTATTTCCGCTCGTCGACAAGAACAACCCCGCGCGCAGCAAGCCGGCGCGCACCAGAGATCCGCGCGGACTGAGCTACAGCGACGCGATCATCGGCACCATCATGGCGCTGTATTCGCCGACCTTCTGGCACCACCTGACAAGCGGGTTGACCGAGCTGTCCCACCACCGCGGCGATGTGATGCTCGAGCTGGCCGACCTCTATATGCGCCGCGATAAACGCGGCCACTACACCAACTCCACCGACGCCCGCGTTGCGGTCAACTGTGTCGACCAGCCGCCGGTCAAGGACCGGGCCAAGGTCGTCGACGAGGACCGCCGCTCGCGCGAGGTCGCGCCGTTCATGAACTACGGCAAGTTCACCGGCGACGCCCCGCTGGGCACGTGCGCGTTCTGGCCGGTGCCGCCGACGAGCAAGCCGCACGCGATTTCCGCGTCCAACCTGACGCCGACCCTGGTGGTGTCCACCACCCATGACCCGGCGACGCCGTATCAAGCCGGCGTCGATTTGGCGAACCAGCTCAAGGGTGGGCTGCTCACATTCGACGGCACCCAGCACACGGTGGTCTTCCAAGGCAACAGCTGCATCGACGACTATGCGACGGCCTACCTGCTCGCCGGGACGGTGCCGTCAAAAGGGGCCAAGTGCTAGGTCCGGCTAGGGCCGGCCACGAATCGTCAATCTGCGCAGTAAATAACGAGACCAAGGTGTGACCAATGGGATCACGGCCTGTGGCCGACGCATGCAACGATTAGCCCCCATGTGGCGCATGAGGGGGATGTTGTCTGCGCTGTTGTCTGTGGTGCTGTCGGCGACGGCAGCCGTCGCTTGGATACCTGTGACGAGCGCCTCCCCGGGCTACGACACCGGGCCGACACCTGCCGCGCCGCCGCCGGCGTCGGCACCAGAACTGCACTGGGGGAGCTGCGGCCAGGTCATCAAGAGTCCGGGAGATGTTCCCAGCGCGCAATGCGGGATAGTCGCGGTACCGGTCGACTATGCGAATCCGGCTGGCGCGCAAGTACAACTCGCGGTGATCCGTGTTCCGGCGACTGGCCCTCGGATCGGAGCGTTGCTGATCAACCCGGGCGGCCCCGGGGCGTCCGCCGTCGACATGGTCGCCGCGATGGGTCCCGAACTCGCGGGCTCCGAAGTCAGCCGTCGCTTCGATCTGGTCGGCTTCGACCCCCGCGGCGTGGGCCACTCGACGCCCGGGGTGCGCTGTCAGACCGACGCCGAGTTCGACGCCTATCGTCGCGAGCCGATGGTCGACTACAGCCCGCAGGGTATAGCGCACATCGAGCAGATTTACCGTCAGATCGCTCAGCGTTGTGTCGCCCGGAACGGATCGGCCTTTCTGGAGAACGTCGGGACCGCGTCGACCGCACGCGACATGGATATGGTGCGTCAGGCGCTTGGCGACGACCAGATCAACTACCTGGGTTACAGCTACGGCACCGAACTGGGGACCGCCTACGTCGAGCGGTTCGGCGACCACGTCCGGGCGATGGTGCTCGACGGTGCGATCGACCCGAGCGTCGGCCCGATCGACGAGTTGATCAACCAGGAGGCCGGTTTCCAGACCGCGTTCAACGACTACGCCGCGGACTGCGCCCGCTCGACCGACTGCCCGCTGGGCACCGACCCGAATCAGTGGGTCGTTCGCTACCACCAGTTGATCGATCCGCTGGTGACCAAGCCGGCGCTGACCTCCGAAGGGCGCACTCTCGGCTATGCCGACGCGACCACGGGCACCATCAACGCGCTCTACACCCCGCAGTTCTGGAAATTTCTCACCAGCGGCCTGCTGGGTCTAAGGCGCGGCGCCGATCCCGGTGACTTGTTGACGTTGGCCGACGAGTATTTCGGACGGGATGAGAAGGGGCACTACAACAGCTCCCAGGACGCGTTCAATGCGATCCGCTGCGTCGACGCCCCCGAGCCGACGGACCCGGCGGTGTGGGCTGACGCTGATCGGCGCATTCGCCAGGTCGCACCATTCACGTCCTACGGACAATTCACCGGTCATGCGCCGCGTGATCTGTGTGCGCTGTGGCCGGTCCCTGCGACGTCGTCCCCGCACCCCGCCGCGCCGGTGGCCCCGGGCAGGGTCGTCGTGGTGTCCACCACTCACGACCCGGCCACGCCGTACCAGGCCGGCGTCGATCTGGCCCGCCAACTCGGTGCCGACCTGATCACCTTCGAGGGCACCCAGCACACCGTGACCTTCAACGGAAATGACTGTGTCGACGGCGCTGTGACCCGTTACTTGGTCGACGGCGTAGCGCCTGGAAACTTAAGGTGTTAGGCGGCGCCGGTAACACGAATTTAACGGTATGTGCATACTCTTCCAGGTATGGATCGACAAAAGGAATTCGTGCTCCGCACGCTGGAGGAACGGGACATCCGATTCGTCCGGCTGTGGTTTACCGACGTGCTCGGTTTCCTGAAATCTGTCGCGATCGCGCCTGCCGAGCTTGAGGGCGCGTTCGAAGAAGGCATCGGCTTCGACGGGTCGTCGATCGAAGGCTTCGCTCGGGTTTCGGAATCCGATACCGTCGCCCATCCGGACCCGTCGACGTTCCAGGTGTTGCCCTGGACCACCCGCACCGGCCATCACCACTCGGCACGGATGTTCTGCGACATCAAGATGCCCGACGGGTCGCCGTCGTGGGCCGACCCCCGCCACGTTCTGCGCCGTCAGCTAGGCAAGGCGAACGACCTGGGTTTCTCGTGCTACGTCCATCCCGAAATCGAGTTCTTCCTGCTGGAATCCGGCCCCGAAGACGGATCGGTGCCCATCCCGGCTGACAACGCCGGCTATTTCGATCAAGCCGTGCACGCCGCCTCCAACTTCCGCCGGCACGCCATCGATGCCCTGGAATCGATGGGTATCTCGGTGGAGTTCAGCCACCATGAAGGCGCGCCCGGCCAGCAGGAGATCGATCTGCGCTTCGCCGACGCGCTCTCGATGGCCGATAACGTGATGACGTTCCGCTACCTCATCAAAGAGGTCGCGCTGAACGAGGGCTCGCGGGCGACGTTCATGCCCAAGCCATTTGGCCAACACCCCGGCTCGGCGATGCACACCCACATGAGCCTGTTCGAGGGCGAGGTCAACGCTTTCCACAGCCCGGACGACCCGTTGCAACTCTCCGACGTCGCCAAGTCGTTCATCGCCGGGATCCTCGAGCACGCCAGCGAGATCAGCGCCGTCACCAACCAGTGGGTCAACTCCTACAAGCGACTGGTACTCGGTGGCGAAGCGCCCACCGCGGCGTCGTGGGGTGCGGCCAACCGCTCAGCGCTGGTGCGCATCCCGATGTACAGCCCGAACAAGACCTCGTCGCGGCGCATCGAGGTGCGCAGCCCGGACTCTGCCTGCAACCCGTATCTGACGTTCGCCGTGCTGCTTGCGGCCGGGCTGCGCGGAGTGGAAAAGGGCTATGTACTGGGCCCGCAGGCCGAGGACAACGTCTGGGATCTCACCCCGACCGAACGCCGCGCTATGGGTTACCGCGAATTGCCGTCCAGCCTCGATGAAGCGCTGCGGGTAATGGAGGGCTCCGAGCTCGTCGCAGAAGCGCTGGGCGAGCACGTGTTCGACTTCTTCCTGCGCAATAAGCGCTCCGAGTGGGCGAACTACCGCCGCCACGTCACGCCTTTCGAGCTGAAAACATATATCTCGCTTTGATTGATGCCGGTGTTTAGGACCCAGCCAGATCGAACGCCATCTGCGCTACCGTCGTGGGCGTGAACCAACCAGTGACGGAACGGCCGAAGGTCCCCGGTCTTGGTCGCCTCGGGTTGGTCGATGACCGCGCCAGCGCCAACTTGGCGCAGCTCGGGTGGAACAACGAAGAGCACATCGAGGTGCTGTGGTCGCTGTCGCGGGCACCCGACGCTGACGCCGCCCTGTGCGCGATGGTTCGACTGGCCGATGCGCTCGACGACAAGTGGGGTGAGCTCAACGCCGCACTGACCTCCGACCGCTGCCTACGCGGTCGGTTGTTCGGTGTGCTCGGGTCGTCGCTGGCGCTGGGCGATCATCTGGTCGCCAATCCGCAGGCGTGGCATTTGCTGCACGGCACCGTGCGACTGCCGTCGGCCGAACAACTGCGGGCCCTCTTCGCCGAGTGCGTCGCCGGACTCCCGACTGCCGCAGGATCGGTGGTGTGGCGGCTACGAGCGCTGTACCGCAACCGATTGCTCGTGCTGGCTGCGATGGATCTGGCGTCGATCGTCGAGAACGAGCCGGTGCTGGACTTCGCCGAAGTGGGCGCACACCTGGCCGACCTGGCCGACGCCGCATTGGGAGCTGCGCTGTCGGTCGCCGAGGCCACTGTCTGCGGAGACGACACACCGCCGCGGCTGGCGATCATCGCGATGGGCAAATGCGGTGCGCGCGAACTGAATTACGTCAGCGACGTGGACGTGATCTTCGTCGCCGAGTCGGCCGATCCGGTGTCCGCCCGGATCGCCGGCGAGTTGATGCGGCTGGCTTCGGATGCCTTTTTCCAGGTCGATGCCGGCCTGCGTCCGGAGGGTCGCCACGGCGAGCTGGTCCGCAGCCTGGACTCGCACGTCGCCTATTACCAGCAATGGGCCAAAACCTGGGAGTTTCAGGCCCTGCTGAAGGCGCGACCGGCCGCCGGAGACGCGGAACTGGGTAAGCAATACATCGACACGCTGATGCCGATGGTGTGGAACGCCTGCGAGCGTAAGGATTTCGTGCCGGAAGTACAGGCGATGCGGCGCCGGGTGGAGCAGCTGGTGCCCGCCGATGTCCGTAGCCGCGAGCTCAAGCTCGGCAGTGGCGGATTGCGTGATGTTGAGTTTGCGGTGCAGCTTCTGCAGCTCGTGCACGGTCGCACCGACGAGGCGTTGCATGTCGCCTCGACCGTCGACGCGCTGGCTGCGCTGGGGGCAGGCGGTTACGTCGGCCGCGACGACGCGGCGAATCTGACCGCGTCCTATGAGTTCCTTCGGCTGCTGGAACATCGACTTCAGTTGCAGCGCCTCAAACGCACCCACATGCTGCCGGCACCGGACGACGACGAGGGGCTGCGCTGGCTGGCGCGAGCGGCTCATGTGCGGCCCGACGGCAGCCGCGACAGGCTGGGAGTGCTGCGGGCCGAGCTGAAGCGCCACCACCTGAGGGTGTCGCGGTTGCATGCGAAGTTGTTCTACCAACCGCTGCTGGAATCGCTTGCGCCAGAAGGCCTGGAGTTCTCGCAGGGGATGACGCCGGCGGCTGCGGAGCGGCAGCTGTCCGCCCTCGGCTACGAAGCTCCGCACAGCGCGTTGACCCACCTCGCCGCGTTGATCAACCAGAGCGGCCGGCGCGGCCGCGTGCAATCGGTTCTGCTGCCCCGGCTGCTGGACTGGCTTTCCGACACACCTGATCCCGATGCCGGGCTGCTGGCCTACCGCCGGATCAGCGAGGTGATGGTCTCGCAGCGCTGGTACCTGTCGACGCTGCGCGACAAGCCGTCGGTGGCCAAGCGATTGATGCATGTGCTGGGCACCTCGGCTTATGTGCCGGAGCTGTTGATGCGTGCACCAGAGGTGGTCCAGAACTACAGCGACGGGCCGTCTGGACCCAAGTTGCTCGAGGCCGAGCCCGCGGCGGTGGCCGGTGCATTGGTGGCTTCGGCTGGGCGGCAAAGCGACCCGGTCCGCGCGATCGCGATTGCGCGCTCACTGCGACGCCGTGAGTTGGCCCGCATCGCATCGGCCGACCTGCTGGGCATGCTCGACGTCACCGATGTGTGCGCGGCGCTGACCGCAGTGTGGGTCGCGGTACTGCAGGCGGCGCTGGATGCGGTGACGCGGGCCAACCTGCCCAAGGGCGGCGATGCCCCGGCCGCGATCGCGGTCATCGGGATGGGCCGGCTCGGTGGCCGAGAGTTGGGCTACGGCTCCGACGCCGACGTGCTGTTCGTCTGCGAACCCGCTGAGGGTGTGCAGGACTCGGACGCGGTGCGATGGGCTGTGACGGTGGCCGAGCAGATGCGGGCGCTGCTGGGCACCCCCAGCGCGGACCCGCCGTTGGAGGTCGACGCCAATCTGCGCCCCGAGGGCCGCAGCGGCCCGCTGGTCCGCACGCTCGCGTCTTATGCGGCCTACTACGCGCAGTGGGCTCAGCCGTGGGAGATCCAGGCGCTGCTGCGGGCCGACGCGGTTGCCGGCGACCCGGACCTGGGCCGGCGATTCCTGCATATGGCCGACAAGACCCGCTACCCCGCCGGCGGGGTGTCCGCCCAAGCGGTCCTCGAGATCCGGCGGATGAAGGCCCGCATCGACTCCGAGCGTCTCCCGCGCGGCGCTGACCCCACCACCCACACCAAGCTGGGACGCGGGGGACTGGCCGACATCGAATGGACCGTGCAGCTGCTGCAGCTGCGCTTCGCCAGCGAGATCGAGGCGCTGCACAACACCACGACGCTGGAGAGCCTGGACGCGGCCGCCGAGGCCGGACTGATCACGACCGAGGACGCCGACCTGCTGCGTGAGGCGTGGCTGACCGCGACCCGGGCCCGCAACGCGCTGGTGCTCGTACGGGGCAAGCCCACCGACCAGCTACCCGGACCCGGGCGCCTGCTCAATACCGTCGCGGTGGCCGCCGGCTGGGCCAAGAACGGCGATGGTGGCGAATTCCTGGATAACTACCTTCGGATAACCCGGCGCGCAAAAGCGGTGGTGCACAAGATTTTCGACGAATGAGTCGGCCCCGGCCGCGGCATGTCGTATGCCTCGGTGTTAGTAAAGAGGTAACGGACGGCCGCTGACAAAGGTCCGCCACGAGCGCCAGGAGGCCGGGTTGGACGCGAAGATCCCCTACGAGGTGATGAGCGCCGAAGAACATGATCGCCTGGCGGCGATCTACGGCCCGCTGACCGACGATGTGCGCGAGCTGATTCAGGCGACTTTGCACAACGACGCCGATCACGACTCCATCGGCGCTGCCCGGGCTGCGATCCGCACCGCAATCGACGTTCTGCGCAGCAAGGAACACGACGGAACGCAGGTCGTCCGTTACGCGGTCGAGGGCCGGCCGGTGGTGTGGAGCAACGCGGTGATCGGGCTGCGCAACGCGATCGCGCCGCCGCTGACCATCCAGCACGACGCTGCGGCCTCGCGGTGCTGGAGCGAGTTCACGCTCAACGGCGCCTATGAAGGTCCGCCGGGCTGGGTGCACGGCGGAGTGTGCGCCCTGGTGCTCGATCATGTGCTCGGCGAGGCGGCCAGCGTGGGCCTGACCAAACCGCTGTTCACCGGCACCCTCACGCTGCGGTTCGTCCGCGGCACCCCGTTGGGCAGGCTTCGCGCCGAAGCCGCCGTCGAGCGCACCGAAGGCGTCAAATCTTTTGTGTCCGGCCATCTTTCCGATGCCGACGGCGTCACGGTCGAAGCCGAGGGAATCTTCATCACCCCGTCGTGGGCGCGGGCCGCCGAATGAAGTTCTACGTCAGCAGTGCGTTCCTGGACACCCGGGAGATCGTCGAGGTCGCCAAGGCCGCCGACGACCTCGGCTACGACGGCATGGCGATCCCCGATCACATCGTCAACCTGGAAACGCTGAGCACCCCGTATCCCTACACCAGGGACGGCCAGCGGCGCTGGCAGCCGTTCACCGAATGGCCTGACCCGTGGGTCCTGGTCGGCGCGCTGGCGCAGGTGACGACCCGGCTGCGGTTCGTCACCACGGTCTACATTCCGGCGATGCGCAATCCGTACTCTGCCGCGAAAGCCATTGGCACCGCGGCATATCTGGCCGACGGTCGCGTCGAGCTCGGCATCGGCGTCGGCTGGTGTGAAGAAGAGTTCGACCTGATGGAGCAGCCCTTCGCTCAACGGGGCAAACGCACTGACGAGATGCTCGATCTGATGCGGACGCTGTGGTCGCCCGACTGGACGGAGTTCAATGGCGACTTCTATCAGACGCCGCGGCTGGAAATGCAGCCCACGCCGCCACGGATACCGATCTTCGTCGGGGGGCTCAGCGAGATCGCGTTGCGCCGCGCGGCCCGATACGACGGCTGGATCGGCGACCTGATCAACACCGAGCAGGCGATCGCGGCCGCGGACCGGATCCGCCAGCTACGGGCTGAAAAGGGTTTGCAGATGGATGATTTCACGATCCTCACGCCGCTGACCGACGCCTTCACAACCGCTCATTACCAGCGCGCGGAGGACGCCGGCATCACCGGGATTCTGACCATGCCGTGGATGTTCTACTCCGGGCCGGACGCCACGCTGTCGCAGAAGGTCGACGGCATGAAGCGGTTCCGTAAGGACCTCGCCCTCGACACCTGATCGTCTGCCTGCATGATGAAGGCTATGTCGGAAATCAGGCCGTATCGCATCGACGTCCCCGCCGCTGTTCTCGACGATCTGCAGGAGCGCTTGACGCGCACCCGGTGGCCGGAGTCCGAGACCGTCGACGACTGGACGCAGGGCATTCCGTTGGCGTACACGAAAGAGCTGGCCGCGTATTGGGCCCACGGCTACGACTGGCGCTCGCGGGAAGCCGCACTGAACACGTTTGATCAGTACCAGACCGAAATCGACGGGCTAGACATCCATTTCATCCATCAGCGGTCGCCGCACGAGGACGCGCTGCCGTTGGTGTTGACGCACGGCTGGCCGGGATCGGTGGTGGAGTTTCACAAGGTGATCGAGCCGCTGGTCAACCCGCCTTCGGGCCGGGCTGAAGACGCCTTCCACGTGATCTGCCCGTCGCTGCCCGGTTACGGTTTCTCCGGTAAGCCGACCGTGACCGGCTGGGGCGTGGAGAAGATCGCCCAGGCATGGGAGACGCTGGCCGGTCGGCTCGGCTACGAGCGCTACGGCGCCCAGGGCGGCGACTGGGGTGCGGCGGTGACGACCCAGATCGGCCGCAACGGCGGACATTGCGTGGGCATCCACCTGAACATGCCGATGGCGAAGCCCGCAGCCGGCTCCGGCGAACTCACCGAGGACGAAGGGGATAGATTGTGGGGGGCTAGCGAGATGCGTTGCGGCGGGGATAGACGGCTGGATGGCGATGATAAAGAGCAGGCGATGCGGGCGGAGATCGAGCTAGGGCTGAAAAGGGTTTGAGATGGATGTTTCACGATCTACGCGCTGACGACGCTTACACGCTCATTAAGCGCGCGGAGGACGCGGCATCACGGGATTCTGACATGCCGTGGATGTTTATCGGGCCGGACGCCACGCTGTCGCAGAAGGTCGACGGCATGAAGCGGTTCCGTAAGGACCTCGCCCTCGACACCTGATCGTCTGCCTGCATGATGAAGGCTATGTCGGAAATCAGGCCGTATCGCATCGACGTCCCCGCCGCTGTTCTCGACGATCTGCAGGAGCGCTTGACGCGCACCCGGTGGCCGGAGTCCGAGACCGTCGACGACTGGACGCAGGGCATTCCGTTGGCGTACACGAAAGAGCTGGCCGCGTATTGGGCCCACGGCTACGACTGGCGCTCGCGGGAAGCCGCACTGAACACGTTTGATCAGTACCAGACCGAAATCGACGGGCTAGACATCCATTTCATCCATCAGCGGTCGCCGCACGAGGACGCGCTGCCGTTGGTGTTGACGCACGGCTGGCCGGGATCGGTGGTGGAGTTTCACAAGGTGATCGAGCCGCTGGTCAACCCGCCTTCAGGCCGGGCTGAAGACGCCTTCCACGTGATCTGCCCGTCGCTGCCCGGTTACGGTTTCTCCGGTAAGCCGACCGTGACCGGCTGGAGCGTGGAGAAGATCGCCCAGGCATGGGAGACGCTGGCCGGTCGGCTCGGCTACGAGCGCTACGGCGCCCAGGGCGGCGACTGGGGTGCGGCGGTGACGACCCAGATCGGCCGCAACGGCGGACATTGCGTGGGCATCCACCTGAACATGCCGATGGCGAAGCCCGCAGCCGGCTCCGGCGAACTCACCGAGGACGACCAACTGGCGTTGGCCGCGTACGCCGAACACCGGAAGTGGGGTACCGGCTACTCCAAGCAACAGTCCACCCGGCCGCAGACGCTGGGTTACGGCCTGGTCGACTCCCCGGTGGGTCAGCTGGCGTGGGTGGTCGAAAAGTTCTGGGCGTGGTCCGACTGCGACGGCCATCCCGAAAAGGTCTTCAGCCGCGACGAATTGCTCGACAACGTGATGATGTACTGGGTCACTGGAAGCGGAGCCTCGTCAGCGCGACTGTACTGGGAGAGTTTCAACAAGTTTGTCAGCGATGGCCGGGTGGAACTGCCCACGGGCGTTGCCTCGTTTCCGAAGGAAATCCTGCGTACGCCGCGAAGCTGGTGCGAGGCGGCCTACAACATCACGCACTGGACGACAATGCCGCGCGGCGGGCACTTCGCCGCATTCGAGCAGCCGGAGTTGTTCGTAGACGACGTCCGCACGTTCTTCGCGACCGTGCGGTAGGGCCTAGCGCCGCAATCGACTTCGGCGCTTGGGCCACCGACCGCGCCGGCTTTCCAAGGCGTACAGGCCGGGACCGGCGAAGACCAGCAACAGGAAGGCGAAGCAGTACATCACCGACGCCTCGCCGTGGTTGTTGATCGGGAAGAACCCGTGCGGCAGGTGGACGGTGAAGTAGGCGAACGCCATCTCTCCAGAGGCCACGAAGGCGGCGGGCCGGGTGAACAGCCCCAAGGTGATCAGCGCTCCGGTGATCAGTTCGATCCAGCCGGCATAGAAATCCGGCCACTGTCCAACGGGCGCAACATGATCCGCCGCCGGCCAGCCGATCACCGAGGACAAACCGTGGCTGAGGAACAGCAGCCCGAACATCACCCGAAACACTGACAAGGCAGTCGGCCAATGCGGGTTCAGCCGGGCCTCGAGATTCTGCGCCATGCGCAGACGATACTGCTTACAGCTGAGCCCAGACCGACTTCGTCTTCAAGTAGATGTCGAGGCCTTCTTTGCCGAACTCGTGTCCCCAGCCGGACTGCTTGAACCCACCGAACGGCACGTCGGGGTCGAAGACCAACTGGCAGTTGATCTGCACGCTGCCGGCTTGCAGGCGCTTGACGATCCGGTGGGCACGGCCGAGGTTTTCGGTATAGACAGTCGCGGCCAGCCCGTAGGTGGTGTCGTTGGCCATCGAGACGGCCTCATCCTCGTCGTCGAACGGCAGGATGCTGACCACCGGCCCGAAGATCTCTTGCTGGTAGAGCCGCATGCCAGGGTCGACGTTGGTCAGCACGGTCGGGTGCACGAAGTAGCCCTTGCGGTCGAGGCGGTGGCCGCCGGTGACCACGTCGACGCCGTCGCTCTTGCCTTCGTCGATGAAGCCCAGCACGCGGGTGAGTTGCTTCTGGCTTATCAGCGGGCCGCTGACGCAGCCTTCCTCACTGGGCGCGCCGTACTTGAACGTGTTGGCCATCATCGAAATGCCTTCCACGACACGGTCAAACACGCCGCGCTGCACAAAGATCCTTGACCCACACACGCAGCCCTGGCCGGAGTGCACGAAGATGCCCAGCGACGCCATCAGAATCGCCTTGTCCAGGTCCGCGTCGTCGAAGATCAGCACCGGCGACTTCCCGCCGAGTTCGAGAGTGACCTTTTTGAGGTTGCCGGCCGCCGCCCGCACAATCTCCTTGCCGACCTCCGTCGAGCCGGTGAAAGCGACCTTCTCGACGCCGGGGTGGGCGGTGATCGCCGCGCCAGCGGTGTGGCCATAGCCGGTGAGCAGATTGACGACACCCTCTGGCACGCCGGCCTCGTGGATCAGCTGGTCGAGTAGCAGAGCCGAAAGTGGCGTCTCCTCAGCTGGTTTGACCAGCAGGCTGCCACCAGCTGCCAGTGCGGGCGCGAGCTTGGCGCTGGCGTTGAAGATCGGGCCGTTCCACGGAAAAATCAGCCCCACCACGCCGTAAGGCTCTTTCAACGTGTAGGCGTGCATGTTCACGTAGGCGTCGCTCGCGATGCCGTCGGTCTTGACGTCGTAGGCGACGCCGTTGACCTTCGAACACCAGCCGGCGTAATAGCGGAAGAACTCCGAACACGTCGACATCTGCAGCGTTGCCTGTAGCAGTGGCATGCCGGTGTTGAGCGAGTCGAGTTCGGCAAATTCCTGGGCGTGCTCGTCGATCAGATCGGCGATGCGCCACAAGACCTTGGCCCGCTCACGACCGGGCAGTTCCGACCAAATGCCGGACTCGAAGGACCTCTTGGCCTGCACAACCGCCTCGTCGACCGCGTCCGCGCCGCAGTCAGTGAATTCGGTGATCGTTTCTTCAGTCGCGGGATCGATGACGGTGATGACGTCACCCGAGCCGGGTCGCTTACGGATGTCGTCCAAAACTGTCTGCAGCGCCATCTGATCCCTTCCAACCGTGCACACCGAATGCTGAGCACCTGCTTAGCACCGCAGACGATACTCGGTCAAGGGAAGTCGGCACCACGGGCTCAGGAGTCGAGCGCTTTGTTGAGTAGCGTTGTGAGTCGCTTCTGCTCAACGCTGTTCAGTCGACCGGTCATTGGCGCGATCCGGTCGCCGACAGCGCCGGTGATCTCGGGAACCAGCCCGCGGGCCGACTCGGTGAGGGTGACGCGTACCGAGCGACCGTCGTGCGGGTCGGCGATTCGCCTGACCAGTCCACGTGCCGCCGCCCGGTCGATCAGCCCACTGATCGTGGAGCGCTCCAAGCCGGTGAAGGTCGCCAGTTCGGCCATGGTCGGCTCACGATCGCGAAGGATGCCCAGAACCCGTAGCTGAGTGAGCGAGAGGTCGTGCTCGGCGGCGACTTCGGTGAGGATGGCCATCAGCGTAAAAGACATCTGCGCCAACGCATCTCGCAGCTCATCGAGTGTGCTGTCGGCACGATCCATGGAGGGCATCGTCGACGACGATACCAAATAGATGGTATTGCGAACTAGATAGCACCAGCGGCAACCCGGCGCGTCGAGTGCGCTTGCCACGTTCAAACAAAGCTTTTTCTAAGGTTTCACTGTTGTACATATGTTTACGGGCCTGGCCTCGCAGAATGAGGGGATCATCCCCGCCGACAACGAAGGACGCGCATCACATGACCTCACCTCGCTGGCTGGCCAGACTCACCATCCCGATGATCGCCGGCGCTGCCATGTTTGCCAGCGCCGCGACGGCGACTGCCGATCCCAGGGATGACGGATACCTCGATCAACTGCGTGGCGCCGGCCTCACTTGGCCACAGGGCCACGAGGAGGCGCTGATCGGGACGGCCTACCTCATCTGCGACGATCTCGGGTGGGGTTGGACGCCACAACACATTGCCAACAGCGTTCACGCCAACCTGGACCCCGACAACATCAGCGTCCACGACGTCGGATCCATGGTGAACATCGCGCGTGCGGTCTACTGCCCCAACCAGCGGTGCTGGGCGCCGCACTGCTGAGCCGTACTCGATTCTCTTGCAGTCGGACCGCGACTAAATAGCAGCATCCGCGGAATTCGACTGACTACGCCGTAGTAGAGCGGCGTACCTCATCCTGCGTCTTTCGCGCGGGCGCTTTTGCGCTCGCGTTTTTCCTGCCGTGCGCTTCCTCAAGCCTTGGTAGGCCCCGGGTCGGCCGACGTGAATGTCCAGGCCGCCCGCGTCTGTTCCCATGTCGCGCGCCGTGAATGTGGTCGCGACGAGCCGTTGAGCCGTCGTAAACCTCCGCGCACAACGTACAGAAACACCTCACCGAGCCCACAGCCAGCCTTAAGTTCACGTGTACCTGGTATGAACTACAGTAGTTATTCAGGTAAACAAAGAGTGAACAGAGGTTGATCGTGATCGCAAAACTCCTTGTCGGTGCCGTGGGAGCCGTCATATCAATAGGCCTGGCCGCGCCGGCCGTCGCCGACCCGGTTTCCACGGCCGGCGCCAGTCAGCCTTCGCAACCGGGCACACCTCAGGGCTTCTTGGGCACCGTCCGGGCGGCGGGCGTCACCGGGACGGATCCGGCAATGCTGGCCGACGGATACAACGTGTGCTGGGAACTGTGGAATCAGCACGCCGAGGGCACTCAGGTGGCCGCGGGTCTGGTGCGCGACTACCGGCTGACCACCGCCCAAGCGGGTAATTTCGTGCTCGCGGCCTACCACGACCTGTGTCCGGTGCCCGGCGCGTATGACTACTGGGCGTATAGCACCAGCTGACCGGAATCCGCTGGCGCGCGACGGTTAGCACATTCCGGTGGACACCGAAGTGTCCTCCTTACAGGCCGAGGAAGGACAGCGGATCGACGTTGGTGGCTGCCTCGGTGGCGGCGCTGGCGGTGTCCGCGCTGATACCGAAGGCTGCGCCCGGGTCGAGTCCAACGATCTCAGAACCACTGAACAAGTTCGACAGGTCATAGTCGCCGTACGGGGTGACCAGGGTGTCGGTGATACTGCCGGACGTCAAATCGGTTGCGGGGATGTTGATGTATTCGTTTTCGATGCCGTTACCGAAATTGGTGACGTCATACAGCGTTCCGGTTGCCGGTAGGGAGCTGCCGTCGTTTCCGAGGGGAAGTTGCTCGGTGACGGTGAATCCGGTGTTGGTGATGTTGCCGTAGGTGCTGACGTTTTCGTCGGTGACGACCGCGCCGAGCTCGGTCGCCGGGGTGGAACTGGTGGCCGGGCTGAACACTTCGAAGACCTGAGGGATGACGCTGCCGGTCTCGAAATACGGCGGGGTTCCAGTGATGTCGGAGGGAAGGTTGAATTCCTCAAAAGCGATCGCGCCGGGTGTGCCGAGGTAGGGGTCGAACTCGTAGCCACCGAGAGTGAACGCATCCGGGCCTGGTGCGCTGGCAAACCCGTCCACGGTAGACGGCGGGGCGGCGTCCGGGCTGATGCCGAAGGCTGCGCCCGGGTTGAGGTTGACGATGTGAGTATCGCTGAACATGTTCGACAGGTCATAGTCACCGTAGGGGGTGACCAGGGTGTCTGTGATGCTGCCGGAGGTCAAATTGGTCGCGGGGATGTTGATGTATTCGTTTTCGACGCCGTTACCGAAATTGGTGACGTCGAAGACCGTTCCGTACTGAGGCAGTCCAAGGATGCCGTTTGCGTTGGTGGGAATTAGCTGACCGACACTGAACCCGGTGTTGGTGATGCTGCCCAAGGTGGTGACATTCTCGCCGCCGGAGAAGGCCCCGAGCTCGACGGCAGGGTTGGAGCTGGTGGCCGGGCTGAACACCTCGAAGACCTGAGGTGAGACGCTGCCGGTCTCGAAATACGGTGGTGTCCCGGTGATCTCGGGAGGAACGGTGAACCCCTCGCCAGTGGTGAAGCCGGGTGTGCCGAGGTAGGGGTCCAGCTCGTAGCCGCCGATCGTGAAGGCGTCCGGGCCCGGCGTGCTGGCAAACGCGTCCACGCTGGGGCCGGTATCAGCGACAGCCGCAGCAACTGGCAGGGCCGCTGACGCCAGCAGCGCTGCGGCAGCCGTACCCAACACTGATGACACACGCAACTTCACAATCACGACTCCACTCAGTCAAAAAAATCAGGCACAAAATCCACGCGGCGCTAGCCAACACTGATAGCAACCTGAGGGAACGCTAGGAGACTCTTACATTCCAGGCAATGGGCTGAACCTGTGTCGTACCTGCCAGTTACCCGTCAACTCGTTGACGAAATGACGGCGGTTAGACACGGCGTGGGTGGCTGTGAAGTGCCTGGGACTACTGCCGACGGCCTATCACCTGAACACAAGCTGAGATAACGTTGAGCGAAGCCTTAGAGTGGCTGGGGTCCATGGGTGCATCAGTTGTGAACGACGGCAATCACAAGACCACCCGTGGGTGACAACCCACAGCAAGAGCGATCCACGTAGCAGGGGGAATCTCAGTGAGCACCACATCATGTCGTCGGTTGACCCTGGCTGCCGGCGCCATCCTTGCCGGCGCAGTCATTCCGATTACCGCAGCGGCCAGCGCGTGGGCCGACGGCCTCACCGAAACGGAGGACTTCGGCCAACTCGTCGGCCAAGGTCTCAACTATTACGAGGCCTACGAGGTCGTGGAAGCCGAAAGCAACGGCCTGCCGGTTGAGGTGTCCTACGACGGGCAAGTGGTGGTCGAAGACAATGAGCCCACCGACCCGCTGCTCGGAGCGTTTGCCGAGTCGGGCAGCGGCACTGACGTCGCGGCCGCCATCGCCACTAATAGCCCAGCCATTGAGAACCAGACCATCGCCGACGCCCTGCTCGGTAGCAACAACGTTGCCTTCGCCGACGGCGGCGGCAGCTTCGCCCTGGCCGGCAACGAGGTGCCCACCTCGATCAGCAACTACGACACCGCCACCGCCATCGGCACCTACTCCTTCGCCTACGCCACCAGCGGCAGTAACAACAGCGCCACCGACATCGGCAGCAACAGCTTTGCTGATTCCACCGGAAACCACGACATCACCTACGACGTGGGCTCTGGCGTCGGTAACGGCGCCAACAGCATCAGCGCCGGCGGCGATAACGACTTTGTCATCGGCTTCGGCAACGGCCTGCCCAACACCGATGTCGTCAACACCGGGGTCTTCGACATCGTCACGCCGCAGTCCGGGGAGTCCGGCGCCGCTTCCGCTGCTTCCGCCGCAGCCGACACCACCGATCCGGTCGTTCCGGTGGACGGGGGAGCGTCGGCCGTTCTCAACGGCGACACCATAGTCCTCAACCCGTACCCCCCGGCAGAGCTCATCACCACCATCAGCAACCCGCTGGACACCCAGGTCATCAGCTTGCAAGCGTTCTCTCTAGACCCCCCTGGGGAGAGCGGTATTTACGACGGCGAATACTTCCAAGGCACTGTCAACGACACCACGTTCAGCTCGGGCCCACCGACCAGTACATCGACGTCACCTTCAGCGACGAAAACCTCCCCCCGGCGCCGGGCTCCATCATCAACGTCCTCAATTACGGCGGCGGATTTGAGAATGCCTACTCCGACATTGTGGGTTCTGCACCCGCCGATGAGGTCATCACACCGTTCGGCGACTTCGCTGTCCCTACTGGGATCGTCGAATTCCTCGGACCGGATTTCTTCATCCCGTCAGTCGAAACCACGACGACGACCGCGGCCAGCGCTATCGACCCCTCGCTAGTGACCGGCGCTGCCGACCTAAGCTCCGAGCTCTCGTCGTTGCTGAGTTTGTTTTAAGTCGCCGTAACGGGCGGCGGAAACCAACGCTGCCGCCAGCGTTGGCGCGACGGGGAGCCTGGCCCAAGTTCATTCGTGGTTGCTCACTTCACATACCCCAACGAGCGGTTCGCGACGCGCCAGAACACATCCAGCTCGGTCATAGCGGTGTCGTGGGTAATCAGCCAATGCCCACCCTGATCGACCAGCACGATCGGCCTGGCGTGTGTGCCTTGGTGAAACCCCCCGTTGGTTTCCAGAGTGGCCCCCGCCAGGTTCCTGGGTGCGGGTTGAATGTCAGTCACTACAAAGGGAAGCGGCAGTACTCCGAACGCGTTCATCCGGTTCAGATGATCGTCGATCGTCCCGGCTTCCTCCGGACTGAACCCCGGGGTGACGATGTTGGTTTTGTTGGCGGCAGGAATGTTTGGATCGGTCAGCTCAGACATGATGGCGACGACCTGATCCACGGTGGGGACCGGGCCGGTGCAGGGGTCTTGCCCGGGGTCACCACAGTCCGCGTAAGCCGTTGTGGGCGCGGCGAATAACGCCGCCGCGATTGTGGCCGCCGCGACGACCGAAAGATTCATGCCCCATCACCTGGCGGTGGTAATAGCCCGTTAAACCCAGCCCGGTTGACACATCCCGGCGGGACCGGGGTGCCAATATCGCGCTGACGCTTTGCAGCAGCGTTGCAGCGGAAGCCAGTGACGAAGGCCAGGTTCTGTGGCTGCGTTGAAACCCACGGTTCTGTGCGGTGGCCCGGCAGCGCGGGACCGACGATCAGAGCCGCGGATGAGGTCAAGCCGGCCAGGGTTACGGCGAGGATCATCGCTGCGGCAGCGGATTTCATAGATCGGGCCTAGAGGCCGGCATGAGAATGCTTGTCCCTCACCAATTCGGCCACGCTGCTGTATGCGGTATGGCGGGTAATCATCCAGTGGCCATCTTGATACTCCAACACGACGGGCGTGCTGCCGCCGTGTTCCCCCCACGTGGGTCCGTGCGAGACGGTGGCTCCGGCGAGATTGTTGGGCGCGGGCTGAATGTCGGTGACGGTGAAGTCCCTCGGTATAACTCCTCCCCAGAACTGCACAAAATGCAGCATGCCGTCGAATTTCTGCCCTAAGTCGTCGTCGAACGTGGGGGTGACGATATCGCCCTTATTCACGGCGGGAATGTCCGGATTCGTCAATTCATTCATGATCGCGGCGACTTGATCAGGTGTGGGCACCGGTCCGGTGCAGGCGGGCTGGTCGAGGTCGCCGCAGTCTGCGTAAACCGTTGCGGGCGCAGTGATTAGCGCCGCCATTATTGTCGCGAGAGCAGGAAGCTTGATCCAGTTCATTGCGTTCTCAGGTCATTTGCTGCAGACGGTCACCAGGAGGGGGGTCCCTAAGTTGCCGGGGATAGTCGCGGTGTTTCCCGGTGCGGCGGGCACGGCTCCGTTGGAGTGGGTGCCGAATGGGCCGTTAACGTCCTTTCGCCAGTTGACCGCACCGTCCTGATACCAGTAAGTGACGTCGAGGTCGTAGAAGATACCGAGGCTGTTGGTCTCGCTGGCATGGGCGTCGTTTTGAGCTCCGTTTAGGGGCACACAACCCGCTGGGTCGGCGGTCGCGGCGGGGCTTGCGGCCAAAGCGATCGAGAAGGCTGCAACCACGGCCTCGGCGACGGCGAGACGGTGTTGTCTGAGTGTCATCTTGTCTACCTCTATCTCTCTGCCAGAGCCTTCGGCTCAGGGATCATTTGGTGATGGAAGATCGGCTGACGACGGTGTGTCACCGGGCCGCGGAGCGAGCTATGGCGCCGACGGACCGTCATCCGGTGGTGGATCTTCGCCCGGCGGCGGCGGATTTAAAATTGCATTCCACCTGGAGTTCGCACATTCCGGTGGGATCGGGGTGCCAAAATCGCGTTGACGCTTTGCAGCAGCGTTGCAGTGGAAGCCAGTGACGAAGGCCAGGTTCTCTGGCTGCGTTGAAACCCACGGCTCTATGCGGTGGCCCGGCAGCGCGGGACCGACGATCAGTACTGCGCCAGCAAGCGCCGCCGTGCCAACCGCACCAGCAGCGGCGATCCGTACCGCCGCCGTCGCGATAGCGGAGAACTTGGTCCCGAGCATCGGTACTTCCTCCCTTCCAGACCAGCGAGGATGTCGCTGAATTTATCGACCACGACGTGCGCGTCTGTTACTGCTGGCTGGGAATGTCGCGCCGTCTAGCTGGGAAGTTGCTGGGACGACCGAGGTCGCGCTTCAAACTTAGGTATTCTTAGCTTTTCTTTAGGTGTTCATAAGCACGAGCACGGCTGAAACCGGGGGACTAGTGACCAGCAATCGCCGCACCAGGTGTCATGTCCAACAGTGGAGCACCGGCGCGGGGTTACTCGCCGCCGCCGCAATGATCGGGATGGCGACTGCCCACGCCGACACCGACGACCCCGCCGTAGTCCCCTACAGCCCAGACCCGTCGAACCTGTTCTCGCCGGTCTACACGATCACCCCGACCGGTGCCGAGGATGTGAGCGTGACCGATGGGGCCGGCGATGTTTTTGGAACCCAGGACTTCACGATTTCCGAGCTTGGGTTTCCGGTGGACACATTCACCGGCAATGTCGAATACACGCCGACGCCATTTGACGAGGCAACCGGCTTATCCGGAATTCTGAGTCAGCTCGGCCAGGACTTCGGGCTGCCCGGCGGCTACAGCGAGGAGATCACCACGCTCGGCGGCACCGGGACCGTGCTGCCCGACGAGCCAACCGGCTTCTTAATTGACGAGTTCGGGTTGGGGTACGGCAACGTTTTCGAGGAATCCATGAACAGCGCCGGAACGTCGGCCACCGTCGGGGACTACATCCTCACACCATTTGGGTACGACAACATCACTCCCATCGTTGACCTCTTCCTTCCCCAGGGCGTCGGCATCACCGATGCGGCTGGCGCTGTTGATCCGTCGTCGTTCGCCGATCTGCTGTCCTCAATCGGTTTGTAACGCTGCGGGTCTCATGGTCGATGGGTCATGCGGATGGGGAGGAAAAGGTGCGCCGGTGTGGTGTAGTCGCGGCTGATCGTCGATTGTTCCGGCCTCGTCGGGGCTGAATCCGGGGGCAACGATGTTGCTCTTGTTCGCTGCAGGAATGTTCGGGTCGGTCAGCTCTCCCAGGATCGCCATCACCTGATCGGTGGTGGGCACAGGGCCGGTGCAAGGGGGTTGGTCGGGATCGCCGCAGTCCGCGTAAGCCGTTGCAGGAACCGCCAGTGATGCGGCGAGCAGCAGCGCAGCAGCAGCGATTTTCATGCACGGAATTTAGTGGTGTTTGCTGTCAAAAAACTGTGCGCCGTGAGACCGCCCAGCCCGTCGTCAAATACTGTGCCCGACCGAATCACTTCGGGTGCCGTTGAGCCAGAATTCGTGCAGTTCGAGCATGGCGGTGTCGTGGGTGATTTTCCAGTGCCCGTCCTGCTCGACGAGCACGATCGGGGTGGGCCAGGTGTGCTGGTAGCGATTTCCTCCGGTTTCCACCGTGGCGCCCGCGTAGTGGTTAGGGGCGGGTTGGATGTTCGTCACGATGAACGGGAGGGGAAGTGCCGGCCCGTCGATCACCTGTAGCTGATGGTCGAGTGTTGCGGCTTCCTCAGCAGTGAAAGGCGGCGTGATGACGTTGCCCTTGTTGACCGCAGGAATATTCGGGTCGGTCAACTGCTGCATTATGCCGACGACTTGCTCGACGGTGGGGATAGGTCCGGTGCATTCGTTCTGTCCGGGGTCGCCGCAGTCCGCGTAAGCCGTTGCGGGCGGGGAGATTAACGCCGCCGCCAGCGTTGTCGCGACGGAGAGCTTGACCCAGCTCATGCGTCGCCTGCTCACCGGGCGAACCCTGGCACATACCGCCGTGGACTCTGCGTTGCCCGCCAGATCACGTCCAACTCGGCCATGGCGGTGTCGTGGGTGATCATCCAGTGCCCGCCTTGATCGACCAATACGATTGGGTGGCGATTGGTACGTTGCCAAGGGTTCCCGGTGATCTCCACGGTCGCCCCAGCCAGGTTATTGGGCGCGGGTCGGATGTCGGTCACAACGAAGGGAAGCGGCAAAATGCCGCCGAACGTGCGCATCCGGGTCAGATGATTGTCGATTGTTGCAGCCTCGTCGGGGTCGAATACGGGAGCGACGATGTCGATCTTGCTCACAGCGGGAATGTCCGGGTCGGTTAGCTCGGCCATGATGGCAACCACCTGATCGACGGTGGGCACAGGACCAGTACACGCGGGTTGGTCGGGTTCACCACAATCCGCGTAAGCCGTTGCCGGACTGGCTATCAGCGCGGCGGCGAGGGTCGTGGCAACGGAGAGCTTGGCACAGTTCATGGGCGGCTAGTCACTTAATAGCGGGAGGTATGTAGCGGGTGGCGTTGTACCAATACGCGTCTAGGGCGCTCATGGCGCTGTGGTGGGTGAGCATCCAGCGCCCACCCTGATCGGCCAGCACAACAGGCCCCGGCGGACTCCAGCTGCGAACTAGTGCTGGCCCCGAAGTCGATACGGTGGCCCCGGCCAGATTCGCTGGAGCAGGCCGGATGTCGGTCACATTGAAGTTGAGCGGCAGCGACCGTCCGCCCATGCGACGCAGATGATCGTCGATGGTCCCGGCTTCGTCGGGCGAAAAGCCTGGTGTCACGATGTCGCCTTTATTCACCGCAGGGATGTTTGGGTCGGTCAACTCGGCCATGATCGCTACGACTTGATCGACGGTGGGCACTGGTCCGGTGCAGGGGTCTTGGCCGGGGTCGCCGCAGTCGGCGTAAGCCGTTGCGGGACTGACGATTAGCGCGGCAGCAAGCACGTGGGCGGTCTTCATATGTCAGAGCACCGGGACGGCGTGAACTTCGTAGTGTCTGTAGGCCTCGCCTACCAAAAGCATTCCGGACTTCAGCGTGATCAGCCAGTGACCGTCCTGATTGACCAACACGATCGGTCTGGGACTCGCCCAGGTTGAGTGCCCGTTCGCGTGAACACCCACGGTTGCGCCAGCAGTGTTATTCGGCGCTGGCTGAATATCGTTGACAGCGAAGTCGACCGGGAAAAACCCTGGACCGAGTGGGTTCCACCAGTTGTCCAAGAACCCGATGTTGTTCGGCTGAAAATCCGGAGTCACCACATCGTGCTTGTCCTCAGCAAGGATGCTTGGCTCGGTCAACCTGTTCAACAGGTCGGTGACTTGATCGACAGTCGGCACGTCGTCCGCGTGGGCTGTCGCGGGGGCGGCTAGTGATGCGGCGAGGATCATCGCTGCGGCAGCGGATTTCATAGATCGGGCTTTAAATCCCATGCGGCCCGCCAGCTTTCATACAGTCCACCAAAAATTGATACACCCGAGCGTATGCGGTGTGCTCGGTGATCATCCAACGCCCATTCTGATACGCCAACACGACGGGTCCGCTGCCAGATTTTAGTTGCCTCCACACCGGCGCGTTCGTGACGGTGGCCCCGGCCAAACTGTTGGGTGCGGGCTGAATGTCTGTCACGGTGAGATTCAACGGCAGAACATGTCGCGTTATCAATCCGTCGCTATTCATGTCATTCAGCATGGTGTCGAATTTCCCGGCTTGCTCATCGGTGAACGGGGGCGTGACGATGTCGCCCTTGTTCGCGGCAGGAATGTTCGGGTCGGTCAACTCAGCCATGATCGCGAGCACCTGATCAACCGTGGGCACGGGCCCGGCGCAAGGGTCTTGACCGGGGTCACCACAGTCCGCGTGGGCAGTCGCAGGGACAACTAGTGATGCTGCGATAAGTATCGCTGCGGCAATGGTTTTCATTGGGCTAACGGTCCTGCCGGTGGGGTTGCGTCGTTGGTCGGTGGGGGTGGAGCATCACTAGGGGGCGGATCGTCGTGGTGGGGACACGCGATCGGGAATGCATAAACGAACCCGCAAAAAATGCGGTGGTGGGGTGGCGGGCAAGCGGGGTCAGCAGAATTTTGATCGCAATTCGGCGGTGGCGGAGGCGGATCGTCTGCGTGGGCTGTCGCGGGTGCAACGAACAAGACAGCTGTCAGCGAGCACAACAGCGGCGATCTTCGTGTCATAGCCCCGGTACGCCCTGAAATTCGTAATGTGTCAACACCTCAGATACGAGACTCATGGCGTACAGCGTCACCTACTCAGCGTAAGCACAGCGCTCGTCCCAGTAACTTTCCAGCAGCGGGGCATGAGATTGACAGCAGATCAGCGCCGGCCGTTATTGACGCCTGCGAAGGCCATGCACTGCTGCTTGGAACTTGCTGCGAAGGCGCGGACGTCTGCGAAGGTTAGGTACTCTCAGCACCTCTGACGTGTTCTTGACCATGAGCACGCCGATCCGACGGAGGCCAAATGTCCAGCATCCGCCGCAGTCCTTGTCGTGTCCGGCAATGGAGCGCCAGTGCCGGGCTAGCCGCTGCCGCTGCCGCGATGATGGGGCTGGCCAGCGCACCTGCCGCCTACGCCGATGACCTGTCAACCGACATCGGACTGTTGGAGACCGCGGAAACCAATGTGACTGACGGCTTCAATATCTGGACCCAGGCGTATGGAGAAGCACCCCCAAGCTCAGCCGACCTCACGCAAGCCATCACCCAGTTCGAGGCGGATCAAACGCCGCTGCTGTCGTCTGACAACAGCTTGCTGTCGGGCTTGGGCGAATCCCTATTTAACGGCCCGGATCAGCAGCTTGCTCAGGCCAGCGACACCTTCCTGGCGGCTGCTGAGGCCTATGCCGCCGACCCCTCGACCACCAATGGACTCGATACGGCATCGGCCAGCCTCCAATTCGACGAGTCCCTCTTATTCGACTCCGCGCCCGCCAATCTCCTCGGCCAGATCATCGATCAGGTCTTCCACCTTGGGGGCTCTGACACCGCCAGCGCATCGGCCACGGATGTAGCGACCAGCGCGTCCAGCGCTGCCGCCACCCCTGACGGCGTGATCGGCCAAGCGATTACCGACTTGAATCAAGGCACCACCGTGTTAGACACAGCTTCGACAGCCGATCTCGGCACTCACTCGGCGCACATTCTCTCTGTGCAGGAAGGTCTTCCGGCACAGTTCGATCCGATCCTCACCCAGACAGCGTCGCTGCAAGACGGGCTAACTCCAGGCGATCAGTCTTTGTTGGCTCTTCTTGATGAGCAGCTAGTGTCGGCTGCTCAAAACATCGGTACGGCGGACCAAGCGTTCGTTGCCGCCGACCAAGCCGGTGAGCTCAGCGGCAGCGGCCTGAACCTGACGGACCTCACGGTGCTCGGCGCTGACCTGAACCTCGCCGGTGCCGGGTTCGATGTTTCCATCGCGGGCTTGCTTGCTGATTTGACGGGTGGTCTTGCCCCCTCGTCAGCCGCCGATCTCGCGTCGAGTCTGGACCCTTCCACGGCAGTAGATCCGTCCATCTTCGCCGACGTTCTCTCGTCAATTGGCCTGTAGCTCTCCGCGCTAACGCGATGCGACTCATGCACCACAGGACCATGACTGTCACGGTCGCTCTTGCCGTGACAGTCGCTTCGGCGGCCCGAGTGAGCGGTGTCGCCGCCGCCGACGGCGCGGTGGTGCTGGGGGGCGGTTCGGGCATCACGGTCAGCGGCACGTTGTGCACCCTGGCCACAATTGGCCACGACAACACTGGTGAGTTGGTGGGTTTCACCGCTGCGCGTTGCGGTGGTCCCGGCTCCCCGGTCGCCGCCGCAGGTAGCGGCGCAGCGGTCGGCAGCGTGGTGGCCGGCGACGCGGATCTCTACTCAGTCATCAAATTCGACCCGGCCAAGGTGACCCCAACCGCGAACTTCGCTGGATTCCTGATCAACGGCGTCGGCCCAGACCCGGTCTTTAATCAACCAGCCTGCACCCACGGCGCCGAATCCGGCGACACCTGCGGCACCATCAGGACGCCAACTCTGGTGCCGGGTGTCGTTGGCGCCGCCTACGGGTCGTGGAACCCAGGCGATGCCGGGGAACCGGTGACGGTCGAGAGTCAATTGGTTGGCGTGACCCGGAATGGCGCCAACATGGTCTTTCTCGATGAAGCTAGGACGGTCCACCATACCGACTTCGCACTATTCAGCGCGATCCTCGCCGATGTCAACGCCAAAGGCGTTCCCGGCGCGGGGTTTACACCGATTCACCCCTGATCGCGCTCGCGGTTATTGCTTCTCTGCCCCAACAGTTACTGCTAATCGGCCGGCCGTCTTTCCTGACACGCCGACGGTGGTCTCTACTCCCGGTGAGCCGATGGGGCTGTTGTTGTTCAGCGCCATCGCGGCGGTCAACGATGATGTCGATGGTCTTGGGTGCGGCGGTCACGCGACGAATCACGCAGCGGGAGAGGGCGACATGACAAATCTGAGCACACAAAAGAGATGCCCCCAGCCAGGGCTGAGGGCATCTCTTTTGATTCTCGTGCGTACCGATACCCTTGCGGCGCAAGGAAACTGCACGTCAGGGCTAAGCGATCACACGTCGTAGTAGAGCGCGAACTCGTACGGGTGCGGCCGGACCTGAACCGGCAGGATCTCGTTCTCGCGCTTGAAGTTGATCCACGTCTCGATCAAGTCGGGCGTGAAAACGCCTCCCTCGGTGAGGTATTCGTGGTCTTCTTCCAAACGGTCGATCACTGCGGAGAGCTGGGTCGGAGCCTGCGGGATGTTCGCAGCCTCCTCCGGCGGCAGTTCGTAGAGGTCCTTGTCGACCGGCGTCTGCGGCTCGATCTTGTTCTTGATGCCGTCCAGGCCGGCCATCAACATCGCCGCAAACGCCAGATACGGGTTACCCGACGAGTCCGGGCAACGGAACTCCAGGCGCTTGGCCTTGGGGTTGCTGCCGGTGATCGGGATACGCACACACGCCGACCGGTTGCGCTGGCTGTAGACCAGGTTGATCGGGGCCTCGAAACCGGGGACCAGACGCTTGTAGGAGTTCGTCGTGGGGTTGGTGAAGGCCAGCAGTGACGGCGCGTGGTGCAGCAGACCACCGATGTAGTGCCGCGCAGTGTCCGACAGCCCGGCGTAGCCGGTCTCGTCGTACATCAACGGGTTGCCGTCTTTCCACAGCGACTGGTGGGTGTGCATACCCGAGCCGTTGTCACCGAACAGCGGCTTGGGCATGAAGGTGACGGTCTTGCCCTCCTGCCATGCGGTCTGCTTGACGATGTACTTGTACAGCTGCATGTCGTCGGCCGCGTGCAGAAGCGTGTTGAACTTGTAGTTGATCTCGGCCTGACCGCCGGTGCCCACCTCGTGGTGGCCCTTCTCCAGGCTGAAGCCGGCCTTGATCAGGTTCTGCAGCATCTTGGCGCGCAGGTCGACGTAGTGGTCGACAGGGGCGACCGGGAAGTAGCCACCCTTGGGGCGCACTTTGTAACCCAGGTTGGGGCTACCGTCGAGTTCCTTCGGCTCGCCCGTGTTCCACCAACCCGATATCGCGTCGACTTCATAGAACGAGCCATTGGTCCGCGAGTCGAAGGTGACTGAGTCGAAGATGTAGAACTCGGCCTCTGCGCCGAAGTACGCGGTGTCGGCGATGCCGGTGCTGGCCAAGTAGTTCTCCGCCTTGCGGGCGACGTTGCGTGGGTCGCGCGAGTACGGCTCGAGTGTGAACGGGTCGTGAACGAAAAAGTTCAGGTTCAGCGTCTTCGCCTGAGTGAACAAATCGATCTGCGCCGTGTCGGGGTCGGGGAGCAGAAGCATGTCGGATTCATGGATCGACTGAAACCCGCGAATCGAGGAGCCGTCGAAGGCTAACCCTTCCTCGAAAACACTCGCGTCGAAGAACGAAATCGGAATTGTGAAGTGCTGCATGATGCCTGGTAAGTCACAGAACCGGACGTCGACAAATTCAACGTGCTCGTCCTTGGCGAATTTGATGATGTCATAGGTCGTTTTTTCGGACACCGAGGCGCTCTCCTTTGCTGCGAGGCTTCGAACAACTGTGGTCGATGATGAGCTTTCCGTTACGTGGCTGTAACGGGTCGCCCGGTCAGACGCTAGGGACGCGAGGCCGCCTGAGTCAAACCTCGTGTTACGCCGACGTTACGCCGCACCACGTCCTGCTCATGAAACCGGCCAACAAATGACCCTATTGTGGGGTGATGACCCGCAGTAGCGGCCCCCCGCGATCAGGCCATGAGTCCGGCGACTCGGAACAGTCACCCGGGTATCCTGGCCAGTCGCTCGGCCTGCCCGAACAGGGACCCGGGTCGCTGGCCGGCTTGGGCCGCCGGTTGGTGGCACTGATCGTCGACTGGTCGATTGCGTATGGCTTGGCACGTCTGACGGTCACCTTTGGTCTGATGACGAACCAGCAGTTCCTCTACGGCAAGGCTGGAGCCGCCCTGGTGCTGGTGGTCTGGCTGGTGCTCGGCGTGCTTGCCGTGCGGTTGTTCCAATTCACCCCGGGGCAGTTCGCGCTGGGCCTGCGGGTCGCGTCCGTCGACAAGCGCCTGCTGGTCGGGTTGGGCCGGGCCACGGCCCGCGGCGCGCTGATCGCGTTCGTCGTACCCGCCCTGTTCGTCGACTCCGACGGGCGAGGCATTCAGGACCGGGTGACCGGTACAGCCGTCGTGCGGCGCTGACTCAGCGGCGGCGGACGGTCCGCTGGACGCCGCGCATCTTGGCGCCGGCGGGCAGCGGCCCCTTGGGCATCGCGGCGGTTCCGGCCCGCGTACCCAAGGCGCTCAGCCGTGACTCCAGCGAGTCCATCTGCTTGACGGTGATGTTGGACGGCAGCTTGGTGAGATGGCGCTCCAGCTTGGCGAGCGGAACCTCGCCCTCGCCGTTGCCGACGATGATGTCGTAGATCGGGACATCGCCGATCAGGCGCGCGGTGCGCTTCTTCTCCTGGGCGAGTAGCGGTTTGACCCGGCTCGCTGAACCCTCGCCGACCAGGATCACACCGGGCCGGCCGAGCACCCGGTGCACGGCGTCGAAATGCCCGGTGGCGGCCACCCCGGGGGTGACGCGCCACTTGCCGCGCAAGTTGTCCAGCGCCCAGGCCGCAGCCCCGGCTTGCCCTTCGGCCTTGCCGTAGACCGACTTTTGGGCCCGCCGGCCGAAGATGATGAACGCCACCAGCGCGCCCAGGACGATTCCGAGCACGGGCAGCGAGAACATCGACAATCCGCCGGACCACACGCCGATCGCTACGGAGGTCCCGACGATCAGCAGGAACGCGCCGAGCATGTAGGGCAGGAGGCGCTTGTCCTCTTGGCGCTGAACGTTGAACGCCTGCCAGAGTTGGCTGCGGCGTTCTTTACTGGCGGCCTTGCGAGCGGCTTTCGCCTCGGCTCGGGCGGCCTTGCTCGGCTTGGCGCCGCTGGGTTTGGCCATAATCGCCAAGAATACTTAAAGCCGGCGTCAGCCCGGCTGCGCGGTGGGCGTCTCGTGCCGACGTTGGCTGGCCTGCTGGTAGAGCCGGCCGGCCCGATACGACGATCGCACCAGCGGACCGGCCAGCACGCCGGCGAAGCCCAGCTGCTCGGCGTACTCCGCGTACTCGACGAACTCGTCGGGGGTCACCCAGCGGTCGACCGGATGGTGCCGCGCCGTCGGGCGCAGGTACTGGGTGATGGTGACGATGTCGCAGCCGGCCTCGTGCAGGTCGACCAGCGCCGCACGCACCTCGTCGGGCGTCTCGCCCATGCCGAGGATCAGGTTGCTCTTGGTGACCAGCCCGAAGTCGCGCGCCGCGGTGAGCACATCGAGGCTGCGCTGGTAGGAGAAGGCCGGACGAATGCGCTTGAAGATGCGCGGCACGGTTTCGAGGTTGTGCGCCAACACTTCTGGCCGAGCTTCGAAGACCTCCCGCAGCTGGTCGGCGTCGCCGTTGAAGTCGGGGATCAGCAGCTCGACGCCGGTGGACGGGTTGAGCTGCTTGATGGCGCGCACGGTCTCGGCGTACAGCCAGGCGCCGCCGTCGGGCAGGTCGTCGCGGGCGACACCGGTGACCGTGGAGTACCGCAGGCTCATCGCCTGCACGCTCTCGGCGACCCGGCGCGGTTCGTCGCGGTCGAGCGGCGCGGGCTTGCCGGTGTCGATCTGGCAGAAGTCGCAGCGGCGGGTGCACTGCTCGCCGCCGATCAGGAAGGTGGCCTCGCGGTCTTCCCAGCATTCGTAGATGTTGGGGCAGCCGGCTTCCTCGCACACCGTGTGCAGACCCTCGCGGCGGACCAGCTTCTTCAGCTCGGTGTACTCCGGGCCCATCCGCAGCCGGGTCTTGATCCACGGCGGCTTGCGCTCGATCGGGGTCTCCGCGTTGCGCACTTCGAGGCGCAGCAGTTTCCGACCTTCGGGGGCAACGGTCACGAGGTCGATGCTACGCGGGCGGCGGCTGCTGCTGCACGGCGTCAACTGTCAGCGCCAGCCGGCCGTCCAGGGCGTCGCACACCGCGTCGGCGACCGCCGCGCGGACGTCCTCGACCCCGACCCGGCGGCCCAGTTCGGCCGACAGCGAGGTCACGCCGGCGTCGGTGATACCGCACGGGATGATCGTCGCGAACGCGCCGAGGTCGCAGTCGCAGTTGAGCGCGAACCCGTGCAGCGTGGTCGCCCGCGCCACCCGGACGCCGATGGCGGCGACCTTGCGTGCCGGGCGCCCGTCGCCGGCCGGCACCCACACGCCCGGAGCGGCCGTCGACGCGTCCGACCTGCAGGCCCAGGTCGGTGCAGACCTTGATCAGCGCTTCTTCGAGGCGCCGAACGTAATTGACCACGTCGAGCGGCTCGGCCAGCCCGATGATCGGGTAGCCGACGAGCTGGCCCGGCCCGTGCCAGGTGATCTTGCCGCCGCGGTCGGTGTCGACGACCGGGGTGCCGTCGATCGGCCGCTCGTGCGGCGCGGTGCGCCGGCCGGCGGTGTAGACCGACGGGTGTTCGAGCAGCAGCAAGGTGTCGGTGCCCGCCGGCCGCCCGGGCGTCGGCCAATTCCCGCTGCAGCTGCCAGGCGACGCGGTAGTCGACGGTGCCCATCTGACGGACATCGATGGACGTCGTCGCTCGAGCGGATCGAACTCACGACTGCGACGCTACAACTCGAACCTGGCGACAGCCTGGCAGGCGCTAGGCGACGTCGCGCGTCGCGGTGGCGTAGCGCAGTGCCTCACCGACGGTGTTGTGGTGGAACTCGAACCCGGCCCGCTCCAAGCGCGCCGGGATCGCGCGTTGCCCGCTCAGCAGCGTCTCGTCGGCGAACTCGCCGAGCGCGGCGCGCATCGCGAACCGGGCACCATCAGCGGGGTGGGCCGGTTGACCGCCCGGCCCAGCGCCGCGGTGAACTCGGCGTTGGTGACCGGCGCGGGGCCGGTGAGGTTCACCGGCCCGGACAGTCGCTCGTCGGAGATCGCGAACTGCAGCGCCCGCACCTGGTCCTCGAGGCTGATCCAGGACATGTACTGGCGGCCGTTGCCCAGTCGGGCGCCGAGGCCCACCGAGAACAGCGGCCGCAGCTGGCGCAGCGCGCCGCCCGACGGCGGCCAGCACCACGCCGGTGCGGGCCAGCACCACCCGCGCGCCGGCATCGCGCGGCGGGCGCGGTGACAGCCTCCCAGTCCGCGCACAGCTGGGCCAGGAAACCCGTTCCCGCCGAGGCGGTTTCGTCGACCGCGCGGTCCTTGGTGTCGCCGTAGTAGCCGACCGCGCTGGCGTTGATGAGCACGCCGACGCCGGCGTCGGCGACCGCGGCGGACAGCACCTCGGTCGGGGTGATGCGGCTGTCGCGCAGGTTCTGCTTGAACGCGCCCGACCAGCGTCGCCTGCCGATGTTGATGCCGCACAGGTTGACCACGGCGTCGACGCCGCTCAGCGCGCCGGCGTCGAATTCGCCGCTGTCGGGATCCCAGTGCAGCTCGTCGGCGTTGGCCGGCGCCCGGCGCACGATGCGCAGCACGTGGTGGTCGGCGGTGCGCAGCGCCGTGACCAGAGCCGAGCCGATCAGGCCGGACGAGCCTGCGATCGCGACGGTAGCGGTCACGAGTCGAGCCCTCCTAGAGACCCAGGTCGGCCTCGAACGCGCCTTCTTCGAGCCGATGTCTGATGGTGGTCAGGAACCGTCCGGCGTCGGCGCCGTCGATCAGCCGGTGGTCGTAGGTCAGCGGCAGGTAGCAGATCGACCGCACGCCGATCGACTCGTTGCCGGTCTCGTCGACGACGACCCGCGGGCGCTTGACGATCGCCCCGGTGCCCAGCATCGCCGCCTGCGGCGGCACCAGGATCGGGGTGTCGAACAGCGCGCCCTGGCTGCCGATGTTGGTGATGGTGAAGGTGCCGCCGGACAGCTCGTCGGGCTTGAGGTTGCCCGAGCGGGCGCGGGCGGCGATGTCGGCGATCGCGCGCGCCAACCCGGCCAGCGACAGGTCGCCGGCGTTGTGGATGACCGGGGAGAGCAGACCCTGCTCGGTGTCGACGGCGAAGCCGAGATGCTCGGCGTCGTAGTAGGTGATCTCCTTGGTGTCCTCGTTGTAGCTGGCGTTGACGTTCGGGTGGATCTTGAGCGCGTCGATCGCGGCGCGCGCGATGAACGGCAGGAAGGTCAGGTTCACGCCCTCGCGTTCTGCGAACGCGGTCTTGGCCTTCGCCCGCAGCGCCACGATCCGGGTCATGTCGACCTCGTGGGTCTGCGTGAGTTGCGCGGTCGCCTGCAGCGACTCGCGGGTCTTCTTGGCCGTGATCTGGCGGATCCGGTTGGCCTTCTGCGTGGTTCCGCGCAGATGGGCCAGCGCGGGTGCGGGCGCCGGAGCGCTGGGCTTCGGCCGGGGCCGGGGCTGGCGCGGCGGCCGCGGGCGGCCGGGCTGCCGGCGCCTTCGCGGCTTGTTCCTTTTGGCCTCAGCGGCGGCCAGCACATCCTGCTTGCGGATGCGTCCGCCGACTCCGGTTCCGTTCAGCGAGCCGAGGTCAATGTTGTTCTCGGCGGCCAGCTTTCGAACCAGCGGAGTGACGTACGGCGCGCCGTCGCCCGACGGCGCGGCCGCGGCTGCGGTGCGGCCGGCGGTGCCGGGCTGCGGGCGCGGGTGGCGGCGGCTGGGCGGTGCGGGAGCCGCTGGCGGTGCGGGAGCCGCGGCGCGGCGGGCGGCGCTGGGGCGGCTGCCGGCGCTGGGGCGGCGGGTGCGGGCGCTGGTGCGCGGGCGCGGGTGCGGCAGTGGTGGCGCCGGTGCCGATCCGGGCCAGTTCGCCGCCGACCGCGACGGTGACGTCTTCCTCGGCGGTGATGCTGATCAGCGTGCCCGCCACTGGTGACGGGATCTCGGTGTCGACCTTGTCGGTGGAGACCTCGACCAGCGGCTCGTCGACCTCGACGGAGTCGCCGACCTTCTTCAGCCAGCGGGTGACGGTGCCTTCGGTGACGGACTCGCCGAGTTCGGGCATCAGCACCGGCTGGAGTCTCCGCTCGCACCCTGGTCACTGGCTGCCGGCGCGGCGGGGGCCGGCGGCTCGGCCGCGGGCTGCGGTTCCGGTGCGGGCTCCGGCTGCGGTTCTGGTTCCGCCTGCTGCGGCGGGTTGTTCGGTGGGCTGCTCGTGCGCCGCCCGCGGGCGCCTTCCGACGCGTCGCCGATCACGGCCAGCTCGCCACCGACCTCGACGGTGTCGTCTTCGTGGGCGACGATCTTGGTCAGCACTCCCGCTGCGGGCGAAGGGATCTCGGTGTCGACCTTGTCGGTGGATACCTCCAGCAGCGGCTCGTCGAGCTCGACGGTGTCGCCTTCTTGCTTCAGCCAGCGGGTGACAGTTCCCTCGGTCACGCTCTCACCGAGTGCCGGCATCTGCACTGAGAAGGCCATCTGAAGTCGACTCCTCGATTGATCGGTCCGTGGGTGCGGGTTGACCTCTGGCTTACCACAGCGCGGTATACCGAAGCTGGACCCGTGATTACCGAAACCATCCTGTCACTGTGGAGAGGTCTGCACACAACCAGGGCACGCTGATGACGTCTGATTTCGGCCGGTGTGGGCGGCGGTGAAATGACGGTGCACCGTGGGTGTGAGCGATGTCTCTTTAATGCCCGGGTGCGCTGCAATTCACGCAGGTACACCACCGATCGGGTGTCCAACTTATTGGACTTTAAAACCAATGAGACGGATGCGATTTGTTCTGAAGACCCGAAATAAGCGGCATTTAACGCGTTTGGCATTCCGAAAAGCCGAAAACTTGGATATCTTGTTTCGCGTGTATCCAGATGACAGCGGTAAAGAACTTGCGACTGTGCTCTCCTACCTGGCAGGTCGTTCCCTGAGCAGGGAAGAGATCTGGACGGCGATGGAGCTCCCGCGTTCCACTTATTACGACCAGTTGGACAAGGGAACCCTGATCACCGCCGACAATTTGCGGGTCGCCGCAGCCAACCTCGGCATCAACCGCGCCGAGTTGCTGACGCGCTACCGGTTCATCGAGCCCGAAGAGGTCACCGCGCTGGCCGAAGAGATTCGCGGCGGCATACAGATGCATTCCGTGGCCGGCGGGGGCAGTGTGAAGACCCTTCAGCAACCGACGAAGATCGCCGAGTGGCGGCCACGCTCCGACGCGCCGCCGCTGTAAATCCGAAGCTCCGTACGAGGTATTGCTGTGGCTCTTAGCCTTCTCATCTTCATCACCCTCGCGTCCGTCGGGTGGAGCCTGTGGATCAGGCGCCTCACCTGGCACTGCCGGTGGGAAGTCGCCGCGACGTTCAATATCGCCCTGCAGGGGGCCTCGGTGGCGCTGATGTCGCCGCTGGCCGCCAACACCATCGGCGTCGCATTGCACGACCTCACCGGTGTGTGGAATCTGCAGAATTATCTCGGGCACGACTGCTACGTCGTTGCGGCGTCGGCGATCGTCTATAACGCGCTCGGGCGAATTGCCGACGATCACGAGCTGCAGAAGGCGTTCAAGCAATACATCGAACGGCCGGCCACGCTGTGCATCCCGCTGTTGCTGGCAACGTTCTCGCTGAGCCGTGGCAGCAAGACGTACGTGCGCGACTTCTTCGCACTGCCCACCGACTTCTGGTTGAGCGTCTACTGGATTCTGTTGTGCTGCACCCTGATCTATCTGCTCGCATTCGGCTTCCGCGCGCTGCTGGTGTTGCGGCAAGACCCCCGGTCGACACACACTGCCAACCTCTATCTGTTCGCATGTGGCAGCGGGATCGCCGCCTGCGCGATCCGGATTATCACGGCGTTGGTGCCGGCCATGCAGGGCCGCGGAGACTCGGCCCTCGTCTGGTTCTTCGCCTGCACATGCGGGGCCGGTTTCGCGCTGACCTCGGCGCAATCTTGGCGGCAGAAGGTCAAGTGGTTCCAGGGCAGTAATCCCAGTAATCCCCGGCTGACGTCGCACTAGCCGTTGGCGGCGATGTCCTCCAGCACCGCGAACATGGTGCGAGTGGGCACGCCCGTGCCGCCCTTAGGCGTGTAACCCCAAGGGCCACCGGTGTTGTAGGCCGGTGCGGCGACGTCGATGTGAGCCCAGTTGACTCCGTCGGCGACGAACTCGCGCAAGAACACGCCGGCCACCAGCATCCCCGCGAAACGTTGTCCGCTGATGTTGGCGAGGTCGGCCACCGTCGACTTCAGATCGTCCTTCAACTCTTCCGGTAATGGCATCGGCCAACCGTTCTCGCCGATTCGCTGCGAGATCGCGGCCACCCGGTCGCGGAAGTCGTCGCTGCCCATCACCCCGGGCGTGCGTGCGCCGAGCGCCACCGTCTGCGCACCGGTCAGCGTCGACGTCTCGATCAGGTAGTCCGGGTTGTCCTCGCACGCACGCGCGATCGCGTCGGCCAGGATCAGCCGTCCCTCGGCGTCGGTGTTGAGCACCTCGACGGTCGTCCCACCGTATTGAGTCAGCACGTCCCCGGGGCGCTGAGCCGTCGCCGACGGCATGTTCTCGGCCATCGGCACCGTGGCGATCACGTCGATCGGGAGTTCCAGCTGCGCGGCCAGCGTCACGGTCGCGATCACCGCTGCGGCCCCACCCATGTCGGAGGTCATGTGGTGCATCGACGCCGCGGGCTTGATCGAGATGCCGCCGGTGTCGAAGGTGATGCCCTTGCCGACCAGCGCGACCTTCGGGGCCTGCTTTGGCTTTTTAGCCAACCGCGATCCGCGATGGGACAGCCTTACCAACCGTGGCAGCCGCGACGATCCCTGGCCGACGCCGACGATGCCGCCGTAGCCGTTCTTCTGTAGGGCCTTATCGTCGAGAACTTCGACCTCGAGTCCGACCGACTCGCCCAAGGCTTTGGCGCGGCTGGCGAATTCAGCGGGAAAAAGATGACTGGGCGGGGTGTTGATGAAGTCGCGTGCGGTGGCGACGGCGGTGGCGACCGCGGTGGCGTGAATGGCTTGCGCTTTGGCGGCCTTGTCGGTGGACAGCACGGTGATCGTGCGCAGACCCGGATCCTTCGGTGCCGTCTTGTCGGTGCGGAAAGCGGTGAAGCGGTAGCTGCCTAGAACCAGCCCTTCAACCGCTGCCTCCAACACTCCGGAGCCGGGCAACGCGCCCAGCGTGGTGATCGCGGCCTCGGCACCACCCAGTGACCGCGCCGCCGTACCGGCCGCGCGTCGGACCAGGTCCGTCGGAAACTCGTCGCGCTGCTTGCCCAGACCGACCGTGAGCACGCTCGCCACCGGGAGCGACTTCACCACCAGCCGGTGCACCTGCTCGCCGGCGCCGGTGGCGTTCAGAGCCCGCAAGCCGTCCTCGATTTCGGTAACCGCCTCTTTCGGCAGGAACGCATCGGCAGCGGCGACGACAGCACCCGGCTCGTCGTTGACGTCCTCGGGACCCGACGACACCACCGGGACGATCAACACCGCCGACTTGACACCGCGGCGCGGCAGCGAGGATGCGACGGACACAGTGGGGGCAAGGTAACCGGGTTGGGTGCTCACAAATGTCAACCCTAACGATCGTCGGATCAGGTTGCCCGCCGGTGATGCTAAGGGCCTCGCAACGGCGCGTGTCTTGGGCCTATTCAAGCGGCTGGCCCGGCTGACGTTTCGCCGATGCCGACGGGACAAGTTGCCGATTCCCGCGTGCGAGGAACTACGCGCAGTCGGCCGGTGTCCTCGCCGGCTCAGCCCTCGGCGCGGCCGAGCTCGTAGGCGATCACCGGGGCATCGAAACCCTTGAGCTGCAACGGCTCTTGAGCGACGGCCGGCCAATCCGGTAGCTGTTCGTACAGTTCGGTTGCGGCCAGGACCTGTCCCGGCGCCGCGGCGGCCACCAGCCGGGCGGCCAGGTTGACCGCGTTGCCGAAGTAGTCACCGTTCATGGCAAGGATCTCGCCGTAGCCGAGCCCGGCGCGGACCTGGATGCCCTCTTCGCGCGCCCGCGGATGGTGGACCAGGTCGAGTGCGATCTTCGCCAGCCGCTCAGGATCGGAGCTCACCCACATCACCGCGTCGCCGAGGAACTTCACCACCCGCCCGCCGTGAGCGTGCACGACATCGCTGGCGGTGTTGCCGAACGCATTGAGCGTCGCCGACAGCTCGGCGGGGGTCAACGTCTGGGTCAGCGCCGTGAAGCCGGATAAATCGACGAACCCGACGCCGCACACCAACGCCGCCGACGGGCCTCGCGTCATGCCCTCGATAAAGGTTCGCGTGCTGACCAGGTGGTGGCGGTGGATCGAGTCGATCATCGCCCCGAGCCGTGGGACGAACTCGGCGACGCCTCGATACGCCTGCGCGGTGGCAAGCTCGTCACCGTCGTTGCCGAGCCACAGCCTGGGGGTGCTGGTGCGGATCATCGACGAGACGGCCTCGGCCAGCCGGGCAACCGACGCGCCGAGCACGCGCAGGTAACCGTCCGCGGCGTTGTCGCCCATCTGCGCCCGCATCGCCATCCAGGTCGCCAGGCTGTCGACGTCGGCCTGACTCAACATCGGCGTGTCCACGTCGTCGGCGGTCAGGCCGAGCATGGACCAGCCGTATTCGACGTCCTGCACAGTCACGCCGATCGAGTCCGCCGCCGCTCGCAGGCTGAAGGTCTGCGGACCGGACTGAAGAAGGACGTCACCGCCCAGTCCGAACAGCCGGCCGCGGCGCTCGGCCTCGGCCATGTCGTCCACGGTGAAGCCGAGGCCCACCAGGTATTCGAGCAGGCCAGACCGCGCGCGTGGATCAGCGATTCCGGCAGCCTGCATGGCCTCGAAGTCCAGGGAATCGACCACCGGCCAAGTGTGCCAGTCGCGACGTCGCATTAGGGTGAAATGTCTATGAGTGACTTGCTGCAGGGACCCCTGGCGGACCGTCACCGCGAACTGGGGGCGACGTTCGCCGAGTTCGGCGGATGGCTGATGCCCGTCTCGTACGCCGGGACCGTCGCCGAGCACACCGCTACCCGCAATGCCGTGGGCCTGTTCGACGTCAGTCACTTGGGCAAGGCGTTGGTTCGCGGTCCCGGCGCCGCAAAATTCGTCAACTCCGCGCTCACCAACGACCTCGATCGCATTCAGCCGGGTAAGGCGCAATACACGTTGTGCTGCAACGATTCTGGCGGTGTTATCGACGATCTGATCGCCTACTATGTCGGGCCCGACGAGATCTTCCTGGTGCCCAATGCCGCCAACACCGCCGCAGTGGTCGCCGCTCTGAAAGACGCCGCGCCCGCGGAGTTGACCGTCACCGATGAGCACCGGTCCTACGCGGTGCTGGCCGTGCAAGGCCCGCGCTCGGCGGACGTGCTCACCGAACTGGGCCTGCCCACCGACATGGACTACATGGGCTACGCCGACGCAGCCGTGGAGGGCGTGCCGGTGCGGGTGTGCCGCACCGGATACACCGGGGAGCACGGCTACGAGCTGCTGCCGCCCTGGGACTCCGCCGGGGTGGTGTTCGACGCGTTGCTGGCCGCGGTCACGCGGGCCGACGGGCAGCCGGCGGGCCTCGGGGCGCGCGACACGTTGCGCACCGAGATGGGTTACCCGCTGCACGGTCATGAGCTCTCGGCCGACATCTCGCCGCTACAGGCCCGCTGCGGCTGGGCGATCGGCTGGAAAAAGGACGCGTTCTTCGGTCGTGACGCGCTGCTGGCCGAGAAGGAGACGGGCCCGCCCCGACTGCTGCGAGGCCTGCGGGCGGTCGGTCGCGGGGTGCTTCGGCCCGACCTGAGCGTTCTCGACGGAGACAACGTCGTCGGCGTCACCACGTCGGGCACGTTCTCCCCGACGCTGAAAATCGGTATCGCGCTGGCGCTCATCGACGTTGACGCGGGAATCGAGGACGGCCAGCACGTGACCGTCGACGTCCGCGGCCGCGGTATCGAGTGCGAAGTGGTCAAGCCCCCGTTTGTCGACGCGAAAACCCGCTAGCGCGCGGTTATACAATCTCGCATATGACTAGCGACGTGCTCGAGTTCACGGTGTCGCCCGCCGCAAACCCGATCACCGACGACGCGCGGCACGCGATCCTCGCCGACCCCGGATTCGGCCAGTTCCACACCGACCACATGGTGTCGATCGACTACAGCGAAGACCAAGGTTGGCACAATGCGCGGGTCACCGCGTACGGGCCGATCGAATTGGACCCGTCGGCGATCGTGCTGCACTACGCGCAGGAGATCTTCGAGGGCCTCAAAGCGTATCGCTGGGCCGACGGGTCGATTGTGTCGTTTCGCGCCGAAGCCAACGCCGCGCGGCTGCGGACCTCGGCGCAACGGATCGCGATTCCTGAACTGCCCGAAGAGCTGTTCCTCGAATCGCTGCGGCAACTCATCGCCGTCGACAACCACTGGGTTCCGCCTGCCGGGGGCGAGGAGTCGCTGTATCTGCGCCCGTTCGTCTTTGCCACCGAGCCCGGCTTGGGTGTGCGCCCAGCCAAGCAATACCGCTACATGGTAATCGGCTCGCCGGCGGGAGCGTACTTCAAGAACGGCATCAAGCCGGTAACCGTTTGGGTGTCAACGGATTACGTGCGGGCCAGCCCGGGCGGCACCGGTGCGGCCAAGTTCGGCGGCAACTACGCCGCGTCACTGGTCGCCCAGGCAGAAGCTGCCGACAAAGGATGCGAACAGGTGGTGTGGCTGGATGCCGTCGAGCGCCGCTACATCGAAGAGATGGGTGGCATGAACCTGTTCTTCGTGTTCGGAAGTGGCGGGTCGGCGCGCTTGGTGACCCCGGAGCTGTCCGGTTCGTTGCTGCCAGGTATCACTCGAGACTCGTTGCTGCAGTTGGCGACTGACGCAGGGTTCGCCATCGAGGAACGTAAAATCGATATGGACGAGTGGGAGAAGAAGGCCGCCGCCGGCGAGATCACCGAGGTGTTCGCCTGCGGCACCGCCGCGGTGATCACACCCGTGTCCCACGTGAAGTACGGGACGAGCGAGTTCACCATCGGTGACGGCGAGTCCGGCGAGGTGACGATGGCCCTGCGGGACACGCTCACGGGGATCCAGCGCGGCACGTTCGCCGACACCCACGGCTGGATGTCACGACTGGGCTGAGTCAGGCCCGTGCTGCCAGTACGACGGCGCTGACCGTCGTCGCCAATTCGATTGTGGCGCCCAGCACGTCGCCGCTGACGCCGCCGAACCTGCGCACGCAGTGCCGGACCAGCAGCACGGACAGCGTCAGCGCAACCAGCACCGCGGTCGGGCCGTTCCACAGGTGGCCCTCTGCCACCGAGGACGCCGCCAGCAACGCAACAATCCAGGCTGTGGCGATCAGCGCAGGCTGACTGCCGACGACCGCCGCGCCCAGCCTGCTGCCGGGCGCGGCCGGCAAGCCCCGGCGACAGGCCAGCACTGCGGCGACCCGACCGGCGCATAAGGAGATCACGATCTCGGCCGGGCGCAGTGTCGAAAACGCCAGTCCCTGAACGACAATCACCACGACGATGACGGCCACACCGAACGGCCCGGTCGACCCATCACGCATTACCTCACGTGCGCGTTCGGGCGGTCCATAACAGCCCAGCCCGTCGGCGGTGTCCGCCGCGCCGTCGATGTGCAGACCGCGGGTCGCCGCCAGCAGTGCGGCCACTCCGAGCAGTCCGGCCAGCGGGCTGGCCGGACCGAACGCCCAACACCCTGCCCACGTCACCGCGGCGACCAGTACACCGAGTGCTGCGCCAACGGCCGGTAGCGCGGTCATCGCACCACGGCCGAAGGGCCGGTCTGGCCTAACCGGCATCGGGACGATGGTTTCGAACGCGAAAGCCGCTGCCAGCGAGCTGATCACGACGGCGAAGGGCGGTCGGTGACGTTGGCGTCGGCGAATGTCGCCATCGACGCGCAGGTGGCCACCGCGGCCCGCAACACGGGCAAGGCCACCGCGGCCCCGCTGCCTTCGCCGAGTCGCATCCGCAGGTCGACGATCGGCTCCAGGCCGAGTCGGGCGAGCGCGAGCGCATGCGCGGGCTCGGTCGACTTGTGGCCGGCCTGCCACCACAGCCGGGCACCGGGCGCCAGTTGCTCGGCAATCAACGCGGCTGCCGTCACAACCATGCCGTCCAGCAGCACCGGGGTGCGCCGCACCGCGGCCTGCGCGCAGAAACCGGCGATACCCGCCAGGTCGGCTCCACCGCAGCACTGCAGCGTGGCAATCGGATTGGCCAACACGTGCTCGGCGCGGAACAATGCGTCGCGTACCGCCGCGGTTTTGCGGGCCCACCCGGCGTCGTCGATCCCGGTCCCGTAGCCGACTGCGGCAACAGGCTCGACGCCTGTCAGCGCCGCCACCAGAACTGTTGCCGCAGTGGTGTTTCCGATGCCCATATCACCGGCGATCAGCAGGTCGGCGCCCGAGTCGACCTCCTGGTCGGCGATCTGGCGGCCGGCGTCGATCGCGTCGCGGGCTTCCTGCTCGGTGAGCGCATCCTCTACTGCGATGTCGCCGCTGCTTCGTCGTACCTTGTGCGCGCCGATCTGCGGCGACAGCGACTCGGCGTCCACGGCGAGGTCGACGACGCGCACACTCGCCCCGGCGATATCGGCCAGCGCGTTGATCGCCGCGCCGCCGGCGGCGATGTTCGCGACCATCTGTGCGGTGACTTCGGGGGGATAGGCCGACACCCCGGATCGGGCGACGCCGTGGTCGCCGGCGAACACCACGATCCTGGCCCGCTCGAATTGCGTTGGTGGACATTGTCCCTGGCACGACGACACCCAGACCGACAGGTCCTCCAGGCGGCCCAGCGCGCCGCGCGGCTTGGTGAGAGTGTCCTGTCGGGCACGGGCGGCGGCCGCGGCATTCGTGTCGGGGGGAGTCACCGGCGCGAACATCGTCATGCCCCGGGCTGCTTGATCGGCAGCGGATGGCCGGCGACCACCAGGACCACTCGTTCGCACAGCGCGCCCAGCTGCTGGTTGAGTGCGCCCAGCTCGTCGGTGAACCGCCGCGCCGACGTGGTGGCAGCCACGACGGTCAGCCCGACCTCCGGGCTGACCAGCACCAGCGGCGCGCTGAATTCCGCTACGGCGGTGGTCAGCTCGTCGATGCCTGCCGATATGCATCCGCCTTCCCAGGCCTGGTGCCGATCCAGCGCGGCCGTCAGCCAGCCGCCGACATCGTCAACCAGCGTCGGCATGTGCGGAGATCGCCGCAAATGCTCTGCGACATCATCGGTTTCGACCGTCGACCAGTGCGCTGGCCGGCGATCCCGATGCGCCTCGACGCGCTGTCGCCAAGCCGGATCGGAGTCGGCTACCCGTCCGGTGGCCAGGTAGCGAACCGGCTGATCCGTCTCCAGCGATCCGGCGAGGGCAGACTCCGCCCATCGCGATTTTCCTGACCTGACTCCGCCGAGCACCAGGGTTCGCACCGTGGATCAGGCAGTCCATGGCGATCGCAAGCGCGGCGCAGCCGGGTGCAGCGGGTCGCCATGCGAAGATTCCCGCCGGCAATGCCTAATCGACACGTGCGCCATGCTTGACCTGGGGTCGCGGTGCCCGCATCCGGCGCATCTGCGAGGCCCGGCTGGCCGCGTAAAGCCCTAGCTTCAAACGGCTTTCGGTGTCCTCGGGAAACTTCTCGTCGACCCGCCGGACGACCTTGCGGCCGAGGAGCAACCCGTCGAGCGCCATCACGGCCATCAGCAGCAACATCGCCGGGGACACATAGAGCTGAAGTTGCGGCACCGCGAACATGAAGAACATCAGCCCCAGAGCGGACGGCATGAACAGGCCGAGCACATTGCGCCGGGCGTCGACGATGTCACGCACGTACCGGCGTACCGGCCCCTGGTCGCGCGTCAGGAGATACCGCTCGTCGCCCTTCATCATGCGTTCGCGCCGTTCGTTCATCTGGGCGCGTCGCGCGGCGCTCTGCTCTTTGCGTTCCTCGCGACTGAGCTTGGGTCCGCCGATCGCCTTTCGCCGGGCCCGTGCCTCTGACGAAGTCATCGGGGGCGGCGCGACCGGGCCCCTGCGTCCGGCGTCGCGCCGCGGAGTGGGCCGTCCTTTGGGGGCGGTGGTCTGCGGCGCACGCGATGCGGCCGCATCGACGGCGCCCGCCGAGGTCGCGGAGTGGTCCCCGTCGCCGGTCACGCCCTGGTCTTTGTTACGGCCCAGCAGCTTCACGCCCGCCAGGTTACTTCGCGTCCGACCCGTCTGGAAAATGGCCGGGTCCGGGTGAAGCCGACGACCAGTCCTACTGTTGCTCAGATGAGTGGGTCGGCACACCCCGCGCCTGCTCTGCGCCTGCTCATTGCGCCCGACAGCTTCGGCGACAGCCTGACGGCGGTTCAGGCGGCTGCCGCCATCGCGGCCGGCTGGAACCGGGTGCGTCCCGGCGATCGCATCACCGTCGCGCCGCAGTCCGACGGCGGACCCGGGTTTGTCGACGTGCTGGCCAGCCGGTTGGGGGAGCGGCGTCAGTTACAGGTTCGGGGCCCGCTGAGTGAGGACGTGTCCGCCGAGTGGGTGCTGGATGCGGAGTCCCGGACGGCCTACCTGGAATGTGCGCAGGCGTGCGGGCTGGCCGTGCTGGGCGGCCCGCCGACGCCGCAGACCGCGCTCGCGGCACAAAGCCGGGGAGTCGGCCAGCTCATCGCCGCAGCGCTGGAGGCGGGTGCGGCCCGCATCGTGGTCGGCTTGGGCGGCTCCGCCAGCACCGACGGTGGCCGCGGGCTGGTCGAAGAACTCGGCGGCCTGCGCACCGCCGCGCGACGCCTGGCCGGGGTCGAGCTGATCGCGGCCTGTGACGTGGAGTACCCGCTGGTGGGGCCGTCGGGCGCGGCCCGGGTGTTCGGCCCACAGAAGGGTGCCGATCCGGCCACGGTGGCCGCGCTCGAAGACCGCCTGGTGCGGTGGGCCGGGGAGCTCGACGCGACGGCAGGACGACCGGTCAGCGCGGAATCCGGTGCCGGAGCCGCCGGCGGGATCGGTGCGGCCCTGCTCAGCCTGGGCGGCCGGTGCGAGTCGGGCGCGTCGATCGTCGCCCAGCACACCGGCTTGGCGGCCGACCTCGCCGCCGTCGACCTGGTGATCACGGGGGAGGGCAAATTCGACGAGCAATCGCTGCGCGGCAAGGTGGTCGGCGCGCTGGCTGCGGCGGCGCGACCGGCGCAGGTGCCGGTGGTCGTGCTCGCCGGACAGGTCATGCTGGACGAGCCGACTTTGCAGTCAGCGGGCATTTTGGAGGCCGCTTCGGTTTCCGATCACGCCGGTTCGGTGCGGCTGGCCATGGCCGACGCCGCCAACCAGCTGATTGGATTGGCATCGGAGGTCGCGGCACGACTCGGGAATAGCGGCTCAACAAGGTACCTTTGAAGAGGTGGGTTAATTCGCTCACGCGAACCCACCCGGACATACGTACTTACAGGGAGAAGCAATGACTGTTCAGGACGAGTCAACCGCCACCACGACCCACGGCGCGATCTTGACCGACGCCGCGGCAGCCAAGGCTAAGGCGCTGTTGGACCAGGAGGGCCGCGACGACCTGTCGCTGCGTATCGCTGTCCAGCCCGGGGGATGTGCCGGCCTGCGCTACAACCTGTTCTTCGACGACCGCGCCCTCGACGGTGACCTCACCGCCGAGTTCGGCGGCGTGACGTTGACCGTCGACCGGATGAGCGCGCCGTATATCCAGGGCGCTTCGATCGACTTCGTCGACACCATCGAGAAGCAGGGTTTCACCATCGACAACCCGAACGCCACCGGCTCGTGCGCCTGCGGCGACTCGTTCAACTGACTTTTCAGTACATTCCGGCGCTGTGCAGCACGTAGGAGCACACCAGAATCTGGTTGTGCTGGCTCAGTAGCTGCGCGACGCCCTGGACCTCGGTCCGCGCGCTGCTGCCGATAGCCGGCTGGACGCGCATGCTGAACAACACCTGGGCCTGGTAGTCCGACCAGTAGACAATCTTGTCGATCGACGTGACCCGCGCCTCGGAGAATTGCTTGCGGAAGGCGTCGCTGCTGAGTTTGGCCACCGCCTGATCGGTCCGGCGGTCTCTAACAGCGTCGTAGATGCCGCACAACGCATCGCGGGCAATGGCTTCGGTGTCGCGGTGCTCCAGCGCGTCCAGATAGCTCTGGATCGCCAACGTTGCGGTCGCGTCGGAGAACGCTCCGGTGGCGGTCACCGGAGGGCGGTGCGAGGCGTGCAGGATCGCCGCGGCCACCGCGGCGATCGCCAGCAGCGCCACCACGCCGCCCGTCAGCAGCCTGCCGCGGCGGCGGGATTTCGGGTAGGGCAGCGGCGGCGGCAACGGTCCCGGATAGACCACGCCCGGAGGCGACGGCGGGAAGCCCGGCGGAGCCGGCAGGGGCTGGCTGGGGTGTGTGTCGGTGAACGGCGGTCCGTCGGAGCCCGCATGGTGGTCCGACGAGTACGGACCGGGCATAGACGGGTCTCCTCGGATCGCAAGGCAGCATGGCCATGTTCTTCCTCGGAGGCTAGCGGCCGTCGGCCCACGCTGCAGAGGCCACCATAGTCACAGGTAGGCTGAGCTAGCCGATTTTTGGACTTGAAGGGGTGGAATTTCGTGACGATTGCGGTAACCGGTTCTATTGCCACTGACAATTTGATGCGGTTTCCGGGTCGGTTCTCCGAACACCTGCTGGCCGAGCACTTGGAGAAGGTGTCGCTGAGCTTCCTGGTCGACGACCTGGTGATCCACCGGGGCGGCGTCGCCGGAAACATCGCCTTCGCCATCGGCGTGCTCGGTGGCGATGTGGCTCTGGTCGGGGCTGCTGGTGACGATTTCGTCGGCGACTACGGCAAGTGGCTGCAGTCGCACGGCGTCAACACCGACCACGTGCTGATCTCGAAATCCGCTCACACGGCGCGTTTTGTCTGCACCACCGACGAAGACATGGCCCAGATCGCGTCGTTCTACCCGGGCGCGATGTCAGAGGCCAGCAACATCAAGCTCGCCGACCTCGTCGCCTCCCTGGGCAAGCCGGACTTGGTCATTATCGGGGCCAACGATCCCGCCGCGATGGTGGTGCACACCGAAGAGTGCCGCCAGCTCGGCCTGCCCTTCGCCGCCGACCCGTCCCAGCAGTTGCCCCGGTTGTCCGGCGAGGAAATCGACAAGCTCGTCGACGGCGCGGAATACCTGTTCACCAACGACTACGAGTGGGAGTTGTTGCAGTCCAAGACTGGCTGGACCGAAGCCGACGTGGCGAAGAAGGTCGGCCTGCGGGTCACCACGCTTGGCGCCAAGGGTGTCGACATCGTCGACAAAGACGGCAGCACTCTGCACGTCGACGTCATCCCCGACGCCAACCCCGTCGACCCCACCGGTGGCGGCGACGTTTTCCGGGCCGGATTCCTGACCGGACGCAGCGGCGGCTTGAGCCTGGAGCGCTCGGCGCAGCTGGGCTCACTGGTCGCGGTGCTGGTGCTGGAGTCGACCGGTACCCAGGAATGGACCTGGGACGCCGCGGCCGCCAAGACCCGGCTGGCCAACGCCTATGGCGACGACGCCGCCAACGAGATCGCCGCGATCCTGAAGTAGGCGCGACACGTAACCAGCTGCGACGACACGCCGCGGGGCGGTCGCAGCGGATTACTTCTCGGCGCGGCGCGACTCTACAGCTCGACGGGGTATTGCGGCTCGCTGATCCGTGGCACCACGCGGTGCTCGACAAAGATCGCGTGCCACAGCATGAAGATCAGTACCGTCCACAGCCGGCGGCTGTGATCGGCTGCGCCACTTCGGTGTTCGTCGATCATCCGCCGAACGGCCGCGCGGTCGATCAGGTAGTCGGTCGCTGAGGCGTTGACCGTCTCATGCGCCCACTCCAGCAATGGGCCGGCCCGCAGCCAATGCCGGATAGGTACCGGGAAGCCGAGTTTCGGGCGGTTGAGCACATGTGGCGGGACGATGGGCTCCAGCGCGCGGCGCAGCGCGTACTTGGTGGTGGTCCGGGTGATCTTGGCGTCGACCGGCAACCGGGACGCGACGGCGAACACCTCGGGATCCAGGAACGGCACCCGCAGTTCCAGTGAGTTGGCCATGGTCATCTTGTCGGCCTTGACCAGGATGTCGCCGCGCAGCCAGGTGAACAGGTCGATGTGCTGCATCCGCGCGACCGGGTCCCAGTCGGCCGACTCGGCGTAGATCGGCGCCGTGATGTCGGTGTGGGTCCACTCCGGACGGAATCCGGCGAGCACATCCTGCAACTGCGCGTCGGAGAAGCTGCGGGCATTGCCGTAGTAGCGCTCTTCGAGCGTCAGCGATCCGCGGTGCAGCAGGCTCTTGCCGCGCATGCCCTCCGGCAGCGGCTTGGACACCTTGCCCATCGAGCGGCGCAGCGGTCGGGGGAGATAGTCGAAGGGCTTCAGCGACAACGGTTCCCGGTAGATCGTGTAGCCGCCGAACAGCTCGTCGGCGCCCTCGCCGGACAGCACCACCTTGACGTGCTTGCGCGCCTCGCGGGCCACGAAGAACAGCGGAACCAGCGCCGGGTCTGCCACCGGTTCGTCGAGGTACCAGACGATCTCGGGCAACGCCTCGACGAACTCGTCCGGAGCGACCACCTTGGCGATGTGGCGCGCGCCGATGGCCTCGGCCGAGGCCACCGCGACGTCGATCTCGGAGAATCCCTCGCGCTCGAAGCCGGTGGTGAAGGTGATCAGGCGCGGGTTGTGCCGGATGGCCAGCGCCGCGATCGCCGTCGAGTCGATGCCCCCGGACAGAAACGCGCCGACGGTGACGTCGGCCCGCATGTGCTTGGCCACCGAGTCCTCCAGGACCGCGGTGATCTCGTCGTAGCGGGCCTGCTCGGTGCCGCGCGACATCGGCACCGACTGGAAGCGCGGCACGAAGTAGCGGGTGGTCTCCGGCGGGCGGCCGGGGCGGATACGGGCATAACAGCCCGATTCCAGCCGGCGCACGCCGCGGTGCAGCGTCTCGGGTTCGGGCACGTACTGCAGCACTGTGTAGTGCTGGACGGCGCGCTCGTCAATCGCGGTGTCGAATCCGACCAGATCGGCCAACTCCAGCAGGCACTTCTTTTCGCTGGCCACCGCGGTGCCGCCGGTTCCGGTCGCCATGAACAGCGGCTTGATGCCGAAAGGATCTCGGGCGCAGAACAATTCGCCGTTCGAGGTGTCCCATAACGCGAAGGCGAACATGCCCCGCAGCCGCGGCAACGCGTCGGCGCCCCAATAGTGGAAGGCGGCGACGATGGCCTCGCCGTCGCCGTCGGTGGCGAACACCGCGCCGTGCCGTTCGGCGAGCTCGGCGCGCAACTCCAGGTAGTTGTAGATCTCGCCGTTGAACACCAACTCGTAGCGGTCCGGGCTCTCCGGCGGGCCCCAGCGCAGCGGCTGGTGCGAATGCGCGATGTCGATGATGGACAGCCGGTTGAAGCCGAACACGACGGTCCCGGCGGCGTTGATCCAGGTGCCCGGCTCGTCGGGTCCGCGGTGGCGCATCAGGTGTGATGCCTGCGCGATGGCCTGGGCCGCGGCGTCCGCGCTATCGGTCGGCTCGGCGCCGGCCGGGGCGGCCACGAAGGCCAGCAGTCCACACATCGCCGCTAAGTATGCCGCACCGCCGCACTGCTGATCGATGCCGTAAAAGCGGTGACGCAAAAAGCGGCAGGCCTGCACACGGCTGCGCTGCGTGGGTGGTCTACGCTGCGTAGTATTCGACGTGCGAGTCCGCCGACAGTCCCCTTGAACAGGGGGATGCGCGAGGTCGGCCCAGCTTGTGATTCTCAGGGAGGCGCGACCGTGACATCTCGCGGACCAGGCTGTTCGCCGGGCTCGTTGAAGAGCCGTTCCTCAGGTTCCCGTCGACTGCGACGGCTGGCGCTGGCCGCCATGCTCGGCCTGCTGACCGTGAGCATGAGTGGCTGCAGTTGGTCGCATGCCTTGGCGCTGGGCTGGCCGAATGGCATCACTGAAGAGGGCGCCTGGAACCGGCAGCTGTGGATCGGATCCGTGATCGCCGCGTTGGTCGTCGGCGCCATCGTCTTCGCGCTGATGTTCTGGGCGGCGGTGTTCCACCGCAAGAAGGCCACCGACACCGAGTTGCCCCGCCAGTTCGGCTACAACATGCCACTCGAGCTGGTGCTCACCGTGACGCCGTTCCTGATCATCTCGGTGCTGTTCTACTTCACCGTCGTGGTGCAGGAAAAGATGCTGCATCTCGAGGCCGACCCGGAAGTCGTCATCGACGTCACCTCCTTCCAGTGGAACTGGAAATTCGGCTACCAGAAGGTGCAGTTCAAGGACGGCACCCTCAAGTACGACGGCGCCGACGCGGCGAAGAAGGCCGCGATGGTCTCCAAGCCCGAGGGCAAAGACTCCCACGGCGAGGAACGGGTCGGCCCGGTCCGCGGCCTGAACACCGAAGACCGCACCTACCTCAACTTCGACAAGGTCGAGACGGTCGGCACCAGCACCGAAATTCCGGTGCTGGTCCTGCCCGCCGGCAAGCGGATCGAGTTCACCCTGGCGTCGGCCGACGTGATCCACGGCTTCTGGGTGCCGGAGTTCCTGTTCAAGCGCGACGTGATGCCCGACCCGGCGGCCAACCACTCCGTCAATGTCTTCCAGGTAGCCAAGATCGACCGGACCGGGGCCTTCGTGGGTCGCTGCACAGAAATGTGCGGCACGTATCACTCGATGATGAACTTCGAGGTCCGCGTGGTTCAGCCCAACGACTTCAAGGCCTACCTGCAGCAGCGGATCGCCGGCAAGACCAACGCCCAGGCGCTGCAGGCCATCGCGCAGTCGCCCGTCGCGGTCACCACCCACCCGTTCGACACCCGCCGCGGCGAGATGGCGCCGCAGGCGAGTAAGTAGGGATACGCCATGCACATCGAAGCCAGGCTGTTCGAGTTCATCGCGGCGTTCTTCGTCTTCGCGACGGTTCTCTACGGCGTGCTGACCAGCCTGTTCGCCACCGGCGGGCATCGAGTGGGCGGGTACCACCGCGCTGGCACTGACCAGCGGGTATGGCGGTGATCATTGCCACCTTCTTCCGCTTCGTCGCTCGCCGGCTCGACACCCGGCCCGAGGACTACGAGGGTGCCGAGATCAGCGACGGGGCAGGGGAACTGGGTTTCTTCAGCCCGCACAGCTGGTGGCCGATCCTGATCGCACTGTCCGGTTCGGTGGCGGCGGTCGGTATAGCCCTGTGGCTGCCATGGTTGATCGGCGCCGGTGTTGTCTTCATCTTGAGTTCGGCGGCCGGGTTGGTCTTCGAGTACTACGTGGGTCCAGAGAAGCACTAGTCGTCGTCGCTCAAGGTCACAATCCGGGCGTCAGTTGATCTGTGACCGTGCCGCCCAGAATGTCGCGCGGAGATCCGGTTGGGTAGGGTTTTCCGAGGCACATTGAGCAACATCGGAGCGCGCGCCCACCGACACAATGGTGGTGCTGCGCACTGCGATGAAGTAGTCGAACAGGACAGACGATCATGAGCGGGCCGAATCCACCAGGACCGGAGTCCGAAGAACTGGAACCCGGCGTCGAGGCCACCCAAGGCGACGGCGGATTCGGCGGTGGCGACGGTGATTTCGGCGCGGGCGTGGCGGAATCTGACGCTGAGAACCAGACCGGCCAGACCGACGTCTACTCGCGGGCCTACTCGGCTCCCGAGTCCGAACACATCAGCAGCGGACCGTATGTACCCGCGAATCTTGATCTGTACGACTACGACAATTACGACGAGCCGGCTCCTCACGACGAGGAGGAGAAGACTGCGCGCTGGCCGTGGATCGTCGGTATCGCCGCGATCGTCGCGGCGATAGCCCTGGTCGTCTCGGTGTCGCTGCTGTTCGCGCGGACCGATACCACGAAGCTGGCCACGCCCAACACCGCGCAGCCGACGACGTCGACACCGCCGATACAGGACGAGATCATCGTCACCACGACGACGCATGCGCCGCCCCCGCCGTCGTCCACCGAGGCACCGCCACCACCTCCGCCGCCGTCCAGCGAGGCACCGCCGCCTCCGCCGGCGCCTGCCCCCGCGCCGCCGCCCGCCCCTGCGCCCGCTCCGGCTCCGGCTCCCGCGCCGCCTGGCGCCCGCCGCCCGCTCCGGCCGGCCCCAAGCAGTACACCTACTCGGTGACCGGCACCAAGGCGCCGTTCGACCAGATCACCATCACCTACACCGATGCATCGGGGATGCGGCGGACGCTGTCCAACGTCTACATCCCGTGGACGATTACCCTCACGCCGATTTCGGCGTCGGACGTCGGCTCAATCGAAGCGTCCAGCCTGCTGCGATTGAGCAAGCTCAACTGCAAGGTCACTGCCAGCGATGGAACGGTGTTGTCAGCCAACGAGAACAACCAACCTCAGGTCAACTGCTGATGATCGACAGGTATTCGCACGCCTGGGGCGCGCGCGGCAAAGTCACGCCGGCCACGACCGACCGCATCCTGATCGGCGCATGCGCCGCCGTCTGGCTGGCGCTGGTGGGGATGAGCGTTGCGGCGCTCGTCGCGCTGATGGATTTGGGCCGGGGATTTCACGCCGCCAAGGGCAACCCACACACCTCTTCGGTGCTTTACGCGATCATCATCATCTCCGCGTTGATCATTCTGGCGGCGATCCCGATGCTGTTGCGTGCCCGCCGGATCACCCGGGACGCACCGGTGGCCCGGTCGGCGGGCTCGCCGGCCCGGACGGTGAGTGCACGGTCGATCAGGACTGGCTCCGCGGCCGAGGTGACGAACGGCGCCACCGAGCGGATCACCACGCAACGGCCGGCGCTGGCGGACGCGGAGGTGGATCGTTTCTGGCTGCGCGGTACTGCCGCCCTGATGGGTGCCATGGGCGGGGCGCTACTTGCCGTCGCTACGGCGACGTACGCGATGGCCATCGGCCACGACGGCTTCTCGTTGACGGGCTACGCGATCGCCGGCGCCATCACCTTGGTCATGCCGCTGGTGCCGTGGCGCCAGGTGCGCCAATTGCGCGGTCGCCTCGCCGCCTGAATCTGCCGGTCGCTGTCAGACACAGCCACCGACACCCGAGCGGCTTTGTCGCCAAAGCCGCTGTCACGTCAGGCGTTTCAGTGGTGGCCGTTCGTTGAGCCGTTGCTGCCGTTTCGACCGTTACCGTTGCTGCCGCCTTGGTGCTCCCGCAGTGCGGTGAGCGCGCGAGACTCGGCGGCGTGGTGGGCTTCGCTCAGGGCGGCGTCCTCGGACGGCGGGTCGGCGTACAGGAAGCTGCCGGAGCCGGGGGAGCCGCCGGAGCCGAGCTTGTTCATCTTCACCGGCACCGGGGCGCCCTGGTACTCCAGCGGAATCGGGTGGCCGTGCTCATCGACGGGACCCAGCGGCTGGTGCAGCTCGATGTAGGCGCCGTGCGGCAGGCGCTTGATGATGCCGGTCTCCACACCGTGCTCGAGAACGGCCCGGTCGCTGCGCTGCAGTGCGACACACCAGCGATAGGTGATGAAGTAGACGAGCGGCGGCAGCACGATCATGCCGATGCGGCCCATCCAGGTCGTCGCGTTCAGCGAGATGTTGAATTTGTAGGCGATGATGTCGTTGATCGACGACAGCGTCAGCACCATGTAGAACGCGATCGCCATGGCACCGATCGATGTCCGTACCGGCACATCACGAGGACGTTGCAACAGGTTGTGGTGGGCGTGGTCGCCGCTGAACCGCTTCTCCAGGAATGGATAGACGATCAGCAGGGCGAAGACACCCAGCATCAGCGTCCCGACCGCGACCGTCGCGGGAATGGTGTGGTGGAAGAAATAGAACTCCCAGGCTGGCCAGAGCCGAGCCAGGCCGTCGGGCCACATCATGTAGAAGTCCGGTTGTGAACCCGCCGAGACCTGAGATGGCTTGTAGGGCCCCAGATTCCAGATCGGGTTGATCTGCAGCAAGCCACCCATCAGGCCGAGCACACCGGTGGTGAACGCGAAGAACGCGCCGGATTTGACGGCGAACACCGGCATCACGCGCACCCCGACGACATTGGTCTCGGTGCGGCCGGGGCCGGGGAACTGCGTGTGCTTCTGGAACCAGACGAAGGCGAGGTGTGCGCCGATCAACGCCAGGATGATGCCCGGCAGCAGCAAGATGTGCAGGCCGTACATCCGCGGGACGATGTAGCCAGCCGCCGCGCAGTCGTTTCCTGCACCGCCGCAGGGGAAGTCACCGCCGAACAGAGCCCAGTGCAGCCAGGTCCCGACCACCGGCATTCCCAAGGTGATCGACGAGAGCGCGGCCCGCAGGCCGATGCCGGACAGCAGGTCGTCGGGCAGCGAGTAGCCGAAGTAGCCCTCGAACATGGCCAAGATCAGCAGCAGCGAACCGATCACCCAGTTCGCCTCGCGAGGCCGGCGGAAAGCGCCGGTGAAGAAGATCCGGGCCAGGTGCACCATGATCGACGCCGCGAACAGCAGGGCGGCCCAGTGGTGGACCTGGCGGACGAACAGGCCGCCGCGCACCTCGAAGCTGATGTCGAGAGCCGACGCGAACGCCTTGGACATCTCCACACCACGCAGAGGCTGGTAGACGCCGTTGTAGGTCACGTCCTGCATGGAGGGGTCGAAGAACAGCGTCAGGTACACCCCCGTAAGCAGCAGCACGACGAAGCTGTACATGGCGATCTCGCCCAGCAGGAACGACCAGTGGGTGGGGAAGACCTTGTTCAGTTGTCTGCGCGTCGCGGCGGACAGGTGGTACCGCGAGTCGACAGCGTTGCCCTGACCGGCTAACACGTCACCAATGCTGGGGGGACTCAATTTTGGACTCATGTTGTACGCTCCCAAAACGCCGGGCCTACAGGTTCGATGAAATCACCGTTGGCAACTAAGTACCCATCGGCGTCAATAGTTATCGGCAGTTGAGCCAATGCGCGCGCAGCCGGGCCGAAAATCGGCTTGGCGTAGTGCAACGCGTCGAACTGCGACTGGTGGCACGGGCAGAGGATGCGGTAGTCCTGCTGCTCATACAGTGATGACGGGCAACCCAGGTGAGAGCACACCTTCGTGTAGGCAAACAGCTCACCGAAATTGAAGCTCTCCTGGCCCTTACGCTTGACCACCTTGGGCAGGTCGGCGGCCTTGATGCGGATCAACATCACCGGGTTGCGGACTGCGGACAAGATCAGGGTCAGCTTCTCGTGCGACTCCACCGTGGTGCCGTCACCATCGGACTCGCGCCATGGGAAGACCGTCTCCATGCCGCCGGCGTCGATGTCCTCGGGGCGCATCTTGATGAACGGCGCGCCCTTGCCCTCGCCGGTGGCTCGGGCCAGGAAGATCGTCTCGCCGTGATAACGCGGGGTCCAACCCGAGGTCCACAGCACGGCTTTCTTGCCGTCGGCGGTCTCTACGACCGGCTTCCACGGATTCTTGATCAGGCCGCCGGCAAACGCCACCAGGGTGCCAAGGCCGAACGCGCCGAGGCCCGCGCCCAGCGACAGGCCGATCAGTTTCCGTCGCCGAATCGTCGAGCCTTCCAACGCGTCGGTCAGATTGGCCGCCACCGTCTTGCGGTCGACCTCATCTGACCCGCCCTCGCCGAAATGGCGGTCTTGGATCGAAATCTCTTCGGGGATGAACTTTTTCTGGAAGAGCACCGCCCCGATGCCAATGCACAGAACTGATCCGCCAAACGTGAGGCCGTACAGCGGGGTGGCCAACGAGTACGCCAGGTTCCCGGCCGAACCCTCCGGCTGGTACTCCCACGGCCAGAACAAGAAGACCAGCAGCAGGCCCAACCCGAGCAACCCACCCAGCAAAAGCCACGCCGCCACCGAACGCTCGGCTCGCTTCTCGGCCTTGGTGCCGGCAACCGGCCAGCGCGGCTCCTTGAAAACGGTCGTCACGCCGTCGAGGCGGCCGCCGAGTTCGACGAGTTCCTCGCGCGACATGGCGTTCAGTTCGGCCTCGGTGGGCTGTCCGCTGTCGTTCGTCACGATCGTGCCCCAATCCACAACGCTCCGGCGATAACCGCGACCATGCCGACGATCCACGCCGCCATGCCCTCGGGAGCAGGCCCGAAGCCGCCCAGGCCGTTGCCGCCCTGACTACGTACCTCGGTCGCGTTTTTCACGTACGCGATGATGTCCTTCTTGGCGTCGAACGAGAGCTGACGGTCGGAGAACTTCGGCATGTTCTGCGGCCCGGTGCGCATCGCGGCGAGAATCTGCTGCTCGTTGGCCGGTGCTAGATCGGGCGCGAACTTGCCCGAGGACAGCGCACCACCCTTACCGGTGAAGTTGTGGCACGACGCGCAGTTGAGCCGGAACAGGTCGCCACCGCGACCCAGGTCGTCGCCGCGCAGCGACTTCATCTCGATGCTGCCGTCGGCATTGCGCTCCACCATCGGCCCACCGCCGTTGGCCTGCACGTAGGCGCCGAGCGCGTCGACCTGTGACTCATCGAAGATGGGGTCCTTGCGCCTCGCCTGGGCCTCGCCACGCACTGCGGGCATCCGGCCGGAGCCCACCTGGAAGTACACTGCGGCCTCGCCCACACCGATCAGGCTGGGCCCGCGGTCTTGGACGCCCTGCAGGTTGGCGCCGTGACAGGTGATGCACGCAGTTTCGTAGAGCTGCTTGCCCGTTCGCAATAGCGCCGAGGACGACTCGTCGGCGACGGCCACCTGCGGGCTGGGGGTCAAGACGGCGGCAAGCCCGCCGGCGACCACAAGGGCCGACACCAGCAGCAGTCCAGCCGACAACCGGCGACGAAGGCGGCGGCGCGCCCGCTCGCTCAGTGATCGGTTCAACCCCAGTTTCTTCAACCGAGCACTCCTGTTCTTTCCGCTGCTGGTCATCGGATGAAATAAATCGTGGCGAACAGCGCGATCCAGACGATGTCGACGAAGTGCCAGTAGTAGGAGACGACGATCGACGCGGTGGCCTGCGCCGGGGTGAACTTGCTCATCGTGGTGCGGGCCAGCAGGAAGATGAAGGCGATCAGACCGCCGATGACGTGCAACCCGTGGAAACCGGTGGCCAGGTAGAAGACGCTGCCGTATGCGCTGCCGGGGATGGTGGTGCCGTGGCTGACGAGGTGGTTGTACTCGTAGGCCTGCCCGAGCACGAAGAACAGCCCCATCCCGAAGGTGAGCAGATACCAGCGGCGCAGGCCGAACACGTCGCCGCGCTCGGCTGCGAACACACCCATCTGGCAGGTGAATGACGACGCGATCAGCACCAGCGTCACCGGCACCGCCTGGTACAGGTTCAACTCGGTCGGCGGGGGCGGCCAGTTACCGGCCGCCTGCGCCCGCGCGGTGAAGTAGAACGCGAACAGTCCAGCAAAGAACATCAACTCGCTCGAAAGCCACACTATGGTGCCAACACTGACCATATTGGGGCGGTTGAGCGAATGCACGCGCGCCGTGATTGCTGTACCCGAGGTCCCTACCGCACTCGTCACATCCGCAAGTATGACGCTTTGTAGTTGTCGACCTCTACCCGGGGCGGCAATTAGAGCACGAAATTCACATGAACCGGTTCGATGGCGACCCGCTGCGCGCGGCTTCGCCGCGTTTGCGATCGCCATGAGCCGGTTCGATGGCGACCCGCTGCGCGCACTCCCGCGCCCGGTTGGGCCGTTCGTCAGGCCATCGTGGGAGCATTTGTGGCGTGGCGACGTCATCGTCCGGGCCTGCCGGGCGGCCCTCGGAAAGGTCGCTGTCGTGGCCGCTGGTCCTGGAATCCCTGACGGAGCGAAAGGACCTGCCGCGGGGGCAGGCCGGCTGGGCGATGGAGCAGATCATGACCGGCGCGGCGACGCCGGCTCAGCTCGCGGCCTTCGCCGTCGCGATGAAGATGAAGGCGCCGACCTCAGCAGAGGTGGCTGAACTGGCCGACGTGATGCTGCAGCACGGCCGCCGGCTGCCCACCGAGACCATCGGTACCGACACCGTCGACGTGGTCGGTACCGGGGGCGACGGCGTCAGCACGGTCAACCTGTCCACGATGGCGGCGATCGTGGTGGCTGCCAGCGGCGTCCCAGTGGTCAAGCACGGCAATCGGGCCGCGTCGTCGCTGGCCGGCGGCGCGGACACGTTGGAAGCGCTCGGGGTGCGCATCGACCTGGAGCCCGACGACGTCGCGCGCAGCGTCGTCGAGGTCGGAATCGGATTCTGCTTCGCGCCGCAGTTTCATCCGTCGTATCGGCACGCTTCAGCGGTACGGCGGGAGATCGGCGTGCCGACCGTCTTCAACTTGCTTGGGCCACTTACTAATCCGGGTCAGCCGCGAGCCGGATTGATCGGCTGCGCGTTCGCCGACCTGGCCGAGGTGATGGCGGGCGTCTTCGCCGCGCGCCAGTCCAGCGTGCTGGTGGTACACGGCGACGACGGCCTCGATGAGCTGACCACCACCACGACGAGCACCATCTGGCGGGTGCAGGCCGGAACGGTGGACAAGCTGACATTCGACCCGGCCGGCTTCGGGTTCGCGCGCGCCGACCTCGACGAGCTGTTGGGCGGCGACGCGGCGGCCAATGCCGAGGAGGCCCGCTCGGTGCTGGCCGGCGTCAAAGGCCCGGTGCGCGACGCGGTCGTCCTCAACGCCGCGGGCGCGATCGTGGCGCATGCCGGGCTATCCAGCCGCGCCGAGTGGGTGCCGGCGTGGGAAGACGGGCTTGGCCGGGCGGTCGAGGCGATCGACAGCGGCGCGGCCGAACAACTGCTCGCGCGTTGGGTGCGGTTCGGTCAGCAGCTCTGAGTCGCGGCTGGTCACGGCCTGTTCGGCCGCCACCCTGGCCGATCGGGCCGCCGCGGCCCACCCGGCCCACGGGCCCGCCGAGCGCACCGGCGAGCACCAACCCTGCTCATCGCTGGTCCTGACGATGCGCACGCCCGGGGCCGCCAGCCAGCGTGCGATCAGCGCCGTCTCCTCGACCAGCGCGCCACCCAGGGGCGCGGGCTGCGGCAGGATCACCTGCGCGCCAGCCTCGATTGCCTCGACGACGGGCATCGGCGGAACCCCGCGGCGGGCGTTGCCAGCCGCCGCCAGCTGACCGTGCCGGACGACCGCGAGCTGCCAGCCTCCCTCACCGTCCGGGGCCGCGGCCACCAGCTCGGGCAACGCGGCCAGCGCCCGCAGACGCTGTCCACGCCACAGCACCTCCACCGCGTCGACGGTGTGATCGCGTAACCGGGCCGCGCTCTCGTAGCGCTGGCGCCCGGCGAGCTCGGCGATCCGCCGAGCGGCCGCCGCCAGCGCCGAGTTCTCCAGGCCGTCGATCAGCGCAGCGGCGGCGGCCGCCGCCGGGCCGTACTGCTCCGCGGTGACGTCGCGGGCGGCGGGACACGGCGACACCTCATGGAGCGGGCAGGCTGGCCCGTGGAATGCCGAACGGGCCAGCCGCTTGGTGCAGGTGCGCACACCGGTGAAACGGGCCAGCAGGTCCGCGGTGTCGACGGCGTCGGCACGCGACCGGAAGGGGCCGACTGCCCGGTCATGGTGTGGGGTGCGCACCACCGAGAATCGCGGAAACGCTTCGTCGCTCAACACCAGCCACCACCACCGCTGCGGAAATTTCGAGCGGCGGTTGTAAGGCGGGGCGTGGGCGCTCAACATCCGCAATTCCCTGACCCCGGCCTCGAGGGCATGCGCGCATTCGATGTGCGCGACCCTGGTGGCCAGCGCGACCATCTCTTTCATCCGGGTGCGCTGATCGGAGCCGTTGAAATACTGGTTTACCCTGCGGCGCAGGTTAATTGCGGTACCGACATAGAGCACTTCGTCGGCTGGTCCGTGGAACAGGTAGATACCTGGCCGCCGCGGCAGGCCTTCGGCGAGTACCCGCTTGCGGCGCTGCGCCGGTGGCACGTTGGGCAGATAGGCCCGCAGCTCGGCATAGCTGTGCACGCCCTGGTTGCCGACCCGCTCGATCAGCGCGTGCAACACCTCGACGGTGGCCCGGGCGTCGTCGAGAGCCCGGTGGGTGGGCTCGTTGGCGACAGCGAACAGCTGCGCCAGCGCCGCCAGTCGCACGCTGGGCGCTTCTTCACGGCTGAGCACGCGACGGGCCAACTGGACGGTGCACAGCGTCTGCGGTCTGACCCACCGGATGCCGCACTGATCGGCAGCAGCCCGCAGGAATCCCATGTCGAACCGGGCGTTATGGGCGACCAGCACCGCGCCGCGAGCGAACTCCAGAAACATCGGCAGCACCGCGGCGATTGTCGGCGCATCGCACACCATGGCCGTGGTGATGCCGGTGAGCTGAACGATCTGCGGCGGGATACTGCGCTGCGGGTCGACCAGGGTGGCGAATTCGCCGAGCACTACGCCGGCGCGGACTTTCACAGCGCCGATCTCGGTGATGGCGTCGGCAACCTTGCCGTCGCGGCCCTTCATCCGGCCGCCGGTGGTCTCCAGGTCGACAACGACGAAAGTCGTTTCGCGCAGCGACATTTCGGTGGCCCCGTCCAGATCGGGGAGGCTCAACTGCTCCGCACCGCGCGCGCCCATGGCGGCGACGTTAGCCAGTCACCCCGACATGACCGGACTCCGCGGCGGCGCGTCGACGCCGGACAACCCCGACGGTCGGGCCGACGGTGGCCAACGAGCGCAAAAAAACTTGTCGGTACCCGCGGTTAGCGTCACCGACAAGTTCGATCAACAGACGGAGAAAGGGACAGCCAGATGGCGCTCAGCAGCGAGCCTGGACGGGCGGCATCGCCCCCGCCCGAATCGACAGAACCGGTGGTCATCGACTGTGACGATTGCGCGGTGCGCGGTCCGGGATGTCGTGATTGCGTCGTCAGCGTGATACTCGGGGTACCGGAAACTTTGCTGGAGGACGAGCGAGCCGCTCTCGAAGTGCTTGCCGACGCGGGGATGGCGCCGCGACTTCGGCTGGTTCCCATCCATCGGCAGCGGCCGGGTGTAGCGTAACGGCGTTAGCCTCAAATCTTGCTGTTTTCTTAATATCTCAGAGTTGGACAACGTCGAAGCCGTTTCGTAACCTATCTGAGACCTAAGGCAGAATCGGCTGTCGAGCCGACTGGTTTTAAGGATGCAACGTTTTGCGAAAATGGCTCAAAAGTGATCGCGTGACTTTGCGCGTCGCTCAGCGCTTGGCCGTCGGAGCGCTAGCCGGATTCGTCATCCTCTCTGGAATGAGTTCCAGCAATGTGCTGGCCGACCCGGCCAACGACGCGATGGCAAAGCTCAATGAGCTCTCGCGGCAGGCCGAGCAGACCACCGAAGCGATGCACAGCGCGCAGCTCGACCTGAATAACAAGCTGGCCGCCCAACAGGCCGCAGAGAAGAAGCACAACGACGACAATGCCGCGGCGGACGCCGCGAAGTCGCGGTTGGCAACCTTCCAGACCGGCGTCGACAAGTTTGCCGCCGCGATGTACATGGGTGGCCGCACCGACGGCATGAACGCGATCATGACCGCCGAGTCCCCGCAACAGTTGATCGGCAAGCTGGCGGTCTCGCGGGTGATCTCCACCGCGATGCTGGCGCAGATGGCCACCTACCGCGCCACCCGCGAAGAGGCCGCCAAAGCCGAGACGGAGTCCGCGAAGTCTGCCGCTGACGCCAAGACCGCAGCCGAGCAGGCCGCCTCCGTGCGCGCGAGTCTGCAGTCCAAGCAGAGCAAGTTGCAGCTGCAGATCGCGATCGTGAAGTCGCAATATCTTGCTTTGAGCCCGCACGACCGCACCGCTTTGGCCGCACCCGGTCCGCCTCCGCCGCCAGCCGCGTTGACCGCAGCTGCGGCCCCCATGCCGGAGGGGCTCGCCCCGGGCATGGGGCCCGGCGCTCCCGGACCGGGCGCCGGACCCGGCAGCGGTCAGGGTGCGATCGCCGTCCAGGCCGCGCTGACGCAGGTCGGCACGCCCTACTCCTGGGGCGGCGCCGCGCCCGGTGGTTTCGACTGCTCCGGCCTGGTGATGTGGGCGTTCCAACAGGCCGGCATCGCGCTGCCGCACTCCAGCCAGGCGCTGGCCCACGGCGGACAGCCGGTTTCACTGTCCGACCTGCAGCCCGGCGACGTGCTGACCTTCTACTCCGACGCCTCGCACGCCGGCATCTACATCGGGGACGGCCTGATGGTCCACTCGTCCACCTACGGTGTGCCGGTGCGAGTAGTGCCGATGACTTCCTCCGGCCCGATCTACGACGCCCGCCGCTACTAACGCCGGGCGCCGGCGGCTGGCCTGCCTGTTGCTCGCCGAGTTGGTTCTCGGCGGCTATCTGGCGATCCGGCCCGGCGACACCCCTCCCTCGCCGCAACCCCGTCCTCCGTCGGTCAGCGCGCAGGGTCTCGAGGTCGGCGACCGCATCCTGCGGACCACCAACCTCGGCGGCTCGCGCGAGCAAGCCCTGCTGACTCGCATCGCCGGGGACATCGGTCAGGCCATCGACGCGGTCGAGGATTTCTGGGGTACCGACTGGCCCCACGAGATCGACGTCGTCGCCACCGGCTCACAGCAGCAGTTCGAGGCCACAGCCGGCGGCGGGTCGGCTGCGCAGTGGACCGACATCGCGGCGATCGCCGTCGCCGACCGTGTCGACACGTCTCAGCGCGCTGCGCTCGGCCAGCGGATCGTCTTCGCTCCCGGTGCGGCGGATATGACGGAGCGTGCACTGCGAATTGTGTTGGCCCATGAACTTTTTCACTATGCGGCCCGCGCTGACACCGCGCTCGATGCGCCTCGATGGCTCACCGAAGGCGTAGCCGACTACGTCGCACGGCCGCACACCCCGCTGCCGGACATCGTGCCGCCGACAGCGTTGCCGTCCGACGCGGACTTGGCCGGACCGGGGCCGCAGCGGTCGCAGGCCTATGACCAGGCCTGGTTGTTTGCGCTGTTCATCGCCGACACCCGCGGACCGCCGACGTTGCGCGCGTTCTACCAGGCCGCTTGCGGTGACCGGCACACCGATCTGCCTACCGCCGTCCAGGACGTGCTCGGCAGCGACACCGCGGAAATAATCGCCGACTGGCGACAGTGGCTGCGCCGTCAGCCCACGCGCTGAGCGCCGCGGCGTCAGGCTAGCCTTCGTAGGTGTCCCGGGTCCTGCTGGTAACCAACGACTTTCCGCCTCGGCGCGGCGGTATCCAGTCATACCTGGTCGATTTGGTGACCCGGTTGGCCGCCGGCGGAGAGCACACGCTGACGGTGTATGCGCCGCAGTGGAAGGACGCCGACGTCTTCGACGCCCGAACAGCCGGATATCAGGTCGTGCGGCACCCCGGAACTCTGATGCTGCCCGTACCCACCGTCGACGCCCGGATGCGGCGGCTGATCGGTGAGCACGGCATCGACACCGTCTGGTTCGGGGCCGCCGCGCCTTTGGGGCTGCTGGCTTCGCGCGCCCGGCACGCCGGCGCGAGACGGGTGCTGGCAAGCACCCACGGCCACGAGGTGGGGTGGTCGATGCTGCCGGGCGCGCGATCGGTGCTGCGCCGTATCGGCGACGACAGCGACGTCGTAACCTACGTCAGCCGTTACACGCGAGGACGTTTCGCCTCGGCGTTCGGACCGAACGCCGCACTGGAGCATCTGCCGCCCGGCGTAGACACCGACCGATTCCGGCCGGATCCGGCCAGTCGCACCGAGATGCGTGCCCGGTACGGATTGGGGCAGCGCCCGACCGTCGTGTGTCTGTCCCGGTTGGTGCCGCGCAAGGGTCAGGACATGCTGATCCGGGCACTGCCCTCGATCCGGCAACGGGTTGACGGCGCCGCGCTGGTCATCGCCGGTGGCGGACCCTATCTCGACACGCTGCGCGGGCTGGCCGAACAGTTCGGCGTCACCGATCACGTCACCTTTACCGGGGGCGTTCCATCCGCCGATCTGCCCGCCTATCACGCGATGGCCGATGTGTTCGCCATGCCGTGTCGCACCCGCGGCGCCGGGCTGGACGTCGAGGGGCTCGGCATCGTGTTCCTGGAAGCATCCGCAACCGGCGTGCCGGTCGTCGCCGGATCCTCCGGTGGCGCACCAGAAACAGTGCAGCACAACAAGACTGGAATGGTGGTTGACGGCCGTTCGGTGCCGCAGATCGCCGACGCCGTCAGCGAGTTGCTGGCCGACCCGGATCGCGCCGCTGCGATGGGCGCCGCCGGCCGGGAGTGGATCACCGCGCAGTGGCGGTGGGATGACCTGGCCGGGCGACTGTCCGACCTGATCCGCGGCTAGCCCTTGTCGTAGATCGCGGCGATATCGCCGGCGAACTTCTCGGCGACCACCTTGCGCTTCACCTTCATTGTCGGGGTCAGTTCGCCGGTGTCTTCGGTGAAGTCGACGGGCAGGATGCGGAACTTACGAATCGACTCTGCATGGGAGACAGAAAGATTCGCCTGTTTGACGGCCGCGTCGACCTCGGCGAGCAGATCCGGGTCATTCGCCAGATCCCCCACCGACGACCCGGCGGGCTTGCCGTTGCGCTGCTTCCAACCCTCGATGGCCTCGGGGTCGATGGTGATCAGCGCGCCGATGAACGGCTTCGCGTCCCCGACCACCATGGCCTGGCTGATTAGCGGGTGGGACCGCAGCTGATCTTCCAAAACGGCTGGGGCGACATTCTTTCCGCCCGCAGTGACGATGATTTCCTTCTTCCGGCCGGTGATGGTCAGGAATCCGGCTTCGTCGACGGCACCCAAGTCGCCGGTCTTGAACCAGCCGTCCTCGAAGGACTCGCTGGTGGCCTGCTCGTTGTGCCAGTAGCCGTCGAACACCACGCCGCCGCGCAGCAGCAACTCGCCGTCGTCGGCAATGCGGATACTGTTGCCCGGCAACAGCGTTCCGACTGTGCCGATCTTCAACGCGTTCACCTGGTTGACGGTGATCGCCGCGCTCGTCTCGGTCAGCCCGTAGCCTTCGTAGACGGTCAGACCGACGCCGCGGTAGAAGTGGCCCAGCCGGGCGCCCAGCGGAGCCCCGCCGGACACCGATGCATGGCAGTCACCGCCGAGCGCGGCGCGCAGCTTGTAGTAGACGAGCTTGTCGAACAGCGCGTGCTTGGCCCGCAGCAGCAGACCCGGACCGCCGCGGTCGGATGCCTCGCTCCAGTCGACCGCAGTCTGCGCGGCCATCTCGAAGATGCGGCCCTTGCCGTCGCTGGCTGCGTTTTGGGCGGCGGTGTTGTAGACCTTCTCGAACACCCGTGGCACCGACACCACGATCGTCGGCTTGAAGACCCCGAACATCGGCACGAGATTCTTGATGTCGCTGGTGAATCCGACGACGACCTTGTTGTGGAACGCGCACAACGTCAGTGCCCGGGCCAGCACATGGGCCAACGGCAGGAACACCAGTAGCCGCTCACCCTTTTTCAGCAGTGTCGGCAGTACCGCCTTGGTGCCGCGGGTCTCATAGACCAAGTTCGCATGTGTCAGCTGGCAGCCCTTCGGGCGACCGGTGGTGCCCGAGGTGTAGATCAACGTCGCCGGGTCGTCGCTGCGCAGCGCGTCGACGCGAGCGGTCAGCTCAGCCGGGTCGACCGACGCGCCGGCCTGCTCGAGTTGGTCGATCGCCTTGGGGCACGCGCCGTCAATGTGCAGCACGCGCCGCAGTTCGGGCAGCTCGCCGGCCAGCTCGGAGATCATCGCCGCGTGGGCGTCCGTCTCGGCGAACGCGAGCACGGCCGCGGAGTCGCTGAGCACCCATCGCACCTGCTCGGCCGAGGACGTTTCGTAGATCGGGACGGTGACCGCGCCGGTCGCGAGGATGGCCTGGTCCAGAATCGCCCATTCGTAGCGGGTGGCCGAGAAGATCGCCACCCGGTCGCCGGGGCGCACTCCCTCTGCGATCAAACCCAGTGCGGTCGAGCGAATTTGGGCCGCCGCCTGCGCACATGTCACGTCCGTCCAGGTCCCGTCGACCAGGCGCTGGTAGATCACCGCGTCGGGGTCGTTGCGCTCGTGCTCGAACACCGTGGACACGATGTTGTCGTGCTCGCCAACGGTGAAGTCGGCGGGAACCGTTAATTCGCGCACTCTTTTCAGACCTCGCTCCAGTGATTTCAGGCGAATAAGCGAGAGTCAGCCTATCGGTTGACGCAACGGGTTGCCGGGCCCGTTGACGGGCGGGCGACTCCCGGGAGGAGGTACGCGGCCGGGATCGTGGTATGTGAAGCTAGTGGCCGTGCACAGCGTTCAAATTGCCGACGAGACGTACGTCGCCGCCGATCCGGCGCGCATCGGTGCCGCGGTGGGTGATCCGTCCAACTGGCGGCGATGGTGGCCCGATCTGCGGCTGGAGGTCACCCAAGATCGCGGACCGCAGGGCGTTCGGTGGGCAGTCGCCGGGCCACTCGCCGGCACCATGGAAATCTGGCTCGAGCCGATGCTGGGTGGTGCGCTGCTGCACTACTTTCTGCATGCCGAGCCGTCCGGGGTGGCACCGTCGCAGCTGGCCAAACTGAACCTCGCGAAAATGACGCACCGGCGTCGTGTCGCGGGGAAGAAGATGGCCTTCGAAGTAAAGATGACACTGGAGAGCTCCCGTCCGGTCGGGGTTTCTCCGGTGCTTGACCAGGCCTGAGCTCCGTCGGGGAGTACCGTTTCTGCCGTGGGCGCAGGCTACGGCCGCTGACCACACAGGTATCCGGCGGGCAGGGGAGCCCAGCCCGCGCAGCGTGGAGAAGGAAGCGAGCAGGTGGCGGAGAAGACCTCCCAGACGATCTATATCGACGCGGACCCCGGCACGGTGATGGACGTGATCGCCGACATCGGCTCCTATCCGAATTGGGTGACGGAGTACAAGGAGGCCGAGGTGCTCGAATCCGACACCGGCGGCAATCCGAAGGTGGCCCGGCTGGTGCTGGACACCAGCGTCCTCAAAGACACCCTGGTGCTGTCCTACACGTGGCCCAAAGACCGTAAATCAGTGAGCTGGTCGCTGGTTTCCAGTTCGTTGCTCAAATCCTTGGATGGCGTATATCGGTTGGCGCCCAAGGGATCTGGTACCGATGTGACCTATGAACTCACGGTCGATCTGGCGATTCCAATGATCGGACTGCTCAAGCGCAAAGCCGAGCGTAGGTTGACCGACACCGCATTGAAGGATCTGAAGAAACGAGTCGAGGCTGAGTGAGTCTGGGTGAGTCAGCATCGCCCACCCCGGCCCGGATCAGTCTTTTCGTCGGCAAGGGTGGGGTAGGGAAGTCCACATTGGCGGCCGCGACGGCCGTGCATGAAGCGCGCGCCGGCGAGCGGGTGCTGCTGGTCTCCACCGACCAGGCGCACTCACTGGGCGACGTACTGGGTGTGACGGTCACGCCGAACGGTCACCGCGACGCCGTGCGGGTGATGGCCGATCTTGACACCGGTTCGCTCGATGCGTTGGCGATGGACACCCTGGCGCTGCTCGAGGCTCGCTGGCGCACCGTAGTCGAGACACTCGGCCGTCGCTTCCCTGAATCGGAACTGGAAGATATTGCACCGGAAGAACTTTCGGCACTTCCCGGCGTTCAGGAGGTGCTCGGCCTGCACGAGGTCGGGGAGCTGGCCAGGTGCGGAGAGTGGGATCACCTGGTGGTCGACTGCGCGTCGACCGCCGACGCGCTGCGGATGCTGACGCTGCCGGCCACCTTCGCCCTTTACGTCGAGCGGGCATGGCCGCGCCACCGCCGGCTTTCCGCCGGCACGGACGATCTGCGTTCTACCGCCGTGGTGGAGTTGTTGGAACGCATGAGTGGCAGCGTCGAAAAGCTCAGCGCACTGCTGAGCGACGGGACACGAGTGGGCGCGCACCTCGTGCTCACCGCGGAGCGGGTGGTGGCGGCCGAAGCAATCCGGACGCTTGGTTCGCTGGCATTGATGGGTGTACGCGTCGAGGAATTAATCGTCAACCAGATCCTGATGCAGGACGATTCCTACGAATACCGCAACCTGCCGGCACACCCGGCTTTCGACTGGTACTCGGAACGAATCAGTGAGCAGCGGACCGTGCTCGACGAACTCGATGCCGCGATCGGCGATGTGGCGCTGATCCTGACCCCGCATCTGGCCGGCGAGCCGATCGGGGCCAAAGCGCTCGCCGAACTGCTGGACAGCGCGCGCCGACGGGACGGATCGGTGCCCCCGGGGCCGCTGCGGCCGGTGGTGGATCTGGAATCCGGCTCTGGACTGCAGTCCGTCTACCGTTTACGGCTAGAGTTGCCCCACATCGATTCCAGCGCCCTGAGCCTGGGCCGGGTCGGCGACGATCTGATCGTCGGTGCCGGCGGGATGCGACGCAGAGTTCGACTGGCGTCCGTCCTGCGGCGGTGCACAGTGCTGGACGCGCATCTTCGCGGCGGCGAATTGACGGTGCGTTTTCGACCTGACCCGGAGGTGTGGCCAAAGTGACCCCGCCGGTGACGATGCAGAGCGCAGCGATGCTGAGGAGCGGCGCTGATGGATCCGCCGGTGACGATGCAGAGCGCAGCGATGCTGAGGAGCGGCGCTGATGGATGAGGCGCACTCCGACATCGGGCCGGAGCTCCGCAAGCTCGCGCAGAAGATTCTCGACCAGATCGACCCGGCGGTCCGGCTGGCCGCGGCCGCCATGGTCGGCGACGGGCCCGGCACCGGCACATGTCAACAGGTGTGGTGTCCGGTGTGCGCGCTGGCCGCGCTAGTCAGCGGAGACGAGCATCCGCTGCTGACCGTGATCGCCGAGCACAGCGTCAGCCTGCTGGGAGTGATCCGGGCGATCGTCGACCAAGTCGACCGGCCGACGCCGCCGCCACCCGGCGGCCCGCCAACCGGAGGCGGCGCCGAAGAGGCCACGGATGAGCCGCTGCCGACGAGTCGGTACCAGCCCATCACCGTCACCGTCGAGGACTAGCGCGGCGAGTCCCTATCACATCGGTCGATTGGCGGCGGAGTGTTGGCACGTCGCAAGTGTCATGTGGTCGCGCGCACACTCGATGGGTACTCTTGGCGCTGAACACTGTTGGCGCGGCTGAGAAGGAGGCTCCATGGCGTACTGGCTTTTGAAGTACATCTTCCTCGGCCCGTTGCTCGCCATCCTCGGCCGGCCGAAAATCGAAGGGCTGGAATATGTCCCGCAGTCCGGTCCGGCGATTCTGGCCAGCAACCATCTGGCGGTGATGGACAGCTTCTACCTGCCGCTGGTGGTGCGGCGCCGGATCACGTTCCTGGCCAAGTCGGAATACTTCACCGGAACCGGTTTCAAGGGTTGGTTGAGCCGCTGGTTCTTCACCGCCGTCGGCCAGGTGCCGATCGACCGCAGCAGCGCCGACGCAGCTCAGGGCGCGCTGGACACCGCCGAGCGTGTCCTGGGCGAAGGCAAGTTGCTCGGCATGTATCCCGAAGGCACGCGCTCGCCCGACGGCCGCCTCTACAAGGGCAAGACCGGGTTGGCGCGTCTGGCGCTTGAGACCGGCGTCCCAGTGATCCCGGTCGCGATGATCGGCACCAACAAGGTGAACCCGCCCGGAACCTCGATGCTGCGGTTCGGGAAGGTGACGGTCCGGTTCGGTAAGCCGATGGACTTTTCCCGGTTCGAAGGGCTGGCGGGCAACCGCTTCATCGAACGCGCCGTCATCGACGAGGTGATCTACGAACTGATGGGTCTTTCCGATCAGGAATATGTCGACATCTATGCCGCGACACTGAAAAACGGCAGCGGCGAGACACCCTCGGGAAAAGTACCGCCGTCTCGGATTCCTGAGACGGCGGCCGGGTAGCGGTATCACGCAGCTTCAGCTGACGGCTGACACCGGCGCGGGAGCCTTCGACGAATGAGGTGCTGCTGCGGCGGCGCCGCGCACGGCGACGGCAGCGCCGGCGGCGACGATGGTCGCCAGCGCCCACCACAGGTATGACGCCCCGACCAGTTGGCGCCACCACGAAGCGGTGACCTCGTGATGCTTGGGCATCAGGTCGATCGGCGTCCAGACCATCACGGCCACCCCGGCCGCGCTGACGAAGGCCAGCGCAACATTGCGCCGCCGCCAGGCCAGCACCGATGTCACCAGCACGGTCGGCAGCATCCATACCCAGTGATGCGACCAAGACACCGGCGACACCGCCAGCCCGAACAGGGCGATGCAGATCACCGCCAGCACCGGCTCGCCGCCCCGCAACGCGCGACGTGCCGCCCACACCGTCAGCGCCAGCACCAAGAAGCAGGCCAGTACCCACGGTAGGAATCGTTGATGCTCATCGAGTCCCAACCGGGCCAAGGTGCCGGCGATGTTCTGGTTGGTGTTCAGGCTGGCCGATCCGATCCGATCGGTATTGCGCACGGTGTGCGTCCAGTACTCCCACGAGTCCTGCCAGGCCAGCGCGAAGCCGGCCGCGATCGCGGCCACGACGGAGGCCAGCGAGGTCAGCACGGCCCGGCGGTCCCGGCGCAGCAGGAAATACAGCAGGAACACCGCCGGCGTGAGCTTGAGCGCGATGCCCAGCCCCAGCAGCACTCCGCGCGGCCACGGTGTGCGACGCGGTACGCACTCGGCGATCACCAGCGTCATCAGCACGACATTGATCTGCCCGAAGGCGAAGTTTGCCTTGATCGGCTCGAGGTAAAGCGTTGCCCAGGCCACGATCAGCGCGGTCAACCACCACCGGCGCAACCACGCAGGTCCGGGCACCACACGGGTGGAGGTCCAGACGCCAAGCCCCGTCAGCACGATCATCGTGGAAACCAGCAGCAGCGCCAGCGTGATCAGTGTGATGGTGACGCTGGCGGCCGGCATGCCCAACCAGGCGAAGGGGGCGAAGAAGACGGCAGCCAGCGGAGGATAGGTGAACGGCAGGTTCAAGCCGATCGGGGTGTGGAACTTGGCATCGTGGCTGTACAGCGGATGGCCGTCCAGCCAGGCCTGGCCGCCCATGCGGTAGACGTCGATGTCGATCCGGTAGGGCGTGGTACCGATCAGTCGCCATCCGGCGTATCCCAGCGCCGCCAGTGCCGGCAGTTGGAGCAGCAACCAGCAGGCGTTTCGCCAGCTGTTCGGCTGCGCTGAGGCCACCTGCCCGCGCGAACTGCCCGCGTCGGGCGAGCGCCATCTAGTCATGTCGGTGACCAGCCTATCGGTGCCAGCGCGCCGGATGGTGTCGTGGACGGCCATCGGCGCCAAGTACGCGTAGCTTTTTTAACGTGCTGCACTGGTACGAACACGACATCATCGGTCGCGGCCGACTACCGCTGCTGTGTTGTCTGACCGCCTTCATCCTCACCTTTTTCGTGACGCGTACCTTCGTGCGCCTGATCCGGCGTCGCCAGCAGACCGGCAGGCCGCCTCGATGGTGGGAGCCGCGCAACATCCGCATCGGGTCCAAGCACATTCACCACGTGGTGGTCGGCGTCGTGCTGGTGATGATCTCCGGCATCACGTTGGTGACACTGTCGATCAACGGAAACGAGCCCGAATTCACTGCCACAGCAATTATTTTCGGTATTGGCGCCGCGCTGGTGCTCGACGAGTACGCGCTGATCCTGCACCTGTCCGATGTCTATTGGGAGGAGGACGGGCGGACGTCGGTGGACGCCGTGTTCGCCGCCGTCGCCGTCGGCGGGCTGCTGGTTCTGGGACTGCATCCGCTGATGTTCTTCATCAGCCTGTGGCAGGACACCACCCATTCGACGGTGCTGCGCGCCGGCGTGGTGTTCGCGATGGCGTTGACGTTGCCGCTGGCGGTGCTGGTCGTGCTCAAGGGCAAGGTGTGGACGGGCCTGATCGGCATGTTCTTCGTCCCGCTGTTGTTCATCGGGGCGATTCGGCTGTCCCGCCCGCAGGCCCCGTGGGCCCGCTACCTCTACACGACCCGGCTGAACAAGATGAGCCGGGCGCTGCAACGCGAACGGACCCTGCGGCGACCGGTGGTGCGGGCCAAGCTGTGGCTGCAGTACACCATCGCCGGCACGCCGCGGGTACCGTCGCACCGCATGGTCGACGCGCAGCTGGACCGCGAAGTGCATCCAGCACCACCGCCGGAGCAGGTGCCGAGCGTGCTCGCCACCGGGTTCGGTGTGAGGTAGCCGGCGGTGCGCTATTTCTACGACACCGAATTCATCGACGACGGCTACAACATCGAGCTGATCTCGATCGGGGTGGTCGCCGAAGACGGCCGCGAATACTACGGCATATCAACCGAATTCAATCCGGAGCGCGCCGGCAGCTGGGTGCGCGCCAATGTGCTGCCGAAGCTGCCGCCACCGGCCTCGAAGCTGTGGCGTTCGCGCGCGCAGATCCGCGCCGACCTAGAGAGCTTCTTCGACGTCGACGGCGACGAGCCGATCGAGCTGTGGGCCTGGGTCGGCGCCTATGACCACGTCGCGCTCTGCCAGTTGTGGGGCCCGATGACCCACCTCCCGCCCGCGATGCCGCGTTTCACCCACGAGCTGCGCCAGCTCTGGGAGGAGCACGGCAGCCCTCGGATGCCGCGAAGGTCGGAGAATGTGCACGACGCCCTGGTCGACGCTCGTGACCAGCTGACTCGATATATGGCGATCACCTCGGCGAATGACCGGCGGTAGCCCGGTCTTTTGACGTCGGCCCTGATAGCGGCCGGATTGGGGGCGTGTGCAGCCCGGTTACCATAGACAGGTGAACTGGACCGTCGACGTACCGATCGAGCAGCTCCCGTCGCTGCCTCCGCTGCCGGAGGAGCTACGGGCCCGCCTGGACGCCGCGCTGGCCAAGCCGGCGGCGCAGCAGCCGAGCTGGACGCGCGAGCAGGTCGAGCCGCTGCGGAAGGTTCTGGAGAGTGTGCCGCCGGTGACGGTGCCGTCGGAAATCGTGCGGCTGCAGGAGATGCTGGCCCAGGTCGCCCGCGGCGAGGCGTTCCTGCTGCAGGGCGGCGACTGCGCGGAGACCTTCGTCGACAACACCGAGCCGCACATCAAGGGCAATATCCGGACGTTGCTGCAGATGGCGGTGGTGTTGACCTACGGCGCCAGCGTGCCGGTGCTCAAGGTGGCCCGCATCGCGGGGCAGTACGCCAAACCGCGGTCGGCCGACCTCGACGCCTTGGGGCTGCGCTCCTACCGCGGTGACATGGTCAACGGATTCGCCCCGGATGCCGCGGCGCGCGAGCACGACCCGTCGCGGCTGGTGCGGGCTTACGCCAACGCCGGCGCGGCGATGAACCTGGTCCGGGCTCTGACATCGTCGGGGCTGGCGTCACTGCACTTGGTGCACGACTGGAACCAGGAGTTCGTTCGGACCTCGCCCGCCGGTGCGCGTTACGAGGCGCTGGCCTCCGAGATCGACCGCGGTCTGAAGTTCATGAGCGCCTGCGGGGTGGCCGACCGCAACCTTCAAACCGCCGAAATCTATGCCAGCCATGAGGCTTTGGTGCTCGACTACGAGCGCGCCATGCTGCGACTGTCGGACGCGGAGGACGGCGAGCCGCAACTGTATGACCTGTCCGCGCACTACCTGTGGATCGGGGATCGGACTCGCCAACTCGACGGCGCGCACATCGCGTTTGCCGAGGTGATCGCCAACCCGATCGGCGTCAAGATCGGGCCGTCGACGACACCGGACCAGGTCGTGGAATACGTCGAGCGCCTCGACCCGCACAACAAGCCGGGCCGGCTGACGTTGGTGAGCCGGATGGGAAACAACAAGGTGCGTGAGCTGCTACCGCCGATCATCGAAAAGGTCCAGGCCACCGGCCATCAGGTGATCTGGCAGTGCGACCCCATGCACGGCAACACCCACGAGTCGTCGACCGGCTACAAGACGCGGCACTTCGACCGGATTGTCGACGAGGTGCAGGGATTCTTCGAGGTGCACCGCGCGCTGGGCACCTACCCGGGCGGTATCCATGTCGAGATCACCGGAGATAACGTCACCGAGTGTCTCGGTGGCGCTCAAGACATTTCGGACAACGATCTAGGTGGACGCTACGAAACGGCGTGCGACCCGAGGCTGAACACCCAGCAGTCGCTGGAGTTGGCGTTCCTGGTCGCGGAGATGCTGCGCGACTGAAAGGTAGCGCAGCAGGCTTCGCGTGTGACGGGGCGGAGATGCTGCGCGACTGAAAGGTAGCGCAGCAGCCTTCGCGTGTGACGGGGCGGAGATGCTGCGCGACTGAGTGGCGACTAGAGCAATCCGCTGACGTTGCTGCCGACGGTCCACGCGGCGGCGGCAACCATCCCGGTGACCGACAACACGATCGCGATCCAGATCAGCACCATGCGCCGTGCGTGCTGGCGTTCGAGGGCGAACTCGATCAGGTCGATGCCGGCGAATTGCCTTGCTACCTCTTGGAATTCCTGCGGGTCGCGAATCAGCTGACGAGTGGGCTGGTGGATCGGCGGACGTGCGGCGGGTGGCTGGCGCAGAGCTGTCGTGCGGTTGTGGTCCGTGGTCCGATCCTCGTCGACCTGACGCAGGTGCGCAGCGGCTGAGCGATGTTGCGCCGAATTGCGCGGCGAGGGCACCCGAAATTCCGGGAGGTGCAACTCCGCGACGATCGCGTGCAATTCCGCGCTCATGTCCTGCGCGTCGGCAAAACGGCCGGCGGGATCGCGGGCGGTCGCACGCTCGACCAGATCATCGAACTGTGCAGGCACTCCGCTGATCACGCTGCTCGGTGGCGGAACGTCGGTGTCCAGACGCTGATAGGCGACCGACAATGCGGTGTCACCGGAGAAGGGCGTCTGACCGGTCAGTAGCTCGTAGGCGACGATCCCCGCCGCATAGACGTCGCTTCGCGGGCTGGCATGTCCGTCTTTGACCTGTTCGGGGGACAGATAGGCCGCGGTGCCGAGAATGACACTGGTGGAGGTGATTCCGGCCTCCGCGACGGCGCGCACCAGCCCGAAGTCGACGATTTTGACCTCGCCCTCGTCGGAGATCAACACGTTCTCGGGTTTGACGTCGCGGTGCACCAGCCCGGCGCGATGCGCGGCGGCCAGTCCGCCCAGTACCGGCCGCAGCACCGCGGCGACCGCGTGCGGGGGCATCGGCCCGCGCTCGGCGAGTAGTTCGCGCAACGTGCCGCCCTCGACAAGTTCCATCACCAGAAACGGATGTCGGTCATCGAGGCCCTGGTCGTAGACCGCGACGAGCCCGGGATCCTTGAGCCGGGCCACGCTGCGGGCCTCGAGTTGAAAGCGGGTCAGGAACTGCTGATCGCCGGAGTAGCGGGAGTCCATCACCTTGACCGCGACTGGTCGGTCCAACCGGGTGTCGAGGCCGCGGTAGACAGCCGAGGTGCCGCCGGTGGCGATCCTGGTCGCGACGCGATAGCGCCCGTCCAGTAGTGCCCCCTCAAGGGGGTCTTTGCTCACCGCAGCAGCCACGCGCTCATCGTAGGCGGCGACAAGCGGTGGACACCGGTGCCGACACCGCGTGGACCCGAACACTCTTCGCCGGCGGCCTTACACTGTTTCGGTGAGCAGGATTCCGACTGGGGACGATGTTCTCGACCCCGACGAACCGACCTACGATCTTCGCGACGTCGCCAACCTGCTCGGGGTGCCGGTGACCAAAGTGCAGCAGCATCTCAAGGAAGGCCACCTCGTCGCGGTGCGCCGCAACGGTGACGTCGTGGTGCCGCAGATTTTCTTCACCAGCGCCGGCGAAGTGGTCAAAAGCCTGCCGGGCTTGCTGGTGGTTCTGCGCGACGGCGGATACCGCGACACCGAGATCGTGCGCTGGCTGTTCACCCCCGATCCGTCGCTGACCGTGACCAGGGACGGTTCACGCGACGCGCTCAGCAACGCCCGCCCGATCGACGCGCTGCACGCGCATCAGGCGCGCGAAGTGCTGCGGCGCGCACAGGCTATGGGGTACTGACAGCCTGGTCGGCCGGTTTGGCCGGGGACTCGGGTCGGTTGAGCGTGCGCCAGGCGAATACTGCCACCGCGGTGGCCAACAGAACGTGCGGCCAGGTGTACATGCCATGGGCGCCATCGGGTTTGAAGATGACCATGATCCACGTGGAGAACGCCGCGATCGCGGCCACCGCGCGCCGTGACTGGGCGAGCGGCGCGATGACCACCAGCGGCCAGGAGTAATACCACGGCAGGGCAGCCGGCGCGAACAGCACCACGAAGAGCATCGCCCATGCGATCCCGACAAGCGCCTGCCGGTCGTCGTGGCGGAACCGCCACCACAGCAGCGGCAGTGCGATCGCGATGATCACGATCCCCACGGCACGGGTAACCTGCAGCACCCCATAGAAATTCACCGAGAAGAACAACCCACCGACAGCGTGGATAAGATTCGCGGTCGCCGTCGGAATGCTCAGCCAGTTGATGATCTTCACCGATCCGGCCAGCGCGGTCAGCCAGCCCAGCCCCACCCCGGCCGCCCCGGAGAGCACGGCGAACACCGCGATGAAGATCAATACCGACGCTCCCGCGGCCACCGAAAAGGCCTGCAGCGGTTGATATCCGCGCCGCTCACGCAGATGACGTTGCCACACCCAGACCATGAATGGCAGGGCCAGTCCGGCGGTGGCCTTGACCGCCGTCCCAACGGCGATCACGGCGACGCCGGCGATCGGGCGCCGGTCGAAGGTCAGCGCGATGCCGGCGGCCATCAGGCCTACCATGAACATCTCGTTGTGCACGCCACCCATCAGATGGATGATCACCAGCGGGTTGAGTACGCAGATCCACAGCGCGATGGGCACGTTCGCGCCGACATGCCGTGCGATGCGCGGCGTCGCCCAAATCAGCAATGCCAAGCCAGGCAGCATGCACACCCGCAGCAGCATCGTCCCGGCGATCACATGGTTGCCGGCCAGCGTCGTCACCAGCCGGGCGATCATGATGAACGCCGGACCGTAGGGAGCGGTGGTGATGGTCCAGATCGGACTGACGTTGTCCAGCAAGGCATTCGGATTATCGATGGGCCCGACTGCGTAGGGATCCAGTCCGTCGCGCAGCAGTGCACCCTGAGCCAGGTACGAGTAGGTATCGCGGCTGAAGAGGGGCACCGACAGCAGTAGCGGCGCCAGCCAGAACGCGGCGCTGGCGATCATGGCGTATTCGCTTGCGGCGCCCGCAAGTGCCCGCCGGCCCAGCCACAGCCACGCGCTCAGCATCAACGTGACGCCGATCCACAGCAGGATCGACGACAGCACCAGCCCGTGGCCGTAGCGCAGCCAGGACAGGTGCAGCGTCTCCAGCAGCGGATCATGTTGCTTGGTGCTGCCGGCCCCGAGTCCGCCCATGGTGATCAGCGCCGCGCCCAGGCAGCCCAGCAGCGCCGGCCGCCCATCGGCGCTGGCGGCGAATTCCCGTAGTCGTGAAAGTGGCCGTGGCGCAGCGGTAGCCGACGCGGGGGCAGTCGTGGGAATGGGCATCGGCGTCAGGCGGACCGGTTGGCGGCCAGCGTGGCGAGATCGAAGAGGCCGGCCTTGGCCACGTCATAGATCGGCGCCTCGGCCACCAAGTCCAGCGCTCGCCGGGTCAACGTTGCGATCTGGTCCTCGACCGCGGCCAGCGCTCCGACCCGTTCGATCACGTCGCACAGTGCACGTACCTGTGTGTCGCTCATGTCCGTGCCGACCGACGCGCGTAACAGCTTGGCAGCGGCGGTATCTGACGCATCGGCCAACTTCATCGCGGTCGCCAGCAGTACGGTGCGCTTGCCGGATCGCAGATCGTCGCCGGACGGTTTGCCAGTCACGGCCGGATCGCCGAACACACCCAGCACATCGTCGCGTAACTGAAAGGCGACGCCCAGCTGATTGCCGACCTCGTGGAAAAGCGCCTGAACGTCGGGCCGATCAGCCGCCGCGGCGGCCCCCAGCTGCAATGGGCGCGAGACCGTGTAGGAGGCGGTCTTGTAGGTGTTGACGGCCATCGCCGAAGCGATCGATTCGGCGGCGCTGGCCTCGGCCACGATGTCGAGATACTGGCCGCCGAGCACCTCGGTGCGAATGTCGGCCCAGACCCGGCGCACCCGTTTGCGGGCCGCGCGCGGCAGGTCGACGTCGGCGACGATGTCGTCGGCCCAGGCTAGCGCCAGGTCCCCGAGCAGGATCGCGGCCGAAATCCCGAACTGATCGGCCGGACCGCGCCAGCCACGTTCGCGGTGCAAGGCGGCGAACTTGATGTGCGTGGTCGGCCGGCCGCGTCGAGTCGCCGAGCTGTCGATCACGTCGTCGTGCACCAGCGCCGAGGCGTGCAGCAGTTCCAGCGCGGCGAACAACAGCAGCGTCTGCTCATCGGCGTCCTCGTTCGACACAGCCCGCCAACCCCAGTACGCGAAGGCCGGGCGCAGCCGCTTGCCGCCGCCGAGGACGAAATCCTCCAGGCCGGCGGTCAGCGCGTCATAGTCGCTTCCGATGTAGGCAGCCTCGCCTCGCCGGTCACGCAAATACCTGCGTAACTGGTCGATGGCGGCGTCGGCGAGTTCGACGGTTGCCGCTGCTCCTGCGCTCAGCGCGACACCTCTTCCCGGTTCGGCGGAGATCATGGCCCGGTAAGTCTATTCGGCGCGGCGTTGTACAGCGGGTTTTGCCGGCCCCGGGTCGGACACGCGGTGCGATCGACCGTCGCCGGACAGCTGCGCCGACGGCGTCACTATGCTGTCTCGGAGATGCGTGCCGCGGGCCGCCTGCCAGCGCCGCTCCCGGGCCGACGCGGGTTCGCGGCTCCTGACTACTGCGGCGGGTGAACTAGTCGTTGAATGAGGAGCAGCTCGTTGACTTTGAACACCATCGCGCTTGAATTGGTGCCGCCGAACGCCGACCGCGGCACGGAGCAAGCTCTCGAAGAAGCCCACAAAGTGGTGCAGCTCGCGGCGAAATCCGGGATCGAAGGCCGGATCGGACACGTGATGATGCCCGGGTTGATCGAAGAAGACGACGACCGGCCGATCGAGATGAAGCCCAAGTTGGACGTACTGGACTTCTGGTCGACGATCAGGCCTGAAATGCCCGGTGTGCGCGGATTGTGCAGTCAAGTAACGGCTTTCATGGACGAACCGGCGCTACGGCGGCGACTCGGCGATCTTGTCGAAGCCGGGATCGACGGCATCGTGTTCGTCGGTGTTCCGCGCACGATGGCCGACGGTGAGGGCTCCGGCGTGGCACCGACCGACGCCTTGTCGATGTACCGAGAGCTGGTGGACAACCGGGGCGTGATCCTGATCCCTACCCGCGAGGGTGAGACGGGCCGGCTGAATTTCAAGTGCAATCAAGGCGCAACCTTCGCGCAGACGCAGCTGCTGTATTCGGATGCAATCGTGGATTTTTTGACCGACTTCGCAAAAGAGACCGACCACCGGCCGGAGATCCTGTTGGGCTTTGGCTTCGTCCCGAAAGTCGAGCAGAGGGTCGGCTTCATCAACTGGCTGATCCAGGACCCGGGAAACGCCGCCGTCGCCGAGGAGCAGAAGTTCGTCACGACACTGGCGAACACCGAACCCGCGCAACGGCGCCAGCAGTTCCTCGACCTGTACAAGCGGGTGATCGACGGTGTCGTCGACCTGGGCTATCCGCTGAGCCTCCATCTCGAGGCCACCTACGGCAATTCCGCAGCGGCTTTCGAGACGTTCGCCGAGATGCTGGATTACTGGTCGCCCACGAGCTGACCGCGGCGGCTGACGTCGGTCAGCTGGACGGCGGGTCGCTCGGCTCGGCGATCCGAGGTGAGCGGTCGCGGGTGTACCAGGCCAGCCCGACCACGGCACCGGCCACCGCGAGCGACGCCAAGGCCAGCCATAACGCCGCCCCCTCAAATGAGCGGGTGCTCGGATCGGTGAAGCGGGCTTGAGCGCTGAGCAGGCTCACAACGCCCGGCTTCAGTTTCCACTGCACGGTCTGCTCGTCCACGCGATCGCCGTTGGTGGAGGACACCGATCCCGGAAACGCGACGGACAACTCCACATCGGCGTCGGGGTCGTTGAGCGACGTCAGATCCGCACGCCCCTCCAGGATCACCAGGTCGCCGGCTCGGCGCAGCGACAGGTTCACCCCCTGCGCGTCGGAGTTCATCCGGGCCAGCTCCGGCAGTTCAGCGAACGTCAGGTCGGAGAACGTGGCCTGCGAGCCCACATAGCCGTCGTGGTCGTATTTGGACACCGCGACCTTCTGGCCGAAGGCCAGATTGGGGTCCAGCTGCGGACCGTTGTCCTTGTCGTTGCGCGGTTTGGCTGCCGCGATGATGTCGCCCGAGACCAGGTCGTCGGGGGAGATGGTGATCGATGCCTTGATCCGCACGCAGCCGGCGAGCATGGGTATCACCAGCAGCAGCAATGCCAACGCGGTGATGCGGCGGCGCCGCAGCCGCGCCGTAGAACCCTGGGATGAGAGCTGTATACCGCTGGCGCGCACCAGGTCATCGTGCCAGACCGCGACGGCGCCGGTGCCACTACAGCGGCAGCGTGCGCCCCAGGATTGCGAATGCCCGTGGGTCACCGGTGAAGTGGTAGCCGCGGATGACGTCGGTGAACCCCAGTCGGCGGTAGAGCCGCCAGGCTCGATTGGCCTCGCCATTGGTCTCCGGCGTAGACAGCAACACGTTGGCTTCGCTGCGTTCCGAAAGCAGCCGCCGGGCCAGCGCTTCGCCAAGGCCGCGGCCCTGCGCGCGCGGGTGAATGTGCAGCTCGGTCAGCTCGAAATAGCTGGTCACCAGCTTGGTGATCTCGGGCTCGGGGAAGCCGCTGCGCTGCAGACCCGCCACCACCTGCTGCTGCCACCACTGGTCGGGTGCGCCGCAATACCCGTAGGCCACGCCCAGCAGCGGTGCGTCACTCAGCTCGGCGGACGACGGTTCCGTCCCAGCCGGCGCGTCGACTTCGACCGCCGCGACGGCCTGCCAGCCGCGTCGCCGGGTGTGTTCGAGCCACATCGCGGCGCGCTGATTCTCGGTGCCGGGCGGGTAGCGCATCGCGTCGACGTACACGCCAAGGGCGTCGGAAAGCCGTCGCTGCATGTCCTGCGGCGGCAGGTTGATGAGGAATGTCACCAACGTGCGTGTCTCCTCAGTCGTCATCAGTCGTGCAGTGTGGTGCGGCATTACCATTATCGGACGTGGTGCCGCAGCGTCGATCACCGACTGGTCGCAAGTACAATCAGCGGGCGAAGCGGTGGTAACGCGCAGATGGACCTCGTATCATTCTTCTTAGTTATCCCCGCAGCGCGCGCAGGCGTGCTATCGGTATTTACGTGACAGGGTTTCGGCAAGGAGGGACTGATGCCACTCTCCGATCATGAGCAGCGGATGCTCGATCAGATCGAGAGCGCTCTCTATGCCGAGGACCCCAAGTTCGCCTCGAGCGTTCGGGGCGGCGGATTGCGGGCGCCGACGGCGCGGCGCCGGCTGCAGGGTGCGGCGCTTTTTGTGCTCGGACTTGCGATGTTGGTCTCCGGGGTGGCGTTTAAGGCCACCATGATCGGAACGTTCCCGATCCTGTCGGTGGTCGGCTTTGTCGTGATGTTCGCCGGCGTGGTGTTCGCCATCACCGGTCCACGCCTCGCCGGACGGGGTGAGCGCCCGGGACCCGCGTCTGCGTCACGACAGCGCCGCGGCAAGAACGCCGGGTCGTTCACCAGCCGGATGGAAGATCGGTTCCGCCGCCGTTTCGAGGAATAGCGCGCAGGACGCACAAAGGGCAGCCAGTCGGCTGCCCTTTTTTGTGTCCCAAGGAGGGCCGCGTTTCGGTCTAGGTCGCGTCAGGCGCCCCACTGTGCCCCACTGTCGACGATAATCCCAGCTCAAGACGTTTTTCTATGAGTTTTTCCAGCTCCGTCGCAGGCGCGTTCGGGCCTGGTAGTGGCTGAAATCCTGCGTAAACGACATCGAGTGGTGACATTCGTGTCGTTAAATGGAGCGATGTGGGGGAATGTGGGGTATCGTGGCGGAAGTCGAAAGGCGTGGAGGTAGCCAGATGTTTCTCGGCACCTACACGCCAAAGCTCGACGACAAAGGGCGGCTCACACTGCCCGCCAAGTTCCGCGACGCGCTGGCAGGGGGGTTGATGGTCACCAAGAGCCAAGACCACAGCCTCGCCGTTTATCCGAGAACGGAATTCGAGGAACTCGCCCGCAAAGCCAGCAAGACGTCGCGCAGCAACCCCGAAGCGCGAGCGTTCCTGCGCAATCTGGCTGCCGGCACCGACGAACAACATCCCGACGCTCAAGGCCGGATTACCTTGTCGGCCGACCACCGCCGTTACGCGAACCTCTCCAAGGATTGCGTCGTCATCGGATCGATTGACTACCTGGAGATTTGGGATGCGGCGGCCTGGCAGCAGTACCAAGAAAGCCACGAAGAGAACTTCTCCGCAGCCAGCGATGAAGCACTCGGCGACATTATCTGAGGCGCGTGCCCGTGCGACGTGGCCTCTGTCCGAACCGACCCTGACGTACTTCCCCGACGTCAGGTTCGTGCCATCGGACAGGGACCTCGATGCATTGGCCGGGCGACCGCAAGCGCGGCGAAGCCGGGTGCAGCGGGTCGCCCGAGTGGGTACGCGACCGCAAGCGCGGCGAAGCCGGGTGCAGCGGGTCGCCCGAGTGGGTACGCGACCGCAAGCGCGGCGAAGCCGGGTGCAGCGGGTCGCCCGAGTGGGTACCTACCCGGCCGCCCAGCACATCTCACGTCGAGAAGGTGTTCTCATGCCTGACGCCACCGGTGGTTTCGGCCATGTGCCCGTGTTGCTCGACCGCTGCTTCGAATTGCTGCACCCCGCATTGACCCGCCACCACGCCGATGGATCGGGCGCGGTGCTCATCGACGGGACCGTCGGTGCCGGCGGGCACGCCGAGCGTTTCCTCACCGAACTGCCCGGACTGCGGCTGATCGGCGTCGACCGCGACCCGACCGCACTGGACATCGTTCGTACCCGCCTCTCGCGGTTCGCCGATCGGCTCACCCTGGTCCAAACCCGGTACGACGACATCGAGACGGCGCTGGCCGAATCAGGTTATGGGTCAACCGAATCCGTCGACGGCATGCTTTTCGACCTGGGTGTCTCATCCATGCAACTCGACCGTGCTGAGCGAGGCTTCTCCTACGCCCACGATGCGCCGCTGGACATGCGGATGGACCCCACCGCGCCGCTCACCGCGGCCGAGATCCTCAACACCTACGATGCGGCCGCGTTGAGCGATATCCTGCGTCGCTACGGCGAGGAGAAGTTGGCCCGCCGCATCGCGACGCACATCGTGCGGCGGCGCGCTCACGCACCGTTCACCACGACCGCGGAGCTGGTAGAGGTGATCTACCAAGCAGTTCCGGCGCCGGCCCGTCGCACTGGTGGACATCCCGCGAAGCGGACGTTCCAGGCCTTACGTATTGCAGTCAACAACGAACTGGATGCGTTGAGCGGCATGCTGCCTGCCGCGCTGGACGCGCTGGCTGTCGACGGGCGCATCGTGGTGATGGCATACCAGTCGCTCGAAGACCGCATCGTCAAGCGGGCGTTCGCCGCCGCTACGACCTCAAGCAGCCCGTCCGGTCTGCCGGTCGAATTACCCGGTCACGCAGCGCGATTCGCGTTACTGACCCGGGGTGCCGAACGCGCTGACGACGCGGAAGTCCAGCGAAATCCGCGCAGTGCCGCGGTGCGATTACGCGCCGTCCAACGCGTGCAACCGACATCAGACGCAGCCAGGAGGGAAGGCTCATGAAAGCCAAGCGCCCAGCGCAACCGCCTCGCGCCGGTGAACGGCGCGGCGGCCAGGCGAGCGCTTCCCGGAAGTCGGGTCAGCGAGTCGCCGACTCGACGCCCACGCGTCGCAACCGCACCCGCACCGCAAAGCCCACCGCGCCGGCCCGTGAGCCCCGCGCGGCGCGGTCCGCGCCACAGACCACGCCGGTCGCCCGGCCGGTCGAGCGACCAGCCCGCGCGAAGAGTGCCACCCAAGCCAAGGCCCGGGCCAAGGCGCGGAAAGCCAAGGCTCCTAAAGTCGTTCGGCTGCCGCTGCGCGAGCGCTTGCTCAACAGGCTGACGTCGATCGATATCCGGCCGCGCACCCTGGCGGCCAAGGTTCCGTTCGTCGTACTAGTGATCGGCTCGCTCGGTGCCGGGCTCGCTCTCACGCTGTGGCTGTCCACCGACGCCGCGGAGCGTTCCTATCAACTCGGCAGCGCCCGTCAGCGCACTGAATTGCTGCAGCAGGAAAAGGAAGCTCTTGAGCGCGACGTGCAACAGGCGCAGTCCGCGCCGGCGCTGGCCGAGGCGGCTCGCGGCTTGGGCATGATCCCGACCCGCGACACCGCGCACCTGGTTCAGGACCCCGCCGGCAACTGGGTAGTGGTGGGCACCCCCAAGCCGGCCCAGGGTGTCCCGCCGCCGCCACTGAACAGCAAGCTGCCGGACGAAAAGCCGATGTCCCCGCAGGCCCCGCCGGCCAATGCGGTCGAGGTCCCCGCACTCGTACTGCCCGGCAACGGCGCACCGGCCGTGCCCCTGGCACCCGGCCCCGATGGACTGGTCCGCACGCCCGATGGCGCCACCACGCTGGGTACTGAGCACCTTCCGTCGCCCGACGGTCCACTTCCGATGCCGGGCGCCGGACCGGCGCCGGCGCCGGGTATGCCCATCGTGCCGGGATCTCCGCCGGCCGGGACTGCACCCGTGATCCCCGTAGTGCCCGCGCCGCTGGTCGCGCCTGCTGCCCCCGTTGCCCCGGTGATACCCCCGCCCAATGCCGCGCCCGGGCCGCCGGCCGGCCTGGTGGTGCTGCCCCCCGCGGCGCAGTCGCCGGCCGACCTGCCGGGCATGCCGCATCACATGGCTCCCTCGGGGCCGCTCGTCGGTGAGCAGTTCGGCCCGCTGACGGTCACCACGCCCGGCGTTCCGCGATGAATCGGCCGACGCAGTCCCGCAAGCCGCGTCGGGCCAAGGCCAGCGCGCCCGACCGCCCGGCGCGCTGGCGTCGTACCCGCCAGGCGATGGAGGTTGGAAACCGCGGAGCGTCGTTCGTCTTCCGGCATCGCGTCGGCAACGGCGTCATCTTTCTCGCACTGGCGATAGCCGGCGCACAGCTGTTCTACCTGCAGGTGCCCAAGGCCGCCGGGCTTCGCGCCGAGGCCGCGGGTCAGCTCAAGGTCACCGATGTCTCGAAAGCGGTCCGCGGCAGCATCGTCGACCGCAACAACAATCAACTGGCCTTCACCATCGAGGCCCGCGCCCTGACCTTTCAGCCGAAGCGCATTCTCAAGCAACTGACCGAGGCCAAGCAGAAGAACGCGAAAGCGCCTGACCCGCAACGGCGGTTGAACGAGATCGCCAAGGAGGTGGCGGTGCGGCTGAACAACAAGCCGGACAAAGCCACCATCTTGAAGAAGCTGCGTAGCGACGAGTCGTTCGTGTATTTGGCGCGGGCCGTTGACCCTGCCATCGCCACCACCATCACCCGGAAATTCCCCGAGGTCGGTGCCGAGCGCCAAGACCTACGTCAGTATCCGGGCGGGTCGCTGGCGGCCAATGTCGTCGGCGGAATCGACTGGGACGGGCACGGTTTGCTCGGCCTGGAAGACTCCATGGACGCCGAATTGGCCGGCACCGATGGATCGGTCACCTACGACCGCGGCTCCGACGGCGTGGTAATTCCGGGCAGCTACCGCAACCAGCACCGCGCGGTCAACGGCTCAACGATCCAGCTCACCATCGACGACGACATCCAGTTCTACGTGCAGCAGCAGGTGCAGCAGGCCAAGAACCTCTCCGGTGCGCGCAACGTCTCGGCGGTGGTGATGGACGCCAAGACCGGCGAAGTGCTGGCCATGTCCAACGACAACACGTTCGACCCTTCACAGGACATCGGCCGCCAGGGCGACAAGCAGCTGGGTGACCCGGCGGTGTCCTCGCCCTTCGAACCCGGTTCGGTGAACAAGATCATCACAGCCTCCTCGGTGATCGAGTACGGAGTGTCCAATCCCGATGAGGTGCTGCAGGTTCCGGGCTCGATCAACATGGGCGGGGTCACCATTCACGACGCCTGGGTGCACGGCGTCGCGCCCTACACGACCACCGGTGTGTTCGGAAAGTCGTCGAACGTTGGAACGCTGATGCTGGCGCAACGCGTGGGGCCGCAACGCTACTTCGACATGGTCGAGAAGTTCGGTCTCGGCCAGCGCACCGGGATCGGCCTGCCCGGAGAGAGCGCGGGGCTGGTGCCGCCGATCGGGCAGTGGTCGGGCAGCTCGTTCTCCAACTTGCCGATCGGACAGGGCCTTTCGATGACCCTGATCCAGATGGCCGGCATGTATCAGGCGATCGCCAATGACGGTGTTCGGATGCCGCCGCGGATCATCAAGTCCACGGTCAGCGCGGACGGCGCCCGCAGCGAAGATCCACCCCCCGACGGGGTTCGGGTGGTCTCGCCCGAGACGGCGCGCACCGTGCGCAACATGCTGCGCGCGGTCGTGCAACGCGACCCGACAGGCGTTCAGCAGGGCACCGGACCGGCCGCCGCCGTCGAGGGTTACCAGATCGCCGGCAAGACCGGCACTGCGCAGCAGATCAACCCGGCATGCGGCTGCTACTACGACAACGTCTACTGGATCACCTTCGCGGGAATGGCCACCGTCGACGACCCGCGCTACGTCATCGGCATCATGATGGACAACCCGTCGCGCAACGCCGACGGCACGCCGGGCCACTCGGCGGCCCCGCTGTTCCATAACATCGCCGGTTGGCTGCTGCAGCGCGGAAATGTCCCGCTCTCGCCCGACCCTGGTCCGCCGCTGCTGCTGCAGGCCATGTAGCCGACGTGAATTGCGGCGGGTCACCCGTTCCTGCTACGGAAGAATGACACAGCACAAGCGGGAGGTGACGGTGATGGCGGCAGGCGAGAATTTTCGAGTCGACATCGAAGCATTGGCGGGATCGGCGGCGCACGTGGCCGGCCAGGGCGACGATCTGGCTACTGCCCACGTGTCGTCGGACAACCGCATCGCTTCGGCGCAGTCAGGATGGGTTGGCAGCTCGGCGGCTGCCCTGCAGACCCGGACGGCAGCGTGGCTGGAAACGTCGCGCCGGCTGCTGACCAGTGTCGGCGATCATGCCCTGAATCTGACCAACGACGGCATCAGCTTCGCCGCGCTCGATCGCGAGAACCTCGGGAAGCTGCGCGCCGTGCACCCCGGCGCCGCCGGGTCAGCCGACCCGGCCTGAGTCGTGTCGACGTCGTGATCCGCTAGCCGGCCTTTAGGCGATTCGGCAGGAAATCGGGCGCTCGATAAGGTGTCAAGGCTGATCGCGGCGCTGATCCGGGCGCCAAGACCAATCGCAGACGGAGGTGATGGCGGTGCCCGCTGCGCTGCGTCCCACCGCCGTCGCGGGAGTCCCGCTGTCGGAACTGGCCGCCCAGGTGGGCGCGGTACCCGCCGAGGGCGGCAGCGCGTCGGATCTGCAGATCACCGGCGTGACCCTGCGAGCACAAGATGTCCAGCCCGGCGACCTGTTTGCCGCATTACCGGGCGCAACGACACACGGCGCGCGCTTCTTTCCCGACGCGGTGGAACGCGGGGCCATCGCGGTGCTGACCGACGCGGACGGGTTGGCTCAGCTGAATCGCGGTGCCGGCTCGGCGGCGGTGCTCGTCCATCCCGAACCCCGCAGCGTCCTGGGCGACGTCGCCGCGACGGTCTACGGCCGCCCGTCTGAGCGCCTCACCGTCGTCGGCATCACCGGGACGTCGGGCAAGACCACGACGACATACCTGATCGAGGCCGGTCTGCGGGCGGCTGGCCGTACGGTCGGCCTGATCGGGACCGTCGGTCTGCGGATCAACGGCGAAGACATCCCCAGTGCCCTGACCACACCCGAAGCCCCTGCACTGCAGGCGCTGCTGGCAGTGATGGCCGAGCGTGGCGCCGACTCGGTGGTGATGGAGGTGTCGAGTCACGCTCTGACCCTGGGTCGGGTGGACGGCATCCGGTTCGCGGTCGGCGGATTCACCAACCTGTCCCGCGACCATCTCGACTTCCACCCGACCATGGAGGACTACTTCGAGGCCAAGGCCCGACTGTTCGATCCGGCGTCGCCGCTGCATGCCCGCCGCGCGGTGGTGTGTGTGGACGATGATGCCGGCCGCGCGATGGCGCGGCGCGCCGCGACGGCGGTCACGGTCAGCACCAAGGGCCGGCCCGCCGACTGGCGCGCCGAGGCCGCCACGGCACACGCCGGTGTGCAGGAATTCACTGCGGTCGACCCGGCCGGCGTCCATCACCGAACGGGGATCGCGCTCCCCGGTGACTACAACATCGCGAATTGTCTTGTCGCACTGGCGGTTCTCGACGCCGTCGGGGTTTCCCCGGAGCAGGCGTCAGCGGGCTTGCGGCACACCCAGGTCCCGGGCCGGCTCGAGCAGATCAACCGTGGGCAGGACTTCCTCGCGCTGGTCGACTACGCGCACAAGCCGGGGGCGCTGCACGAGGTGCTGCGAACGCTCCGCCGCCCGGCCGGCCGACTGGCCGTCGTGTTCGGTGCCGGCGGTGACCGCGACCCGGGTAAACGGGCCCAGATGGGCCGCGTCGCCGCGGAGTTGGCCGATTTGGTGGTGGTGACCGACGACAATCCCCGCAGCGAGGATCCGGCCGCGATCCGCCACGAAATCCTCTCCGGCACAGCCCAAGCCGCCGCCGACACCGAGGTGGTCGAGATCGGGGACCGGCGTGCGGCGATCGATCACGCCGTGGCATGGGCGCGGGCCGGGGACGTGGTACTGATCGCTGGCAAGGGCCACGAAACCGGCCAGACCCGCAATGGTCAGACACAGCCCTTCGACGACCGGGTCGAGCTGGCGGCGGCGCTGGAGGAGCGGCGCGGATGATCCCCCTCACCGTGGCGCAGGCCGCCTCGATCGTCGGCGGTGAACTGGCCGACATCTCCGCCGAGGATGCGGCCCGCCTGCACGTCACCGGTACCGTCGAATTCGATTCGCGCAAAGTCACTTCCGGTGGGCTGTTTCTGGCGTTACCGGGCGCTCGCGTCGACGGACACGACCACGCCGCCGCTGCCGTGGCGGCCGGGGCCGTCGCCGTGCTGGCCGCTCGGCCGGTCGGTGTGCCCGCGATCGTCGTTCCAGCCGTTTCGAGGCGCACCGACGGGGGACTGGCCGGTGTTCTCGAGCACGACAACAACGGCTCGGGTGCCGCGGTGCTGGCCGCGCTGGCCAAGCTTGCCGCCGCGGTGGCCGCCGAGTTGGTGGCCGGCGGCCTGACGATCGTCGGCATCACCGGCTCCTCGGGCAAGACGTCGACCAAAGACCTGCTGGCCGCGGTGCTCGCGCCGCTCGGCGAAGTGATTGCGCCACCCGGATCGTTCAACAACGAACTCGGCCATCCGTGGACGGTGCTGCGCGCCACGCCCAGCACCGACTACCTGATCCTCGAGCTCTCTGCCCGCCACCCGGGCAACATCGCCGCGCTGGCCGCGATCGCGCCGCCTGCCATCGGAGTGGTGCTCAACGTCGGCACCGCACACCTCGGCGAGTTCGGTTCGAGAGAAGCCATCGCCAGAACCAAAAGCGAACTGCCACAGGCTGTTCCGGCTTCCGGTGTGGTAGTGCTCAACGTCGACGACCCGGCTGTGGCAGCAATGGCGGAGGTGACCGCGGCCCGGGTGCTCCGGGTCAGCCGGAACAGCCGGACCGATGTGTGGGCCGGCCCGGTGACGCTCGACGAATTGGCCAGGCCGGAGTTCACCCTGCACGCGGGCGACGACGCCGTCGATGTCAGCCTGGCCGTGCACGGCGATCACCAGGTCAGCAACGCGCTGTGCGCGGCCGCTGTCGCGCTCGAATGCGGCGCCACCTCCGCGCAGGTCGCCGCGGCGCTGGCCGGTGCCGGTCCCGTGTCGGGTCACCGGATGCGGGTGAGCACCCGTGCCGACGGGGTGACGATCATCGATGACGCCTACAACGCCAACCCGGATTCGATGCGCGCCGGCCTGCAGGCTTTGGCCTGGATTTCGGTCTCGGGCGGGGCAGGCCCCGCCGGAAAGCGCCGCCGGAGTTGGGCGGTGCTGGGCGAGATGGGCGAACTCGGCGGCGACGCGATATCCGAGCATGACCGCATCGGCCGGTTAGCGGTGCGATTAGATGTGTCTCGACTCATTGTCGTCGGAACGGGGAGGTCTATGAGCGCCATGCACCACGGCGCGGTCATGGAAGGGGCGTGGGGTTCGGAGGGTGAACGAGGAGCCGTCCTCGTTGCTGACCCCGACGCCGCCCTGGCCCTGCTGCGGGCTGACCTGCAGCCCGGAGACGTGGTGCTGGTCAAGGCCTCCAACGCGGCGGGCCTTGGCGCGCTGGCCGATTCGCTGGCCGCGGACGGCCGGGGCGACACCCGATGATCGACATCCTGCTCGCCGTCGCGATCTCGCTGGCGGTGTCGATCCTGCTGACCCCGATGCTGATCCGGCTGTTCAACCGGCAGGGCTTCGGCCACGAGATCCGCGAGGACGGCCCGCCGAGTCACAAGACCAAGCGCGGCACACCCTCGATGGGCGGGGTCGCCATCCTGGCCGGCATCTGGGCGGGTTACCTCGGTACCCACCTGGCCGGCCTGGCGTTCAACGGCAACGGCCCGTCGGCCTCGGGTCTGCTGGTGCTGTTCCTGGCCACCACGCTCGGTGCCGTGGGATTCGTCGACGACCTGATCAAGATCCGGCGATCACGCAATCTGGGGCTGAACAAGACGGCCAAGACCCTCGGCCAGATCACCGCCGCCGTAGTGGTCGGCATCCTGGTCCTGCAATTCCGCAATGATGCCGGGCTGACACCCGGCACGTCGGACCTGTCGTATGTGCGCGAAATCGCCACCGTGACACTGGCTCCCGCGCTCTTCGTGCTGTTCTGCGTGATCGTCGTCAGCGCCTGGTCCAATGCGGTCAACTTCACCGACGGACTGGACGGCCTGGCCGCCGGTTCGATGGCGATGGTGACCGCCGCCTACGTGCTGATCACGTTCTGGCAGTACCGCAACGCATGCGCGACCGCCCCGGGACTGGGCTGCTACAACGTGCGGGACCCGCTGGATCTGGCGATCATCGCCGCCGCGACCGCGGGCGCGTGCATCGGTTTCCTGTGGTGGAACGCCGCGCCGGCCAAGATCTTCATGGGCGACACCGGGTCGCTGGCGCTGGGCGGGATCATCGCCGGCATCTCGGTGACCAGCCGCACCGAGATCCTGGCGGTGGTGCTCGGGTCGCTGTTCGTCGCCGAGATCGTCTCGGTCGTGGTGCAGATCCTGGCTTTCCGGACAACCGGTCGTCGGGTCTTCCGGATGGCGCCCTTCCATCACCACTTCGAGCTGCTCGGCTGGGCCGAGACGACGGTGATCATCCGGTTTTGGCTACTCACCGCGATCAGCTGCGGTCTGGGCGTTGCGCTGTTCTACAGCGAATGGCTCGCCGCGACCGGCGGCGGCTGACGTTGGGCCGCGCCAGCGACGATCCTGCGCTTGACCCGCTCTCGGCAGGGGCGCCGGTGCTGGTCGCGGGGGGCGGCGTCACGGGTCGCGCGGTGCTGGCTGCGCTGCGTGCCCTGGGTGCGACGGCGACGCTGTGCGACGACGACCCCGCCACCCGACGGCAGTTCGCCGAGTCCGGCACGCCGACCGAGGACTCGGCGACCGCCGCGGCGCATATCGCCGACTACACGCTGGTGATCACCAGCCCGGGCTTCTCACCGACCGCGCCGGTGCCCGCGGCCGCCGCGGCCGCCGGTGTGCCGGTCTGGGGTGACGTCGAGCTGGCCTGGCGACTCGACCAGGCCGGCCACTACGGGCCGCCGCGGCGCTGGCTGGCGGTCACCGGTACCAACGGCAAGACCACCACCACGTCGATGCTGCATGCGATGCTCGTCGCGGCAGGCGTCAACAGCCGGCTCTGCGGCAACATCGGCAGCCCGGTGCTTGACGAATTGCACGAGCCCGCCGACGTGCTGGCCGTGGAACTGTCGAGCTTCCAGCTGCACTGGGCGCCGTCGGTGCGACCCGAGGCCGGGGTCGTGCTCAACATCGCCGAGGATCACCTCGACTGGCACGGCACCCTGGCCGACTACGCCGCCGCGAAGGCCGGCGTCCTGCGAGGCCGGGTGGCGGTGGCCGGCCTGGACGACCTGCGGGCAGCCCAGCTGCTGGCGGCGGCCCCCGCGCCGATCCGGGTGGGTTTTCGGCTCGGTGAACCGGCGGCCGGCGAACTCGGTGTGCGCGACGGTGAGCTGATCGACTGTGCTTTTGCCTCAGCCGGTTTCTCGCCCAGCTCCGGCGGCGAGGCGCTTGTCCCGGTCTCGTCCATCCCGGTGCCGGGCCCGGTGGGCGTGCTCGACGCCTTGGCGGCTGCGGCGTTGGCCCGCAGCATCGGGGTGCCGGCCGAGGCGATCGCGTCGGCGCTGTCGTCGTTCCGGGTGGGCCGGCACCGCGCCGAGCTCGTCGCCGTCGTCGACCAGATCAGCTACGTCGACGACTCCAAGGCAACCAACCCGCATGCCGCCGAGGCGTCGCTGCTGGCCTACCCGCGGGTGGTGTGGATCGCCGGCGGCCTGCTCAAGGGCGCATCGGTGGACGAGACCGTGCAACGGGTGGCGTCGCGGCTGGTTGGAGCGGTGTTGATCGGCCGGGATCGGGCCATGGTTGCCGAGGCGTTATCGCGACACGCACCGGATGTGCCCGTCGTACAGGTTGTGGCAGGCGAGGATACTGCTATGCATGCGACTGCTGAGTCTCCTGTTACGTATGTGACACACGTGGTTCCTTCCTCCGATGAGACCGTCGGTACTCGCGTCATGAACGCTGCGGTGGCCGCCGCCCGAGACCTTGCCGGGCCCGGCGATGCGGTGCTGCTGGCACCGGCCGGCGCCTCATTTGACCAGTTCACCGGTTATGCGGATCGCGGCGACGCCTTCGCTGCCGCGGTCCGCGCCGCCCGCCGGTAGCGGCGGGTGAAGATCTCGCTGACCCGGCTGTTGCGCCGGGGAACCAAGGGTGAGCAGTCGACGGACGCCGACACGGCGGACGCCGTCGACGCCAAACCCGCCACAGCGCCGGCCGTGGCCGCCGGCGAGCCCCGCACCCCCCTCGGGGCGTGGCTGGGCCGGCCGATGACCTCGTTTCACCTGATCATCGCGGTGGCAGCGCTGTTGACCACGCTCGGCCTGATCATGGTGCTGTCGGCGTCCGGGGTCCGGTCTTACGACGACGACGGATCGGCCTGGACGATCTTCGGCCGCCAGGTGCTGTGGACGATCGTCGGGTTATTCGCCTGCTACCTGGCACTGCGGTTGCCGGTGCGGCTCATGCGCCGGATGGCGTTCACCGGCTTCGCCGTGACCATCGTGATGCTGGTGCTGGTGCTGATCCCCGGAATCGGTAACGAAGCCAACGGATCTCGCGGCTGGTTCGTGATCGCGGGTCTGTCGATGCAGCCCTCGGAGCTGACCAAGATCGCGTTCGCGATCTGGGGTGCGCACCTGCTGGCCGCGCGACGCATGGAGCGGGCTTCGCTGCGCGAGATGCTGATCCCGCTGGTGCCGGCGGCGGTCGTCGCGCTGGCCCTGATCGTCGCGCAGCCCGACCTCGGCCAGACGGTGTCGTTGAGCATCATTCTGCTGGGCCTGCTCTGGTACGCCGGTCTGCCACTGCGGGTCTTCCTGAGCTCGCTGGGCGCCGCGATCGTCGCGGGAGCCATCCTGGCGGTGTCCGCGGGTTATCGCTCCGACCGGGTGCGGTCGTGGCTGGACCCCGGTCAGGACCCCCAAGACTCGGGGTATCAGGCCAGGCAGGCGAAGTACGCGCTGGCCAACGGCGGAATCTTCGGCGACGGTCTCGGTCAGGGCACGGCGAAGTGGAACTACCTGCCCAACGCCCACAACGACTTCATCTTCGCGATCATCGGCGAGGAGCTCGGCCTGGTCGGTGCGCTCGGACTGCTCGCATTGTTCGGGCTGTTCGCCTACACCGGGATGCGTATCGCGCGGCGCTCGGCCGACCCGTTCCTGCGGCTGCTGACCGCCACCACCACCCTGTGGGTGATCGGTCAGTCCTTCATCAACGTCGGCTACGTGATCGGCCTGCTGCCCGTCACCGGGATCCAGCTGCCGCTGATCTCAGCCGGTGGAACATCCACGGCGACAACACTTTTGATGATCGGCATGATGGCAAACGCGGCTCGTCACGAGCCCGAGGCGGTTGCCGCGCTGCGGGCCGGACGCGACGACCGGATGACCCGCATCCTGCGGCTGCCGTTGCCCGAGCCGTACGCGCCGACCCGGGTGGAGGCGCTACGCGACCGGTTGCGCGGCAGGCCAGCGCCCAAGCCCAGCAAGCCGCAGCGCAAGCAATCCGCCGCGCGGCCCGCGAGACCGCCTGCCGTGGATCGGCGGGCCGGCGCGGCAGGGCATCATGTAGGCGGAAAGCGGTCCACCGGCCAGCGTCACGCGCACGGCCGTCGAGCACTGGAAGGTCAGCGCTACGGGTGAGCGACTCGGTCACGGGGTTGTCGGCAACAGGGCCAACCGGGCATCCGTCGTTGTCGGTGGTGCTCGCGGGCGGCGGTACGGCCGGCCATGTCGAGCCCGCGATGGCCGTGGCCGATGCCCTGGTCGCCCTGGATCCAGGAGTCCGCATCACCGCGCTGGGCACCGCACGCGGGCTGGAGACCAGGTTGGTCCCCGAGCGTGGTTACCACCTCGAACTGATCACCCCGGTGCCGTTGCCGCGCAAACCCACCGGTGACCTGGCGCGCCTACCGCCCCGGGTACTGCGCGCGGTCCGGCAGACCCGTGCCGTCCTGGACAAAGTGGATGCCGACGTGGTGATCGGGTTCGGTGGCTACGTGGCGCTGCCGGCCTACCTGGCCGCCCGTGGGACGACGCGGCGCAGCCGCCGGGTGCCGGTGGTGATCCACGAAGCCAATGCCAGCGCCGGCCTGGCCAACCGGGTCGGGGCCCGCAGCGCACAACGCGTGCTCTCGGCTGTGCCCGATCCCGGTCTGCCACGTGCGGAAGTGGTCGGTGTGCCGGTCCGGGAGGCGATCACCTCGCTGGACCGCGCCGCGCTGCGCTCGACGGCGCGGGCGCACTTCGGTTTCACCGACGACGCCCGGGTGCTGCTGGTGTTCGGCGGCTCGCAGGGAGCCGCGTCCCTCAACCGCGCGGTTGCGGCGGCGGCCGGCGATCTGGCGGCCGCCGGGGTCTCGGTGCTGCACGCGCACGGCGCCAAGAACACCGTCGACCTGCGTGAGCCGGAGCCCGGCGACCCGCCCTACGTTGCAGTCCCGTATCTGAGCCGGATGGATCTGGCCTACGCCGCGGCCGATCTGGCGATCTGCCGGTCCGGCGCGATGACGGTCGCGGAGGTGACCGCCGTAGGTCTGCCCGCCGTCTATGTGCCGCTGCCGATCGGCAATGGCGAGCAGCGACTCAACGCGTTACCGGTGGTCGAAGCCGGCGGCGGCATGCTGATCGCCGACGCCGATCTGACGCCGGAATTCGTCGCCGACCAGGTGGCCAGGCTGCTCACCGACGAGTCACGGCTGGCGGCGATGACGACGGCCGCGACACTGGTCGGGCATCCGGATGCGGCGCGACAGGTGGCCCGCATCGCCTTGGACATCGCGCGCGCAGCACGGGATGCGCGAACCTCGCGGACGACGGGGAGAGCGCGCCGATGAACCAGCCGCTGCCCCCCGAACTGCAGCGAGTGCACATGGTCGGCATCGGGGGAGCAGGCATGTCGGGAATCGCCCGCATCCTGCTGGACCGGGGCGGGCAGGTGTCGGGCTCCGATGCCAAGGAGTCGCGCGGTGTGCGCGCGCTGCAGGCCCGTGGCGCGCGGATCCGGATCGGCCACGACGCATCTTCACTGGACCTGCTGCCGGGTGGGCCGACCGCGGTGATCACCACCCACGCCGCGATACCCAAGACCAACCCCGAACTCGTCGAAGCCCGCCGGCGCGGCATTCCGGTGGTGTTGCGCCCGGCCGTTCTGGCCAAGCTGATGGCTGGGCTGACCACGCTGATGGTGACCGGGACACACGGCAAGACAACCACCACGTCGATGTTGATTGTGGCCCTGCAACATTGCGGGCTGGACCCGTCCTTCGCGGTCGGTGGTGAACTGGGTGAGGCCGGCACCAACGCCCATCACGGTAGTGGTGACTGCTTCGTCGCCGAGGCCGACGAGAGCGACGGATCGCTGCTGGAATACACCCCGAATGTCGCCGTGGTCACCAACATCGAGGCCGACCACCTCGACTTCTTCGGCAGCTCCGACGCCTACATCGCGGTGTTCGACGCGTTCGCCGAGCGCATCGCCCCGGGCGGTGCGCTCGTCGTCTGCACCGACGATCCTGGCGCGGCGGCGCTGGCCGAACGCGTTGCAGCGCTGGGCATCCGGGTGTTGCGATACGGCTCGTCGGATCACGGGCCCGGCCACCCGCTGGCCGGGAGGTTGTTGTCGTGGGAACAGCACGGAACCGAGGCGGTCGCGCACGTCGCTCTCCACGGCGACATCCATCCGTTGGTGATGCGACTCGCGGTGCCGGGTCGGCACATGGCGCTCAACGCGCTGGGCGCGCTACTGGCTGCCATTGAAATCGGCGCCCCCGCCGACTGCGTGCTGGACGGACTGGCCGGCTTCGAAGGCGTACGCCGTCGCTTCGAACTGATCGGAACTGCCTCTGCAGTAAAGGTTTTCGACGACTATGCGCATCATCCGACGGAGGTCAGTGCCACTCTCGGGGCGGTGCGGACGTTACTGGAGCAGGCCGGTGCCGGCCGGTCGCTGGTGGTGTTCCAGCCGCACTTGTATTCGCGAACACAGGCTTTCGCCGCTGAATTCGGTGCGGCGCTCAACGGGGCCGATCAGGTGTTCGTGCTCGACGTCTACGGCGCCCGCGAACAGCCCATCGCCGGGGTGAGCGGAGCCAGCATCGCCGAGCACGTCAGCGTCCCGGTGCAGTACCTGCCCGATCTCTCCACGGTCGCCGACGCGGTGGCGGCCGCCGCCGCACCCGGCGATGTCGTCGTCACCATGGGTGCGGGCGACGTCACGATGCTTGCGCCCGAGATCGTCACCGCGCTGCAGGTGCGGGCCAACCGCAGCGCGCCGGGCCGGCCGGAGGCGTCGCAATGACCGAGCCGGACGATGTGACGCCGGACGAGCCCGTCGAGGATCTGCCTCCAGCGGGGCCCGTCGCGGACGCCGGTGACGAACACGGCAGCGCCGCCGAGCCTGAGCAGGCCGGCGAACCCGAAGAACCCGACGTCGTCGAGGGGCCGCGGCGTCGAGAGCGCCGGGAACGCGCCGAGCGCCGCGAAGCTCAAGCCCGGGCGACGGCTATCGAGCAGGCCCGGCGCGAGGCCAAACGTGCCGCTCGCGGACGAACTGCTACTCCCAAACCTGTTGCACGCGGCGCAGTTCGGGGCTTGAAGCTGTTCCTGTGGTCGTTGCTGCTGATCGTCGTGATCACCGGGGTCGGGCTGATCCTGTACTTCACCCCGGTGATGTCGGCCCGCAGCATCGTCGTCAACGGCATCGGCGTGCTCAGCCGCGACGAGGTGCTCGACGCAGCGCACGTCAATCCTGGAACGCCGCTACTGCAGATCGACACCGACGCCATCGCCGACCGGGTGGCCGCAATCCGCCGGGTGGCCAGCGCGCACGTGCAGCGCGATTACCCGTCGGCGCTGATGATCACCGTCGTTGAGCGAATTCCAGTGGTGGTCAAAGACTTACCCGACGGACCGCATCTATTCGACCGGGATGGCGTCGACTTCGCGACCGCACCGCCGCCGCCGGCGCTGCCCTACATCGACGTCGACAATCCCGGCCCGGCTGACCCGGCGACCAAGGCCGCGCTCGCGGTGCTGACCGCGCTGCGACCCGAAGTGGTCGCGCAGGTGAGCCGGATCGCTGCCCCGTCGGTCGCGTCGATCACGCTGACGTTGGCCGACGGGCGCACCGTGATCTGGGGAACCAACGACCGGACCGAGGAAAAGGCCCTGAAGCTGGCGGCCCTGCTGACCCGGCCGGGGCGGACCTACGACGTCTCCAGTCCGGATCTGCCGACCGTCAGATGAGCATTCGCCCCTGAGCGCCCGGGTGCGCCGGCCGGCCCGGCGCCAGGTCCGACCCCGACGCAGTGCCACATTCGACCGAAATTCGCCCGCGGCTTGTCGGCGCGCCTGCATCGATCGGGTACGCGGCGGCAATACCGTTCTGTTTGCGCGAATCAACTTGACATAACTCTAACTCTCTACCTGAGGTTTAGGCTAGTCGGGCCGATCCGCAATAGAGCAGTCCCACCAGGGAGGAAGACAGAATGATGACCCCGCCGCACAACTACTTGGCCGTCATCAAAGTCGTGGGGATAGGTGGCGGCGGCGTGAACGCCGTCAACCGCATGATCGAGCAGGGGCTCAAGGGCGTGGAGTTCATCGCCATCAACACCGACGCGCAGGCGCTGTTGATGAGCGATGCCGACGTCAAGCTCGATGTCGGTCGTGACTCCACCCGTGGGCTGGGCGCCGGCGCCGACCCGGAGGTCGGCCGCAAAGCCGCCGAAGACGCCAAGGACGAGATCGAGGAACTGCTCCGCGGGGCCGACATGGTCTTCGTCACTGCAGGCGAAGGCGGTGGAACGGGGACCGGTGGAGCACCGGTGGTGGCCAGCATCGCCCGCAAGCTGGGCGCGCTGACCGTCGGTGTGGTCACCCGGCCGTTCTCCTTCGAGGGCAAGCGCCGCAGCAACCAGGCCGAAAACGGTATCTCTCTGCTGCGCGAAAGCTGCGACACGTTGATCGTGATCCCCAATGACCGCCTGCTGCAGATGGGCGATGCCGCGGTGTCGCTGATGGATGCCTTCCGCAGCGCCGACGAGGTGCTGCTCAACGGTGTGCAGGGGATCACCGACCTGATCACCACCCCGGGTTTGATCAACGTCGACTTCGCCGACGTCAAGGGCGTCATGAGCGGGGCGGGCACCGCGCTGATGGGTATCGGCTCGGCCCGCGGTGACGGCCGTGCCCTCAAGGCCGCGGAGATCGCGATCAACTCGCCGCTGCTGGAGGCTTCGATGGAGGGCGCCCAGGGCGTGCTGCTGTCGGTGGCCGGCGGCAGCGACTTGGGCTTGTTCGAGATCAACGAGGCGGCATCGCTGGTCCAGGACGCCGCTCATCAGGACGCCAACATCATCTTCGGAACGGTTATCGACGACTCGCTCGGCGACGAGGTGCGGGTCACGGTGATCGCGGCCGGATTCGACGCGAGCGGACCCGGTCGAAAGCCGGTCGTCAGCAGCGCCAATGCGGCCGCCACGACGGTCGCGTCGGGCAAACACGGCAAGGTCAGCTCCAGCTTGTTCGAGCCTGCCGACGCGGTGAGTGTCTCGGTGCCGACCAACGGCGCGACCTTCGACATCGGCGGCGAGGACGACGATGTGGATGTGCCGCCATTCATGCGGCGCTAGCCGCGCGGCGACATGGCGGCCTTGCTCCCGCCGGATACTGGACAAGTGAGCGTTCGCATCCGCAGGGTCAGCACCACACGGGCGGGCGGTGTTTCGTCGCCGCCGTTCGACAGCTTCAATCTCGGCGACCATGTCGGTGACAAGCCGGCTGCGGTCGCGGCCAATCGGGCGCGGCTGGCCAAAGCCATCGGTCTGGGCCCCGACCGGGTGGTGTGGATGAATCAGGTGCACAGCGATCACGTCGAGGTGGTTGACGGTCCGCGCGAGACCGCATTCAACAACACGGACGGATTGGTCACGTGCACACCGCGATTGGCGTTGGCGGTGGTGACCGCCGACTGCGTCCCGGTGCTATTGGCCGACGCGACGGCAGGTGTGATCGCCGCCGTGCACGCGGGCCGAGTCGGGGCGCAACACGGAGTGGTGGCGCGCGCGGTCGAGGCGATGGTGGGTCTGGGTGCGCGCGAACCGGACATCTCGGTGCTGCTGGGCCCGGCGGTCAGCGGCCGCAACTACGAGGTGCCCGCGGCCATGGCCGACGAGGTGGAGGCGGCGCTGCCGGGCAGTCGCACCACCACCTCCGCCGGCACACCGGGGCTGGATCTTCGTGCCGGAATCGCTTGTCAGCTCAAGGCTTTGGGGGTTAGCGCCGTCGACGTCGACCCACGGTGCACGGTCGACGACACCAATCTGTTCAGCCATCGGCGAGGGGCCCCGACCGGGCGACTGGCCTCGGTGGTGTGGATGGAATGAGCGTGACGGTAAACCTTTCACCCCGACCGCAGCGGGAAATGGAATTGGCCGATTCTTTGTCGGCGTTACGATCGCGGCTTGCCGCGGCCGCCGAAGCGGCCGGCCGCAAACTCGACGAAATTCAACTCCTGCCTATTACCAAATTCTTTCCGGCTACCGATGTAGCGATTTTGTCGCGATTGGGATGCGCCGCCTTCGGCGAATCCCGCGACCAGGAAGCGGCAGCAAAGGTCACCGAAGTCGATAGGTTGCTGGACGGCCCGGGGGAGGGCGATCCCGCTACCGGTCGCCGGCATTGGCACATGGTGGGCACGATCCAGCGCAACAAGGCCCGGTCGTTGGCAGGCTGGGCGCACACCGCCCACTCGGTCAGCAGTACCCGTGTGGTGACCGCACTCGACCGTGCCGTCGGAGGCGCGCTGGGCGAGGGGCACCGAACGAATCCGCTGCGGGTGTACGTCCAGATCAGTCTCGACGGTGACGTGTCCCGCGGCGGCGTCGACGTCTCCGACACCGCCACGGTCGACGACATCTGTGCGCAGGTCGACGCCGCGGACTCTCTCGAACTCGTTGGGCTGATGGGCATCCCGCCGCTGGACTGGGAGCCCGACCGGGCGTTCGCGCGCCTGCAGTCCGAACACCTGCGAGTGCGTCGGGCGCACCCGGATGCGGCGGGACTGTCGGCCGGGATGTCGAACGATCTCGAAAGCGCGGTCAAACATGGGTCGACGTGTGTGCGTGTCGGTACCGCATTGTTGGGCCAACGCCCGATACCGTCTCCGTCAATAGTCACTCCAGTCACATCTTCATCACGGACACCGGAATCCCCAGAGCTGTAGAAGGGTCAAGCGATGAGCACGCTGCACAAGGTCAAGGCCTACTTCGGGATGGCTCCGATGGAGGATTACGACGACGAGTACTACGACGACCATTCTCCCGCGCGGACCGGCGGCTATGCGCGTCAGCGCTTCGGCGATGAGGGTTACGGCAACCGCTACGAAGGTCGTGAGTACGACGACCCGCGCAGCGAGACCGCCGAATACGGTTCGCCCGGCTACCGCGGCGGCTACGCCGATGAACCGCGGTTCCGCGGACCTGACTACGAGCGCACCGAGATGAACCGGCCGCGTTTCGGGTCGCTGCGCGGTTCCACCCGCGGCGCGCTCGCGATGGACCCGCGCCGGATGGCGATGATGTTCGACGAGAGCAGCCCGCTGTCGAAGATCACCACGCTGCGGCCCAAGGACTACAGCGAGGCCCGCACCATCGGTGAGCGATTCCGCGACGGCACGCCAGTGATCATGGACCTGGTGTCGATGGACAACGCCGACGCCAAACGACTGGTCGACTTCGCCGCCGGCCTGGCATTCGCGCTGCGTGGCTCATTCGACAAAGTCGCGACCAAGGTGTTCCTGCTCTCACCTGCCGACGTCGACGTCACTCCTGAAGAGCGCCGACGCATCGCCGAGACCGGGTTTTACGCCTACCAGTAGCCATCCGGCGGCTGCGCGCCCCAGCCGGTAGGCTGACTCTGCCCTGCTGGAAAGCGGCGTGGGCTGTCGCCAAGGTCACATCTTCATCACTAAGGTCGGGCTCTCGTTGACGCTGTTCGTGCACATCATTGGTTTTGCGCTGTTCATCTTTTGGTTACTGCTGATCGCGCGCGTCGTTGTCGAGTTCATCCGATCGTTCAGCCGGGATTGGCACCCGCGCGGCTTGACCGTGGTGATCCTCGAAATCATCCTTTCGGTCACCGACCCGCCGGTGAATCTGTTGAGACGGTTGATACCCCAGCTCACCGTCGGTGCCGTCCGCTTCGACCTGTCCATCATGGTGCTGCTGCTGGTGGCGTTCATCGGCATGACGATGGCACTGGACTATCACGTCTGAATCGGCCCGAGCCGGCGCGGCATATCGCTAATTGCCAACTTGAGGCAGTTTGCTGGGGTGCGGATATAGGTCACATAAGGGGCCGATTTGTTACCTCTTAATCTTTGAAATTCGGTCTTATTTATTGACCGATTCGGCAACCGGCGGGTCTCGTGTGACAGGATGGGCCGCAGTTGCAGTATGGCTACGACACCGTTCATCCCGTTCTACACTTTCCTGGTCGGTTAGACCGTCCACTCTCAAGGGGGCTAGGAATGCCGCTGACACCCGCAGACGTCCACAATGTGGCGTTCAGCAAGCCGCCGATCGGCAAGCGTGGTTACAACGAGGACGAGGTCGACGCCTTCCTCGATCTGGTCGAAAACGAGCTGACCCGCCTGATCGAGGAGAACTCGGATCTGCGTCAGCGCGTCGCCGAGCTGGACCAGGAACTGGCCGGCGCACGCGCCGGTGGCAGCGCCAGTGCACAAGCCACCCAAACGATTCCGGTGTACGAGCCCGAACCCGAGCCGGTCAAGCCGCCGCCGCAGCCCGCTCCGGTTGCAGCCCCGGTGGTCTCCGCGCAGCTGGGCGAGGAGCAGGCCATCAAGGCCGCTCGCGTGCTCAGCCTGGCGCAGGACACCGCCGACCGTCTGACCGGCCAAGCTCAGGCCGAGTCCGACAAGCTGCTGGCCGACGCCCGCGCCAACGCCGACCAGATCGTCGGTGATGCCCGTCGCGAGGCCGAGACCACGGTTTCCGAGGCCCGTCAGCGTGCAGACGCCCTGCTGTCCGACGCGCAGACCCGGTCGGAGACCCAGCTGCGTCAGGCGCAGGAGAAGGCCGACGCGCTGCAGGCCGACGCGGAGCGCAAGCATTCCGAGATCATGGGCACGATCAACCAGCAACGTACGGTGCTGGAAGGCCGGCTCGAGCAACTGCGAACCTTCGAGCGCGAATACCGCACGCGGCTCAAGACCTATCTGGAATCTCAGCTCGAGGAGTTGGGTCAGCGCGGTTCGGCGGCACCCGTGGATTCCAGCGCGACCAACGATTCGGCGGGATTCAACCAGTTCAATAGGGGTAATAACTAGCCCGGTCGGCGATACTGGCAACACCGGGCACTATCCTTCACAGTGGGCAGTGTCGCCCCGTCGGCTGGAGGTCAACCGTGCTCATCATCTCGCTCGTACTAGCGGTGATCGGTCTTGCCGCGCTCGTTTTCGCGGTCATCACCAGCAATGAGTTGGTCGCCTGGGTCTGCATCGGCGCCAGTGTGTTGGGTGTGGTGCTGCTGATCATCGACGCACTGCAGGAGCGGCAGCGCCGCGAGGCAGCTCCCGCGGCCCACGACGATGAAGCCGCCCACGCCGACGACGATGCCACCGACTACCCGGACGCCGTCGACGAGGCGGATGCCACTTCGGCGCATGCAGATTCCGAGGGTGCCGCCGGCGACAGCGTCAGCGACGACCACACCACCCGTCAGTAGGTGCCCGCGGCCGGCGTCGCCAGCAGATCGCGGACCTCGTCGTCGCTGAGCTGATGGAAGTCGACGAAACTCTGGCCTACCGCCTCGAGATCGTCTGGCATCGTCGCGCACACCATGTCGTCGGCTTCCTGGGCCAGTAATTGGCAGACCGACCGCGGTCCGACTGGGACCGCGACGATGATCGCCTCGGGACCTGCGGTCCGCAGGGCGCGCACCGCGGCCAGGATGCTTGCGCCCGTGGCGATTCCGTCGTCCACGACGATGACGGTCCGGCCGCTGGGGTCGGCCATCGACCGCCCATTCCGATAAGCCAGCTCGCGGCGATGCAGTTCGGCGGTTTCCCGCTCGATGACATCGCGCACCTGCTCGTCGCTGATCTGCAGGCTCGACAGCACCCGGTCGTTCATCACTACATCGCCCCCGCTGGCCAACGCCCCCATGGCCAGCTCGGGCCACTGCGGCACGCCCAGCTTGCGCACCAGGACGGCGTCGAGGTCCGCGCCCAGTGCCGCGGCGACCTCCCGGCCGACCGGGACGCCGCCGCGGGCCAGCCCCAGCACGAGCAGCCCGTCCCTGCCGCGATACGACGCCAGTTCCCGGGCCAGCACCCGGCCGGCGTCCCGGCGGTCGCGGAAGGTGCGTGCCATCTGTCGAGTGTGAACCTGGCAGCACCCCGCCGTTGCGAAAGTGCGACTAACGACGGGTCTTCTCGGGAATTGCGTGCCTCAGTGGCACTTTCGCATTGAGATGTTGGGTGTCCGAGGGGGGACTTGAACCCCCACAGAGCGGCCTGTTCAGGGCATCGAAGTGCGCTCTACCTGCGAAAGAACATCACTGTTGTTCAACCTAAATACCGTGAAATAAGCGAAGTTCGTGTCCAAAGTGTGTCCAAGACGTCAGTGTCCGGCGGTAACGTCCGGGCCCACCAGAGAGAGGACTAAGCATGAAACGCACTCTGTTGGCCGCTGCTGCGGCCGTACTCGCGTTCGGCGGGATCGTCACCGCGTCGCCGGCCGTCGCCGAGCCCCGTTGCGGGTTCCAAGGCGACTGGGACTGCGAGGGGCCGCCGCAGTACAACGGCCCTTTGCAGAACACTTGGTCTCACGGTCTGACCACGATGCCGCAAATCTGCCCCGGCGGCGCCAACCTAGATCCCTGCTCGTTCTACGTTCCCGAGCCATGAGCGACGAGCGCCGCAGCGGCGGTGGCGGGATCGGCGCCGGGTTCGTGCTGCTGCTGTTCGTCGGCGCCGTCGCCAAGTTCTGGATCTGGATCGTGGCCGGGCTCGCCGGGTGCGCGCTGTTCGTGCTCGGCGCCCATCTCATCTACCGGGCCGACAAGCAGCGCGCGGCCGAGCTCGAGCGGCTCGCCGCGATCGTTGCCCGATGCGATGAGCAGCACGCGCAGCTCTTGGCCGGCGATCCTCGAGGCATGTACGGGATATTCCCGCCGGCCGTCCCGCCAGAGCCGCCGCCGATACCGGAACCCCTGACGGTCGCCGGCGAGAACTGGGGCCGACTACCTCGCCGAACAGCGACGAAAAGCCCTCGCCAGCTAGTGGATACGGCTTTTACTGCTGACAGCAAACGGCCGAACTGAAAGGAGTTCGACACGATGAGTATGCCACCGGAAAACGAGCGGGGTTGGCGCGAGCTGGCCGATGCGGTGATGGGGAACGTGCCTGCGCCTACCGGCGCGGTCAGTGTCCGCGAATGGGACGACGCGCTGACGCCCGATGCGTTCCGAGCGTTTCACGGCACTACACGCACGGTCGAGTTGGAGCGCGGCGCGGACATAGACGTCGTCATCCGCGGTACGCAGTTAAGCGACGGCGACGTCGAAGAACGCGGTATCTGGATTCGCGGCGGCCTAGGCGAGACCATCACGACCGACGAGGCACGCCGGCTGGCCGGGGCGCTGATCGCCGCAGCCGACGAGATCGACAGAACCGACTCGGTCTAGCTCACGTCTGACTTGTTGTTCGGGCCGCCTCGCTCTCTCATCGGGGCGGCCTGAGTCGTCCGAACGGCCTACAAGCACAGCGTGGTAAAGGCAATCCGTGACGAAATCCCTTACCGCTGAGTAAGGTCCGGTAATCGTGACTCATCCAAGGGGGCCATCGTGACTGGACCAGCTACTCCGTCTAGTTCTGCGTTCACAGTCGATTTGGGGTTCGCGCTAGTAGCCCTAGGCGCACTGACAGTGACCATTTCGACGTTTCTGCCGTGGCAGGAGTCGCCGGCGTTCCGTGCAATCGAGCAGAACACACTCATTCAGCAAGGCGGTTGGCTGTTGATCGGGCTCTCGTTGGCGGCGGCTGCTTCCGCTTATAGCGTGGGATCCGGCCAGACTGACAAATGGTGGGGTCCGTATATTTTTATCGGAGTGTGCGCGCTTCTTCTGCTCATAGACAGCAACACGTCGGACACTCTCTATCCGGTCAAGCCTGATGGCGAAGTCGACAGTTCGCAGCAGGGCTATAAGGCAAGTCACGGTATCGCGATGTACGTCGCGTGGCTCGGAGTGGTGCTCATGGGAATCGGAGCACGCGTTGGCTTTAGCAGCGTGCGGAGTCGTCAGGGTGCGGGTCAGTCCAAGGCCGCCAATTCGCCGACTCCGGCCGGTGAGACGACGAACGTCAGATGCTTCAACTGCCAGCACAAACAGGACGTACCTGTCAGCGTGAGCATCTACGAGTGTGAACAGTGCGGCCAGAAGCTGCAACGCAAAACGGCATCCTAACTGCCGCCCAGCGGTGTCGGTGGCTTGCGCTAGAACTCAGCGGTGGCCGGGTGCCGTCGTCGAATGCGACAGCGGACGACGCGGAATCCGGAGTGATCTGGGGTGGCACTCGGCTAGGCGCCACCGGATCGTTTCAAGTTCACCAAGGGGGATGACGAGCCGCGATGAATGTTGAGAACGAAACTCGCGATAACAGCGCGAGCTGGACTATTGGTGCCGTTGTCATTGCGATAGTCCTGCTGATCGGGCTCGCGGTCTTCATCTACAACAAGGAGAAGATCGGCAAGAGCAGCAATCCTTCAGCGCAACAGGCCGCACTGACACTGCTTGACTCGATCCCGGTCAAGGGGCCGGCGCCGAAGACTGGCTACTCTCGCGATCAGTTCGGGCCGCCCTGGACAGACGATGTCGACGGCGTCGAATTTGGGCGCAATGGCTGTGATACCCGCGATGACATCCTGCGCCGCGATTTATCGAACGTCTTCCCTACCACCGGCTGCTCGATTTTGTCGGGCGTCTTGTACGACCCGTACACCGGGCGAGACATTGCGTTTGATCGAGACGAAGGTACCGATGTTCTGGTGCAGATTGACCACGTCGTGCCGCTGCTGGATGCGTGGCAGACCGGTGCGCAGCAGTGGGATTTGTTGAAGCGCACTCAGTTCGCGAATGACCCGCAAGAGCTTCTAGCCGTGAGTGGTAAGGCCAACCGGAAGAAGAAGGCCAGTGATGTGGCTTCGTGGCTGCCGAGCAATAAAGACTTCCGGTGCGAGTACGTCACCAAAGTGGTGAAGATCAAATCGAAGTACGGGCTATGGATGATCCAGGCCGAGCGTGACGAGGCGTCGCGCGTCCTCAAAACCTGTTCATCGCAAGTTCTCTCATCGTCCGGCGGTACCCGCTCGTCGGGCGTTCTACCCTCCGTCGGTACGCGATTCCCATCATCATCAGCGATAAAGCGCCCCTGACACAGAGGAGAACACTATGCGAACTAGCATCGCCCCGGCACTTGCTGCTTCCTACGCTGTCGTCTTGGTCGTCACTGCATCGCCCGCCCACGGTGACGCCAACAGCTATCTCGCATACCTGCGGGACCACGGCACGTTCGTCATGGCCTACGACGACGCCACCCGAGTTTCCTACGGACTGCACGCATGCGAGATGCTCCACGCAGGAATGACACCTGAACAGGTCGGATCATCCGTGTCCCCCTCGGACGCGAGAGGCATCGTTGCGGCGGCACAACACGAATTATGTCCGGACACACTGCATTAGACACTCTGCCGAGCTGGCATCGTGTCGGCGGCCAGCGGTACAAAGTCCCGGTGGCCGGCCCGCGTCGTGACGACTTCCCGAATCACTTCGTGGGCGATCTGGTCCAGACTCATCGCGGTTGGGTGGTGGTGCCGCCGACGTGCTGCCCGGTCGGCCATGACTACGGCGACGGCGGCTGGTCAGTCAGCTCCGTGTGGTGTACCTGCAACGGCCGCCACATGGCGTGGCGCTGCCATTGCGGCGCAGTGCTTTACGCGCCGCAGCCCGGGCCGCCGTGTCGAATCCGCGACATCGGCCCGGTGTCGATGTTTGAAGACGAGCAGCGGAATAGCCGCAAAATTGCGCCATCAGCACGCGATCCCAGGCATGATTTCGGGCCATGAGCAACGATTCATTCGCCGACCTGCCTATCTTCTTAGTCGTCGTCATCTTCGCCGTATGGCTTGGCGTGTGGATCGGGATCGCCGTCGCTGCATCCAACCTCGCGCCACAGGAAAGAGACTCGCAATTCTTCTGGGCGACCCTCTTAGTGCTCGGCCCTCTTGGGCTCGCCGCAGCTCTCATCGCCCAGCCGCGAGACTCCGTTGCCAAGGTAGCCCGAAGGCCGGTCACATCCGGACGGCGCCGCTTCACATGTCCCAGATGCGGTGCAGACAATGACATTCCGGAGTCCGATCGAAGCTACGACTGTTGGCGCTGCACCGAGCACCGAATCGTAAAGGCAGCAAAAAAAGCTACCAAGGCGACTGACTCCGCCAAGGGGTGACTTACGCGGCCGGCCAACCCCTCTGGATCCGACATTCGCGGTCAGAACAGCAAGCCGTCGACGCCCATCCAATCAAGGCCCCCCGGAATGGGGTGCGCCCAGGTTTTGAGCACGGCAGCTATGTTCGGGACATCGAGTAGGCCCTCAGCGACGTCGACTGTTAGGGCTATGACGGCTCCGTCATCCACCAGCAACTCGTAGCCGTTGATCTGGTAGAAGACGAAGGTCGCCGCCCATGCTGTGCGCTTATTTCCATCGACAAACGGGTGATTACGCGCGAGGCTATGGAGCAGCGCCGCGCATTTCTCGTGGATTGTCGGGTAGGCATCATCACCGTGCGCGCTCATCTGCGGCCGCATCACCGCGGACTCGAGCAAGCCGAAGTCGCGGAGCATGTCAGACCCGACGAACTCTTCGTTGAGCATTTGGACGTCATCGGTGGTGAGGTACATCGTCATCAGGGGTCTACCCGGTTCCTAGAGGTCGGCCAATTTCTCGAATGCAATGGCGTGCTGTTCAAGTGCCTTCGCGAACGCAGCTTTCACCATGTCGGTTTGAGCGTGCGCCCGGAGGTACTCACCGATCGCTCGCTTGATGAGCTCGTTGCCCGAGGTCTCGGTGATGAAGGCGTAGTTCTTGAGCGCGTCTGCCAGTTCTGCGGGCAAACGCACCGTGAGCGCGGTTGTTGCTTGTGCGTTCGTAGGGGTGTGCGCGGCTGTGTTGCTCATGACACCATGATGTCATGATGTCTTGTCGGTGTCCACTGTCTTGATATTAGACTTTGCGCAGCTCAGGACCGATTCTGGCGTGTTGGCTCGGTCACATGCGGCTTGCCGAGCTCGGCCATTCTCGCCGGCGTGACGCTGGATCGGAGGAGGCCGGCGACGCCTTCGCACGTGCGTAGCGATGCGTCGGCGGTGACAAGACAGCCGTAACGGCGGTTGAGGGACGCTCGCCGATCCGGGCCCGCGCCGGGCACCAGCATCGCGAGCATGTGCCAGCGTGCCGCGCGGCGCGACGGCGCACCGGGGTTTTGGTACTCGCAGCGGTCAACCTCCACGGCACCCACCGCGACACCATAGGTCAGCGCCAGCAGCCATTCGTCGTCCAGAATGCGTTGCAGTGCATCAATTCTCGTGGATAGCCGCAGAGCTCCCTCCGCGTACCGGATGATGTCCCGGGCCCGCGACATGTAATGCACGCCGCACACGCATTCCGGATCCGGCGGGTCGACGCACGTCGAACATTCAGCGTCGAACGTGCCGCAGTCGATCGCCGTACCGGTGAACGGAGTCACCAGGATCCCATCGGGGCGCATCGCCCAAAAACGCCAGCCATAACGTTCGGGATCGGTTGGCGGCAGATGGGGTCGGCGCTCAAACACGGCCGCTGGTGTCCCTTGTGCCGCCGCGAATGAGGCGACCGCGCTGTGAGATATGCCGGCGATCATCGCGTCGATCCAGCGGCCCGCGAGCCTCGCGCCGTCCGGGCCAGCTTCCAACGCCACGCGGACATCCGAGTGACTCGGGAGCGGGTTCATCCGAGCGCGCCTTCACCGCGGCGCTTCCGCGTCGGCCGATCCACGACCGGCGAACTCGACCGCGCCACCGCATCATCCGGCGTAACACGCCACCACGAGTGACGGCGACCGGGCCGCATGTGCTCCGGTATCTGGACACGGCGACTGACGAGCTGCGATGCCGACACGGTCACCGGCTCGCCGGCCTCGAGCGCGTTGAGCAAATGCCGCGACCGGCGAAAGACGCCATGACCGCGGTTCGCCCGGCCAGCGGCGGCCGCATCCGCACGCTCGACACTGTCGCGCTCACGCGACAACAGATCGGCGTAAATGCCAGGCACGCGGACACCGACGCGCGCCGGCACCAGTCCGGGCGCCGATCCGCCCCTAATCCGCGCCACGCGACCACCGTGTCTCGGCCGCGTGTACCGCTCGGGCCGACTTCGGCGCAGGAATATCGGTCTTCACGGCTCCGAGAAGGCTTTTCAGGCCCGTTTCGAGCAGCCGCAACTCGGCGCTGAGCTTCGCCCGCGCCTGGTCGTCATCGCTCGCGCGATAGCGCACCCATAGGTCAACCGTGCGATCCACGTTGCGGGCGATCGACTCGAGGATTGCCCGCTCCGCAGCCGAGAAGACCAGCGGCTCGAGCAACCCATGCGCTGCCGAATTCTCCGCAAGCTCAGCGTCGAGCTCGGCAAGCAGCGCCACCGCTTCCGGCGAATGAGTCCCGTCCACAACAGGAGTAGCGACCGTGACCGTAACGCGGGCCGCGTTACCCTTGCCGCCCCTGCGCGACCTGTGCGCCCGTTGCTTGCACGCCGGCGAACAATACGAGGCTCGAGCACCGCCGATGAAGCCATTTCCGCAGCTTGCGCACGTCCGCTTACCCGAGGCCGCCGATGCCTTGCGAGTCACCGATCACCGCCTCCCGCGTCACTTCCAGCGTCCGTGGCCGTAACAAACCGTGCGTTTCGGTGCGGAGCCAGGTCGAGATACAGAGCGTCCCGGTGGCCAGCGGTGGCCCGGGGGGAGGGATGACGCCCCCTACCGGCGACGCTGGCGGCGCTGTGACCTGCGACGATGCCGGCGGATGGGCCCGGTACGGATGTCGCCGGCGCGCTGGCGGGGCGAGCACGCGTGGGCGCTGCCATCCGTGGGCACGGCCGGGGTCGGCTGCGCGCGTCGCTGGCTCGAGTTGGGCTTCGGCGGCGGGCGCAGGCCGGGCGCTGCGCAGGAGACGCGGCGATGGGCACCCTGTCCCCGTCGAGAAACAGTTGCGCCACGCCGCCGAAGGTCATTGGTTGCCGCTAGATGCCGAGCGAGTCGTCGATCGCGACGATCGCGTCGATGATGGCGCTCAGCACCGCTGGCGTCGGGGGCGGTCCGCCGACAAGGGCGGTGTCGGTCGGGTTGAGGCCGGCCGCGACCTTGCCGAGCATCGTCGTCGCGATCGGCGGAAACGTCTGACCGCCTTGGTATTCGGATATTGCGCTCACGCGTCAGCTCCTTCGGGTTCGGCTGGTTGCCGCTGTGATGTGGTGATCGGGGTTGCGGTGCGGCTGTAGTCGGGCTTCTGCCGTCGCTTGGCTGCTGTTTGGATCTGGCGGTCGCGGTCGACCAACAACGGTCCCATCAATAACGAATCGAATCGTGACTCGTCGTCGGGCTGCTCGGGCATGTCGTTGTCGGGTGCGAGTGCGTCGCGTTCGGCCCACAGTTCGCGCAGTTGCTTGCCGGTTGGGATCCACGGCTGCGCGTCGGAGGTGGCCAGCCAGATCATCAGCTCGGGGCCGTGGTCGGTCGGCCAGGGCTCGTCCCGCGGCGGTGTTGCTTTGTCGCTGAGGTCAATTCGACGCATACCCATGCCCGGCTGGCGCCACGCCGGCCACAAGTCGCCGACATTGCGCAGGAACGCCTGATTAGCGTGGTCCTCGCCGGGAAACTGGGGGGTGACGTTCTTCCACAGGCTGACCGAGCCGCGCATCATGACAAAGGTCTGCGCCTGCCGCAGGCCGTCGTAGGCGTCGGCGAGTTCGGTGAGCCGTTTCCATGCGGCGCCGGCGTCGGCAGCGATCGCCTGTTCTGCGGTGGTGGCGCCGCCGAGCTCGGGAATGACCGTCGCGACTCGTTTGAGCAGCGCGCCGAGCTCTGTCTGTAGCGAGCCGAGAATCAGATCGACGCCGGCGATGAAGATAGATTGCGCGCGGCTGGCTGCGCGTTCTCGCCGCGTTTGGACGATCCTGTGGCGCTCTTTTTGCTCGGCGATATGGGCGTGATGGGCTCGCTCTGCGTCGATGGATTCATCCGAAATCTGATCTGCCAGAGCCGGATCCAGGCTGGGGAGTGGCGGTTGGGTGCGCAGCCACTCATCGGCGGTCTCTGCCACGGCGAGCGCGTCCCGATAGCCCGGCAGCGCGGCCACGGCGATTTGCAAGGGCGTGATGTCAGGGATTCCACCGAGACCAGGGAGCATCATTCTTGCTTACCTCCTACGCCGTGGCGCTTTTGAAGTGCGGCGCGTCCCTTTTGGCCGCGGGGGATTTGGGCGCCGGCTGCGCGCTGGTCGTCGGTGCGTGGGACGCCGTGCCGCTTTTCGAGCGCGGCCCGGCCGTCGTCGCCGCGCTGCTTGCCCGGCGCTCCGCCGCCGGAGGTTTGTCCCCACTGACGCGTCGACTGCTCCGGTTGAGGCTGTGTGGCGACATGGATCGCAGTCAGGTGGCCCATAACTTTCTCGGTGTCGATCTGGCCGCCGTCGCCACGGAAGGCGTCCAATCGGGCGTATTGCACGAAACTGTCCCGGAGGTCGGGTGGCAGCACCGTGCCGACAATGCCGCGCAACTGCTCGGTCTGGTCGGCGTCCTCACTCATGCTCTGCCGCCCAAGTGTTCGTCGATCGCTGCGGCGCGGAATAGAAGCCGGCCGCCGACGAGCTTGCCGCCGAGCTCGGGCGCGTGGCGCTGGACGCGGCGAACATTCCAACCGATCCGCTCGCTGACTTGCCGTGCGCTGAGCAGTTTTTCCTCACGTCTTGAGTGTGACTGGCCGCGAGTCCGCGACTGTCGCGCTCGCGACATCTCGCCGATTGCGCCGCAGACCTTTTGGATCAACTCCGGTGTCCACGGTGCTCGCATAGGCGCTTCTTTTCGGCGTTGGCGCTCGTGCTGCTCGATCACGCAAAACAACACACGCCGTAAATCTTCTTCGGTCAGCACGTCTGACCGCCTCGGCGTGCTTGCTCGATCGCGTCGACGAGTTCGACCGCGAAGGCGTGGGCTTCGTCGATGGTGGCTTCGAAAGAGAGTGCCGGCCCGAAGCCCAGAACGATCGGGTAGGACTCTGCGTCGTGGTCGACTGAAACCGATACCCGAAACCTCCGCCGGCGCAGCCTCATCGCTCGGTCGTCTCTCGGCGCAAGGACGGGTGGCTGATCCATTCGCGGTGTTGGCCCGCGATGACGCCGTTGATCTGGTTGTGCCGCAGTGTGTCCGCCCAGTTGGCGCAGGGCTCGCGGGCCGGGCACCTGCCGCAGAGCTCGGCTGCGTCGCGTGCATCCTGGTCGTCAGCGCCGTCGAAAAGGTCAGAGCGCCGCCGGCACAGCGCGCCGGGTAGCTTCGGTGTACCGCGCAAGATGGCCGCGGTGAGCTCGACCCACGGCGCCGTCACTGTGCCCCCTCTCGGCGACCATCGTCGGGATTCGTGTCGGCTTTGGCTGCGAAGTATTCGCGGATCGCTGCCATCGCCTCGCGCCTGTTGGTGGCGCATTGGAGTGCCGTTTCGGCATGACTGAGCTGTCGGGTGCGGTCGGTGGGGGTCGCCGAATCAGTCATGCGCTCTTGTCCAGTTCGGCGAGTTCGTCGGGCGTAGCGACATGCCAGGTGTTGTCGTGGTGGCAGATGCGGATATCGCGGCCGGGCAGGCCGTCGCTGTTGAGCACGATGCCGTCGTCGTGGCAGACGCGGCAGCGATACGACGGTGCAGGCGCGCTGTTGGCTTGGCGCTCGCGGTCGCGGGCGTTGACGGCAGCCAGCATTCGCGCATTGCGGCGCGCTTCCCAGGCTTCGTGCTTATGGCGGAGGTATTTGCAGGTGTGGCAGCCCTTCCCAGGGTTGGCCGCGTGCTCAGAGCAGAATCGTGGAGGCTCAGGATCTTCGGTCGGTATGGCGTCGACGAGTTCGCCGTCTATCGGGTCGCCGCCGTCGGGCACCGCCGGCAGTCGGGTAGATGGGATCTTCTGCGGATGAGCGTCGAGGGTGGGGGTGCGCGCTTCCGCGCCTTCCCCCCCAGACCTGTTTTTAGAGAACTGTTTTAAAGAACTGTAGGGGGTGTCGTTTTCGCTGGTAGGCGTGTTGGGTGCTTGACATGACTCGGCCGTTTTCTTGACATCACTCGGGCCGTTTTCTTGACATGACTCGGCCGTTTTCTTGACATCACTCGGGCCGTTTTCTTGACATGACTCGGCCGTTTTCTTGACATCACTCGGGGTTTCGTCAGAGTCGTGTAAAGCATCTTGACTTACCGCAGCTCGGCCGCCCGATGACTCGTGTAAAGCATCTTGACTTACCGCAGGTAGGGACAGTCTTAGCTCATCTGCGCCGCTGCGCCCGTAACCGCTGGCCCGGCGACGGCTCACGACAAGGTACTTCCGGTGCTTGGCTTTGCCTATCGCGTAGTTCACTGTTGCCCTGGAAATGCCGGACTGCTTAGCGAGTGTGGACTGGCGAACGCAGAACGTGTCGTTGCCAGAAAGCACGTTGAACACGGCGACATGCGCCAGAACGCCTTTCTCGCCCGACGTGAACGCGGGCTCGCTGTAGATAGCTCTCAGCCATGCGAATTTGTCGAAGCCTGCGCTCACTTCGGAAACTCCGACACTCGGTCCTGTCCGTGGTGCCAGGCGCAGGCGTCGCCGTGCTTGTCGACGGCGATGCCGCAGGGCCGGCCTTTGCGGTTGCGTCGCCCGCAGAGGTGCGGGCCCCAGATCCGGCGGTGTATTTCTTCGGGTAGGCGGCCGAGCTGTTCGTGTTGCACGCTGTGGCAGTCGCGGTCATACGACACCGCCGCATCATTGAGAGCAGTACGGTAGGCAAGCAACAGATGGGTGGTGCCGTCGGCGGATACCGTTGTGGCGGCGGTGTAGTCGCGCAATCCGACATCCCAGAGACAAGCCGAGCGAGCGCCGTCGATTTCTTCCCAGTAGTTCCTGTCGTTCATGTGCTCACCGCCAGTCGGTGCATCGCGGCCCGCTGGATGAGTAAGTGGCGTTGGCAGAGCCCAGCCGCGAGGCTTTCGGGGTGACAGATGTCGCGGCCGCACTGTTGGCAGCGAGCCCATGTGATGGGGTACGGCTGGCGCACCTCGGCGCCCGGGCGTTCTGCGGTGCATTCACGCGAACGGCGCTCGTTTGCAGGCGGTTTCGCGGTTCGTACGGCTGGGTTGAATGCGCCGTCGTGGCCGGTGAGTTCGCGGTAGAGGCGGACGTCTTCGGCGGGCACCACGCGAACGTTGCCTTTCCTGTCTTGCAGGAAGACCAGGGCGCCGGCGCCGACCCCGCCGATCGCGTCGTCGAGTGTCCAGCCCCGCAGTGCTTCGTAGTGCGGATGGAATCCGTCGCAGAATCCCCGACGTTTGTTCGGGCAGCGGTCAATCTCGCCCGATGGCGAGCAGCGCCCGGCGATCACATGTTTCATGTGCAGAGCGGTGAC
>CAWGPB010000016.1:0-124522 GCA_963824335.1 uncultured Actinomycetota bacterium
CGCCACAGCTCGACGAACTGCGGGATGTCGCGGTCCGGCACCGCAGACCCGAGGTAGCTGCCGATCAGCGATCGGCCTTCGGCCACAAAACCCAACGGGGCCACACTGATCCGCGCGTCCGGCCGCGGCAGGCCGACAGTGATGGTCCGGCCGCCCGCGGCGGTGAGCGCGATGGCCGTCTCCAGGGCGGCGGGATGCCCGGCGGCCTCGACCACCACGGCCGCCTTGACGCCGGCGTCGATGGCCTGTTGCGGAGTGTAAACCTCGTGGGCACCGAGAGTGCTTGCACCGGTGAGCTTTTCGGGAAGCTGGTCGACGCCGATCACGCGGACGCCGGCGTAGGACAACGCGGTCATCACCGCGGCCATGCCGACACCACCGAGGCCGACGACGGCCACCGTCTGTCCCGGCTGCGGCTTGCCGACGTTGAGCACCGCGCCGCCGCCGGTCAGCATCGCGCAGCCGAGCAGCGCGGCAACCGGGGGAGGGACATCGTCGGGCACCGGGACGACGCTGGCCCGATTGACCACCGCGTGCGTCGCGAAACCCGAGACCCCCAAGTGATGAAAGACTTTGTCGGCACCGCGACTCAGCCGCATCCCGCCGCCCAGCAGCGTCCCGGCATTGTTGGCCGCGCTGCCCGGTTTGCAAGGAGTCAGTCCGTCGGTGACGCACGCCGTGCAGTGACCGCAACGCGGCAGGAACGTCATCACCACCCGCTGGCCGACGGCCACGTCGTTGACGCCGTCGCCGACCCGCTCGATGACTCCGGCCGCCTCGTGCCCGAGCAGCATCGGTGTCGGCCGCACCCGGTTGCCGTCCACCACAGACAAGTCCGAATGGCAGACGCCGGCGGCCTCGATGCGCACCAGCAGCTCTTCGGCGCCGGGCGGAGCCAGCGCGATGTCGGCGATGGTGATCGGCCGAGACTGCGCGTAGGGCCGAGGCGATCCGATCTCCTCCAGCACGGCACCCCGGATTTCAAGCATGGTCGAATACAACCATGAGCTCGATTCCGCCCGCACCCGACGGGCTCACCAGCCACGACTTCCCGGTGCACTGGCCGGTGCTGACCCGATGGGCCGACAACGACATGTTCGGTCACCTGAACAACGCGGTCTACTACCAACTTTTCGACACCGCGATCAACGGCTGGATCGGCACAAGCGTCACGCTCGACCCGGTGACAACCTCGGCGCAGGGCATCGTCGCGGAATCGGGCTGCCGCTATTTCTCGGAATTGCACTTCCCGGAACGCCTTGTCGTCGGGGTGGCCGTGACCCGGCTGGGCAACAGCAGCGTGACCTACCGGCTCGGGGTTTTTCGGGCCGGCGACCCCGGAGATCCTGAGCCGCGGGCCATCGCCGCGGTCGGCCACTGGGTGCACGTCTACATCGACAAGACCACCCGTCGACCGACACCCATTCCCGACGACATCCGCGCGCTGCTGTCGACGGCCTGCGTGAGCTAGCGGTCGACGCGTTCTCGTTATGCTCGGCGAATGCCTTTTGTCAGCAAGACCGTTGAGGTTTCCGCCAACGCCGACACCATCCTGGCCATCGTCGCCGACTTCGAGTCCTACCCGGAGTGGAACGACGGAGTCGAGGGTCTGTGGGTGCTGGCCCGCTACGACGACGGGCGCCCCAGCCAGCTGCGTCTCGATGCGAAGTTCGAAAGCATCGAGGACAGCCTGATCCAGGCGGTCTACTACCCGAGCCCGACCCAGATCCAGACCGTGCTGCAGCAGGGCAACCTGTTCAAGAAGCAGGAGCAGCTGTTCAGCGTGGTCGACACCGGATCCTCGTCGCTACTGACCGTGGACCTCGATGTCGAGCCGTCGCTACCGATTCCGGCGCCGATGGTGAAGCAACTGGCGGGCAACGTACTGGACTACCTCGCCGAGAACCTCAAGAAGCGTGCCGAGGATCTGGCGGCAGGTTAGCCGGGCGCGGCTAGTCCCAGATCCCGCTGCTGGCCAATCGCTCGGTAAGCCGACGCGCTCCGTCGTTGAAGCCCCAGTCGGTGAGCTCGACGACCGCGGCGGTGTCGCGGCGGCGCAGCGCCGCGGTCACCTCCCGGTGGTTACGCACCGCGGCAGCGCCCCACTCCGGATCCGTGGCGTAGACCATCAGCGGCATGTACCGGGCGACATGCAACAGGAACCACGCCAGCTTGATCCGCCCGGTGGAGCGGTTGAAGGTGCGGTGAAACGCGAACTCCGTCGTCGCGATCGCGTCGACATCGCCGGCGGCCACAGCGGCGGCCAGGATATCGGTGAGACGCTCGAGGTCGTCGATGTCGGTGTCGGTGATGCGCTCGGCCGCCGAGGTGGCAAGCTCCCTGGCGATGGTCGCCTGCACCCAGAAGATGTCGTCGACGTCTTGGCGGCTGAGCGGCAACACCACATGCCCGCGATGCGGCTCGAGTTGCACCATCCCTTCGCCGCGCAGCTTCAGCAGCGCCTCGCGCACCGGGGTCACGCTGACGCCGAGTTTGGCGGCGGTCTCGTCGAGCCGGATAAAGGTTCCCGGCCGCAGCGCGCCCGACATGATAGCGGCCCGCAAATGGCCCGCGACCTCGTCAGACAGCTGAGCCCGGCGCAGCGGAAGCCGGGTTGCGGCGAGCGCGCGCACCGCGCTCATCGGGGTTGTCTTCGTGACGCCAAGACCATAGTGTGACCCAGACAACACCAAGTTTTATCAAATATCAACTTAAGTAGAGGGCTTACGACGGAAGGGAAGCGATCAGTTGACCGCGCAGTTGGCCGGCCACGGCGCCCACGGCACCGACGCTGTCGGTGACTTTTTAGAGCAGCCGTACCTGGCGCGACGACAGAATTGGGTCAACCAACTCGAACGGCACGCCTTCATGCAGCCGGGTGCGACTGCGTTGAGGTTCATGGGAAACACCCTCACGTGGGCCGACCTGCGCGACCGGGTCGCCAAGATCGCTGGAGCCTTGAGTCGGCGCGGGGTCGCCAGCGGCGACCGGGTGATGATCCTGATGCTGAACCGAACCGAGTTCGTCGAGTCGGTGTTGGCCGCCAACCTGATCGGAGCCATCGCCGTCCCGGTCAATTTTCGGCTTACGCCGCCGGAGATCGCCTTTCTGGTCGAGGACTGCGAGGCCCGGGTGATGATCACCGAGCCGGTGCTGGCGCCGGTGGCCGCGGCCGTCCGCGGGGTCACCTCGGTGTTGGGCACCATCGTGGTCGCCGGCGATTCGGCCGACGAAGGTTTGCTGTCCTACGAGGATCTAGTCAACGAGTCTGGCGATCCGGCCACGCCGGCTGACGTCCCGAACGACTCGCCGGCGCTGATCATGTACACCTCAGGCACGACCGGCCGGCCCAAGGGCGCCGTGCTGACCCACACCAACCTGGCCTGTCAGGCCACGGCCAACATCTATACCCACGGCTTCGCAGCCTCCGACGTCGGCTTCATCGGTGTCCCGTTCTTCCACATTGCCGGCATCGGCAACCTGTTGACCGGACTGCTGATGGGCCTTCCCACGGTGATCCATCCGCTCGGCGCCTTCGACCCCGGCCATCTGCTTGACGTGCTGGCCGCGGAAAAGGTCACCGGCATTTTCCTGGTCCCCGCCCAGTGGCAGGCGGTTTGTGCTGCGCAGCAGGCGAATCCACGCGATCTGAAGCTGCGGGTGATCTCTTGGGGTGCCGCGCCGGCGTCCGATACCCTGCTGCGTCAGATGTCGGAGACATTCCCGGGATCGCAGATCCTGGCCGCCTTCGGTCAGACCGAGATGTCCCCGGTGACCTGCATGCTGCTCGGCGAAGACGCGCTCAGAAAGCTGGGCTCGGTGGGCAAGGTGATTCCGACGGTGGCCGCCCGCGTGGTCGACGAGGAGATGAACGACGTGGCAGTAGGTCAGGTCGGTGAAATCGTCTATCGCGCACCCACATTGATGAGCGGCTATTGGAACAACCCCGAGGCCACTGCCGAGGCGTTCCATGGTGGTTGGTTCCATTCCGGGGACCTGGTCCGGATGGACGATGAAGGTTACGTCTGGGTGGTCGACCGCAAAAAGGACATGATCATTTCCGGCGGCGAGAACATCTACTGCGCGGAGGTGGAGAACGTCTTGGCCAGTCATCCCGCGATCGTGGAGGTCGCGGTGATCGGCCGGCCGCATGAAAAATGGGGCGAAGTACCGGTCGCCGTCGCGGCGGTCGAACGAGGCCGGTCTGCGCATCGAGGACCTCGACGATTTCCTCGGCGAACGCCTCGCCCGGTACAAGCATCCGAAGGGCCTGGAGATCGTCGAGGCGCTGCCGCGAAACCCGGCGGGCAAGGTGCTCAAGACCGAATTGCGGACGCGTTACGGCACCTCCGCTGTCGCTCAAAGCGGTTCCCCGTCAACCGATCCCGGACCGGGCGGGTCACGCTGACATTACCAAAAACCCGCAGGTCAAATTGACGAAAGCCTAATAACGCCGATGCCATGCACGCCCCCAAGCCCATCGGGTACAGTCCTGTGGTCCGCCTTACTACCTGCCAGTAGTGAGACGCGGGTCACACACCTGGAAACGGGGCGAGGAGGAGCTGTGCGAGACTATTCGCCGCTCCCCCGTAAGGCGCAGGGTTGCATCGGGAGGGGGTGCCAGTGACCACGACGCAACCGCGCGTCACTGATTACATCCGTGATCAGATAGGCCCACCGCTGGTTCTCATCGGCGGTTTCTTCCGGATGTGTGTGCTCACCGGAAAGGCGTTGTTCCGCCCGCCTTTTCAGTGGAAAGAATTCATCATCCAGTGCTGGTTCATCTTGCGGGTCGCCATCTTGCCGACCATGGCGATCTCCGTGCCGATCACGGCGCTGTTCATCTTCACGTTCAACATCCTGCTGATCCAGGTCGGCGCCGCCGACCTCTCTGGCGCCGGTGCCGGTATCGCCGTGATCACCCAGATCGGCCCGCTCAACACTGTGCTGGTTATCGCCGGAGCGGCGTCGACCGCCATCTGCGCAGACCTGGGCGCGCGCACCATTCGCGAAGAGATCGACGCGATGGAGGTGCTGGGCATCGACCCGATTCACCGGCTGGTGGTGCCTCGCGTACTGGCCTGCTCCCTGGTCGCGATGCTGCTCAATGCTCTGGTCAGCATGGTCGGGCTGGTCGGTGGATTCGTGTTCGGGGTCTACCTCCAGCACGTGTCGGCCGGCGCCTATCTGGCGACGCTGACCCAGCTCACCGGTTTGCCCGAAGTGGTGATTGCGACGATCAAAGCATTGTCCTTCGGATTGATCGCCGGTCTGGTCGGCTGCTATCGCGGGCTGACGGTAAGCGGTGGTTCCAAAGGGCTGGGTACCGCCGTCAACGAGACCGTCGTGCTGTGCGTGGTCGCACTGTTTGCGGTCAACGTAGTGCTGACCACCATCGGTGTGCGATACGGAACGGGGCACTGACATGTCGAGCGTCCAGGTAATCCGCTCCCGATTCCCGCGGCTGTCCGGCGATCTTCGTCGCTTCGGAGACACCGCGACCAAACCGCTTGACGAAGCTGGAAAGCTCGGCTGGTTCACGATCATCGGTATCCGCGACATGGGGTGGGCGCTGACCCGCTACCGCAAGGAAATCCTGCGGCTGATCGCTGAGGTCGGCATGGGCACCGGCGCCATGGCCGTGATCGGCGGCACCGCGGTGATCATCGGTTTCGTCACGCTGTCCGCCGGTTCGCTGGTGGCCATCCAGGGTCTCGCGTCGTTGGGCCATGTCGGGCTGGAGACCTTGCTCGGGTTCGTCTCCGCATTCATCAACGTGCGCCTTGTCGCTCCGATCGTCACGGGTATCGCGCTGGCAGCCACGGTCGGCGCCGGTGCCACAGCCGAATTGGGCGCCATGCGGATCAGCGAGGAGATCGACGCGCTCGAGGTGATGGGTGTCAAGTCCAACGCGTACCTGGTGTCGACCCGGATGCTGGCCGGGTTGGTGGTGATCATCCCGCTCTACTCCGTCGGCTTGATCTTGTCGTTCCTCTCGCCGCAGGTCGTGACGACATTCCTGTACGGGCAGACGTCCGGCACTTACGACCACTACTTTCGAACGTTCCTGCGCCCCGATGACGTGTTCTGGTCCTTTGTCGACATCATCATCATCGCCGCGGTCGTGATGCTCTCGCACTGCTATTACGGCTACAACGCCAGCGGGGGCCCGGTCGGGGTCGGTGAGGCGGTCGGTCGGTCGATGCGTTTCTCACTGGTGGCTACCCCGGTCGTCATTCTCTTGGCCGAAATGGCGCTCTACGGCGTCAATCCCAACTTCAACTTCACGGTGTAGGGGGGCTATGACGCATCCGCGCGGGAAAATCAACAAGGCGCCGTTCCAGCCCTTCCGGATCGCCGGCGTCATCGTCTTTCTTATTGCCGCGCTCGTGCTGGTGTTTGTCTACCGGCAGTACAGCGGCTATTACGTCGACAAGACCAAGCTGACCATGCTGTCCGACCGGGCCGGCCTGGTGATGGACCCTGGCTCGAAGGTCACCTACAACGGCGTGCAGATCGGCCGGGTGGCCGACATCGACGAGATCCAAAAGGATGGCGAGCCCGCAGCCAAGTTCACCCTGGACGTCTATCCCAAGTACCTGCACCTGATTCCGGTGAACGTGGACGCGAAAATCGTGGCCACCACCGTGTTCGGCGAGAAGTACGTGTCGATGACCGCGCCGGAAAACCCACTGCCGCAACGGATCACGCCGAAGAATGTGATCGACGCCCGGTCGGTGACGACGGAGGTCAACACGCTGTTCCAGACGATCACCTCGATCGCGGAGAAGGTTGACCCGGTCAAGGTCAACCTGACCCTGAGTGCCGCGGCGCAGGCGTTGAGCGGGTTGGGTGAGAAGTTCGGTCAATCGATCATCAACGGCAGCGCGGCGCTCGACGAAGTCAATCCGCGGATGCCGATCATCCGCCACGACATTCAGCAGTTTGCGAAGCTCGCCGACACCTTCGCCGACGCGTCTCCCGACCTGTTCGACTTCCTCAACAACGCGGCGACGACGGCGCACACCGTGCATGCCCAGGAGAAGGACCTCGATCAGGCGCTGCTGGCGGCAACCGGATTCGGTGCGACCGGGGCCGAGATCTTCAACAAGGGCGGACCATATTTCGCGCGGGCGGCCAAGGACTTGGTGCCGACGGCGCAGGTGCTGGACACCTACAGCCCCGAATTGTTCTGCACCTTCCGCAATTTCCACGATATCGAACCGAAGGTTGCCGCGTTCACCAGTCCTTATTCGCTGCGTTCCGAAACCGAGATCTTCTCCGGCCTGGGGCTGGCTCTGAGCCTGCCTGGGCTGGGCATCACGGCGGCCACGATGGGACTCTCCGCGCTGACCGGGCTGATCGGTGGAGCGCCCAACCCGTACATCTACCCGGAGAACCTGCCCCGGATCAACGCGCACGGCGGTCCGGGTGGCGCGCCCGGTTGCTGGCAGACCATCACCCGCGAGTTGTGGCCCGCACCAACGCTGGTCCTGGATACCGGTAACAGCCTCGCTCCGTATAACCATGTTGATACCGGCTCCCCGTACGCAGTCGAGTACGTGTGGGGCCGCCAAGTGGGGGACCACACGATCAACCCATGAAAATGACCGGAACCCTCGTCAAGCTCGGCGCCGTCTCGCTGGTGTTGGTCTTCTTCACCGCGCTGATCACCGTCGTGTTCGGTCAGATGCGTTTCGACCGGACCACCACCTACACCGCCGAGTTCAACAATGTCAGTGGACTCCGCCCGGGCCAGTTCGTGCGGGCCTCCGGGGTGGAGATCGGCAAGGTCAAAGACATCGAGTTGATCGACGGCGGCCATCGGGTACGGGTCGAGTTCAACGTCGACCACTCCGTCCCGCTGTATCAGTCCACGACTGCCCAGGTGCGCTACCTCAACCTGATCGGTGACCGCTACCTCGAACTCAAGCGCGGCGACGGCGAAGGTGGCGACCGGGTTCTTCCGGCTCACGGGTTCATTCCGCTGTCGCACACTCAGCCGGCACTGGACCTGGACGCGCTGATCGGCGGTTTCAAACCGTTGTTCCGGGCGCTCGACCCGGACAAGGTGAACAACATCGCGACGGCCATCATCACCGTCTTCCAGGGCCAGGGCGGCACGATCAACGACATCCTCGACCAGACCGCGCAACTGACGTCCCGCATCGCCGAGCGTGACGAGGCGATCGGCGAGGTGGTCAAGAACCTCAACGTCGTGCTGGACACCACGGTCAAGCATCGCAAGGACTTCGACGAGACCGTCGACAACTTCGAGAAACTGATCAGCGGCCTGAACAACCACGCCGAGCCGTTCGCGGCGGGCATCGCGAACATCAGCAACGGGGCCGGGACCCTCGGCGACCTGCTCGCCGATAACCGGACCCTGTTGCACAAGACACTCAACTACCTCGAGCCGATTCAGCAGCCGATCATCGACCAGCGCGACCTCTACGACGAGCAGATCAAACGGACGCCGATCGGGGTGAACATCGTGGGCAACGCCGCCGGCAACTACGGCGACTGGGTCAACTTCTACCTGTGCGACCTCACCCTCAAGACCAACGGACTGCAGGCCGGTGGGCCGGTCCGGACGGTCAAGATCTGGTCGCAACCGTCAGGTAGGTGCACGCCGTAATGAGAACGCTAGAACCCGCCAACCGGAAGCGGATCGGCCTGATGGGGTTGATCGTGACGGTGATGGTCGTCGGTGTCGGCCAGACCCTGACCAGCACCCCGCAGTTGTTCGCAGAACCCAGCTATTACGGGCTGTTCACCGATTCGGGTCAGCTCAACAAGGGCGACAAAGTGCGTATCGCCGGGGTGGACGTCGGCGACGTCGAGGCCATCAAGATCGACGGCGATCACATCCAGATGAAGTTCTCGACCGGAAGCCAGACCATCGGCACCGAAAGCCGGCTGGCGATCAAGACCGACACCATCCTGGGCAAGAAGGTGCTCGAGATCGAGCCGCGGGGTTCCCGGACGTTGCGACCCAACGAGACGCTGCCGATCGGGCAGAGCACCACTCCCTACCAGATTTACGACGCGTTCTTCGACGTCACCAAGGCCGCGGCCGGCTGGAACATCGACACCGTCAAACAGTCGCTGCATGTGTTGTCGGAGACCATCGATCAGACGGCTCCACACCTGAGTGCGGCGCTCGACGGGGTGGCCAAATTCTCCGACACCATCGGCAAGCGCGACGAGCAGGTCACTCATCTGCTCGAGCAGGCCAACAAGATCGCCAGCATTCTGGGTGACCGAAGCCAGCAGGTCGATCGGCTATTCGTCAATGCCAACAGCCTGCTGGCCGCCTTCAACGAACGCAGCCAGGCAATCAGCGCGCTACTGAGCAATGTGGCCACATTCTCGGCCCAGGTGCAGAACCTGATCAACGACAACCCGAACCTCAATCACGTCCTGGAACAGCTGCGCACTGTCAGCGACCTCTTGGACGCCCGCAAGGACGATCTCGCGGCGACGATCAAGAACTTCGGCAAGAGCATTACGGGCCTGAACGAAACCGTCTCGTCGGGTCCGTATTTCAAGGTGCAGCTCACCAACCTGCTGCCGTACTGGATCTTGCAGCCGTGGGTCGACGCCGCATTCAAGAAACGCGGCATCGATCCGGAGAACTTCTGGCGCAGTGCCGGGTTGCCCGCGTTCAGATTCCCCGACCCGAACGGCACGCGGTTCCCCAACGGTGCGCCGCCGCCTGCGCCGCCCGTGCTGGAAGGCACCCCGGACCATCCGTACCCGGCGGTGGCGCCAGGCTCGCCGTGCTCCTACACACCGACTCCGGAGTTGTTGCCGCGGCCGGGTAACCCGATGCCGTGTGCGGGGATCGACCAGAACCTGGGACCGTTCGGACCGAATGGGCCCTACCCGGCCCTGCCCAACGTGGCCTCCTCGCCGCCCAACCCCGCCGGTCTGCCGCCGACCCCGGGAATTCCGATCGCCGGGCGACCCGGGGAGGTCCAGCCCGACGTGCCGGGCACACCGGTGCCGATCGCACCCGGACCGGTCGGTGGACGCACCGAGCCGCTGGGACCGCTTCCCGGTCCGGCTCCGGGCAATCCCGCCGCGGCTCCGCCGCCTGGACCGTTGCCGGCCGGACCCGCGGCACCGCCCGGGCCAGGCCCGCAGCTGCCGGCGCCGTATATCAGCAACACAGGTGGCGCCGGTGGCAGCGGAGCGCAAGGAGGTAATCAGAATTGAGCACCGTCTTTGATATCCGCAACCTCCGGTTGCCGAAGCTGTCCCGTGCGGCGATCGTCATCGGCTCGCTGGCCGTGGTGGCAGCGCTGGTGCTGGCGTTCCTCGGAATCGAGCTGTACAAGAAGCTGACCAACAACACCGTGGTGGCCTATTTCCCGGTGGCCAACGCCCTCTACAACGGCGACCGGGTCGAGATCATGGGTGTCAAGGTCGGCGCGATCGACAAGATCGAGCCGGCCGGCGACAAGATGAAGGTCACCTTCCACTACTCCAACAAATACAAGGTGCCCGCCGACGCGCAGGCGGTGATCCTGAACCCGACGCTGGTGGCTTCGCGACTGCTTCAGCTGGAGCCCCCCTACAAGGGCGGCCCTGTGCTGGCCGACAACGCGGTGATCCCGGAGGAGCGCACTCAGGTGCCCACCGAGTGGGACGAGCTGCGCAACACCGTCACCAACGTCATCTCCAAGCTGGGGCCGACCAAGGAGCAGCCCAAGGGGCCGTTCGGCGAGGTCCTCGATTCCTTTGCCGACGGCCTGGCCGGCAAGGGCAAGCAGATCAACACCACCTTCAACGACCTGTCGCGAGCGCTGACCGCGCTCAACCAGGGCCGAGGTGACTTCTTCGCCGTGGTGCGCAGCCTCGCGCTGTTCGTCAACGCGCTCCACGCAGACGACCAGAAGTTCGTGGCCCTGAACAAGAACCTGGCCCAATTCACCAGCAGCCTGACCGGCTCCGACCAGGACCTGTCGAATGCGTTGCAGCAGTTCGACGGCCTGCTGACGACGGTGCGGCCGTTCCTCGACAAGAACCGCGAGGTGCTGACTCACGACATCAACAACCTCGCCGACACGACCAACACCCTGGTCCAGCCCGACGCGTTGACTGGCTTGGAGAACGTCCTGCACGTCGCGCCGACCGCGTTTTCCAACGTCAACTTGATCTACCACCCCGCGCACAGCGCCGTCGTCGGGCAACCGGCCGGAACGGTCGGCACGATGGGTTTCGCGAACCCGATGGAATTCCTCTGCAGCGCCATTCAAGCCGGCAGCCGGCTGGGCTATCAGGAATCTGCCGAGCTCTGTGCGCAGTACCTGGCGCCGATTCTCGACTCGATCAAGTTCAACTACCTGCCGTTTGGCCTCAACCCGTTCAGCCTCGCCGCAACGTTGCCCAAGGAAGTCGCCTACTCGGAGGACCGGCTGCATCCGCCGAACGGCTACAAGGACACCACCGTCCCAGGCATCTGGGTGCCCGACACCCCGACCTCACACCGCAACACCCAGCACGGCTGGATCACGGCACCCGGCATGCAGGGCGTCAAGGTGGGGCCGATCACCGCGGGCCTGCTGACGCCTGAATCGCTGGCCGAGCTGATGGGCGGGCCGGACATCGCGCCGGTGCAGTCGAACCTGCAGACCCCGCCGGGATACCAGAATGCTTACGACGAGCAGCCGCTCGGGCCGGCGCCGTATATCGGACTGCCGGGCAACCCGGCGCCGATACCGCCGCCGCCACCGGGGCCCAACGTGGTTCCCGGTCCGGTGGCGCCGACGCCGGCGCCCGGACCGTCGCCGCTGGCAGGGCAGGTCCCGCCTGGACCAGCGTTGCCCGCTGAGGCGGCATCCGCACCAGGAGGCAGCTGATGATGATGCGCGTGATGCTCAGTAAAGCCCGCCACCGGATCTGGCAGAGCCTGGTATTGCTCGTTGCCGCAATGGTGTTGAGCTCGTGCGGCTGGCACGGCGTCTCGAACGTCTCCCTGCCCGGCGGTCCGGGCGACTCGTCCGGCGCCTACACCGTGTACGTGCAGATGCCGGACACATTGGCCATCGACGGCAACAGCAAGGTCATGGTGGCCGACGTCTTCGTTGGCTCGATCCGCAAAATCGAGCTGAAAACCCCGGAATTCGAGATCAACGGCCACCGCGCCAAGAACTGGGTGGCCACCCTGACGCTGGGCATCCAGAAGAACGTCAAGCTGCCGAAGAACGCCACCGCCAAGATCGGGCAGACAAGCCTGTTGGGCTCGCAGCACATCGAGTTGGCCGCGCCGCCCGATCCGTCGTCGCAGATGCTCAAGAACGGCGACACCATCCCGCTGAAGAACTCGTCGGCCTTTCCCAGTACCGAACAGACACTGGCGAGCCTGGCGATGGTCGTGCGCGGCGGCGGCCTGCAGAACCTCGAGGTGCTGCAGAACGAGGTCACCAAGGTCCTCACCGGCCGGGGCCCACAGATCCGCGCGTTCCTCGGCAAACTGGACACGTTCACCCGTCGACTCAACGAGCAGAGCGACGACATCACCCACGCTATCGACTCGACCAACCGTCTGCTGGCCTACGTCGGCAATCGGTCTGATGTGCTGGATCGCGTACTGACTGAGTTCCCGCCACTGATCAAGTACCTCGCGGCTCCGGCGTATCAGAAGCATCTGGTCGACGCGGTCGAGTCGGTGGGCGCGCTCAGTCAGGCTGCCGCACAGTACCTGGGTGAGGCTCGGGGGCCGTTGCACCAGGACCTGCAGTCGCTGCAGTGCCCGCTGAGGGAATTGGGCAAGGCGTCGCCTTACGTGCTCGGTGCGTTGAAGCTGCTGTTCACCTTGCCGTTCGACCTGGACACTGCGCCGAAGCTGATCCGCGGCGACTTCATGAACTCCTCGCTCGAGGTGGACACCACGCTGTCGGCAGTCGACAACGCCTTCCTCACCGGCACCGGGTTCTCGGGAGCGTTGCGGGCCTTGGAGCAGTCGTACGGCCGCGACCCCAACACGATGATTCCTGACGTGCGTTTCACGCCGAACCCGAATGACGCGCCGGGCGGACCATTGGTGGAGAGGGCGGACCGGCAATGCTGACTCGTTTGATCAAGCGGCAGCTGATCCTGTTCGGCATCTTGACCGCCGTGGCCCTGTTGGTGCTGGGGATCTATTATCTGCAGCTTCCGAAATTGGCGGGCTTCGGTGAGTACGAACTGAAAGCCGACCTGCCCGCCTCGGGTGGCCTGTATCCGACGTCCAACGTGACCTATCGCGGTATCACCATCGGCAAGGTCACCGCCGTCGAGCCGACGGAAAAGGGCGCCGAGGCGACGATGCGCATCGACGACCAGTTCAAGATCCCGCTCGATGCGGTGGCCAACGTGCATTCGGTGTCGGCGGTGGGTGAGCAGTATCTGGACCTGGTGTCGCAAGGCAAGGCTCAGGGGTTCTTCTCGCCTGGTCAGCGGATGACCAAGGGCACCGTACCCAGTGAGATCGGCCCGGCGCTGGACACCGCCAATCGTGGTTTGTCGGTGCTGCCGAAGGACAAGATCGGGAAGTTGCTCGACGAGACCTCCGACGCGGTCGGAGGCCTGGGTCCGGCGTTGCAACGGCTGGTCGACTCCACTCAGGCGATCGTCGGCGACTTCAAGACCAACATCAACCAGGTCGACGACATCATCCAGAACTCGGCGCCGATCCTGGACAGCCAGGTCGTCTCGAGTAACGCGATCGAGCGCTGGGCGCGCAACCTCAATGTCTTGGGTAAGCAGACCGCGCAGCAGGACTCACACCTGAAAAGCATTCTGACGCAAGCGGCCCCGACCGCCGACCAGGTGAACTCGGTGTTCAGCGACGTCCGTGAAGCGCTGCCGCAGACCCTGGCCAACACCGAGATCGTCCTCGACATGCTCAAGCGCTACAAACCCGGCGTCGAGCAGGTATTAGTGGGGCTGCCGCAGGCCGGGGCCATCACGCAGGCGATCTCCGCGCCGTACGAGAAAGACCGGATGGCCGCGCTGGACCTCACGCTGGCGATCAACTATCCGGCTCCGTGTCTGACCGGGTTCCGGCCTGCGCCGGAGTGGCGCTCGCCATCGGACACCAGCATCGCCCCGCTGCGGGACAAGAACTACTGCGCTATCCCGCAGGATTTCCAGGCCAACGCGGTGCGTGGCGCGCGCAACATACCGTGTGCGGATGTCCCGGGCAGACGGGCGCCGACACCGGCGGACTGCCGCAGCGGAAAGCCTTATGTGCCAATGGGGACCAACCCGTGGTACGGCGATCCCAACCAGATCCTGAACTGCCCCGCCCCCGGAGGGCGTTGCGATCAGGCGGTGAAACCGGGCTTCGTGATCCCGGCGCCGTCGGTCAACAACGGACTGAATCCGTTGCCTGCCAACCGCTTGCCACCGGGTGGGCAGACACCGCCGCCGAAAAGCGATCCGTTGCAGCGACCGGGCTCCGGCTCTGTCCAGTGCAACGGCCAACAGCCCAACCCCTGCATCTACGCTCCGGGCGGGCCCCCAGCGGCCGTCTATAGTCCGATGAGTGGCGAGGTAGCGGGACCCGACGGTTCTAAGTACTCCGTCAACAACTCACGCAACACAGGAGATGACGGATGGAAGGAGATGCTGGCGCCAGCCGGCTGACCCCGAACGACACGGATAACGATCCTTCGTCTCCGCAGGTGACGGACGAGGATTCGGCTTCGGAGGTGACGGCCGAGGATTCACCAGAATCCGAGGTCGGAGCCGACCAGAGCAGCACAGCCGAGGACGCGCCCGACCACGAGATCTCCGAGTCAGACGCCGAAGTCCACGCCGAGGTCCCAGAAGGCGAGGCCGGCGAAGACGACCCGCGCGGCACCTCGCGTTTGGGCCGTGGCTGGTTCATCGGCATCGCCGCTGCACTTGTGGTGCTCGCCGGCGGACTCGCCGCCGGCGGCTACTTCGTGGCACTGCGCTCGCACCATGACAGCCAGGCCACCGCGCGCCGGGACGCCGCCGCGGTGGAAGCCGCGAAGGACTGCGTCGGGGCCACTCAGGCACCCGACATTGGTGCGATGGCCTCCAGCGCGCAGAAGATCGTGGAGTGCGGCGCCGGAGCCTTCCGGTCGCAAGCGATCTTGTACAGCGGGATGCTTGTCGAGGCCTACCAGGCCGCGAACGCCCACGTCCAGGTGTCCGACCTGCGTGCGGCTGTCGAGCGCAACAACCCGGACGGCTCCGTCGAGGTTCTGGTGCCGCTGCGGGTGAAAATCTCCAACGCCGAGACACAAAACCAGGAAGCCGGCTACCGCTTGCGGGTGACGATGGTGCTCGACGAGGGTAAGTACCGAATCTCCAAGCTCGACCAGGTGGCGAGGTGACGGTGCTGGTCGAAGCGGCCGCAGATACCCAAGCCCCACCGGCAGTTGAGGACGCAGCCCCGAACAGTTTGGTGCGCTGGCACATTCGCGCTGCAGCTCTCGCGGTGGACCTGCTGCCCGCTGCCGCCGTCGTGGTGACGATGGCGCTGGTCTGGCTGACGATGCCGCCGCGAAGTCTGTGGTGGTGGGCGTCGATAGTGGTCCTGGTCATGGTGACTCTGGCGACTTTGGTCAACCGGGCGGTACTACCGGCGACCCTCGGGTGGAGCTTGGGTCGAGCACTGCTCGGGATCGCGGTCGTGCGACGAGACGGCGCCGCCGTCGGCGTCGGACGGTTGATGGTTCGGGAACTCGCGCATCTGCTCGACACGCTCTCGGTCTTCGTGGGATGGCTGTGGCCGTTGTGGGATTCGCGACGGCGCACCTTCGCGGACTTGCTGCTGGGTACCGAAGTACGTTGCGTGGCAGACGATCGGCGACCCGCAGACATCCGGCGGCACGCGGCGACCGCCGCCGGGGTGGCTGTGCTGCTGTGCGTCGCAGGCGCCGCGGTCAGTATTTTTGCGATCTACCTGCCCGATCGGGCCTCCGAGCAGACCCGCGGCACCTTGAACGCGCAGGGGCCCAAGATCGTTACGCAGATCCTGACCTACGAAGCCAAGTCGCTCAAAGAAGACTTCGCCCGTGCGCAATCACTGACGTCCGACAAGTATCGACCGGAACTGGTCAAACAGCAGGAGTCGGTGCAGAAGGCCCCTCCGGTCGTCAACGAGTACTGGGTGACCAACAGCGCTGTGCTGTCTGCTACGTCGAACTCGGGGACGATGCTGTTGTTCATGCAGGGCCGACGCGGAGATGCCAACGAGGCCCGCCCCATCACGGCCACCGTGCAGGTCTCGTTCGTCAAAGGCAAGCAGGGCAACTGGCTTGTCGACGACCTCCATGTGGTGACGAAACCCAAACCGGCACCGCCTAGGGCACCCTCGCCGCCGGCGCCACCCAAGGGGCAAAAGTGAGCCCGCGCAGACGGATTGAGCCCGGTGAAGAGCCGTTGCTGAAGGCGCCCAAGCCGACGCTGTGGTCGCGATTGCCGTGGCGACCGACGCTGCCGGCGCAGTGGTGGAAACCGTCACGGGCCTGGGCACTGCCCGCGACGGCGACGGCGGCCGTGTTGCTCACCGCCTTGGCGATCGCGACGTCGGCGATCGCCTTCCACACCCAACAACAGCAGCACGAAAAGACGATGGAGCAAGCCGACGTGCTCGGCTACGCCAAGGCGTTCATGACCGGGTTCACCACCCTGGACCCGTTTCACGCCAACGCGTACTACGACCGGGTAATCGCCAACGCGACAGGTGATTTCGCCAAGCAGTTGCACGACACGCAGAACGACGTTCTGGTGCAGATCGCCCAGGCGGAGCCGACCAAGGGGACCGCACTCGCCGCGGGTGTGGAGCGGTGGAACGACGACGGCAGCGCCAATGTGATGGTGGCGACCGACATCACGTCTAAAACCCCTGATGGCAAGCAGAAAATCCAAACCACAAATCGTTGGGTGCTCACAGCTCAGCGGGAAGGCAGCCAGTGGAAGATCAGCAGCCTGCAGAAGGTTCTCTGACCGAAACGGTCGTCGACACCGCCGCCGCTGAGACCGAGCCCGAGGCCGCGCCTGTCGACGAGCCGATCGTCGCCGCGTCGGATGTCGACGAGACGGATGGTGACGAGTCGGATATTGACGACGAAAACGCCGACAGCCCAACTGAAGACGGCAAGACCGAGGGCGACGACGCTGTCGTCCGTTTTCGTGTGCGACGGCCGGCCACCAAGTGGTCGATGATCGTGGCGGCAGTGGCGGCTGTGCTGTTCGTCTTCGCCGGCGCATTCGCCGGTGCGACCATGCAGCCCTACCTGAACGACCGGGCACTGGTGGCCACCAAGCTGAACGTCGCGCGCACCGCCGCCAACGCGATCACCACGTTGTGGACCTACAACCCGGAGAACATCGACAAACTGGCCGATCGGGCGTCGCAGTACCTCAGCGGCGACTTCCAAGCCGCCTACCGCAAATACCTCGACGCCCTCGTCGCACCCAACAAGCAGGCCAAGATCACCAACACGACGCAGGTCGTCGGCGCGGCCGTGGAGTCACTGAATGCGTCGGAGGCGACCGCGATCGTCTACACCAACACGGAGTCGATCAGTCCGGCAACCAAAGATGTCCCGTCGCTGAAGTACCTGTCGTATCGGCTTTCGCTGCAACGGGATCACGCGCGCTGGTTGGTGACCAAGATGACCACGATCACCTCGCTGGACCTCACGCCCAAGTTCTAGTTGAACGCGAGCCAGCCTGGCAGCGACCGCTCGTGCGCGTCGCACAGCACCTCTCGGGTGTCGCAATTGCCTTTGGGCACACCGGCACCGGCCCACATGCCACCGGTGTCGCGGCGCAGCACGATCGCCGATGAGGTGCCGCCGTCCAGCAGCACGGCGTTGTCGCTGCCGAGCCCGCGGAACAGGTCCTGGATGTTGTCCGGCGTATAGCTTCCGCCCTGGAAGACATACATTTCGTCGCGAGGCTTGGAGTAGGCCAGCGCCGTCCGGGCCGCGCTCGGGCCACCGTCGTTGAGCTGGCCGGTATTTCCAGGTGCCAGCAGCCCGAGCCCGCTTACCGCGACGAATTGTTCGCCCCGATCGACCAATCCGGTGACGACCGGCGTGGCGGCGTCGTAGTCGTGGCCGTCGCGACCACCTCGCGGCCACAGCATCGAGGGTGCCCCACGGTTGGGCAGAATCATCGTCGCCAGTGCGCTCCAGTTTTCGTTGCCGCCGGACAGGCCCTGCTTGCCGGCGTAGGGGATGGTCCCGGTGACTGCCTGATTGGCCCGGCCCTGCCCGTGGGTGTTGTCGACGTAAGCCCCCAGCGGCGAACTGCAGCCCGTCGAGCGCCACGAGCCGCCCTTTTGGCCACGAATGTCGAAGAAGTTTGCGTTGATCGCGATCGTCGGCTGGCCCAGCGCCTGCCAGGCCTGCACCGCCGTATAGGTTTCCGAGGCCTGCATCAGCCCATCGCCGGTGCGCGCGTGCGGATTGCGCTCGCAGCGCGACTGAGCACCGCGGTGGCTATCCACCAGCAGATGCGGTTCGAGTCGCTGCGAGGCGGCCTTGATGATCATCAGGTGGCCGCCGCTGCCCCCGTCGTACCAGTTACCGGCGGCATTGAGCATCGGCGCCGGATGCCCACCGCCGAAGTTGTACACCAGATACGAGCCCTGGGTGCTGGCGATGGCGCTGGCCAACAATTCGCGAGCTTCGGCCCGCGCCACCGGTTGACCCGTGCTGGTCGCCAGCGTCAGACACAGCGCGCTGCCGGCGCAACAGGCCGCGATACGCCGGAAGGCGGCAGCAAGGTCTGGCACGGTTGCCCTTTCGGCCCGAGTGTCGTTGAGTAGGAGGATACACAGGTATTACACAGCAACGTCCATAACAGCGGCGTGACGGTTCGGCAGCAGTCCAATGACGTTCGGCCGCTGCGCGTTTACCGGCGGCCGGGCTTACTGCTCGGGGTCGGAGATTTCGGCGGCCGTGGCGGCCGAGGTCTCGACCGGCGTGCTCGCCGGGAGGCGAGCATAAGCGCGCCGGTCGTACACGTGGGTGACACCGGTACCGAACAGCACAGCGATCGCCGAACCGATCGCGATCCACACGAGCGACTGCGAAAGGCCTGAACCGGGAGTGCCGCCCAGATAGAGCAAAGACCTTGTGCCCACGAACACTTGGTGCATCGGTTCGAATTTCGCCAGCCATTCGAACCATGCCGGAGTCGCCTGCAACGGCACCATCGCACCAGCCGACGGGATGCCCAGGATGACGAACACGAACATGCTTGCCACGACACCGACGGCGCCCAGCGCTGCAATCAGTGACGTCGACGCAACGGCCACCGCCAGAATCGCGAAGACGCCGAAAAACCACAGCGCCACGCTGCTTTGGACCGGCATGCCCAGCTGGCCAGCAATCAGCAGGTAGGCGGCGGAGGTCAGCAGGGCCATCACGGCGATCATCGCCCAGTTGATCAACAGCGTCCGCAACCGCGAGATCTTGGCCTGATTGGTGAGCATCGAATCCACCAGCCTGCTGACCACGATGCTCGCGGTGAAGCCAGCCACCACCAACAACAACGCATAGTAGAAGGCGGACAGCCCATTACCGGTGCCATCCGGTAGCGGGTTGTGCACGGTCGACTTGACTTCGACCGGGTTGGCCAGCATCAGCGCCACGGCACCTGGCTCGGGGGCCTTACCGGTCTGCTGCGCGATCTCTTGCGAAAGCCGTTGGCCAACACGCTGATCGATCATCGTCACCGCGCGCTGAAGGGTCTGGCCGGCGATACTGGCGCCCAGCGTGCCGGCGCGCGGATTCGTCGACACGATGATGACCGCCCGCTCGACGCGGCCCGGGGTCAGCGCGCTTTTCGCGTAGGCCTGGAGCTTGGAGGAGAAGTTCGGCGGTATCACGGCGACACCGTAGATCTGCGCGGTGTCCAGTTGTGTCTTGGCTTGATCGTGATTCAGTACGCGGACGTCGTAGGCGTCGTTGTCGAAACCGGCCAGCATGCCCTTGACCACCTGCGCGCCCGTCGGCCCGGCGTCCTCGTTGAGAATGGCGACCGGAAAATGCCGCAGGTTGGTCATCGGCTGCAGGATTCCGCCAAGGTAGAAGGCTGCCAGCGCCGACAACACGGTGAGCGTGACAAGGATCGGTAGAGCCCAAAATCGGACCGTGCCAGTCAATTTCGGATTGGTCGGACGATCGTCGGTAGCAGGGTCGTCGCCGTAAGCGACGTCAGATGTCGCTTGACGGGCGTACGGTTCGGACATACCGGCTCCTGTTCTTCGGCGCCAACCCTAGTCGCCGAGAGCTGCGTGCATCTCCCAGACGAGGATTTCGGTGGGCACGCGGGCGGCAACACGCACACCGTCCGACGCGGTGAGCCGGACTGCGTCACCTTCGCTCAGCTCGGCCTGCTCGAAGTCGACCTGCCCGCGGGCGACGAACAGGTGTAGGTAGGGCGCGTCCGGCAGCGTCAATTCGTCGCCGGGCCGCAACCGCGCGCCGTGCAGAGCCGCCGATCGGTTGTGGATGCTGATCGCGGCATCGTGGCCCGGTATTCCCGAGGCGATCGTCGCCAGTCGTCCGGCCAGTTCCTCGTCGCTGATCGCGTGCTGCTGGTAGCTGGGCTGGATACCGGCGACGTCGGGATGCACCCACATCTGGACGAAGCGCACCGGCTCGGTGGTGGAGGCGTTGCGCTCCGAGTGTGCGATACCGCTGCCTGCCGACATCCGTTGCGCCAGGCCGGGATAGATGACACCGCTGTTGCCCGCTGAGTCGCGATGGGCCAACGAGCCATCCAGCACCCAGGTCACGATTTCCATGTCGCGGTGCGGGTGGGTATCAAAGCCGGCAGCCGCCGCGACAATGTCGTCATTGCTGACCAGCAGCACGCCGTGGTGGGTGTTGCCCGGGTCGTAGTGATCGCCGAACGAGAACGAATGCCGCGAATCCAGCCACGACGTCGTGGTGACCGCCCGGTCGGCGGCACGCCGGATCTGGACGGTGGCGGGCACGCTGTCACGCTACCCGGGGCGCAGCAGCGCCTGGGCGTGCAGCAGGGCAGCATCGAGATCGGGCAAGCGCCAGTTCGCCCCGGCCGCCCAGGTGGATCTCGATCTGATACTCCGGCTGGCTGTCCCGCCCGAAGATCGGCAGTACCACGAATTCGGTTGACGCCAAATCAGTTTCGAGCATACTCGTCACCGATTGCAGCGTCACGATCGTCATCAGGGTGTTGAGCTCCGGGTCACCTGTGCGGTGGGTTCCAACGACGCGAGCACCGCAGCCAGTCGGTCGTGCAACGAGGTGTGGGCGGCGTCGAACCGCCAGGCGCCGTAGCCGCGGTCCCGAATCTCGGCGAGCACCCGCCGATGGCCGCGATGTCGGCGTCGGTCAGCCGCGGCGTCACCCGGCGCAGCCACCCGTCGATCGCCTCCTCGTCGCGCCAGGCCATCGCCACCAGGCCGAACGGCGGGCCGATCGGAAAACGCTGGCCGACGGCGTGCTCGCCATCGGTGCCGTGGCCGACGGCGTCGACCGTGGTCAGGTGCGTCTGGCCGATCTTGGACATCGAGCAGCCCGCCCCGAGCGTGGTGTGCAGGAAGCTGAGCGTCTCGCGGCCGCGATCCAGCAGCGGGAACTGCGCTCGCAGGCCATGCACCAGCCCGAACAGCCCGCTGCCCAGCGTGTAGCGGCGATCGTCGCGACGGGTCACCCAGTTGCGCCCCTCGAGTTCGGCCAGCACCAGCGCGCACGTCGACGTGCTGATCCCGCAGCGCTTGGCCAACTCGGCCGATGTCCGGCCGTCCGGTGAATCTGCCAGCGTCGCAAGCACATCCATCACACGGCCGGTGGGCGGCGACTTGACCGGCCCGGCCGCGTACGGCGGCGCTGTTGACGAATCCATGCCGATCTTCCTACCATCCTTCCGAAATATGATTTATAGCATCCTAATATTAGGAGACGGCGGTGTACAAAGTCGGCGTATGGGGTCCGGGCTCGATGGGGCTGATCGCCCTGCGCGGCGTGATCGACCACCCGAACCTGCAACTCGTCGATCTCGTCGTGCACAGCGACGCCAAGGCCGGTCGCGATGCGGGGGAGTTGTGTGGGGCGGGGCCGGTGGGCGTCACGGCGACGCAGGATCCGGCGGCCTTGCTGGCCGGCGACGCCGATGTCGTGGTCTATGCGGCGGCGGCCAACCTTCGCCCGGCTGAGGCGATCGACGACATGGTGTCGATCCTGCGCGCGGGCAAGAACGTGGTGTCGTGCTCGGTGGTGCCGTTGGTGTATCCCGATGGCGTGGACGCGGGGTTCACCGCGCCGCTGCGCGAGGCCGCTGCGGCCGGCGGAGCGTCGTTCTTGACCACCGGAATCGATTCCGGGTTCGCCAATGATGTTCTGCCGCTGGTTCTTACCGGGGTGTCGCGGGTCATCGAATCGGTGCGGATCACCGAGATGTTCAACTATGCGACCTACCCGGACAAGGACGCGGTCTACGAGATCCTGGGGTTCGGCAAGCCGCCGGAGTTCGCCGCGTTCGCCGCGGCACCGGGGATGTTCACCTTCGGCTGGGGGCCGGTGGTGCACCAGCTCGCCGCGGGGCTCGGCGTCAAGATCGACAACCTGGACGAGAACGTCGAACGGGTGGTCGCCGAGGAATCGTTCGACACGCCCACCGGTCACATCGCGGCCGGCACGGTCGGGGCGATGCGCTCCACCCTCACCGGATATGTCGACGGCAAGGCAACTTTCGTCATCGATCACGTCACGCGGATGCGCGACGACCTGGCGCCGGACTGGCCGCAACCGCACATCTCGATACCGCCGCGCGACCTGGGCTACGGACCGGCGTCCGGCCGTGGTCTCTACCGGGTCGAGATCGAGGGTTCACCGGCCATGCGCTGCGAGTTCGAGATGGCCGACGACCATGACCACGACCTCGGCGCCCGGATGGCCGGCGCGTCCCGGATGGTCAACGCAATCCCGGCGGTCTGCCAGGCGCGGCCAGGCCTGCTGTCCGCGCTGGATCTGCCGCTGGTCACCGGCGCGGGTCTGGTCGGCGCGGTGACGGGGCCGGCACCAGACAGCCGGCTGTTCTGGTTCTTCCTGCGTCGAGTGGCCAGTTAATACGAGAATTTTGCGGATCTGCGTGACATAACTGGCCACTCGACGAGAATGTCGGACCTGGCTGTCAGCGTGAGCGGATGCAAGAGCGCGTGAGCCATTCGTCGGCACGGAGGCACTGTCCGCCGGATATGTCACCCGACGCACTCTGCGTAGCCAATTTCGACCGGTCTACCGCAACGTGTTCGTGCCGAACGGCCACGAGCTCACTGCAGCCAGTCGCGCAGTCGCCGCCTGGTTGTGGTCTGGACGCGCGGCAACGGTAGCCGGCCTGTCGGCGGCTGCCCTGCACGAGACGCGATGGATTGATCCAACGCATCCTGCCGAGCTCTACCGTCGAAACGGTAAGCCCGTTGACGGGATCGTCATCCATCGTGACGAGCTGTGGGATGACGAAATGTGCACGACGCGTCGGATATCCGCGACTACGCCGGCAAGGACCGCCTTCGATCTTGGCCGCCGTAAGGGCCTGATTTCCGCGGTGACTCAGCTTGACGCGTTGGCAAGGGCGGCCAATGTGAAGGCCGTTGACGTAGAAGCCTTGGTGCCAAGGCATCCTCGTGTCCGCGGCCTGGTCCAATTGCGTCGAGTGCTTTCGCTGATGGACAGTGGCGCGGAATCTCCTCAGGAGAGCCGGACGCGACTTTTGTTATGTGAGGGGGCTTACCTAAGCCAGAGACCCAGATCGTGGTGTTGAACGCGTTCGGGTATCCCTTCGCGCGGATTGACATGGGTTATCGCGAGCTCATGGTCGGTATCGAGTTCGACGGTGCTCAACATTGGACGGACCCGGCTCAGCGAACGGCAGATATCGACCGCTATGCCGAGCTGGCTTCCCTCGGCTGGCGCATCGTCAGAGTGAGTAGCGATCTCCTTCGTTATCGCCCCGAGGTCGTCGTCGCCAGAGTTGTACCGCACTCCGCGACGCGGGCGCCGAGTGGCCAGTTATTGCACGAATTTCAGGATAATTTTGTGCCATAACTGGCCACTCGACACTACTAGAGCCGTTGCGGCAGGCCGAATTTCGCGAACAGCGCGGTGTCGAGGAAGGCCACTACCCGGGACACCCCGTCGGCGCGCATGTCCAGCACGTGCAGCTGGAACGGCACATGGCCGTCGCCGTCGCGCATGTACATCGCCGCGGCGGGCTGGCCGTTGGCGGTCAACGGGATCAGCCGCATGTCGCCGGGCGATCCGCGGGGCACTGCTGATGAATCAGCGTGATGATGGCCTGCGGTCCCTGGTACCAGCCGACGAACGGCGGCATCTCCCAGATCGCCTCGGCGGTGAACATCTCGACCAGCCGGTCGATGTCGTAGGCCTCGAACGCGGCGATGTAGCGCCTCAACTGGTCCTGGGCGTCCGCCGAGTCGGGCGCCGCCAGCCGGTCGTCGGCGCTGGGCCCGACGGCTTCGAGTTGCGCACGCGCACGCTGCAGCAGGCTGTTGACGGCGGCGGTAGTGGAACCGATCGCGTCGGCTACCTCGGCGGCCTTCCACTGCAGCACGTCGCGCAGCAGCAGCACCGCCCGCTGCCGGGGCGACAGATGCTGCAGGGCCGCCACGAACGCCAACCGGACCGACTCGCGGGAGCCGACGATCGTCGAAGGGTCGCGGGGTCGCCCGCCGCGTCGGGCAACGGCTCGAGCCACGGCACCTCGGTGCCCTCGACCAGCTCGGCGGTCGGGTCCGAACTCGGCGCCCCCAACCCGGTCGGCAGCGGCCGGCGCTGGCGATTCTCCAGCGCCGTCAGGCAGGTGTTGGTGGCGATGCGGTGCAGCCAGGTGCGCACCGACGACTTGCCCTCGAAGCGGTCGTAGGCCTTCCAGGCGCGCAGCAAGGTCTCCTGCACCAGGTCCTCGGCGTCGTGCAGCGACCCGGTCATTCGGTAGCAGTGCGCCAGCAGTTCGCGCCGGTACGGCTCGGCGGTGGCAGAGAAATCCTTCCGGCCGTCATCGGCAAATTCGCGGGCTAGCACGCTCACCGGACCGACCTTACGTACTGCCTGTGACGGTGGGTCTACGCTGCCCCTGATGGCAACCACCCGTACCGAACACACCTTCGACGGCGTCGGCGGTGTGCGGATTGTCTACGACGTGTGGACCCCCGATGTGACACCGCGCGGCGTGGTCATCCTGTCGCATGGGCTCGGCGAACACGCCCGCCGCTACGACCATGTCGCCGAGCGGTTCGGCCGGGACGGACTGGTGACCTACGCGCTCGACCATCGCGGTCACGGCCGCTCGGGCGGCAAGCGGGTGCTGGTCAAAGACATCTCCGAGTACACCGGCGACTTCGACACCCTGGTCGGCATTGCCACTCAGAACATCCCGGCGTGACGCGCGTCGTGCTCGGCCACAGCATGGGCGGCGGGATCGTGTTCGCCTACGGCGTCGAACATCCCGACAACTACGAGCTGATGGTGCTGTCCGGACCGGCGGTGGCGGCCCAGACCGCCGTCTCGCCGCTGCTGGCCTGGCTCGCCAAGACGATCGGGGCGATCGCGCCGGGCTTGCCGCTGCAGCAACTGGATGCCGGCGCGGTCTCGCGCGACCCGGCGGTGGTGAATGCCTACAACACCGACCCGCTGGTCTATCACGGCAAGGTCCCTGGCGGCATCGCCCGCGCACTGATGCTGGTCGGCGAGACGATGCCGCAGCGAGCCGCCTCGCTGACCGCGCCGCTGCTGGTGGTGCACGGATCCGACGACCGGCTGATCCCGGTCGAGGGCAGCCGCCAGCTGGTCGCGGCCGTGGGCAGTTCCGATGTCGAGCTGAAGGTGTATCCGGGGCTCTATCACGAGGTGTTCAACGAACCGGAGCAGGACCAGGTGCTCGACGACGTTGTGTCGTGGATCAACGCTCGGCTGTGAGTGGCGGCGCCGAGAAGTTTTACGGTTCGCCTATTTTGGTGGCATGAGCGACGACAAGATGCTGGCGCGTATCGCAGCCCTGTTGCGTCAGGCCGAGGGCACCGACAACGCCCACGAGGCCGAGGCGTTCATGGCCGCCGCTCAACGGCTGGCCACCGCGACGTCCATCGACCTGGCGGTCGCGCGCTCGCATGCCGACAAGCGCACACCCGCTCAGGCGCCGGTGCAGCGCACGATCACCATCGGCGCCGCCGGCACCAAGGGATTGCGGACCTACGTGCAGCTGTTCGTGGTGATCGCAGCCGCCAACGACATGCGCTGCGACGTCGCGTCCAACTCGACGTTCGTCTACGCCTACGGGTTCGCCGAGGACATCGACACCACCCACGCGCTGTACGCCAGCTTGGTCGTCCAGATGGTCCGCGCGTCAGACTCCTACATCACCTCCGGCGCACACCGGCCGACCCCGACGATCACCGCCCGGCTGAATTTTCAGCTGGCGTTCGGAGCGCGGGTGGGCCAGCGGTTGTCCGAGGCCCGCGAGCAGACCCAGCGAGAAGCGAAGAAAGACCGTCGCCGTCCGCCCGGCACGGCAATCGCCTTGCGGAACAAGGAGATCGAGCTTCGCGACTACTACCGAACGGCGTCGAAGGCGCGGGGTACCTGGCAGGCCAGCCGGGCCACCGCGGGGTATTCGTCGGCGGCGCGGCGGGCGGGGGACCGGGCCGGTAAGCGGGCAAGGCTGGGCAGCGGCCCGGAGTTCTCCGGGGCGCGGAGCGCGCTGGAGCGGTGAACGCCGACGATTCGTCCGCGCGGGACTCGCAGCGCTCGAAGGTCTACGCCGCAGAGGAATTCGTGCGGACGCTGTTCGACCGCGCCGCCGAACACGGCTCGACCAGTGTGGAATTCTTCGGCACGCAGTTGACCCTGCCGCCCGAGGCGCGGTTCGGGTCGCTGGCTGCGGTGCAGCGCTACGTCGACGACGTGCTGGCCCTGCCTGCGGTCCGACGCGAGTGGCCAAAGGTGGCGCCGCTGCGAGTGCGGGCCCGGCGGGCCTCGACCGCGGCCCACTACGAAAACCGTGACGGCACAGGCATTATCGCGGTACCCGACCTGCGGACGCCGACTGGGCGATGCGTGAATTGGTCGTGCTGCACGAAATCGCGCACCACCTCTGCGACGTGCAGCCGCCGCACGGACCGCAGTACGTCACGACGCTGTGCACCTTGGCCGAACTGGTCATGGGGCCCGAAGCCGGGCACGTCCTGCGGGTGGTGTACGCGAAAGAGGGCGTGCGCTAGCTGGCGACCTCGACCATCTCGTCGCCGCACTTGCAGATGTATGCCTGATCGCCGCTGCAGTGACATGCGACCTCGATGCGAACGCGACAGCCGCAGCCGTCGTGACCACAGCTCAATAGGGTGCCTGCTTCGTTGGACATCTTCTTCACCTCTTCTGGGATTGGGACCTGACCCGAGCCAGCCTATACCCCAGGGGGGTATATGGCAAGGACGGTTAAACCGGTGGCGGGCCGCCTCGCCGCCGGGCTAGCGTTGGCTCATGACCCAAAAGCCAACCCCCGCCGACGTCGACGAATTTCTGGACACCACCGTGCTGGACGACGATCCGGTGTTGTCCGCCGCCCTCGAGGACAGCGATGCCGCCGGGTTGCCGAAGATCGCCGTGTCGGCGCAACAGGGCAAGTTCCTGAGCCTGCTCGCCACCGCGATCGGGGCCCGTCGCATCTTGGAGATCGGGACACTGGGCGGCTTCAGCACGATCTGGCTGGCCCGCGGTGCCGGCCCGGACGGTCGGGTCACCACGCTGGAATACGAGCCCAAGCATGCCGAGGTGGCCCGGGCCAACATCGACCGCGCCGGTGTCGGCGATCGGGTGGAGGTGCTGGTCGGCGCCGCGCTGGACACCTTGCCGAGCGTGACCGGCGGTCCGTTCGACCTGGTGTTCATCGACGCCGACAAGGAAAACAACCCCGGCTACCTGGAGTGGGCCGTCAAGCTCACCCACCCCGGCTCAGTGATCGTGGTGGACAACGTGATTCGCGAGGGCGAGATCCTGTCGCCCGGCCAGGACGCCGTGCTGCTCGGAACGAGAAAAGTCCTCGAGTTGATGGGTGCGCATCCCCGGCTCGACACCGCGGTGCTGCAGACGGTGGGCGCCAAGCACTGGGACGGCCTGGCGTTCGCGCTGGTGAAATAGCCGACTAGCTGCAGATCGCTCCGTTGGCCGCCGAGCCGACCAGCTTGACGTACTTGGCCAGCACGCCGGTGGTGTAACGCGGCGGCAGCGGGGTGAAACCCTCGCGGCGGGAATCGAATTCGTCGGCATCGACCAGCACGTCCAGGGTGCCGTTGGCGACGTCGAGCCGGATCCGGTCACCGTCGCGCAGGAAGGCGATCGGCCCGCCGTCGACCGCCTCGGGCGCGACGTGCCCGACGCACAGCCCGGTGGTGCCGCCGGAGAACCGGCCGTCGGTCATCAGCAGCACGTCCTTGCCCAGGCCGGCGCCCTTGATCGCACCGGTGATCGCCAGCATCTCGCGCATCCCGGGACCGCCCTTGGGGCCTTCGTAGCGGATGACCACGACGTCACCGTGGGTGATGGTGCCGTCCTCCAAGGCGTCCAGCGCCGCCCGCTCGCGCTCGAAAACCCTTGCGGTGCCCTCGAACACGTCGGAGTCGAAGCCGGCCGACTTGACCACCGCGCCTTCGGGGGCCAGCGAACCGTGCAGGATGGTGATGCCGCCGGTGGGGTGGATCGGGTTGTCCAGCGCCCGCAGCACCTTGCCGTCGGGGTCCGGCGGGGCGATGTGCGCGAGGTTCTCGGCCATGGTCTTGCCGGTCACGGTCAGGCAATCGCCGTGCAACAGGCCGGCATCCAGCAGGGCCTTCATCACCACCGGCACACCGCCGATGCGGTCGACGTCGAACATCACGTGCTTGCCGAACGGCTTGACGTCGGCCAGGTGCGGCACCTTCGCGCCGATCCGGCTGAAGTCGGCGAGCGCCAGCTTGACGTCGGCCTCGTGCGCGATGGCCAGCAGGTGCAGCACCGCGTTGGTCGAACCGCCGAACGCCATCACCACCGCGATGGCGTTCTCGAACGCCTCCTTGGTCAGGATGTCGCGGGCGGTGATGCCGCGGCGCAGCAGCCCGACGACCGCTTCACCACTGCGCCGGGCGTAGCCGTCGCGGCGGCGGTCGGTGGCCGGCGGAGCGGCGCTGCCGGGCAGCGACATACCCAGCGCCTCGGCCGCGCTGGCCATGGTGTTGGCGGTGAACATGCCGCCGCACGCACCTTCGCCGGGACAGATGGCCCGCTCGATCGTGTCGACGTCTTCGCGGGACATCAGCCCGCGGGCACAGGCCCCGACCGCTTCGAACGCGTCGATGATCGTGACGTCGCTCTCGGTGCCGTCGGAGAGCTTGGCGCGGCCGGGCAGGATCGAGCCCGCGTAGAGGAACACCGAGGCCAGGTCCAAGCGGGCCGCGGCCATCAGCATGCCGGGCAGCGACTTGTCGCAGCCGGCCAGCAACACCGACCCGTCCAGCCGCTCGGCCTGCATGACGATCTCGACGCTGTCGGCGATCACCTCGCGCGAGACCAGCGAGAAGTGCATGCCCTCGTGGCCCATCGAGATGCCGTCGGACACCGAGATCGTGCCGAACTCCAGCGGGTAGCCGCCGGCGGCGAACACGCCTTCCTTGACCGATTTGGCCAGCCGGTCCAGCGACAGGTTGCAGGGGGTGATCTCGTTCCATGACGACGCCACCCCGATCTGCGGCTTCGCGAAGTCTTCGTCGTCCATCCCGACCGCACGCAGCATCCCGCGTGATGCGGCCTTCTCCAGGCCGTCGGTGACCTCGCGACTGCGGGGCTTGATGTCGATGGTTCCAGAGGAGTGCGTGTCGGCCATGGGTCAAGTATGCGTGTTTCGACAGGTCGGCCAAAATCATTAAAATACCCCCAAGGGGTATGCGCGACGAGCCGGCGAAACGCGGCCTTACCAGGGTGGCGTGGCGCGAACGCGGGCCGATCGTTGACAATGGTGACAACACCGGCGCCGCCGCGATGGCCCGAGCACGATCTTCACGACCACGATGTTGGAGGGGCAGATGGCACCCACACACGGATACACATCGCAGAAAGACAACTACGCCAAACGATTACGGCGTATCGAGGGCCAGGTGCGCGGCATCGCGAAGATGATCGAAGACGACAAGTACTGCATCGACGTCCTCACCCAGATCAGCGCCGCCAGCAGCGCACTGCAGTCGGTGGCGCTGAACCTGCTCGACGAACACCTCGGGCATTGCCTCACCCACGCGGTGGCCCAGGGCGGCTCGGAGGCCGACCAGAAGCTCGCCGAAGCGTCTGCGGCCATCGCGCGACTCGTCCGTTCCTGATCGTCAACGGATCCTTGCCACGCGTGGTTGAGTAGTGGCCGTGGTGCCTGCCCGTGCCGCCGAGGGGCGAACCGCTACCAGCGGGCCCTGGACTTTCCGAATCGCCCTTCAGCTGGCAGTCCTGGCCGCTGCGGCCTTCACCTATGTCACCGCCGAACTGCTGCCGATCGGCGCGCTGCCCGCGATCGCCCGGGACCTGCACGTCAGCGTCCCGATGGTCGGTACGTTGCTGGCCTGGTATGCCCTGGTCGCCGCGGTCACGACCGTTCCGCTGGTCCGGTGGACCGCGCACTGGCCGCGCCGTCGCGCGCTGCTGCTGTCACTGTCCTGCTTGACCGCCTCCCAAATCATCTCGGCGCTGGCGCCCAACTTCGTGGTGCTGGCCGGCGGCCGGGCGCTCTCGGCGGTCACCCACGGGCTGATCCTGTCGGTGATCGCGCCGGTCGCCACCCGGTTGGTTCCGGCCAGTCACTCTGGACGTGCGACGACGATGATCTACGTCGGTATCAGCCTGGCCGTGGTGGTCGGCAGCCCGGCGACGGCGGCAATGAGCCTGGCATGGGGTTGGCGGATCGCCGTCGGGTCAGTGGCCGCCATCGCCGCAGTCGTCACCGTCGCAGCCGTCGCGGTTCTGCCGCCGCTGTCGCTGAGCGACGAGCAGCGCGCCCACGTCGGCCGGGCCGCCGGGCATTACCGCAATCGCAGGCTGATCTTCGTGAGCCTGCTCACCATGGTCGCGGTCACGGGGCACTACATCTCTTTCACGTTCATCGCGGTGATCATCCGCGACGTCGTGGGCATTCGGGGACCCGATATCGCCTGGTTGCTGTCGATCTACGGAATTGCCGGACTACTGGCGATGCCGCTGGTGGCCCGGCCGCTGGATCATCACCCACGAGGCGCGGCGATCAGTTGCATGGTCGGCTTGTATGTGACGCTGCTGGTGTTGACCACGCTGACGTTCCACCGCTTGCCGGCGGTTGCCACCGCCCTGGTCGGCGTCGTTGCCATCGCGTTGTGGGGCGGTTTCGCGAACGCGGTGTCGCCCATGCTGCAAGCTGCGGCGATGCGCGCCGGCGCCGACGATCCCGACGGCGCGTCCGGGCTGTACATGGCGGCTTTCCAGGTTGGCATCATGGCCGGCTCGTTCGCGGGCGGCCTGTTCTACGAGCACGGCGTGCTGGCGATGTTCGCCGCGTCGGCGACGCTGATCGGCGCCGGTGCCGCCGGGATGACCTTCGACCGACGGCTCTTCGACGCCCCCGTCAGCGACCCGCGGTAGCGGCTAAAGCCGCAGTTCAGCGGACTGGACGAGGCCAGTTTCGGCGTTCTGTGGCGATCGTTGGATTAATGGCCGGGCCCGCCGCTACTGCATACTGGGTTGAGACCGTGACTTGAAGGGAATCAAATGTCGCGATGGACCACGGGTCCTCTAGCCGCTGCGTTCAGCGCGGTGGGGGTGACCGCTGCGCTGATGCTGGGCAGCGGTATGGCTGTTGCCGACCCAGAGCCGCCGCCGCCCGGGCCCGGAGTGGACGCCCCGGCTCCACCGCCGGGTGAGCAGGCTCCGCCCCCGGCCGATCCGCTGGCCGGCCAGCCGCCGGTCGTGCCTGCACCCGGCGTGCCGGTTGCTCCGCAGCCGGGTGACCCGCTCGCTGTGCCGCCGGCAGTAACCGCCGCCGCGCCAACCGGGCCGGTCGTCGGACAGAACCCCGAGCCGTTCACCGGCCAGCCGCCGTTTGTACCGCCGACCTTCAACCCGGTCGGCGGCTCCACCGTCGGTGTGGCCGAGCCGATCATCATCAACTTCGCCCGCCCGATCGCCGACCAGCACATGGCCGAGCAGGCGATTCACGTGTCGTCGACCCCGCCGGTGTCGGGCAAGTTCTACTGGCTGACGCCGAGCCAGGTGCGTTGGCGTCCGCTCAGCTTCTGGCCCGCGCACACCGCGGTGCACATCGATGCGGCCGGTACCCAGGAGAACTTCGTCACCGGCGACGCGTTGCTGGCCACCGCGGACGACGCAACCCACCAGCTGGTCATCACGCGTAACGGTGCAGTGGAGCAGACCTTCCCGATGTCGATGGGCATGGCCGCGGGTGGTCACCAGACGCCCAACGGCACCTACTACGTGCTCGACAAGAAGGCCAAGGTCGTGATGGATTCGTCCACGTACGGCGTGCCGGTCAACTCGGCGTACGGCTACAAGGTCAACGTCGAGGACGCCGTGCAGTTCGACAACAGCGGCGACTACGTGCACAGCGCGCCGTGGTCGGTGGCCGACCAAGGCAAGCGCGACGTCAGCCACGGCTGCATCAACATCAGCCCGACCAACGCCAAGTGGTTCTTCGCCAACTTCGGCGCCGGTGACCCCATCGTGGTCAAGAACTCCGTCGGGACCTACAGCAAGAACGACGGCTCCAACGATTGGCAGCTCTAGCAGCCCCGCCCGATGACGATGCGTGCCGAAACGGCACGCTGAGAAGTCGGGTAGTCAGCCCTTGCCGAGTTGCTCGTCCGCCTAGCGGTTTTCCCTTGCCGGGACCGCGGTGTCGGCGTTACCGGTACGAATAACTCACTGGCACAGCTTGTTTACTTGATCAAGCCCGGAATTGAGATCTTTTCGCAACGGCTGCTGCGCGCTGTCGGTTGCGTCCGCAAGGTAGCCGATGCCCAGCGCCTGGAGCGTGCTAGCCAGGGAGTCAACAGCTTTCGCCAGATCAGCCGGCGTGGCGGGTTGTTTGGCCAGGCGGTCCTGTAGGTAGGCGCCGCCCCCGTAAAGCGCGAGCCGGGCGTTGGCCTTGACCGCAAGTGCGCTACCAGGATCGCCGTGGACCGGGTTGGCCCGGTGGGTGTTGGTGACGACCGCTTGACGCACGCTTGTCGACACCTGGCAGATCTGCTTCTTCGCATCCGCGGCTTGCTCGGCGGAGAAGGTGGCGGAATTGGATGCTGGGAGAAACCACCCGACGACGCTAAAGATGACGGCGGCAACGGCAATCGCCAAGGCCGCGTAGGTCAACCAGTTCGGCAATCCCTGCGTGCTGGTGGTCGACGGGGAATCGGGTAGCTCAACGGCCTCGTCGGATTCGGGCGCGGCAACATCAGACATGGCAGGGAGGTTAGCACGAATAGTGTTCTGGCACAACACTTTTACCGGTCATATCTAGGAATTGAGGTGGTCCCGCAACGCTTTGCCGCGGGCGGCACGGGCGTCGCAATCGGGAACGGAAAACGCGCTCCTCATCCGGCTTATCTCGCCGGATGAGGAGCGCGTCCCTCGCTTGCTGCCGGTCAGGTCCCGTTTGACCCGTTGCTTCCAGCGCTCGCAGTAGCGCCGCCGGTGCCGGGGCTGCCGTTAATGGCGCCGATGCCACCCGGGCCGGCGCTCCCTGGCGTGCCGGCTGCACCACCGGTGCCGCCAGCGCCACCGCTACCGGTTGCTCCCGAGCCGCCGGGTGAGCCCGCCGGTGCCGAGCCGCCGGACCCGGCGGCGCCGGCGTTGCCGCCGTTACCACCGCTGCCGCCGTCAGCGGCGTTGCCGCCGTTTCCTCCGTCGCCGCCTATTTGCTTAAGGTCGGTACCGCCTTGGCCACCTTGCCCGCCGTCGCCGCCGCTGCCGCCCGTCGCGCCGGTACCGCCGGCCCCGCCGTTGCCGGCCGCACCACCGGTGCCACCGTTACCAGCTGCCGACCCGCCGGAGCCACCCGCGCCGCCGTCGCCGCCGTTGCCGCCGCCGGTGCCGCTGGCGCCGACCGCGCCGTTGCCGCCGTTGCCGCCTTGGCCGCCGACCGCGCCGTTGTCATGGCCTAGACCGCCTACACCACCTGCACCACCGTTCTCCCCGGTGTCCCCGGTGGCATTGATGCCGTTGCCGCCGGCGCCGCCCACTCCGCCGGGGGGTCCCTCTGCGCCGGGGTTGGGGGTGCCGGTTGGCGCGGTTGTACCCGAGTCTTGGCCATCGGCACCTGCCGCGCCGCTGCCGCCGGCGCCACCGTCGCCGCCGCTGCCGACAGTGCCGCCGTTTCCGCCGTCGCCGCCGTTTCCGCCGCTTGCGCCTGCGACAGCGTTCGGGTCGGTGGACGGGTCGTAACCGGCACCGCCGTCGCCGCCGTTGCCCACCCCGCTGACGTAGTAGTTGCCGCCGACGCCATTACCGCCGGCCGAGGCTCCGGTGCCGCCCGATGCGCCGCCGGTCCCGCCGCCGCCGGCCTGACCCGGGTCACCGCCGTTGCCGCCGTTTCCGCCGTCCGGGTTGGTCGCGTCGCCGTTTACGCCGGTCCCGCCATTCCCCGGAGTTCCCTCGAAACCGCCCTTGCCGCCATCGCCGCCGTCACCGTTGGCACCGGTCGAGCCTGCCGTGACGCCAGCGGTGTCGCCGCCTGCTCCGCCGTGGCCGCCGGCCCCGCCGTCGCCGCCGGTGCCGCCGTTCCCGCCGTTGCCGCCGTTGCCGCCGGTCACGCCGGCTGGCGCGTTCGCGCCGTTCGCGCCGGCGCCGCCAGTACCACCTTCCGCACCGGTCCCGCCGTTACCGGCGGTACCGCCGTCACCGTTGGTGCCGGTCGCGCCAAGCGTGGACCCGGCGTTATCGCCACCGAGCCCGCCGTTGCCGCCGGCCCCGCCGTCCCCGCCATCGCCGCCGGCCCCGCCGGTCCCGCCGGTGTCGCCGCTGTCGCCGGCGGTCGTGGCGCTCAGCCCTCCGGGGCGGCGGTGCCATCCCCGCCGTCCGCGCCGCTGCCGCCGTCGGCGCCGTCGCCGCCCGTGCCGTTGGTGCCCGCTGCGCCTGCCGCGGACAGGCCGCCGTTCGTGCCGCCGTCACCGCCGGATCCGCCGAAGCCACCATTACCGCCGGCTCCACCGACTCCACCGGCGCCGGCGTTTCCGCCGTTGTCGCCGAGGCCCGCGGCGGTCGCGCCGCCAGCGCCCGCTTCACCGTTACCGCCGATGCCGGCGTTTGCGGCGTCACCGCCGGCGCCGCCCGCACCGTTGGCGCCCGCTGCGCCGTTGCGGACAGACCGCCGTTCGTGCCGCCGGCTCCACCGGACCCGCCGTCCCCGCCGATGCCGCCGTCACCGCCGTTGCCGCCGGCCCCGCCGTTGCCACCGGGGTCGCCGGCCGTCGTGGCCGCCAATCCGTCACCCCCGGCGCCACCATCAGCGGCGTTCCCCGCGGCCCCGCCCGCACCGGCCTCGCCGCCGGCGCCGTTGTCACCCGCGGCGCCAAAGATCGATGAACCGGCCCCGCCGGATCCGCCGTCACCGCCGTTACCGCCGATGCCGCCGCTGCCGCCATTGCCGCCCGCGCCGCCGGCATCGCCGTTCGCGCCCGCGGTTGTGGCGGCCGTACCTGTCACACCGATGCCGCCGTCACCGCCGGTTCCGCCGTCGCCGCCGGCGCCACCTTGTCCGCCGTCGCCGCCGAGGCCGATCAGGAGGCCGCCTTTGCCACCGTCACCGCCGGCTCCGGCCCAGCCGCCGTCGCCGCCGTCGACGCCCGAGTAGCCGGCAGCGGCGTTGGCGCCGTTTGAGCCGGCAATGCCCGCGCCGCCTTCGCCGCCGTCACCGCCATTGCCCAACAATGATGGGGCCGCGCCGCCGGCGCCGCCTTCGCCACCGCTGACAGCAAGGGTGCCTGCGCCACCTGCGCCACCTTCGCCGCCGTTGCCCTCATAGAGTCCGCCGGCCCCGCCCGCGCCGCCGGTGCCGCCGTCGATGCCGGACCCGCCGTCGCCGCCGTTGCCGAACAGGCCGGCGATGCCGCCGTCGAGTCCGTTGTCACCGGGGTCCAAGGCGGTCCCGGCGTCGGCGCCGTTCGCGCCGTCGCCCAGCCAGAACCCGCCGTCTTGGAGGTTGCCGAAGTAGCTGGGGTCCAGCGAACCGAACACCGAGGTGTTGGTGGTATCGCCGGTGATGCCATTGCCGATCAGGTCACGCCCGAAATACTCGACCCATGGCTTGTTGACCTCGGACAGGAACGTCGCGTAGGCGGGGTTGTCGATGAAAGACTGGACTTGCGCCTCCAGCGGCAGGTAGAAGTCGGTCTGGAAGGCATCGGCGACCGTCGTTCCGAAGGATGACGCCGGATCGGCGGCTGCGTCGGCAGCCCCAGCGGTCGCGCCGGAGAAGTCGATGAGATCCAGGAAATCGAAATCGGCTTTGGCCTCGGGCGCAGCAGCCAGCGGGCTCATCCCGAACGCCAGGACCGCTCCCGCGGCGGCGCCTAGTCCGGCCCCGCGGCCCCGACGGCGCGCCGAAGCCTTGCTCGCTCGACGATTTTTCTTGCTACTGCCATGACGACGCGCCATATCCCGAAGCCTCCCGACTAGGCCTGACAAAAGCTTAACTAGCTCTCAGCGAAAGTTAAGATAGCGCCAAGGCCAGAAGCGAGTCAATAAGCATTATTTATTTTAAAGCTGTGCAACAAGAATGTTTCCTCTATATGGGAACAGTGTAATTTATTAAGAAACTTAACGATTAGCGATAGGTTACCTGGATGTTTGCTGTTTCAGCACCCAAAGTTGGCTTCTGCCGACAACGCGCAGAACCGGGGTCGAGGGGCCGGCACACAGTTGGGCGTTCGACATGCGAGCGCCTCGGTACAGTGCCGGGCCATACATGCGATCGGGGAGCGTCGTCCATGGGCAAACATTGGTAACTTATCGGTGGTCACTTATCAACGCTAATATATGCAGTTCAAAGCAAAATTGTACGCTCGTACCCATCCTTCTCGAACCGGCGTCCATCGTCTGGCAAATATCTGACGCGCTGTGGATCAATCCCGCTCGAGGCGGACCCACGCCTGGGCCCGCTGAAATCACGGAGGCTCTGCGTCCGCTGCAGGCACTGCCACGCCAGCGTCCGACAAATGAGAATGCAGGTCCGAAAAATTGGATAAATCATTCGCTGAACGATTCTAGATCGTTAGCTTGATGGCGGAATGACCAATGGTTGAGCTGCTTGATCAATTCAGCTCGCGGGTATGTGGGAGCAATTCTTATTTGACAGGTTTCAAATAAGAATTGCTTATTGACTCGCTTCTGGCCTTGGCGCTATCTTAACTTTCGCTGAGAGCTAGTTAAGCTTTTGTCAGGCCTAGTCGGGAGGCTTCGGGATATGGCGCGTCGTCATGGCAGTAGCAAGAAAACTCGTCGAGCGAGCAACGCTTCGGCGCGCCGTCGGGGCCGTGCAATCGGTTTCGGCGTAACGGCCGGAGCGGTGCTGGCGTTCGGGATGAGCCCACTGGCTGCCGCGCCCGAGGCCAAAGCCGATTTCGATTTTCTGGATCTCATCGACTTCTCCGGCGCTGTCGGCGCAGCCGCCGAACCGGCGGCTCTCACCGGTGTACAGGTCGCCCAGGACTTCCAGACCGACTTCTACCTGCCGATACTTGCGCAGGTGGAGGCTTACATCGACAATCCCGCCAACGCGACGGTGCTGCAGGAGATCAACCAGCCCTGGGTCGAGTTGTTCGGCCGTGACCTAATCGGCAACGGCATCACCGGCGACACCACCAACACCTCGGTGTTCGGTTCGCTGGATCCCAGCTACTTCGGCAACCTCCAAGACGGCGGGTACTGGCTCGGCGACGGCGCGAACGGCGCCGACGCCGGGACCACCTTGGACCCCGGTGACAACGGCGTGGACGGCGGCATCGCCGGCCTGTTCGGCAACGGCGGTGACGGCGGGTCCGGCATCGACGGCGGTACCGGCGGCGCGGGTGGCGCCGGCGGACTCGAATTCGGCAACGGCGGCGATGGCGGCGAAGGCGGCGCAGGCACCATCGGCGAACTAGGCGGCCAAGGCGGCGCCGGCGGCGCAGCCCCATCATGGTTCGGCAACGGCGGCGACGGCGGCGAAGGCGGAACGGGCGGTGCGGGTGCCGCTGGCGAGGCTGGTAAAACCGGCTTCTCAGGTACTGACGGTGCCAGGCTTACACCGGCGGTGCGGGCGGCGAAGGCGGACAAGGCGGTCTCCTGATCGGCCTCGGCGGTGACGGCGGACAAGGCGGCGTCGGCGGCGAGGGTGGTGACGGTGGCCTCGGTGGTACCGGCCTGGCCGTCACCACGCCCGGCGGCTCCGGCGGCGAAGGTGGCAGTGGTGGTAACGGTGGCCTCGGTGGTGACGGAGGTACCGGCGGGTCGGGCGGCCACGGCGCTTACTGGTACGGCGCGGCAGGTGCCAACGGTGACGGCGGGGCCGGCGGGTCCGGCGGCGACGGCGTAAACGGCGGCGTTGGTGGTGACGGCTCGGCGGCCACGACACCGGGCGGCCTCGGCGGCAACGGCGGTGCGGCCGGTAGCGGCGGTAACGGCGGCAGCGGTGGCGCTGGCGGCACGAACGCCGGCCTGTCTACGGCGGGCTCGGCGGGCGCTGGTGGTGACGGCGGAGCAGCCGGTGATGGCGGCGCCGGTGGTAGCGGTACGCCCGCCGGCGGCACTGGTCAGAGCGGGACGGCCGGGACAGCCGGCAGCTGACGCCGCTAGTTCCAGATCCTGACTCGCCGTTGGGGATCCAGGTAGAGCCGGTCGGCCTCGGTGACCTCGAAGGCGTCGTAGAAGTCATCGATATTGCGGACGACGCCGTTGCAGCGGAACTCCGGCGGTGAGTGCGGGTCGATGGCGAGTCGCCGAATCGCCTCGGCATCGCGGGATTTGGTGCGCCACACCTGAGCCCAGCCGAAGAACACCCGCTGCACCCCGGTCAGGTCGTCGATGATGGGCGCGTCCACGCCCTTCAGGGACAGCTGATAGGCCAGCAACGCGATGGACAGCCCACCGAGATCGCCGATGTTCTCCCCGACGGTGAACGCGCCGTTGACGTGATGGGCGGCGCCGAGGCTACGGGGAGTGAACAACTCGTACTGCTCGATGAGAGCCTTTGTGCGCGAACCGAACTCGGCGCGGTCGTTGTCGGTCCACCAGTCGACCAGGTTGCCGTCGCCGTCATACTTGGCGCCCTGGTCGTCGAAGCCGTGGCCGATCTCGTGGCCGATCACCGCGCCGATACCGCCGTAGTTCGCGGCGTCGTCGGCTTCGGCGTCGAAGAACGGAGGCTGCAGAATCGCGGCCGGAAAGACGATCTCGTTCATCCCGGGGTTGTAGTAGGCGTTGACGGTCTGCGGCGTCATGAACCATTCGTCGCGGTCGACGGGCCCGCCGAGCTTGGCCAGGTCGCGGTCGTACTCCAGTGCATAGCCGCGCTGGTAGTTGCCGTACAGGTCGCCACGGGCGATGACCAGCGACGAATAGTCGCGCCACTTCGCGGGGTAGCCGATCTTCGGCGTGAACTTATCCAGCTTCTCCAGCGCCCGCTGCCTGGTCTCCGGCGTCATCCACTCCAGGTCGGTGATGCTGACCCGGTAGGCCTCCCGCAGATTGGCCACCAACTCGTCCATTCGGGCCTTGGCGTCCGGCGGGAAGTGCCGCTCGACGTAGAGCCGGCCCACGGCGTCGCCCATCAGGCTCTCGACCAGGCCGACGCCGCGTTTCCACCGGTCGCGCAACTGCTCGGTGCCCGACAGCGTGCGGCCGTAAAACGCGAAGTTCTCGTCGACGATGTCGTCGCTCAGCAACGACGCCCGCCCACTGATCACGCGCCAGCGCAGCCAGCGCCGCCAGTCCTCGACGTCCTCGCTGCCCCACAGCGCGGCGAATGTGATCAGTGCGTCGGGTTGGCGGACGACGACCTCGGCAGCCTGTTCACCCGTGACGCCCAACGCATGCAGCCAGACTGGCCAGTCGAAACCTGTTGCCTCCAAGCATAATTCGGCAAAGGTGCGCAGGTTGTAGGTCAGGTCGGCGTCGCGGCGTTTGACCACGTCCCAATGTGCCGCCGCGATTTTGGTCTCCAGCGCGACGATGTGTGCGGCGGTCGCGTCCCAGTCGCCCTCGTCCTCGCCGTAGACCAGCGCGAACATCCGCGCGATGTGCTTCGGGTATTCGGCGAGGATCGCCGCGTGCTGCGGGTCGCGGTAGTACGACTCATCGGGCAGCCCGAGGCCCGACTGGCTCAGATGCAGCAGGTAGCGGGTGGAATTCTTCGCGTCGGTGTCGACGTACAGACCGGTGCCGCCGCCAATGCCGGTGCGCTGCAGCTCGCCGAGTTCGGCAGCCAGCTCGGTCGGCGTCAGCGCGGCGTCGACGCCGGCGAGCTCGTCGAGCAGCGGGCGGACGCCGAGGGCCGCGATGGTGTCGGTGTCCATGAAGCTGGCGTAGAGGTCGCCGATGCGCTGCGGGTCGGTGCCGACGGCGCCGTTGGTCGCGGCGGCCTCGGTGATGATGTCGCGCACCTGCTCCTCGGCGCGGTCGGCCAGTAGGCGGAACGCGCCGTCGGTGGCCCGGTCGGCGGGAATGGCGTAGTCGGCCAGCCAGCGACCATTGACATGTCCGAACAGGTCATCTTGGGGGCGGGCACCAGCGTCGACATGGCTCAGGTCGATGCCCGAGCGGATCGTTTCTACGGTCACGCTTGTCATTGTTCCTTAAGTGACGCGGTAGCCTCACGCCCATGCCCGACGAGGAGCAGACCGCCGTGGCGGACGACGAGCCCGACGACACGTCGACACCCGACGACGCCGGCGGCCCGACCTTCTCGCCCTACGGCATCGCCTCGGCCGTCTTGGGGGCGTTGTGCGTGGCGGCGATCGCGCTGGGCGCAGTGATCTGGACCGACCACCGCAACGACGTCAACGAGCGCAGTTACCAGACCCGGGCCATGCAGGCCGCGGCCGACTGGACCGGCGTGCTGATCAACATGAACACCGAAAACATCAAGGAAAGCCTGCAGCGCCTGCGCGACGGCACCATCGGCGAACTCAACGCCGATTTCGACTCGTCGATCCAGCCGTATCAGCAAGTGGTGGAGCGGCTGCAGTCGCGCAGTCGCGGCGAGGTCGAGGCGGTCGCCTTCGAGACGGTGCACCACGACCTGGACGCGCAGCCTGGCCGGCCCGCGCCCTCGGACCAACTGCCGGCGTCCATCGCCGGTCGCACCGACACCGTCATGGTGGTGGCGACCTCGGTCAGCGAGAACGCCGGCGGAAAGTCGCAGACGGTGCATTGGAATCTGCGGCTCGGAATCGCCGACGTAGACGGCAAGCTGATGATCGCGCGGCTGGAGTCGATCCGATGAGAAACGCCTGGCGGGTTGCGGCTTTCGACGTCGCTGCACCGCTGGCCGCGATCGCGGCGCTGCTGGCGATCGGGTATGTGCTCGCGTGGCCGGCGTGGTGGGTGTCGCTGTGTTCAGTGCTGGTGCTGCTGATCGTCGAGGGCGTGGCGGTGAACATCTGGCTGCTGCGCCGTGATTCGGTGACGGTGGGTACCGACGACGACGCTCCCGGCCTGCGCCTGGCCGTCGTCGCGCTCACCACATCGGCTTTGGTCGCGGCGGTGCTGACCGGATACCGGCATTGGACGTCGCCGGACCACGACCTGAAAGTCGACTCCGCCGAGGTGGTGCGCATCGCCACCGAGATGGCCCAGGCGACAGCGACGTTCTCGCCGTCCGAGCCGATGGCCGCCATCGACCGCGCTGTGGCGATGATGGTGCCCGAGCAGGGAAATACTTTCAAAGAGCAATTCGGCAAGGCCACAACGGATTTGGCGCGTCGAAACGTCACGGCCACCGCGGCGACAATCGAGGCGGGTCTCGAGGCGATCGGCCCCTCCGCAGCCGCCGTGGCGGTGGTCATGCGGGCGACGCAGAACGAACCGGGCCAGCCACCCGACAACGCCGTGCTGGCATTGCGGGTAACGCTGACCAAGCAGAGCGGCCATTGGCTGGTCGTCGGCGTATCGCCGCTCAACCCCCGCTGAGACGACTAGCGCTGAAACGGCTAGCCAAGGCGCGCATGCTCGACCATCAGGCAACGGTCCATGACCACCTGCAGGCCGACCGCCTCGGCCTCGCGGCCGACGTCCTCGTGCCATAAACCTTCTTGCAGCCAGAGGGTTTTCGGCCGCCGTGGGAGAGCGAGCGTTTCGGCCAGCACCGAGGGCAGATCGTCGAAACGGCGGAAGACGTCGACCATGTCGGGTACCACCGGCAGGTCGGACAACCGTGAATACACCTGTGCGCCAGCGATTTCGGTGATGGTCGGGTTAACCGGGAAGACCTGATACTGGCCGGTCGCCAGCAGATACGAGTAGATCTCGTTGCTGGGGCGGGTCGGTTTGTCCGATGCGCCGACTACCGCTATGGTCCTCGTCTCGGCCAGGATCCGCCGCAGGGTGTCAGCGTCAGGCCGGCTGACCATCAATGGCCACGTGGCGGCCGCTGCGGAGTGCGCTGGGTCGGCTGTGGCGGAGGTTCGTGCGAGCGGGCTTTGGCGAAGCGGTCAGACAGCCGGCGCATCCGGATCATCAGCGACGCCGACGGGCTGGTGCCCGCTCGATGTAGTCGCCGAGCTCGTCGCCGGGCACGCCGATCCGGGAGGCGAACTCGGGCAGCTTCAGGCCGGAACGCTCGAGCAGCAACCGGACGTGGCGGGCGACCTCTGCGCGCTCGTTGGCCTCCAGGTGGGCGCGGGTCCGGTCCAGCACCTCGGCAAGGGCCTTGGAGACGCCGTAGGGGTGCGAGCTCTCCAGCACCTCTTCGACCTGACGGGCGGTGCGGCCGAAGGGGTCGCGCTTGATCGCGACCACGATGCGCTGCCAGGTGGCGATGTCGTCGCCTTCCAGCGCCGAACGGATCGCTGATGTCGGCCAGAACTCGACGGGTCGATCACCGTGGGGGCCTGCCGCGAGTGGTGCGGCGCCTGCCCGTGCCGTCGTCGGCGGTCAACGTCACCTCGCCTCCTCCAACATCGCCACCGCCACCGCCAGGCACCGCTCCCTACGGCGGCCCAATCGCCTTCGTATCGGACTCCGGCCCCCCGTCCTTATCAATATCCGACGGATGCGGGTCAGCCAGCCGACGGACCAACTGGCTGGCGACCCACTGCCGCCGGGGTGACTGACCACAGTAATACCGGTCCATCCCGGCCAGCACCACCGCGGCGTTCTCGGATCCATGGGTCGACGAGTCGGCGAATCCGTGTAGTCCGGCTGCTGTTGCGGCCCATGATCAGGTAGCTCTTCAGCCGTAGTGTCTCGGCGCCGGTCGGGATCTGCAGCCGGTCGCCGGTGGGCAGCTGGACGTCGGTGGTCTCCACCGGGCTGGCGCGATTCCGGCTGGTCGTGTCGGCATCGGCCTGCAACGCATCCAGGGCGACCGAGAGCCGACCCCGCCACAGCGTCACCGGGTGGACGGCCGCGCCCCGCGGGGTGCCGTGCTGCCGGTGCCGTTGCACTGCGACCGGTGCCGACGGGCTTCCGCGCGCTCGGTTGGCCGCCGTTGCCGCTGCCGCCGCGGCTCCGGTGGGCTGCCGATCACCGCCAGTTGGCAAGACGCGGCACTGGCGACGTAGTTGCCGCCTTTGACCTTGACATGCGGCCCTCCCTGGCGCGCCCGCATCCGCTGAACGCCAGCGGATCGGCGACGGTGATCGCATCGGGTACCAGGTTCTTGAGCCTCGCTGCGGACTTGACCACGATCCGCAAGTCGGCGCCGGGGACCGGGGAGCGGAGATTCGTCGGGAATGATCACCACGTCACCGATGTCGACTGGGGCAAAGGCTTCTCGAAGTCGACCGATGGCAGGATGCGGTCCAGCCAGGCGGGCAGCCACCAGTTCCACTCGGCGAACATCGCCATCAGGGCAGGCACCAGGACCAGTCGGACCACGGTGGCGTCCACTGCGATCGCCACCGCGCATGCCACGCCGATCTGCGCGACCAGAGGCATACCCGCGAAGGCGAAGCCGATGAACACCGCGATCATGATCAGCGCGGCGCTGGTGATGGTCCGCGCGCTGGTACTCACGCCGTAGGCCACCGCGTCGCGGGTGTTACCGGTCTGCAGGAACCGCTCCCGGATGCGGGTCAGCAGGAAGATCTCGTAGTCCATCGACAAGCCGAAGGTCATCGCCAGCACCAGCGGCGGGACGGTGCTGTCGATCGAGATGATGGTGCAACCAGAGCTGTCCAGCCAGCCCCACTGGAAGACGACCACCAGGCTGCCGTAGGCCGCGGCGACCGACAGCACGGTCATCAGCACGCCCTTGAGAGCCAGGAACACCGAGCGGATCGAGATCAGCAGCATCACGAAGGCGATCACGCGACGAACACGAACACCAGCCGCTGGGTGCGGGTAACCCGGTCGTCGAAGTCCTTGATCAGCGCGGTGGGCCCGCCGACCACTCACCTGCGCCGCGGCCGGCGGCCGGCGGAGATGGTCGCGCATCCAGGTGACGGTGTGGCGGGCGCCCAGGTCCTCGGGGTCCACCGACAGCACCGCCGACAACAGTGCACTGCGGTTGTCGTCGCCGAACACCGGCGGCGCCACCGAGATCACGTGGGGCGCCTTCGGCATCTGGTCGCGGATCGCGTCCAGCGCCTCGGCGTGCTGGCCGACGCCGCGTCGCCGTCCCGGAAGGTCACCAGCACCTGTACCGGGCCGAGCGCGCCGGGCCCGAGCGCCTCCGCGGCCGCCGAGACCCCGCCGCGGATTTCGTGGGATGGGTTGAACTGGCGAAGCAGGCTGTTGCCCAAACCATCGAGAAGGCCGGCGCCGCCATCGCCATCAGCACCACCGCCGCGACAGCGCGGACCCCCACGGCCGGCGCATCACCCCGCCGATCCAATGCGTCCAGAACCGCGACTGCGTGGTTTCCGGGCGCCGCGACAAGTGCAGCGCCGCCGAACGCTTGGCGGCCGACCGGCCGAACGTCGCGAGCACCGCCGGAGTCATGGTCGTCGAGGTCAGCATCGCCACGGCCACCGCCAGAATCGCGCCGGTCGCCATCGAGCCAGCGCCGGGGTGTCGATCAGGTAGATGCCGGTCAGCGATGCGACGACGGTCATCCCGGACAGCGCAACGGCCAGGCCTGACGTCGCCATCGCCGCGTCGATCGCCTCCTGAGGCTGGCGTCCGGCGCGCAATTCCTCGCGGAAGCGCATCAGGATGAACAGCGAATAGTCGACTGCCAGGGCGATGCCGAACATCGACACCGTCGACGTGACGAAGACCGACATCACCGTGTAGGCCGACAGCAGGTAGACCAGGCCCATCGTGATCACGACGGTGACAGATGCCCAGCGCCAGCGGGATCGCGGCGGCGGCCAGCGAGCCGAACACCGCCAGCAACACGATCAGGATGATCGGAAGGTTCCACTGCTCGGCTTTGGCGATGTCGTGTTTGGTTTGGCCGCCGCGGCCGTGCTGAGCGCACCCTGGCCGATCACATACAGCCGGACCCGGCCGTCTGCGTCTGCCCGGGCGTTCGCCCTGCACGCCGACCTTGACCCGCAGCTTCTTGGCGGCGTCGCTGGCGCTGTTGTTGGTGGTGCCGTCCAGTCGCAGCGACACCACGTACGGCCGGTCGGGCTGCGGCGACGGCTGGGCCGGGTTGGGCACCACACCACGTCGGGCATCTGCTTGGCGACCTGCTGCAGGAACCGGCCGCGGCTTCATGTCTTCGTAGCTGGCGTCCGCGCGTGGGGCCGCGACCAGCGCCAACGGCGAGGTGCCCTGATCGGGGTAGTGCGCCTCGAGTTGGTCATGGACGCGCAGCGACTGGGACCCGGGCACCTCGAAGCCGCCACCGGTGAGATGACCCGACGGTGGTCAGCACCAGGTAGATGGCGGGTAAGCGCGAGCAACCAGCCTGTGAAGACCAGCCAGCGACACCTGCGCAGGCTGCTGCTCAAGCGCATCATGAAGTGCTGGATCTCGGTCTCCCCCGCATTCGTTCGCGTGCCCGCGAGCCTACCCCAGCCAGCTATGTGTCGAGGTTGCTTACGGGTCGCTGACTGCAACGACTCGGTAACGATGTCGATTCCCATACAGGTTTTCCACAGGTGTGACGAGAACTGCCCGCAGGGTTGGCGACGGCGAGGATCGGTGGCAGGATGGCGGCGAGTGTCGGCCCTGCGCCGGCAGCTGTGTGCGGGTGGAACGTGTCCCCGGCGAGCCACGAGGAGTTTAATGACGTCCCTGACTAGAAAAACCGCGACGCTGCGCCGTCGACTGCTGGCCGCGCTGACAGCGACCGGGCTGAGTGGCGCCACGGCGGTGGTGTTGCTGTCCGCGCCCTCGGCGGTCGGAGCGTCGGATCCGTGCGCCGCCAGCGAGGTGGCGAGGACGATCAGCAACGTCGCGCGGTCCGCGGGTGACTACCTCGACGGGACCCAGAGACCAACCAGGCGATGACCTCCGCCATGCTGCAGCCGCCGGGTCCGACATCCGTCGGCTTGCTGGAGACCTACTTCGACGCCAACCCCAAGGCGGCCAGCGATATCCAGACCATCGCGTCGCCGCTCGCCGGATTGTCCAGCCGATGCAAGATGACGCTGAGCCTTCCGCAGGTGCTCGGTCCATGCAGTCGCCGCAGGGCGCCACGCGGCAGCCGCCCGGCACTGTGCCCGTGGTGGTATGCCGACGGCGTGATCTCCGGGGCTCAGCACGCGATTCCGGCGCGGCCCGCCCGGCGCGGCCGCAACCATGCCGGGCATCAGCGCCTTCAAATCGGGCGCCGTTCAAGTAGTTCGTTCGTCTTCGGCCGGCGGCACGGGCCCTGCCGGGCGTCCTCGGGTGCCTCGATGACCTCGCATGTTGACACGGCCTCGGTGTCGGTGTCGTCGGGGTCGAGCTCGTTCTCGGTGCGGAACATGAAGAAGAACACCACCCAGCCGATCGCTGCGAGCATAGCCAGCTGATCAGCCGGTAGATCAGCATCGTCGAGATGGCGTCCGGCAGCGACATTCCGCTGGACACCAGGCCCGGCACCAGCACCGCCTCGACCACCAGCAGGCCGCCGGGCATCAGCGGGATCGTCCCGACCGCGCGGGCGGCGGCGCAGGCGACCGTCAGCCCGCCGACCGACGGATGCGCGCCCGCGGCGTACGCCGCGAAACGCCAGGCACGCGACATCGGCGAACCAGTTGATCACCGACCAACTGAAGGCCGTCGCCAGGTCGCGGCGGCTCAGGCTGACCGACTCCAGCTGGCACAGCATCTCGCGCCACTTGGCCAGCCCGACGTCGGCCGGCTTGCCGCGTAACGAGTTGAACCACGCCAACACCCGGCAGCCGATCCCTTCGATCAGCTCCGGTCGGGCCGCCACCGCCTGGGCCAGCAGCAGCAGCGCGACGAAGCCGCCCAAGGTGAACAGCAGCGAGAACGGGTTGTTCTTGGCGCCGAGGAAGAACGCGCCGCCCAGCCCGAGCAGCGCCAGCCCCACCGCCTGCAGCACCCCCGACATCACCAGCTGCCAGGACGCCACCAACGTCGAGGCGCCCCAAAGTCCGTTGCTGGCGAAGCAGAAACGTCGCGGCAGCACCGGGCCGCCGGGCAGCGTGGTGCTCAGCGCGTTGGCGGCGTAGAAGGCGGCTTCGGACCGCAGCTGCTTGACCCGCACCCCGGCCGAGCGCAGCAGGGTGCGCTGGATCTCGGCGAAACTGTGCATCGAGCAGCACGGCGGCCAGCGCGGAGGCCAGCAGCCACCACCACTTCGCCGCAGTAGAGGCTCTCCGGCCTTGGCCAGCTGGTCCCACACCAGCGCCACCTCGACGGCCAGCACGATCGCGACGACGGCCAGGGCGGCCCACCGCAGCCACCAGTACTTGCCGCGGGTCATGCTCGGGAGCTGGCCGTCGAGTTGCTGGCCGGTGCGTCGTGCGACACGCGATTCAGGGTAACCGCGCAGGTCGCGCCGGGATCGCTGCGCGGCGCAGGTGTCCGGACGGATCGTACCGGCAGGTGACCTGCGCAGGCCGCCGGTTAGGCTCGGCACTATGCCGTCGAGGGCCGCGTGCCGATTACGCCGAATCGGTAGAACCCATCGTCCGCAAGACCGCAGCCTGGGCCTGGCGGTTGCTGGTGATCCTGGCCGCGGTGGTCGCGCTGCTGTGGGTCGTCAAGCGGCTGGAAGTCATCGTCGTCCCGCTGCTGCTCGCCCTGATGCTGAGCGCGTTGCTGGTTCCGGTGGTGGACTGGCTCGACCGCCGCGGGGCGCCCCGCGGCGGCGCCGTCGCGCTGGTGTCTGCTGGCCGGCTTCGCGATACTGGGCGGCATCATGACCTTCGTCGTCAGCCAATTCATCGTCGGCGTACCGGATCTGGTCGAACAGGTGACCCGCAGCATCGACTCGACGCCAGCAAGTGGCTGATCGAGGGCCCGCTGCATCTGAGCCGCGAGCAGATCGACAATGCCGGCGACTCCGCGATCCAGGCGCTGCAGAACAATCAGGAGAAGTTGACCAGCGGCGCGCTGTCGACCGCGGCCACCATCACCGAAATCGTCACCGCCGCACTGCTGATGCTGTTCACGCTGATCTTCTTCCTCTACGGCGGCCGCAACATCTGGCAGCTACGTCACCAAGATCGTCCCGGCCGACGTCCGGGAGCGGGTGCGCGCGGCGGGTGGCGCCGGATTCCGCTCGCTGATCGGCTACGTGCGGGCCACCTTCCTGGTGGCGCTGGTCGACGCGCTGGGCATCGGCACCGGGTTGGCGATCATGAGCGTGCCGCTGGCGCTGCCGCTGGCCTCACTGGTGTTCCTCGGCGCGTTCATCCCGCTGGTCGGTGCCGTCCTCAGCGGCTTCCTGGCGGTGATCGTGGCGCTGCTCGCCAAGGGCTTCGTCTACGCGCTGATCACCCTCGGCCTGCTCATCGCGGTGAACCAGCTCGAAGCCCACATCCTGCAGCCGCTGGTGATGGGCCGGGCGGTGTCGATTCATCCGCTGGCGGTGGTGGTGGCGATCTCGACCGGCGGCGTGCTCGCCGGCATCGTCGGTGCGCTGTTGGCGGTGCCGACGGTCGCGTTCTTCAACAACGCGTTCCAGGTGTTGCTGGCCAAGGATCCCGGAGGAAGCGGCGACGGAGACCGAGGACGACGAGGCCCGGTCGATGCAGGCCGATCCGGACCACGCGGGATCCAAAAGCTAAGCGCGAAGCGAATTCGCGGCTAGATGCGGCCCTCGCGGCGCAGCAGGTCCTGCGCGCTGAGCCCGCCGCCGCGGCGGCGTTGCGGCTGGCGTTCTCGCCGCGGGCATTCAATTTCTCGGTGGCCGTGTCGGGGTCCTTGTTCTCCCGCGGCGCGGCTCGGGATCGCGGTGGTGGCGTCTGCGGTTCGTTGGGCGGCGGGCTCGACGGCTTGTTCCGCGCGGAATCTGCAGCGCCCGGGTCTCGTCCGGCGGACGGTTGCGGGGCCGTCGGGGCCGGCGCCACGCGGGTCGCCGGTCTTGCCGCCGCGCAGGTCGCTGAGCCAGGACTCGATCTCGCGGTCCTCCCCGCGCGGCGGTTGCGGGGAGCGGACGGTGCGGCGGCGTCCGGGCCGGCGGCCGGCGACGGGTTCGGCTGGGCCGAGAAGCGGGTCGTCGGCGCCTCTTTGGGCTCAGTCCGCCCTGGTGCCGGCATCCGGGTGGTGCCGGCGGCCGATGGTGCTCCGGAGCCGGCGGCCGGAAGTCCGGCCGCGGCGCGGTGGCGGGTCGACGGTGGCCGGGCCGGCCGCGGCCACCCTCAGGGCTGGGGTGCGTCGGGTCGTGCGGCGGACGCGGTGCCGGTGCGACCGGCGGGCGCGCGGCGGCGGCCGGCCGCCGGACCGGGCCCGCGGGACGGCACGCTTGCGCTCGTCGGGCAGGTGGATCTCGCCGAGGCCCAAGCGGTTCTGCAGGCGCTTCATCCAACGCGGCGCCCACCAGCAGTCGTCGCCGAGCAGCTTCATCACCGACGGCACCAGGAACATCCGGACGACGGTGGCGTCCAGCAGCAGCGCCGCCATCAGGCCGAACGCCAGGTACTTCATCATCACCAGGTCGGAGAACACGAACGAGCCGGCGACCACGGCGAGGACCAACGCGGCCGCGGTGATGAGGCGACCGGTGGTCGCCGTTCCGATCCGGATGGCTTCGGCGGTGGACATGCCGCGTGCTCTGGCCTCCACCATGCGCGACACCAGGAAAACCTCGTAGTCGGTGGCCAGGCCGAAACCACCGCGATGACCAGCGCGATGATGACGATCATCAACGGCGTCGGGGTGAAATTCAGCCAGCTTCGCGAAGTGTCCGTCGACGAAGATCCAGGTCAGGATGCCCATCGTGGAGCCCAGTGTCAGCGCGCTCATCACCGCGGCCTTGATCGGCAGCACCACCGACCCGAACGCCAGGAACATCAGCAGCATCGTCGTGCTGAGCAGCATCACCAGCCATCAGCGGGGCTTTGTCGAACAGGCTGTGGATGCTGTCCTGCTCGAGCGCCGGGATGCCGCCGACCAGCACGGTCAGCCCTTGCGGCGGGACGATCGACCGCAGTTCGGCGAGCTTCTTCGCCGCGTCGCTCGCGTTGCGCCAGACCGTTCTGGATCACCCGGACCGAGTCGTTCTTGGGGTGGCTGGTCCCGTTCGGGGCCGCGACGCAGGGTTGCCCGCGATCGTCGGGCAGGGGCGCTCTTCCCAGGTCTTGTCGGTGAACCCGGTGATCGAGGCGGCATCGTTGCGGATTTCGGCGACCTGCTGGTCGGTGACCTTGCTGTGGTTGTTGCTCTGGATCACCAGCGTCAGCTGGTTCGGTGCGGTAGCCGGGGAAGAGTTTGTCGAAATTCTGCTGCGCCAGGCGCACCGAGTTGTCCGGCGGCAGATACTTCTCGCTGATGCCGCCGCCAAATGACAGGTTGTGCAGCGGGATGACCAGCAGGATCATGCCGACGACGATCGGGATGGCGAAGACCAGCGGCCGCTTCATCACGACGTTGACCAGCTTGCCCCAGAAGCCGGCCTCGACCTCTTCGCGGGTTTTGGTCTTCTGCAGCCGGTCGGCCAGCCAGTTCAGGTAGACGCGCGACACCTTCCAGTTCGCCAGGAAGGGCACCCGGAACAGCGTGCGCACGCCGAGCGCGTCGACGTTGCTGCCCAGGATCGCCAGGCAGGCCGGCAGGAGCGTGATCGACAGCATCGCGGCCAGCGTCACCGCGGCGATCATCGCGTAGGTCAGCGACTTCACGAAGCCCTGCGGCAGCAGCAGCAGGCTGGCGCCGACGCGGCGATCAGCACCGCCGAGAACACCACCGTGCGTCCGGCCGTCATCACCGTGCGGCGCACCGCGGCCTCGGTGTCGTAGCCTTCGGCGATCTCCTCGCGGAACCGGCTGACCACGAACAGCCCGTAGTCGATCGCGATACCGAGGCCGATCAGGGAGACCACCGGCTGGGCGAAGAAGTGGACCGGCCCGAACTTGGCGATGAGCCGCAGGATGCCCAGCGAGCCCGGCGATGCTCAGCCCGCCGACGATCGACCGGCAGGCCGGCGGCGATCACACCGCCGAAGACCAGGAACAGCACCACCGCCACCAGCGGCAGCGCCAGTACTTCCATGCGTTCTGGTCGGTGGCGATGGTGCCGGTCAGCGCGCTGGCGATCGGATCGAGGCCGGCGAGTTGGACCTTGCCGCCGTTCAGCTTCTGCAGGTCCGGCTCGACGGTCTTGTAGTTGTTCAGGATCGTGTCGTCGTCATCGCCCTTGAGCGGGATGCTGACGAAGGTGTGCTTGCTCGTCCTCGGTCGCCATGCTCTTGATCTGTCGGGGTGGGGCTGGCGGCGCGCGCCAGACCAGCCGGCCCAGCCGACCACCTGGTCGGGATGGTCCTTGTCGAAGTTGTCGAGCTCGTCGACGATTTTCTTCTGCCAGGCCGGGTCGTCGACGTCTTGGGTCGGGCGGTGAAGGTCGCCACGATGTGGCTGGTTCGGTCGCGGCCGTAGGTGTTGTCGCCGAGTACCGACGCCTTGACCGACTGGCTGCCGTCGTCGTAGAACCCGCTCTGGGTGACGTGTTTGCCCAGGCTCATCCCGAAGATGCCGCCACGCAGGCACAGCGCGACCATGACGCCGATCACGATGTATCGGAAGCGGTACACAGTTCGACCCCACCAGGCGAACACGTAAGCTCCTTACTGGATCTGCGACGACCCGCGCATTGGTTTTCAGTTGTCAGACACGCGAGGTCAGCAACGAGGACAGCGGCCGGAACGGTTGCAGCCACGCACCCTTGTCAGGCAGCGAATCGAGGCCGATCCGCGGCAGCGGCTCCCGGAACACACCCGCGATGTCTTCCAGGTCGACAAACTCCAAGGTATCCGACGCTAGTGCCCAACTCGCATGTTCGCGAAATCCAAGCACCTGGACGGGCACTCCGTTGCGGGAGATCTCCTCCAGCGGTAGCCGGAAGGCCTGGCCGTCGGCCGAAGCCACCACCAGCGCCGCCAAGCCCTCGCTGCGGCGCTGCGCGATGTGCTCGAGCATGTCGCTGTCGACGTCGCTGTCCTCGTCGATCTTGGGCTTGGCGAAAACCGCGAATCCGACGTTGCGCAGCGCGTCGACCCACGGCCGCACCACGTCGGCGCTGCCGGGGGCGATGTTGGTGAACACCGTGGCCTCGGGTTCGGACGAGACGGTCGTCGTGGTTGGCCGACACTTCGGCGGTGCGGGCCAGCAGCCAGCGGCCGAGCGCGTCGAAGCGGGGGCGTTCCGGGGCGGTGGGCCGGCGGCCCAGGATGGAGCCCAGGCCCATGTCGAGGTTCGGCGCGTCCCAGACCAGCAGCACGCGCCGCGGCGTCGGGCCCGAGTCGGCTTCGCTGGTCGCCGGGCGGCACCACCGGGGCGCTGGTCGTTTCTTCGGTCAGGCTCATGGTCAGCGTCTTTCCCAGAGCAATTCGGTGACGGCGCTGCCGGCGTCGTGCGCCTTGCCCTCGTATTTGGTGATCGGGCGGACGACGAGATCGGGGTCTGCGCTCCGGCGTCGAGCCTGGACAGCCGGGGTTCGGCGTCGCCGACCTCGGCGATCTGCTCGGCGTAGCCGGCATGGTCGGTGGCGGCGTGCAGCACCCCGCCCGGCCGCAGCCGGTCGGCGATCAGCGCCACCGTTGGCGGGCTGCAGCAGCCGGCGTTTGTGGTGACGGGCCTTGGGCCACGGGTCGGGGAAGAACACCCGGACACCGCTCAGCGAGCCGGGCGCGAGCAGCTGTTCCAGCACGTCGACGGCGTCGCCGCGGATCAACCGGATATTGCTGACGTTTTCGCGGTCGATGGCCGCAGAGCAGCTGCGCCAGCCCACGCCGATAGACCTCGACGGCGATCACGTCCACGTCCGGCTCGCTTTGCGCCATCGCCAGCGTCGAAGTGCCTGTGCCACAGCCGATTTCGAGAACAAGCGGAGCGTCGCGGCCAAACCAGGCGTGGGTGTCCAGCGGTTCGCCGGTCCTCGTGCGTCGTATCCCGGTACCGCGACGGTGCCAAGCTCCGGCCACAGCCGCTCCCAGGTCCGTTGCTGGCCGGCCGACAACGCAGAGCGTCGCGAGTGGAAACTGGTGGTCCGGCGAAAGCCGCCGGCATTACGGTCCGCAGACAGGGTCGGAGAAGGCGTCGGCTGTGGAGCCGCGTCCGCCCAAGGCTGCGCGCGCATCCGTTCATCGTTGCGTATGAACCCATCGTGTTGCCGCCCACGGGGCAGATTGATACCCAACAGTTGCCTTTGCCTGGTATGAGGTGACTCGCTTCCCGGCGGCGCAAATGTCACCATTCGACCGAACCCACCGAAACCGACGTTGTGCTACGCCGCGATCGGCAGCTGCTCGGCAACAATAGGGCGGTAGCAGCAACTGCAGGCGAAACATGAGCGGATAGGGAGCATCCGATTTTCGTCGACGAGCTGGAGCGGTTTGCGGTCGAGGTTTGCGACCCGCGCTGCACCGCGATCGCCAACCGGGTCGCCACCCCGCTGGGGGTGGCCGTTTCGGGACGCCGCGGCGTCGGCCGCAGCACCGTCGCGCACGCACTGGCGCGGGCCGGGGAGGACCTCGCCCTGACGTCCACGCCATCGCATGCCGACGTGGACGTCTACGTGCTGGCCGAGGTGGTCAAGCCCGAGGATCGCGACGCGATCGGGGCGACCGGCCGGCCGGTGCTGACGGTGTTGAACAAGGCGGATCTGATCGCCATCACGGAATCCGGCAGCCATCCGCACGGCCGCACCTCCGCGGCCAGGGCCCGATGCGCGCTGCTGTCCGCCCGCGTCGGGATGCCCATCGAACCGTTGGTGGGATCGCTCGCCGGCGCGACGCTGGTGGACGCACGTTGTGGGCTGCGCTGCAAGCGCTGGCCGGCGGGCACCCCGTCGGCGCCAGGAAGGCGACGGCTTGTGGACACCCTCGACAAATTCGGCGTCGCGCAGTCGGTGGTCGCGATCCGCCGCGGGGCGACCCGTGCCGACACCGGCGCTCTACTACGCGGCCTGAGCGGCATCGACGACGTCGTCGACAAGATCGGGTGCTCGGCGCGCAGGTGCACTATCAGCGGGTGCTGGACGCGGTCGCCGAATTGGAGACGCTGGCCGTCACCGACCCGCGAGTGGGTGAGTTCCTGTCTCGCGACGACGCGGTGGTCGCCCGGATGACGGCGGCGATAGCTGCCGTCGAGGCGGAAGGCATGACGGTCGATCGTCGCGACACGGCCGCCGCGCATCTGCGCCGCGCGGTGCACTGGCACTCCTACCGGCGCGGTTCGGTCGCGGCTGTGCAGCGCGCCCGCGGCGCCGACATCGTCAGGGGTTCCCTTCGGCTGTGGGTAAACGCCGGGGGGTTGGAGTGACCGACAAAGCCGGCCGAGGACACGGTTGCCGAAGTCGACGCGATGGTGGCCGCGATCGGACCCCGGCTGGGTGCGCCGGTGGTCGATCGCCTCGACGCGGTGCTGGTGACCGGGCCGTGGTTGGCCGGAGTGACGGGTGTGGTCGCTGCGCTCGGCGAACGGCTGCCCGAGCGCCGGTTCGTCGAGTCGACCGACCTGGCAGCGGGCGAAGCGCCCACGGCGGTGGTGTTCGTCGTATCGGCCGCCGCGACGTTGACCGAGTCCGACTGCGCGCTGCTCGACGCGGCGACCGCCGAGACCGACGCGGTGATCGCAGTGGTGTCCAAGATCGACGTGCATCGCAATTGGGAGGAAGCCCTGGCCGCCGATCGCGAGGTGTTGGCGGCCCACGCGCATCGCTACCGCGACGCGCCGTGGGTCGGGGCCGCCGCCGCACCCGAAACCGGCGAACCCCGCGTCGACGACCTCGTCACCGCGGTCTCAAACTTACTTGCCGGCACCGCCCATCTTCGACGAAACAGGTTGCGGGCGTGGGAGTCCCGTCTACAGACCGTCGCCGACCGATACGACCGTGACGCCGACGGCGCAGGCCGCCGGGTTCGGGTCGAAGCCTTGCGACAGCAGCGCAGTGACGTCCTGCGGCAGCGACGGCTGGCCAAGTCCGAGCGCACGATCGCGTTGCGCAGCCAGATTCAGCACGCGCGGGTTGAGCTGTCTTACTTCGCCCGCAATCGCTGCGCCGCGGTACGTTCTGAGCTGCAAGAGGCCGCGGCGAGCCTCACCCGGGGCAAGCTGCCGGAATTCCAGCCCTACGCCGCGGCTCGCCTCAATGAGTTGATCGCCGAGGTGGACGCCGGCACCACCACGCATCTGGCCTACGTTGCACAAAGCCTGGACCTGGCGGTCGACTCGTCGGGGTCGGCTGCGTTGCCCACGGTCGACCTTCCGGCTGCACAGCTGAAATCCCGGCGGCTGGAGACCAGGCTGATGATGCTGGTGGGCGCCGGTTTCGGGCTGGGGGTCGCGTTGACCCTGAGTCGGCTGTTGGCTGACCTGACGCCCGGGATCACGGTGGCCGGAGCCGTCGCATGCGCAGCCATCGGGCTGGGGCTCACCGTCTGGGTGGTCGGAACCCGCGGGCTGCTCCGCGACCGCGCGATACTCGACCGATGGACGGCTGAGGCGACCGCGCTTGCGCAGTCCGCCGTCGAGCAACTCGTCGCGACTCGTGTGCTGGCCGCGGAGACATCGCTGTCCACCGCCCAGGGTGAGCGGGACGAAGGCGAGAGCACAAAGGTTGCCGAACAGGTCAGCGTCATCGACACCGAGCTACGCGAGCACTCCGTCGTCGGGGCGCGGGCCGCAGCGCTGCGGGGACGGGAGATGCCGACAGTGCGGGCCGCCCTCGCGGCGGTGCGCTCCGAGCTCGGCGAGCGAACCGGCTGCGCCAACCGGTCGCCGATGCAGGCGGGGCGAAGCGGGCGGCCGATGACCAGGGAATTGACGAAAACTCGTCAACAAATACCGCCGATAACGTGCTCTGAATCGTTCGTGTGAGTTAGCCAATACACCCTCGACCCATTATGGGTATATAGATCGCGATAACCTGTGATGAAGCCACCGCAAACTAGCCGCGCATCACGTGCAACGCGACAGCAGGAGATTTTGATGACTTCAGCGACGATTCCCGGTTTGGATACTGCCCCGACGAAGCACCGGGGGCTGTTGTCCTGGATCGAGGAGGTCGCCGAGCTCACTCAGCCGGACCGGGTGGTGTTCGCGGACGGCTCCGAGGAGGAGTACCAGCGGCTCGCCGACCAACTGGTCGAGGCCGGCACCTTCACCAAGCTGAACGAGAAGAAGCACAAGAACTCCTACCTGGCGCTGTCGGACCCGTCCGACGTCGCGCGGGTCGAGTCGCGGACCTTCATCTGCTCGGAGCGCGAAGTCGACGCCGGTCCGACCAACAACTGGAAGCCCCCGGCCGAGATGCGGGCCACCATGACCGAGCTGTACCGCGGCTGCATGCGCGGACGCACCATGTGGGTCGTCCCGTTCTGCATGGGCCCGCTCGGTGCCGATGACCCCAAGCTCGGCGTGGAGATCACCGACTCCGAATACGTCGTCGCCTCGATGAAGGTGATGACCCGGATGGGCAAGGCCGCGCTGGACAAGCTCGGCGACGACGGCTTTTTCGTCAAGGCACTGCACTCGCTCGGCGCTCCGCTGGAGCCCGGGCAAAAAGACGTGCCGTGGCCGTGCAATGACACCAAATACATCACGCACTTTCCGGAGACCCGCGAAATCTGGAGCTACGGATCCGGCTACGGCGGTAATGCGTTGCTGGGCAAGAAATGTTATTCGCTGCGGATCGCCTCGGCGATGGCCCACGACGAGGGCTGGCTCGCCGAGCACATGCTGATCCTGAAGCTGATCTCGCCGGAGAACAAGGCGTACTACTTCGCCGCGGCGTTCCCGTCGGCCTGTGGCAAGACCAACCTCGCGATGCTGCAGCCCACGATCCCGGGCTGGCGCGCCGAGACCCTCGGTGACGACATCGCCTGGATGCGGTTCGGCAAGGACGGCCGGCTGTACGCGGTCAACCCGGAGTTCGGCTTCTTCGGGGTCGCACCGGGCACCAACTGGAAGTCGAACCCGAACGCGATGCGCACGATCGAGGGCGGCAACACCGTCTTCACCAACGTCGCGCTGACCGACGACGGCGACGTGTGGTGGGAAGGTCTGGAGGGCGAGCCCGACCACCTGATCGACTGGAAGGGCAACGACTGGGAGCTTCGCGAGACGGAAACCAAAGCCGCGCACCCGAACTCGCGCTACTGCACCCCGATGTCGCAGTGCCCGATCCTGGCGCCGGAGTGGGACGACCCGCAGGGCGTGCCGATCTCGGGCATCCTGTTCGGCGCCCGCCGCAAGACCACCGTTCCGCTGGTGACCGAGGCGCGCGACTGGCAGCACGGCGTGTTCATGGGCGCCACCATGGGCAGCGAGCAGACCGCGGCCGCCGAGGGCAAGGTCGGCGACGTGCGCCGCGACCCGATGGCCATGCTGCCGTTCCTCGGCTACAACGTCGGCGACTACTTCCAGCACTGGATCGACCTCGGCAAGAACTCCGACGAGTCCAAGCTGCCGAAGGTCTTCTTCGTCAACTGGTTCCGTCGCGGCGAGGGCGGCAAGTTCCTCTGGCCGGGCTTCGGCGAGAACAGTCGCGTGCTGAAGTGGGTCGTCGACCGCATCGAGCACACAGGCCGGCGGCCAGGAGACCCCGATCGGCGTCGGTCCCGACCGCCGAAGATCTCGATCTGGACGGGCTCGACGTCGACGCTGCCGATGTGGAGAAGGCGCTCGCGGTCAACGCCAGCGAATGGCGCCAAGAACTGCCGCTGATCGAGGAGTGGTTCGAGTTCGTCGGCGACAAGCTGCCGACCGGCGTCCGGGACGAGTTCGAGGCGCTCAAGCAGCGCCTGGCCGAGTCTGACTAAGGTGTTCTCGCTGCGCTAGCAGGGTTGCCACATCCGAAAGATCGGTCGGCCGAACTCTGGGTTACGACCCTGCTGAGCAGCAAATTTCACCCGCGCGACCGATCCATTCGGTAGCTGGGCTATGTTGCTGGATGGATCCTCACCGGGTACTTTAGCCACGTGCCAACAACCACGTGCGCGGTAACGGGGTGAGTGCTCGGTCGCGGACGTTGTTCCGCTCACTTGCCATCGTCAGCGCCGTCATCTGCCCGGCTCTGGTGCTCCGTGTAGTCGGTATTCAGCTCGATCCCGTTGTCGGCCTGATCGCCTACGGCGGCGCCGTTGTGGGTGCCAGCTTCGTACTGGCGTGGGCCGCGGAAGCCGCCCAGGTCGATGTGTCAGGCAGCCTGGCCGTCGCCGTCCTGGCCGTGATCGCGGTCCTGCCCGAGTACGCCGTCGACCTGTACTACGCCTACACCGCCGGCCACCTGCCCGAGTACACGCAGTACGCGGCGGCGAACATGACCGGCTCGAATCGGTTGCTGATGGGACTTGGATGGCCGGTGGTCGTGCTGATCAGCGTGCGTGGTGGCCCGCCGGAAGTCTGGCCGCACACTCGACGGATTGGAACTCGAGGCGAGCAACCGGGTGGAGATCGGCTTTCTGATGATCGCCGGGGTTGTTGCTTTCGTCATCCCCGCGACCGGCCGTATCCACATCGCGCTCGGGGTCGTCCTGCTGGGCTGGTTCGGCTACTACCTGTTCAAGCTGAGTCGCGGCGACGTCGAGGAACCCGAGCTGATCGGCACCGCCGCGGCGCTGGGCGCCCTGCCCGAGCGGTCGCGCCGCATCGCGGTGTCCATGCTGTTCATTTTTGCCGCCGGGGTGATCGTGACATGCGCAAAACCGTTCGCCGACAACCTGATCGGCGCCGGAACCAAGCTGGGTATCGACCGCTTCCTGCTGGTGCAGTGGCTTGCCCCGCTGGCCTCGGAGGCGCCGGAGTTCATCATCGCGACCATCTTCGCCGCCCGGGGTAAGGGCGGGACAGCCATCGCGATGTTGATCTCGGCGAAGGTCAACCAGTGGACCCTGCTCATCGGATCGTTGCCGGTGGCGTACATGCTCGGCGGGGGCAGCGCCGCAATGCATCTGGACGGCCGTCAGATCGAAGAGATCGTGTTGACCGCCGCGCAGACGTTGATGGGCGTGACGCTGTTGCTCGGCCTGCGGTTCCAGCGCTGGGCGGCCTGGACGCTACTCGGCTTGTTCGTCGTGCAGTTCCCACTCACCTCGACCGACGGACGCTTGGCGCTCAGCGGGGTGTACGCGGTGATCGCACTGGTGGCCCTGATCCGTTACCGGCGCGAGTCTGCTGCCGACGTTGTCGGCACCCTTCGCGGGTCGGGCCAAGCGGCACGGCGGGCACCCGCACCCGCAGCCCGAGCAGGTGCATTCGCAGTAGTCAGTGGTCGTTTTGCGCCCTCTTGACAGCTGTCAATTTTTCCGGCGGTACAGTCTGCCCATGCAGATTCGCCAGCACACCTCCGGGCTGGGCGGAACCAACAAGCCCGCCATCATCCTTCACCCGTCCGGCACGGTGATCACTTTCGACGAATTGGAAGCCCGCGCCAACCGGCTGGCGCATTACTTCCGGCAGGCCGGCCTGGTCGAAGGCGACGCGGTTGCGATCCTGATGGAGAACAACGAGCACATTCACGCCGTCATGTGGGCGGCCCGGCGCGCCGGCCTGTACTACGTGCCGATCAACACCCACCTGACCGCGCCCGAAGCGGCGTACATCATCGACAACAGCGCCGCGAAGGCGATCATCGGTTCGGCCGCGCTGCGCAAGACGTGCGAGAACCTCGCCGAGCACCTGCCGAACGGGCTGCCTGCGTTGCTGCTACTCGCCTCCGGCGAAGGCGAGGCCGACCTCGACGGCTGGCAGCGGTATCCCGAATGTGTTGCCGACCAGCCGGATACCCCGATCGCCGATGAGATCGAAGGCGATCTGCTGCAGTACTCGTCGGGAACGACCGGCCGTCCGAAGGGAATCAAACGGGCGCTGCCACACGTCTCGCCCGCCGACGCGCCGGGCATGATGTCGGCCCTGGTCGGCTTCTGGATGCACCCGGATGCGGTCTATCTCAGCCCGGCGCCGCTGTATCACACCGCGCCGTCGGTGTGGTCGATGACGGTGCAGGCCGGCGGCATCACCACAGTGGTCCTGGAGAAGTTCGACCCCGAAGGTTGCCTGGATGCCATCCAGCGCCACCGCGTCACGCACGGACAGTTCGTGCCCGTCATGTTCACCCGGATGCTGAAACTGCCTGAGGCAAAACGCAACTCGTTCGATATATCCAGCCTGGAACGAGTGATGCACGCCGCGGCACCGTGTCCGGTGGAGATCAAGAAACAGATGATCGACTGGTGGGGGCCGATCGTCGACGAGTACTACGCCTCCTCGGAGGCCATCGGTTCGACGTTGATCAGCGCGGACGAGTGGCTTGCCCACCCCGGCTCGGTGGGCAAGCCGATGGCCTGTCAGATCCACATCCTCGACGAGGACGGCACCGAGCTGCCGGCCGGTCAGGCCGGCGAAATCTACTTCGAGGGCGGCTTCTCGTTCGAATACCTCAACGACGCAGAGAAGACGGCGAAGGCGCGCGACGCCCACGGTTGGACGACCGTCGGCGACGTCGGCTACGTCGACGAGGACGGGTACCTGTACCTGACCGACCGTCGGCACCACATGATCATCTCCGGCGGCGTGAACATCTATCCGCAGGAAGCCGAGAACCTGCTCGTCACCCATCCAAAAGTCCTCGACGCAGCGGTATTCGGGATTCCCGACGACGAGATGGGCCAGAGCGTCAAAGCTGCGGTGCAGACCGTCGACCCGGCCGACGCGACCGGCGATTTCGCCGACGAGTTGCTGGTGTGGCTGCGCGAGCGGTTGGCGCACTATAAGTGTCCGAAGTCGATCTCGTTCGAAGCGCAGCTGCCGCGGACCGACACCGGGAAGATGTTCAAACACGAACTGGTCAAGAAGTATTCGGTGTGACGCTGCGCGTTGTCGATGTCTCGGAGCCTGACTCCTCGGTCGACTCCGCTCTTCTCGGCGACCCGGTCGTCGCGGTCGGGTCGTTGCGGGGTGCCTCCGAATTCTGCTTGCAGCATGCAACTTTCACGCTCACCGAGGACCACGCCGACGATCGCCGGGCGATCACCGTCGCATCGATCGACTCCGCGCTTGCCGAGCTGACCGCGCGGGTTCAGCAGTGGCCGATCGCGGCGGCGACCTGTGACGACGTGCTGCGCTCCGTGGATCCGGCCGCCGCGGCGTTGCCCGGGGTGGTGACGGAATCACTGGCCTACTCCACGCTGCAGGCCGGCCCGGAATTCGCCCGCTGGCTGGCCGACCGCGGTCCGGCCACGATGCCCGACATCGCCGATCCGGTTCAGGCGCACCGCGACGGCGACACTTTGCGCATCGCGTTCAATCGCCCACAGCGGCACAACGCCTTCTCCACCGATGCGCGCGCCGCGCTGCTCGAGGCTTTGGCTGTGGCGCAATTGGATTCGTCGGTCGACGAGGTGGTGCTGACCGGTAACGGGCCGTCTTTCTGCAGCGGTGGCGACCTCGACGAATTCGGCACATTCACCGACCCGGCCAGCGCGCATCTGGCCCGCACCCGCTACAGCCCGGCGCTGGCGCTCGACGCGATCACCGCCAGGCTCGGTCCGGCGTGCCGTGCTGAAGTGCACGGCCAGGTGCTCGGCAGCGGGTTGGAGATGGCCGCATTCTGCGGTCGCATCGAAGCCGCGGCCGGTACGGTGTTCGGGCTGCCCGAGCTGAGCCTGGGGCTGATTCCAGGCGCCGGCGGCACGGTCAGCGTGACTCGGCGGATTGGGCGTTGGCGGACAGCGTATTTGGTATTTTCCGGTCGCACGCTGGACACCGATACCGCGTTGGCCTGGGGCCTGGTCGACGCGGTCTGTTAGTGACGTCGAATGGCCACTTATGACTCGAAAATCGCGAAAACTATGGCCATAACTGGCCACTCGCCAGCTCCTGCGTCGACAGCACCTAGCACGGCATCGACACCGGCATACCGCCGTACTCCTCGGGGACCGCCAGCCCGAAGATGCCGATGCGCTTCACCTGTTCGATCCACGCTTCGGGATACTCGTTGGCATGCTCGACTTCGCGCACCCTTTTATCGACGAACTCCCGCACCGTCGCGACCAGCAAGGCGGCACCCGATGACCGTCGGCCCCTACTTCGACCAGGTGCACACCGGGCAGGTGTTCACCGGTGCGCCGTCGATGACGCTCACTCCCGGCCTGGCCGCCGTGCACCAGAGCATCCTGGGCGACCGGCTGCGGCTGCCGCTCGACTCCGAGCTGTCCGCCGTTGTCACCGGCCTGCCGGCGCCGCTGGCGCATCCCGGCCTCGTCTGCGATGTCGCGATCGGGCAGTCGACGCTGGCCACCCAGCACGTCAAAGCCAACCTGTTCTATCGCGGGCTCACCTTTTTCCGGTTCCCGGCGATCGGCGACACGCTGTTCACCCGCACCGAGATCGTCGGGCTGAAGAAGAATTCGGCGAAGCCGGGTCGGGCCGCCACCGGGCTGATGGCCTTGCGAATCACCACCATCGACCAGGCCGACCGGCTGATCCTGGACTTCTACCGCTGTGCGATGTTGCCGTTGAGTGCTGGCGCCGACCCCGAGGGCGCCAACCATGCCGATGACCTGTCGACGATCGGTGCCGACCTGGCGCCGCCTCCGTCGGCGGCCGCCGACTGGAATGGCGACGCCTTTCGCCAGCGGGTCACCGGGCCGCACTTCGATCCCGGCCTGGCCGGATCGGTGCTGCACAGCAGCGCCGACGTGGTGACCAGCGCACCGGAGTTGGCTCGCCTGACCTTGAATATTGCTGGTGTCCATCATGATTCACGTCTCGGTGGACGGCGCTTGGTCTACGGCGGCCACACCATCGGGCTGGCACTGGCGCAGGCAACGCGCCTGTTGCCGAATCTGGCGACGGTGTTGGGCTGGCAATCCTGCGATCACACCGCACCGGTATATGAAGGCGACACCCTTTGCAGCGAGTTGCACATCGAGTCTGCCGAGCAGACCGATGACGGTGGGCTGCTGGGATTGCGGTCGCTGGTCTACGCGATCAGCGACCCGCAGGACGAGGCACGCCAAGTCCTCGATTGGCGTTTCACCGCGCTGCAGTTCTAACGGCTGAACGCGGAATCACGAAATCAATTGGGCGCACGCCTAATACATTGGCGGGCAAGACATCCGGATATTCGGAAGATTTCGTAAGATTCTATCAGTTTCTCCCTACTTGACTTTAAGCTCGCAGCAAGCGTTGGGACCATTCGGCCGCGGCGGTTGGCGAAGGACGACTGATGGCGAACGCACGCGCTATCGCTCGGTTGGGCATGTTGGCGCTCGGGCTGGGCATCGGTGCGGCGGTGGCCACGCCCGGTGTCGCCTGGGCCGACGATTTCCAAATCTCCATCGACGGCTATGACCTGCTCCCGACGGTAGGCAACACTGCGACCGCTTACTCGGGTACCGGGGATATCGCGATCGCCTACGGCGACGGCGCTTACGCCAGCGCCACCGGTGGCACCGGCGATTACGCCTTGGCCGGCGGCAACGACGCTGACGCGCTTGCTGGTGGGGTAACAAGCGACACCGGCGCCGATGATGACACCGCCATCGACATCGGTAGCAACACCGGCAACGACGATGGTGCCTTCGCTGGCGACGCCGACCTTACGCACGCGATACCCGGGACCGGCAGTGGTGACACCGCCATCGACATCGGCAACAACAGCGGCGACCAGGACGGTTCCTTCGCTGGCGCCGGCGGTCTGGTCGGAGCCAGTGGGGACGGCAACGACGACACCGCTGTCGATATCGGCGACAACACCAGCGACGAATACGGCGCCTACGCCGACGCCGGAAACGGCGACTACGGCCGCGCCAGCGGGGACAACTCATACGCCTTTGCAGAATATGGCAACAACAACATCGCCGAAGTTGACGGCGGCTCCCACGGCGGCGCGTTCGCCGGCGACGGCGACAGTAGCATTGCCTATGTCGACGGCCCCAACAGCAGCGCGGGCGCCAGCGGCGACAGCAACATCGCTGATGTTTTCAACCCCTTCGGCATAGACGGCAGCCACGCGTTGGCCGGCGTGGGCGGGAATTACGACCTCAGCGCCGTGTTCGGTGACGGCCTTACCTCCAACTCCGCGACCAACGGCGACTTCCTGTACGACATCATGTCGCCGGCGGGTGACCTTCCCGGCAGTGCGGCCGCGACCAGCGGCGGGTTCCTGGCCGAGCTGCTGTCGTTGTTCTAAAGTCGAGCATCAATGACGCTGCTATGCAGCGGATCTACTTGCCCACACGCCGGCGGCGAAATTTCCGGATATCCGGAAGACTCAAAGCTTTTTATCAGGTTCTCCATATCTGACGCTTAACTGGTGCTATCGTTCCGGAACCCAGTTGTTCCGGCTATCGCTATCAATCTCGCGCCCGTCAGGGTGTGGTCAGGAAGAGACGACCAATGGTGAATTCTCGCGGTCTCGCTCGGTTGGGCACGCTGGCGGTGGGGCTGGGTATCGGTCTGGCGGTAGCCTCCACACCCGGTGTCGCGGTGGCTGACTCGTCGGCCGATTGGTTGGATGATCTTTTCGGTGGTGCTGCGCTGCCGGCCACGGCGGTCCCGGATGTGAACCTGGCGATCTCGATCGACGGGTATTCGCTGGTGTCCGAGGGCACCGCGAGCGCCAACTCAGGCAGCGGGGATTTCGCGATCGCCTACGGTGACGGCGCGTCCGCCAGCGCCGTGGGTGGGACCGGCGATTTCGCCTTGGCCGACGGCAGCGGCGCTTATGCCGGTGCCGGCGGCAGCGACGCGACTGATAATCTCCCCGGGGCCACCGGCGACACCGGCGCCGATGACGACACCGCCATCGACATCGGCAACAACAGCGGCTTCGGCTTCACTACCGGCGCCGTCGCCGGCAACGTCGACCTGGTCGGGGGCCCCGGTGGTGGAACCAGCAGCGGCGACACCGCCATCGACATCGGCAACAATAATTCCGTTATCGAGGGCAACGTCTACCCCTTCGACGGCGCGTTCGCCGGCGACGGCGGCCTGCTCAGTGGGGAGGGAACGGGCGACGACGACACCGCCGTCGTCGTCGGCACCAACAACCTTGCGGGCGCCGTAGGTGGCAACACCGACGTCGCCAACGTCGTCGGCACTAACAGCTTTACGTTCGCCGGTCTGGGCAACGACGACGTGGGTTCCGTGTTCGACCCTTTGGGCACCGCCGGCAGTGGCGCATATGCCGGCTTCAGCGGTAATTCTGACCTCGCCGCTGTGTTCGGTGACGGGCTGAACTCCACATCTACAAACGGCGGCGACTTCCTGTACGACATCTTGTCGCCGTCCGGTGACCTGCCCGGTTCTACGAGCGGCTTGCTGGCCGAGCTGCTGTCGCTGTTCTGAGGTCTAACCTAGCTGATCGCCGGCGCGCACAATGGTGGCGTGGATCAGGCGGTGAGCACAGCGTCGGATTGGGCGAGCAGCGGCCTGGCGTGCTTGACCGGCGCGTCTGACGGGCCGCCCGACTTTTCCCGCGCCCCCGTACTGACCGAAGCCCGCCGGGTAACCGCCGATATCGCCACATTGTTCGGTATCCGGGTCGATGCCGCCACCACACTGGCGGGCCGGGCTGCGATCCTGAACCTGACCCGGCGAGGCCGCATTTCGGCGGGTGGTGCCACCCGGCTGCTGCGTACAGCCGATGGCTGGTGTGCGGTCGCGCTGCCGCGCGACGACGACGTCGCGGCGCTACCGGCGCTGATGGAGGTCGACGAGGTCACCGGTGATCGCTGGATCGCGCTAAGCCGCTGGGCAGCAACATGTCCCACGGATCGCGTGGTCACCCGTGCCCAGCTGCTCGACATCGCGGCCGCGGCGTTGGGCGAGGCGACGGCAGCGCCACCGGCGGTGCTACCCGGCGGCATCAGCGCGCGATCGCGGGGCTTCGAAGGATTGCTGGTAGCAGACTTGTCGTCGCTGTGGGCCGGACCGTTGTGCGCTCAGCTACTGGTCCGCGCGGGCGCCACCGTCGTCAAGGTGGAAAGCCGCACCCGGCCTGACGGCACGCGACGGGGAGAGCAGGCCTTCTTCGATTGGATGAATTCCGGAAAGCTCTGCTATGCGGTTGATTTCGACCGCGACGATGACGCGCTGCGCCGGCTACTGGCCGCTGCCGACATTGTCATCGAGGGCTCCCGGCCTGCGGCGCTGCGACGCCGAAAGTTGAGCGCTGATGAGGTGCCCGCCCGGCCGGGGCGAATCTGGTTGCGGATCAACGGCTATCGCGACCAGCCCGACCGACCGGCATTCGGTGACGACGCCGCTGTCGCCGGCGGCCTGGTCGGTGCTGCCGCCGACGGACCGGTGTTCTGCGGGGATGCGATCGCGGACCCGCTGAGCGGACTGGAGGCGGCACGCGCGGTGGGAGAGTCGCTGCGCCGGGGCGGCGGCGAGGTGATCGATGTGTCGATGGCTCAGGTCGCCGCACGCTATGCGGCGTTGCCGCGGTCACATGCGAAAGCTTCGCCGCTCGCCCGGCCCTCGCGCCCACCGGCGGTGCAGTCCGCGTCGCGGCTCGGCGCAGACAACGCAGCCGTGGAACGACTGGTAGCGGAGAGATCCTGCGCGACATGCTGATTCAGCGAGCCACGACGCTGGACGGCACTGTCGTCGACATAAGGGTGACCGACTGCATCGACGAGGTCGCCGCAAACTTGACGCCGAAGTCGGGTGAAGAGGTGCTGGACGCCGCGGGCGGAACCGTGCTGCCGGGCCTGCACGATCATCACGTGCACCTGCATTCCGCTGCGGCGGCCGAGCACTCGGTCCGGGTTGGACCGCCGCAGGTAGCCGATCGCGCCGGACTGGCCGCCGCGCTGGCTGACGCAGAAATCGGCGACGGCGGCTGGATACGGGCCGTGGGCTACCACGATTCGGTGGCCGGAGAATTGGATCGCGACGCACTGGACGCCTTGAACGCGGTGGACCCGGCAACGCCGCTGCGGATTCAGCACCGCAGCGGCGTGCTGTGGATCCTCAACTCGGCGGCTCTGGCCCGCGTCGGTCTGACCGACCATCCGGACGGCAGGCTGCGCAGCGCCGACGCCTGGTCAGATGCGTTGACCCGCAACGAGACCAGCCTGGCCGCTCTGAGTGATCGGCTGAGCCACTACGGAATCACCGGAATTACTGATGCCACACCGGATCTCGACATCGCCGATATCGTCCGGCTCGAAGAGCTGCACCGGCATGGCGATTTCGCTCAACACGTGCACTGCCTGGCGCCAGGCAAGCGGATCCTGCACGACGACGACCTGGACCTCGAGCAGCTCGCCGACTGGATCGCGCAGCGGCACCGCGACGGCGGCCCGGTCGCCATCCACTGCGTCACAGCAGCGCAATTGCTGGTCACCATCGCTGCCCTGCGTGACGTCGGTACCCACCCGGGTGACCGCATCGAGCACGCCGCGGTCGTGCCCTCGGACTGCCTAGCCGACCTGGCCGCCCTCGCCGTCACCGTCGTCACCCAACCGAATTTCGTTGCCGAGCGCGGTGATCAGTATCTCGATGAGGTCCCCGCGGCTGAGCACAAACAGCTCTGGCGGGTGGCGTCGCTGGTGCACGCGGGTGTTCCGGTGGCGTTGTCCACTGACATGCCGTTCGGCGATGGCGACCCCTGGGCGGCGATGCGCGCGGCGGTGCATCGCATGACGCCCAGCGAAGTCGTGCTGGGAATCGATGAACGCGTCTCCGCGCGAACGGCTTTGACGATGTTCTTCGGCCAGCCCGAACAGCCCACCCGGCCTCGCGCCGTCGCGCCGGGAGAGCCGGCCGACCTGTGTGTGCTGAGCGTGCCGCCCGATATTGCGCTGGCCGAACTCGACGCCGAGATGGTCGCCGCGACGGTTATCAGGGGTGAAATCGCCTACCCGATAAGCTGAATCACGAGATGTCACCGATGAGGTAGCGCTGCAACGTGGGCGCCATCGCATTGACCAGGCTGTCGACGTCCATCGAGTGAATCGGCTCGACCCGCACCCCATAACGCATGATGCCCAGACCGACGACCGCCGAGGCGCACAGCGAGGCGCGGAACGCGATCTGGTCGGCCCCCAATGCCTTGAGCAGTGGGTTGAAAACCGGGCCGATGAACAGACCCTGCGCGATGTCGACCGTCTTGGCCAAACCCGCCGTGGCGATCGCGCTGGCGGCGAACGGCCCACCACCAGTGGCATCCCAGCTGGTGATCAACATCTGCAGTGTTCGGCGGCCGGCCTGGTCCACGCTGCCGCGGACGATCCGATCGATGAACTCTTTCGTGCCGAATGGCAGATGTAGCTTGCGTGCCACCGGGTCGAGAATCGCGCGGAAGGGATTCTCGCGAGCGGCCACCTTGTCAGGATGGCACGGGCTGAATCAGTGCGGCAAGTCGCGGAACGGTGTGTTGCGGTATGGCTCAGGTTCTTTCGGTAGCCCGAGCACGCGTTCGCCGACGATGTTGCGCTGAATCTGGTCGGTGCCGCCGCCGATCGAGGTGAAGTAGGCGTTCAACGTCCGGAAGGTCACCGCGTCGCCGACGGGATTGTCCGGGCCGGTCAACATCGCTTCTGCCCCGACGATTTCGGTTTCGACGCGCGCTGTCTCGTGCAGGATCCGTGACATCGCTATCTTGCCGAGCGCGAGCAGCGTGGCGGACTCCCCGCGGTCGGTGGCCGCCTTCGAGCGTTGGGTGTTCCACCGGTTGACGGTGGCCAGCGCGTCGACTCGGGCGATCTGCTGACGAATGTGGGAGTCATCCAGCCGCCCGGCTTCCCGCGCCAGTTCGACCAGCAGATTGGCCTTTTCGGCCCGGGGACGTTTGGCGTCCCTGGCCGTGCGGGCGATGTCCGCCATGAACCGGCGCTCGTAGACCGAGCGCGGTCTGCAGCACCGACCACCCGCCGTTCAGCTCGCCGATCAAGTTCTCGGCGGGAACGCGGGCGTCTTCGATGAAGACTTCGTTGAACTCCGATTCGCCGGTGATCTGGTGGATCGGCCGGATCTCGACGCCGGACTGACGCATCGGCAGCATGAAGAAGCTGATGCCCTGGTGTTTCGGCACGTCCCAGTCGGTCCTGGCCACCAACATGCCGTAGTCGGCGGTCTTGGCGAACGATGTCCACACCTTCTGCCCGTTGATCACCCACTCGTCGCCGTCGCGCTCTGCCCGAGTACGCAGGCCGGCCAGATCCGACCCCGCGCCGGGCTCGCTGTAGAGCAGACACCACTTGCTCTCGCCGCGGATCGACGGCGGAATCAGGCGTTGCTTCTGCTCGTCGGTTCCCGCGTCGTGCAGCGTGCAGGCGAACAGGTTGCCCCGATCATGTCCGCAGCCGGGTGCGCCGACGGCAGCGAATTCCGCTGCAACGAGCCGGGATTGGGCATCGGAAAGGCCACGGCCGTAGAACTCCGGCTCCCAGCTGGGGGTCGCCCAGCCGGCGTCGACCACGATGTGGGCCCAGTTGGCGCGATCGATACCGGGATTCCAGTTGGCCGCCAACCATTTCCGGACCTCATCGCGCAGTTCGTCGTCAGTCAAGGCTCATGCTCCGATCTGCTGCATATAGCGTTCCCGGTGCCACGACGCGCTGCCCAGCAACTGCGCGTCGCTGCGGGCTCGGCGCAGATACAGGTGCGCCGGATGCTCCCAGGTGAAACCGATACCGCCGTGCACCTGGATGCTGGTCGCCGCCACGAAGACGAATGCGTCCGAGCAGTACGCCTGTGCCAGAGCAAGATCCGCGACTCGGGAGGGTGTCTGTTCGGCGAATGCGCCAGCGACGAAGCGCGCCGCCGACACCGCTGACTCGGCCTCCAGCAACATGTCGGCGCACATGTGCTTGACGGCCTGGAAACTGCCGATCGCGCGGCCGAACTGATAACGGGTCTTCGCGTACTCGGTGGCCATCTCGACCGCCCGCCGCGCGCCGCCGGCCTGCTCGCTGACCAAGGCCAACGCCGCCTGGTCGAGCGCTGCGTCGAACACCCCGACTCCGGTGCCCGGCCGGCCGATCAACCGGGCGGGGGTATCGACGAATTGCAGTCGGCATTGCTTGCGGGTCGGGTCGACGGTGGTCAGCGGTGTCACGGCCAAACCGGGAGCACCGGCATCGACCGCGAACACCGCGGGACCGTCGTCGGTCGTCGGCCAGCACGTAGAACAGTTGCGCCGACAGCCCGTCGAGCACGAAATGCTTGTAGCCGGTGAGGTGCCAGGTGTCGCCGATCAGACCGGCGGACGTGGATATCGTCGCCGGCAACCGGGCCGAGCCGTCCTCGGCGAAGGCGACGGTCGCGATCAGTTCCCCCGCCGCGATCCGCGGGAGCACCGCGTCGCACTCGGCTGCATCGCCGGCTTCGGTCAGCAAGCCGGGCACCAGCACCGCCGTCGACAGGAACGGGCTGACCAGCAGCGCCCGGCCCATCTCCTCCATCGCGATGCCCATTTCGACCGGGCCCGCTCCGGCGCCGCCGTACTTCTCGTCGATCAGCAGACCGGTCAGGCCCATGGCCGCCAGCTCGCGCCACACGATCGGGTCGAAACCCGTGTCGGTCGCCATCTGCGCTGCGCACCTGCGCCTCGCCGGAGTGACGGGCCATCAGGTCGGCGACCGCGCCGCGCAGCGCCCGCTGTTCCTCGCTCACCGCGAAGGGCGCGCCGGCAGACATCAGCTCGTGACGGCCAGAGCGGATCGCAGGCTCGCGCACTGGCTGGCGAAAAATGCTTGGGACACACCGGCTTTCGGCACCACCAGATCGAAGCCATGGAACGCGCCCGGGATCGTCTCGATCTGGCAGGGCACCCCGGCCGCGGTGAGCCGCTCGGCGTAGGCGACGTCTTCGTCGTGGAACAGGTCATGGGTGCCGACGCCGATCCACGCCGGGGGAAGTCCGCTCAGATCTTCGTGGCGGGCCGGAACCGCGACCTTCGGATCGGCGTTGCCGAGGTAGGCCGCCCAGCCGAAGCGGTTGCTCTTCGGGCTCCACAGCCGGTAGTTCGGGTTCTCCGGTCCTGAGCCGCTGCGGTCGTCGAGCATCGGATAGGCCAGCAACTGCAGGGTCGGCGTGACCTCGCCGCGGTCGCGCGCCAGCAGCGCCAGGGCCGCTGCCAGCCCGCCGCCGGCACTGGCCCCGCCGATCGCGATCCGCGCCGGGTCGACGGCGGGCAGCGCGGCCAGCCAGGTCAGCGCGGCATAGCAGTCCTCCAGCGGCGCGGGGTAGGGGTGCTCGGGCGCCAGCCGGTAGTCCACTGCCGCCACGGTGACGCCCAGCTCGCGGGCGAACCGGCGGCACAGCGCGTCGTCTTGCTGTGCGGTGCCGATGACGTAGCCGCCGCCGTGAATCCACAGCAGCGCCGGGCCGGGTTGGCTCGACGCCGGCCGGACGGTGCAGCCGCACCCCGACACCGGAGCCGCAGGATAAGCGCCTCGACGTCGCCGGGGTCTGCGCCACGTTGCAGGCGACGACAGCGCGCGGATCAACCCGCAGCGTCCGCGGGCCGACGAGTGCTCGGGGCGCGAAGCGGGCGACTCTGCGAAGGTCAGGGTGAAAATCGGTGCTCGGCATCAGTCCAGTATCGCCAACGCCTGACGACCCCCGGATCCGGACTGCCCGACGCGGACTTTCCTCCCGGTGGCCAGTGACTTCGGCTGGTGGCTCGCCGACCGAGGACTCTGCCGGGGACCGCTGCCAGGTATGGAGCCGACGCTAATGCAGAGCAGAAAGCCCTTGTTCAAGGCCGGTCGATCGCAGCTCTGGATGCCGCGACAACAGATTCGCCGTTCGGTAGAACTGCCGCGTTGGAGTGAGTCAACCGATGCGGATCGCGGCGCTGATGACGAACCGGACCCCGACGATGAGTAATCTGAGCTGGCCGTTCCCGCCGCTGGCTGACTCTTCTGATCAGGTTTTCGATCGGCAGATCGACATCCCGACCGGTGGTGGCGATGAAGTCGTCAAGGATGTCGACCACCGCTGTCGGGGATTCGACATGCGGGAAGTGCCCGACACCGGGGAGCACCTCGAGTCGACTACCCGGCACCGCGTCGTGAGCGGCGTAGCCATGGGCGACGGGAATGATCCGGTCCTGCTCGCCCCAAATCAACAAGGTCGGTAAGCCATGACTGACGTGGATCTTGCCGAGCGCACTGACCGCCTGGCCGCGGTAGTCCACCACCGAGCGCAACGTACGTAGGAATGCCTGGCGAGTCGGGCCGATCCGACAACGAGCAATAGGCGCTCCACATCTCGCCGGCGCGCGGCGACTGGATTCCGGCCGACGTGAGCCACGACCCCAGCTTGTTGCCGAGGTTCAGCACCGGCTGCGGCGCGACCACCGGCAGCACCAACTCGGCTCCGGGTGCCGAGAGGATCCGCAAGATCCAGTTCAGGTCGGGGCCGAGGCCGCCACTGCTGATCAGAACCAGGCGCTGGCAGTAGTCGCGATGTTGATAAGTGAATTGCATGGCCACACCGCCACCGAGTGATTGACCGATCACGGTCGCCCGGCTGATACCCAGCTCATCGAGCAGATCCCGCAGCCACGCCGCGAACGCCCCCAACGAGTAGTCACCGCGCGGTTTGGCCGATTCACCGTGCCCGAGCAGGTCCGGTGCGACCACCCGATACTTCTTCGCCAACTCAGGGATGACCGCGCGCCAGGTCGCCGAGCTTCCCGCCATGCCATGAATCAACAGCAGGGCCTCGCCGGTACCTTCGTCCCGATAGGCAACCCGCTCACCGTGCAGATCGAGATAACGCATCTCGCTCACGTGAACCGGCCTCCGTCTATCGGTCGGACGCTGTGATATCTCAGTCGCTCTGCTGGCTTCAGGCTGACTCTACTGGTCCGCCGCCTACGGTCTCGAGTTATGACGAGTACCCGCATGCTGGTCTTGGCGCCACTGGCGCACCGCCGCGATGGCGGTCTTGAGACCGCGGCGACGCCCGGTCGCCGGGTCGGTCCCGGTGAAGCCGGGTTGCAGCTCGATGAACATCCGCTCGCTGCGGGTCTCGGGGGCGTCGTCGACAGTGTCACGTAAGTAGCGGTCCGGCAGCGACAGCTTGGCGATGGTGCGCCACGTCTTGGCGTTCTGCGTAAGGAATGAGCCTGTGGTGTAAGGCAAGTCGTACTTGTGGCATACCTCGCGTACTTGCATCGAGACCTCGTGAAGCCGATTGCTGGGTAAATCGGGGTACAGGTGATGTTCGATTTGATAGCACAGGTTGCCACTCATGAATCGCAACGCCGGCCCGGCATCGAAGTTGGCACTGCCCAGCATCTGGCGCAGGTACCACTGACCCCGGCTTTCGCCGATCATGTCCGTGGTGGTGAATTTCTCGGCGCCATCGGGGAAATGCCCACAGAAGATCACCGCGTCAGTCCAGATATTGCGGATCACGTTGGCCACGACGTTGGCCTTCAGCGTCGACGTGAAGGTCGCCGCCGGCGACAATGCGGTCAATGCGGGGAACGCGACGTAGTCCTTGACCAGCTGCTGTCCGGCTTTGACGGAGAACTCGCGGATCTGGTGAAGGGTGAGGTCGCGGCCCGGACCTTGCTCGAGAAGTTTCCCGAACTCGATGGGCTGCAAGCCAATTCCCCACTCGAAACCCAGCGCGAGGAGGGCGTTGAAGAGCAGGTTGCCAATGTTGTAGCCCTTCCACGGCTGGTCACGGGTGACCCGCAGGGTGCTGTAGCCGACATCGTCATCCATGCCAAGGATGTTGGTGTACTTATGGTGCTGAAAGTTGTGGGTGGCTTTCCAGTGCTTCGATGCCCCGCTCATGTCCCACTCCCACGTCGAGGAATGGATCTCGGGGTCGTTCATCCAGTCCCATTGGCCGTGCATGACGTTGTGGCCGATTTCCATGTTCTCGACGATTTTGGCCACGCCAAGGGTGGCGGTGCCTGCCCACCATGCGGGCCTGCGCGCGCCGAAAGCCAGCAGCAGCCGGCCGGCGACCTCCATCGCTCGTTGCGCGGCGATGGTGCGCCGAATGTAGCGCGCGTCGGATTCGCCAAGGCGCGCGTCGACATCCAGCCTGATCGCGTCCAATTCAACGGCAAGGCTGTCGATGTCGGCGTCAGTCAAGTGAGCAAACGCCGGCACGTCGGTAATCGCCATAGGTCGCCCTCCATTCCTTCTGCATTGGTATGTCCGGGTGCCGGCCTGGATCGCCGGTACCAGCGGTTGAAGCACCCGGCTCGGCCGCTGGTCGCTGGCCGAGCCGGGGGTCTGTCGGTCGATCAGTTAGTCGTGGTGGTGCGCGCCGACGGCTTGGGCGGCGCGTCTTGCGTTGCGCGGCAACGTGTCTACGGCAGCAATTTCTACTGGCGCAATCGAGTGATTCAGGATCTGCGGCGCGAGCGAAATGCTCATTGAGTCTGGCGGCGTAACAGCCAGATCCATTTCCGTAGCGGCTGGAAGTGTCAGCACCGCCAACTTTACACCGGTCTGGTAACTCCCGCTGAGAGCTTGGGCGTCACCCACGCGGGGAACCCTTGTCTTCCCGCCTCAACCAACCGTGGAAACGACTCCACTTCAACTGCTTTTCGCCGCCTGAACGTTGGTCCAAGCACCCCCGGAGTAGCTGTGGGGCTCTTTCGCGCCGTCGCGAATGACATTCAAATCCTCAGTTGCACAGGCAGAATGCCCACCGGGATCGTGGGGCGATGTCCGTCTTCGACGGATCACGTAGTGAGAGAGGCGCACGAGCCGGAGGCCGTGCGGTCACAGGATGCGGAAGCGCCGCCGTTTCGGCTCAGCGAATCTTCTCAGGAATCGAATTCAGCGCTTGCAGAACGTGTTCCGCCAAGTCGCTGGCTTCCTTGTCTTTGAGCTTGGAATGAGACATCAGGGTGTCCCTGACCAGTTCCAGACGAAGGAAATAGGGTGAACGAGTCGCGGTCGGTGAAACCATCAGATTTTCCTTTTCGATCGGGCATTTCCGCTCGTTATCGAGCTGCCCGACATCTGCGACGTTACGCCGGTTGTCGTCATTCGGTGTGACTACACCGTTGAGCAGCCAACTGGGCGAGATTTTTGGTTGCATCGCCGAACTGCGGGGTAGGCTTCCCCGATGACGGCACGACCGGCGCCGCGCCCCGCTGGGCGCTCCTTGGCGTCGCACATCAAATGGTTGCTGCGGGCCGGCCCGGGCGACTACATGCTCGCGGCCAGCGACGCGATGGCTTCGCTACCGGTGGTCGGCCGGCATCTGGAACCACTCGGCGGCATCACCGCGATGAGCATCTGGGGCACCCGGTTGGCACCCGAGTTCATCTCGGCGTCGGCCAAGTCGTGGCTCACTCCCGGCATCGGCGAGACACGCAAGGCCGAGCGGGACCAAACCCAAGCGGCCACCGACGCCGGGCTACGCGGCTTGATACCGACCAAGGACTTGGACATCGAGTGGCCGGCGCCTGACCGGACTCCGCCTTTCTGGCGGGCGCGGCAGCATCGCCGCCACCTGCACCGGACGTCCGTGAGGTATGGCAAGGAGCCGACGCAACTGTTGGACGTGTGGCGTCGCAAGGACCTGCCGGTTCGCCCGGCGCCCGTGCTGATCTTCGTGCCCGGCGGCGCCTGGGTACATGGTGGCCGGCAACTTCAGGGCTACGCGCTGATGTCGCACCTGGCCGAAATGGGCTGGGTGTGCCTGTCGGCCGAGTATCGGGTGTCGCCGCACAACCGGTGGCCGTCGCACATCACCGACGTCAAGACCGCGATCGCATGGGCCCGCGCCAACGTCGATAAGTTCGGTGGTGACCGCAATTTCATTGCAGTAGCCGGTTGTTCAGCCGGCGGGCACCTGGCATCGCTGGCGGGTCTGACCGCCAACGACCCCGACATGCAGACCGAGCTGCCGCCGGACTCGGATACCGCCGTCGATGCGGTGGTAGGTATTTATGGCCGCTACGACTGGGAGGACCGCTCGACCCCCGAGCGGCAACAGTTCGTCGACTTCCTTGAGCGAGTGGTGGTCAAACGCAGAATAAGTCGGCATCCCGAGGTGTTCCGCAACGCCTCGCCGATTGCCCGGATACACCCTGACGCCCCGCCGTTTTTGGTGATTCACGGCAGCAGCGACAAGGTGATCCCAGTCGCGCAGGCGCGGAGCTTCGTCGAGGGGCTGCGGGCAGTTTCCCGTTCGCTGGTCGGCTACGTCGAGTTGCCCGGCGCCGGACACGGTTTCGACATGATCGACGGTGCGCGAACCGGCGCGATGTCGACTGCGGTCGGGCTGTTTCTGGGTCAGGTTTATCGCAACCGGATGATCGCGGCCAAAGAGGTTATTTAGCCGCCGCGCGGTTGTAGGGTCGCTCTCATGAAGCGGCTGAGCGGCTGGGATGCGGTACTGCTATACAGCGAAGCGCCGAATGTGCACATGCACACGCTCAAAGTTGCTGTGATCGAGTTGGACTCTGACCGCCGTGACTTCGACATCGATGCATTCCGCCGGGTGATTCACAGTCGGCTGTACAAGCTGGAGCCGTTTTGCTATCAGCTGGTTGACATTCCACTCAAGTTGCACCATCCGATGTGGCGCGAGAACTGCGACGTCGACTTGAACTATCACGTGCGCCCGTGGCGTTTGCCGGCCCCGGGCGGCCGCCGTGAATTGGACGATGCGATCGGCGAGATCGCCAGCACGCCGTTGGACCGCGACTATCCGCTGTGGGAGATGTACTTCGTCGAAGGCCTGGCCGACAACCGGATCGCGGTGGTCGGCAAGGTCCACCACGCACTCGCCGACGGGGTGGCCGCGGCGAACCTGTTGGCGCGCGGCATGGATCTGGCGCCGGGGCCGCAGACCGGCGAAGGCCGCTACGCATCCGATCCGACGCCGTCGACCGGGGAGTTGGTGCGGTCGGCGTTTGCCGACCACATGCGCCATATCGGGCGAATCCCAGGGACCATCGGCTACACCGCGAAGGGCATCAACCGGGTGCGTCGCAGTTCGCGCAAGCTGTCGCCGGAGTTGACGATGCCGTTCACACCGCCGCCGACGTTCCTCAATCACATGCTCACTCCCGAACGCCGTTTCGCCACAGCAACTTTGGCGCTGAGCGATGTCAAGGAGACCGGTAAGGCGCTCGGCGTCACGATCAACGACATGGTGTTGGCGCTGTCGGCGGGAGCGTTGCGCAAGATGCGGCTCCGCTACGACGGCGAGTCCGACCTCCCGCTGCTGGCGTCCGTGCCGGTGAGCTTCGACTTCTCACCGGACCGAGTCTCGGGAAACCTCTTCACCGGGATGATGGTGGCGCTGCCCGCCGACGTCGACGATCCGTTGGAGCGGGTGAAGCGTGCACACGATTACGCGGTCGACGCCAAGGAAAGCCATCATTTGCTCGGCCCGGAACTGGTCAGCCGATGGGCGGCTTACTTTCCGCCGGGGCCGTCGGAGTCGCTGTTCCGTTGGCTGGCCGCCGCGACGGCCAGAACAAGGTGCTCAACCTGCCGATCTCCAATGTCCCGGGTCCGCGTGAGCACGGCAAGGTCGGCGGCGCAATGGTCACGGAGATCTATTCGGTGGGACCGCTGACCACTGGAAGCGGTCTGAACATCACGGTGTGGAGTTACGTTGACCAGCTCAACGTTTCGGTGCTCGCCGACGGCGCCACGGTCGACGATCCGCATGAGGTGACCGAGGCCGTCATCGACGAGCTCATCGAAATCCGCCGAGCCGCAGGGCTTTCTGAGAAGCTGACGGTGATCGAAGGTGCGCTGGCTCAGGCCTGACCCTCCAGATGGCCATGGAGGTCACGCCGGGAGATCTTGCCGGTGCTGCTGCGCGGCAATTCGTCCAGCACGATAATCTCGCGCGGCACTTTGTAGTTGGCCAAGTTGTCGCGGACGTATTGCTTGAGATCGTCGACGGTGACTGACGCGGCCGGCGTCAACACCACAAACGCCGCCAGTCGTTGCCCGTACTGCTCGTCGTCGACACCGAGCACGGTGGCTTCGGCAACGTCAGAGTGCGCGGCCAGCGTCTTCTCCACCTCGATCGGGTAGACGTTCTCGCCGCCGGACACGATCATCTCGTCGTCGCGTCCTACGACGTAGAGTCGCCCGGCCTCATCGAGTCGGCCGACATCGCCGGATGCCATGAAGCCGTCGTGAAAATTCCTGCCGCCGCCGGAGGTGTAGCCGTCGAAGCGGTTGGAGTTGCGGACGAAGATCTGACCGACCTCGCCGGTGGGCACCGACCGATGCTCGGAGTCCAAAATGCGAATCTCGGTGCCGACAGCGGGTTTTCCCGCGGTATCGGGTGCGGCGCGCAGATCCTCAGGTGTCGCGGTGGCGATCATCCCTGCTTCGGTGGCGTTGTAGTTGTTGTAGAGGATGTCGCCGAACTCGTCCATGAACTTCGTGACGACATCGGGCCGCATCCGCGAACCGGATGCGGTGGCGAACCGCAGCGACCGACCGCTGTAGCGGCCGCGCACATCGTCGGGCAGATCCATGATCCGGTCGAACATCACCGGCACCACGCACAAGCCGGTGGCCTGGTGACGGTCGATGAGATCGAGAGTGGCTTCCGGGTCGAACTTTCGCCGGGTGGCCACCGTGCAACCGAGCGACGCGGCGAAGATCAGTTGGGAGAAGCCCCAGGCGTGGAACATCGGTGCCACGACGACGGTCGTCTCTTCGGTGTGCCACGGCACCCGGTCGAGGATCGCCTTCAGTTCGGTGGCGCCACCGCCGGAATGCTTGGCGCCCTTGGGGTTACCCGTTGTCCCCGATGTCAGCAGGATCATCTTGCCCTTGCGATCCGCCTTGGCGGGTCGCTTGCCGAGGTGAGTGCTGATCAGCTTCTCGACGCCTGTGTCGTGCCGCTCCGGATGGTCGGTCCACGCGACGATACGGGTGGTGTCGGGTCTGTCGGCCAACGCGCGGTCCACCGACTCGGTGAACTCCTCGTCGTAGATGACCGCGTCCGCGCCCTCGCGATTGACCACATCGGCCAACGCCGGGCCGGCGAACGACGTGTTGAGCAGCAGCACGTCGGCTCCGATCCGGTTGGCTGCGATCAACGCCTCGACGAACCCGCGGTGGTTACGGCACATGATCGCGACCACCTCGGGGGCCCCGCCGGGCAACCCCTGCAGTGCAGCGGTCAATGCGTTAGCGCGCTCGTCGAGTTGCCGGTAGGTCAGCGAGCCCAATTCATCGATCAACGCAGGACGGTTCGGGCAGCGCTGCGCCGACATCCCGAATCCGCTTGTGACAGCCAGACCTTCACGGCGAACCACTCCGACGATGCGCAGATACTTGTCGGGCCGCATCGGGGCGATGATCCCCGCACGGACCATGCTGCCCAGCAGGCCGAGTGCTGCCATGGCGCTGCTACCCGATTACCGGCAGGCGACGTTCCTTGGCCAGCCCGTCGAGCGCCTTCTGCATGATCTGCCGGACGTGGGAGTCGACCGCGTCGACGTCGGGCTGCTCGCCGAATTCGGCTGTCACGTCGATCGGTTCGAGTACCTGCATCACGATCTTGGTCGGCAGCGGAATGTTGACCGGCAGCACCGCGGACAGCCCGAACGGGAAGCCAACCGAGATCGGCAGAATCTTCACCCGCAGCAGCTTGTCCAGTCGCAGCGCTTTGGCCAGTCCCATCCCACGGGACAGGTAAAGCTGGCTTTCCTGGCCGCCGATCGACACCGTCGGAACGATCGGTACCCCGGCGTTGATCGCCGCCCGCACGTAACCGGTGCGCCCGTCGAAGTCAATCACGTTCTCCGACAACGTCGGTCGGTAGACGTCGTAGTCTCCCCCGGGGAACACCACCACCACCCCGCCGGACCGCAATGCCTCGTCGGCATTTTCGTGATTGGCCCGGATGAAGCCGGTGCGACGGAAGAACTCGCCGGTGGGTCCGGTGAAGATGACGTCGTGGCTCAGCGTGTAGACCGGACGGTCAAAGCCGAAGTGCTCGTAGAAGCCGGTGGCGAACACCGGCACGTCCATGGCGAACAGCCCCCCGGAATGGTTCGACACCACCAGCGCGCCGCCGGGCGGGAAAGACTCCAGCCCGCGTATCTCGGCCCGGTGGTAGCCCTTGATCAGCGGACGCAGCCAGCCCATCACGCGTTCGGTAAGCCCGGGATCCCATTTGGACATCTCGCCGGGTTCGATATCGGTAGCAGACATTTGGCAGTGATGGTAGCCGAGCTGGAACGGCTCGATACCATCTCTTGCAAGACCCGTCACACCTACGACAAGGAGTGTCACACCGCCGTGAGCACTGAACAAGCCGCCGAACCCGAAGTCCTCGTCGAGCAGCGGGACCGGATCCTCATCATCACCATCAACCGGCCCAAGGCCAAGAACGCGGTCAACTCCGCGGTGGCCCATGGTTTGGCCGAGGCGGTGGACAGGCTCGACGGCGACCCCGGACTATCAGTGGGCATCGTGACCGGGGCGGGTGGAACGTTCTGTGCCGGCATGGACCTCAAGGCGTTTGCCCGCGGCGAAGTCCCCATCGTCGAGGGTCGCGGGATGGGCTTCACCGAGCGTGGGCCGGACAAGCCGCTGATCGCTGCGGTCGAGGGCTACGCGCTGGCCGGTGGCACCGAGCTGGCGCTGGCCACCGACCTGATCGTGGCGTCCAAGGACGCGTCGTTCGGCATTCCCGAGGTCAAGCGCGGGCTGGTGGCCGGCGGCGGTGGGCTGCTGCGCCTGCCCGCGCGTATCCCGCCGGCCATCGCGATGGAGCTGGCGCTGACGGGAGAAGCCTTCACCGCCGAGCGGGCTCACGCCCTGGGCATGGTGAACGTGCTTACCGAACCCGGCGGCGCGCTGGACGCGGCGATCGAGCTGGCCGAGCGGATCACAGTCAACGGTCCGTTGGCCGTGGCCGCCACCAAGCGGATCATCGTCGAATCCCGCGGGTGGACCCCGGACACTCAGTTCGGCGAGCAGAACAAGATCCTGATGCCGGTGTTCGGCTCCAACGACGCCAAAGAAGGCGCGATCGCGTTCGCCGAGAAGCGGCCGGCCCACTGGACCGGCACCTGAGCTCAAGCTCAGGCGGCCCGACCCCGGTCGAATTCTTCGGCCTCGGCGCTTTCCTCGGCGGTGACCGGACCGGCCACCCCGGACGCGGCATCGATGCTGGGGACCGGTGCCAGACCCGGCTCCGGCGTGCGCATCATGGCCGCGCGGGCGTCCAGCACGTGGCCGATGAAGAAGTCGTACAGCAGGATGCCGGCGATCGCGCCGAACAGCGGGATGAACACCGGGATCCACCAGTAGTTGGTCGTCTGCCCGTAATTGCCGGGCAAGGCCAACTTCCCCCAGCCCTCGAGCCAAGCGAACACCCGCGGACCGATTTCGCGAGCCGGGTTGAGCGCGTATCCGGCGTTGGTGCCGTAGGAGCAACCGATCACCGCAATGACGAAACCGATCAGCAGCGGAGCGAGATTGCCGGCGGGCGCCTGGTTGCGATTGTCGATCAGCGCCGCGATCAGCACGACGAGGATCGCGGTACCGACCAACTGGTCGATCACCGGCCCGACGTAGCCGCCGTGAAAGTACTGGGCTGGCGAGGTGGCGAAAATCCCGTAGGTGTCCATCGCATCCGCTCGGGGTATGCCGGCGTCGTGCGCCTCGATTGCGGGCCGATACACGGCGTAGACGGCCGCGGCTCCGCAGAAGGCGCCGGCGATCTGGGCCAGCCAGTAGGGAATGACATTGCGCCAGTCGAACTTTCGCGCGATGGCGAAAGCCAGGGTTACCGCCGGGTTGAAGTGCGCACCGCTGATACCACCGGAGACATAGGCCGCAAGCATGACGGCGAACGCCCAGCCGAAGATGTTGATCAGCCAGTTGTCCGGGCCGAACGGAACAGTCTGTCGGCCGGAACCGGGTAGGCCGACGGTGTTCACCGCGCAAGTACCGAGGCCGAGCAGCAGCAGCACGAAGGTGCCGAAGAATTCGGCGAGCATGGCACCCGCTATCCCGGCGCGAACTTTGGTGAAGGTGGAGTGTGTGGGCGATAGGTCTGTTGTGAAAGCTGTCAACGCGATGTTCCCCAACTCGCTCGTGGTTGCTTGGTCAACTACTGGCGAAGGACCTTGGGTAGCCCTCTCGTCCGCAGGTAAACGGCATCGCCGTAGTGACATCGGCCACGACGCGGGTGCGATTGTGACGTCATCTAAACTGGCATGACACTTTGAGCAAGCTTTGTAACGTGTGGACAGCACAGAAAGAGCGAGCGTGAGTATTTCGTTACTTCTCGAGATGGCCAGCTCGAGCGATCCGGAGCGGACGGCCGTCGTCTCCGGGGATGTCCGGCTGACAGCGCAGCAGCTCAGCGATCTCGCCGACGGCGGCGCCGGCATCATCGCCCGCTCGCAGGCTTCGCACGTCGTCTACGTCGGTGTCGGCGGCGCGATGTTGCCGCTGCTGATCTTCGCGTCGGCGCGGGCCGGGTTGACGTTCACGCCGATCAACTACCGGCTCTCGGCCGAGGGCATCAAGACGCTGATCGCGCGTCTGCCCGATCCCTTGGTGGTCGCCGACAGCCGCTACCTCGACGAGCTGGGTGGGCTGGCTGGACTCGAAGGGCTGGCCGAGCAGGTGATCCTGTCCGACGATTTTCTGGCGCAGGCTCGCGACGCGGAGCCGGTGGTGGAATTCGCCGACCCGGACTCGGTGGCCATCGTGCTGTTCACCTCGGGCACCACGTCGCAGCCCAAAGCCGTTGAGCTCACCCACAACAACCTGACCAGTTATGTCACTGGCACAGTCGAATTCGGGTCCGCCGAGGAGACCGATGCCGCGCTGATCTGCGTCCCGCCGTACCACATCGCCGGAGTCAGCGCGGCCCTGTCAAATCTGTACGCGGGTCGCAAGATGGTCTACCTGCCGGTGTTCCAGCCAGCTGAGTGGCTGCGTCTGATCGACGCCGAGCACGTCACCAGCGCGACGGTGGTCCCAACGATGCTGGACCGGATCGTCACGGTCTTGGAAGGTGGCGGGCAACGGTTGCCGTCGCTGCGCAACTTGGCCTACGGCGGCTCGAAGGTGCCGTTGCCGCTGGTGCGCAAGGCCCTGGAACTGTTGCCGCACGTCGGGTTCGTCAACGCCTACGGATTGACCGAGACGAGTTCGACGATCGCCGTGCTGACGCCCGACGACCACCGTGAGGCTCAGGCCGCCGCCGACCCGGCCGTGCTGAAGCGGTTGGGTTCGGTCGGTCAGCCGGTGCCGAGCGTCGAGGTGCAGATCCGCAGCGAGGACGGCGCGGTGCTGCCGGCGGGACAGACCGGAGAGCTGTTCGTCCGCGGTGAACAGGTATCGGGTCGCTACACCGGGATCGGCTCGGTGCTCGACGCCGAGGGGTGGTTCCCGACCAAGGACATCGCCACTCTCGACGACGGTGGCTACCTCTTCATCGGTGGCCGCAGTGACGACACGATCATCCGCGGCGGGGAGAACATCGCACCCGCCGAGCTGGAGGATGTGCTCGTCGAACACCCGCATGTGCGTGAGGTTGCCGTTGTCGGAGTCGAGGATCCGCAGTGGGGGCAGGCGATCGTCGCGGTGGTGGTGCCGGCCGTCGGAGCCGACCCCGATGCCGAGGAATTGCGCGAGCATGTCCGCAAGAATTTGCGGGGGTCGCGGACCCCTGACCGGGTAGTCTTTCGCGACGAGCTGCCCACCAACGCGACGGGCAAAGTGCTCCGCCGCGAAATCGTCGAAGAGCTTCGCGCCGCTCCGGCCGAGCAGTAAACGAACCGAGGATCGAGATCATGATCAAGAACGGAACCCGTCTGGCGAGCCAGGTCTGCGACACCCAGGTGATCGTCGTCCGCAGCGCCGACACCCTCGACGATCTGCGCTGCGGCGGCGCGCCAATGGTGGAGTTGAACGCCGAGCGATCGGGTGAACTGGATCCGGCGTTCTCCGACGGCGCGGTGATGGGCAAGCGTTATGTCGATGACGCGGGCGCCGAGGTACTGGTGACCAAGGCCGGCGCCGGGACTTTGGCCGTGGGCGAGACTGCGCTGAGCCTCAAGGAAGCCAAGCCGCTGCCCGCCAGCGACTAGTCGCGCCGCTCCGGCAGTCCGTTGCGGCGGACGAATTCCCTTGCCTTGACCAGGAATTCGAGCTCGTCGTAGACCTTGCGCAGCGGGTCGATGCTGCGTGTGGATCGGCACAGCACAACGGCGCCCTCCAGCGCGGCGATCGACATCACGGCCAACGAGTCAGCGTCCGACTCGACGAGGCCGTCGGCGACGAACGCCCACGTCAGCGCCGTGCGCCAGTGCGCGAAGATCCGTCCGGCCTCGGCGGATAACAGAACTTCGTCGTCGGCCGAGCCGATCGCCGCGGCCACCACCGGGCAGCCGGCGTGGAAGTCGCTGTCCGCGAGCACGCGTTCCCAGAAGTCGACGAACTGCCGGAGTAGCACCTTGGCGCCGCGGCCGGCGGCGTCGTCGATATCCGCGGCGATCGCCTCCCCGGCGTAGTGCAGTGCCTCCGCGAGGATTTGGTTGCGCCCGTCTGGGAAGTGGTAGTACACCGAGCCGCGCGGCGCGCCGCTTCGGGCGAGCACCTCGTCGATGGTCACCCCGGCGGCGCCGCGTTCGCGCATCACCTCGGCGGCGCTGATCAGCATCTTGGTGCGGGTGTCGCCGCGCTTGCGGCGTGCTTGTGTCGCAGTTGTCATGGGTGGCTAGCGGCCGGTGGTCAGGCTGCGCGGGTGTAGCGAAGCTGCGGCATGCGCCATTGAATGGATCGCGGGTCGAACCGCATGGGTCGCAGCGTGGTGCGGCGCAGACCGGCCCACTCACCGCTCAAGCGGTAGCCGGCGACGTTCAGTTCGAGTATCAGCATGGTTTCTCCTGAGGACTATGTAAGAGACCATATAAGACCCGCGTCCAGCAAGCAACCGCTGGAGCCTGCCGTTGCTGGATAGAGACCTAAAGAGACTGACAATCTGAAAAGTTCACGGTGAGCTGAAACCGTCGCAATTCAGTTTTATGCTCTATTACATATTCATGGTGCTGGCGATTGACTAGCCCCGGGCCAGGTCGGTAAATCGAGCGTCGCCAAGCCCAATTCCACGGTGCTGACGGCGTTAAGCTGGGCAAAGGCGATCGAAAGGCGTCAGCCATGGGCCATTACAAGAGCAACGTGCGCGACCTCGAGTTCAACCTGTTCGAATCGCTGAAGTTGGACGAGGTGCTCGCTGACGAAGCATTCGGCGACCTCGATGGCGACTCGGTACGGCAGATGCTTTCCGAGGCCGCGCGATTGGCCGAAGGGCCGGTGGCCGAGTCGTTCGCCGAAAGCGACCGTCATCCTCCGACATTCGACCCGGACACCCATGTCGTGACGCTGCCGGATCCGTTCAAAAAATCGCTGAGTGCGTGGCGTGACGGCGAGTGGTTCCGGGTTGGGCTCAACGAAGAAGTCGGCGGTGTGCCGGCGCCGTCGATGGTGCAGTGGGCCGTCAACGAGCTGGTGCTCGGCGCCAACCCTGCGGTCTTCATGTACGTGGCGGGGCCGTTTATGGCCAACATTCTCTACGGCATCGGCAATGAGCAGCAACAACATTGGGCGTCGCTGGCCATCGACCGCAACTGGGGCGCCACCATGGTGCTCACCGAACCCGACGCCGGGTCCGACGTCGGTGCCGGTCGGACCAAGGCGATCGATCAGGGCGACGGTACGTGGCACATCGACGGCGTCAAGCGGTTCATCACCAGCGGCGACAGCGATGACGTGTTCGAGAACATCCTGCACCTGGTGCTGGCCCGCCCCGAGGGCGCGGGGCCGGGCACCAAGGGGCTGAGCCTTTTCGTGGTGCCCAAATTCCTGCTCGACCCGAAGACCGGTGAGCCCGGTCGAGCGCAACGGTGCCTTCGTCACCGGCGTGGAGCACAAGATGGGCCTGAAGGTCTCGGCGACATGCGAATTGACGTTCGGTCAGCATGGGGTCCCGGCGACGGGCTGGCTGGTCGGCGATCGCCACAACGGCATCGCGCAAATGTTCAAGGTCATCGAGTACGCCCGAATGATGGTGGGCACCAAGGCTATCGCCACGCTGTCGACGGGCTACCTGAATGCGTTGGACTACGCGAAGACACGCATCCAGGGCGCCGACCTCACCCAGATGACCGACAAGACCGCGCCGCGGGTCACCATCATCCACCACCCCGACGTGCGCCGCGCGCTGCTGACCCAGAAGGCCTACGCCGAAGGGTTACGCGCGCTGTATCTCTACACCGCGGCCCACCAGGACCCGTCGGCCGCCGCCGTCGTATCCGGCGCCGATGCCGACATGGCCGACAAGGTCAACGATCTGCTGCTGCCGATCGTCAAAGGGGTGGGCTCCGAACGGGCCTATCAATGTTTGACCGAGTCGCTGCAGACGCTCGGGGGGTCCGGATTCCTGCAGGACTATCCCATGGAGCAATACATTCGCGACGCCAAGATCGACAGCCTCTACGAAGGCACCACCGCCATCCAGGCGCAGGATTTCTTCTTTCGCAAGATCGTCCGCGACCACGGCGTCGCGCTGAACCATCTCGTCACACAGATCCAGGCATTCATCGACGACGCCGAAGCCCGGCCCGAACTTGCCGAGCCCGTACGCAACTCGCTACGGCGCTTGATGATCTGCAAGCCCGAGTCGCCACCATGACTGGTTATCTGATGGCATCGCAGGAAGACGCTCGCGAGCTCTACCGTGTGGGTCTGGAGTCAGTGCGATTCTTGCTCGCGGTCGGTGACCTGCTGATCGGATGGCTGCTACTTCGGCAGGCAGAGATCGCGTTGAACGCGCTCGACGGTGATCCCGGTCCGGCGGACAGCGCGTTCTATGCCGGAAAAGTCGCCACGGCAAAGTTTTTCGTCAAGAACGTGCTGCCGCGGCTGACGGCTGAACGCGAGATCGCGGCGAATGTCGATCTCGCGGTCATGCAGCTGAGCGAAGCGGCGTTCTAGCAGCGACTGACAGCTACGCGTCGAGGGTGTAGCCCATCGGCATCAGCACGCTCTTCTGCTGAGTGAAGTGCTCGACGCCCTCCGGGCCGTTCTCGCGCCCGATTCCGGAGTTCTTGTACCCGCCGAACGGACAGCACGGGTCGAATGCGTACCAGTTGATCGCGTAGGTGCCGGTGCGGATCTGCTCGGAGATCTTGATGCCGCGCGGCACGTCGGTGGTCCACACGCTGCCGGCCAACCCGTACGCCGAATCGTTGGCGATCTTGATCGCGTCCTCTTCGGTGTCATAGGCAATGATGCTCAGCACCGGGCCGAAGATTTCTTCCTGCGCGATCGTCATCTTGTTGTCGACGTCCGCGAACACCGTGGGCTGCACGTAGAAACCGTTGTCCAGCCCTTCGGGCCGCCCACCTCCGGTCACCAGTCGCGCACCCTCTTCGATGCCCTTGGCGATGTACTCCCTCGACGCGGTCGCGCTGCTTCGCCGAGATCAGCGAGCCGATCTGCGCGCCCGGGTCCGACGGCGGCCCGACAGGAAGCGATGCCGCGAAATTGCCTATCGCTTCGACGATTTCGTCATAGCGCGAGCGGGGGGCCAGGATGCGGGTCTGGGCTACGCAGGCCTGCCCGGTGTTCATGATTCCGGAGAACACCAGCATCGGCACCGAGGCGGCCAGGTCGACGTCCTCGAGCAGGATGGCTGCCGACTTGCCGCCGAGTTCCAGGGTGCACGGCTTGAGCATCTCGGCGGCGCGCTTGCCGATCTCCTTGCCGACAGCCGAGCTTCCGGTGAACGAGAAGATGTCGATGTCCGGGTTCGACGTCAGCGCCTGCCCGGTTTCGATCCCGCCGGGAACGATAGACAGCACGCCCTCGGGCAGGCCGGCCTCGGCGAACACCTCCGCCAAAGCATTTGCGCTCAGCGGTGTTTCGGCGGCCGGCTTGAGCACCACCGTGCAGCCGGCCAGCAGCGCCGGGCCCAGCTTGTTGATCGCCAGGAACAGCGGGACGTTCCAGGCGACGATCGCGCCCACCACGCCGAGCGGTTCACGATGGACGATGGTCTGCCCGTAGCCGCCGTTGCGGACTTCCTGCCATTTGACCTGATCGACGGCGGGGCCGGCGAAGAAGCTCAGGCAGCCGATCCCACTCATCCACTGCATGGTCTCGACGGACATCGGCGGCTGGCCGGTCTCGTCGCCGAGCAGTTTGACGAAGTGGTCTTTGCGCTCTTCCATGAGCTTCAGTGCGCCGGCGATGACGGCCGCGCGCTCTTTCGGCGGCGTCGAGGGCCACGGTCCGTTGTCGAACGCCGCACGTGCCGCTGCGACCGCGGCGTCGACGTCGGCCGCTGCCGCCAACGGCACCTTGCCGACGTACTCGCCGGTGGCCGGGCAGTGCACTTCGATGACCTCGGACGTCGACGGCTCGGTCCACTTGCCGCCGATGAAAAGCTTGTCGTACTCCGTTGTAGCTTGCTCCGTTGTGACTTGGCTCATGGCCGTCACCCTACCCAAGCCGCGGCGAAACGAGAACACGTTTCATTACTGCGGTTGGAGGACCAGCACGAGATTGCTCACCAGGAACTCACGCACCACCGGCATCCGCGTCAGCCGCCACGCCCATTTCGGGTGGTAGCGGGGGAAGGCGGCGATCAACGCGCCCGTGCTCGCCGCCCAGTCCAGCCCCTCCGCCGCCGACACCGCGAACAACGACGACCCGTAGTTGTTTTTCGCCGGATGGCCGTGTTTACGGGTGTAGCGGGCCGCCGCCCGGGCCCCGCCGAGGTAATGGGTCAGCCCCATCTCGTGGCCGCCGAACGGGCCGAGCCAGACCGTGTAGGACAGCACCACCAGACCGCCCGGCCGCGTCACCCGGAGCATTTCGCCGCCGAGCTCCCAGGGTCGCGGCACGTGCTCAGCGACATTCGATGACAGGCAGATGTCCACGCTGTTGTCGGCGAACGGCAGCGCCATGCCCGACGCCCGGACGTACGTGCCTGCATCACGCGCCAAAACTGGCTCCGCAGCATGTATTTCGGTGGGATCCGGCTCGACACCGATGTAGTCAAGCCCGGCATCGCTGAACGCTCTCGCGAAATAGCCGGGCCCGCCGCCGACGTCGAGCACACGGCGACCGACCGGTCGTTCGCCGTGGATGCCCTGCCAGAGGTCGCTGACCAGGTGCACGGTGTCGGCGGCCAGCGGACCGTAGAAACGCGGCGGCTCGGCCTGCTCGTAGCGAAAGCTCGACAGCAGCCGTACCGAGCGGCGCAAGGTCGCCCGCCGCGCGAACACCTCGGTCACGGCCACCGGCCAACCCTAAAGCCCCAGCATCGCTAGGCTGACCGAATGTCCGGTGTGCGCTCAGTGCTGTTGCTGTGCTGGCGCGATACCGGCCACCCGCAGGGCGGCGGCAGCGAAACCTACCTGCAGCGCATCGGCGCCCAGCTGGCCGCATCCGGCGTCGAACGTCACGCTCCGCACGGCGCACTACCCCGGTGCAGCGCGCCGCGAGGTCGTCGACGGCGTCCATATCTGGCGTTCGGGTGGGCCGTACTCGGTCTACGTCTGGGCGCTGCTGGCGATGGCGGCGGCCAGGCTCGGCGTCGGGCCGCTGCGCGGCGCGCGACCCGACGTTGTCGTCGACACCCAGAACGGCTTGCCATTTCTGGCCCGGCTGATCTACGGCTCCCGCGTGGCGGTGCTCGTACACCACTGCCATCGTGAACAGTGGCCGGTGGCGGGCTGGTTCCTCAGCCGCGTCGGCTGGTTCGTCGAATCGTGGCTGTCGCCGAGGGTGCATCGCCGCAACCAATATGTGACGGTGTCACTTCCGTCGGCCCGCGACCTGGTCGGCCTTGGCGTCGACAACGAGCGAATCGCCGTGGTGCGCAACGGGCTTGACGAAGCGCCGGTGGCGTCGTTGAGCGGCTCGCGGGCGGATACGCCCCGCATCGTGGTGTTGTCGCGGCTGGTACCGCACAAGCAGATCGAAGACGCCCTGGACGCGGTGGCGCAGCTGCGGGCGTCGATACCCGATCTGCACCTCGACGTCGTCGGTGGCGGTTGGTGGAGCCAACGGTTGACCGATCATGCGCGGCGGCTGGGCATCGGCGACGCGGTGACGTTCCACGGTCACGTCGATGACACCGCCAAACACCATGTCATGCAACAGGCTTGGGTACACGTGCTGCCATCCCGGAAAGAAGGCTGGGGACTCGCGGTCATCGAGGCGGCGCAGCATGCGGTGCCGACCATCGGTTACCGGTCCTCTGGTGGGCTGGCCGATTCGATCATCGACGGGGTCACCGGTGTGCTGGTCGACGACCACGACGATCTGGTCGATCGGCTTCGGCAATTGCTTACCGATCCGGTGCTGCGCGATCAGCTCGGCGCCAAGGCGCAAGCGCGCAGCGCCGAATTCTCGTGGAAGCAAAGCGCAGACGCGATGCGCTCGGTGCTGGAGTCAGTCGTCGCCGGTGATCGCGTCAGCGGCGTGATCTGACGACAGCCGCCGGCCCGCCACGGCCGCGCCGACTGCTCCGCCGAAAAGCATGACCAACCACACCAGATGCGCGATGAGGACCGCTGTCCGGCGGCCCGCCGACGCACCGGCCGTGTCGCCGCCGACCCGGTACAGCATCAGGTCGCGTCCGCGGTACGCAACCGGCAGTCGCTCCAATGTCTCGGTGGCCGCACTCATATCGCCGGCGGTGCCCTCTTCGACGACCAGCCATCCCACCCCGGCCCCCCGGAGCTGATCCGGGTCGGCGCCGGCCAACAGCAGCCGCTGCACGTCACGGGCCCGGTCGCCCTCGCCGAGAACCGTCGTCCCAGAAACCGTCAGGTCGCCGGTGGTCAGCACGTCGGCGCGCAGCCACCGTGGCAGCGGATCCAGCACCGGCGCGGGACCCGACCAGGTGAACCGCCGCATGGTGTCCGCCGGTAACACCGCGACCTCGGCGGGTGCTCGGTTGATCATGCCCGCGACGGCCGCCCAGTCGCCGGGGTAGTGCACCGATTGGAGCTTTCCCCCTACGCCCCACGCCAAGTCGGGTAGCGCCAGTAGCAGTGCGGCGCAACAGACCAGCGGCGCTCCGGTAGGTCCTGAGAAACCGAGCCATCGCCGTAACGTCAACACCGCACCCGCGCCGGCCAGCGTGTAGCCGGGCATCGCCAGGGCGACCCATTTCTGCGCGTCACGCAGCACGCCCAGGCTGGGCACGGCCTCGACGATCGCGTGCAAGACGGCCAGACCCGGGCCGGTGGCCAGCGCGGCGGGTGTCAGGATCGACACCACTCCCAGCACCAGCAACGGTCGTGTGGAGGGGGAATGCCGAAGTCTGAGGAACCCGGCGGCGACCAGCGTGAGCAGCACGACAGCGGATACCAACGTGAAATACGTTGCGCGCGAATCTGGTACGGCATCACCGTTCCAGATGCCGCCCAAGCTGGCCAGGCTGCCCACAGTGCCCAGCGCAGGTTCGGCGCGTGCCGCGAATGCGGCGATGCCCGGGGTGTGGGCCCACATCCGATCCGTCGATGACAGACCCAGTATCGCGGCAGTCAACCACGGCAGCGCCGCCAGCGTGGAGTCACCCAGTACGATTGCAGCGCAACGCCGGCGCGATAGGCCAGTGCCCGTCGCCGCAACACATGTCAACGCTACGGCGGCGGCCAGGATCAGCCCGGTCGGGGTCAGTCCGGCCAGCGCGATCCAGAACGCCAGGCCGAAAATGCTTGGCCAGCTGCTACTTTCGGCCGACCGCAGCGTGACCACCGCGCTCGCGATCCACGGCAGGCAGCCGTAGCCGAGCAACAGGCTCCAATGCCCTTGCAGCAGCCGCTCGCCCACATAGGGATTCCAGACGGCCAGCGTGATCGCCACGAATTCGCCACCGGCACCGGACTCCGGTAGCAATTGCGCGACCAGTCGCGCCGCGCCCCAGCCGGCCAGCCACAGGCCGGCGACGAGCAGTGCTTTCACGACGATGCCGCCGTCGACGACATGCGAGGCCAGTGCGATCGCAAAATCCTGTGGTGTCGCCCGCGGGGCCGAGACCAGGCCGAGAGCGCCGTCGGTGACGTACGACCGCGGCGTCGAGACGGCGTCGCGCAGTAGTAGGTAGCCGGGCCTCAGCAGCGGCGCCACCACGAGGAGCGTCAACGCCAGTGAATACCCGGGACGGGTCCACCGCAGAACCCGGTGGGGGAGCGCCCGCACCCGCTGGACCAGTTAGGGGAGGTCGGGGGCGAGTCGAAGGACCTCCCGAACTCGACGGTCCGTCTCGCTTGACGTCCTTGGGCTGAGTGGGGATCTTCTCGGTCTCCGCTTCGGCACCGGGCACCCGCGCGACCGGTGGCTCGCCGCGACCGAAGAATCCGCGATCGGCGGCATCCTGGCCGGGTTCGTTCAACGCGGTCTCGGTGCGCAGGCTGAACGACCCGAGCAGCAGCCCGCCGATCAGGGCGATCACGCCCGCCGCGGTGAAGGTGATCGGCAGCACCCGGGACCACAGTGCCAACCGGTCGCGCTCATTGCGCGCCGCGTTGACCTGGGCTTCGACCGTCTCCTCGTTAGAGGTGATCTTGTAGTCGACCAGCGTGACCTCTGGCTTCAACGCGTCCCGCGCGTAGTAGTGGTTGGCGCGCTCTTGTTCTTTGACGATCGTGCCGGACTCCGGGTCGACCCAGAACGTCCGCTGCGCGGCGTAGTAGCGGGTCATGGTGATCTTCTCGTCCGGATCGCCCGGTAGGCCCCACATGAACGCGGTGTTGGTGACTTTGCTGTCCGCGTCGTCGGCGTACAGCGACGGGTACCTGATCGGCTCGGCCAGCTTGCCGTCTGCGTCGTAGCCGACGTCCTGGGTGAACTTGTAGGCCGACAGACCGTTGACGTCTTCTTCGCCGTTGTAGTTGGCCTCGTACGCCTTCTGCGCGATCGGGTCGAAGTACGGGTACGAGCGCTTCTCGGTGTGGAACGGAAACCGGTAGGACAATCCGTCGTGCGGTAGCGCGATGTTGGTGGCCGGACTTTCGTCTTTGAATCCGCGTGGCTTCTGCACCGCTCCGCCGGGATGAGTGTCGTCGGACACCGCTGTCGCCGTCTTGCGGTTGAGGGTGACCGTGTCGACCAGCGCGAGTAGCAGGCCGGAGTCCTTCTGCTTGTCGCTGCGCCGAACCGAGCTGCCCACCTGGAACGTGACGACGTCGGCGTTGGCGGGGGATTCGACGTCGATCTGTTGCTGGGATACCACCGGCACGTTTTTGTCGACGACGAGCTTCGGGCTGTAGAGCGACGCGGGATCGACGGCCGTTCCGCTGCCTTCACCGATCAGCGTCGCGTCCAGATCGAGCGGAATCTTGGTGATCCTGCTGCCGGTGTAAGTCGACAACAGCAGCGCGGCGATCAACAACGCGGCTCCGAGTCCCATGATCCCGCACGCGGCCATCCGCAACATGACTGCTCGGTTCACGTTGCCGTGACCTCCTTCTGGTCTCGTCCGGTTCAGGCCAGTCAACCTGCTCCGCCCTTAACCCCCGGCGACCTGGGGTTCTACCCGCTGGCGGCGCTGCAGCTAAGCAAAACTCGTTCGACCCTAACAGCATTATTTAAGGTCGCTGTTTATGTCCCCAGGGTGGGCAAATCGGGTTTGCTCGTTCACCCGGCAGACTGTTGTCATGGATCCCAACGGGCCGGTGGGCGGCACTCGTAGATTCCTGCCCGCAGTCGAAGGGATGCGGGCATGCGCCGCAATCGGCGTCGTCGTCACCCACGTGGCATTCGACACCGGGCACTCCGGCGGATTCGACGGTCGGCTGTTCGGCCGCTTCGATTTGGCGGTCGCGGTGTTCTTCACGTTGTCGGGGTTCTTGCTGTGGCGCAGCCATGCCGCCGCGGCGCGCGGTCTGGCGCCGCGGCCGGCCACCGGTCACTATCTGCGGTCGCGGGTGGTCCGCATCATGCCCGCGTATCTGGTTGCCGTCGTGGTGATTCTGACGCTGCTGCCGGACGGCAATCACCCGAACCTCACGGTGTGGCTGGCGAATCTGTCGCTCGCCCAGGTCTACGTGCCGCTGACACTGACCGCCGGACTGACGCAGATGTGGAGCCTGTCGGTCGAGGTCAGCTTCTATCTGGCGCTGCCGATCCTGGCAGTGCTGGCCGCCCGTCTGCCGGTCCGCGCCCGGGTGCCGGCCATCGCGACTGTGGCTGTCGCGAGCTGGTTTTGGGGTTGGCTCCCGTTTCACACCGAGCCCGGGCTCAATCCGCTGACCTGGCCGCCGGCCTTCTTCTCGTGGTTCGCCGCGGGCATGCTGCTCGCCGAATGGGTCCACAGCCCGATCGGCTGGCCACACCGACTCGCGCGGCACCGCGTGCCGACGGCCGTCGCGGTGTTGGCGGCCTATCTGGTGGCGGCCTCGCCACTGGCCGGACCCGCCGGGTTGGTCCCGAGCAGCGCTGCGCAGTTCACCGTCAAGACCGCGATGGGTGCGCTGGTGGCGGCGGGCCTGGTGGCGCCGTTGGTGCTCGACCGGCCCGATGACGCCCACCGACTTCTGGGTAGTGCCCCGATGGTGACGCTTGGCCGCTGGTCCTACGGGATCTTCATCTGGCATCTTGCCGCGCTCACGATGGTGTTTCCGGTGATCGGACAGTTCGCGTTCCATGGCCACCTGCCCGAAGTGCTGGCGTTGACGCTGGTCTTCAGTATTGCGATTTCCGCGGTCAGCTACGCGCTGGTCGAATCGCCATGCCGGGAAGCGTTGCGGCGGTGGGAATCACGCAGGAATCCGCGCCCGCAGAAGGGTGGGGCCGTCAGCCGGCGTCAAGAAGACGCAATCGCGCCGTGATTTCCGCGCGGACCGCGGAGCGGCGGGCCTTGCCGGCGTCGTCGCGCAGCGGGTAGTCGACGAACTCCACGGTCGCCGGCACCTTGTAGCCGGCGATGCGGTCACGCAGAAACTCTTGCAGCGTCTGCTCATCCAGTTCTGCACCGGCCTGCACCAGGGCATACGGCACCTGCCCAAGATCCTCATGCGGTACCCCGACAACCAAGCAAGACAACACATCCGGATGCTCGGACAGGGCTGCTTCGATTTCGGCCGGATACACGTTGCGCCCGCCGACGGTGAACATGTCCACCCGACGGTCGGAGATGTAGAGAAAGCCGTCAGCATCGAAGTAGCCGAGGTCGCCCAACGAATCCCAGCCGTCGCGGGATTTCGCCGTCGCGCCGACGTAGCGGTAGGTCGGCGCACTGCCCGGGCTGGGCCGCATGTAGATCTCGCCCACCTCCCCGGGCGGGCATGGGTTGCCGTCGTCGTCGAGCACCTTCATCTCGCCGGCCACTACCACGCCGACCGAGCCGCGGTGAGCCAGCCACTGGTCGCCTGAGATGAAGGTCAGCGCCTGTAATTCGGTGCCGCCGTAAAGTTCCCAGACCTTTTCCGGTCCGAGCAGGTCGATCCACGCCTGTTTGATGGCGGGCGGGCACGGGGCGCCCAAGTGCCAGAACCGGCGCAGTGACGACAGGTCGTAGGCGTCGGGGTTGTCGTGATAAACCGGCAGCGCCCGCTGCATGATGGTCGGCACCGTGGTCAGGAAGGTGACCCGGTGGTCGCTGATCAATCGGAGGAACTTCTCCGGCTCGAACCGGCTCATCAGCACGAGGTGGTGGCGCATCAGCAGCGCGATGGTCGCGGTGGTGAAACCGGTGTTGTGTGACAGCGGAACCGGGACCAGGGTGATGTCGCCCTCTTGGGCACCCAGCGGATAGCCGATGGCCGCCGGAATGCGGCTGTCGCCGCCGGATTCGATGAGCTTCGGACGGCCGGTGCTGCCACCGGACCCCATTGCCTTCCACACCGGCGACACTGCTTCGGGTAGTGCGGCATCGGACAATTTCTGATCGGGCTCGAAACCGGCTGGAACACTTGCAATCTCAGAATGTTCGCGGCCGACCAACAACGTCGGTGGCCGCAATTCGAGTAGGCCGGCCAGCTCGCTGTCGGGTAATCGGGCGGACAGCGGTTGCGGCACCGCGCCCAGCTTCCAGCAGGCCACCGCGGCCTGGATCCACTCGATCCCGTTGGGCAGCACCATGGTCACGTAGTCACCGACGCCGACACCCCGCTCGGCGTACGCGCGGGCGAGCCGGTTCGTCGAGCGGTCGAGTTCACCCCGGGTCAGCGTGTGCCCGTCGCAGGTGACGGCCGGCTCGTCGGGAGCGAGTGCGGCCAACGCGGAGATCTGGACGCCGATCGGCGGGACCGGCGCGGTCACGCGTAGGCGCCCTGGCGTTCGAAGATGCGACGCGGGTTGTCCACGAGCATGGTGTGCAGTTGCTCGTCGGTGACCCCACGTTCTTTGAGCGCGGGGATGACGTCGTTGTGGATGTGGAGGTAGTGCCAGTTCGGTGCCATCTGCGGCACCAAGTCTTCGGGCAGCGCGTCGAAGTAGCAGTTGGCGTCGTGGGACAACACCATCTTGTCGGCATGCCCCCGCTCGCACATCTGCGCGACGATGTTGACCCGGTCCTCGAACGGCGAGATCAGGTCGAGGCCGAAACGATCCATGCCGAGGTAGGAGCCGGGGGCGATCAGCTCTTCGAGATAGCCGATGTCGGTGCTGTCGCCGGAGTGCCCGATGATCACCCGGCTCAGGTCGACGCCCTCTTCCTCGAAGATCTTCTGCTGCTCGAGCCCGCGCCGTAGCCCGGCGTGGGTATGCGTGGAGATCGGCACCCCGGTGCGCTTGTGCGCCTGGGCGACCGCGCGCAGCACCCGCTCGACACCCGGCGTGACACCGGGTTCGTCAGTGGCGCACTTGAGGATTCCCGCCTTGACGCCGGTGTCGGCGATGCCCTCCTCGATGTCGCGGACGAACATGTCGGACATCATCTCCGGGCCGCCCAGCAATCCGCCGGGGCCCTCGTAGTGGAACCGGAAAGGGATGTCGTTGTAGGTGTAGAGACCGGTCGCGACGACGATGTTCAGCTCGGTGGCCGCGGCGACCCGGGCAATGCGCGGGATGTAGCGGCCCAGCCCGATCACGGTCAGGTCGACGATGGTGTCGACGCCGCGTGACTTCAGCTCGTTGAGCCGATCGATGGCATCGGCCACCCGCTTGTCTTCGTCGCCCCAGGCTTCCGGGTAGTTCAGCGCGATCTCGGTCGTCATGATGAACACGTGCTCGTGCATCAGCGTGACGCCGATATCAGTGGTGTTGACAGGTCCGGAAGCGGTATTCACTAACGACACGTAGCCGACTCTAGGACTCCGGCGGCGTCCGATGGTCCGGATCGGCGAGACGGGATCGAATCGGGAATTCGTCGGCCCAGACCCTTGAGAAGTGGCGTAGCTCACAGTAAAGTGACCAGTGGTCATCCAACGAAGGAGGGCTGATGCCGACGGTCACCTGGGCCCGCGTCGATGCCGCGCGACGTGCCGCCGTGGTGGAAGCTGCGGAGGCGGAGTTCGGCGCGCACGGCTTCTCCGGCGGCAGCCTCAACGTGATCGCCCGGCGTGCCGGCGTCGCCAAAGGCAGCCTGTTCCAATACTTTGCCGACAAACGCGACCTGTATGCGTTCATCACCGACGTCGTCAGTCAGCGGGTGCGGGCATACATGGAGGACCAGATCCGTGCAGCTCGATCCGAGCCGGCCGTTCTTCGACTTCCTGACCGACTGGCTCGACGTGTGGATCGCCTACTTCGCCGACCACCCGCACGAACGCTCGCTGCACGCGGCCGCCAGCCTGGAAGTCGACACCGATGCCCGGATCAGCGTGCGCAGCGTCATCCATCGTCATTACCTGGAGGTGCTACGGCCACTGGTGCGCGAAGCCCAGCTGCGGGGTGACTTTCGCACGGACGCCGACACCGAGGCGTTGATGTCGTTGCTGCTGTTGATCTTTCCGCACCTGGCGCTGGCGCCGTACATGCGCGGGCTGGATCCCATCCTGGGTCTCGATGACCCCACTCCGGAGCAGCCGGCGCTGGCGGTGCGCCGACTGGTAGCCGTGTTGGCTGCCGCATTTGCTCCGATTCCCCTGGACAGCAACACAGATTCAGTCGCAAAAGATCTGAGGAGGTCTGATGACACGTACACATTCAGATTCGCTGGCAGCCGGTGGTCTCAACTGGGACAGCCTGCCACTCAAGCTGTTCGCCGGCGGGAACGCCAAATTCTGGAATCCCGCGGACATCGATTTCTCGCGTGACCGTGCCGACTGGGAGCGGCTGAACGACGATGAGCGCGATTTCGCGATCCGGCTGTGCGCGCAGTTCATCGCCGGCGAGGAGGCGGTGACTGAGGACATCCAGCCGTTCATGTCCGCGATGCGCGAAGAAGGACGGCTCGGCGACGAGATGTACCTGACTCAGTTCGCCTTCGAAGAGGCCAAGCACACCCAGGTCTTTCGGCTGTGGCTCGACGCGGTCGGGATGACCGAGGACCTTCAGACCTACCTGGAACCGTTGCCGGCGTATCGGAAGATGTTCTACGACGAGCTGCCGGACTGTCTCAACGCCCTGTCGTCCGATCCGTCGCCTGCCGCGCAGATCCGGGCCTCGGTCACCTACAACCACGTTGTCGAGGGCATGTTGGCGCTCACCGGTTACTACGCCTGGCACAAGATCTGCGTCGAACGCGGAATCCTGCCCGGCATGCAGGAATTGGTGCGCCGCATCGGCGACGATGAGCGCCGCCACATGGCGTGGGGCACCTTCACCTGCCGCCGCCACGTCGCGGCCGACGACGCCAACTGGGGTGTGTTCGAGTCGCGGATGAACGACTTGATGCCGCTCGCGCTCGAGGCCACCGTGCAGGGTTTTGCGCTGTTCGACGTGATGCCGTTCGGTCTGGTCCAGGACGAGTTCATGCAGTACGCCGCCGACAAGGGGATGCGCCGGTTCGGCACTATCAGCAGCGCCCGCGGACGTCCACTCGCCGAGATCGACCTCGACTACTCGCCGGTGCAGCTGGAAGACACCTTCGCCGCTGAAGACGAGAAGGCGCTGGCGGCCGTCTAGCCTCGCCGAAATCCACGCCAGCGCGAGGAAGTTCGAGTAGTACCCGCGTTGGCGTGGATTTCGACGCAATCTTGCTGCGCCCGGGGTGCAGGCCCGCTAGCCCACCCACACCGTCTTGGCGTTGCAGAACGCGCGGATGCCGAGGCTCGCGAGTTCACGGCCGTAGCCAGAGCGCTTGACGCCGCCGAATCCGAGTTCGGGGTAGGACACCGTCATCCCGTTGATGAAGACCTGGCCGGCTTCGATGTCGTCGATAAAGCGCTCCTGCTCGGCTTCGTCGTTGGTCCAGGCGTTGGACCCCAGCCCGAACGTGGTGGCGTTGGCGATCTCGATCGCCTCGTCGATGCCTGAGGCGCGGTACATCGAGGCGACCGGGCCGAACACCTCTTCGGTGTAGAGCGCCATGTCTTTGGTGATGTCGGTGACCACGGTCGGCGGGTAGAACCAGCCGGGCTGGTCGGGGGTCTTGCCGCCGAGGCGGACCTTCGCCCCCGCGGCGACGGCGTCGTCGACCTGCTTGGCGATTTCGTCGCGGCCGGACTCGGTGGCCAGCGGGCCGACGTCGGTGTCCGGGTCAGTCGGATCGCCGACCTTGAGCGCCTGCATCCGCTCCACGAACTTGTCCACGAACGCGTCGTAGATGTCGGTGTGAACGATGAAACGCTTTGCGGCGATGCATGATTGGCCATTGTTCTGGGTTCGTGCGGTGACTGCGGTTTTGACGGCCTCGTCGAGGTCGACCGACGGCATCACGATGAAGGGGTCGCTGCCGCCGAGTTCCATCACGGTGGGCTTGATCTCGTCACCGCAGATCGCGGCGACGGACTGGCCGGCCGGCTCACTTCCGGTCAGGGTGGCCGCTTTGACCCGCGGGTCACGCAGGATCCGCTCGACGGCGCTGGACGACACCAGCAGTGTCTGGAAACAGTCCGCGGGGAATCCGCCGCGTGCGATCACGTCGGACAGGTACAGCGCCGACTGCGGAACGTTGGAAGCATGCTTGAGCAGGCCGACGTTGCCGGCCATCAGGGCGGGGGCGGCGAACCGGACGGCCTGCCAGAGCGGGAAGTTCCACGGCATCACCGCCAGCACCACACCGAGTGGCTGCCAGCGGGTGTACGCCCTTTTCGCTCCGACCTTGGACGCCTCGGCCGGCTCGTCGGCCAGCAGTTTCTCGGCGTTCTCGGCGTAGTAGCGAAAACCCTTGGCGCACTTGAGCGCTTCACCCTTAGCGGATTTGAGGGTCTTACCCATCTCGAGGGTCATCATCGCGCCGACTTCGTCGGCTTCCTTTTCGAGAAGGTCGGCGGTGGCGTTTGCCCACTCGGCGCGCTGGGCAAAGGTCGTGGAGTGCCGGTAGTCGAGAAAGCGCTCGTGGGCGCGGGCGATAGCGGCGTCGACTTCGCTGTCGGTGGCGGCGGTGAAGGTTTTGACTGTCTCGCCGGTGGCCGGGTTGATGGTCGCGATGGGCACGGTGGCCCCTTCCTTGATGCAGTGGTTGAAGGTTTCAACACATAGCCTGCCACTATCGTTCCCCAAAGGGAGGTGCCGATGAGCAAAGCGGCCGAGTTGATTGTCAAGTGCCTGGAAAACGAGGGCGTGGAGGTGGTCTTCGGGCTGCCGGGTGAGGAGAACATCCGATTCGTGCAGGCGCTGGCATCGTCGCGCATCCGCTATGTGCTCACCCGCCACGAGCAGGCGGCGTCGTTCATGGCCGAGATGTACGGGCGGGTCACCGGTCGCGCGGCCGTGGTCTCCGCGACGCTGGGCCCGGGTGCGATCAACATGCAGCTCGGCGTCGCCGATGCCACCACCAACAGCACCCCGCTGGTCGCGATCTCCGCTCAGGTGGGCCAGAACCGGCAGTACAAGGAATCCCACCAGTACGTCGACCTGGTGTCGATGTTCGCACCGATCACCCGGTGGTCCGCCGGTATCCCGACCGCGCAGGCCGATCCCGGAGATGGTTCGCAAGGCGTTCAAGCTTGCCGAGACCGAGCGCCCGGCAGCGGTCTACCTGGCGGTGCCCGAACACATCGATGCCGATGAAGCCGATTACGAGCTGGGACCGTTGCCGCGCAACGTCGTTCGCGCCGACGCACCGGCTGCCCGTCAGGTGGCGCGCGCCGTCGACATCCTGCGCACGGCTGTGCGACCGGTGCTGCTGGCCGGACACGGCGCGGCCCGTTCTGGTGCGACCGACGCCCTGGTGCGCTTCTCGGAGAAGTTCGGCATCCCGGTGGCCAACACGTTCCACGGCAAAGGCGTGATGCCCGACGACCACCCCAACAGCATCGGGGCGCTCGGGTTCATGCGGCACGACTATGTGAACTTCGGGTTCGACAACGCCGACGTCGTCATCGCGGTGGGCTATGAGTTGCAGGAATTCGACCCGGTTCGGATCAACCCCAAGGCCGACAAGAAGATCATCCACATCCATCGATTCCCGGCCGAGGTCGACGCGCACTACTCGGTGGACGTCGGGATCATCGGCGACATCAGCGAGTCGCTGGACGCGGTGGCCGAAGGGCTGGACGACCACGTTTTCGTCGCCAATCCGGAGATCCCCGGTTCTGGCCTGCTCGACGAGGAATTCGCACGCGGACAACAGGATTCGCGGTACCCGCTGGCCCCTCAGCGGTTAGTCGCCGATATCCGTGCGGCGCTGGGCCGCAACGACGTCGTGCTGGTCGACACCGGCGCCACCAAAATGTGGATGGCCCGGCTCTACCCGACCTACGAGCCCAACACCTGCCTCGTCTCAAATGGCTTGTCCACCATGAGCTTTGCGCTACCCGGTGCCCTTGGCGTCAAGTTGGCGAAGCCGGACGCGAAGGTGCTGGCGGTGGCGGGCGACGGGGCGTTCCTGATGAACTCGCAGGAGATCGAGACTGCCGTCCGCGAGAAGATACCGCTGGTCGTGCTGATCTGGGAAGACGGCGGCTACGGTCTGATCGAGTGGAAGATGGACCTCGAACTCGGCGAGCACCACTACGTCAAGTTCGGCAACCCCGACATCGTCAAGTACGCGGAAAGCTTTGGCGCCAAGGGCTATCGGATCAACAGTGCGGACGAGTTGCTGCCGACGCTGCAAGACCGCTCTGGCCGACGACGGGGTGTCGCTGATCTGCTGCCCGGTCGACTACTCCGAAAACCTGCGGTTGACCGACCGTCTCGGCGAGCTCGACGAAACGCTGTAGGCGTCTAGCCGGGGCGGGAAATGAAATCTTGGGAACGGCTCCATAGCCATTGAATGGCCGTCAGTAAACAGCTAATCGATGCGCGCCGATCCGTTGGATCCGAATGCCGTTGATTGCCACTTGGCCGCAAATCCGGCCGACCACTTGCTAGTTCCTTGACTATTTCCGGTACCAGGACGCAGATGAGATTCCACCGAGCAATGCACTGAGAGAGGGGCTCGCCGTGCGCGAGGGCCGGCTCACTTCAACGTTTGATCACGGCTGGTACGGGGGCGCCACACCCCATCCCCAACGCGGAACCGGTGCATGCTCAACGATATCGGTTGTGTCTCCTGAGTTGTGTACCGCCAGCCGTGTGCCCCACTCGGCATATCCCATGATGGCGGCTCGGAATTCGGGATCAGCGGGCAATTCAGCGTCGTCGGCGGCGAGCGACAGCAGTGTCACGAATCGCAACCGCTGTTCATCGGAGATGTGAAGCCCACGGTGCTTGGCGAGCATGTGCTCATATCCGCCGAGGGCCGCCGTATATTCCGCCGGTCCGCCCATTACCTCGGACCACCAAGTGACAACGTCGCGCCGGTGCTGGTCGCTGACCGTCCCGCCGAAGACAGGCCCCAGCAGTTCATCGTCCTCGACAAGGTCATAGAAGCGGCCGAGCCAGCGTTCGAATGCATCTCGACCGCCGGCCCATTCGAAGATCGTCGGGAAGTCCTGAGCCATGAAGCGATGTTACGGATCACCGGACAGAACCAGGTGTCGTTAACGTGTATCGCCTAGAGGAACCCACCCGTCGGACCCATTTCCAGATTTGTCACGATGCTCACTCCACGCCAATGCTCACGTCTGTTGACTTGATGAACACTGTTGCGGGCTGTCCCTCCTTGAGACCTAACTCGAGCGCGGCGTCCTTCGTCACTGACGAGGTGACGACCTGGTCGCCACCGTTGAGGCGGATCTTGACGATAGCCATCACAGAGCCGATGTCGACCTCGGTGATTGTCCCTTTGAGTTGATTTCGAGTAGACAGCCGCACAGCAAGCCTCCGTATCGTTGATGGTCCCGGATGAGTTTAGGCAGGATTGCCGATCTCTGACTTAGAGTGATCGCATGGTCAGCACGGCGCCATCGCAGCTGGAGTCCGGTGGGAGCTCGTTTCGGTTTGACTGGGCTGAACTAGCGGGCGCACTCGGCGATTTGGGTGTGTTGGTGCCCATCGCGGTGGCGTTGATCGTGAAGAACGGGCTCACGCCGACGGCGGTGCTGTTGCCGGCCGGACTGCTGTACGTGGTGGCTGGGCTGGTGTACCGACTTCCAGTGCCAGTGCAGCCGTTGAAGGCGTTCGGGGCGATTGCGATCGCGCACGGTTTCGGCGCCGACGATATCGCCGCGGGCGCTCTTCTGATGGGGGCCATCTTTGTAGTGCTCGGGGCGTCAGGTCTCTTGGATTGGGTCGCGAAAGTGTTTCCGCAGCCGATCATTCGGGGGATTCAGCTTTCGGTGGGATTGCTGTTTTGTCAGTTGGCTTGGAAGCTGGTGTCCGCGACGCCGAAAGCGTTCACCGATCACCGCCACTCGGTCTGGTGGCTGGGAGTCGCCACGGCGGGGGTTATCGCTGCGGCATTGTTGTTGCGCGGCCGGAAGATCACGCTGGTCTTTCTCGCGATTGCTGGGGTCGCGATGGTGCTGGGCTTTCATGGCTCGCTGCGGTACGGCCCGTCGTCGCTGCACATTCCGCACCTGTCTTGGGCTGTGTTCTCGGCTGCGGCTGTCGCGTTGGTGTTGCCGCAGTTTCCCTTGTCATTCGCCAACTCGTGTTTGGCCACCGCGGATACCGCCCGCGCCTACTTCGGCGATGTCGCCGCCGCGCGGGTGCGCCCGGGCGCTTGGCGATGACTCTTGGGGTGGCCAACTTGTTCGCCGGCGCGATCAGCGGCATGCCGGTGTGTCATGGTGCAGGCGGCATGACCGCACATCGCAGCTTCGGTGCCCGCAGTGGCGGCGCACCAATCATGTTGGGCAGCGTGCTGATCGTGCTGGCTCTGGCGATTGGAGCGACGCTGACCGCGGCGCTGGCAGGATTCCCGGTGCCGATCCTTGCGGGTCTGTTGACGGTCGCCGGTTTGCTGCACATCACGCTGCTCAAAGATCTACGGGGACCGTGGAATTGGGGCGTGGCCATTGCGGTCGGAGTCGTCGGTTTCCTCAGCAACCTGGCTGTTGCGCTGGTCGGGGCGCTGCTGATTTGGTGGGTCGTCCGTGGGTTCCAGTCTCGGCGGGGCCGCCGCTGAGTCAGCACGCTGATGGTTCAGTGGTCCACGCCGGCAATTTGATCTAGTGCGTGGTCCAGCACGTCGGCAAGGACCTTGAGGCCGTCGCGTACACCGCCCGGCGAACCTGGCAGGTTGACCACCAGAGTCCGTCCGGCCACGCCGCACACGCCGCGGGACAGTATCGAGGTAGGAACCTTCGGCAAACCAGATCGCCGGATCGCATCGGCGAGGCCGGGTATCGCGTAGTCGAGAACCGCCGTGGTCTGGGCTGGGGTGTCATCGCTAGGCGAGATGCCGGTGCCACCTGAGGTGATGACCACGTCGACCCCCTCGGCGACCGCGTCGCGCAGCGCCGTGCCGACCGAGTCTCGTCTTCGACGACCATCGGGGGCGTCGAAGACAGCCCTTGCTGTGCAAGCCATTCGGAGATGATGGGGCCGCACTGGTCTTGGTAGATCCCGGTCGATGCGCGGGTCGAGGCGATGATGACGCGGGCGGACCGGCCGGACGTCAGCGCTGCCATGTTCCGTGCCGGCCGCCGTCTTTTGCAACACGCGAACATCATCGATCCGGGCAGCGGGGTCGACGGCTTTGATCATGTCGTAGAGCGTCAGCGCCGCCACGCTTACTGCCGTTAGCGCTTCATCTCCACCCCGGTCCGATCGGTGCTGCGCACCGTTGCGGTGATGTCGATGTCGGTCTGACCGATACTGAATTCGACGTCAACGCCGGTGAGAGCCAACTGATGGCACAGCGGTATGAGGTCGCTGGTGCGTTTGGCGGCCAGGATGCCTGCCACGCGGGCGGTGGCGATGGCGTCGCCTTTGGGCAGTCCGCCTGCCGTGATCAGTTCCACCACGTGCGCGGACGTTCGCAGAGAGCCCGCTGCTACCGCAGTGCGTTGGGTGGTCGCCTTCTCCGTGACGTCCACCATGTGTGCCGCGCCGTGGTCGTCGATGTGAGAGAGCGGGCCCGGACCCGGCGGCGGTGTCGTCGTTGCGTCGGACATCACGACTGCCATTCTGACAGGTCTCTACCGCAGGTCCCAGATCTGAACCGCAGAGCCGGCCGGGATTTCGGTGATCTCGGCAGGGATGTCCAGTAGGCAATTCGCCGATGCCAGCGACCCCAGATGATGTGATCCCGGCGGGCCGTGGGTGGCGACAGTGCCTGCGGCATCGTCGAAAACCGCGCGACGAAACTGGCGCTTACCGGCCGGTGAGGCCAGTGTTTCGGTCAGCACAGCCGATGGCCGCGGCCGCTGCCGATTCGGCAGGCCCATCGCGGCGCGCAGCGGTGGCCGGATGAACACCTCGAAAGACACCAAGGCGCTCACGGGGTTACCGGGCAGCGTGACGATAGGTGTGCCGGCCACCCGGCCGGTGCCTTGCGGCATGCCCGGCTGCATGGCCACCTTGACGAACTCCACCCCTTGGTCACCGGCTCGGCCAAATGCGTCCTTGACGACCTCGTACGCGCCGGCGCTGACCCCTCCGCTGGTGATGATCAGGTCCGACTCGGGTGCGTACCGCTCTAGCAGCGCGGTGAATTCGCCGACGTCGTCACTGGCCACAGCGGTGGCGACCACCTCGGCGCCGGCGTCGCGGATCGCGGCGGCCAGCATCGGCGAATTTGACTCGTAAATCTGGCCGGGACGTAGCGGCACTCCGGAGGGCACCAGCTCTGATCCGGTGGACAAGATCAGCACGCGCTGCCGCGGAATCACGGGCAACACGTGCAGACCCAGCGCCGCGGCTAGACCGATCATCGCCGGCGTGACCACCTGCCCGGCCCGCAGCACCGTGGCGCCGGCGGCGACATCATCGCCCGCGGGGCGGATGTATTGGCCCTCGGGGCTGGGCGCGGTGATGCTCACGACGTCGGTCCCGCCGTCGGTGGCTTCAACGGGCACGATTGCCGTCGCCCCAGCCGGAATCGGGGCGCCCGTCATGATGCGGTGCGCCGTACCTGGCTGGAGTATGGGGATGTCGTTCCGACCGGCTGGAATGTCCTCGGCCACTGGCAGTTTCACCGGTCGATCGGTTGTCGCGGAGGCCACGTCGCCCGCGAACACCGCATAACCGTCCATGGCCGAATTGTCGAAAATCGGTAGCGACACCGTCGCGGCCACGTCGGAAGACAGCACCTGGCCGGCGGCGCCGGTTAGGTCGGCGCTGGTGGCAGGTCCGGCGGTAATGAGCCCGGCGACGACGCGTTGATGCTCCTCGACCGATCGCATGGAATCCTCCAATATAGTGGGCCTTCGTGGGATGCGAGGTAGTGCGCGCCCGGCTGACGGCTCAACCGATTCTTCTCGCCGAACACGAGGAACTTGTGGGCCATCAGGCAGCCGGAGCCGTCGTGGGGTTCGTCGGAATGATTCGCGACCACGACAGCGGGCGCCACGTGGTGCGACTGGAGTATTCGGCGCACCCATCGGCTGCCGCCGTCCTGGCTGAAGTAGTAGCCGAGGTCGCCGCGCAGTCTTCCGGGACACGGGCCATAGCCGCTAGCCATCGGATCGGCGTTCTGCAGATCGGCGAGGCGGCCCTGGTTGCCGCCGTCGCTGCCGATCATCGCCAGGCGGCGTTTGCGACATGCGCACATCTGGTCGACACCATCAAGGCGCGGCTGCCGGTATGGAAGCGGCAACTTTTCGCCGACGGCACTGACGAGTGGGTGGGCTCGGCGTAGCACCGCCCCGTCATCCGCCGGCGAACGGCGGCAAGACGTCGATCGTGTTGCCCGAGTGCAGTGGTCGGGTTCGGTCGCGAACCGCGAAACCGTCGCACAGAAACGAGCACCGGCCGAGCACATGGGCAAGTTCTTGGCTACGGAGGCCTAACATGTCCACGAGCTCGCTCACCGTGGCGCCGGAGGGCACGGTCAGCTGCTCGGACTCGGAACCCGCCGCAGCGCAGGCGGCCGCGAAAAACCTCACGGTGATGGTCTCGACTGTCACCTCAGCCGCCAATCGCGCTCATCGGCCGTGGCGGCTGCACGAAGTTTGGGCCGTTGATGCCGTGGCCCGCCGGTTTGCCCCACATCGTCGCCCGCCAGGCCGCCTCCATCGCGGCGTCGTCGGCCCCACCGCGCAGCAGCCCCCGCAGGTCGGTCTCCTCGATGGCGAACAGGCAACTCCGGAGCTGCCCGTCGGCGGTCAACCGGGCGCGGTCACACGTCGAGCAGAAGGGCTGCGACACCGAGGCGATGACCCCGACCTTTCCGGTCTGTCCGGTAGCGGGATCCGTAATCCGCCACAACTCGGCCGGCGCCCGACCCCGCGGCGCCGGATCGGGTTCCAACGTGAACGAGTGGCGTCGCAGCTGCGCCAGCACCTGGCCCGCGGTCACCGTGACCTCACGGCGCCATTCGTGTCCAGCATCGAGCGGCATCCGTTCGATGATCCGTAACTGGTAGTCGTGGGCAAGACAGAACCGCACCAGTGAAACCGCATCGTCGAGGCCGGTCAGCGGGTCCAGCACGGCATTCACCTTCACCGGGCGCAGACCCGCTGCGTGCGCGGCGGCCAAGCCGGCCAGCACATCGGCCAGCCGGTCACGACGGGTGATCGCCGCGAAGCGCAGGTAGTCCACGCTGTCCAGCGACACGTTCACCCGGTTCAGTCCAGCGCGGGCCAACGCCTCCGCACGCTCCGCCAACAACACTCCGTTGGTGGTCAGCGCCAGCTCCGGCCGCGGCTGGAGTGCGGCTGTCGCGGCGATGATTTCGTCAAGGTGCTTGGCCAACAACGGTTCTCCACCGGTGAACCGCACTTTGGTTATGCCCAACCGGGTCACGCCTATTCGCACCAGCCTGATGATTTCGTCGGGTTGTAGCAGCTGCGCCGCGGGCGACCACGGCAGACCCTCGGCGGGCATGCAGTAGGTGCATCGCAGATTGCAGCGGTCGGTCAAGGACACCCGCAAATCGGTCGCGAGCCGCCCGTAGCTGTCAACCAAGGGTCCGGTGAGCGTTGGCTCAGTTGCCCGACCCTCGAGCCGACGGGGCACCAAAGGCACACCGAGTGTCGTGATCATGGCACCATCCGAATCTGGTCGCGAGCAACGTTTTTATTATCCATCAGCCCGGCGGAATCGGGATCGCGCACGCCTTCCTGCAGTGTGGGTTAGGAGGTTCCCGGCAGGGATGGCGAGGTTCGGCGCAGGGCGGCGTTTTCGGCTCTCAGCGCCTCCACCTCGCTGCGCAGCGCAGCCACCGTGGGCTCGATCTCGGCCGCGGTGAACCGGGGGGTGATGTGTTGGGGGCAGTTCCAGTCGAATGCCTCGACGTGGACGATGACGGCCCGTTCGACTTTGGCGTCGTAGCTAGGCTCGGCAAGTACTGCGGCGAGGTCGGGGTCATCCTCTACGGTGACGATCCGGGCATGACCGTAGAGTTTCAGCCGCCGGCGGTGGGCGTAATCCATGGCGAACAATGCCACGCGGTCGTCTGCGCCCAAGTTGCCGGTGCTGATGTATTGGAGATTGCCCCGAAAGTCAGCCCATCCCACAGTGTGTTCGTCAATCACCCGCAGGAAACCCACTGGGCCGCCACGGAATTGGACGTAGGGCCAGCCTGTCTCGCTGACCGTCGCGATGTAGAAACCGTCCCGCTGGCCGAGGAATTCGCGCGCGTCTTCGGTCAGGGGGTCAGAGCTTTCGGCTGGATGCGCCCGCATCGTTTTGGCTTTATAGAAGGCGCCGCTGCCGTAGCGGTCCTGAACGTCGCGGACGGCATCGGTGAACGCGATCTCGCCATAGTGCTTGCTCATTGGTCGCTTCCCGGCGCGGCCCTGTCTCTTCGGAGGGCTCAGCGCCGATTGTGCACGACGTGGGCGCGTGTGTCATCGGGCATTTGACTCGCGAATTGGCAACCGAACGCCGGGTCAAGTCCACGCTCGCGTGCGATGGTCAGATACGAGTAGAACGCCGTGATCAGTTCAGACTGCCCGCAACACCTGGCTTTGCTGAGCCATAATCAGTTACCGATCAACCCAAAAGACAGGAGTGCGCGGTGGCGAAGCTGATGTCCGTGAATGTCGGCCTACCCAAAGACATTCCCTGGAATAACCGCACCGTGTACACCGGGGCCTGGAAGACGCCCGTCAGCGGCCGCCGGATGGTTCGGCGGCTCAACATCGACGGGGACGGCCAAGGCGACCTCGCGGGCCACGGCGGGGAGAACCGCGCCGTCCTCGTGTATCAACTCGACTCATACCGTCACTGGGCCAAGGAATTTCACCGCGACGACCTGGTGCCCGGGCTACTGGGTGAGAATCTGACCGTCGAAGGGTTGCCCGACGATGAGGTCTGCATCGGGGACCGATACCGGATCGGGCAGGCGGTCTTCGAGGTGACCCAACCCCGTGTTACTTGTTATCGCGCAGGGATGCGCATCGGCCAGCCCCGGATGGCTGCGCTATTGGTGTCTCACCGGCGACCCGGTTTCTACTGCCGGGTGATTACCGAAGGCGAAGTCGAGGCGGGCCAGGAGATCGTCAAGATCGGCGACGGACCCGAGCGGATCACGGTCGCCGAGATCGACGCACTGCTCTACCTGCCCGGGCATCCTCGAGACGCTCTGCAACGTGCCCTCCGCATCCCCGCACTCAGCCCGGGCTGGAAAGCCTCCCTGCAGAGTCTGGCCGACCAACCTGTTGCAGAGTCAGGATCAGGCAACGTCGGTTTGACGGCGGCCGCTAGCAGCCCGCCGCCGGCGTGGACCGGGTTTCGCCCACTCCAGGTGACTGCGGTTCACGACGAGACCCGATACGTACGCTCAGTGTCACTGGCCGACCCCGACGGCACCGCACTACCGGAATGGCTTCCCGGCCAGTCGATCACGCTGCGCCTGTTTCCCGATCTGAGCGGTCCCGCTGTGATCCGCAACTACTCATTGTCCAACCGACCCGGCTCCGACCAATACCGGATCAGCGTCAAACACGAACCACACGGGGAAGCCAGCGGACTAATCCACACCGAGGTCAAGCTCGGTGATTTTCTCGACGTCGCCGCACCACGCGGCACCTTCTTCTTGTCCGACGGAGACGGGCCCGCGATCCTGCTGTCCGCCGGAATCGGCGCAACCCCGGTACTGTCCATGCTGCACGCGCTCGTCAGAACACGCTCGGCCCGTCAGGTCTGGTGGCTGCACGGCGCCCGCGACACCTCCGAGCATGCCTTCGGCGCGGAGAGCCGTACCCTGCTGAACCAGTTGTCCCACAGTCAATCCCACATCTTCTACAGCCGCCCAGCTTCGGCTGACCGTCAGGGAATCGACTTCACCGACTACGGCCGCCTATCGATCGAATCGCTCCGTGAATTCGGCTTGCCCCGCGCCGGGGACGCCTACCTCTGCGGGCCTGCGGCGTTTATGGCTGAACTCAGCGCCGGCCTCGCCGCCTACGGAATGGATCCCGCCCGCGTCCACACGGAACTCTTCGGGGCGGCAGCCGCACTCACGCCCGGGATCGCAGCGACGTCGATCCCTCCTCACCAGCCCGCTGGACCACCCGGTCCGGGTCCCGTCATTCAATTCGCGCGCAGCGGCATCTGCGCACCGTGGGGCCCTCCGAACAGCAGCCTGCTCGAATTCGCCGAAGCGTGCGACGTTCCAACCCGCTGGTCCTGCCGCACAGGGGTATGTCACAACTGCGAGACCGCACTGCTGTCCGGGACTGTTCGCTACGACCCCGAACCTCTAGAACGACCCGCCGAAGGAAACATCCTGATCTGTTGTTCACAACCCGAAGAGGCCGTAGTGGTCGACCTGTGACAGCCGCCCCGTAGTACACATTGCGGTGTCGCGCCAAGGACGACGACTCGGAGCACGACTACTACGCGATGGACATCACCAAGGCACAGTACGTCGATGTGAACGTCTACCCGGCGGGCACTCTGGCGCCGCTCAACAAGATCGACCTGCCGGTGCAGTTCCCGTCGCTCTGAAGCAGGTCCATCATCGGGGGCAGGTGTGGCACTGCCCGGCTGTCGAACAACATTGACCAAGGCGTGGTCGCCCCGCGCTGAAAGTCCATGGTGTCGACAATCTCCGTGTCCTCGATGCCTCCGTCACTAACGGCCACGCTGTTACGAAAACTATCGGCGCCGTTTCGTCTCACTTCGGCGGGACGCCCGCGATGACCGCGCCGAAATTCTTCAGCGCCGTATTGCCGTCCAGCCAGTAGCTGCTGTGCGCGCTGATGCTGGGCAGCTCTAAAGGACCGGCCGGGCCAGGGTCGGCGGCAAGTCGGTGCGCGCCGAAGCCCGGTGTGGCCGGGTCGGCGCCCAGGGTCCATTCGGTGACGATGCCGCCCATGCTGATCGCATCGTTCTCGGCGCGCATCACATAGACGTTGCCGCGGGTGCGCAGGTCCAACCGGTCGGCACGGTCGACCAGCATGCCGGGGCTGCCCACCGCGATGATGTTGTCCGCATCGAGGTGATGCCCGCGGGAGGCGGCCGCTCCGACCACAGTTGAGCCGTAGCTGTGCCCGATCACGGTATCGACGGACGCCGCGCCGACATGGGAGGCCCGCTGACCGTTTTCGAACGCGTCCAGCCGGTCCGCGCCGCCGTACGCGGGTTGCGGAAAAGCGGCGCGGCTCAGATCCATCGGACGGTCGTAGCCCATCCACGTTGTCACCGCGACGTCGCCTGGTCGTAGGCCGGGGTCGGCGGCGATGGTGGCGTTGTACATCGCCAGCGACTTCTCGTCGCTGAACGACAGCCGGGCCAGCCCCTGGCCGGTTCCGGGTACGAAGACCGCGTTGCGGGCGGCGGTGTCGGGATTGCCGATCGACACCGCGCCGAGGCCCGACTCGTCCAGCGACCCCAGATACCGTCGCGGCCCCGAGGCGGAGTCCACGGTTGCCCGCACTGCTGCGTAACCCGTGAGGCGGTTTGTCGCCGCGGTCAATTGCGATTGCAACGCATAGAGGGCGCCGTCGTCGACATGCGGCTGACTCGTCAGCGCTTCGATGGTGTGCTGTATCCGGTCGACGTCCGACCGGGACTGCCGTTCCACGTCGGCCAGGTGCAGCCGGTTGTAATGGTCCTTACCCAGGTGATCCGGGGGATCCCACGGCATCCCCGGGTGATTGCCGATGCTGTGGTCCTGGTTGTACAGCCAATCCTTTTCTTCGGGGCTGAGCTGATTCCACAGCGCGTTGAACTGTGTCGGATCGTCAGGTAGCGGCCCGGACAGCGCATCTTGGATCCGTGGTCGATTGTCGTGCGGGCCCGGCGGAACCGGCCGGTCCCCGTCGGCCATGTCGATCGCGCCCGCCAGTTCCCGATCAGTTGAATCAGCCTCTGCCACAATCGCGTCCAGCCGGCGCTGCAGCTGCATTTCGGCGATCAATGCTGCCATCGGCGGTCCGCTGAAGTTCGATATCGGCATCACCGTGTTGGTGCCGCGGTCGATCGTCATCTCCAACTCGGCCGCGTCGCGGCGCAACGTGTTCAACGCCGACTGCAGATGGGCAATGTCGTCGGCCGCCTTGCCGGCCGCTCGGGCCACCGCCAGTGATTCGTTGCCGTGCGCATCGAGGTCCAGGCGTATCGACGCGCCCGCGTGCCGGCGGGCCTGCGCGGTGGCACCCTGCCATGTGTCGAACACTGCCAACGAATCCAGTTGGCGCGCAGCTTCTAACGTCGCCTGCCCGCGTGCGACGGCGGCGTGGAACACCTCGCGCACCGCCTCGGCGCTCCAGCGGTCGATGTCGGCCACCGTGAGTGTCGTATCCCCAGCCGCCATGTCTCACCACCTCGGAAGGAAAGGCGCTGCCTATCCCGTAACAGCAGCGCAGCGGCGCCGCAAGTCACCCGTCGACGCGTCACCCGTGGATGGCGAGATGCATGCACAGCCGCGGGTTAACCCTCAGCGGCACTCGTCACGGTTGAGGCGGCCAGTGCGGCAAGGGAAATCAATGCCAGCAATTGCACTCCGGCGGAATGGCCGGCGTATCCGTCGACCGATCGCCAGGGGTGGCGCGACAGTGTGGCACCGGCCAGAGTCAATCCACTCGCGGTCAACCACAGCGTGGCGCTGTTGCGTCGTTGCGGGCTCATCCGCTGCACCCAGCGCAGGCCCAGTGCGGCGGCGAAGACCGCGACGCCTGCCCCGCCGGCAATGACGGCGCCTGCCGCCAGCACCGGGATGGCGGCCCAGAGTCCGGGCGTCCACGGGCACGCCGCGGGATCGGTGGGCCGGCGTCTCGGTGGCCACCACGCCATCAAGGCCAGCAGCGGCAACAGCGCCAACCCACCGGCCAGGCCGACCCGGTATAGCGAGTTGGGCGCGAAGCTGAGCGTGATGATGCCCGAGGTTCCGGGCGGTATGACCCACGCCTGCTGCCACCCGTTGACCGCCAACGGCTTCAGCCGATCTCCGGTGCTGGTGTGCGCCACCCAGCCGGCGTTGATGCTTTCCGGCACCACCAACACCCGCGCCGCTTTCGCGTCCGGAACGCGGACCTCGCGGCGGGCCGGGCCCCACGCGCCGGTGGTCGCGGGTGTGGCGGCGGCGGTGGTGGAGTGCGCGGCGAGCGGACCGGCCAGCTGCGCGCCGTCGACGACGAATTGTGGCCCGGGACTTACCACGAGCTCCTGCTGGCCGGCGGGAAGCTGGATCGGTTCACCGTCGCAGGGCTGGGCGCTCACTGGCGCGCCGTCCAGCAGGGTGCCGACCGTCGTGTGCACTTCGGTGTGCACGAATCGGCCGGCGATGGCGATGATCGGCCCGTGGTCGCAGTCGACGGTGATGTCGCGGCCCCGGTTGCGGGTCGCGTCGGCGGCGGCGATCGGTGCGCCGGCGCTGTCCAGCGCCGCGATCTCGGCCAGCCCCGGCGGCTTGAGCTGGTCGAAACCCAGCGCGGTACGGTCGATGACGTCTTTCCAGTCCAGCAGGCTGACCGTGATGGTGTCGGTGACCCGGGACTTCAGCGAAAGAGTCTGTGGCCCAGTTGTTTCCACTGTGCGAGCCTGCGGGCCGTCGCCGAGGTCGACTGCCACCATCGTCGGGTGCGCGGGCACGGACGACGCGGTGGGTGTGAGTCGCAGGCCGGTCACCTCGGCGGGCTGGGGCAGGGTGAGGGTGAGCGTCGGGGGCGTCTTGTGCTGTACCACCCGCTGCGGCGCCGTCCACGCGGTGGTCGGGTCGCCGTCGGTGGCCGCGTAGGCGGCGCCCAGGACGTCAACCGAATCGGAATCGCCGTGAGCCTGGGTGGTGTCCGGCTCGGCGACCAGGCCGGCCAGCTGGGGTCCCGAACGTGCCCGCACCCAGATTGTCGGCACCACCGTCATCGGCGCGGGCACGCTCAGGGTGCGGCTGAAGGATGCCGGCGACTCCGGTGCGAGCGCCATCGAGGGCGCGCACTGCATGTTCGTCAGGCCGATCGCGCAGCCTGGCCTGCCCAGCGGTTCGGTTCCCAGGTCCCATTGCGCGACAGCCGCATTGGACGGAGCAGGCGGGATCAGGGCGGTGTGGCGCACGTTGATCGGATGCGCGAAGCCCTTGGCGTCGTATTGGGTGATCGACAAGTCGGTGATCGCGAACTGCACCCCCGGCGATCCGTCGTCGGTGCCGATCGCGGTGATCCGCACCCACGGGGTTTCGCCATAGGGGAGCGCGCCGGTGATCGGTTTTCCGGCCTCGTCGAACCGCAGTGTTGTTGTCCCGGTTGCAGTTTCGATCTCGACCCGGCGGACCTGAGCCCCGATGGTGGTCGGGCTGGGGGTGATGGTGATCACGGCGTTGGTCACCGGATGGTCGAAGTCGACCTGCAGCCACTGGCCGACAGCCGACTGCAATGCGTTGGACACCCAGGCGGTGGCCGAATCGGCGTCGATTGCGGCGGCGGGCGACGCGGCGGTGGCGACGTCGGGCAGTGCGGTCGAGTCCGACGACGAACTGGATGCCGTCAGCCTGCCGCCGGTCCACGCGCCGTAGACGGTGGCGACGCCCGGGGTCGGATAGTCGGGCACCCGGTTGAAGGTGTTCCGGATGTCGCCGCTCGCCCGGATCGCCGACGAGTGGTCGTCGACGCGGCCGTAGTCGGTCTCGCGGGCCAGCGGCGTATCGGTGATCAGGGCAACCGGCACCGGCAGGCCCGCGGCCACCGCATCCGCGGTCAGCAGTGCCGGACCCAGCGCCGGTTGCCCGGTCAACCGTCGACGCTCGTCGAGGCGCAGCAGCGCCTCCGGGCCGCCGTCTATGCGAGGCATCTGGTCGATGTCGGCGAGGTAGGGAGAGCCGGGATTGGTGCCGGCTGTGTCGACTCGGTAGATCTCGACAGCGGGATATCGCGGACGCAACCCGCTGTCGGACACGAATCCCGCCACCGGGTCAGATCCGACCGGCGCGCCGAACTGGGCGACCTTCTGCAGCCGGGGTGAGCCCGTGATCGCCCGATGCACCAGGATGGGACGGGCCGAGCGGGACGCGTCCGGGTCCAGGTCGTTGCGCACAATCAGATAGGAAATCCCTTGTTCGGCAAGCGTATCCGCGAGTCCAGCGGACGGCGTACCAGCGGCGAACAGACGCTGAACCGAGTCCAGCGCGCGGATGGTCTGCGGCGGGGTCAACGGGATGGAGTCACGCACACCCCAGGGGCTGTCGCCGAGCACCTGCAGTGGCTCGTCGTGGCTGGTACCCCACAACTGGGTGGCGAACGGCGCGCCGGGAACCACCAGCACACGACCCGGGGCAGGCGCCCCGGTGTTGTGCGCGGAGAGCCAGTCCGCGGTCTCGTGCCAGTACCGCGGTATCGCGGTGAACGTACCGGGCGGGGTGATCCGCCCGGTCCAGGCCAGCGACGTCGCGGCCATCAGCGCCGTCAACGCCACGATCCCCACCGCGACCCGTTTGTCGCGCTCCGGATGGGCAAACGCGCTCACCCACAACGCTTTCGGCGCGCTACCCGGCAACGGGACCCGGCCCAGCAGCTGGGCCAGGCCTAACACCACCGGGATGCGGATCAGCGACTCCAGCTTGTGCACATTGCGCAACGGCGCGCCGCCGGCGTCGAGGAAGGCCTGAACCTGTTGCGCCACTGGCGAACCCAGACCGCCGCTGTATCCGGCGCCCAGCAGCACCACCCCGAGCAACAGCATGGTGACCAATCGGCCACGGGCAGGCATGCCGCTCATGGCGAGGCCGGCCAGCCCGGCCGCAGCGACCAGGCAGGTGGCCACAATGGCGACCGACCCGGTGACCAGTGGCGCGCCCGCGGTCGCGTTGGGCGCCACGAACGGCGTCCAGCTGTCGGTGCCGCGCAGCACCTCGACCACCGAACACCACTGCGTCGTCACCCCGGACGATTCGATGAAATCCAGAAACGGCGGGCTGATCCGTGCCATCAGAACCAGCGCCACGACCCACCACGTCATGGCCAGCACCATCGCCAGCAGCCACCACGCCGTGTACCGCCACCACCGGCGGTTAGGCCGGTGGCAGGCCCACCAGATCACCGCGGGCAGGCACCCGGCCAGAGTCGCGATCGCGTTGACGGCGCCCATCAGCGCGACGGCCACCCCGGCCTGGCCGGCGAGTCGGCGCACCGATCCGCGATCGGTGCCGCGCAGCGCCAGGATCGTCGGCAGCAACACCCAGGGCGCCAGCATGATCGGCAGGGTCTCCGACGAGATCGACCCCAACGTGGTCAGCACCCGCGGCGACAGCGCGAAGGCCCCGGCTGCGACAACCCGCGACGCCGAGCTGCCGATGCCCAGCGCCTCGGCGACGCGGAGCAGTCCCCAGAAGCCGGCGGTCAGCAGCAGCGCCCACCACAGCCGTTGGGTGACCCAGCCCGGCAGGCCCAGCAGATGACCGGCCAGGAAGAAGGTGCCGTGCGGGAAGAGGTAGCCGTAAGCCTGGTTCTGAGCCTGCCCGAACGGCAGCTCGCTATTCCACAGATTGGTTGCGCGGGACAGAAAACGCAGCGGGTTGGCGGTCAGGTCGAGCTTGGTGTCGGGAGAGACCCGGCCGGGTGAGGAGGCGAAGCTCAGGGTCAGCGCGACCGTCGTGACCAACCACAACCAGCGTCGGGACACCTGCGTGACCTCAACGGGCCCTGGTTCGGCCCGCATCGTCGTCGGGCGGCTAGCTGCGGTTGCCGTACTCGACCCGGTTGAGGACCGACGACTGCGGGTCGCCTCCGGGGAGCGGCGGCTTGGTGTCCTGTTGCACCATCAACGTGATCCCGAAGATCGCCGCCGCACCCAGCAACAGGCCGACCACGACACTGGCGGCGGCGGGCGCGACAAAGCGATTCATAGCTGCCCAACCTAGCAGAAGGCGAGGTCGCGGCCTGCTAGCTGCGGGTCGCGCATCCCATGACAGCATGGCCCGATGGGTTTGCCACGCATGTTGGCCGTGCTTGCCGCCGTCACGGTGCTGATGACGGGGTGCGGCCACGACTCGAAGCCCGCGTCCGCCCCGCCGTCGTCGCCGGCCAAGGCGGTCCCACCGGCCCGGCCCGCGTGCGGCGACCCGGCCGCCATACCGCTGCGCGACAAGCTGGCCCAGCTGTTGATGGTCGGCGTGCGCAACGGCGACGACGCCAAAGCGGTGGTGGCGACCTACCACGTCGGCGGCATCTTCATCGGCAGCTGGACCGACCTGTCGATGCTGGGACCCAACCTGGTCAAGGACCTGAGCGTCAGCACCGCACTGCCGCTGGCGGTCAGCGTCGACGAGGAGGGTGGCCGGGTGGCCCGGCTGTCCAAGCTGATCGGGCCGGCGCCGTCGGCCCGTGAGCTGGCTTCCACGCACACCCCCGACGAGGTCTACGGGATGGCCCTCGACCGCGGGCACCGGATACGCGGCCTCGGCATCACGGTCGACTTCGCGCCTGACGTCGATGTGACCGACGCCCCCGACGATACGGTGATCGGCGACCGGTCGTTCAGCCCGGATCCGGCGAAGGTCACCGAGTACGCCGGCGCGTACGCCCGGGGGCTGCGGGATGCCGGGCTGCTGCCGGTGCTCAAGCATTTCCCCGGCCACGGGCACGGCTCTGGTGACTCGCATACCGGCGGGGTCGCCACACCACCGCTGTCGGCGCTGCAGACCGACGACCTGATTCCGTACCGGACGCTGGTGACCGCCGCCCCCGTGGGCGTGATGGTCGGCCACCTCCAGGTCCCCGAGCTCACCGGCGACGAGCCGGCGAGTGTCAACCGAGCCGCGGTGCAGTTGCTGCGGACCGGCACCGGCTACCACGCGCCCGCCTTCGACGGCCCGGTGTTCAGCGACGATCTGTCCAGCATGGCCGCCATCAAGGACCGCTACAGCGTGCCCGACGCTGTGCTCAAAACGTTGCAGGCCGGCATCGACATCGCGCTCTGGGTGACCACCGACGAGGTGCCCGCGGTGCTGGACCGGTTGGAGAAGGCCGTCGCCGCAGGCGAGTTGACGGTTGCAGGCGTCGACGCCTCGGTGCAGCGGATCAAGACGTTCAAGGGCGCCAAGTCCGACTGCGGACCGTAATTCGGCGGTGCGGCCTCGAATTGCTTAGTCTGGACTGACAAGTGGTCCGCTAGGAGGGGACAGCATGGCCGGTGGAACCAAGCGGCTACCGCGTGCTGTCCGCGAACAGCAGATGCTGGACGCCGCGGTGGAAATGTTCTCCATCAACGGCTATCACGACACCTCGATGGACGCGATCGCTGCCAAGGCTGAGATCTCGAAGCCGATGCTCTACCTGTACTACGGCTCCAAAGAGGAGCTGTTCGGCGCGTGCCTGGATCGCGAACTGGCCCGATTCATCGACGGTGTGCGCGAGGACATCAACCTCGATCAGAGTCCGAGAGAGTTGCTGCACAACACAATTGTCGCGTTCATGCGCTACATCGACGCCAACCGGGCGTCGTGGATCGTGATGTACGCGCAAGCCACCAACTCGCAGGCGTTTGCCCACACCGTGCGCGAAGGGCGTGAGCGGATCATCGCCTTGGTGGTCCGGGTCCTGCAGGCGGGCACCCGGAATCCCGAACCCGACAGCGACTTCGAGCTGATCGCGGCAGCATTGGTCGGCGCTGGCGAGGCGATCGCTACCCGCCTCAGCACCGGCGACACCGACGTCGACGGTGCGGCCGATGTGATGATCAACCTGTTCTGGCGCGGGCTCAAGGGCAAACCGAGCGACAAAGACGCCGTCGAACCGGTCGCCGAATCCGGCTAGTGGTGATGCGCACCCGCAACGTCGATTTCCTCTGTGCAGTCATCATTGTCGGGCTGTTAGCCGGACTCGCCGGATTGGCGACGACCTCGCTGTTGCGGTTGGCCGAGCATCTCACCTACCACTACAGCTTCGGATCGCTGTTGGACGCCGTCACCGCGAGCAGTGTGATTCGTCGCGCGGCGGGCCCGACGCTCGGCGGCGCCCTGGCCGGGCTCGGGTGGTGGATATTTCGGTCGAGGGCCGATGTGCCGCCGCTGGCTGTGGCGGTCGCGAACCCGGAACGAATTCGATTGCTGCCCTTCAGCATTGACGCGGCATTGCAGGTACTGGTGGTTGGTTCCGGTGCGTCGCTGGGCCGGGAGGTGGCGCCGCGCCAATTCGCGGTGGCACTGGGCAATCTCGGCACCGGGTGGCTGAGGCAGCTCTCGAGCCGCGACCGCCAGGTCCTGCTGGCGTGCGCGGCCGGCGCCGGTCTGGGCGCGGTGTACGCGGTGCCACTCGGTGGTGCGATGTTCACCCTGCGCGTCATGCTGAAAAGCTGGCATCCCCGCGACGTGGGTGCCGCACTGATCAGCTCGAGCCTGGCGGTCGCGGTGTCGTCGTTGGTCACCCACGATCAGCCGAACCTGCACTGGCCCAACCCGGACGTGTCTTACCTGTTGATCGCGTACGCGGTGGCGCTGGCACCGTTGGCACTGCTCATCGGATTGGTGTTCAACCGACTGATGGGGTGGGCAGGTCAGCGTGAGCTGCCTCGATCGTGGCTGTTGATCCCGTCGATCGCCGGTGCGGGATTGCTGGTCGGTATGTGTTCCCACTGGTGGCCTGAACTGCCCGGCAACGGTCGATCGATCCTCAATGTCATTCTCGGCGGCGGGATGACGCTGAATACCGCGGCGATCGTCCTGGTTCTCAAACTCGTTGTGACGGCCACGTATCTGCGCGCCGGCGCGAGGGGCGGACTGTTCACCCCGGCGCTGGCGACCGGCGCGGCGGCCGGGACGCTGTTCGTGCTGACGATCAACGCCGTCGCCGGAACACAATTTCACGTGCCGGCCATCGCGCTGGCCGGCTCTGCCGGTGTGCTCGCCATTACGCAAGGTGCGCCGTTCTGGGCGGCGATCTTCGTCTGGGAACTGGCCAGGCCGCCGATGTGGTTGCTGCTGGTGTTCGTGACGGCCGCCTCGAGCACCTACGGCTTGTGGCTCTTGGTCAAGCGCCGCCGCTAGAGTGCCCGCAGCGTGCCGGTCAGGTGTGGATAGCCCTTGGACATGTTGCGCAGGCTGAGGTCCCAACCGTCTTGGACATGGTCGACGTACAGCCCGACGCTGGCCGGCAGCAACACCGGCTTGCCGAATCGCACCGCATACGTCACCGCGTCGGGAAGACTGGCCTCCAGGTTAGCCAACACCGCTGCCGCGCTGAACATTCCGTGGGCGATCGCGGTGGGGAATCCAAACAGCTTGGCACCGATCGAGCTGGTGTGGATCGGGTTGTGGTCACCGCCCACCGTGGCGTAACGGCGAATCTGTCCGGGGCTGATCCGCAGAATCGCCTTGGGGGCAGGCAACTTCGCCTGCTTCTGCGGCGGCGGCTTGGGCTCGTCGGACAGGCTGGTGCGTTGCTGATGTAGGAACGTCGTGACCTGATGCCAGGCCACTTCGTTTCCAACGCTGACATCGGTGAGCACGTCGACCAGCAAACCCTTGCGGTGTTCGCGGAGGTTCTCCGCATGCACGGCGATGTTGACTGTGTCGGTCACCCGGATCGGGCGGTACTGGGTGATCTCGTTCTCCACGTGCACGGATCCCATTGCCGCGAAAGGGAAGTCGAAGCCGCTCACCAGCGCCATCACCGAGGGGAAGGTCAACGCGAACGGATACGTCAGCGGCACCGCATCGGCGTAACGCAGCCCGGTGACCTCGGCGTACTCCGCCACGTTCGCGCGGTCGATGGGCAACTCGCCGACCGTCACCGTTCGATCCGGCAGCTGGCCGCCGCGTGGCACGAACGGCAACGCTCCGGCCGCCGCGCGCAGCATGTTCTTCAGACCGCTTGGCTGAGTCATCACGCCCCCAGCATGGCCTGGCCACAGACGCGGATGACGTTGCCCGTCACCGCATTCGAGGCGGGACTGGCGAAGTACGCGATCGCCTCGGCCACGTCGACCGGCTGGCCGCCCTGGTACAGCGAGTTCAGCCGACGACCGACCTCGCGGGTGGCCAGCGGGATCGCCGCCGTCATCTGGGTCTCGATGAACCCGGGCGCGATGGCGTTGATCGTGATGCCCTTGTCGGCCAGTTGCGGCGCCAGCGCCTGGGTGAGCCCGATCATGCCCGCCTTGGTGGTGGCGTAGTTGGTCTGACCGCGGTTACCCGCGATGCCGGCCATCGACGACAGACCGATCACCCGGCCACCCTCGCCGATGGTGCCGTTGTCGACCAGGCCCTCGGTAAGGCGTTGCGGTGCGAGCAAGTTGACGGCCAGCACCGAGTTCCACCGCGCGTCGTCCATGTTCGCGAGCAGCTTGTCGCGGGTGATCCCGGCGTTGTTGACCAGGATGTCGGCATCGCCGTCGTAGTGTTCGCGCAGATGTTCGGTGATCCGCTCGACGGCGTCGGTGGCGGTGACGTCGAGCGCCAGCGCCGTGCCGCCGATGCGGGTGGCCGTCTCGGCCAACGCCTCGGCGGCGGACTCGACGTCGATCGCCACGACGCGCGCCCCGTCGCGCGCGAACACCTCGGCGATCGTCGCGCCGATACCGCGCGCAGCACCGGTCACGATGCCGATTTTGCCGGCCAGTGGCCGGTCCCAGTCGGCGACGGGGGTGGAGTCGGCAGCGCCGACGTAGAACACCTGGCCGTCCACGTAGGCCGACTTGGCCGACAGCAGGAACCGCAGCGTCGACTCGAGGCCGGTGGCGGCCGGCTTGGCGTCGGGAGACAGGTAAACCAGCGAGACCGTCGCGCCGCGCTGCAGTTCCTTACCCAGCGACCGGGTGAAGCCCTCCAGTGCGCGCTGCGCGATCCGCTCGTCGCTGCTCTTGGCGTCCTCGGGGGTGGTGCCGATGACGACAACCCGACCGGAGTGGCCGATGTTGCGGACCAGCGGCGTGAAGAACTCGTGCAGGGCCGTCAGCTTGGTCGGGTTGGTGATGCCGGTGGCGTCGAACACCAGCCCACCGAACGAATCCGCCCAGCGGCCACCGAGGTTTGCGCCTACCAGGTCGTAGTCGGCGCTCAGCGCTGCGCGCAGCGGTTCGGCGACTCGGCCTTCACCGCCGATCAGCAGCGATCCGGCCAGCGGTGGCTCACCTGCCCGATAGCGCCGCAGCGTCTCGGGCTGCGGTACGCCAAGTTGCTTGGCGAGGAACGCGCCGGGCCCGGAGTTGACGACTTGAGAGAATAAATCGGGTGCCACTGAGTTGCCTTCCATGCTGTCGGGTATCAGTACCGTAGTCGAGAGCTAACTTACTCCAGAGTAAGAACAGTGGGTAAGATGGCTCCCAACATCGGATAACCAACAATTGACGGAGATAAGCGTGGCCTCTGAAAGCTCCTCGGCAAGTTCCCAGGCGACCGCCGCCAAACGACGCGTTGCGGTGCTGGGTGGCAACCGGATCCCGTTTGCGCGCTCGGACCGCGCCTACGCACAGGCGTCCAACCAGGACATGTTCACCGCGGCTCTGAGCGGGCTGGTCGACCGGTTCAATCTGTCCGGTGAACGACTGGGCGCCGTGATCGGTGGCGCCGTGCTCAAGCACAGCCGCGATTTCAACCTGATGCGCGAATCCGTCCTCGGCTCCGCGCTGTCGTCCTACACCCCGGCCTTCGACCTGCAACAGGCATGTGGGACGGGCCTGCAGGCGGCCATCGCCGCTGCCGACGGCATCGCCGCCGGCCGCTACGAGGCCGCCGCTGCCGGTGGGGTCGACACCACCTCCGACGCGCCGATCGCACTGGGCAACAACCTGCGCCACACCCTGCTCGGGCTGCGCCGCGCCAAGTCCAACGTCGACCGGCTGAAACTGGTCGGCAAGCTGCCTGCCAGCCTCGGCGTCGAGATCCCGGTGAACAGCGAGCCGCGGACCGGCCTGTCGATGGGCGAGCATCAGGCGATCACCGCCA
>CAWGPB010000017.1:0-95267 GCA_963824335.1 uncultured Actinomycetota bacterium
GAAGGTGAAGTCGTCAGTGCGGTGAAAGAGGCGACCTTCAAACAAGACGGCCCGGTTCGCGCGGTGCGGAATGACCTGAGACTCAGCGTTGTGCTCGTCGAGGTACTGCCGCACTCGGTCGCCGCCGGAGTTGTACTCGTCGAAGCTCCAGTCGCTCGGCGCGGTCGCGTCCCAGATCACCAGACCGCCCGACTCCGGGTCGAGGTTCGCCGAATCCGGAGTGATCCAGAGATTCAATGAGAAGTCGGCATCATCACCGTGAATGTCGGTCCCGGGCAGGTTGGCGTTGTAGACGAATCCCCACCATGCCGCGAACTGGTATCCGTCGAACGCGTCCCCGAGTGCTGCGACGGTCTCCTCGGCGATAGCGAACAACGACGTGCTGGCGAACCCGTCTTGAGGAAACCCACCGACGTAGCCGAACTTGTACGGATGGCGCCACACAGTGGATTCCAGGCAGAACTTTCGCACCTGTTCCAGGGCCTCCGGTGTCAGGAAGTCATCGATCACATGAACCTTCTCGCCGGCCAGGACGCCCTGCTGGATCGGTTCGTAGTCGACGGCCGTGTTCACGTATCGCGGAAGCCGCTCTTCCTCGACGCGGACGTACGGCGGGTCGGCAAGGAGCTGATTGCCCTTCCCTGGAATGGAAACCCACGGCGCGTCGCCATCTGCCTCATCGATGACGTTTACCAGGCCACGACGAAGAACATCGAGCTCGTTGGTCATGGCCCCAGCGCTATCACCGTTTACAGCCAGGATGTACTCGAGTTGTTCGATGTTGTGCAACGCAAAATGCGCGGGGATGGAGAACTGCGCGGGCGGTGGCTGCTGTTGTTCGCGGCAAAGAGCAGCGAGAGTGAGGTACTCCGACAAGGCCGAATCTAGTTGCCCCAGAGCAAGATTCGCCTTCCCCAACAAGTCACGGGCCGGCGCCGATGACGGGTCCTTCGCTACCGCGGCCGTGGCGTAGCGCAACGCGCTGTCGTTGTGCCCCAGTTCCAGATGCGACGTCGCCAGCAGGTACAGCACTTCGAGAGTGGGACTCTGCTCGACGACGTCTTCGAGGATCTCCGCCGCTGACTCGAAACTCCCGGCCTGCATGAGACGTTCGGCTTCGTTCAGGGTGGTCAACGCTTGCGGCACTTTTCTTTCCCGTCAAAAAGCTATCGGCCGGACACCATCACGGTGCCCGGCCGACAGAAAGTCGTGATTAGCCAGCGGTCGCGGCGTTCGCGGCTTCGGTAGCTGCGTACGACCCAGCGCTGGTTCCGAGCGTGTTGACGAACTGCTCGTGGATCGCGGCGGCCTGTGCGGCGACGGCCTGGTACAGCTGCGCGTGCGCGGCGAACTGCGCGGCGGTCAGCGCCGACACCTCGTCGGCTGCGGCGGGCACGACACCGGTGGTCGGCGCGGCAGCGGCAGCGTTCTGGGCGCTGAATGACGAACCGATGCCGCCGAGGGCCGTTGCCGCCGAGCTCAGTGCCTCGGGCTGGGTGGTCACGAATGACATGTGGATGTCTCCTCAGGTGCGAACTCCGCCGAAACGCGAAGTGAGTAACCGTGGCTGGTGGCCAAAACTGTAGGACCAACTATGCCGGACGGCGCCGTGGAGCGTCCAGATTCGGCTCTCGCGTCCACCGCCACAAGCCCCTTCCCAGCAGCCGAAAACATGCGCTGGACTGCTGAAACGCCGGGCTATGGGAAGGGTTACGCCCGGCAGATTCCGTGATGACGATTAAGAATCTTCTCGTACATAACACTCGATGGGTCCGCGGTTCGAACCTGAGAGGCTCTTACGAAGTCCGGCATTTTGGATGACCAGATTTTTAATATTGGCCACCGGCCGTTCACCCCACGCCCCGAAATCTGAGGCCACCGGTGGGCTTGAGCTTTCTGCAGCTTATTGGTGGTTTCCAGGCCGGGGCCGCAGCTCCCGAAAGCGTTTCCGCAGCAGCCCGAAAACCGGCCTCGGGTTGGGCCAGGCGGCGTTGGCGCAGGTCGGTTTTCGCGAACGTCGATAACCTTCCATCTGCGAACAGATCCAGGCAGCTGCCAGCCGTTTTGTACCCAAATGCCAGCTGTCGACGGGCGCTTCGTAAAGCCAACTGACGCTCGGCGCTTGGACAAGCGCGGAGTACAGACGACCCACACACCCGGAGCGAGGGACACGGATGGTTTTCGATTTCGGAGCGCTACCGCCGGAGATCAACTCCGGCCGGATCTACACAGGGCCGGGCTCGGCTCCGCTGCTCGCAGCGTCGACCGCCTGGAGCGCGTTGGCGAGTGAGCTGCAAACCACGGCAGCCGGTTACGCGTCCACCATCACCGAGCTCGGCTCGAGCTGGACGGGACCGTCGTCGACGGCCGCGGCCAGCGCGGCAGCGCCCTTCACAACATGGCTGAGCAGCACCGCAGCCCAGGCCGAGCAGACGGCGGCCCAGGCCCAGGCGGCCGTGGCCGCCTACGAGGCCGCCTTCGCTGCCAGCATCCCGCCGCCAGTGATCGAGGCCAACCGGGCGCTGCTGGCCGCGCTCGTCGCGACCAACTTCCTGGGCATCAACACCCCGGCGATTGCCGCCACCGAGGCTGCCTACGCCGAGTTCTGGGCGCAGGACGCCGGCGCGATGTACGCCTACGCCGGAGCGGCCGGGGCAGCGAGTCAGCTGACCCCGTTTGCTGACGCGCCGGCGACCACGAATGACAGCGGCCAGGCGACCCAGGCGGCGTCGACGGCGCAAGCGGCCGCGTCCGCGCCGGCGGATTCGACCAGCGACATTTTGGCGTTCCTGACGCAGCTGAACACGCAGCTGACGACTCTGAACACGGACATCACCGGGTTCGGAACGCAGTTGACCGCCGCCGAGACCGCGTTCATCAACTCCCTGGGAATCACCGGGACGCTGCCGACATCCGTGACGGGCGGGTTGAGCAGCATCGGGAAGCTGTTCACCGCGCTGAACGGCAGCATCAGCACATTCCTTGCCGGGCCGTTCAGCCCACTTGGGTTTACCTCCGGGGCCCTCAGGAGCTTCTACCAGGCTTCCATCAGTATTCCGAGCCTCGGTGTCGGTATTCAGGGTATCGGCCCACTGCTCCATCCGACGCCCATCACCGGCGCGCTGTCGCCGCTGCTGCACAGCGGACTGCTGAGCGGTTCTTACAGCGGTGCGGGCGCCGCCGAGACGCTGGCATCGGTGGGCCGGGCCGGCTACATCGGTTCGCTGACGGTGCCGCAGAACTGGGCGGCCGCGACACCAGCCATCCGAACTGTCGCCGCCGAAATGGAAGCTTCCGCGGTCGACGCCGCCCCCGAAATGGGACTCGCTCAACCGGGAATGTTCGGCCAGACGGCGCTGTCCAGCCTGGCCGGTCGCGCCATCGGCGGAACCGCCACCCGCGCAGCCGTCGGGCAGGGCTTCCGCGTGCCGGGCGCCGTCGCTGTCGACGAGATCGCCACCACCGCCACCATCATCGTGATCCCGCCGAGCGCGGAATAAGGAGAGTCAGCAATGGTTTTCGATTTCGCAGCGCAACCGCCGGAGCTCATCTCCGCGAAGATCTACTCGGGTCCGGGCGCGGAGTCGTTGACGGCCGCCGCGGCCGCCTGGGACGCCCTGGCCGGCGAGTTGCAGTCCACCGCAACGCAATTCGAGTCGACGATCGCGGGACTGGTCGGCGGCGACTGGACCGGTCCGTCTGCGGAAGCCGCCGCAGCGGCCGCCGCGCCGTACGTGTCGTGGTTGGGGACGACGGCAGGACAGGCTGAGCAAACCGCCGGCCAGGCCAAGGCCGCTGCCAGCGCCTACGAGACGGCACTGGCGGCCACCGTGCCTCCGGCCGAGATCGCGGCCAACCGACTGCAGCTCTTGCAACTGGTGCCGGCGAACATCTTCGGCCAGTACAACGCGGCGATCGCAGCCCTCGAAGCCGAGTACGCCCAGTTCTGGGCCCAGGACGTCGCTGCCATCAGCGGGTATTCGGCATCGTCGCAGTCGGCGACGTCAGGGTTGGGCTCCTTCACCGAGGCGCCGCAAACCACCAACAACAACGGGGCGGCAGCGCAGGCGGCCTCAACCGCGCAGGCGGCCGCAGCAGACCCGCTGGATCCGACGGGCATCATTACCCAAATTGAGACCGACTTGAACTCGTTCTCAACAGCGCTGACCAGCTTCAACAGCACCTACACGAACTTCTTCACGAACGGGCTCGGCCTTATTCCGGGAGGGTCGGGCTTGTCCTCGGCGTACCAAGGCTTGACAAGTTTCGCCAACAGCGTGGGCAGCCAGGCGACGTACACCAACGTCGTCAACAGTTCGACCGGTCTCGGCATCTCGCAGTGGAAGAACTTCTTCGTCTACCAACCGTGGAGCCACGGCATCGGGTTGGGTTCGCTGGGCGCCGGATTGTCGTCGCCGGGGCATGCCGGCGGCCTGGGTGGGCTTGGCGGCTTGGGTGGGCGGGCGGCATCAGCGGCGATCGGCAGCGCACACACGGTCGGCAAGCTGTCGGTGCCGCCCAGCTGGGCCGGTGCCACCCCGGCGATCCGGCTTGCGGCTACGTCGTTGCCGGAGGGAGCCTTTGCCGCGACGGCCGCTCCGACGATGGAGATTCCGCTGAGCGCGCTCAACCAGGCCAGCCTGGGCGGCCTGGCGGGTGGCGCGTTGGGTAGCCCGGCCTCGCGCGTCGTCAGCTCAGCGGGCGTGCGGGCCAAGGTGACCGCGCCCGCCCGTACGAAGGGGCCGATCCCGCTCGACAAGGTGATCGCGAAGCTGCAGGAGTCGCCGGACGAGGTTCAGCACTGGAACGTCGACGAGGCGGGGCTCGACGAACTGGTCGCGAAGCTGTCGACCAAGCCGGGCATCCACGCCGTGCACCTGACCGATGGCAAGGCCACCGCGGCGGTCGCGAAGGCCGCTAGTGAAACCGGATAAGGAGGATCGATGAAATCGCTATTCGCCGTTCTGGGCGTATCGCTGGGACTCATGCTCGCCGCGCCGGCCCATGCCGAACCCGGCGTTGACGAGCCGGCCACCGACGACAACAACCCCACTTTCCTTGCTGACCTGAAGAAGGTGGGAATCGGGTTTTCCGACCCGGCACAGGCCGTTAGCGCCGGCCAGGCAGTATGCGGGGCGCTGCACAACGGCATGGGCGGCCTACACCTGATTCAGCACCTGCAGGAGAGCAACCCGGCACTCACCGAAAGCGGCGCCGCTCAATTCGCGACGATCTCGGCGAAGGCGTACTGCCCAAAGCAACTCGAGGAAGAACACGAGCCTGGCCATAAGTACCTGAAGGGAAACGCGCCGGGTAAAGGAACTGGAGAAAACGAAGGGACCGTGCCCAAAGGCGCCGGCGAACACGGCGGGGGCGGAGACTAGGGCGCTCCGCGGGGGCGCCGGGTAATCTTCTCAGTCGCCACCGCGAGTCTCTGACACCACCGTGCGGCGGGCACCCCGCGCCCCGTTGACATCTACCAGATGGAGCGGGAATTGGAACCATTCGTAACGCTCGTCGGTAATCGAATCATTCTCTGTGTCGTCCAACCACCCCTGCGGAACCGACAGTGCTCCGATCTTCGCCGCACGGCCAGTACCCGCAGCGATGACGCTCGAGTTCGGCGCCGACAAAGCAGCAGCTTTGAGGAGCATCGTGCCCCTGTTCATTGCGTTCAGATTCTTGATCGCGACTTCCGCCGCCGGGGACAATGAGGCGAGCTTGGACAGCGCGGCCGTCACCGGGAGCAGGTGAACATCTAATGTCGTTTCTGGTGATGCCGAAAGCGCCTGCAGCGCTTCGGGAATAGCGGCAATTACCCGGTGGCCGGCTGCGATGGCATCTGGGGCCGACGCCAATTCGCGCGATGCACGCCGAACGTTGACGTCGGGGTGTGTCGACCCAGACGGCTCGATTCTGAGACTCGGCGAGCCGAATGGCGTCAGCACGGAGGTCTTTGCCGACGCCCGGGCATACGCGTACATGGCCTCGACATCGTCGGACCACATCTGCTCGTACTCAGCTTCGGTTTGCGCGATCATCGGGCTCACCTGAGCCAGGCAATTTGCCGTGCACAGCGATAGCAGCCGTACTCGATTAGCGACGATCACGTCCGGGGTCACCATTGCTGCCAGTGCCAATTCATGGGCGCTCACCGCGGCCGCCGCCTGCGCTGCCGCGTGCGCGGTTTGGGTGGCGGCGCCGTTGAGCCAGGCGACATAGGGCGCCAGGGCTCGGCCGGTCGCGATAGCGATAGCGCCCCGCGACCCTTCAGCCAAAGCGGCGGCAACCGCACCGTATTGGGCGGCGGCCTGACGCAGGGCCGCTGCCAGCTCATCCCAAGCCTTTGCCGCTCTCACCATCGATGCCGAGCCGCAACCGTAGAACAGCCGTCCGGAGTTGATCTCCGGCGGCACTCGCCCGAAGGACATCACTGAGCCGACTCCTTTGTGTCTGGGATGCTTTATCGTTTCGCCCAGAAGAGCCTGTGTCTGCGCGGCTGACTGCAACGCGGGACTGCAGGCAACCGGAACGCATGACTACCGGGTAGCCGGTACTAAACCGAAGTTTCGGTCGCGATATTGCGGCGAACCATCGCGCTTGTCTCGCTGGGACGCACGGCGCGACTGGCAGACGATTTCTATACCGCCTGAGCAGATGGCGCCCCGGGGACAGATCTCCGACGTTGTTGCTGGCCCGGGCGATGTGTCGGGCGAAAATACGGGAGATTTCTCCCGGTATTCACCCCGGCGATCCTGTCCGAAGGAGGCTCGCCCGGTCACAATAGGGCCGTGGAGTCGCGGGTTGGGCCGGTCCGGGTTGTTATCGTCGATGACAACCCAGAGTTTCTCGACTCAGCCAGACGACTGCTCGAACACCAAGGAGTCCGTGTCGTTGGTGTGGCGTCGACGAATGCCGATGGGCTGTGCCAAGTCGAAGAATTACGGCCCGACGTCACGCTCGTCGACGTGAATCTCGGCGAAGAGAGCGGCTTCGACCTTGCTGAGACACTTCAGGACATCGACGACTGGTCGCCGGTCCCGGTCATACTGATATCCACCCACGCGGAGCCCGACCTGGCCGACCTGATCGAAACGAGCCCCGCGATAGGCTTCCTCGCCAAATCCGCCCTGTCCGCTGGTGCGATCACCGCAGCCCTTGATCGCCTCGATCACAGTCGCGTGAGATAGACCCGCCGATCGCCGACCGCTACAAAACTACCTGCCTTTCAACAACTTACGCAGTCCTTCGCAAGGCGAGTGAGCTGTCAGCCTGAAGACTTCTACGGTGGGGCAGCAGTCTCAGCACCTGCCACAGGCGCTTAGCGATCAAAGCAAATAAATGGCATCAGGGCAGCAGCTCGATGTGACCTTCGGGCGGCTCCGGTGCCGGCTGCACGCCGCCACCGTTGCTGCCACCACCGGCGACGCCGCCACCCGTGCCGCCCTTTCCTTGGCCTCCCTGCAAACCCTGCGAGGGCGGGGGCACCACCTCATGTGGCGGCGGGGGCTTCTGCTCGGGTGGCGGGTTCTGCCTGGGCTTGGCCACCACGACCGGCGGGGTCAGGTGGGCCATATCCGGTAGTTGCGGCACCTCAGGAGCAGGATGGGGCATCGCCAGGCCGGTGAGGACGATGCGGTAACCGCGGTGCGACGCTGCATTACTGGCATGTCCAGGACAAAAGGCCTGCGCTGATACCCCAACGAACCTTGCCATCGAGCGCTGGTACTGGTCGAGGGGGTTGGAAGGCGATTCTGCATACGCATAATTCGCTAGCTCGTCTGTGATCGCCGATGGCGATTCTCCACTACTCAGCGCGTCACACACCCTGTGACCGGTCGAAATGACACCTGGGATGCCATCGTGGGCAGGGATACCTGCCTGAGCGAGCAATGCCAGGAAGTTGTCATCCTGACTGGATGCACTAGCCTGCGGTGCCAACGCGATTGCGGCACCGACAATGGCAGTGTCGAACAGTAGAGACTTCACCGCCGCCTCCTTTACCTTTGAGATCTCGATGGTTTCGCCCAGCGGAGCCTGTGTCTGCGCGGCTGACTGCAGTGTGGGATTGCAGGCAACCGGAATGCCGGCTACCGGCTAGCGGGTAACTGACCCGACGCTTCGGTCGCGATATTGCGGCGGACCGTCGCGCGTGTTAAGCCGATCGTGTGACAGAGCATGTAGCCGCTCCGGTCGAGAACGGCCGACGGGAACGCCCACGCGGCCGGGTCATGTCGCTGCTGGTGCGCCCGACGCCTCCACCGTTATGGCGTGGTCTCGTCACCGCCACGGCATTGATCGGCCTGGAGACCGTTGTGGTCGTGCTGCTCAGACATTTCGCTCCGACCAATGCGTTCGGCACGGTGTACCTTCTCGGGGTACTGGTGGTCGGAGCGGCGTGGGGATTCGGATTAGCGGCGATCAACGCACTGGCCAGCGCCGTGGCCTTCGACTACTGCCGAAGCTGGCCGGACAGCGGTCTCTCACAGCCCCAAAACTGGGTAGTCGTCGGCGTCTTTTTCATCGTGGCGCTGTTGTCCAACAGTCTTGCGTGGCTGGCCCGGGCGAGCGCGCTCGAAGCTGAACGGCGCCGGTACGAAGCCGATCTCGCCGCACGGCAGCAGACTGCGCTGCGTCGGGTTGCAACCTTGGTAGCGCGCGGCGTTCCGCCCTCGGAGGTGTTCTCAGCCGTGGTTGCCGAATTAGCCAGTTGCCTGGATTCGCGCAACGCGTCGTTGTTCCGGTACGAGCCTGACGGCACGGCTCTTTTGCTTGCCGCAAACGACGAACCAGGGCTGACGAAGATGCCTGTGGGCGAACGCTTTTCGCTCGACGGTAAAAATATAGCGGCGACGGTGCGGCATGACGGCCGGGCCGTGCGAATGGGCAGCCACGACCATGCTGCCGGGTCGGCGGCGGCAAGTATTCGTGCGTTGGGTTTGCGCTCGGCGGTCGGAGCCCCGATCGTAGTCGACAACCGGGTGTGGGGAGTGGCCATCGCGGGTTCGACGCGACCCGACGCCTTTCCGCCCGGTGCCGAGCAACGGGTAAGCGACTTCGCGGACCTCATTGCGATTGCGATCGCGAACGTGCAAGCACGTTCTGAACTGACCGCCTCTCGTGCCCGTATCGTCACGGCCGCCGACGACGCCCGGCGGCGCATCGAACGGGACCTGCACGACGGCGCGCAACAGCGATTGGTTTCCCTCGGACTCAGACTGCGGCTCGCCGAGGATTCCGTCGCGCCTGAGCAGATGGCACTTCGGGAACAGATTTCCGACGTCGTTAACGGCCTGGGCGATGTCTCGGACGAACTACGGGAGATTTCTCGCGGTATTCACCCGGCGATCCTGTCGAAAGGAGGGCTGGGACCAGCGCTGAGGACACTGTCGCGTCGCTGCCCGGCCCCGGTAAATCTGGATGTGGCTGTACCCTGCCGATTACCTGACTACGTAGAGGTTGCCGGGTATTACGTTGTGGCAGAGGCGCTCACGAATGTGGCTAAGCATGCTCAGGCCTCTGAGGTACACCTGGAAGTCAAGTCCGGGGTTGACTACCTTTGTATTTCGATAAGCGACGACGGCATTGGTGGAGCCGACGCCGGCAAAGGGTCCGGACTCATCGGGTTGGTGGACCGCGTCGAGGCCCTTGGAGGTCGGATCGACATCACGAGTCGTCGCGGCGACGGTACATCGCTGGATGCGGTGATCCCCCTAGGACGTGATGTGCGGCCAGGTGCGCAGTCCAGCGAGCTTGTTTCGTTCGAGACGTGAGATTTGGTGCTCGCGGGACTACAGACGACCCCTGGCCCGGTCACAACGGGGGCGTGGAGTCACGGGTTGGGCCGGTCCGGGTTGTTATCGTCGATGACAACCCAGAGTTTCTCGACTCAGCCAGACGACTGCTCGAACACCAAGGAGTCCGTGTCGTTGGTGTGGCGTCGACGAATGCCGATGGGCTGCGCCAAGTTCAACAATTACGGCCCGACGTCACGCTCGTCGACGTGAATCTCGGCGAAGAGAGCGGCTTCGACCTTGCTGAGACACTTCAGGACATCGACGACTGGTCGCCGGTCCCGGTCATACTGATATCCACCCACGCGGAGCCCGACCTCGCCGACCTGATCGAAACAAGCCCCGCGATAGGCTTCCTCGCCAAATCCGCCCTGTCCGCTGGTGCGATCACCGCAGCCCTTGATCGCCTCGATCACAGTCGCGTGAGTAGACCCGCCGATCGCCGACCGCTCCAAAACTACCTGCCTTTCAACAACTTACGCAGTCCTTCGCAAGGAGGGTCCCCCTTGTAGTGCCGCGCTCATTTGCAGCTAGCCGCTAACCGCGGACTGCCGCTGACCGGTATGGGCGATGGGCGTTAGCGGCGAAGACTTTGGGCACTTTCGGCGCGACGCTGACAGCTATGAAGAGCCACCCCTGCGAAACACCCTCGCAGCAAACGCCATTCAGCTATCAGCCTGAAGACATCTACTTGACGCACCCGGTGAGCTCAGCCGAGGGATCCCAGCGACCGGCATCGGGCAAAGGATCTGCCATGAACGTCGGGATCGGAACAGTCCTCTTTGGTGTCGCTGCAGCCGTCATTTCGGTAGCGCTGGCCGCGCCGGCCGCCGCCGCCGCCCCGGACTTCCTGGGCGCCGTACGCGCGGCGGGCATCACCGGGGCGGATCCAGCGATACTGGAAGACGGCTACGACGTGTGCTGGAAACTCTGGAATCAGCGCGCCTCGGGTACTCAAGTGGCCGCGGGCCTGGTGCACGACCACCCACAACTGACCACCGGACAAGCGGGACAGTTCGTCCTGGCCGCATACAAGGACCTGTGCCCGGTGAACGGCTCATATGACTACTGGGCGTACAGCACCAGTTGAAACCGGTTAGCCCGCAACAAAAACGGCGCTCCCCGATCCGGTGACACCTCGCTCAGGTTCTCCGGCAATGCCCGGATGTACTTCTCCTCCGGAACATAACCGGAATTGATGGCTCCCAATTCGGCGCAGGCCGTCGTGATCGCCTCTTCTCGCGTTTCAGCGTGCGATCCGCGTCATGCAGCCGCTCGTCGCGCGATCCGCTCATGGCATGATCTTTGCCGGGCCGGCAACAATGGCCGCATCGACCGGACGACAGCCCGATCACTGGCATTAGGTAGCCGTCAGTAGCAAAATGTGATGTGGTCGGATGGCCGAAAGGACCTCTCCGCATGGGAGTTGAATCCAACACCGCACATAGCGCGGCAGCGCAAGAATCCGGTTCACGGGCGGGCGGTTTGCGCGTGGTCTTGGCCGATGACGACGCCCTCCTCCGTGAGGGGCTCGCGAGCCTGCTTGAGCGATCTGGGTTTGACGTGGTCGGCCGTGTCGACAACGGAACCGAGGCCCTGGCAGTAGTGCGCGCGGAGAATCCCGACCTTCTCGTCGTCGACATTCGTATGCCGCCGAGCAACACCACCGAAGGCCTCGAAGTCGCGCGAGTCATCCGGGAAGAGCTGCCCGAGACCGGCATTTTGGTCCTGTCGGCTCATGTCGAGGTCGAACACGCGATGGAGCTTCTGGCCAGCGGCCGTGCAATCGGTTACCTCCTCAAAAGTCGGGTGACCGATGTGGCGGACTTTGTCGATTCACTACGCCGGATCGCCAACGGCGGCTCAGTGGTCGACCCGGTGCTTATCCAAGAATTGGTTTCAAGCCGCCGACGCACAGATCCGCTCGCTGCTCTGAGTCCTCGGGAACATGAGGTTTTGGCTCTGATGGCGGAGGGACGCTCCAACGCCGGCATCGCCCGCCAGTTGTGGCTCACCGAAGGCACCGTGGAGAAGCATGTGAGAAGCATTCTCAGCAAGCTAAACCTGCCCGAGGCCGCCGACGATCACCGCCGCGTCCGGGCGGTGATCACTTTCCTCGAGTCACGTTAGTTCGGGCGGCGCTTGCGACCACTCGTGGCGCGTTACTAGGATGTCCTAGTAAACCTACGTGCTTTCTCATCTAGTGTCCGAGGGACTCATGACTCAGAAGATTCCGCATTTCATCGACGGACGCCGGAGCAATCTCGCATCGACCCGGACTGCGGACGTGCTCAACCCGAGCACCGGTGAGGTGCAGGCGCAGGTCCTGCTGGCGTCCGCTGCCGACGTCGACACCGCGGTGACTTCGGCCAAGAAGGCGCAGAAGGAGTGGGCGGCGTTCAACCCGCAGCGCCGGGCGCGCGTGATGATGAAATTCGTCGAGCTGGTCAACGCCAACGTGGAAGAATTAGCTGAACTGCTCAGCCTCGAACACGGCAAGACGATTCCGGACTCCAAGGGCGACATCCAGCGCGGCATCGAGGTCATCGAGTTCGCCATCGGTATCCCGCATCTGCTCAAAGGTGAGTTCACCGAGAGCGCCGGCACGGGCATCGACGTCTACTCGATCCGCCAGCCGCTCGGTGTGGTCGCGGGCATTACACCGTTCAACTTCCCGGCGATGATCCCCCTGTGGAAAGCCGGGCCCGCGTTGGCATGCGGAAATGCCTTCATTCTCAAACCTTCTGAGCGTGACCCATCGGTGCCGCTGCGGCTGGCCGAGCTGTTCCTCGAGGCCGGTCTGCCCCCGGGCGTGTTCCAGGTGGTCCAGGGCGACAAGGAAGCCGTCGACGCCATCCTGCACCACCCCGACATCGAAGCGGTCGGCTTCGTCGGCAGCTCCGACATCGCGCAATACATCTACGAGACGTCGGCCGCCAATGGCAAACGGTCACAATGCTTCGGCGGCGCGAAGAACCACATGGTCATCCTCCCGGACGCCGACCTCGACCAAGCGGTCGACGCGCTGATCGGCGCCGGCTACGGCAGCGCCGGAGAGCGGTGCATGGCGATCAGCGTCGCGGTGCCCGTCGGTGAGGAGACGGCAAACAGGTTGCGCAACAGGCTTGTTGAGCGCATCAACCAACTGCGCGTGGGACACAGTCTCGACCCGAAGGCCGACTACGGTCCGTTGGTCACCGAGGCCGCGCTCAAGCGGGTGCGCGACTACATCGGCCAGGGCGTCGAGGCCGGCGCCGACCTGGTGGTCGACGGCCGCGAGCGCGCATGTGACGAGTTGTCCTTCGACGACAACAGCCTGGAGAAGGGCTTTTTCATCGGCCCCACGCTGTTCGACAACGTCACGACCGACATGTCGATCTACACCGACGAGATCTTCGGCCCGGTGCTGTGCATCGTGCGGGCGCACGATTACGAAGAAGCGCTGCGGTTGCCCACCGAACACGAATACGGCAATGGGGTAGCGATTTTCACCCGCGACGGCGATGCCGCCCGCGACTTCGTCTCCCGCGTTCAGGTGGGCATGGTCGGCGTCAACGTGCCGATCCCGGTGCCGGTGGCGTACCACACCTTCGGCGGCTGGAAGCGGTCTGGCTTCGGTGACCTCAACCAGCACGGCCCCGCGTCGATCCAGTTCTACACAAAGGTGAAGACCGTCACGCAGCGCTGGCCGTCGGGCATCAAAGACGGAGCCGAATTCAGCATTCCGACAATGAGTTAGCCCCGCAATGCCATTGTTCGGTTTGGACGACGACGAACGGGTCATCACCGAGACTGCCGCCGCGTTCGCCGCCAAGAAGCTCGCCCCGCATGCGCTGGAATGGGATGCCGCACAGCACTTCCCGATCGACGAACTGCGTGAAGCGGCCGGCCTGGGGATGGCGGCGATCTACTGTCGGGACGACGTGGGTGGCAGTGGACTGCGTCGGCTGGACGGGGTGCGGATCTTCGAGCAGCTCGCCATGGCCGACCCGACGACGGCGGCTTTTCTGTCGATCCACAACATGTGCGCCTGGATGGTCGACGCGTTTGGCACCGACGCGCAACGCAAGGACTGGGTGCCGCGGCTGGCCTCGATGGAAGCCATCGCCAGCTACTGCCTGACCGAACCGGGTGCCGGCTCGGACGCCGCCGCGTTGAGCACCAAGGCCGTCAAGCAGGGCTCCGAAAAAGGCGCAGACTACGTGCTCGATGGCGTCAAGCAGTTCATCTCGGGTGCCGGCACCTCGGACGTGTACGTGGTGATGGCGCGCACTGGCGGCACCGAAAAGCCCGGTCCGCGTGGGATCTCGGCGTTCATCGTCGAAAAGGGCACCGCAGGGCTGAGTTTCGGTGCGCACGAAGAGAAGATGGGCTGGCACGCACAGCCGACCGCACAGGTGATCCTCGACGGGGTACGGGTGCCGGCCGACGCGATGCTCGGCGGAACCGACGGCGAGGGCGGCGGCTTCGGCGTCGCGATGAACGGCCTCAACGGTGGCCGGATCAACATCGCCGCATGCTCACTGGGCGGCGCGCAGGCCGCTTACGACAAAGCCGCAACCTACGTCGCACACCGCGACGCGTTCGGGGCTCCACTGCTCGACGAGCCCACCATTCGCTTCACCCTGGCCGACATGGCCACCGCGTTGGAGACATCGCGGTTGATGCTGTGGCGGGCAGCCGCCGCACTGGACAGCGGTGACGACGACAAAGTGGAGCTGTGCGCGATGGCCAAACGGTATGTCACCGACTCGTGTTTCGACGTCGCGGACAAGGCCCTGCAATTGCATGGCGGCTACGGATACCTTCGCGAGTACGGTCTGGAGAAGATCGTGCGCGATCTCAGGGTGCACCGCATCCTCGAGGGAACCAACGAGATCATGCGGGTGGTCATCGGCCGAGCCGAAGCCGCCCGGGTCCGTGCCAGCGCCTAGGAGGGCCAGAGCAGATGTCTACCGTGGCGTTTTTGGGGCTTGGTCATATGGGTGGTCCGATGTCGGCGAATCTGGTCGCCGCCGGCCACACCGTGCGGGGTTTCGACCCGGTGCCTGCCGCGGTCGAAGCCGCGATCGGTAACGGTGTCGCGGTGTTCGACAGCGGTCCCGAAGCCGTGACCGGAGCGGACGTCGTCATTACGATGCTTCCGCACGGCGATGCGGTGAAGCGTTCCTACGCTGAACTCCTCCCCGCCGCCGACCGCGGCTCGTTATTCATCGACAGCTCAACCATTTCCGTCGACGACGCCCGCGAGGTGCACGCGTTGGCGGTCTCGCACGGCGTGGCCCAGCTCGACGCACCGGTCTCCGGTGGCGTCAAAGGTGCGGTCGCGGGGACTCTGGCCTTCATGGTCGGCGGCGAAGACGATGCCCTGGACCGCGCCCGCCCGGTGCTGGAACCGATGGCGGGCAAGATCATTCACTGCGGCGACGCCGGCGCCGGGCAGGCCGCCAAGGTTTGCAACAACATGGTGCTGGCCGTCCAGCAGATCGCCATCGGCGAAGCGTTCGTGCTTGCCGAAAAGCTGGGGCTCTCAGCGCAAGCGCTGTTCGACGTGATCACCGGTGCGACCGGAAACTGTTGGGCCGTGCACACCAACTGCCCGGTGCCCGGCCCGGTTCCGACATCGCCGGCCAACAACGACTTCAAGCCCGGCTTCGCCACCGCCCTGATGAACAAGGACCTCGGCCTGGCGATGGACGCGGTCACCTCGGCCGGCGCGACCGCGCCGCTGGGCAGCCACGCCGCCGACATCTACGCAAAGTTCGCAACCACCAACGCCGACAAAGACTTCAGCGCCATCATCGAGACCCTTCGCCTGGGCTGAGCAGGGCTAGCCGGCCTGCTGAATCCACCAGCGCCGATGCGCCTGCTGACAACTGGCCGCCGACAACTCGTCGACTACCACCGTCGGCAGTCCCGCGGCGGCCGACGACCGCACGCCGGCTCCCAGTCCCGCGACAGCCAACGCACCGCGCGCCGTTATTCCCATCTCCCACAACGCCAGCCGGTACAGCTCGCCAGCGCGCGCCAGCTCCGCGTCGGGTTCGGGTAAGTCGTCGATGGACACGATGGTCTCGACGAGCCCGTCGCCGAGAAGTTGCCGCACCATCGTCTCCACCTGCGCCCGGCGCCCGGCGCCCACCACGCTCACCCAGATACCGGCAACGAAGAGACTCATCACCGAATCGATCAGCTCGGTCCTGGCCGCCGCATCGCAGCCGCGCTCGATGCGAGCCAGTACCGAATCGGCATCGAAGATCACCGCGCGCAGCGCACAGGCTTCGGCCGGGAATTTCCGGTCCCACCAGAACGTCCGGCCAGGACGAGTCTGCGGCGTGGCTGGCACGCCTGACAGGGTGCCCCGAATCGGGTGGCCTGGCCTCCCCCATTAGGGGGATTCCGGTGATCAACTTGCCTAGGGTGTTGCCATGCCGGTACGTCTGGTCCTCGTCGATGACCACGAAATGGTCATCGAGGGCCTCAAAGCGATGCTGACCTCCTTCAAGGACCGGGTCCGGGTCGTCGGCCAGGCCGTGGGCGTCGAGCGCGCCGTCGAGGTCGTCGACGAATTGCAGCCCGATGTCGTGTTGTGCGATGTCCGCATGCAGGGCTCCAGCGGACTCGACCTGTGCAAGATGCTGCGCGAGCGCCAGGCGAACCGCACAGTCGTGATGCTCTCGGTCTACGACGACGAGCAATATCTCTTTCAGGCGCTGCGGGTGGGCGCCAGCGGCTATCTGCTGAAAAGCATCAACAGCGACGAGCTGGTGCGTCAGCTGGAATTGGCACATCGGGGCGAAACCGTCATCGATCCGGGCATGGCGGCGCGCGCCGCCGACACCGCAGCCCGGATGCAGCGCGACGAATTCTGGCCGGGCGCCCGGCAAGGGCTGACTCAGCGCGAGAGCGAGATTCTTTCCTGCATGGTCAATGGGCTGTCCAACCGCGGGATCGCCACCAGGTTGGTCATCGGTGAAGAGACGGTCAAGAGCCACCTGCGGTCGATCTACCGGAAGCTCGGCGTCAACGACCGCACCGGCGCGGTGGCAACCGCTCTGCGGGAAGGCATCTACCAGTGAGCGCGGCGCAACCCCCCCACGCTGTGCACGATCTCGTCGACACGGACCGGGAATTGGCGTTACTGCGTGAACTCATTCAGGCCGCCTCCAGCGGACCCGGGGTCGAGCCTTTGGCCGCCGCTGCCGCGCGGATGATCACCGCGGCCACCGGGGCCGACGTGTGTTTCGTGCACGTGCTCGACGACAGTAACCGGTCGCTGACCCTCGCCGGAGCTACGCCGCCGTTCGACGCCTCGGTGGGAAAGATCCGGCTGCCGTTGGGATCTGGCATCTCCGGCTGGGTAGCCCGGCATCGCGAGCCCGTCGTCATCACCGACGACAAGGAAGCAGACCCCCGTTACCTGCCGATCGAGTCGTTGCGTGGACGCGACTTCACCTCGATGGTGTCGATGCCGATGGAAACCGATCCCGGTGGTCTGGTCGGCGTGCTCAACGTGCACACGGTCACGCGCCGCGAATTCACCGACGGCGACGTCGAACTCCTACGGGTGATCGGCCGCCTCATCGCCGGGGCCATGCACCAGGCGCGGTTGCACCGGCAGTTGGTGGCCAGGGAGCGAGCACATGAGCTGTTCGTCGAGCAGGTGATCGAGGCCCAGGAGATCGAACGTCGCCGGGTCGCCGGCGATATTCACGACGGCATCTCGCAGCGCCTGATCACGTTGTCCTACCGGCTGGACGCGGCCGCGCGGGCCGTCGGCAGCGACCCCGCCGAAGCATCCAGCCAACTCGCCGAAGCCCGCGCGATGGTTGGCCTGACGCTGGACGAAGCCCGGGTGGCGATCAGCGGACTACGCCCGCCGGTGCTCGACGACCTGGGTCTGGCCGGCGGGCTGGCCAGCCTCGCCCGGTCGATTCCGAATCTGGACACCGAACTCGACCTGGCCGATGTCCGACTGCCCGAGCACATCGAGATCGCGCTGTACCGGATCGCCCAAGAAGGCCTGCAGAACATCGTCAAGCACGCGGGAGCTTCGGTGGCGCGGCTACGATTCACAATCGACACAGAAGCCATCGCGCGACTCGAAATCGCCGACAACGGAGTAGGTTTCGACACTTTCGAACATCCGCTCGGCAGCGAAGAGATGGGCGGCTACGGGGTGCTGTCGATGGCCGAACGTGCCGAGCTGGTCGGCGGCAGGCTCAACATTCGATCGCGGCCCGGCTCCGGAACGACGGTCACCGCGACGATTCCGGTGCCGTCGCCGATCGACTAGAAGTCGCCGGCGTTCTGCCGCAGTGTCTCGATGGACGACACCAGCGCCTGCGACTCACGATCCGAGATCCCGATATCGGCGAACACCTGCTCGTTGAGTGTGACGGTGGCGTCCTCGACGGTCGAGCGGCCCAGATCGGTGATTTGTACCAGCGTGGTTCGCCCGTCGGTCGGATGCGGCAGACGCTGCACCAGGCCGTTGGCTTCCAACCGGCGAATAGCATGCGTGACGCTGGTGACGTGCACCTGCAGCCGGTCGGAGGCCTTGGTGATCGGCAACGCCCCGCTGCGGCTGAACGCCAGCAGGCGCAACAACTCGAATCGGGAGAAGCTCAAATCGTAAGGCCGCAGGGCATTTTCGACGCGGGCCAGCAGAATCTGGTGGGCCCGCATCACCGAAGTCACCGCGACCATCCCGCTTGCGACGTCACCCCATCCGGCGCGCTCCCAGTTGGCCCGCGCAACAGCGATCGGGTCGCGGTTGTCGGGATTGGAGGCGGCCACGCCCTTTCTTACCGCATCCGGCGACGATGCGGGCCTGTGGGTGTGCCGGGCGGACACTGAAACCACTGAAACTGTCGCGGCAGACGGAAGTGTCCCAAGCTGGGCAGATGGGAACCCGATGTCCCGAATGGCCATCCACGTCGGTTGTCATGCCCCGCGGCGGAGGATTCCCAGGACACCAGTGACAGGCTCCGGCGTGCACGCTACCTGCGGCAGGCCCATGCCGAATAGGGAAGATTCCCTATTTCTGCTGTTATCGCTCCGACTGCCGACCACGCGCCGGATCCCGGTCACGGGCGAGTGTGCGTCCGGGGCGCTGAGTGTGCTCGGGCGGCGGGGATTTTGCGTGAAACCCGCCCTCAGCGCACGCCGGACGCCGCGAGCGCACGCTCAGACCCCGCGCAATCTAGGCGCGCTACACCGGTGCCATCGCCATTTCCACCGCGGCCAGCACCGCGAGCGTCGACGACTGCTCGCCGACGGTGATACGCGCGGCGCCATCCGGGTAACAACGGACGTGCAGTCCAACCTTGCCGAATACCTCCCGCCAGGACCGTTGCGACTCCGGCAGGTAGACGAAGTTGGCGTGCGAATCCGTGCTGTAGACACCCATCGCCATCAGCCGCAGGCGCAGATGGTTGCGCTCGGCGACGATCCGCCGAATGCGCTGCGCCAGCTGCTTTTCGGCGTCATACGAGGCGGCGACGGCAGCGACGCTGACGTTGCTCATGCCGAAGGGCAACTGCATGGTCGACAGCGTCGCCGCCAACTCGGGCGCGGCAAATCCGTACCCGATCCGCAACCCCGCGAGTCCGTAGGCCTTGGAGAAAGTACGCAGCACAACAACATTCGGAAAACGCCGGACCAGATCCGGCCCGTCGATCCGGTATCGCGCGGCGACGAACTCGACGTATGCCTCGTCGAGGAGCACGATCGTGTCGGCAGAGATCTGGTTCAAGAACCAGTCGACCGAGGAGAGCGACTCCAGTGTCCCGGTCGGATTGTGTGGGCGACACAGCACGACCACCCTCGCATCGGCCGCGGCTTCGGCCATTGCCACCAGGTCCTGATAGCCGTACCGGTCGAGCGGAACGGTGACCGGCGTCAGCCGGGCCATCTGCGCGAAGATCGGGTAACCGTCGAAAGTCGGCGTACTCAGCACGATCCGGTCGCCGGGCCGGGTGACCGCGTGCAGGACCTGCATCGCCACCCCGGAGGCACCCGCCCCGAGCACCACCTGATCGTCGTGCAGCCCGATGCGGTCCGCGATCATCCGGCGCAGCTGCCCGGGCAGGAATTCCGGGTAGCGGTTGGCCGCGTCGAGGCAATGCACCAGTGCCGATCGCACCGCGGGCAGTGGCGGGAACGGGCTTTCGTTGAGCGACAGCGCCAATGCGTCGACCCCCTGCGGGAGCGAGGCGACGATCTCGGCTGCCACCGAGGTGCCGAACGCCGGCTCGGCCATCAGTTTCGACCGCCCCAGCGCACCGCCGCGGCGCCGGCGAAGTCACCGGCATGCGCGAAGGCCGCCATCATGATCACGTCGCCGGTCTCGAGCCGACCCTCGGAGATGGCGCGATCCAGGTTGATCGGGATGCCGGCGCCGAACAGGTTGCCGCATTCGTCGAAGGTGTCGCGGTGGCGTTCCTCGGGAACCTCCAATGCTTCCCGCCAGTTGCGCAGGAAGATCCGGTTCGGCTGGTTGGTGACGAGTAGATCAATATCTTTTCCCTTGAGCCCGATTCGGTCACATACCGCATACGCCACTTCGGGGACCTGACGGTTCCCGCGGGCCAGCACCTTGGCGATCTTGGTTTCGGTGAACCCGATGGAGCCCTCGCCAGGCCCCGCCTCCCAGTACTTGCGGGGCGGTTCCATGGCGATCGTCATGTCGCCGGCGTATTCGCCGTAGGTGCGGCATTCGATATCGAGAATCGGTGACTGGTCGGACAGTGTCACCAGGCCCACCGCGGCGCCGTCACCAGGAACCGATGACTGCGCCTTGCGACGTACTCCTGGTTGGTCGAAGACCTGCCCCGCCGTATTCTGGGCGATCGCGATCAGCGCGGTGTGCCCTTCACCCGATGCGAGCAGCCGACGGGCCACGTTGAGCGCCAACACGAATGCCGCACAGCCGCCGTTGTGCAGATCAAGCACCCAGTTCGGCCGCATGCCGAGCCGATGCGCCATGCCACCGCCGGCGCCGTAGAACGGCACGTCGGGCAACTGAGTGTGGGTGATCAACACGTCGACGTTTTCGATGACATCGTGACCGTGCCGTTCGATGAGTCCCTGCGCCGCACGCTCGACCATGTCGATCGCGGTCTCGTCCGGTCCGACGTGATGACGGAATGAGGGCGCGCGGAACATGAGGCTGTCGCGTAAATCGTCGGATGCGGCGAACTCCGCGTAATAGTCCGCACCGATCGGCTCACCGGGCAGATAACTGGCGACGTCGATCAGGCTGACGCAGGACGGCTCGTCATTTCATCCACGCCGGGGTGACCGGCAGGCCGTGGCGGTGGCGGTACTCGGCGATGCTCTTGAGGTTGTTCAACTCCAGCGCATGACCCGGACCGAACAGGTCCCAGAAGTCGCCCACCCAGCCGGTGCGTCCCGCCGGGGCCGTCTCGGGATAGGGGTTGCTCTCGTAGAACGGATGACGGCAATTCGTCCACAGCACAACAGAACCCGGCTTACCCAGCACCACTTGCGCGTCGAGGACCCGCATCACGTAGATCATCCACAGGTGCTTGCCTTGATCCCAGGCGCAGTGGTAGTCGACGGTACGGGCTTGTGAGTTGGCGACGGTACGGGTGTAGATCGTGGTGTCTGGCAGCAACCTGTCGTAGGCCGCCCACAGTCCCGGTTCGTCGGTCGGAGTGAAGTCACGCAGGGTGTAGGTCCACTCCTCCAGGCTGCGGGTGTCGGAAAGATAGTCGAACAGTTCGTCCGGTGGGCAGTCGACGTAGTCGTTGACCGTGCAGTACTGACCGAACACTTCCTGGTGCGGGTATGCCGAGCGCAGCTGCGTGAAAAAGGTGGCGGCGGTGTCCTCGAGCGGCGTGGTCTCGATGCGGACCACGCCGTCAATCGGCTCGGTGGTGCCGGTGTGGGTGGCGATATCGTCAAGCGCTGGCAGCGACATGGGCGTGGTCCTCCTGTGTGGTTGAAACATGTTGATTGGTAGGGCGTTGGGTGGCAATCTCACCGAGAAAAGGTGCAAAGGGCGGGATCTCGTCAGCGGCACATTCCACGCTGACTACCGACGGCCCGTCGACATCAAGCGAGGCACGCACCGCCGCAGCCAATCCCGCGGTGTCGCTGACGTCGGTTGATACCAGCTTGGGGAACATCGCGGCCAGGCCGGCGCCGAGATGACTGGGCGAGAAACGGTTGTAGCTGTAGAAGTCGTTGTAGTAGAGCTGCTCTCGGGTCACGCACATCGCGTGTGCGTTGTTGTTGAGCAACACAAACGTCACCGGAAGCCGGTAGTGCACCGCGGTATGCACCTCCATGCCGTGCATGAAGAACGCACCGTCCCCGGCGATCACCACCACTCGACGGTTCGCGCCGCGAGCGTTCCTGCGGGCGAACGCCATTCCAATGCCGGCGCCAAAGCTGTAGCCCATTCCGCCCATGCCCAGGGCGACCGCGAACCGGCCGCGGCGGCGCACCGGGAGATAGTGAATGGCTGCGGCGCCGGTGTTTCCGGCATCGACGACGATGTCCACCCCGGCCGGCAGCACATCATCCAGTTCGTGCATCGCGTCGCGGTAGCGGACTCCAGGACCCTCGAAGGGCGGCGGAGTGAGCTCGGTGTGGGTTATCCGGTCGGGCACCCGAAGCCCGGCAGGCCGGCCCGCGCCGACGAGAGCGTCGGTCAACATCCGCAGCGATGCCCGCAGATCGTCGGTGTGGACGTGGGTGCAGGCGAGGTACGGCGGCGCCGACCCAATGGACATCGTCGGGACCGCGGCCAGCGCCTCGTCGAGACCGGCCCGCGCGGTCACCGAAAGCCGCGTGCCCACCACCAGGCACAGCCCGCTGTCCCGTACGGCCGAAGCCACGCCCGGGTGGCCCATCACACCGGTCACCCCCAGCGCCGACGACGACCCGAAGCCAGGCGTGCCCGCGACGTCCTTCGCGTCCGGCACGCATGCCACCCGTGCACGCAGCACGCCTCGAAGCTCTGCCAGTTCGGCGCGCGCGTCGTCGCGGGCAACCTGCTCGCCGGCGATGATCGTGACTGGTCCGGTCGCCCGACGCAGCGCACGCGCGATCGGGTGCGGGTCGCCGATCGACCGGTGCCGGCCGACGTCCAGCGAGCATCCGCGGTTGATGATGCTCTGTTGAATGTCTTTGGGCAGCAGCAACACTGCTGGGCCGCCGGTGTGGGCCGCGGCGATGGCGGCAGGCAGCATCGAGGCGATGTCCGCGGCGTTGCGCACTCGTTTGCAATACACCGATACCTGGGAGAACAGCGCCTCGGCGTTCAGCGAGCCGTTGCGTCCGCTGGTGTCCTGAAAGCTACCCTGCCCGTCCATCGTGATTGCCGGCTGACCGACCAGTGCCAACACCGGTATCCGGCTGGCGAACGATTCACCAAGGCCCGGAACAAGATTCAGCGCTCCCCCACCGGAGGTCGCGGCGACCACGCCCAGGCCGGCGCCGCTGCGACTGTAGCCGTCGGCCATCGTCGCGGCGGAGAACTCATGCTTGGCCAGCACGGCCGTGATGTCCGGCTGGAAATAGGCTGCGTCGTAGAGGTCCTCGATGTTGGCACCGTCGACGCCGAAGATGTATTCGACTCCGGTCCTTGCAAGATGCCCGACGATGTGGTCGGCCACCCGGTGCTTCCTCGACATACCAGGGACACGATGTCCACCCCAGTTCGGTTCAAACCCATGTGCCGGTGAACCAGATGGCGTCGGCATTCGTGTCATCGGAGTGCAGGACGTCATTGTGGTGGGAGCGGGGCCTGCGGGCCTGGCCGTTGCGCGAGAGCTCGAGCATCGCCATGCGATCTCGGCACTGGTCGTGGACAAGGCCACCGCTCCCGCGATGTCATGGCGCAACCGCTACGACGATTTTCGGCTGAACACCAGCGGGTTCATGTCGCACCTTCCCGGGCAACGGATCCCACTGCGCGCCGGCCGTTGGCCGACCAAAGACGACATGGTCTCCTACTTCGACAGCTACGTGCGGCGGCAGAACATCACGCTCGCGCTGAGCTGCGAGGTGAACCGGATCGACCGGGTGGACGGACGCTGGCGGGCCGATACGTCGCTGGGCGACCTGCGAGCGCCCGCGGTGGTGCTGGCCACCGGCCGCTATCGCACGGCCGCCATCCCCCCGTGGCCCGGTCTCGACCGATTCACCGGCGACCTGGTGCACTCCGCGGACTTCCGCAATGCGCGGCCGTTCCGCGGCCGCGACGTGCTCGTGGTGGGTGCGGGCAATTCGGCTGCCGACATCGCGGTGCAATTGGCCTCCGGCGGCGCCCGCAAGGTCTGGCTGGCGGTGCGCACGCCGCCGCACCTGGTCCGCCGCGCCATCGGGCCGATACCGTCGGACGTCTTCCTCGAGCTGTTCGCGCGGGTACCCGCGCGAATGGTCGACCCGGTGATCGCACGGCTCAATCGACTACTGCTGGGCGATCTTTCGCCCTACGGCTTCGGTCGGCCACCGCTCGGGCTGAAGGCGACAGTCGAGAACCGCGGCCGCATTCCCACTCTCGCCGACGAGCTGGTCAGGGTCGTGCGGGCGGGCCGGGTCGACGTGGTTGCCGCGGTCACGGCGCTCGAGACCAACCGGGTGATCCTGGCCGACGGCACCGCGATCGCACCCGAGGTGATCATCACGGCGACCGGCTTCCAACCCGACCTCGACGCTCTGGTCGGCCATCTCGGCGTGCTCGACGATCACGGCAATCCCCGCGGCGGTTTTTCCGCGGATCTCGGCGACGGGATGTTCGCGATTGGTCACGGCATTCCGCCCAACGGCCCGCTACGGGCAATCCGGCTGGCGGCGACGCCGTTGGCCGCTCGGATCGCGGACTACCTGTCGGCCATCACGAAGGGGAACCCATGGCATTACTCACCGCAAAGCGATTCTTCTACCGCGGTGTAGACGGATACGAGGCAGCCCGCCGCGACACGGTGTGGAATGGCATTGTGCCGCAGCGCTTTCCCGACGTGATCGTGCAAGCCTGCGATGCCGACGACGTGGTCGCGGCGATTCGCTATGCGCGGGCGCAGGGCTACCGGGTCGGCATTCGTTCCGGCGGACACAGCTGGGTGGCAAGCCATTTGCGTGACGGTGGCATGCTGCTCGACGTCAGCCGTCTGGATCACTGCCGTATCAACGCGGACGCGATGACCGCTCACGTCGGTCCGGGCGTGATCGCCAGCGCCTTTGCGACCGACCTCGACGCCCAGGGCCTGTTCTTTCCGGCGGGCCACTGCGAAGGAATCCGCCTGGGCGGGTATCTGCTGCAGGGTGGCTACGGCTGGAACAGCAAGGTGGTCGGGCCGGCGTGCGAAAGTGTGCTCGGGTTGGAGGTCGTCACCGCCGAGGGCGACAAGATCTACTGCGATCCGCGGCATCATCCCGACCTGTACTGGGCGGCCCGCGGCAGCGGGCCCGGATTCTTCGGTGTGGTCACGTCTTTCACGTTGCGACTGCATCCGCGGCCGGCCGTCCTGGGCACCTGCTTGTACATGTATCCGATCGAGGTGGCCGACGAGGTGTTCAGCTGGGGCCGCTCGATCAGCGGCGACGTCGACGACCGGGTCGAACTGCAGATCCTCACGTCGCGCAACGCCCCGGAAGTCGGACCCGACATAGCGACCATCGCGATCGCGTCGCCGGTGTTCGCCGACTCCGACGAGGAGGCCGCGAAAGCCCTTGCGATCCTTGGGACCTGCCCGGTGATCGACCGGGCGATCGCCAACCTTCCCTACCTGCCGACGACGCTGGCGAACTGGTACTCGGCGGTGATGATGAAATACCCTGCGGGGCAACGGTACAGCGTCGACAATATGTTCACCTCAGCTCGGGCAGAAGAGCTGCTACCAGGCATCCGCGCCATCATCGACACCCTGCCGCCGCACCCGTCGCATTTCGTGTTCGCCGGCTGGAAGCCGTCTGCAGACCGCGCCGAGATGGTCTACGGGGTGGAGGACGAGATCTACTTCGGGCTCTACACCGCGTGGGGCGATTCGGCCGACGACGACCGGTATGGCGATTGGGCCCGGTCCAACATGGCGGCGATGTCGCATCTCGCTACCGGTATCTCACTGGCCGACGAGAACCTCGCCCGGCGGCCGGCCACCTTCATCACCGAGCCGAACATGGCCCGCCTGGATAGAGTCCGGGCCGCCTACGACCCGGATGGGATGTTCCACAGCTGGCTTGAAAGCTGCTGAAGCCGCTGCAGTGCAGGCACTCTCAGAGTGAACGTTGCAGCAGCACGTTGCCATTGTCGGCGGCAACCACTTGCACCTGGACGATCTGGTCGACCGGTGTGGAGGTACTTCCGCCCAGCTTCGCCGTGTGGCCGGGGTCAGCGACCCAGGTGGCCAGCTGCGTGTGGGTACCGTCGCGACTCACCACGACCATCGCCAGCTTGTCGTGGTGAGCGGTCACCGGGGCCAGGCAGACGCAGTTGAGGTCGATGTAGGTGCCCCACTGCTGGCTGCTGAGCGACACCGTCGAGGCCAGTGCGTGCGTGCCGACCTGATCCATCTGCAGCGCAGACACGCCGGCCTGTGGAGGCGAAGACGTCGGGTGATGCCCCGCTACGCCGACGAACAGCGCTACCGCCAGTAAAGCGGCCGCGGCAGCCCCCGTCGTCCAGGTCACCATCCGGGTGCGGCGCCGGCGGCGGCGAACCTCGGTCATCAACGACGGCAGCAGGTTCGGCGTCGGCTCGGGCGCCTCGGCGTGGCCGTCGGCATCCATCGCGGCGACGGTCTCGCGGTCGAGTTTTGACAGCAGCGCCGGTATACCGCTGAGTTCGCCGACGGACTGGCTGCAGCTCGGGCAAACGCTCAGGTGCGCCTCGAACTCGCGGCGATCGTTGGGAGACAACGACCCAAGGACGTAGGCCGCGTCCCAGGTCGCGTAGTCGTGGCTGTCGCCGGTGGGCACGCCGCGGTCACCGGTCGGGCCGAAACCCCCGACAACCCTCATCGTCTCTCCCCAGCAGCTGTCATACACAGGTATTCGAAGCCGACGGCCCCTTGGACGGCCCGGCATGGTGTCATCCGGATCGTCATCGAGTCACTCCCATTTCCTGCAGAGTGAGTCGAAGAGCCCGCACCGCATAGTGTAACCGCGACTTGACCGTTCCCTCGGCGATGTCCAGGTCAGCGGCTATTTGCGCGGTGCTCCAACCGCGGTAGTAGGACCGCTCGAGAACGGCTCGGTGGTCTACCGACATCTGCGCCATGGCGTCACCGATCAGCAGACGGTCCAGCGCCGAATCGACCTGGTCGGGCGTGGATCGCTCCGGCACCGCCGAGTCCTCCAGCGAGGCAACGATGTTGCGGAACTTCGGGCTTCGCCGTTCATCGATGATCATGTTGCGCGCAACGGTGAAAAGCCATGCGCGCGCGGAGCGTTCGGTGTCGCCGATCACCTCGGGATGCTGCCAGGCCCGCAGCAGCGTCTCCTGGACCACGTCCTCGGCGCGACTCGCGTCGCTGGTCAGACGAAGCGCGTACCGCCACAACGGTCCGGCGTGCTCGTCGTAGAGCGCCTTCATCAACGCGGCTTCGTCGCCACTGGCACCGGTGAGTCGACTCACTCGATCACCTCCTGACATGTGATACGAGTTGCGCCCCTTTCCCGTTCACCGCGGGAATGCAGCATCATGATCGCGCTCAGTCCGGGATCCAGTTGCCGTGGAACCCATGTGGCACGCGGCGCGGCAGCCGGATCCGGGCCACCGGTTCACCCGCAAAGTCTGAGGCATCGATGACCACCAGATCGCTGCTGTCGGCCTCAGCGTCGTAGACGTACGTCAGGTACCAACCGGAGAGTTCGTCGGGCGCTCCGGCCGCGGGTGCGAACACCGCCTCACCGGGTGCCCCCGGCGATCCACGCCCGCGGCGGCCGAACCGATGCTCGATTGCTGTGTCGCTTTGCAGGTCGTAGCGGACGAGGGCACCGCTACCGACAGCAACGGAGTATCGGGCGGCGGTGCCGGCCAGCCGATCGTCGACGCGCGGGAACTCCACGCCGCGGTCATCGAGCTGACGCTCGTCGACAACTCCGGTGTCCAGGTTGATCGTCCAGCGCCACAGGGACGCATCGCGTCCGAAATCACTATTTTGGCGCCACATTTCGTCGTACCGAAGCACCTCGAGCACGATGGCGTTCCCGCCGGATGAAGCCAGGTCGTGGGCGTTGGCGACGTGGAAGACGAAGCACGGATCGATGTCGAACCAACGCAACTGGCCGTAGGGGTCGTCACGGCGCAGCACGCCGAGTCGGGCTTGGTAGTGGTCGTCCCAGCGGTACGGCAAGTCCCGCTGATCGGGACTTCTGAGTGCGACTCCCAGGTTGAACAACAGCGGAAGGTCCAGGAAGACAACGTAGTGCGCGGTCAACGCGAAGTCGTGCATCAACGTCAGCGCGGGCACCTCGATGGGCCGGCTGACCGTCAGCCGACCGTCGGCGTCCGCGCGGTGATAGCTGACATGAGGTTCGAAGATGTTGCCGCAACCGAAGAAATGAAGTTCGCCGGTGCTGGGACAGATCTTCGGATGTGCCGTCATCGAGTCGGTCAAGGTGCCGCCGAAGTCGTAGACGCCCAAGGTCGACAGGTCGTTGCTGATCTCGTAAGGCAGCGAGAATTCCATCAGCGCCAAGGTCTTTCCGGCATGCCGGACGACATGGGTGTTGGCGATGCTGGAGTGCAGGTTTCGGCTGCCGTCGTCGTTGTACAGCGGGACGGGGCGGTCGAAGCTCTCGGTGCGCACCCAGCGATTGCGATACCAGGCGGCGCGGCCGTTCTCCAATCGGACGCCGTGCACCATGCCGTCACCGACACACCAATGACCTTCGCCTGCACGCGGGTTGGGCCCGTTGCGCAGGTACCAGCCGTTCAATTCGCCGGGAATGCTGCCTTCGACCGACAGATCGAATTCGGTCAGCTCGTCGTGGACGGGTGCATAGTTGCCGGTGCGGAAGACCGGAAAGACCGTCTCCGCATCCACCGTCGGTGCCGCCTTCAATCGCCCGCGCTCGGATGCCGCGGCCAGCCGCTGATCGGCCTTCGCGATGAGGGACGGCAGCAGGTCAGGGCACGGCGGAACCGATGCGTCATCGGCGGCCAGCGAGAGCAGCGGCGCAACGCGGGACAGCTCGGCCACCGCCTCCCGGCACGACACGCAACCGGCCAAGTGGGCCTCGTATTCACCACGCTCGGCATCCGAGAGCGCCCCGAGCACGTATGCGGCGTCCCACATGTCGTACCCGTCGGCTCCCTGCGGCACGTTCCCGTTCCTGTTATCCGTCATTGCGTCACACCCATCTCCACGAGAGCCCGGCGAAGCCCTCGCAGCGCATAGTGCAACCGCGACTTCACCGTGCCCTCGGCGATACCGAGATCGGCAGCGATCTGCGCGGTGGTCCAGCCCTGGTAGTAGGACCGGCTCACCACCGCCCGATGTTCCGCGGACAGCTGCGCCAGCGCGTCGCCGATCAATGCCCGGTTCAGCGCCGCACTTGCCTCGTCGGGGCCTGCCTGTTCAGGCAGACCTGAGCTGTCCGACGGGATTACCTCGTGGCGGAACTTGGCGCTGCGCCGGTCGTCGATAACCATGTTTCTGGCAACTGTGAAAAGCCACGCACGCGGGGACTGACCGTTGCGCAGGACTTCCGGGTGTTGCCACGCCCGCAGCAAGGTTTCTTGCACGACGTCCTCGGCGTGGGCATGATCACCGGTCAACCGCCATGCGTAACGCCACAAGGCAGCGGCATGTTGATCCCACAGCCGCTCCACAGCGCTCGCATCCGCGCGGGTGCCCGGTATGTCCATCACCAGCCTCTCGCTGATGACACGGTGTAGGTGTCCGTTTGGTTCACCTCCACCCGAGACGACGTCAGCCGAGGGTCAGGATGCGGGGCCCGTCTTCGGTGGCAGCCACGGTGTGCTCCCAGTGTGCGGCGCGCGACCCGTCGGTGGTGGTGACCGTCCACTCATCGTCGAGGACCACGGTCCGGCGCGTTCCCAGGGTCAGCATCGGCTCGATCGCCAGCACCGATCCGACGGCCAGCAGCGGACCGCGTCCAGGGGCGCCTTCGTTGGGCAGAAACGGCTCCATGTGCATCTGCCTGCCGATGCCGTGCCCGCCATAGCCCTCGACGATGCCGAACTTGCGTCCGTAGCGGGCCTCAGCCGCGTGGGTGGCGGTTTCGATGGCGTGCGAGACATCGGTGAGGCGGTTACCGGGGATCATCGCGGCGATCCCGGCTTCCATGGACTCCTTGGTGGCCTGCGAGAGCAGTTCGTCGGCGGGGATGAGAGCGCCGACACCGAAGGTGATCGCGGCGTCGCCGTGCCAGCCGTCCAAAATCGCACCGCAGTCGACGGAGACCAGATCTCCGGCAGCGAGCTCCTCGGCAGCCGTGGGGATGCCGTGCACGACACGGTCGTTGACCGATGAGCAGATGGAAGCCGGGTAGCCGTGGTAGCCGAGAAACGACGGCGTGGCACCGGCGTCGCGGATCACCGACTCGGCGATCTGGTCGAGGTCGCGCGTCGTCGCTCCGGGAACCGCGGCTGCACGCGCCGCCGCCAACGCGGCGGCGACCACGGCGCCCGCCGCGGCCATTGCGTCGAGTTCGGCGGCGCTGCGTTGCGGCACCACCTTGCGACTGCGCAGGCCGGCCAGGCCGATCACCCTTACTTCCCGAGTGCGCGCAACGCGCGGGCGAACACCTCGTCGACCGTGCCGACAGCCTCGACGGTTTTGAGCTCGTGGCTGTAGTACTCGATCAGCGGCGCGGTTTCGTCACGATAGACGTTCATCCGATTGCGGATGACGTCGTCGGTGTCGTCGGCGCGGCCGCGCGCCTTGAGCCGCTCGAACAGCGCGTCTTCCGGCACGCGGAGCTCCAGCACCGTGTCGAGTTGAATCCCTCGCCGCTCCAGCATGTCGTGCAGCGCCTGGGCCTGCTGAACCGCACGCGGATAACCGTCCAGGATGAATCCGACTTCGGTGTCCGGTTTGCTCAGCCGATCGTCGACGAGTTCGTTGGTCAGTTCCGACGGAACCAGATCTCCGGCGTCCAGGTAGCTCTTGGCTTTGAGCCCCAACTCGGTGCCGTTGCCGATGTTTTCGCGGAACAGGTCACCGGTGGACAGGTGCGGTATCTCGAGCTTCTCGGCCAGCTTCACGGCCTGCGTACCTTTACCGGCGCCGGGAGGCCCCAGCAACACAACTCTCACTTGAGGAACCCTTCGTAGTTGCGTTGCATGAGCTGACTCTCGATCTGCTTTACCGTATCCAGCGCGACACCGATCGCGATCAGCACCGCGGTACCACCGAACGGCAAGTTCTGCACCGGCCCCGAGCTGCCGATCTGAAGGAACAGATTGGGCAGCACCGCGATGAGACCTAGGTAGATCGAACCAGGCAAAGTGATCCGGCTCAACACGTAGCGCAGATAGTCGGCGGTCGGCTTGCCCGGGCGGATACCCGGAATGAACCCGCCGAACTTCTTCATCTCGTCGGCACGCTCGTCGGGGTTGAACGTGATGGACACGTAGAAGTACGTGAAGAAGATGATCAGGCTGAAGTAGATCCCGATGTAGACCGGGCTTCCGGGGTTCGACAGGTAATTGCTGACGAACTTGTCCCACCAACTGTTGCCGAGGCCGCCGGTGCCGCTGCGGATCAGCTGCGTGATCAGGTGCGGGATATAGATCAGCGACGACGCGAAGATCACCGGGATAACGCCGGCCTGGTTGACCTTCAGCGGCAGGTACGTCGACGTGCCGCCGTACATCCGCCGACCCACCATGCGCTTGGCGTACTGCACCGGAATGCGGCGCTGGCCTTGCTCGACGAACACCACGCCGACGACGATGATCAGCGCTGCCACACAGACAGTGGCCAGCACGACGCCGCCGCGGCTGTCCAGAATGCTCTTACCCTCACCGGGTATTCGGGCGGCGATTCCCGCGAAGATCAAGAGCGACATGCCGTTGCCGATGCCGCGCTCGGTGACCAGCTCGCCCATCCACATCACCAGCGCCGCGCCCGCCGTCATCACCAGCACGATGACGATCAGGGTGAAGATGCTCTGGTTGGCGATGATCTCCAGGCTGCAGCCCTGTAGCAGCCCGCCGTTGGCGGCCAGCGCCACGATGCTGGTGGCCTGCAGGATTGCCAGCGCGATCGCCAGGTAACGCGTGTACTGCGTCATCTTGGCCTGACCGGACTGGCCTTCTTTACGCAGCTCCTCGAACCGGGGGATGACGACGGTGAGCAGCTGGACGATGATGCTCGCGGTGATGTAGGGCATCACGCCGACCGCGAACACGGTCAGCTGCAGCAGCGCCCCACCGGAGAACAGGTTGATCAGCGAGTAGATCTGCGCGGAGTCCCCGCCGCTGATCTGCGCGAGGCACTTCTGCACGTTGGGGTAGTTGACGCCGGGCGACGGCACCGTCGCACCCAGCCGGTACAGCACCACGATGCCCAGCGTGACCAGGATTTTGCGTCTGAGGTCGGCTGTTCGCAGCGATGAGATGAAAGCCGAAAGCACTCTTCCTCCTGCGCAGCCGAGCTCTGGTCGCGGCATGCCTACTGGCTGGCGTATCCAGCCCTAAGTTCCTGCGTGGTCTTGCCTCGCGCGCCGAGCACATGCAGGCAGAACGTGTCCGGGCGCGCGTCAGACAGTCTACGAGACTAACAGCGCATGACGTGCCAGCCCGCAAACGGGTGGGATGCGGCGGCTGGCCGACGCTGGTTGCGCTCGCAGCACGTACACAGCAATAAGGCGTAGGGTTTCACTGGCTCTTTACCTTGGCTAAATATCAGAAGGCTACAGCTGAGTGTGGACAGGAAGGGTGATCATGACGCGCAGCGATACCGACAGTTGGGATCTTGCCTCCAGCGTGGGCGCCACAGCGACGATGGTCGCGGCGGCCCGGGCGCTGGCCACCGAGGACACCGACCCCATCATCAATGACCCGTTCGCCGCCCCGCTGGTCCGGGCGGTGGGCATCGACTTCTTCACCCGCGTGGTCGACGGGGACATCGAACCCGGTGACGCGGGTGCAAACGGCACGGCTGAACTGCAGACCGAGACCGACTCACTGGCGGTCCGGACGCGGTTCTTCGACGAGTTCTTCACCGATGCGGCCGCGGCGGGCATCCACCAGTCCGTGATCCTGGCCGCCGGCCTGGACTCCCGGGCTTACCGGCTGAACTGGCCGGCCGGCAGCATCGTCTACGAAGTCGACCAGCCTCAGGTCGTCGCATTCAAGACCGACACCATGGCGGCCCTCGGTGCCGAGCCGACGGCGCAGCGCCGCACGGTCAGCATCGATCTGCGCGACGACTGGCCGGCCGCATTGCGCGACAGCGGTTTCGACGACACCAAACCGTCGGCCTGGAGCGCCGAGGGACTGTTGATGTATCTGCCGCCGGAAGCACAGGACCGACTCTTCGACCACATCACCGCGCTCAGCGCGCCGGGCAGCCGGATCGCCACCGAATATCACCCGGACAACGGTTCGACGATGGCCGAGCGCGGTAAGGCGATGAGTGACCGGTGGGCCAATATCGGCTGCGACGTCGACTTGTCCGGGTTGTTCTACGAGGGCGATCGCAACAACGTCGCCGACTACCTCACTGAGCGCGGCTGGAACGTTCGTGCCCGCAACCGCCGGGAACTGTTCGGCGAATACGGCCGCGCCTACCCGGATGACGAAGCGCTTGCCGCATTCCGGAACATCGTGTCCCTCATCGCAACTCGCCGATAGGAGATCTCCAGATGACCCCAAAGGACACCGTTCGCCATGACGGGGACAGCTGGGATCTGGCGTCCAGCGTGGGCGCCACCGCCACCGCGGTCGCCGCGCGGCGCGCAATGGCCTCCAAAGGACCCGACCCGCTGATCGACGATCCGTTCGCCGAACCGTTGGTCAACGCGGTCGGCGTCGAAGCCTTCATCAAGATGATGAACGGTGAGATCGAGCTCGCCGACGAAGATCCGGCCTTCACCCCGCGCCGACTTGCCGAGGGCATGGCGGTCCGAACCCGGTTCTTCGACGCCTTCTTCACCGACGCCGCCGCGGCGGGTGTGCGCCAAGCGGTCATCCTGGCCGCCGGACTCGACACCCGTGCCTACCGGCTGCCGTGGCCGGCGGGCACCACCGTCTACGAGGTCGACCAGCCGCAGGTCATCGAATTCAAAAGCCGCACACTGGCCGACCTGGGGGCAGCCCCGACCGCAGACCGCAAAGCGGTGGCCGCCGACCTCCGCGACGACTGGGTGACTGCCTTGCGCGACAACGGGTTCAACTCGCAACGCCCGACGGCGTGGATCGCCGAAGGCCTGCTGGGCTACCTGCCGCCGGACGCTCAGGATCGGTTGTTCGACACCATCACCACGCTCAGTTTCAGCGGCAGCCGGATCGGCACCGGATACGTCCCGGACATGCAGGATCGAGTCGCCAAGCGCGGCAAGCAGATCAGCGAGCGCTGGCGCCGGCTCGGGCTGAACCTGAACTGGTCCGAGCTGGTCTACGACGGCGAGCGTAACGACGCCGTGCAGTACCTGGCCGAACGCGGCTGGCAGACCGTCGTGCACACCACCCCGGAGTTGTACGCCGCCAACGGTTTCGACTTTCCTGACACCAACTCCCTCGAGGGCTTGGGCGACATCAGGTACGTCTCGGCCGAGCTACCGTAGCGACGCCAGCTCGAGGAACCGGTGGTAGCGCTCCTGCACCGGAGTCACCCACGCCGGGCTGGGCTCGACCACGCGATCGGTGCAGGCCCAGCGGGCGGCGTCGGTGAAGGCGGATTCCCCACCCACCGCCATCCGGCCCAGGAAAGCTGCGCCCAGCGCCGCTCCCTCGGCCACCCCCGACAGGTGCAGGGGTCGGCCGGTGGCGTCGGCGATGGCCTGCATCCACGGCTGCACGCGGGTGCCGCCGCCGGCGACCACAATCCGCGACACGTCCGCCCCGCTGAGGTCGATCAGTTGGCGCACAACGAATCCCGACGCCTCGTAAGCGGCCCGCCGGAGTGCGGCCGCATCATGGCTGAGGTCCAGGCCGTCGAGCCGGCCGCGACGGTCGGGGTCGTGCAACGGTGTGCGCTCGCCGCGCAGATACGGCGACCACACCGGCACCCGTCGCGGGTCGGCCGCGGCGGGGTCGCCCGGCGCCAGCACCCGGTCGATCCAGCCGAGGAACAGGCCGCCGGCGTTGCTCGCCCCGCCGACCTGGCTCTTGCCGGTCATCGTCGGGATCGTCCAGAGACCCGGCACCTGCCGGGCTTGCGGAATGGTCACCCAGACGATCAACGTGGTGCCGCACAACACGAGCACATCGCCGTCCTGGTCGGCGCCGGAGACCATCTGCTCACACACCGCGTCGATGGCCCCGACAGCCAGCACCGCGCTGCCCACCTGCCCGGCAGCGGTGCCCGGCGCCGCCACCTGCGGCATCTGTTTCGCCGTCGCGCCGCGATCCGCGCAGGCTGCCGCATTCCAGCCGTCGCCATCGAACAACGGTGATGCGGTGAACGCGGTCGGAAAGTCGACCACCGCGGTGCCGGCCAGCGCGTGGTTGGCCACCGCCGGGGCCGGCCAGTATCCGGCCGCATCCGGCGCCTGGGCGGCGGTCCAGCGCAGGAACTCGGCGGCCTCGCCCATCGGGAACGGCCCGTCGCCGCCAACGCTGCCGGCCCGCCCGCGGCCGTCGCCGTAGAGCAACCCGGGCGTGATCGGGGTGCCGGTGGCGTCGACGGCGGTCAGCGACGGGACCATCGCGGAAACCGCCACCGCCCGCGCATCCGGTCGTGCCAACTGCTCGAGTGCCGCCAGCGGGCCCAGCCGCCACGCCTCGTCGGCGTTGTGCTCCAACCGATCCGGCGCCGGCACCCGCAACTCGTGTGGAATGCGCGCCCGTGCGACCACCCGGCCGTCCTCGTCGGCCGCCACCGCTTTGACCGCGGTGGTGCCGATGTCGATGCCGATCGTGACCGCTTTGCGTGACACGCGGGCCACCGTACGCCAGCATGGGCAATCATGACGCGTGCTCTGGTAACGGCGCCACTGCGTGGCGACGGGTTCGACAAACTGCGGCGGTTGGCCGACGTGGTCTACGACCCGTGGATCGACCAGACCCCGTTGCGTATCTACAGCGCCGAGCAACTGGCCGAACGGATCTCTGCCGAGGGCGCGGATATCGTTGTGGTGGAGAGTGATTCGGTCAGCGGCCCGGTTCTCGATCTGGGTCTGCGCGCGATCGCATCCACCCGCGGCGATCCCAACAACGTCGATGTCGCGGGCGCGACCGCGGCCGGCATCCCGGTGCTGAACACTCCGGGCCGCAACGCCGACGCGGTCGCCGAGATGACGCTGGCGCTGCTGCTCGCCGCCACCCGCCAGCTGCTTGGCGCCGACGCCGACGTCCGCGCCGGCGAGGTGTTCCGCGACGGCACCATCCCGTATCAGCGCTTCCGCGCCTGGGAGCTGGCCGGCCGGACGGTCGGGCTGGTCGGCCTCGGCGCCGTCGGGCGGGCGGTCCGGTGGCGGATGGCCGGGCTCGGCATGCGGGTCATCGCCTACGACCCGTACAACGACGAGGCCACCCACACCCTCGACGAGCTGCTCGCCGAGTCCGACATCGTCTCACTGCATGCGCCGGTGACCGCCGACACCGCCGGGCTGATCGGGGCCGAGCAGTTCGCCGCGATGCGCGACGGCGTGGTCTTCCTCAACAGCGCCCGGGCGCAGCTGCATGACACTGATGCGCTCGTCGAGGCGCTGCGCAGCGGCAAGGTCACCGCCGCCGGGCTGGACCACTTCGTCGGGGAATGGCTGCCCACTGACCACCCGTTGATCGCGATGCACAATGTGGTGCTCACGCCGCATATCGGCGGCGCAACGTGGAACACTGAGGCGCGCCAGGCCCAGATGGTTGCCGACGACCTGGAGGCTCTGCTGTCCGGCAAGGTGCCGGCCCACATCGTCAACCCGGAGGTGCTAGGACCGTGATGTTCGTCGCCGACACCGAGACCGCGGTACTGGCAGCGGCCAAAGACATGCTGCGCCGCGGGCTGGTCGAGGGCACCGCGGGCAACATCTCGGCCCGCCGCGAAGACGGCAACCTGGTGATCACCCCGTCGTCGGTCGACTACGCCGACATGACGCTGGATGACCTGGTGGTGGTCGACCCGGACGGCGCGGTGGTGCGCGCCGCCGACGGCCGATCGCCCTCGACGGAGATGCAGTTACACCTGGCCTGCTATCAGGCATTCGACGACATCGCCAGCGTCATCCACAGTCACCCGGTGTGGGCCACCATGTTCGCGATCTCCCATCAGCCGATTCCGGCCTGCATCGACGAGTTCGCCATCTACTGCGGCGGCGATATCCGCTGCAGCGAGTACGCCGCATCGGGGACACCCGAAGTGGGCGGCAACGCGGTGAAGGCGCTGGAAGGCCGCGCTGCCGCGCTGATCGCCAACCACGGCCTGGTGGCAGTCGGCCCCCGGCCGGACAAGGTCCTGCACGTCACCGCGCTGGTGGAGCGGACCGCCCAAATCGCCTGGGGTGCACGGGCACTCGGCGGACCCGTCCCGATTCCCGAGGACGTCAACACCAACTTCGCCGGTGTCTACAGTTACCTTCGCACCAACCCGATGTAGCCCCGCCAGTCGGTGGTAGCCTCGTTACATTGGCTAAGTAATAAACCGGCGACCACGCGAAGGGGCGGCTATGGCACGCACTGACGGCGACACCTGGGACCTCGCATCGAGCGTCGGCGCGACCGCCACCATGGTCGCGTCCGCCCGCGCGATGGCCAGCAAGGCCGACAGCCCACTGATCAACGATCCGTACGCCGAGCCGCTGGTTCGCGCGGTGGGGCTTGAGCTGTTCACCAAGCTGGCCACCGGCGAGCTGTCCCCTGCCGACCTCGAGGACGACAACGACGGTGCGCCGGCGGGCGTGCAGCGGATGACCGACAACATGGCCGTCCGCACGAAATTCTTCGACGAGTTCTTCATCGAGGCGACCGCATCGGGTATCAAGCAGGCGGTGATCCTGGCGTCCGGGCTGGACGCACGGGCCTACCGGCTGCCATGGCCCGCAGGCACCACCGTCTACGAAATCGATCAGCAGCAGGTGATCGAATTCAAATCACGGACGTTGGCCGAGTTGGGTGCCCAGCCCACCGCGCACCGCCGCGCAGTCGCCGTCGATTTGCGCGACGATTGGCCGGCCGCGCTGCAGGCGGCGGGATTCGACCCCGGCCAGCCCAGCGCGTGGAGCGCCGAAGGCCTGCTGGGCTACCTGCCGCCCGACGCGCAGGACCGGCTGCTGGACACCATCACTGAGCTCAGCGCACCGGGCAGCCGAATCGCCACCGACAGCGGACCCACCCGCGAACCCGGCCACGAAGAGCGGATCAAAGAACGCATGCGAGCCGTCTCCGAGCGTTGGCGCAAACACGGGCTCGACCTCGACATGACGGAGCTGGTCTACTTCGGCGACCGCAACGAAGCGGCCGTCTACCTGTCCGATCACGGCTGGCAGATGGCCGGTAGCACGATCCGCGAGCTGTTCGCCGCCAACGGTCTTGCACCCATCCAGGAAGACGACCTGCCGTTCGCCGATCGTCTCTATGTCAGCGGCACGCTGACCGACAAGAAATAGGAGCCTGCGAGATGGCACGTACCGACGACGACAGCTGGGATCTGGCCTCCAGCGTCGGAGCCACCGCGACAATGGTCGCGACCTCGCGCGCTTTGGCCTCCCAGGGACCTGAGCCGCTGCTCGACGACCCGTTCGCCGCCCCACTGGTGCGCGCGGTAGGCCTGGCGCCGTTCGTACGCATTCTCGACGGTGATGCCACCCTCGAGGATGACCCGACGATGAACCGCAAAACCCGCACCGAGCAAATGACCGTGCGGACAAGGTTTTTCGACGAGTTCTTCATCAGCGCCGCCGAAGCGGGTGTGCGTCAGGCAGTGATCCTCGCTTCGGGACTGGACACTCGCGCCTACCGGCTGCCCTGGCCCGACGGCACGACGGTGTACGAGATCGATCAGCCCCAGGTCATCGAATTCAAGACCGGCACGCTCGCCGGCCTCGGCGCCACCCCGACCGCGGAGCTTCGCACGATCGCCATCGACCTGCGCGAAGACTGGCCGGCCGCGTTGCGCGCCGGCGGTTTCGACGTCGACCAGCCGACCGCGTGGAGCGCCGAGGGGCTGCTGCCTTACTTGCCGTCCGATGCCCAGGATCGCCTGTTCGACAACATCACCGCGCTTAGCGCGCCGGGCAGCCAGCTGGCCACCGAGCACGTCAACGACCCGAACGCGTTCTCCCGTGAACACGTGCAAAGCATCAGTGAGCGGTGGAAGCGCGTCGGCTTCAACCTCGACGCGTCCGAACTGTTCTACGTCGGCGAGCGCAGTATCGTCGCTGACTACCTCACCGAGCACGGCTGGCAGGTCGACGCTCATCCTGCCGCCGAACTCTACGACCGCAACGGCTTTCAATTCCCTGAGGACGAGGCGATGCGCCTCTTCAGGGAAATGAGCTACGTCGCTGCGACGCTGAAATAGGACACCGATGACGCGTACCGACGACGACAGCTGGGATCTGGCTTCCAGCGTGGGCGCCACCGCGACGATGGTCGCCGCCGGCCGCGCAATGGCGACCAAGGATGCCCGGGCACTGATCAACGACCCGTTTGCCGAGCCGTTGGTCCGCGCCGTCGGGTTGGATTTCTTCGTCAAGATGATCGACGGCGACGTCGACGCTTCGCTGTTCCCGAACGCGTCGCCGGAGCGAATGCAGGCGATCGTCGACGGAATGGGCCTGCGCACCAAGTATTTCGACGAGTACCTGCTGGACTCGGTGGCTTCCGGGGTGCGACAGGTGGTGATCCTCGCTTCCGGTCTGGACGCCCGCGCCTACCGGTTGGACTGGCCCGCCGACACCGTGGTGTACGAGATCGATCAGCCGCAGGTGATCGAGTTCAAGACCGGCACGCTGGCCGACCTCGGCGCCGAGCCCACCGCGACGCGCCGCACCGTCGCGATCGACTTGCGTGGCGACTGGCCGACCGCGTTACGAGACGCCGGGCTGGACACCGACGCGCCGACAGCCTGGCTTGCCGAGGGTCTGCTGATCTACCTGCCGCCGGAAGCCCAGGATCGGTTGTTCGACAACATCACCGCGCTGAGTGCACCGGGCAGCACGGTCGCGACCGAATACGTGCCGGGCATTGTCGATTTCGACGCCGACAAGGCGCGCGAGATGTCCGCTCCGCTGCGCGCGCAAGGCATCGACATCGACATGCCGTCACTGATTTACGCCGGCCAACGCAATCACGTGGCCGACTATCTGCGCGGCAAGTCGTGGGATGTCGCCGACACGACCCGTACGGATCTGTTCCTGAACAACGGGCGCGACATTCCATCGCCGGAGAACGACGATCCGCTGGGTGAGATCATCTACATCAGCGCAAAGCTCGCCGGCTAGAAGCGCGACTGCCTAGTAGCGGGACTGGCCCACCCACAGCACGCTGGAACCGGTCAAAGACCGCTCGGCCTGGGAGACGATGCCAACCACCGACCGGGTGATCAACCCGCCCAACGCATCCGGAATCGACGCCGCCGCGGGCTGCGAGGAAGGTCGCGGCCGCAGCAACTCCCACACCGACGAGCCCGGATAGCTGACCAGACGGACCTTGGTGTCTTCGTCCAGTCCGGCCAGCACTTTCGCCTTGCGTACCGCGGTGCGCAGGCCGCCGAGTTCATCGACCAGGCCGTGCTCGAGGGCATCAGCCCCGGTCCAGACCCGGCCCCGGGCAACCGCATCGACGGCTTCGACAGTCAGGTCGCGGCCTTCGGCCACCCGCTCGACGAAGTCGGCGTAGAACAGGTCGGCTTCGGCCTCGACCTGCGCCTGCTGCTCGGGCGTGAACGGCGCGTTGACCGACCAGGCATCGGCATTGGCGTTGGTGCGCACCGCATCTGACCCGATACCCAACCGGTCTTTGAGGTCGCGGGCGACCAGCTTGCCCGTCACCACACCGATCGACCCGGTGATCGTCCCGGGGTTGGCCACGATCGCGTCGGCGCACATCGAGACGTAGTAACCGCCGGAGGCCGCAACCGCACCCATCGACGCCACCACCGGCTTACCCCGCTCGCGGGCCCTTGTGACTTCCCGCCAAATGGTTTCCGACGCGGTGACCGAGCCGCCCGGCGAGTCGACCCGCAACACGATCGCCGATACCGAGTCGTCATGCGCCGCCTCGCGCAGCGCCGCCGCAATGGTGTCGCTACCGGCGTTGGACGAGCCGAACGGCAACCGTGAACCGCCACGGCCGCTGACGATCGGGCCGGCGACGGTCACCAGCGCAATCGTTGACTTGGGTCCGCGACCGGGCATCGACGGCCCACCAGCGCCGGTGGCCCGCGCGTAGCGGCTGACAAACAGTCGCGGCGGGGCATCATCGTCGTCGGCATCCCCTGAAGCCGGCGATTGCGCTTCGGCACCAACCAATTCCGCGATTCGCGCGTATGCCTCGTCGCGGAATCCCACCCGATCGATCAGCCCCGAATCGATGGCTACGTCGCGCAGCAGCGGCGCACGGTCGGCCAGACCGTCGAGGGCATCCTGGCTGATCGTGCGTGACTCGGCGATCGCCTGCCACACCTGCCCGCGCAGGCTCTCCAGTAGCCGGGTATCTGCCTCCCGGTGGGCGTCGGTGTAACCGTCCTGCGTGAAAAGATTTGCCGCCGACTTGTATTCGCCTCGCGCGACGAACTGCGCTTCGATGCCGGCCTTGTCCAACGCGTCCCGCAGGAACAGGGCATCGGTGGCGAATCCGATCAGCCCGACCGTCCCGGAGGACTGCATCCATACCTCGCCGAACGCCGACGCCAGGTAGTACGACAGCGTGCCGGGATAGGTCTCAGCCCAGGCCAGCGATGGCTTCACCGCAGTGAACGCCGCGATGGCCTCCCGCAGTTCTTGGACCGGTCCCGCCGCGACCGCCGGGAGCTGAACCTGGGCGATCAGGCCGGCGACACGGGGATCCTCGGCAGCTCGGTGCAGCGCCGAGACGGCTTCGCGCAGCACCAGGGCGCGCCCGCCGCCGGTGATGATCGCCAACGGATCCAGACCGCTGGTTTCCGGCGGTGCCACCCGCAGGTCGAGTTCGAGCACGCAGCCGTTGGGAACACCGTGGTGGCGGGCGGTATCCACCCGGCGAACCAGCGCGCGCACGTCGTCGACACCCGGCGGATCAGGCAGGAAAGAGAACATGTGACGAGCCTACCGATGGCCCGCCGTACCGTGATGGGGTGCGGTTCTCGATATCAATTCACCAACTCGATGCGACCGGGTTCGATGCGTCTGGTGTGCGGGATTACCTGGTTCGGGCCGAGGAGCTCGGGTTCGAAGCCGGCTGGGTGCTCGAGCAGACCATTGGGCCGGCACCGCTGATTGCGCCGCTGGAGATGTTGGCCTACGCGGCGGCCTGCACCGAACGCCTGCGTCTCGGCGTGGCCGTGCTGGTCTCGTCGTTGCACGACCCGCTGCAGCTGGCGTCGTCGATCACCGCGGTCGATCGGCTCAGCCACGGCAGGCTGGATATCGGCGTGGCGCCCGGCGGGGGGAGACGTCAGTTCGCCGCGTTCGGGGTGGACGCCTCCACGTTCATCAGCAGCTTCACCGAGGGGCTGCAGCTGATGAAGGCGGCCTGGTCCGACGAGCCGCGGGTCACGTTCGACGGCCGTTTCCGCCAGGTCGACGATCTGCCGATCCAACCCAAACCCGTGCAGCGGCCGCATCCGCCGATCTGGTTCGGCGGTCAGGCCCCGAAAGCGCTGGCCCGCGCCGTCCGCCACGGCGACGCGTTTCTGGGTGCGGGCTCGTCGACCACCGCGACGTTCACCGAAGCCGTGCGGGGCGTCCGGCGCGAACTCGCCGAGCAGGGCAAGGACCCCGCGCGGTTCCAGATCGGGAAGCGCGTCTATCTGATGATCGATGACGACCCGACGCAGGCGCGGAGGCGCGTGCTGGACGGCCTGCATCGTATTTACGGTGGGATGGCCGGCATCGACGACGTGCCGGTGTCGGGCACGGTCGACGACGTGGCGGCCGGTCTGCGGGAAGTGATCGACGCCGGCGCCGAGACGATCCTGCTCAATCCGGTCGGCCGCGATGTCGCCGAGGATCGCGAGCAGATGGAACGTCTTGCCGCAGAGGTCATTCCGCAGCTGAACTGAGTCACACCGGCCTCATCCGTCGCTCTTTCGGGGCGACTCTCTTTTTTCGTTTTGTGACCACGGGCGACATCACTGACTCGGTGATATCACCCGTGGCGACGATTTCAAAAAAGGATGCCACCGACTTGACGGTGCTGATGTGACGTGTGGTGTATAACCACTCAATGGTCCTCAAGGTCGCGGTGTCGCCGGACTTGATCGGCGGTGACGTCGATGAGGGATACGGCAAGGTCGCCGACGCATTCCACGCAAACTTCGCGGCCGGTCGTGAGGTCGGCGCCGCGATCGCCGTCTATCGCAACGGCGTCAAGGTGGTCGATCTGTGGGGCGGCTACCGCAACGGAATCGCCAAGGCGCCGTGGCAGCGCGACCAGGTCGCGCTCCTGCACGACTGGTCGCGCCCGGAAGTCCTCTTGCACCTCAACGTCATGCCAGCAGCACTTGTGGCCGCATCACTCAATCCAGTCGGCCTGCTCGCCCGTGCTGCCGCTCTGCCCCGCGGCGTCGTGCCGTGGGCCGGCGACTACAACCGCGACGATGTGCGCGCCATCGAGATCCCGTCGGCCAACGGCATCGGAACAGCCGGCGCGGTCGCGCAGCTCTACGGTGCCGCCGCCACCGGCGACGCTGCGCTGGGCCTGACGCCGACCGTGCTCAAAGAACTCATGGCCGAGCCGGCCGCACCGAGCGGCGGACAGCGGGACAAGGTGCTGCGCGTCAACACCGTCTTCTCGTTAGGACTGTCAAAGCCGGCGCCGTTGTGTGTGTTCGGCTCGTCCGAGAAGGCGTTCGGCACACCTGGCCTCGGCGGCTCATTCGGCTTCGCCGACCCCGACACCGGAATCGGATTCAGCTACGTGATGAACCGGATGGGGTTTCACCTGTGCAGCGATCCACGCGAACTGGCCTTGCGCCAAGCGCTATTCCGCGACGTGCTGGGCGCGCGCCCGCAAGCCTAGAGCTCGGTCGCCGAACCGCCGGCCGCGGTGATCTTCTCCCGCGCGCTGCCGCTGAACTTGTGTGCGGTGATGTTGACCTTGGCGTCCAGCTTGCCGTCGCCGAGAACCTTGACGAGCTTGTTCTTGCGAACCGCTCCCTTGGCTACCAGCTCGTCCAGCCCAACCGAACCGCCCTTGGGGAAAAGACGATTGAGGTCGCCGACGTTGACGACCTCGTACTCGGTCCGGAACCGGTTACGGAAACCCTTCAGCTTGGGCAGCCGCATGTGAATCGGCATCTGCCCACCCTCGAAGGTGGCCGGCACGTTCTTACGCGCCTTCGTACCCTTGGTTCCTCGACCAGCGGTCTTACCCTTGGAGCCCTCACCGCGGCCCACCCGGGTGCGCTTGGTCTTCGACCCGGGCGCGGGGTGCAGGTCGTGCAGTTTGATCGTCATTTGGCGCTACCTCCCTCGACCGACTCGACCTCGATGAGGTGATGGACGGCCGCAATCAGACCGCGGGTCTGTGCGTTGTCGTCACGGACGACCGACTTGCGAATCCCCCGAAGCCCCAGGGTGCGAAGGCTTTCCCGTTGCTTCCAGCGAGCGCCGATGATGCCGCGGGTCTGGGTGATCTTCAGCTGCGCCGGTTGTGTTGCTTTTTCGGATGCCATTTTTACGCGCTTCCTTCACGAGCAGTGCTGGCGGCGAGCGCCTCACTTTCGCGGCGGGCGCGCAGCATGCCGGCCGGAGCGACATCCTCGAGCGGCAGTCCGCGCCGCGCGGCGACCTCTTCGGGCCGCTGCAGCATCTTGAGCGCGGCGACCGTCGCATGCACGACGTTGATCGCGTTGTCGCTACCCAGCGATTTGGACAGAATGTCGCGTACGCCGGCGCATTCCAGCACCGCACGCACCGCACCACCGGCGATCACACCGGTACCGGGGCTGGCCGGGCGCAACAGCACCACGCCCGCAGCGGCCTCACCCTGCACCGGGTGGATGATGGTGCCGCCGATCATCGGCACCCGGAAGAATCCCTTGCGGGCCTCCTCGACGCCCTTGGCGATCGCGGCCGGAACTTCCTTGGCCTTGCCGTAGCCGACACCGACCATGCCGTTACCGTCGCCGACGATGACCAGCGCGGTGAAGCTGAAGCGCCGACCACCCTTGACCACCTTGGAGACGCGGTTGATCGTGACGACCCGCTCCAGGTAGTTGCTCTTGTCTCCGTCGCGGTCACGACCGCCACGGCCGCCACCGTCCCGGCGGCCACGGTTGTCACCGCGCGAGTCGCCGCGACGATCGTCGCGGCCCTCGTTCGTCGGGCCGGCCGATCCGGCCGGTTGCTCCGCCATTATGCGGTCCTTCCAAAGTTGTTGATTAGCATCAGAATTTCAATCCACCTTCACGGGCGGCGTCGGCCAGTGCCGCGATCCGCCCGCCGTAGGTGTAGCCGCCACGGTCGAACACCACTGCTTCGATTCCGGCGGCCTTGGCCCGTTCTGCGATCAGCTGACCGACCCGCACGCTGTGGGCCTTCTTGTCGCCGTCCACCCCGCGCACATCCGCCTCGATGGACGAGGCGGCGGCCACGGTCGTGCCGGTCAGGTCGTTGACCAACTGCACGTGGATGTGCCGCGACGAGCGGTGCACCACCAGGCGCGGACGCTCCGCGGTGCCCGAGATCTTCTTACGCAGCCGCGCGTGACGACGCAGCCGCTGCTTGCGGCGAACGGCGGATGCGCTCTGCCCCAACGGCTTGTGCGCGGTGCCTGCAGCTTGTGTTTGCGCCATGACTACTTACCTGTCTTTCCGACCTTGCGGCGGATCTGCTCGCCTTCGTAGCGGATGCCCTTGCCCTTATAGGGATCGCTCTTGCGAAGACGGCGGACGTTTGCCGCGACCTGGCCGACTTTTTGCTTGTCGATACCCGAGATCGAGAACTTGGTGGGTGTCTCGACCGCGAAGGTCACGCCCTCGGGCGCGGTGATCAGTACCGGGTGGCTGTAACCCAGAGCGAACTCCAGGTCGCTCCCCTTGGCCTGCACGCGATAGCCGACCCCGAAGATCTCCAGCTTGATGGTGTAGCCCTCTGTCACACCGGTGACCAGGTTGGACACCAGGGTGCGTGAGAGCCCGTGCAGCGAGCGGTTGTGTCGATCGTCGTCCGGACGGTTGACCACGATGGCGCCATCGTCGTTGCGCGCCACGGTGATCGGCTCGGCGACCTGCAGATCCAGGGTGCCCTTGGGCCCCTTCACCGAGACCTGCTGGCCATCGATGGAGACCTCGACCCCGGACGGGATCAGAATCGGTTGCTTTCCAATACGAGACATGTCAGTTCCCCCTCACCACACGTACGCGAGGACTTCGCCGCCCACGCCCTGTCTGGCTGCTTGCCGGTCAGTGAGCAGGCCCGAGGAGGTCGAGATGATCGCCACACCCAAGCCGCCGAGCACGCGCGGCAGGCCGGTCGACTTGGCGTACACCCGCAGACCGGGCTTGGACACCCGGCGCAGGCCGGCAATGCTGCGTTCCCGGCTGGGTCCGTACTTGAGCTGAACGGTCAGCGCCTTACCAACCCGCGCGTCCTCGGTGTGGTAGTCGGTGATGTAGCCCTCCCGCTTGAGGATCTCGGCGATGTTGGCCTTGATCTTCGAATGCGGCAGCGTCACCTCATCGTGGTACGCCGAATTGGCGTTGCGCAGACGGGTCAAAAAGTCTGCGATCGGGTCCGTCATCGTCATCGAGCGCTGTTACCTTCCTCGCGGCGGTTCCTCCCCGAAAAACTTTCGGGAGGGCCTACCGCAACCTTTTCCAATGAGTCGATTGCTCGGTGCTGGCTACCAGCTGCTCTTCGACACACCGGGCAGTTCGCCCGCATGTGCCATCTCACGCAGGCAGATCCTGCACAGCCCGAACTTGCGGAAAACCGCGTGCGGGCGGCCGCACTTGTTGCAGCGGGTGTAGGCGCGAACCTTGAACTTCGGCTTGCGCTGGCTCTTTTCGATCAGTGCTTTTTTCGCCATCTGGTCACTTCTCCTTGAACGGAAAGCCGAGGCCGCGCAGCAGCGCTCGGCCCTCGTCGTCGTTGGTCGCCGAGGTGACGACGGTGATGTCCATGCCGCGGGGCCGGTCGATGTTGTCCACGTCGATCTCGTGGAACACCGACTGCTCGTTGAGCCCGAAGGTGTAGTTGCCGGAGCCGTCGAACTGCTTGGGCGACAGACCGCGGAAGTCGCGGATACGCGGCAACGCGATCGACACCAGCCGGTCGAGGAACTCCCACATCCGGTCGCCGCGCAGGGTCACCCGCGCTCCGATCGGCATGCCCTCGCGAAGTTTGAACTGCGCGATCGACTTACGGGCCTTGCGGATTTCCGGCCGCTGACCGGTGATCAACGCCAGGTCCGAGACCGCGCCGTTGATCAGCTTGGCGTCACGGGCGGCGTCACCGACGCCCATGTTCACCACGACCTTCACCACACCGGGGATCTGCATGACGTTGGCGTAGGCGAATTCTTTGTTCAGCGCGTCGCGGATCTCTTCGCGGTAGCGCGTCTTGAGCCGGGGCTGAACCTTCTCGGTCGTTGTCATGCGTTGATGTCCTTGCCGTTGCGCTTCGAGATGCGAACCCGCTTGCCCGACTCCTCGTCGACCCGGTAGCCGACCCGGGTGGGTGTGCCGTCGGAGTCGACCACCATCACGTTCGAAACGCTGATGGGGGCTTCCTGCGTGACGATGCCGCCGGACTGGGCTCCGCGCTCGTTGGTCGAGACGGCGGTGTGCTTCTTGATCCGGTTGACGCCCTGGACGAGCACTTTGTTGCGGGTCGGGTATGCCTGGAGCACTTTGCCTTTGGCGCCCTTGTCCTTACCCGAGATGACGAGGACGGTGTCGCCCTTGTGCACCTTCATTTACAGCACCTCCGGGGCCAGCGAGACGATCTTCATGAAGCGCTTCTCCCGCAGTTCGCGGCCAACCGGCCCGAAGATGCGGGTTCCACGCGGGTCGTTGTCGGGCTTGATGATGACGGCCGCGTTCTCGTCGAACCTGATGTAGCTGCCGTCGGCGCGGCGGCGCTCCTTGACGGTGCGAACGATGACGGCCTTGACGACCTCACCCTTCTTGATGTTGCCGCCGGGGATGGCGTCCTTGACGGTCGCCACAATGACGTCGCCGATGCCGGCGTAACGCCTGCCCGAGCCGCCGAGCACACGGATGCACAAGATTTCCTTGGCACCGGTGTTGTCGGCCACCTTCAGCCGCGATTCCTGCTGAATCACTCGATCTCCTTGACCTGGTTCACATGTTCACGCCCACACGTGGATGGGCCGGAGGACACTGGAACGCATGGTCCACCAGACCTTCGTGCATGGTCTTTGTCATCGAAAGGCACGCGGGGCTGACGGTGAAGATCGAAATGCCAGCCAAGGTCTGCCCTCGGCAACCCCTAGAGTCTAGGGGAAGACCTGCTCAGAGCCAAATTCCTGGTCAAAGGTGGTTGGCGGCTCTCCAGAGCGACGAAAAGGGCCCGGTTGGGTGTGATGATGCGAGTCTCGACGCCGGCGCTGTGCGTCTGGGTGACGCTGTCACTTCTGGCCTGCGTTTCCTGCGCTCACCTTCCGGCCCAGCGTCGCGGTGCCGAACCCACGCCAGGCACGTCTGTCGGTCGCCCCGGCTGCGGCCCGCCCATCACCTATCAGGTGTTTCGGCGGGATGCCTACGGCGCCGACTGGTCGAAGACCAAGAACTTGATCGCCTACAACGCCAAGGGTGCGGACGGGGCTTTCCACATCTACCTGGCCAAGCCGGACGGCCCTGCAGACACCGACGCCGCGCAATGGGGTGCGGGATCTGCCGGCTTTCCGCAGCGCAGCACCGGCACGCCGGTCTGGAGCCCGTCGGGGCGTTCATTGCTTTCGTCGCGGAGAAGGCCGTGCATCCTGGCGACTCGGTGGGCGCGACTCCCGGTTGGGGCAGCTACTCGGATCTGTGGGTGGCCGCCGCGGACGGATCACGGTCCTGGCAGCTCACCGATGTGGCGACCGACAAGGACCACGGCACGATCATCCCGGAGTTCTCCCCGGATGGACGGCTGCTGGAGTGGACCGAGCGCACCCGGTCCGCCAAGGTGCTCAAGCCGGAGCGGTTCGCCGGATTCTGGACGATCAAGGTCGCCGATTTCGACGTCGGGCCCGACGGCACGCCGTCGCTGTCCCACATTCGCACCATCTCCCCCACCGACGATGCGTTCAACGAAAGCGGCGGCTTTTCGGCTGACTCCTCATCGCTGGTGTTCACCAGCGACTACGAGACGCACAACTTCTGGAGCAGTCAGATCTATCGCTATGACCTGAATTCGAATGCAACCGAACGACTTACGCGAGGGGACAGCTATAACGAGCATCCCCGCTACACCCCCGACGGGCAGGTGCTGTGGATGACCAACGCCGACAACCCAACACATGGCACCGACTGGTGGACGATGGGCCCCGATGGATCAAACCCTCAGCGGCTCAGTGACTTCAACGCCCATAACAATGCCAAGGCCATCGGAAGCCGGCCGGTCTACGCCACGGTCGTCCAGACCGCCAACTGGAGCCCGGACAACAGCTACTTCTACGGCGATGTCGAGACCAACCTGCTGACGTCCGACAGCGTGATCGTGCGTGCCGCACTCACCTGCCACGGGTGACGATGCGTCAATCCCCTTGCCGGATATAGGAGTAGATGTACAACGCCATTGCCGACGCCAGCGCAAGCAGCACCCACTGCACCAGCGCCTGGTCGATCATCGAACCCGGCGGCGGAGCGCCGGGCAGAATATTTCGCAGCGGAACGATCGCGAACAAGTTCGCCGCGTACCACGTGGCGAACGGCGGCACGAACTTTCGCCTGCCCATCGCCATCGGAATGGCCACCACCAGGGCCAGGGTCGGCAGGCTGATCAACACCAGAATGATGCCCAGGTCGAAGATCAACGGTCCCTTGGCCCGATGCAGGGTGACAACCACATTGCTGGTGTTGTGGCTGCCGGCCTCACTGGTGTCGCTATTGCGCGTGACCGATGCGTCCCAGCCGTCCATCGCTCCGGTCACCTGTACGAGTGCGGGTAGCCGCTTGCGTTCCGCACCCTCCCCGACGAAGACATCCGCCGAAATCGGCTCGGTGCGATAGGAATCGAACGGCCAATTCCCGGGGTCGCCGTGCGCCTGGATCATGGTGCTGACTTGAGCCGGCGCCTTGCCTTTCGGGTACTTGATGTCGCCGAGGTCATTCGGCGGGTACAACCGCACGGCGATGTCGGTGTTCAACTCGTCGAAACGCTTGTCCTCGAGTGACTCACCCGGATAGATGAGCACGTTGACCGTGAGGCGGTTCGTCGTGGACTTGAGCTCCTCGAGCCGAATCTGCACGACGGTCTCGTCGGCGCCGGCCTGGCTCAGGTCCAGCGGCGGCAGCGGACCTTCGGACTTCTGCAGCAGATGAACCCCGAACAGCGACAGGCCGTAGGCGGTTAAGACAGCCATCACAATGGCCACGCCGATGATGATGCGGGGGCGTTTGCGCTCCGGTTGGGGTGTCGGCGTCGAGACCGTCGCCGGAGTCTGGACGGTCATTGCTGGCCGCCGTCCCGAATAGTCGGGACCGCTTGCCGGGAGCGGACGGGCGCGGGGCCGTGGACGTCAGCCTGTCGGGGCAACACGGTCGTCACGTTAGCGAACCGGGGTGCCGAAAGCGCGGCGAAAGATTGATGATGGTCAGGGCGCCCGAATCTTGTCACCCGCTGGCCACCCGACAGTAACGCGCAGTTCAGGAAGGTAGACGGAAAACATGAATTCGCCGATGGGATGGGACAGTTCGCCCTTCGACCCGCTAATCTAACGTCGGTTCGCGTGCTCGAAGGTGAGCGTTATTTCTCAACAATGTGTCTGAGGTCCGGGGTGAGGCAATCAACATGAAGCACAGACGACTAGCCGCTGCCGTCAGTTTGCTGGCCGCGGGTGCCACTGTGCTGTCGGGATGCGAGGTCCCGCACACCAGCATGGCCTACGCAAGCGAAGTCGTTAACTGTGGCGGGAAATCGTCGATAACGGCCAGCGGCTCGACCGCCCAAACCAACGCGATGAAGCGGTTCGTCAGCGCCTACAGCAAGTCGTGCCCCGGACACAGCCTGGACTACACGGCCAACGGCTCCGGCGCCGGAATCACCGATTTCCTGGCCGGCAAGAGCGATTTCGCCGGATCGGACACTCCGCTCGGTGACGACCAATACAAGCTCGCCAAGCAGCGCTGCGGCGGGGCCGAAGCATGGAATCTCCCGGTGGTGTTCGGTCCGCTGGCGGTCACCTACAACCTCCCGGTCGACTTCCTGGTGCTCGACGCGCAGACGCTGGCCGGAATCTTCAACGGCAGCATCAAGCGGTGGGACGACCCGGCCATCACGGCGCTGAACGCGTCGATGCCGCCCGAGGACATCAAGGTGGTCTACCGCAGCGACAAATCCGGCAGCACCGCCAACTTCCAGGCCTACCTGCAGGCCGCCGCCGGTGGCGATTGGACCCAGGGCACCGGCAAGGAGTTCAAGGGTGGCGTCGGAACCGGCGCCAAGGGGAACGACGGCACGTCGGCGATGGTCAAGAACACCGAAGGCGCGATCACCTACAACGAGTTGTCCTTCGCCATGGAGGAAGGGCTGTTCGCCGCGGAGATCAAGACCCCGGCCAGTCGTAAGACGAGGCGGCCGGTGCGCATCGGCACCGACTCCGTCGGCAAGACCATCGCCGGAGCCAAGATCGTCGGCAAGGGCAACAACTTGGTGCTCGACCTGTCGTCCTTTTACAACCCGACTCAGGACGACGTCTATCCGATCGTGATGGCGACCTACGAGATCGTCTGCTCGAAGTACCCTGACCCCCAGACTGGTCTGGCGGTCAAAGCCGCCCTGCAGGCAACGCTCGGCCCCGGCCAGATCGATCTGGACAAGAACGGCTACATCCCGCTGCCGCCCGACTTCCAGTCGAAGGTGTCAGCCGCCGTCGACGCCATCGGCTGATCCGGCGGACAGGTCGCTCACGCAGCGGAATCCGATGTGGGTGGTCGCGGTGTCCTGCGACTGCGGCGAGCGCGCCGCAGGCCGGTAGCGGTGACAGTATTCCGGGGCACACAGGTGTGAGCCGCCTTTGAGCGTCTGCGTAATACTCGGATCAGCGGATCCGGTTGGCGCACAACAGCTTTTGGTCGGCTGGTCGAGTCGGTGGTGAGCCGAGAACTCGGTGGTCGTCCATTCCCAGACGTTGCCGATCATGTCGTAGAGGCCGAATCCATTCGGCGGGAACGTAGCAACCGGCGAGGTGCCGGGCCAGCCGTCGTTGCGGTAAGGAAAGCTTCCCTGCCAGGTATTGGCCATCGGTTCGCCGTTGGGCTTCTCCTGCTCGCCCCAGGCGTAGGTGGTGGCGGACCCACCGCGCGCGGCGTACTCCCATTCGGCTTCGGTCGGCAGACGCCGGTCGGCCCAGCGTGCGTACGCGGCCGCATCGGGATAAGCCACCTGGACCACCGGATGCTCCGCCCGGTCGCCGATATCGCTGTCCGGACCGAACGGGTGGCGCCAGCAGGCGCCCGGCACCCAGACCCACCATTGCCGCCAGTCCCGCAAGTCGACCGGGCCCGATGTGGGGTGGAATACCATTGCGCCAGGCTGCAATTCAGCTCGATCGACCCCGGGGTACAGCGCGGGGTCGATGGGCTGCTCAGCGACCGTGACATAGCTCGTCGCGGCGACGAATTCCGCGAATTGCGCGTTGGTCACCGGATGGCGCTCGACGGCGAATGCCTCGACGCGCACCGTGTGGATCGGCGCTTCCTCGGGGTAGAAGCTGGTCGAACCCATCCGAAACGATCCGGGCGGCAGTTCGACTAGCTCGGTAGGCATGAGTTCAGGGTATGACGACCGCGAACTCCTGCATCAGCGCGGCTTTCGCCGCGCCGAAACCCGGTGCGTCAACCGGGCCTTCCATATCCACCGCGACCAGGTACTGGGCGGTGTTGGTCCAGATATGGGTGAGCCGGTCGGCGAACTCGATGGGGCCCGACGGCCCGCCGAACGTCCCGGCCAGCTTCTGACTGCTGTATCCGCAGAACGTGGCACCGACGGTGGCCACATCAAAGTCAGGTTTCGAATGCGCAAGCGTGGCTGCGTAATCGGAGAATGCTCTGGCGGGATCGAGCTTTGTCGCGGCGATGGTCACCGTCCCGCTCATGCCGTCGGGCCCGCTGAGCGACAGCGCCAGATCACGTCGACCCGGCTCGCTGGTCCACCCGTCGGGGATGGTGATGGTGATCCTCGGTGCGGCCGCGTCGTCCACCTGGGCCACGGTACCGATGCCGCCCTCGGCCGGTCCTGGGAAGCAGAGGAATGCGTTGGGGGGAATGTGATCCGGCAACGTCGTCTCGATCCCGGGAGGCGGCGTGCCGTGACTTGTTGTGGAGCGCCGGGATTCGGCCGACCCGCCCGTCCATGCAGCGACTCCGTCGATGCTCCTGGCGCAGCCAGACAGCACAGCGACCGTCAGCAGACCGGCCGCCGCCCAGCGCAGTTTCGACGGCCGCTCAGTCACGCGAAAAGGCTAGCGCCAATTCCTTTTCCACATCTTGATATGGCCGTCCCGAGAGATCGACGGTGACCTGCGCGATGGTGCCGCCGGTGAACGCGAATGGCGCTTTGTAGCGGCTGGACACCGCCGAACCGCCGTTGCGCCCGACGGTGATACCGGCACCGGCCAAGCCGAACGTCCCCGGATGCGACTGCACGTCAGCCAGCGTGCCGACGGTCGCGTCGTCGATGAACAAGGTGATGTCGCCGAGGGGCGTGTGACTGTTCTCCACTGTGCCGGTGCGCTCGTAGCGAACTCCGAACACATGCCGACCCAATGGCACCGCCTGCGTCGAAGCAACCGCCTGCTCACGCTCGCCCAGGAAGTTGTAGACGTAATGCAACCGACCGTCCTGAATGAAGAGCACATACCCGCCATGGCCCCCGCCGTGCTTGAACAGCACGCCTTCAGCGCCGGTGGTGTCGATCGTGGCATCGGCGAGCACCGCGAACGAACGGCCCCGGATCTCAGGAGCGGCACCGGTGGCCACCTCTGCAGAGTCGGGATAGTAGATGTAGCTGTTCCGTTCACCGGCCAGGTAGGGCCGCGAGCGGGTCATCGTCTCGAAGATGTTGAGATCCGCCAACGGCAGCCCGTTGTACTTGGCGGCCTCGGAAAACCACAGCGCCTTGAGCTCTTCCAACTTCTTGGGATGTTCGCCGGCCAGATCGTGGCTCTGGCTGCGGTCGGCTTCGATGTGGAAGAGCTCCCAGCGATCGGCGTCGAAATGCCCCCAGCCCGCGGGCGTGGCGGCGTGGACGGTGTTGGCGAACCAGCCCTTGTGCCAGATCCCGCGGGTACCCAGCATGGTGTAGAACTGGGTTTCCTTGCCGGTGTCGGCTGACGGATCAGCAAGGGCCGCTTTGAAACTCACCCCGTCGAGCGGCTTCTGGGCGATCCCTTTCACAGTCGCCGGCGGCTCGATGTTCAGCAGGTCGTAGACGGTCGGGGTGATGTCGGAGACGTTGACGTAGTTGTCACGGACTTCGCCGTGCGCCGCAATCCCGTTGGGCCACGAGATGATTGCGGTGTCGGCGATCCCGCCCTCATGCGAGGCGTACCTTTTGAAGAGCTTGTAGGGCGTGTTGAAGGCCATCGCCCACCCGATCGGGTAGTGGTTGTAGGTCCGCGGCCCGCCGATGTGCTCGAACAGCTTCATACTTTCTTCGACGGTGTCGATGTAGCCGTTGAAGAACTTGCCCTCGTTCACCGATCCGTTCGGCCCACCCTCACCGCTGGCACCGTTGTCAGAGATCACCACGATGATGGTGTTATCCAACTGCCCGGATTCCTCGAGATAGTCCAGGATCCGTCCGATCTGGGCATCGGTGTAGCTGAGAAAGCCGGCGAACACTTCTGCGAACCTGCTGAACAACTTCTTCTCTTCGTCGTTCAGCGAGTCCCAGGGCCGCACAGTGTCCTGCAGCGGCCACGGCTGCCCGTCGGGCCCGGTAACGCCGAGGTAGGGATTGATCGGTGACAACTCGGTGTCCTGGGGCACGATGCCCAGGGCCTTCTGCTTCTCCAGCACGATCTCGCGGTAGCGCTCATAGCCCATGTCGAACGTGCCGGCGTAGCGGTCCGCCCACTCCTTGAAGACATGGTGTGGGGCGTGCCCGGCGCCGGGGCATACATAGCTGAACCACGGTTTGTCTGGCGCGATCACCTTTGCGTCACGAATGAACTCGATTGTCTTGTCCGCAAGGTCCTTCGACAGATGGTAGCCATCTTCCGGGGTAGCAGGTGGGTCCACCGGATGGTTGTCGTAGACGAGGTCCGGATACCACTGGTCGGTCTCGCCGCCCATGAAGCCGTAGAAGCGTTCGAACCCGCGCTGTGTCGGCCAATGCCGCTTGGTGGCAGCCTGATTGGCTTCTTCCAGCGGGGTCAGGTGCCACTTGCCGACGCAATAGGTGTTGTAGCCCTGCTCGGCCAGAACCTCAGGGAGCAAGGCGGTTTCAAACGGGATCCGGCCGTTGGCGTTCGGGAAGCCCTCGGTGAACTCTTCGATCGTCGCCATGCCTACCGTGGTGGCATTGCGACCGGTCAGCAGCGACGCCCTGGTCGGGGAACACAGCGCGGTGGTGTGAAACTGCGACAGCCGCACACCCCGTTCGGCGATCCGCGACATCGCCGGCATCTCCACCAAACCGCCAAAACAGTCCCAGGTCGCGATGCCGGTGTCGTCCCACACCAGATACAGCACATTCGGCGCGCCCTCCGGTGCGGTCGGCGCAGCGTATGGACCCCAATCCGGTTCCGAATCACGGATATCCAGTTCGATCTTGCCGTTGAACTCGGTAGCCATCGCTGGCCTCACTCTCGTAGTGGACCCCCGGGGATTGCAGATTACACCGCTGCGGCGAACTGCCGGCCAACATCGTCGCGGACCGCTACGGCCTGTCCCGATCTTCTTCCGGCGTCCAGGTGTGCGGCAGCATCGGCATGCTCGGCCCACCGCCGAAATCGTCATCGGGCAGCGTGGCCAATCCGGTCGCCCGCTCGCCGGTATTCGCCACCGTCCCGGCGAAGCCGAGCGCCCCCGCGCCGCTGCCCGACACCGCCGTCGAGGCGACCGGCTCGTCGGATGACGATCCATCCCAGTCCGGGTCGACCTCGTAATTCATTGTCGCGTCGGCATAGTCATGTTTGTAGGCCTGCTGATGCTTGCGCTTACGCGCGCGTCGTCGCGTTGCTGCCGCCGCGGCAACCGCGGCCGACTCGGCCGGCGCCTTCAGCCGCGCGCTGGAACCGACGCTGGCCCGGGCTCCGGAGTCGAACCCGATGGACGGCCCACCGCCCGCGGCAATCAGGTACGGGAACGCCAGGCCGTGCACACCCGTGGGTGGCGGACTCGGCGGGGCGGGGGCGGTGCCGGAGGCGGGACTGGTTGCGGGAGCGGCCGCCGAGGTCGGTGTGGGCGGCGCCGGCGCGACGGTCGCGACAGCCAACGGCGTCGATCCGGCGACCGGCGCCAGGGGCAGCGCTGCGATCGGAGGCAGCGGTGGCAGGAAAGGCTGGAGAAGCGACGGGTCGATCAGTCCGGCGACGGCGGCTACCGAAGCCACCGCCGCGGCAGCGGCGGCGGGAAGAACAGCGGTCGCCGAGCTGGCCGCAATCGCGGCGGCGACCACCGGATGCGCGACCAGGAACGCGATGATGTTGGCCGGTGTCAGGCTCGCAAGCGCCGCCTCTGGATTGGTGGCCAGCAACTGGGCGAAGTTCTCGAGGTCCTGAACGAGTGTGACGGTGTTCTTCACCCAGTACAGCGTGGTGAGCGGGTTGGTGTACGTGGAGTAGGGCAGCCCGTTGATGGTGCCCGCAGTGGGATCCCACGTGATCCCCCGCGCCTGCAGAAACTGCACGATGAGTTGGTCCAGCGGAGTCTCAGTCGTGGAGTCGGCGGGCGACGCGGCAGTTTCGTTGTCCGACTTCAGAATTGGTGGCGCCGGCTCGGTGATGGGCGTCGCGGCGACGGCCGAGCCGGCTACCGCTTGATACGCGCCCATCGTGGTGGCGGCTTGGACCCACATGCGCGCATAGTCCGCTTCGTTGAGCGCGATCGGGATGGTGTTGATACCAAAGAAATTGGTGCCCACCAATACGCCGTGCACGACGTGGTTGGTGGCCAACTCCGGGAGGGTCGGCATCGCAGCCAGTGCGGCGGTGTGAGCCGCGGCCAAGGTTTCGTGCTGGGCAGCCGCAGCGGCACTGTTCGCGCTGGCTTGATTCAGCCAGGCCAGGAAAGGCGCATTCGCCGACACGAACGATTCCGCGCTCGGACCCTGCCACGCCCCGGTCTGCACCTGCGCCAGCAGATCGGTGAGTTCGTCTGCCACAGTGGTGTACTCGACGCTCAAGGAGTTCCACGCGCCGGCCGCTTCCAGCAGCGGCCCCGGTCCGGGACCGCTGCTCAGCAATGTCGAATGCACCTCTGGCGGTGCGGCGATCCAGATAGGAGCGGTCATCGTCAGCCGGTCGGGAAGAGGTACAGCGACGACCCGGCAGCGTCACCGCTGGCGTAGCTGACGCCCGACTCCCCCACTCCGATCCCCGCCCGACCAAGCTCCTGGGCGCCTTGGGCGGCCACCGCCGCGTGCAGTCCGCCGCGGGCGCTGAACTCGGCTGCGCTTTGCAGCGACACCGGATCGATGGCCGGCGGTACCACCGCCGTAATCAGCGGTGCCGCAACGGCATGCGCGGCCGCCAACCGTGCCGTCAACGCCTCCACGCCCGCACAAGCAGCGGCCAAGCCCTCGGGAACGACGCGCAAAGTCATAACTGCCACTCCTCCAACGGTCTGGCGCGGACAAGCAGGGAACATTGGGAATCTATCGAACTGCGACGCGACGGACCGGTGACCATGTTTCGACCCGGGCCGCCCGATGTCGCGTTGTACCACCCGCGCCGGCAAACTAGGGCAACTCAAATACGCTGCCACGGAACGGTATTCACTCAGGTCTGGCGCGTTTGTACTGGTCAGGGCCCAGATGCCGACACAGCTTTGAATCACGGTGGTTTTTGACAACACAACCGCCTCAACGTGTTTCAGGATGTGAAGTATTTGTTGTCGCGCGCGCAGCAAGGCGTGCAGCGCCCGAGCCCGCACCGATTTCGCTCATGGTGATTTCTGCCGATCGACGCTGCCCCCGCCATCAGCGAAGTGCTGCTGAACGCACAGGCTGGCAACCGCAAACGGGGCGCACACTACGCCGCCGCCGGGCCCAGGTCGTACAGTCATCTACTGACAGGCAAGCTGACTTGCTGCCGCGTCGTCGCGCTGTCCTCATGTCCCATTGGCATCCACGGCATGAGGTCCCCAACGCTTTGGAGAATCATGGACAACCGGTTCCTGCCAGTGGTCGTCGGGGCGGTCATGCTCGCTCTCGGATTGACGCTCACCGTCGGCGACTTCCGGCGGGCGGCCACGGTGCGCCGCCCACTGGCGATCGCGTTGGTGTGCCAGTCACTGGTGTTACCCGCGCTGTGCTGGGTGATCGCGGAGTCGCTGCACCTGTCGCCGAATCTGGCGGTCGGCTTGATGCTGATGGCGGCGACCCCCGGCGGCATGCTGGCGAACGTGGTGAGTCATCTCGCGCGTGGAGACCTGGCACTCAACCTGACGGTGACCGCGATCAACGCAGTGCTGTCGATCTTCACCATACCGGCGATACTGGCGTTCTCGTTGACCTGGTTCCTCGGCGAAGGACGTTTCATCCCACTGCAATTCGACAAATTCTTCGGCGTGTTCGGGATGGTGCTGGTGCCCGTCGCAATCGGGGTGGCGATACGTCACCGCTTTCCGGATTTCGCCCGGCGGCTGCAGAAGTTCGTCAGGGTTGCCGCGGCGGTGTTATTGATTCTCGCCGTCGTCGGCGGGATCGCCAGCGGCAAGTCGACGCTGTGGAAGGACTTCGGCGTGATCAGCGCAGCCGTCGCATCCTTCTGCGCGGTCAGTCTGACCGTCGGTTATCTGGTGTCGCGCCGGATGCAGCTGGCGCCCCCGCAGGCAATCGCCGTCAGCTTGGAGATCGGATTGCACAACGCCGTGGTTGCGATCGGCATTGCGCTTAGCCCGCAGTTGCTGAACAACGCAGAAATGGCTATGCCCGCGACTGTGTACGGGATTATCGGACCCCTGATCGCGTTGACGTTCATCGTCGCCGTGCGCCGCTTGGACCCTGCGTACCGTGAGCTCGCGAGCTCACGGGCAGGTGAGGGTACTACTTAGCCTTCTCCAGGATTTCGACGAGCCGCCAGCGCTTGGTTGCCGACAGCGGACGAGTCTCCATCAACGAAACCCGGTCGCCGGTGCCGGCGTCACCGTGCTCGTCGTGCACCTTGACCTTCTTGGTGGTGCGGATGATTTTGCCGTACTTCGGGTGACGCATGCGGTCTTCCAGCTCGACCACGATGGTCTTCTCCATCTTGTCGCTGACCACATAGCCGATGCGGGTCTTACGACGACCGCGCGGCTTCGGGGTGGCCGGAGTGTGCTTGGGCCCCTTGGCGCTAGCGTCTTTCGCCGCAGCCTTCTGCGCTGTCTGCGCGGGCGCTGCCTTTTTCGCGGGGGCTTCGTTCTTCGCCTCTGCCATTAGGAGTCCTCACCACCATTGGGCCCAGATGCTAGGCCGAGTTCACGTTCACGTAGCACGGTGTAGATCCGTGCGATTTCCTGCCGGACCACCCGGAGCCGACGGTTGTTGGCGAGCTGACCGGTCGCCATCTGGAAGCGCAAGTTGAACAGCTCTTCCTTGAATTCGCGCAACTTCTCGATCAACTCTTCGTCGTTGAGCTCGCGCAGTTCGCCCGGCGAAGTTCCCACTGCCATCAGAACTGATCCTCTCGGGTAACGATGCGTGCCTTGATCGGCAGCTTGTGGATCGCTCGGGTAAGCGCTTCCCGGGCGGTCTGTTCGTCGGGGTAGCTGAGCTCGAACAGCACGCGACCCGGCTTGACGTTGGCGATCCACCACTCCGGCGAACCCTTACCCGAACCCATCCGGGTCTCGGCGGGCTTCTTGGTCAGCGGACGGTCCGGGAAGATGTTGATCCACACCTTGCCGCCACGCTTGATGTGCCGGTTGATCGCGATACGAGCGGACTCGATCTGCCGGTTGGTGATGTAGGCGTGCTCCAGTGCCTGGATGCCGTAGTCGCCGAAGCTCACCGACGTGCCACCGCTGGCAATCCCGCGCTGACGCGGGTGGTGCTGCTTGCGGTGCTTGACTCTGCGGGGAATCAACATGATTCAGCTCTCCGTACTCTGCGCCTCAACGGCGGGCGCTTCGACAGCGGGCGCCTCGACCGGCGAGGCAGTTGCCTCTTCGGCGCTCGACGCGGCGCGGCCGGCCTCGGTGCTGGTCGCCGTCGTGCCCGCGGAACCGCTACGACGCGGGCGGGTGCCCGCCGGACGTTCGCGGCGCGGACGCTCGGCGCCGGCCGAAGGCGCAACCAATTCGCGCTTGCCGCCGACGATGTCGCCCTTGTAAATCCATACCTTCACGCCGATGCGGCCGAAGGTGGTCTTGGCCTCGTAGAGGCCGTAGTCGATGTCGGCACGCAGCGTGTGCAGCGGCACCCGACCTTCGCGGTAGAACTCCGAGCGGCTCATCTCCGCGCCGCCGAGACGACCGGAGCACTGCACCCGGATGCCCTTGACGTTGGGCTGACGCATCGCCGACTGGATCGCCTTGCGCATCGCACGGCGGAACGCCACCCGGTTGCTCAGCTGCTCGGCCACACCTTGAGCGACCAATTGTGCTGTCGACTCAGGGTTTTTCACCTCGAGGATGTTGAGCTGAACCTGCTTGCCGGTCAGCTTCTCCAGGTCGGCGCGGATCCGGTCGGCTTCGGTGCCACGGCGACCGATCACGATGCCGGGACGGGCGGTGTGGATGTCTACCCGGACCCGATCGCGGGTGCGCTCGATCTCCACGTCGGCGATGCCGGCGCGTTCCAAGCCGGTCGACAGCAGCTTGCGGATCGCCACGTCTTCCTTGATGTAGTCCGCGTACTGCTTGTCCGCGTACCACCGCGACTTCCAGTCGGTCGTGATGCCGAGGCGGAAGCCGTGCGGATTGATTTTCTGGCCCACTACTGCGAGCCTCCCTTCGCGTCCGGAGTCGCTTCCGTCTCAGTGGACTTCGCGGCGGATGCCTTCGCTTCAGATGTCTTTTTGGGGGACGCCTTCTTGGCCGGAGCCTTCGCGGCGGATGCCTTCTTGGCAGGTGCCGTACCCGCAGCCTTGCTGGCCTGCGCGCGACGTGCGCGGGTTGCGCTCGCGGACTGTGAACCCCGCCCGTCTTTGATCGGCCGGCTCTCCACCACCACGGTGATGTGGCTGGTGCGCTTACGGATCCGGAACGCGCGGCCCTGGGCGCGCGGTCGGATCCGCTTGGCGGTGGGGCCGCCATCGGCGTAGACCGTGGCCACGACAAGCGTCGCCGGGTCGAGCCCATTGTTGTTCTGCGCGTTGGCCGCAGCGCTCGCGATGACCTTGGCCACCGGCTCGCTCGCCGCCTGCGGCGCCCAGCGCAAAATGTCCAGCGCTTCGGCCACCGACTTGCCGCGTACCAGGTCGATCACTCGGCGCGCCTTGGTCGGCGACACCCGCACGAACCGCGCTACGGCGGCCGCCGAAGGATATTCAGTAGCCGTACTCATCGCCGCTTGGCCTTCCGGTCGTCTTTGATGTGTCCCTTGAAGGTGCGCGTCGGTGCGAACTCACCCAGTTTGTGGCCCACCATCGATTCGGTGACGAACACCGGCACATGCTTGCGGCCGTCGTGGACGGCGAACGTGTGACCGATGAAGTCGGGAATGATGGTCGAACGTCGGGACCAGGTCTTGATGACCTGCTTGGTGTTCTTGTCGTTCTGCGTGTCGACCTTCTTGAGCAGATGGTCGTCGACGAACGGACCCTTTTTCAGGCTGCGTGGCATATTCGTTGCTCCTGGCTGCGGCTAACGAGATTTCTTGCCGGTGCGCCGGCGTCGGACGATGAGCTTGTCGCTGGGCTTGTTGCCCTTTCGGGTACGGCCTTCGGGCTTACCCCACGGGCTGACCGGGTGACGACCACCGGACGTCTTACCCTCACCACCACCGTGCGGGTGGTCGACCGGGTTCATCACCACACCACGGACGGTCGGGCGCTTGCCCTTCCAACGCATCCGGCCGGCCTTACCCCAGTTGATGTTGGCCTGCTCGGCATTACCCACCTCGCCGACAGTGGCGCGGCAGCGCACGTCGACACGACGGATTTCACCGCTGGGCATACGCAGCGAGGCGTACGTGCCTTCCTTGCCCAGCAGCTGGATGCTGGCGCCCGCGGAGCGAGCCATCTTGGCCCCACCACCCGGCCGCAGCTCCACAGCGTGGATCAAGGTGCCGGCCGGGATGTTGCGCAACGGCAGGTTGTTACCCGGCTTGATGTCGGCGTTCGCGCCCGACTCCACCACGTCGCCCTGGGAGAGTCCCTGCGGCGCAATGATGTAGCGCTTCTCGCCATCCAAGAAGTGCAGCAGCGCGATATTCGCGGTGCGGTTCGGGTCGTACTCGATGTGCGCAACCTTCGCGTTGACGCCGTCTTTGTCGTTGCGGCGGAAGTCGATCACCCGGTAGGCCCGCTTGTGGCCGCCACCCTTGTGTCGCGTGGTGATGCGACCGTGCGCGTTACGACCACCCTTGCCGTGCAGCGGCTTGATCAGCGACTTCTCCGGAGTGGAACGAGTGATCTCGGCGAAATCGGAGACGCTGGCACCGCGGCGACCCGGAGTCGTCGGCTTGTACTTGCGAATTCCCATGTCTGTTAAGTCTCTCTATCCTGGCTACGCTGTGTTGCCGAACAATTCGATCGGCTTGCTGCCGGGCGCCAACGTCACGATGGCGCGCTTGGTGCTCTTGCGTTGTCCGTACCCGCTCCGGGTGCGTTTGCGCTTGCCCTGGCGGTTCGCGGTGTTCACCGCGGACACCTTGACCGAAAAGATCTTCTCGACCGCGATCTTGATCTGGGTCTTGTTCGAGTCTGGGTGCACCAGGAACGTGTACACGTTGTCATCGATCAGGCCGTAGGACTTCTCCGAGATGACCGGGGCCAGGATGATGTCGCGGGGGTCAGTGACGGTCGCCATCAGGCCGAAACCTCCTCTGAGTCTTTCGAGTGGCTTCGCGTATTCGACGCGATGAAGGCGTTGAGCGCCTCCACCGAGAACACCACGTCGTCGGCGTGCAGCACGTCGTAGGTGTTGAGCTGGTCCGGCGCGATGATGTGCACACCGGGAAGGTTGCGCGCGCTCTTGAGGCCGGTCTCGTCGCTACGTCCGATGACCAACAGCACCTGCTTGCGGTCGGTCAGCGAGCCCAGGAAAACCTTGGCGCTCTTGGTCGACGGCGTCTGTCCCGATACCAGTTCGGTGATCGCGTGGATACGGCCGTTGCGGGCCCGGTCCGACAACGCGCCGCGCAGTGCGGCGGCGATCATCTTCTTCGGGGTGCGCTGGCTGTAGTCACGAGGCTGGGGACCATGCACCACACCACCACCGGTGAACTGCGGCGCACGCGTCGAGCCCTGCCGGGCGCGGCCAGTACCCTTCTGCCGGTACGGCTTACGGCCACCGCCACGGACCTCGCCACGGGTCTTGGTCGAGTGCGTGCCCTGGCGCTTCGCGGCCAGCTGGGCCGTAACCACCTGGTGCAACAGTGCGATGCTCGCGGGTGCGTCGAACAGCTCGGCCGGAAGCTCCACGGAGCCTTCGGTTTTACCGGCAGGCGTCTTGACCTCGATCTTGAGCGCCTTTGTGCCTTTTTCGGCAGCCATTACTTCTCACCTCGTTTGATCGCGCTGCGAACCACGACGAGTCCGCCGGTGCGGCCAGGCACTGCGCCTTTGATCAGCAGGACGCCGTTCTCGGCATCGACCAAGTGCACCAACAGGTTCTGAGTGGTCACCCGGTCGTGGCCCATCCGTCCGGACATCCGGGTGCCCTTGAACACGCGCGCCGGGGTGGCGCAACCGCCGATGGAGCCCGGGCGGCGGTGAACCGCCTGCGCACCGTGGCTGGCGCCCTGACCTTTGAAGCCGTGACGCTTCATGGTTCCCGCGAAGCCTTTACCCTTCGAGGTACCGGTCACGTCGACATAGTTTCCGGCAGCGAAGATTTCAGCCGTCAGTTCCTGACCGACCTCATAGTCGGACGCAGCGGCCTCGTCGTCGAGACGGAACTCGGCCAGGTGCCGGCGCGGGTTGACCCCGGCGGCGGCGTACTGACCCGCCAGCGGCTTGTTGATCTTGCGGGGACTGATCTCGCCGTAGGCCAACTGCACCGCGCTGTACCCGTCAACTTCCGGAGTACGGATGCGGGTCACCACGTTCGGCCCGGCTTTGACCACCGTCACCGGGACAACGCGGTTGTTCTCGTCGAACACCTGCGTCATGCCGAGCTTGGTGCCCAGAATGCCCTTTCTCGCCATTGCTCGCAGCTCTCCTACTGGATGTTGACGTCGACGCTGGCAGGCAGATCGATGCGCATCAACGCGTCAACGGTTTTCGGGGTGGGGTCAAGGATGTCGATCAGGCGCTTGTGAGTGCGCATCTCGAAGTGCTCCCGCGAGTCTTTGTACTTGTGCGGTGAGCGAATAACGCAATACACGTTCTTCTCAGTGGGCAACGGCACCGGGCCCACCACGCTGGCGCCCGTTCGGACAACCGTCTCGACGATCTTGCGCGCCGAGGCATCAATGGCCTCGTGGTCGTAGGCCTTGAGCCTGATGCGGATCTTCTGTCCCGCCACGCTTCCTCACTCTCCAGGTCGAGACCCGGTTTCCTGCCGGGCGCCATAGCTCGATCGGACTGGCCGATCAAACCGCGCGCCCGGTTGTTGCGCCGCTGTTTACCTGTCTTGGTCCACCGGCCCCCGCGGTCGGGTGTGTCACCCTCACGCAGCCTGGTCCGCGACCGAAATTGGTCACGCTCCAATTGGGACCGGACGCGCCCGTGTGGGCGCTGGTCGTATGCCCAGCCAGGCGCAAACCTGGCTCAGGGCAACCCGAACAGTATGCCCTAGATCGCGGTGTCGGCCAAATCTCCCCGGGTCGGCAACCTGATGGGCTGATCAGCGGCGAAACCGGCGGCGGACACAACACCGGGCAACGACTAACCACTCCACAGTAAGGTGCACCGCTCTCCTAGGCCCGACCAGCACGTATACGGCTTGGATGCTGCCTTTGCGGCCCTGGCTTCGGTGCAGGTGCACACCTGAGTTATTCGCGCCGAGCCATAACCCTGTTCGGGCTGAACAATGGACCGCCACGGCCGGGGATGACGCCGCACAACCGATGATCGACTGGGCTAACACTGCCCCGCCCGCCAAACTCATGGCGGGCATTCGGTCCGAGTGAACCATGTGGTCAGAACCGCGGGAAAGGAGGCGCTGCGTGCTCGACGAGCCCCGGGTCCTACGTCACTCACCCACGTTGGGGACCGGCGTCATTTGGTCTTGACGCATGGTGCCGGGTGGGCACAGCAAACTGATACAGGGAACTCCTTCATACACATGCGCATCGTGGGTGATGTAGTCGTGGCACACGGTCGTGTCCCAAGCGGGGTTGAGGGTGATCCAATGCTGCGGTTGCGGCTCGGTCGCGAAGTACTTCGGCGGGGGATCCCCGGGACACCAGTGAAAGGCTCCCGCGTGTGCGGTACCCGCGGCCAGGCCCACGCCGGCCACCGCGAAGGCGCCTGAAAGTAGCCCGCCCGCGATGATCGACTTCAGCGGCGTGCGCATATTGCGCCTCCATTGTTCGTCGCGCCTCCTCGCGGCGCACGTAACCGCAGTGTGCGCCCTAGGCACACCCCCGCGGAATAGGGCATCTTCCCTAATTTCGCTAGCTGCGCGAAAGATTTGTCCCGTGCCCACGCCGCAAGCCGTCCGCCTCGGGTGTGCTCACGACTGACCTTTGAGCGTCGACCAGAACGGGCACTGATGGGCCGCCTCGAAGTCAGTGCTGACCTGACTTCCGCCGGGCCGCAACGACATCCAGAAGTTGTGGTCTGGGGTACCGTCCTGGGCCGGCCAATCGGGCAGGCCGGCGGCCTTCGGTGCGCCGTTGGTGACGAAGTGGCTCCAATAGCTCATCATCTGGTCCGACAAGATCTGCTGCGCAGGATCCATCGGCGGGGCGCCGCCCATGCTGAACAGGTACCTCAGCTCCAGGGAGTGGCTGGCGCCGACCGGGAACGGCGCGCGTCGCAGGAAGTCGGGCTCCGGTGCGTGCGGGTCGTCGAACTCGTAGGCGTAGACCGGCGCATTACGGCTCAGCGAGTCGGCCATTCTGTCTGCCGCGCAAGCGAACACGCCGTCGGTGGCCGCCGCCGAGAAGGCGAGCGAGACATCGCCGCCGTAGCGATCCGGCGGGTAATGCGCCAGCACCGGGCCGCCGTCGGGGCCGAAGATGTCGCCGAGCACATGCGGATACTCGCCGGCACTCATGCCCCGCTTCAGCCGCGACGCCCGCAGGGCCGCGAACAACGTGAATTCGTCATGGTTGACACCGATCAGCACCGGAACGCGGGCCGCCCGGTCGGCGGCGAATCCTGCGACCGGATTATCCGGCAATGCCGGCGTTCCGGTCACCGGGCCGGAAAGCGCGTTGGAGTCTCCGAGGAAGTAGTACCAAGGTGGACGCTCGAGCTTGGTCGCCGGCATAGCGCGCAGACACCGTGCCGTGGTGGCGGGGTTGCGGCAGCCCGCCGCGATCGCATAGTCCACGCTCTGCCGTTGTCCGAACTCGACGTCGGCTTGTGCCTGGCAAGGCGCGCTCTGAATGATCGCCGCGCGGAACAGCCCCGCCGACCCCGGCGCGATCAGGTGGTCGCACACCGACATTCCGCCCGCGGATTCGCCGGCGATGGTGACCTTCTTCGGGTCACCACCGAATGCTGCGATGTTGTCGCGGACCCAGCGCAGCGCGGCCTGCTGGTCGGCCAGGCCGTAGTTGCCGACCGTGCCGGGCGGACCGAGCGACGGGTGAGCCAGGAAGCCCAGCGCGCCCAACCGGTAGTTGATCGTGACGACCACGATGTGGCCTTTGGCCGCCAGCCAGCGCGAGTGATAGATGTCGCCGCTGCCGTTGACGAACCCGCCGCCGTGGATCCACACCATCACCGGACGTTTCTCGCCGTGTTGCCCTCGGGGCGGAGTCCAGACGTTGAGCGTCAGGCAGTTTTCGCTGGTGGGCTTGCCCATCCCCGGCTTGACTCCGGTGTCCTGCATGCACTGTGGCCCCGCCTTGGTGGCGTCCAACATGCCCGACCAGTGCGCCGCCGGCCGCGGCGACTGCCACCGCAGCGGCCCCACCGGAGGCGCTGCATACGGAATGTCTTGGAACACAGCGTAATCCGAGGCGACCTGGCCGCGTACCGACCCCATCGCGGTACGTACCACCCCCGCATCCAGCGGTCCCGCATAGGCCGACTCGGCCTTGCGCGGCTTCACGACGGCGTCCTGCCCGCACGCCGCCACGAGCAGGGCCGTCATCAGCAGGACGGCCCACGCTCGTCGGCGACGAGGCGATCGGATCGGCACGGAATAACAGCCTACGGATTACCAGAAAGCGGACGTCGAACAATCCGCGATCACGGACACTGTGTCTGACACGTGTCCAAAAAAGTCCTGATCGAACCGGGCGGATGCTGCTCGAGTTCTTCGGCTATTTCACTGCGCTCACCGCGGTTGAAATCCATTGAGATCAAACGAAACCCAGAGCCGATCTCGACGACGTTCGTCGGTGGGCTCAACCATCTGCCGATTCGTTACGAGCTTTGTTGAGCGCGTCGTTCTGCATCCGCTGCACATGCAGAAAGCCATCTACGGCAGCCTGCGCGCAGTCGCGGTAGTCGAAGTCGGGCAGCGTGGACAGCCGGCCGAGTACTGCCGGGCCGATCAGCAGTGCGATCGCCCGGGTGCGGTCGATGTCGCCCAGTTCGGCGGCGGCGGGGCTGTCGAAGATCGCGTCGAACGGGGCGGCGTACTGCTGGGCGATGCGCTCACGCAAAGTGCTGACCGCGGCGCTGTCGGAGGTTCGGCTGCGATCCGATTCCGGCAGCTGCTCGAGGTCACGCCCGAGGGCCAGCCAGCTCATCGCCATCACCATGCCGGGGCGCTCGGCAATCGACTGTCCGAATCCCAGCACCACCGCGATCAGCCGATCACGCAGGGTGCCCTCTTCCGCCGGCATCGGCGCCGCCGGGATCAGCCCGTTGAATGCCGCTGCCAGCAAGTCATTTCCGCTCGGAAAGTGGCGGTACAGGGTGGCTCGGGCGACGTTGGCACCACGCGTCACTGCATCGACGGTCACCGCACTCGGGCCTCCGGCGCGCAGCAGAGCGGTCGCGGCCTCGAGCAACCTGGCCCGGGATCGCGCCGGGCGCGGATCGACCTTATCGGTGATGTGGACCACCTCCTCGTGTCCAACCTAGCCAGCCTACGCAAACGCAGTCAGCCGACGAACTCCACGGCCCGATGCCCCAGCATGGCGATGGTGGCGTGCGGGCCGCGGCTGGTGATCGTCGGCAGCACCGACCCGTCAATCACCCACAGCCCGTCGATACCGTGGACGCGACACTGGTGATCGACAACGGACGCCGGGTCTTCGGCGGGGCCCATCGGGGCAGTGCCGCACAGATGCTGCGACGTCGACCACGCCGGCTCCCCGACTTCGGTTGTCGGCCCGACTATTTCGCGGGCCAGATCGCAGCCCGCCTGCAGTGCGGCGAGGTCAGCCGGTTCGCTGTCGTAGCGGTGCTCGATGATCGGCGGCACCAGCGGGTCGGCCGAGGCGAGCGTGACCCGCCCACGGGACAGCGGGCGCATCAGCGCCACCCCGAGGTGCGGCCAGTCCGGGTGACCCGGCGTTCCGTCGCCGACCATCGCCACGAAGCCGCCGGTATACGGTCGGATCTCGACGTCGTCGGGCGTGCTGAGCACCACCTCGAGCGCGGGCCGGCCGGGCGCGACCGCCCAGGTGGTCGGCAGCACCCATTCCGGATGGTCGCTGCAGGCCATCCCGACCGGCAGCGGGGCGAGCACGTCCACTCCCGCGGCGCGCAGCACCGTCTCGTCGCCCACGCCGGAAAGCATCAGGAGATGGGCGGATTCGATCGCGCCGGCACTGAGCACGATGTGATCGGCGGTCATGGTGATCGGCCCGCCCGGGCCGATGGCGTCGACGCCGGTAACGCGTCCGCGCGAGATACGCAGGCGCACCGCGCGGGTCTGGGTCAGCAGCGAGAGGTTGGCGCGGTCGAGCGCGGGCAGCAGATACGCGGCCCCGGGGCCGATCCGCATACCGTCGACGATGTTGAGCGGCACGGCGCCGACGCCGGACGGCAGTGCGTCAGTGTCGGGAGGTCGTTGAGATCTGGCAGCCAGCCGAAACCGTGGCGCCGCGCCGCTTCGACGAAAGTCGCTGTGCTGCCGACGATTTCTTGTGTACGGCGGACCAGGATTGGGCCCGAGTCGCCGTGCGCGGGCCCGGTGAAATCCAGGTCGGTCTCGATCGCGCGAAAGTGATCGACAACGTCGGACCACGCCCAGCCGGGTATCCCGAAGCCGTCGAAGTCGCGCTGCAGACCCCGGCAGAAGTATCCGCCGTTGACAGCGCCGGAGCCGCCAACCGTGGCACCACGCATGATCGCCATCTGGCGAGCCGGCCGGTCGGTGAGTTGGGCTTGGTAGCGCTGCACCAGCGGGCTGGCCGCGCCGATCGGCAGCCGCAGTCCGTTGGCGGTCTCGGCGCGCAGCGCCGGATCGCTCAGGCCGAGTCCGGCCTCGAGCACTGTCACCAGACGGCTCGGGTCAGCCGAAAGCCGGTTTGCGACAACAGATCCAGCGCTTCCGGCGCCGATGATCAGCACATCGCTGTGCAGAGCCGCTGCAGTCAGGGCTCAGACTCGAATCTGCGGCTTGAGTGGACCGAGGTTGCGCTCCCGCAGCACGCCGTACCAAAGTCCCAGGCCGTAGGCCAGGTCGTCGATCCGCTTGAGCAGCAGGTAGGTCAGCAGCCCGATCGGCTGGGCATCGTCGTCGGCGGTTTGCCGGCGACTGGCCCAGTCCACCACCCCGTCCACGATGGCAGCGACCAAGACAACTCGGCGGCACGGGCGGAACAGGATGGCCGCCAGCAAGCGACCGGCCAGTAGTGCCGGCAAATCGCCGACGCCAACTGCAGCGCCGCCGACCACAGGCTGCGGGCGGCCACCGTCACGACGTCCCACATCTGGGTCTCAGTGCCCTGCATGCTTTTCGCGACCCGGCGACCGGTGAGCCCAGCAACGAATAGCGAAGCCAGGTAGCCGAAGCTCGAGCCGAACGCCATCAGGATCCAGGCCGTCAGCGCCCAGCCGGAAATCATCAGCGGCGCGATCTTGTCCGGGTGGCGAACCGACAGCGGGGCGGCCGAACCACCGTAAAACGCTTTGCGCGCAACCCAATCCCGCAATTCGGTCCGATGATCATGTGCCACTTGGGCAATCGGCTCGTAGCGCAGCCGCGCACCGGCTTCGACCAGACGCCAGCACAAGTCGACATCTTCACCGGACCGCATGGTTTCGTCGAAGCCACCGATATCGCGCAATGCCGAAGTGCGGCAAATGATTGCGGCGCTGGGCACGTAGGAAACGGTGGTGTAGGGAATGACCGGAGCTTCCCGCTGCCCGAGATCCAACGACGAACGCACCGCCTCGTAGCGGGCGACCAGATGATCGGTCTGCGCCAGCCCGACGATCCGCGGGGCGACCAGCGCCACGGTCGGGTCGCAGAAGTGCCCGAGCAGAGCCTCCAGCCAGCCACGCCGAGGGACGACATCGGAGTCCAGGAAGGCGACGATAACCCGTCTTGCAGGCGGCGAGGCCGGTATTGCGGGCCGCGGCCGGACCCTGCTCTGCGCGTGCCGCAGAATCTCGATGTCGGAGTGCGCCCCGGCGAAGTCTTCGATGCCTGATCGGGATCGATGAGCCGTCGTCCACGACGACGATCCGCAGGCCGCGCAGCGAGGTAACCAGCCGACGCAGCCAGAAGCGTTGTCTCGCACCGGAATAACGATCGTCACATCACGGTGCGACGGACCGCCTGCGGGCCGCGGGTGGGCCACCGTCGCGTCGAGCAGGGTCCGGGCCAGCTCGGCGCTCACCGCGTCGCTGACCTTGAGCCGGCCGTCGGCGAGCAGGTCCTGGGCGGCGGGCGCCAGCCGCAGCAGCCGAGTCGGCGACCCGCCCAGCAAAGCCGGCGCCCTGGCCCAGCACCCTGACCCGCCGGTCGACTTGCACAGCAAACCCGTCCGGCAACCGCGCCTGGGTCATGCTGAGCATCCCGTCGGCCGCGGGCGCCCAGCGCCGGATCCGGCGCAGGCAGTCGTCGACCATCTCGGCCAACATCCGCTCGCCGTCGGCCGCGGTCGCCGTGGTCGGGTCTCCCAGCACCCCGACCTCGCTGACCGCGGCCACTCCCCCGCTGCGCATCGACGGCAGCAGATCGGACAACGGCGCACTGTTGCCCGCGCGCCACCGGTCGGTGCAGCACGTCGGCCGGCGAAATATGCAGCAATACTGAAGTTTCTGTGTGCCCGGCGTGGGCATCGGCGCCCGCCACCACGCACGGACACCATGCGGCGTCTCGTCCTTCGAATCGCAGTCGGCCCACCGCCCGGCTCAGCGCCGCGATGTTGCCGCCGTGGCCGTTGACGAACAGCAGGCGCTGCGCCCAGCAGGTCGCCGACCTGCCGTACTCCAGCAGCAGTGCCGCCAACGCGTCGGTGCCGATCGAGATGGTTCCGGGGAAGCTCTGGTGCTCACCGCTGTCGCCGTAGGCGATCGCAGGCGCGGCCATCCAGTTCAAGTGGGGGTCGCTGCCAGCTCGGCCGTGACCGCCGGGCGACGGCAGTCGCGATCCGGGTGTCGGTGTCCAGGGGCAGGTGCGGCCCGTGCTGCTCGGTGGATCCGACCGGGATCGTCAGCGCCAGCGGCATGCTCTGCAGCTGCCTCGACGTCGAGCTCCCGAGCTCGGGCCTGGACAGCCACCCGGTGATGGTAGGCCGAATTCACCTGCCGTGCATCGATTGTTGGCGCTATCGAAAAAATATTTCCGGCGACCGTTCGCTGAAAACCGTCACCATCGCCACGTCCGCCACGTCAGCATCAGCATGCCCGCTGGTCTCGCGCCGCGGTCGGCTACGCTCCGCCCGTCGCGGGCGGGCACACCGAGCGTTCGGGTGAAGCCATCGGGGATCAGAACGTCGTCAGGGTTGAGGTCGTGAACCGAGGCCGTGCCGAGGCCGAGCAGGGCCGAGTCGATGCCGCCGCGCAGGATGTCGAGCACGTTCTCGACGCCCGGCCTGGCCGTTGGCCGCCAGGCCCCACAGGTAGGCGCGGCCGATCATCACGGCGCGCGCGCCCAGCGCCAGCGCCTTGACGACGTCGCTGCCGCGCCGGATGCCGCCGTCGAGCAGCACCTCGACCTGGTCGCCGACCGCGTCGGCGATGGCGGGCAGCGCGCGGATCGTCGCCGGGGTGCCGTCCAGGTTGTTGCCGCCGTGGTTGGACACCGAGATCGCGGTGACACCGGCGTCCACGGCCCGTTTGCGCGTCGTCGACCCGCATGACGCCCTTGAGCATGAACGGGCCGCCCCACTGTTCGCGCAGCCAGGCGATGTCGTCCCAGGTCGGCGGCGGCGTCTCCATCCACTCGCCGTAGGCGCCGAAGAACGGCGGCCCGGCCTCGCCGCGGCCGGCCAGGTTCGGCACGGTCAGGTCCGGCGGACGCAGCGTCTTGCCGAATCTCCAGCAACCAGCGCGGGCGCAGTGATCACCTCCGGGCGACATCCGCAGCATGGTCTCGCAGGTCCATCTGCTCCGGGATCTTCGGGCTGCCCCAGTCGCGGCCGTGCGAGAACGACCAGTCCGGCGTGACGATCAGGCCGACCGCGCCGGCCTGCGCGGGCCCGCTCGATCCGCTGCCGCGATCGCGTCGCGGCCGCCCGAGCCAGTAGATCTGGAAGAACAGTCTTCGGGTTGGCGGCGACGACCTCCTCGATCGGCTTGCTGGCGAACGAGCGACAGGCCCATCGCCGTGCCGCGCGCGGCGGCGGCGCGCGCGACCGCGACCTCGCCGTCGGGGTGCACGGCCTGCACGCCGGTCGGCGAGATGATCACCGGCAGCGAGATCTCTTGCCCCATAACGGTGGTCGACAGGTCGCGCTTGTCGAGCGCGCCGACGACGTGCGGCGCGAAACCGAGCTCGCCGAACGCCTCGACATTGTCGGCGACCGTCAGGCCCTTTTCGCTGGCCGGCGATCAGCGCGGCGTAGACCGACTTGGGCAGCCGCTTCTTCGCGCGCCGCTGCGCGACGGCGACCGTCTCGAACCAGGCATCACGGGCCACGGCTAGACCGGGACTCTCGTTGCACGAGTTTCTGCGGCGGCGTCGGCGGCATGCACCGACAGTGTCAGCGGCACGGGCCCGCTGCGTCTACGCCGACCGTGCGAGTGGTCGACGGCCGGACTGCGGCTTGTCGCGCTCCGGCGCCAGCGCCGGCTCGCCGTAGCCCTGGACGCACTCGGGGTCGGGGCCGTCCATCGGCAGGCCGGTGAAGAACTTGGCCGCCATGCAGCCGCCGCGGCAGCTGTCGTAGTGCCCGCAGCTGCCGCAGGCGCCCGCCGACTGCGGCTCGCGCAGTTCCCGGAACAGCGGGGCGTCCTGCCAGACCTTGTCGAAACCGCCGTCGGACAACGACGTTTCCGGCCAGGAAGCGGTCGTGGATGGCGAACGGGCAGGCGTAGACGTCGCCGACCGGGTCGATCAGGCACACCACCCGGCCCGCGCCGCACAGGTTCAGCCCGGCCAGCGCGCCCGGCTCGCCGAGGCCGGACAGGTGGAAGAACGAGTCGCCGGTCAGCACCCGCTCGCCGTTGGCGACCAGCCAGTCGTAGAGCTGGACCTGCTGGTCGGCGGTCGGATGCAGCTCGTCCCAGACGTCGGCGCCGCGGCCGGACGGCCGCAGCCGGGTGATGCGCAGCGTCGCGCCGTATCGGTCGGCCAGCGCCTTGAATTCGTCGAGCTGGTCGACGTTGTGGCGGGTGACGACGACGGAGATCTTGGCGTCCGTGAATCCGGCGTCGGCCAGGTTCTCCAGGGCGCGGATGGCCATCGCGAACGAGCCGGGGCCGCGGACCGCGTCGTTGACCTCGGCGGTCGCGCCGTCGAGCGAGATCTGGACGTCGACGTAGTCGCTGGCGGCCAGCCTGCGCGGCCACCTCCGGGTTGATCCGCACGCCGTTGGTGGAGAACTTCACGCCGACGTGGTGGTCGGTGGCGTAGTCGACCAGCTCCCAGAAGTCCGGCCGCACAGTCGGTTCGCCGCCACCGATGTTGACGTAGAACACCTGCATGCGCTCCAGCTCGTCGATGATGTCCTTGCACTGCTGGGTGGACAGCTCGCGCGGGTCGCGCTTGCCCGACGACGACAGGCAGTGCACGCACGCCAGGTTGCAGGCGTAGGTCAGCTCCCAGGTCAGGCAGATGGGTGCGTCGAGGCCGTGTTCGAACTGCTCGACCAGCCGTGGCACGGTCGATGTCATGGCGCGTCTCCTCCGGATCGCGTCGGCACCAGCATGTTGGACGCGGCCAGCACGCCGAGCGCATGCAGGTAGGGACCCTGTTGGGAGTCCTCGACTCCGGCGGCGCGGCAGGCCGCTCGCACGTCTGGATAGTCGGCCAACGATTGCACCACCGCAAGAATGGTGCGGTTCTTCAGGAACGACAGCTTGCGGGTACCGAAGTGATACAGCAGCGCGCCAAAGGGTTCGGGTCGAACAGCCACCTGCGGGTGCAGCCGCCAGCGCGTGATCAGGATCGAACTCGCCCGGACGATGCCGACCGGGTCGCGTCACGCTCCTGTGCGGGGGCGCTCACGATCAGTAGACCCCGCACATCCCGTCGATGGAAACCTCTTCGACCAAGGTCTCGGTGACGAGCTCGTTGAGTCGCCGGCGAGGCGGCTCGGCGTCGCTGCCATCTGCTGGTTCGGCTCCATGACGTTGCCTTTCGTTCGGTCGGGACTCGACAAGTGCGTCATACGGTCAGAATCCAGTCAGAATATGGCATCGAGTGCCGGAATGGAAGGGCGGGTCTGATGGAGCAGCATCCGCGGCTCGGCCGCCGTCGTTCCACCACCCCGCAACACATCACCGATGTCGCCTGGGCCTGTTCGCCGACCGCGGTTTCTCCGAGGTGAGCGTCGACGACGTCGCGAACGCCGCAGGAATCGCCCGCCGGACCGTATTTCGCTACTACACCTCGAAGAACGCAATTCCCTGGGGGGACTTCGACGCTCATCTGGAACACCTGAGCGAGCTGCTTGGACAATGTCGATCCCGACGTGCCACTCGGTGAGGCCCTGCGGGCTGCGCTGTTGTCCTTCAACACGTTTGACGAATCTGAAACCCGCTCACATCGGCAGCGGATGCGGGTGATCCTGCAAACCGCCGAGCTACAGGCATATTCGATGACGATGTACGCCGGATGGCGGGACGTCATCGCGGGATTCGTGGCACGGCGATCCGGGGTCAAGACCAGCGATCTGCGGCCTCAGACCGTCGCATGGATGATGCTCGGTGTCGCATTGAGCGCCTACGAGCACTGGCTGGAAGACGAAACTGTCTCGTTGCCAAAGGCGCTCGGGGACGCCTTCGACGTGGTCCGCGCCGGACTGGAATACTGAGTTCCGTGAGTCGCCTGCTGCGGTCGCTTGAACTGCAGGGGCACGCCTGCGCGGGCTTGGGCTCCTCGATGTATGCCGCCATGCTGCCGCGAGTGGCCGCGGATGTCGAAGATGGCGGTGTCTTCGCCGCAATCCTGTCCGGGCACGAAAACGATCCGGGCCGCTCTGCGTTGCCACTGAGACTGCTCGGCGGGTTGCACCGGTTGGTGCTCGACGGCCGCGCATCGGCGTTGCGCCGCTGGTATCCGAGCACCGGCGGGCACTGGGATGCCGAGGCCGCATGGCCCGAGATCGTCGCTGGTCGCCACCGAGTATGCCGACTATCTACGTGCCGCTCTTGATTCAGCCGCCGCAGACCAACGAGGTGGGCCGCTCTGCGGCGCTGATCGGCGGTCTGTTGGTTCTCACGACCGATTCGATTTGCCGATAAGGCTTTTCGAGATCGGTTGCAGTGCCGGGCTGAACCTGCGTGCGGACTATTACCGTCACCGCTATCCGGGTGGCGAGTGGGGCCCGGCCGACTCAGCGGTGACCATCGACGATGCATGGCGGGGCCGGCTGCCTCCGCCGGCGGGCTGCGGATCGTGGAACGTCACGGCTACGACATCGCGCCGCTGGACGCCACTAGCTCCCGACGGCGAGTTGACGCTGCTGAGCTATGTATGGCCCGACCAGCAGGCGCGGTTGGATCGATTGCGCGGCGCGATCAGGATTGCCCGGCTGGTGCCGGCTCCATTGCACTGTCGCAATGCCATCGACGCCGTCGCCGACCTGGACGTCGCCGGCCGGCGCGCTCACCGTGCTGTGGCATTCCATCATGTGGCAATACCTCTCCGCGACAGAGCAGGAAACCGTCACGGCCGAGATCGACGCAATTGGGGGCACGAGCCCGGCCCGAGACACCGTTCGCCCATCTGACGCTGGAGCCACATCGGCGCACACCGATTCGCCGCTCGAATTCGCGGTCCGCGCCCGGTGCTGGCCCGGTGGCGATGACCGCCTGCTGGCCGTCTGCTCGCCGCATGGTCCGCCGGTGACCTGGGAGTAGCGCGGCGGATCACTGCACGCTGTCGCGGCGGCGGCCAGGAACGGCGACGCGATGGCCAGAGAATCCGTCCGGGTCCGAGGAGAATGGAACGTGGCCCGTCGCCAGCACTTCCAGCCGTGATCCCGGTATCGCCGCCGCGGTGGACCGACCCAAACGCATTGGGATCGCGGTATCTTTCGATCCCCAAATCACCAGGCACGGCGCAGTGATGCGGTCCGCGTGTGGCCGCAGGTCATAGTCGGACGCGGCGAAACTTCGCCACAACGCCGCGGTGAGAGACGACGCCTTCACGGAGTGTGAGCCCGGGCCAGCGCGCGTTCCTGAACGGCGCGATCGTTCTCGCTGGTCGCCTTCATGTAGCTGCGAATGGACCGCGGCAGGACTCGTTTCATCACCGCCGGGCGTGCCGAGTAACCGGCAGTAGAGGTTGGTAACCGGGCTGGCGATGAAACCGCCGCGTATTGACCAACACCAGTCGCGAAACCCGTTGCGGGTCGGTGATCGCCAATCGTGCGGCGGCAAAACCGCCGACGGAGTTGCCGACGAATGCCAGGCGGGCGGCAGATCAAGTGCGGCAACGACATCGGCAAGAACATCCGCGAACGAAGGCGGCGGTCGGCGGATAATTCGACTCGGCGCCGGCGACTCACCGTGACCCGGGCCAGTCCAGCGCGATCACGCGGTAGTCGCGCTGGAAGGCGTTCCCACGATCGGGTCGAAATCGTGGCGGTCATGCAACGTGGCGTGCAGCAGCACCACCGCGGGTCCTTCTCCGACGTCGCTGTAGGCAACCTTTCCCACTCGCGTCTCGACCATTGTGACCATCTCTCGTCCTTTCATTGACCGACCGGTCAGTCAACGGTACATTGGAGCTGTCTCTAACTCAAGGAGTGATCGATGACTGCCCCCGCAACTGACGCGCCGTTTTCGGACAAGATGGCCTACTACCGAGACCCAACACACCAGCCGTCGGCGCGCGATTCACGCACATGGTCGGCACACCTGTCATCGCAGCCGGAATCCCGCTGCTGTTCACCAAACCCCGAGCAGGACTGCCAATGTTCGTCGGAGGGTGGCTCTTACAGATCGCCGGCCACCGATTCTTCGAACACAACCTGCCGTCGACCCACAAGGGCTGGATCACCTATCAACTCACCGGGGTGATCCACGTCTGCGAACAGTACGGCGAACTGCTCGCGCGACGCAGTCAGCGCAAAGCCGCACGAAGAGCCGGCGGTTAGAGTGCCTGCATGACCTCGATGCCACCCGCCGCGCCTAAGGGCGTGCGCAAGGAGGCGATGGCCAGAACCCGAGAAGCGCTCATCGACGCCGGCCTGCGGCTGGCCGAGCGAACCGGGTTGGCCGGCTTGAGCGTCAATCTCATCGTCGCGGAAGCCGGCGTGGCAAAAGGCACCTTCTTTCACCATTTCGGCGACCGCGCCTCGTATCTCCTTGCGCTGCACCGAGAATTCCATGAACGATTGACCACCCAGATTCAAGCAGCCATCGACGGCATGCCGCCCGGAGCGTCGTCGCCTGACCGCCGTCGCGACACACCTACCTCGACGGATGCCTACGCGACCGCGGCGTGCGCGCCCTACTGCTGGAGGCTCGCGCGGAGCCCGCTGTCACCGACGAAATCGCTCGCCGCAACCACGCCAGCGCCGAGGTGTGTCAGGCGGACTTCGTCGCCCTCAAACGTCCACAGCCCTATGAAAGCGCGCAATTGTGGGTAGGCATGGTCGCAGAGGCCGCGCTCATCGAACATCAAGCCGGAAAAGCGCTTCCCGCCATGCGCAAGGCCGTCGAGCAGTTCTTGGATTGAATCGCAGACCGCGCTACCCGAGCACCTCGGAGATCGGTACCGCAGCAGCAATTTTGCGCGCGCGCCTTCATCACCTTGCCGGGCATACCGCCGCCGACGACGCCGGCCACCGCGCCGTCGCGCTCGTAGAAGGCGAGAAACTTGCGGCCGTCGTCCTCGACGATGTGCACGGTGTCGGTGGCGATCGGGCTCGCCCAGGCACTGGATCTTGACGTCGTACTGATCGCTCCAGAAATACGGGACGACGACGGCCGACGGTGCGTCCTGGCCGAGCATCGCGGGCACCACCGCGCGGGCCTGCTCGGCGACATTACTCCAATGTTCCACGCGCACTTGGTGTCCCTTCGGGTCCCGCCAGGATGCGACATCGCCGAGAGCCCACACGTTCGGTGCGCTGGTCCGGCCGGCGGCATCGCAGATCACGCCGTTGTCGACCTCGATGCCGCTGCCCTCGAGCCAATCGGTCGCCGGCCGCGAGCCGATGCCCACGACGACCAGGTCGGCGGTCACCTCGGTGCCGTCGGTCAGCTGCACTGTCTCGACATGACCGTCACCCCGGACCTCGGCCACTCCGACGTCGGTGCGCACGTCGACACCTTCAGCGCGATGCAGCCGGGCCACCAGTCCGCCGATCTGCTCGCCGAGAACCGCCGCCAGCGGTGCGGGCTGCGGCTCGACCAGCACGACGTCGACTCCCAGTCCCCGCAGGCTGGCCGCCACCTCACAGCCGATGAATCCGGCGCCGACCACCACAGCGCGGTGCGCTTCCGATGCGTGCCGGCGCAGGGCCAGACTTTCGTCGAACGAACGCAGCACCCGGATGCCCTCCAGGTCGGGGAACGCCGGAATGCGCCGCGGCACCAGGCCTGTCGCGATGACGAGTTCGTCGTAGCCCAGCGTTGATCCGTCGTCGAGCGTCACCGTCTGCGCCGCGGTGTCGATGCCGGTGGCCGCCGACCCCAGCCGCAGCGTGATGTTCTGTTCGTCGTAGAACTCGCGCGGCTTGAGGGTCACGTCGTCGACTTCGCTGCGCAGTACCTCCTTGGACAGCGGTGGCCGGTCGTACGGCAGATGGACCTCGTCGCTGACGATGGTGATCGGACCGGTGAAGTCCGCCCGGCGCAGTTGCTCGGCGGTCCGGGTCGCGGCGAGTCCTCCGCCGACGATCAGAATTCCGTTGCCGCCTGAGCTAGTGGTCATTTGGAGTTCATACACGATTGCGGCGGCCGAGGGTTGCTCACCCCTGCGGCGCGTGACCGGTCGATCAGGTTCGACAACACGACGATGCTCTCGCTGCGTTCGATGTCGGCGCTGGTGCGGATTCGCTCCAGGGCGTCTTCCAGATGCCGCATGTCGCGCGCCAGCACCCGCAGGATGGCGTCGGCGGTACCGGTTACCGTTGCGGCACTGACGACTTCGGGAATATCGATCCAGGCCCGCCGCAACTCAGTCGGGCGAGATCCGGCCGTGGCAGTAGACCTGGACATAGGCCTCGGTGTTCCAGCCGACGGCATTGCGGTCGATGACGGTGGTGAATCCCCGGATCACGCCGCTGTCGAGCATCCGGTCGACGCGCCGTTTGACCGCCGGGGCGGACAACCGCACCCGCTCGCCGATTTCGGCGAATGTCGCCCGGGCATGCTGGGCAAGCTCGGCCAGGATCTGCTCGTCGATGCCATCCAACCGATCCATTACCCCTCCCGCCACAACAGACCTTCACTTTACGGCATATCACGCAATAAAACGTTGTATAGAAGCAATGGTCATCGATGCATTGCGCGCAGGCCTCCCATACCGTTGATTTATGACGATCTTCGCCGAGTCGGGAGCCGCAGCCCGCCGTCACGCTGCCGAACGGCAGGCCAGCCTTCGGCATTACGTCATGACGCCGCCACAGTTCTTCGCGGTCGACTACGCGATCAATCCGTGGATGGACACCACCAACCCCGTCGACAGCGGCTGTCGCGCTGTCGCAATGGCAGCGCCTGCAGGACGTCTATCTGCAACTGGGGCACAGCGTCGATCTGGTCGATCCGGTACCCGGCCTGCCCGACATGGTGTACGCCGCCAACGGCGGGTTGATCATCGACGGCACGGCCGTTGGTTGCGCGCTTCAAATACCCACAGCGCCAACAGGAGTCAGCCGCCTACGGGGCGTGGCTGACGGTCGCAAGGATACCGACCCCGTTTACGCGCAGCACGTCAACGAAGGCCAGGGCGATCTGCTGCCCGTCGGGTGACATCATCTTGGCCGGATACGGATTTCCGAACCGAGTTGCGGGCGCACAGCGAGATCGCCGGGATCTTCAACCGCCGGGTCGATCAGCCTCGAACTGGTCGATCCGCGCTTCTACCACCTCGACACCGCGCTGGCCGTGCTCGACGACACGACCATCGCCTACTATCCCCCGGCCTTCTTCGTACGTGTCGCGGGCGCATCTGGAGACCCTGTTCCCCGATGCGATCGTGGTGGACAGCGCCGACGCCTACGCGTTCGGTCTCAACGCCGTTTCCGATGGGCGCCACGTGGTACATCCCGGCCGCCGCCGCCGGCTTCGCCGAACAGCTGAGCGACGCCGGGTTCGAACCGATCGGCGTCGAGATGCCCGAGTTGCTCAAGGGTGGTGGCTCCGTCAAATGCTGCACACTGGAGGTGTATTCGTGAAACACGCCCGCGACGAGGCGTCAGCGACGACTCGCCAGATAACCTGACCGGTCGCGGCGCGCTGACCGCGTCGGCGATCGCGATCGACGAGCGCTACACCGCGCACAACTATTCGCCGCTGCCGGTGGTGGCCGCCAGCGCCGAGGGGTCGTGGATCACCGACGTCGAAGGACGCCGCTACCTGGACTGCCTGGCCGCGTATTCGGCGGTGAATTTCGGGCATCGAAACCCGGAGATCATCGCGACCGCCCACGCCCAACTCGACGTCCTCACTCTGGTCAGCCGGGCGTTTCACGCCGAAGCCCTGGGCCCGTTCTGCGCAGCACTGGCGACGTTGTGCGACAAGGACATGGTGCTGCCGATGAACAGCGGCGCCGAGGCGGTCGAGAGCGCGCTCAAGGTGGCCCGCAAATGGGGTACCGACGTCAAAGGCGTAGCCGTCGACCAGGCAAATATCGTGGTGGCCGACAACAACTTTCACGGCCGGACTATCAGCATCGTCAGCTTCTCATCGGACCAGACCGCGCGCGCCGGCTTCGGGCCGTTCACGCCAGGCTTCCGATCGGTGCCCTTCGGGGATGTCGCGGCGCTGGCCGACGCGATCGACGAGCACACCGTCGCAGTCTTGCTGGAGCCGATCCAGGGCGAGGCCGGTGTCATCGTGCCGCCGGATCACTACCTGCCGGCGGTGCGCGAGATCTGCACGGCGCGAAATGTTCTCATGATCGCCGACGAAATTCAGTCCGGCCTGGCCCGCACCGGCCGTACCTTTGCCTGCGACCACTGGGACGTGGTGCCCGACGTCTATCTGCTCGGCAAGGCACTGGGCGGCGGCGTGGTACCGCTGTCGGCGGTGGTGGCCGATCGCGACATCCTCGGGGTGCTGCATCCCGGCGAGCACGGCTCGACGTTCGGCGGCAACCCGTTTGCGGCGGCGATCGGTCACACCGTGGTGTCGATGCTGGCTCGAGGTGAGTTCCAGGAGCGCGCAACCCGGCTGGGGGCGCGGCTGCACTGGCGGCTGAGCGAACTGATCGGCCACGGCGTGGTCGCGGTGCGCGGGCGCGGATTGTGGGCCGGTGTCGACATCGACCCCGCACTCGGCAGCGGCAAGCAGCTGAGCCTGCGACTGGCCGAACGCGGTGTCCTGGTCAAGGACACCCACGGGTCGACGCTGCGGTTCGCCCCGCCGCTGGTGATCACGATGACGGAAATCGATTGGGCCATCGATCGATTCGCCGAGACCCTGACGGAGCTGGCGAGCTAGTACTTCAGCACACCCTTGTCGACCGGGATCTGGGCGCCGGTCAGCGTGGCCGAGCCGTCACCGACGAGCCACGCGACGACGTCGGATACTTCGGCGGCGCCCATGAACCCGTTGGGCTGCAGCAGCATTGGGCCGAAACTGTGGATGAAGTGCGGATGCTTGGCGAACACCTGCATCATCAGCTCCGGCTCGATCATCGGCGTCTCGACCGAGTAGGGGTGGATCGAGTTGACCCGGATGCCGTACTCGCTCGAGTTCGATTGCCAGCGAGTTGGTCAGCCCGGTGAGTCCGTGCTTGGACGCCGAGTAGTGCCCGTTGCCCGGAGTGGCCTTCAGCCCAGCCGAGGAGCTGACCACGACAATGGCCCCGCCGTTGCCTGCCTCGATCATCGCGGGGATAGCTGCGCGCAGGGTGTGAAACGTACCGGTCAGGTTGACGTCTATGACGGTATTCCACTGCTCGTCGGACAGCTCCCAGATCCGTCCCCAGCTGAGCACACCCGCGTTGGCCACCAGGATGTCGAGGCGACCGAACTGCTCGACGCCGTCGGCGACCAACTGGCGCACCGCGGCGTCGTCACGAATGTCGACCGCACGCGCCAACACCTTTCGCCCTTCGGCCTCGACGGCCCGGACCGTCTCCGCCAAATCCTCGGGGGTCGCCGCGGGATAGGTGATGCTGTCGGACACCGGCGCGCAGATGTCCACGGCGATGATGTCGGCGCCCTCGCGGGCCAACCGGGCGGCGTGCGCCCGCCCTTGGCCGCGCGCGGCACCGGTAATGAATGCCACTCGCCCCTGCAACGATCCCGACACGCACAGCCCCTCTCGCCGACTGCCGATCAGGCTAGCAGCGAAACTGAAACGTGTTCTAATCGGCCGGCGGCACAGGCCAACCGTCAGAGATCGGCGATGACTTTCTGTCGCGCCGCGGCGTACTCGGCATCCGAGATCGCGCCACTGGAGTGCAGTCTCTGGAGTTCATCGAGCCGTTCGGCCACCGATTGCTGCGGCGGCGCGGCCACCCCGCCGGCCGCGGCGCTGGCTGATGCGCCTCGGCAGCGCTGCGGACCACGGCCAGCACCTGCTGGCGCACCGCCGGGTAGTTACGGATGTCGACCGTGCCGCCGAACGGCAGGTTGTTGGCCTTGTAGATCTGCAAGATCTCCATCAGCGGGCCGGCCTGACCGCTCAGGTCGTAGGTCTTGTTGTCCTCGCTGACGGTGATCTGCGCGGGCACCACACCCGCAACCAACCCACTTGCCTGCCAATCGATCTCGTACTCGCGCGTGTTCGGGTCGACCAGGACGACGAGTTTGCGCGCTGTGATGATTGCCTGCTTTGAGAAGTCGACAGTTACCCGCTTTTGATCGGTGAAGTCGACCCCGGGTCCGGTGATGCGCAGGTCCAGCTTGACCACCGGATGCTCGTTGATGCGCACCCCGGTCTCCGCAAAGCCCCGGATCTGCGCCGCGGCGAGCACGCCGGTCTGGCGAAGGGCAGTCATCTTGGCCGAAGACTGAGCGCCGCGGTTTGCCAGCCAGATCGCAACCAGCACGTCGGCGACGGTGATCAGCAGCCCGACCCAGAGCAACCACGACGTGCTCTGCTCGACGATCGAGTCCGCCTCGCTGCCGAACGAACCCGTCAAGACGGGTAACCCGAAGTACGTGACGAGAAAAATGGGGCCGACCAGACCCCCACAGACCAGAACGATGAGTTGGGCTTTGAGATAACGCGCAAGCATGGCAGTTCCCGTCGTCGATCCATCGATGACGCGGGACAACGCATCGCTATTAGCGCAGAGCATAACGCAAGCGGCGCCCACCCTTCCGGGTGAGCGCCGCTTGGCTGTGCGAACTATTTGATGATCTTGGTGACCCGGCCGGCGCCGACGGTGCGGCCACCTTCACGGATCGCGAACCGCAGACCGTCATCCATGGCGACGGGCTGGATCAGCTTCACGACGATCTCGGTGTTGTCACCGGGCATCACCATTTCGGTGCCCTCCGGCAACGTCACCACTCCGGTCACGTCGGTGGTGCGGAAGTAGAACTGCGGACGGTAGTTGTTGAAGAACGGCGTGTGCCGGCCGCCCTCGTCCTTGGACAGGATGTAGACGCTGCCCTCGAAGTCGGTGTGCGGCGTGGTGGTGCCGGGCTTCACGACGACCTGACCGCGCTCGACGTCCTCACGCTTGATACCACGCAGCAGCAGTCCGACGTTGTCGCCGGCCTGACCCTGGTCGAGCAGCTTGCGGAACATCTCAACACCGGTGACCGTGGTCTTGGTGCTGGTCGGCTTGATGCCGACGATCTCGACTTCCTCGTTGACGTTGATCACGCCACGCTCGACACGGCCGGTCACCACGGTGCCACGACCGGTGATGGTGAACACGTCCTCGACGGGCATCAGGAACGGCAGCTCGGTCTCGCGGACCGGGTCCGGGATCGACTCGTCGACCGCGTCCATCAGTTCCTCGACGGACTTGACCCACTTCTCGTCACCCTCGAGGGCCTTGAGCGCCGAGACCTGGATGACCGGGGCGTCCTCGTCGAAGTCCTGGGCGGCCAGCAGCTCGCGGACCTCCAGCTCAACGAGCTCCAGCAGCTCCTCGTCGTCGACCATGTCGGACTTGTTCAGCGCCACCAGGATGTAGGGCACACCGACCTGACGGGCCAGCAGCACGTGCTCGCGGGTCTGCGGCATCGGGCCATCCGTCGCGGCGACCACCAGGATCGCGCCGTCCATCTGGGCGGCACCGGTGATCATGTTCTTGATGTAGTCCGCGTGGCCAGGTGCGTCGACGTGCGCGTAGTGGCGCTTCTCGGTCTGGTACTCCACGTGGGAGATGTTGATCGTGATACCGCGCTGACGCTCTTCGGGCGCGTTGTCGATCTGGTCGAACGCGCGCGACTCGTTCAGGGTGGGGTATTTGTCGTGCAGGACCTTTGTGATAGCCGCGGTCAACGTGGTCTTACCGTGGTCAACGTGACCAATGGTCCCGATGTTGACGTGCGGCTTCGTCCGCTCGAACTTCGCCTTCGCCACTTCTGTGTCCTCCTGGACTAGTTGGTGCTTGTTACTGGATCTGTTGGTGCTCGTTGGAGTTTTGTTATTTCCGTTGTGCCGCGGTTGTGACCGGGCAAGGTTACTCCGTCGCTCTCGGACTCATTTCTCGGCTCCTCGCTCGTGAGCTTCGCTCACTCGCCGTCGCCTTCGGACTCATTTCTCGGCTCCTCACTCGTGAGCTTCGCTCACTCGCCGTCGCCTTTGGCCGCTCACTCGCCGGTCGCCTTCGCGATGATCTCCTTCGACACGTTCGCCGGAACCTCGGCGTACGAGTCGAACACCATGGAGTAGTTCGCCCGGCCCTGAGTCTTCGACCGCAGGTCGCCGACGTAGCCGAACATCTCCGACAGCGGCACGTGGGCTCTGACCACGCGCGCGCCGCTGCGTTCCTCCATGGCCTGAATCTGGCCACGGCGGGAGTTCAGGTCGCCGATCACTTCACCCATGTAGTCCTCGGGTGTGGTGACCTCGACGGCCATGATGGGTTCCAGGATGACCGGCTGTGCCTGCGCCGCAGCCTTTTTCATCACCTGAGAACCGGCGATCTTGAATGCCATCTCTGACGAGTCGACGTCGTGGTACGCGCCGTCGAGCAGCGTCAGCTTGACGTTCACCAGCGGGTAGCCGGCCAGCACGCCGTACTGCATGGCGTCCTGCGCACCGGCGTCCACCGACGGGATGTACTCCCGGGGGATGCGGCCACCGGTGACCTTGTTCTCGAACTCGTAGGTCGCGCCGTCCTCACCGGTGAACGGCTCGAGGCTGACGAGGACCTTGGCGAACTGGCCCGAGCCACCGGTCTGCTTCTTGTGGGTGAACTCGACCTTGTCGACCGTGCGCTTGATGGTCTCCTTGTAGGCCACCTGCGGCTTGCCGACGTTGGCCTCGACCTTGAACTCGCGACGCATCCGGTCCACCAGGATGTCCAGGTGCAACTCGCCCATGCCGCCGATGACGGTCTGGCCGGTCTCGTTGTCCTGGTGCACCTTGAAGGTCGGGTCCTCCTCGGCGAGCTTCTGGATCGAAAGGCTCAGCTTCTCCTGGTCGCTCTTGGTCTTGGGCTCGATGGCAACCTCGATGACCGGGTCCGGGAAGGTCATCGACTCCAGCACGACCTGGTGGTTCGGGTCGCACAGGGTGTCACCGGTGGTGGTGTCCTTCAGCCCGATCACCGCGTAGATGTGGCCCGCCGCAGCGGTTTCCACCGGGTTCTCCTTGTTGGCGTGCATCTGGAACAGCTTGCCCAGCCGCTCCTTCTTGCCCTTGGTGGAGTTGATGACCTGGCTGCCGGAGTCGACCTTGCCCGAGTACACCCGGACGTAGGTCAGCTTGCCGAAGAACGGGTGGGTGGCGACCTTGAACGCCAGCGCCGAGAACGGCTCGTCGGTCGACGGCTTACGGACGACCTCGACGTCCTCCTTGCCGGGGGCGTGGCCCACGGCGGGCGGCACGTCCAGCGGTGACGGCAGGTAGTCGATCACGGCGTCGAGCATCGGCTGCACGCCCTTGTTCTTGAACGCGCTACCGCACAGCACCAGGTAGGCCTCGGAGCTGACGGTGAGCTTGCGCAGGGCACCCTTGATCTCGTCGACCGTCAGTTCCTCGCCGCCGAAGTGCTTCTCCAGCAGCGTTTCGTCGGTCTCGGCAACGGCCTCGAGCAGCTTGTTGCGGTACTCGTCGGCCTTCTCTTGCAGTTCGGCCGGAATGTCGATGGTCTCGTAGGTCTCGCCGAGCTTCGTCTCGCCCCGCCATACCTTGGCCTTCATCTCGACCAGGTCGACGATGCCCTCGAAGTCGCCCTCGGAGCCGACGGGCAGCTGGATCGGGATGACGTTGGCGCCGAGGCGGTCTTCCATCGTCTTCACCGAGAAGTAGAAGTCGGCGCCGATCTTGTCCATCTTGTTGACGAAGCAGATGCGGGGGACGTCGTACTTGTCGGCCTGCCGCCAGACCTGCTCGGACTGCGGCTCGACGCCTTCCTTGCCGTCGAACACCGCAACGGCGCCGTCCAGCACGCGCAGGCTGCGCTCCACCTCGACGGTGAAGTCGACGTGCCCGGGGGTGTCGATGATGTTGATCTGGTTGTCGTTCCAGAAGCAGGTGGTTGCCGCGGAGGTGATGGTGATCCCCCGCTCCTGCTCCTGCTCCATCCAGTCCATGGTGGCGGCGCCGTCGTGCACCTCACCGATCTTGTAGCTGATACCGGTGTAGTAGAGGATGCGCTCGGTCGTCGTCGTCTTACCGGCGTCGATGTGCGCCATGATGCCGATGTTGCGGACCTTGGTCAGGTCGGTCAGCACGTCCTTCTGTGCCACGGGAGTCTTCCCACTCTTTCGATTGCTCGGTTATTTCGCTGTTGTTCTTCGTCGACCCGGCTCAATCGCCGGATGTCTCACCAGCGATAGTGCGCGAAGGCCCGGTTCGCCTCGGCCATCTTGTGGACGTCCTCACGTCGCTTGACGGCGGCGCCCAGACCGTTGCTGGCATCCAGCAGCTCGTTGGCCAGCCGCTCGACCATGGTCTTCTCGCGGCGCTGCTTGGAGAAGCTGACCAACCAGCGCAGTGCCAGCGTCGTCGACCGTTCGGGACGCACCTCGACGGGCACCTGGTAGGTCGCACCACCGACGCGGCGGCTGCGGACCTCGAGAGCCGGCTTGACGTTGTCGAGTGCGCGCTTGAGCGTGATGACCGGGTCGGTGCCGGTCTTGTCGCGGGCCTGCTCGAGCGCACCATAAACAATGCGCTCAGCCAGCGATTTCTTCCCGTCCAGCAGAACTTTGTTGACCAACTGCGTCACCAGCTGCGACCCGTAGACCGGGTCGTTGACCAGTGGCCGCTTCGGCGCGGGGCCCTTGCGCGGCATTAGCTCTTCTCCTTCTTGGCGCCGTAGCGGCTGCGGGCCTGCTTGCGGGACTTGACACCCTGGGTGTCCAGCGAGCCGCGGATGATCTTGTATCGCACACCGGGCAGGTCCTTCACACGACCACCACGCACCAGCACCATCGAGTGCTCCTGCAGGTTGTGACCCTCGCCCGGGATGTAGGCGGTGACCTCGACCCCTGTGGTCAGCTTGACGCGCGCGACCTTACGAAGCGCCGAGTTCGGCTTCTTCGGAGTCGTGGTGTACACGCGGGTGCACACCCCGCGGCGCTGCGGGCTGCCCTTGAGGGCCGCGGTCTTGACCTTGGTGACCTTGTCGCGGCGACCCTTGCGGACCAGCTGCTGAATGGTTGGCATCTACCGGCTTTCTACTTCTCGTTCATTTGCTGCTGTCTGATTCTGATGCGTCTAAGTCTCTGTACTGCAGTTATGTCCTTCGGCGGTCCCCCGCGTCCGGGTGTGTCGCAGGCGCCCGCCGCAGAATCAATCCGTTGCGTGGTTGGCATGCGAATTGGCCCGGCGTGCGCGTCTTAGCTGAAGCGCCTAAAACCGCCAGGCACGAGGCTCCACAATACCCGCCGCGAGTCGGGCAGGTCAAAGCGGCGACATCGACGTCCAGTGCACCACACTACCGGGCTACGTCACGGAGCGTCGTGCGCGGCGGATCCGCTGCGCAGCGCCATGCCCGCCGCCAGCCGCAGCACCATGTCCGAGAACACCGCATCGGTGTCGATGTCGTCCATCACGCCCGTCATTTCCAGCAAGCACAAAACCGTGCATCGCCGACCAGAACTCCAGTGCCGCATAGAAAGCCTGCTCGAGGTCGAGCCCGTAGGACGTCAACACCGCGATCACCGGCGCCGCAGCACCCCGCGTAGCGGCGGTGTACTCCGGGTCGTCGCCGACGCCCAGCGGCATCCGGGTGAAGGCCGAGTACCGGCCGGGGTGGTGGTGGGCGTAGCTGCGGTATGCGCTGGCCATCACCAGCACGGCGTCGTCACGCGTGCGTCCCTCGCCAACCCGGTTGAGCATGGTGATGATGTCGTCGATGACCCGGATTCGCACCGTGCGGCGCAGGTCCTCCAGGCTGATGACGTGGTTGTACAGCGATGGGCCTTTGGTTCCCAGCTGCGTCGCCAGGGCGTTGATGGTCAGGGCGTCCCAACCCTCGCGATCCAGGAAGGTGAGTGCGGCGTTGACGATGATCTCGCGGCTCAGTCGGGCCCCACGGGTCGCGGATCTCGCCGCGGCGCCCGACCGACCGGCCGGTGACTCCGGCTCAGCTGGCATGGCGGTCACCCTTCGGTTGCGTTAACGACGGACTCTAGTTGCGGGTCGCTGGAACGACGAACTCTAGTCTGCCGGTCACACCAGCACGTACGCTCTTTCCGGAGCTCTGTGCAAGGCTCTTTCCGAGCAGATCGCGCGCTGTGGCGAGAGGAACCCGCGATGTATTGGTCGACCCCCTGCCGGGCTGTGGCGGCCAGTGCAATCGTGATCGCATTCACGCTCCCGCCGGCGCACCGAGCGGGCATGCCAAGAACGGTGACACCCACATCACCGGCATGGGTGTCGAGCAGACCATCGACTGCAACGGCGCGACGCTGTTGGTCGACGGCACCAGGAACACCGTCAACGCGCTGGGTACGTGTTGGGCCGTGACGGTGATGGGCTCGGGTCACACCATCGTCGCGGACAACGTCATCCACGACATCACCGTCTACGGCTCCAACGAGTCGGTCTTCTACAAGAACGGCGAGCCGTTCGTGTGGGACCGCGGTCGCGAACTCGGCATGGTCAATCGCGTCAGTCACGTGGGGAGCTAGCCACATGCGCGCGAACAACTCTCGTTGTCTGGGCGTGACAGCCGGTCTGACACTCACCGCGGCAGCGGTGTTCGGGGTGGCCGGCTGCGGACAGAGCAACAACAATGGCACGGTTCCGTCGAGCGGCTCCCCCAGCTCGTCGACGCCGGCACCGTCGACGACCAGCACCGGCGCCCAGTTCGACATCGGGAACACGATCAACTACGGATCACTGTGCACCACAACCACTCTCGATTGCGGTGACGGCAAGTCGCTCAACGTCGGCGGGTCGAACAACACGCTGACGGTCAAGGGCTCCTGCGGGACGGTGAGCATCGGCGGCGCGGACAACAAGATCACCATCGACAAAATCGACAAGCAACTCAACGTCGTCGGGTTCAACAACACCATCAGCTACAAAAGCGGTGAGCCCAAAGTCGAGAACCTCGGTAGCGGCAACACCATCAACAAGGCCGGTTAGCCTTCAGCAGCAATGCCTTTCACATTCTGATCAGCGGCGGCGGTATCGCCGGGCCGAGCCTGGCCTTCTGGCTCACCAGGCACGGCCACGACGTGACGATCATCGAGCAGGCTCAGCGAATTACGCACCGGCGGGCAGGCCGTCGACTTCCGCGGTCCCGCGCTCACGGTGCTCGAGAAGATGGGCCTGCTCGACAAGGTGAAAGCGGGAGCCACCAGCATGGGCTCGCTCGCACTCGTCGACGGCCGGGGCAGAGAAATCGGGCGTTTGCCCGCCGAAGTGGTCAGCGGCGAGGTCGAGATTCACTGGGGAACGTTGACCCGCATCCTCTATGAAGCCGTCCGCGACGACGTCAGTTACCGCTTCGGCGTGCGGATCAGCGCACTCGACGACGACGGCCGGCAGGTCAACGTGACCTTCAGCGACGGATCCGCAGCCAGCTACGATCTCGTCATCGGCGCCGACGGCCTGCATTCCGGCACTACGCCGACTCGTGTTCGGACCCGAACAGCGCTACGTCACACAGTTGGGTCAGTGTTTCGGCTTCTTCGACGTCGAAAACCGTTTGCGGCTCGACCATTGCGGTATGGCGTACATCGACGCGGGCCGAACCGTGGCGCTGCAGGGCATCGATCCCGACAAACCGGCACGAGCCAGCTTCTTCCTCACCGACCCGCGGCTGGAATTCGACTATCGCGACACCGAAGGCAACAAGCGACTGTTCGCGCAGCGCTACGCCGGGATGGGATGGGAAGTTCCGCGACTGCTCACCGGCCTCGCCGAAGCTCCGGAGGTGTACTTCGATTCGATCGCCCAGGTCCATCTGGATTCCTATGCGCGCGGACGGGTCTGCCTGACCGGCGATGCGGCATGGTGCGCGTCACCCCGGTCGGGCATGGGCACCACCCTCGCGATGGTCGGCGCGTACCTGCTGGCGCACGAATTACACACGGCTGGTGGCGATTACGCCTCGGCGTTCGACCGATATCAGCGGCTGATGGAGCCCTACGTCGCGCGGTGCCAGAAGAGCGCCGTCGACGCGCTGAAAGCCGAGCGCTTCGCCTCGGGCCGTCTCGCCCCGCTACGCAACGTCGCTCTGCGGATGCTCCGCATCCCGTTGGTCAGCAAGTTGGTCGCCCGGCAGTCGCTGGCGGTCGCGCGATCGTTCACGCTGCCGAATTACTGAGCGGCGCGCCGTGACGACCGGCGCCGGCGGCGAACCGCCCCGCGCCTTCGTTCGCTTCGGCGGCCACCCGCGAGATGCTGGCGAATTCGTAGTCCAGCGCCTCGGCTTCGGGCAGCCCCCACTGATGCAACGCCGAGAGTCGATCCGATCTCATGCACTGCTGAGGCAGCGCGGCCAATTCGGCGGCCAGCTGCTCGGCGGCTTCGCGCGCCTGCCCTTTGGGCACCACACGATTGGCCAGCCCGATCGCCAGCGCCTCACCGGCGTCGACCGCGCGGCCGGTGAGGATCATGTCCATCGCCCGGCTCTGCCCGATCAGTCGAGGCAGCCGGATCGTGCCACCGTCGATCAGCGGCACCCCCCAGCGGCGGCAGAACACCCCGAACACGGCATCTTCTTCGGCGACCCGCAGATCGCACCACAGCGCGAGCTCCAAACCCCCCGCGACCGCGTAGCCGCTGACCGCGGCGATCACCGGTTTCGACAACACCATCCGGCTCGGCCCCATCGGTCCGGGACCGGTGCGGTGCACCGCGTTGGCATGCGGCGTGCCGAACGCCTTCAAATCCGCTCCGGCGCAGAAGGTTCCGTGATCACCCCAGAGCACCGCCACCGACGCGGAGTCGTCGCGGTCGAATTCGTCGAACGCCTCGAACAGCCCTGCCGCGGTCGGGCCGTTGACCGCGTTGCGCGCCTCGGGCCGGTTGAGAATGACGGTGGTCACCGGGCCATGGCGTTCTACGCGTACCGGATCGCTCATGTCGCCTCCACTAATCGGATATCGTCGCGCCGCTCGAGCAACTCGGCGGCGAAGTCGTTGTAGGCGGCGCGCAGCCGCGCGCCCGGCCAGTGCGCGGGCAGCAGTTCGTCGGGCAGCACCGGATCGGTCAGCAGGTGACGCACCATCGCAGCGGCCGCGACGAATCGCCCGGGCACATCGGCTGCGTCGGCCATGTCGGCAAGTAGCCGTTCACCGGTGCGCGCCCACGACGGCAGATCCCACAGCTGGCCGGCCAAGCTCGGCGGGCTCGTCGTCGCGGGCCGGCACGATCCGCACCCGGGACGCGGACATCGGCGTCCAGGTCGAGCTCGAGATTGTCCGGCCGCATCCACACGCCTTCTCGGAGCTCACCGAAACGCTTGTGGTGCAGCGTGGTTCGCAATGCCGCACGGGTGCGGGCATCGGTGCCGACGCTGGTGACGATCAACGTCGTCCAGCTTCCATGCCAGGGCCGCAGTTCGGGCCGCATGGAGTCGTCCTGCCGGCGCTGACGAGCCAGCAGTCGGTCGGAAAGCCGGTAGCCGTCGGCGGAGCGGACCAGGTCGCCGGCGCTGACCATCCGGGTCAGCGCAACGCGCAGCGTGGCCTCTTTGATGTCGAAGTCTCCGGTGAGCCGGATCAATTCGGCGGCGCTGGCCCACGCCGGATGGGCGCCGAGCATCACGCTCAGCACCACCGACCGAGCGGTCATGCGGGCCAGCGACTTTGGCATGGAGCTAGACCTGCGAAGCTCGCCGGCCGTAATCACCGAACGGCTCGTCGCGATGCTTGACCGCGTCGCGGAAGCCGTGCTCGACCGCGTCGGCGACGAATGCGTGGCCCTCGGGCGTGTGCCGCGCGACCCCGTCGAACACCGTGCTGACCATCCTGCTGGTGGCCACACCCTGTTGCAGCAGAGCGGAATTGAGCGCGAGTTTGACCATGATCAGCTGGTTGACCGGGACGGCGGCGATCCGCTCCACCAGGCGCTCGGTGCGCTCGTCGAGGTCTTTCGGGTCCGGCGCCTCGACCGCCAGACCCCACTCGGCCGCTTGGGCGCCGGTGATGCAATCACCGGTCAGCAGAAGGCGTTTGGCGCGCTGGTCGCCCAGCCGGTGCGCCCACATGCCGGCCGCCGGCACGCCCCAGACGCGGGTTGGCGGATAGCCGATCTTGGCGTCAGCCGCGGCGATCACCTGGTCGGCGTGCAGAGCGATGTCGGTGCCACCGGCCACGCAGTAGCCGTGGATCTTGACCACGGTCGGCTTGTCCGCGTACAGCAGGCTGGAGAAGCCGCGCACGAAGCGACTCATCATCTGGTAGTCGATCATCGGATCCCACGGCTGGTTCGGTAAGTGGTTGACCGCCTGGGTTTTACCGTCCAGCGAGGTGCCGTGATACGCGCCGGTGCCGCCCGCCGAGCCGGTGCGGTCGGCGTAGGCGCTCAGATCGAAACCCGCGCAGAAGCCCTCGCCGCGACCCGAGACCAGGATGACGTGCACGCTGGGATCCAGATCGGCTCGCTCCACCAGAGCCGAGAGTTCCAGCGGAGTGTCGGCGATGATCGCGTTGCCCTTGTCGGGCCGGTTGAAGGTGATTCGCGCAACCCGATCGGTGACCTCATAGGTCATCGTCTTCAGGTTGTCGAAGTCGACCGGCCTGATGGCGTGTGTCATCCCTTTACTAGAGCACGCTCGATGATCGGCGCGAGATCCAACCCGGCGGGCATCGTTCCGAATGCCCCGCCCCACTGGCCCTCCAGTCGGGTGGCCAGGAACGCCTCGGCGACGGCCGGATGTCCGTGCCGCACCAGCAGCGAGCCCTGCAGCGCCAGGCAGATGTCTTCGGCGACCTTGCGGGCCCGGTACTGAATGGTCTCCAGGTCGCCGAGCTGCGGACGCAGTTGCTCGACGTGGCGATCCAACCGGACATCCTGGCCGGTGCTCTTGCCGAGCTCGTCGAACAGCACCTCGATGCATTCCGGACGAGTTGCCATGGCGCGCAACGTGTCCAGCGCGCTGACGTTGCCGGAGCCTTCCCAGATGCCCATCAGCGGAGCCTCGCGGTACAGCCGCGGCATGCCAGACTCCTCGACATAGCCGTTGCCGCCCAGGCATTCCATGGCTTCGGCGGCATGCGGTGTCGCCCGCTTGCACACCCAATACTTGCTGGCGGCCAAGCCGATCCGACGCAGCAGGGTCTCGGTCTCGTCGCCGCGGACCGCGCTGTCGGTGGCGCCGGCCATCCGCATCGCGACCATGGTGGCGGCCTCGGCCTCGACGGCCAGGTCGGCCAGCACGT